>MAFD01000014.1:0-86341 GCA_002013775.1 Mycobacterium sp. D16R18
GCGGTCGGCCGTCGTCGTTGAAGATCGTCAGATAGTGGTGGGCGTGCGATGCCAGGCGGATCAGATCACGCAACGGCAGCCGGGTGCCGGCGCCGGTGATCGCCACCCCGGCGGCGTCTTCGATCTCGGTCAAAGTGGTAGTTACGAGGACGGTCACGGGTAGTCCGTGATGGGAGCCGAGCTGCCCGGAGGCCAGGGTGGATCGCAGGCTCGCGCGCAGGGCGTCGTGGTTGCGTTGGGCCGATGTGCGTTGATCGCGTTCGGCTGCCTCGGGGGCCGGTTCCCTGTCCACGAGAGGTGTTTGATCGTTCGGGTTGCACATACCGGGTGCGGCCAGTTTCGAGAACACTGCATCCAGATATGCACGGGTCTCCGGATCGAGTAGGCCGCTAATCGGTGACATGCCGTCAAAACCCTGCTGCCCGATGCTGATCCCACGTCGTCGTGCCCGATCCACATCCGAGAACTCACCATCGGGATTCAACAACGCCATCATCCGATCGGCACCGATCCGCAGCGCCTCGGGCCCAAACCGGGCCGCCATGGCCGCGAGTTGTTGTTCGGCGGCCTCGCGGGTCGGCGCGTCCACCACGATCGGTAGTCGATCAAAGAAGCCACGAATGATTCGTACATGCTCCTCGCCGACCTCGCCCCGACATAGCGCCTCGGCCATATTCGGCAGCTGCGGCGCCAGTACTTCACCGGTCAGGGCCTGCCGCGGCGCCAATTGTTCGGCATCAGCGATCCGGCGCCGAGCCGCACCCCGACTGATATGCAATCGTCGCGACAGAACATCGGCATACGAAGTACCACCGAGCTCCACCGGAGAGGCCTGGGCCGTCACCTTCGACACCAACCCCATTCCGCTGGCAGACAATCGGCGCTGCACAACCTCCAACCGGGCCAGCACCGTCAGCGCCTCAGATGCGGTCAGCTCCTGGATAGACTCAGCGCAGAAGGCATCAACTGCCGCCTCCAACACTCCAATCGAACCCATGTTCGAATGCTAACGATGCCCACCGACAAAACAGTTCTCGATGTGACAGCAGAAACTACTGTGACAAAAGAGTTTTCGGCCCTAGGTTCAGCCCAGCGCCAATGCGAGCGCGAAGACGCCGATAAGCACCACTGCCGCCAAAGCGTCGCGCCATCCCGGATAGATCGGGTGCGCCGAGATCCGCCCTGCGCCGCCCCGTGCCGTGATGGCGTCGCCCATCTCGGTGGCGCGGCGTAACGAGACGACCATCGCGGCGGTGCAGAGATCAACGACTTCCGCACGCCGCGAGGGCTTCTCCGGTTGTGGCGGCTGGAGTCTGCGTGCGGCCGCCAACAGCCGGAACTCTTCGGACAGCATGGGGAACATCCGGAACGCCAGGGAAATGGTGACCGCCCAATCATCGACCGGCACGCGCAGGATGCGCAGCGGCCGACACAAGAGCGCCACCGCCGGGGCGATATCGGCGACTTGGGTGGTCCACGAGATCACCGCGCCCAGGCCGATCAGGACAAGGCCCAGTGAGGTGACGCGCAGGAAATCCAGGAAGCCGCCGACACCGATGGTGGCGGGTCCGAGCTTCAGCTCGGGAGCGCCCCCGTTGACAATCGTGAACAGGCTGCCCGCCACCACCAGGAGCCAGACCCACCGGGGAACCGACGGGATGCATGTGGGGGAGATCCCGGCGAGCCCGGCCGTCACAAGAATGAGCAGGGCGACAAGCCCGATCGCCGTCCAGGACGGCATCACGGTCAGCAGCACCGATATTGCCAGCACCGCAATGAGTTTTGTTCCGGCCCAGAGCGCGTGGATAGGAGACGGCCCAGGCACCGGCCGCATCAGCATCAACGGGCGTCGCTGGCTCATCCGACGGTCACCAACTCACCTTGTTCGAGACGAATGGTGCGAGGACACAGCGGGGACAGGCTGTCAGTGTCGTGGGATATCACGATGACGGCTTGCCCCTGGTTGCGGATACGCACCAGCAGATCTATGAGGTCGGCCTGCGCGTCGACATCTAGACCCGCCAATGGCTCGTCGAGAATCAGCAGCCGTGGCGAGCGGGCCAGTAGTCCGGCCAGGGCGACTCGCCGCAGCTGGCCGCCGCTGAGCCGATCGATAAGCACCCCAGCAATATTCGGATCCAGGCTGACCGAGGCCAATGCGCGAGCAATGCTGTCGGTGTCGGTGGCCGAATATCCGGCCAATGCGGCCACCGCCGCCCCGGCGTGCCCACGCAGCAGTTGAAGTCTGGCGGCTTGGAAACACAACGCCACCGCGCCAACCTGTTCCGCGGCAGGACGGCCATCGAGCAGGCATTGGCCCGCCGAGGGATCCAGCAGGCCCGCCATGATCCAGGCCAAGGTGGACTTGCCGGAGCCGTTGCCGCCACAGAGCAGTATTCCCTCGCCGGAACGAACCTGGAAAGAGACATCCCGCAGCACCGGTTGCGACCATGGGGTTCCGGCCGCGTAGTCGAAGGAGACTCCCCTTACATCGAGAATCGTTTCTGCTCCGACAGATTCGACGGGGGATGGGTGTTCCGCAGGCTCACGCGCGGCCCCGGTGCCGCTGCGGCCAAGCGCCACCACCCGATCGGCGGCATTGGCCTCCTGCGGGTAATGCGTGATGTGCACCAGCCCCAGATCGTGGTGGGAGGTGAGTCCGTCGAGCACGTTGATGAGTGTCTGCCTGCCGTTGTGGTCCACCATGGTGGTCACCTCGTCGGCGATCAGGAGAGCGGGTTCCCGCGCGAGTGCCGAGGCGACCGCGAGCCGCTGCAGCTCTCCGCCCGAGAGACCCGCGGTGTCCCGATCGCCCATCCCGCTCAACCCCACCTCACCGAGCAGGCTCTCGATGTCGATCTCGCGGTCGTGCGGCAGCCCCCACACGATGTCGTCGCCCACACGTAGTCCCAGCACCTGACTCTCGGGGTGCTGCAGGACCAACGCGGTCCCGCCCACCTGACCCAGGCCCACTCCGGCGGGGCGTTCGATGGTGCCGGTCGTGGGTGTGATGCCCGCCAGGATGCGCATCAGGGTGGACTTGCCGGAGCCGTTGGCGCCGGTCACCGCGATATGTTCGCCGACGTCGACGCTCATGGACACCGGGGCCAGGGCATCCCGGTCCGCTCCGGCATATCGATAACCGGCAGCGGTGAGAACGGTCGGCAGCGGACCCGGTGGTGCACCGTCGTGTCCGGCGGGCAGCATCCCGACCGACGACAGGTCGGTCACTTCCTCGAGCCGCCGCAGTACCGGCGTGAGTACCCGCCATCCGAACGATGTTCCGAAGATGACGATGAGCCACACCGAGATTCCGAAGAACCAGGGCCAGTGCACGATCCAACCCTGTACGGCGTGATCCAATCCCGTTGCGGCGGGGCCGAGAATCGGCACGCCGCTCAACAGCGTCGCGAACCCGCCGACATTGGCGGCCACCGCACCCAGAACAACCTCGCGCAGATTCCTCAGGGCCGCGAACACGCCGACACAGAAAGAGGAGACCACCACACCCCACAGCGCCGCGACGGCCAACATTGTTGCCGCGCCGCGATTTCGGCGCCTCACCTGGCCTGCGATGGCTCCCATGTACGCGCATGTCAGCGCCGAAACCAGGCCGCCGAATCCCGCAATCAGGAAGCTGATGAGGCCGGCGGCGACACATGCGGCCAGTGCCACCCGGATGCGATGCCGGTAACAGAGCACTCCCATCGGGACGGCTCCCAGCCAGGCGAACACCACGGCGCCCGGCAGCACGATAGAGACCACGGCGATCGCGCCCATGAGGGCAGCAGTCATCGCGGCCTGGGCCAACTCCGCTGGTTGCATACGATTCGGTTGCACTGGGACCGATTAGAGCATGGCTAACCCAGCCCCGTGATCCACGTCCACGTAAACTCGCGCGGTGACTCATGACGCCTACCTCGTGGGCCTGCGCCTCACCGGACGCAAGGTCGTAGTTGTCGGCGCCGGATCCGTCGCGCAGCGGCGCCTCGGGCTGCTGATCGCCAGCGGCGCCGATGTCCACGTGATCGCGCCCAGCGCCACTCCGGCTGTCGAAGGCATGGCCTCGATCACCCTCAACCTCAGGCCTTATCAGGACGGCGATCTGGATGGGGCTTGGTACGCCATCGCCTGCACCGACGACCCGGCCGTCAATGCCGCGGTCGTGTCCGAAGCGGATCGACGCCACATCTTCTGCGTCCGGGCCGATTCCGCCCGGGAGGGCACCGCCGTCACCCCGGCATCCTTTAATCACGACGGCATCGCTGTCGGTGTCTTGACCGGTGGTCAGCACAAGCGGTCCGCCGCTCTGCGTTCGGCCATCCACGAGGCGCTGCAGCGCGGGCTCATCACCGAAATCGCCGAAACGAGACCCGAGGGCGTGGCGCTGGTCGGCGGGGGACCGGGTGATCCTGATCTCATTACCGTCCGTGGACGTCGTCTCCTGGCGCAGGCCGATGTGGTTGTCGCCGATCGGCTCGCCCCCGCCGAACTTCTGGCGGATCTTGGTCCCCACGTCGAGGTCATCGACGCCGCGAAGATCCCCTACGGCCGCGCGATGGCCCAGCAGGAGATCAACCGGGTGCTCGTTGAACGGGCACAGGCCGGCAAGTTCGTCGTCCGTCTCAAGGGTGGGGACCCGTTCGTCTTCGCCCGCGGCTACGAGGAGGTGTTGGCCTGCGCCGAGGCCGGCGTCCAGGTGACCGTCGTACCCGGTGTCACCAGTGCAATCTCCGTCCCCGCGGCGGCCGGGGTGCCCGTCACCCATCGTGCGGTCAACCACGAGTTCGTGGTCGTCAGCGGACACGTCGCGCCGGGACACCCGGAATCGTTAGTCAATTGGGATGCGCTTGCTGCCTTGAAGGGAACCATCGTGTTGCTGATGGCCGTCGAGCGCATCGAGCAGTTTGCGAAGGTGCTCATCGATGGGGGCCGACCTGCGGATACCCCGGTATTGGTGGTGCAACACGGCACGACTGATGAGCAACGGGTGCTACGCGCGGACCTGGCCAGCGCGCCAGAGCGCATTCGCTCGCAGGGCATTAGGCCGCCGGCAATCATCGTGATCGGCCCCGTTGCTGCTTACGGCGCCTCTTCGTGACCTAAGGGCACGTTAAGAGGACGGTAAGGTGTCCTCCATGCCTGCCCTCAGCGTCGAGCAGCTCACTCAAAAGGCGCGAGAACTTCTGCCGTCCCGGCACTACCTGTACGCCGTCATCGCGATCGCCGGTATGCAGTTCCTGGCCACCATGGACGGCACCATCGCCGTCGTCACGCTGCCCAAGATTCAGGCCGAGCTGCACCTCAACGATGCCACCCGAAGCTGGGTCATCACCGCATACATGCTGTCCTTCGGCGGGCTGATGTTGCTCGGCGGACGCCTCGGCGACACCTTCGGCCGTAAGCGGGTCTTCATCGGCGGCATCGCGTTGTTCACCCTCGCCTCCATCGGGGTGGGTCTCGCGCAGGAGGACATCGGCCTGGCCGTCTTCCGTCTCATCCAGGGTGTTGGTGCGGCCATCGCATCTCCCACGGCGCTGGCATTGGTAGCGACCACCTTCCCCAAGGGGCCGCTGCGTACCGCTGCCGTCGCGGTGTTCGGTGCCATGACGGGCGTGGGTTCCATCGCCGGACTGATCGTCGGCGGTGCGCTGGCCGAGGTGTCCTGGCGTCTGGCCTTCCTTATCAATGTGCCCGCCGGTGCGCTGATGATCTACCTCGCCGTGCGATCACTGTCCGAGACCGAACGTGAACCGATGAAGCTGGACGTCACGGGGTCGGTGCTGGCCACACTCGGCTGTACCGCCGCGGTGTTCGGCTTCACCCAGGGTCCCGACCGCGGATGGGATTCCCCCTACACGATCGTGTCGCTGGTCGTCGCCGCCGTGCTTCTGATCGCATTCCTGATCGTCGAACGCACCGCGGAGAACCCGGTGTTGCCGCTCAGCCTGTTCAAGGACCGCAATCGGGTTGCCACCTTCGCGGCGATTTTCATGGCCGGCGGGGTGCTCTTCACCCTGACTATCACCATCGGCCTGTACATGCAGGACCTGATGAAATACAGCCCGCTGCGAACCGGAGTCTCTGCCATTCCCTTCGTTGTCGGCATGGGGATTGGCCTGGCGCTGTCTTCGCAACTCGTCACGCGCATGGCGCCTCGGGTGCTGATCCTGTGCGGCGGCGTCGTGGTGTTCGCGGCGATGTTGTACGGCTCGACGGTTGACCGGGCCATCGATTACTTCCCGGATTTCGCGACGCTTATTTTCGTCGGTGGACTCGGGATCGGCACCATCGTGGTGCCGGTGATCTTGTCGGCCATCACCGGTGTGGACGCCGACCGCATCGGGCCGCTGTCCGCCATCTCTCTCATGCTGCAAAACCTGGGTGGCCCAATTGTTCTGGTGATCATCCAGGCGATCATCACCTCGCGCACGCTGTACCTAGGCGGCGCCAAGGGGCCGGTGCAGAACATGAACCAAGCGCAGTTGCACGCCCTCGACCACGGCTACACGTACGGCCTGCTGTGGATTGCCGGAACAGCCGTGCTGGTGGGGGTGGCAGCGTTGTTCATCAGCTACAGCGCCGCCGACGTCGCCCATGCGCAGAAGGCGCAGTCCGCGCACGACCAGGGCCTGGACGAAGAGCAGCCCGCCTAGCAGTCCTGCGGGGTGTAGTCCCCAGCGCGGAACAACAGTCCGTTGGTGACGGGAATGCCGTCATTGACGGTGATGTGACAGGACATCCGGAACACACTCGCAGGTCCGGCTGCGGTCACTCGAAGAACCGGCGGGGCTCCGGTGAGTTTCACCGTGCGCTCCCAGTAATACCCGGCGAACGTGTGTCCCGACTCCTCCCGGAGCTGACTCCCGTCTTGGTAGGACACTGTGAAGTCGGCATTGCCGATTCCGATGGCCGACAACGAGTACTTGACTGTGGCCGGGGCAGCGTCGGCCGGTGCCGCGACTCCCAGGCCGAACATCGCCACCGCCGGAATGATCGCCCACGCACGCATGCGCTCGATGCTAGCCGGAGGCCCGGGCGGCGCGCCGATATGCTGTGCAACCGTGATTACCCGACTTTCCGAGCTTTTTGTACGCACGCTGCGCGACGACCCGGCCGACGCCGAGGTTCCCAGCCACAAGCTGCTCATCCGCGCAGGCTATGTGCGCCCCATTGCGCCGGGTGTGTACAGCTGGCTGCCGCTCGGTCTTCGGGTCCTCCGCAAGATCGAGAACATCGTTCGCGAAGAGATGAATGCCATTGGTGGCCAAGAGATCCTGCTGCCCGCCCTGCTTCCGCGCGCGCCGTATGAGACCACGAACCGGTGGACCGAGTACGGCGATTCGCTGTTCCGGCTCAAGGATCGGCGCGGTGTCGACATGATGCTCGGCCCCACTCACGAGGAGCTCTTCGCGCTCACCGTGAAGGGGGAGTACAGCTCCTACAAAGATTTCCCGGTCATCCTCTACCAGGTCCAGACGAAGTACCGGGACGAGGCGCGTCCGCGTGCGGGCATTCTGCGCGGGCGCGAATTCGTCATGAAGGACTCGTACTCATTCGATACTTCCGATGACGGGCTCAAGACGGCCTATCACGCGCACCGCGAGGCGTATCAACGCATATTCGGCCGACTGGGTCTGGACTATGTGATTGTGGCGGCTACCTCGGGAGCCATGGGCGGTAGTGCATCCGAGGAGTTCCTCGCCGAAAGCCCCACCGGGGAAGACACTTTCGTGCGATGCGTGGAATCCGGATACGCAGCCAATGTCGAGGCGGTCATCACACCGGCACCGCCGGCGCGGCCCGTCGAGGGACTTCCCGAAGCCGTCGTGCATGAGACGGGTGACACTCCGACCATCGCGACTCTGGTGGACTGGGCGAACTCCGCCGATCTCGGCAGGTCTGTGACGGCGGGCGACACCCTCAAGAACATTCTGTTGAAGGTGCGCCAGCCCGGTGGTGAGTGGGAACTGCTGGCCGTCGGCGTCCCCGGGGATCGTGAGATTGACGACAAGCGCCTTGGTGCCGCGCTGGAGCCCGCCGAGTACGAGCTGATCGGTGACGCCGACTTCGCCAAGCATCCGTTCCTGGTGCGCGGCTACATCGGGCCGAAGGGATTGATCGCGAACGGCGTGCGGTACCTGGTCGATCCGCGGATCGTGGAGGGCACCAGCTGGATCACCGGTGGCGATGAACCCGGCAAGCATGTGGTCAACCTCGTCGTCGGTCGCGATTTCACCCCCGATGGCACCATCGAGGCCGCAGAGGTACGTGACGGCGACCCCTCGCCAGACGGCGCTGGGCAGTTGGTGTCGGCACGCGGGATCGAGATCGGCCACATTTTCCAATTGGGCCGCAAGTACACCGACGCATTCACCGTCGACGTGCTCGGCGAGAACGGCAAACCGGTGCGGCTCACCCAGGGCTCCTACGGTGTCGGCGTCTCGCGGCTAGTGGCCGTTGTCGCCGAACAGCAGCACGATGAGCTCGGGCTGCGCTGGCCCGCTGCGGTATCGCCGTTCGATGTGCACGTCGTCATCGCTAATAAGGACGAGGCCGCGCGGGCGGGGGCCGAGGCGCTTGCCGCCGACCTGGATCGGTTGGGTCATGAGGTGCTTCTCGATGACCGCACCGCTTCCCCGGGTGTCAAGTTCAAGGACGCTGAGCTGCTCGGTGTGCCCTGGATCGTGGTGATCGGCCGCGGTTGGGCCGATGGGACCCTCGAGCTGCGCAACCGCTTCACGGGCGAGGCGCAGTCCATTGCGGTCGCCGACGCGGTGACGTCCGTCACGGAGGCGATTTCGGTAGGCGATAAGGTATAGACATGCCGTCTTTTAAGCTTGCCCCGTTGGTCGAAAGCGATTTCGACACAAGCGATTTCGTGTATACATTCTCCACCCCGCTGCCCAAGGACGCGGCGACGGTGTGGGCCGAACTCAATGGTGAAAGCCCGCTGCACTGGTGCAAGGCCATCAACAAGATCGGCTGGACTTCGCCGGAGCCGCGAGGTGTGGGCGCGACCCGCACCGCCAAGCTCGCACTTCCCGGTGCCGCCGTCAACGAGCGGTTCATTGTGTGGGAGGAGAGCCCCGAGCGATACCGCAACGCGTTCACCGTCGAGACGGCGACCTTCCCGGGCACCAAACGGTTCGGTGAGCTCTACGAGGTGGTGGGCACCGCGACGGGCTCGCTGTTCACCTGGAGCTTCTTCATCGAGCCGTCCCTGGGCTTGGCCCGCCATCTCAAGCCGGTGATCCGTCGCGGGCTGTCCGGTCTGATCACCGACACCCAGAAACACTTCGCCTAGGTTTCGGTTCCTCCCGGGAACGCGATACTGGCGGGCGTGATGTCGGCGGCCACCCGCCACCGCGCCGCGCGGATCGCGCTCTCGGTGAGCATCCGTACCGCGAATCCACGATCGTCACCGTTGTCGGCAAGTTCGGCGACAGCGCGCCAGCGCGCCGCCGTGTCCGCCTCGACCTGCAGTGCCAGCTTGGTGGCGTCGGCGGGGGTGTTCACCGGGAACGGCGTCTTGTAACCGGCAGCGGCCACCGGCGCGGCCACCGAACGGCCACGCAGCTTGGCGATGCATTCCTCGCGGCATAGCCGGTGCTCGATGAGGCACTCGGTGACCAGCCAGTTGTTGTCGGGCACCGAGTGTGCCGACACCAGTCCGTACGCGTAGATGGCTGCGTGCTCGTTCGCCAGGGCATCGGCCAGCGCGGTGTCGTCGGCCGATGAGGCCGGCTGCGGTGTGGGTTCGGTTGTGGTCATGGCAGATCAACCTCGGCCGCCGAGGCGCACGAGGCACTGATCGAGGCCAGCAGGCCGGCGCGGTATCCGCTGTGTTTGGTAGCCAGGTCCATCGCTGATCTCGACGAGTCCTTGAGTTGAGTCTTGATCTGCTCAAGCTGTGGTGGTGGTGATGCCGGCGATGTGGTGGTGCTGGACGGCGGCGTGGTCGTGGTCGCGCCCGGGATGCGGGCGAGCTCCTTGGTCAGTGCGACACCGTGCGCGCGGCGGATTGCCGCGACGGCCGTCAGCGCGGGTGCCAGCTCGGCATTGGCAGTGGCCGCTGCGGCCGCCGATGTGGCATCGCGCTGGGCGAGGTCGATCTGGATGAGCAGGTCGCCCACCTCGGGTTTGGCATCGGGTGTCTGCTGGCACGCGGCGGCCACGACGGCAACGCCGAGTGCGGCGCCGCCGATCAACAGGTCGCGGCGCGACAGGCTTCTGAGCATTCGCCCATCCTGCCAGTGTGCGCGGTTGGCGCATGACAGCCCTCGCCGGGCGTAAGGTGGAGTGCTGGTCAGGACGAGAGTCCCGGCTAGTGTGTGCAAGCTGAACCGCCCGACAACTCAAGATGAGGAGCCACAAACGCCATGGGGCTGCCATCCGATGACCAGGTGATCGAGCTGCTCGCTCCCGAGTTCTCCCGGTCAGGCGTCGAGATCGAGAGTGTCGTCGTCAACGAAGAGACGGTTCCCGCCCGCATCACGGTGGTGGTCGACTCGGACGCTCCGGTGGACTTGGACGCGGTCGCCGCGCTGAGTCGCACCGCATCGGCATTCTTGGACGAGGCCGACTCCGACTGGCAGGCCTACGACCTGGAAATCACCACACCCGGTGTCGATCGTCCGCTGACCACTCCGGTGCATTTTCGACGTGCCCACGGCCGGCTGGCGCAGATTCGCCTCGCCGATGGTGAGGATCTGCTCGGCCGCATCGGCATCGCGACCGATGACGGAATACAAGTGGTGCTGCGTAAACCGGTCAAGGGCACCGGCTGGACCGTCCGTGATCTCGCGTTCTCTGATATCGAGAGTGCAGTCGTGCAGGTGGAGTTCACAACGCCCAACCCGCAGGAACTAAATCTGGCTGGGGCAGCCGAAACTGGAGGTGACGCGTGAACATCGATCCCGCAGCGGTAAACCTGATGGCTGCCGATAAGGGCATCACCGTCGACGAGGCGATTGACATCATCAAATCGGCGCTGCTCACGGCCTACCGGCACACAGACGGGCATGAGCCGAACGCGCGTATCGAACTCGATCGCAAGACGGGTGTGGTCCGTGTGCTGGCCCGCGAGACCGACGAGGACGGCAATCTCATCACCGAATGGGATGCCACACCTGAGGGATTCGGCCGTATCGCCGCCACCACCGCACGGCAGGTGTTCCAGCAGGGAGTGCGTGATGCGGAGAACGAGCACAAGTTCGGTGAGTTCTCCACGCGCGAGGGCGAGATCGTCGGCGGAGTGATCCAGCGCGACGCTCGGGCCAACGCGCGGGGACTTGTCGTGGTCCGCATGGGTAGCGAGACAAAGGGATCCGAGGGTGTCATCCCGGCTGCCGAGCAGGTGCCGGGCGAGGACTACCGCCACGGAGATCGGCTGCGCTGCTACGTCGTTGGTGTATCCCGAGGTGCACGCGAGCCGTTGATCACCCTGTCGCGGACGCACCCGAATCTGGTGCGCAAACTGTTTTCACTGGAGGTGCCGGAGATCCACGACGGCTCCGTGGAGATCGTCGCGGTTGCCCGTGAGGCGGGGCACCGCTCCAAGATTGCGGTGGCCTCGAAGGTTTCCGGACTCAATGCCAAGGGTGCCTGCATCGGTCCGATGGGGCAGCGGGTGCGCAATGTGATGAGCGAGCTCGCCGGCGAGAAGATCGACATCATCGATTACGACCCGGATCCCGCGCGGTTCGTCGCGAATGCGCTCTCACCCGCCAAGGTGGTATCGGTATCGGTGATCGATGAGGCGGGTAAGGCTGCCCGCGTCATCGTCCCCGATTTCCAGCTGTCCCTGGCGATCGGCAAGGAGGGGCAGAACGCCCGTCTGGCGGCCCGTCTCACCGGATGGCGCATCGACATCAGAAGTGACGCAGATTCCGAAAATTAGCACCGAGTAGCGGTAGGTACTGACCAAAGTCCCTATCGGGACATAACTTGCATCTCATATACAAGTTATGTGCAACTAACGCGATTCACCGACCTGGGTCTACGCATTGTCATGCGGCTGGCCACCGAAGGGCCGGGCGCTCAGCTGCACACCGGTGATCTCGCCGTCCAACTTTGCGTGCCCTACACGCATGCTACGAAAGTCGTTGCCCGGCTTTCGGAAATAGGCGCGATTGAATCCACCCGCGGACGCCGCGGGGGAGTGTGCATCACGCAAGGTGGACTTGACCGTCGGGTGGGATCGCTGGTTCGCAAATTGGAGCGCGACGGCGAGGTCATCGACTGTGAGGGAGCCGTGCCCTGCCCGCTCCGGCGCACCTGTCGCCTGCGCGACGCACTTCGCTCGGCGCAAGAGGCATTCTTCGCCGACCTCGATCAGTGGACTGTGGCCGAAATCGCCCGTCCAACAATGGAAAGGAAGTAGTCACGTGCTATCAGCAGAGTCGCTGGCAGTCATCCGTCAAACCCTCCCCGCGGTGGCGGGGGCGATTGACGAGATCACACCGTTGTTCTACTCCAAGCTCTTCGCGGCGCATCCCGAGCTGCTTCGCGATCTGTTCAACCGCGGTAACCAAGCGGCGGGGGAGCAGCCGAAGGCGCTCGCTGCATCCATCGCTTCATTCGCCGGTCTTGTACTGGAAGGCAAAGGTGTCCAGTATGATTCGGTGCTCGACAGGATTGCTCATAAGCATGCCTCGTTGGGAATTGTTGCCGAGCAGTATCCGATTGTCTACGAGCATCTGTTCGCCGCAATCGCGGAGGTGTTGGGGGCCGCGGTGACCGAAGAGGTCGCGAAGGCCTGGAGCGAGTTCTACTGGCTCATGGCCGATGAGTTGATCACGCGGGAGAAGGCGCTGTACGGCGCCGCGGGGGTTGCGCCGGGCGATGTGTGGCAGCAGGTCACGGTGGTGCGCCGCCAGCTGGAATCGGCAGACGTGGCCGGGTTCGAGTTACGCGGGGCATCCGGTGATCTGCCGAGTTTCCTTCCAGGACAGTACGTATCGATACAGGTCACGTTGCCTGACGGGGCCAGGCAGATTCGTCAATACAGTTTGTCACGTGGCACCCATCAGGGTGACTGGCGCATTGCCGTCAAACGGATCAGTGGTGGTGGTACTCCTGCGGGAGAGGTGTCGAACTTCATCTACGACAACGTCTTCGAGGGGCAACAGTTGCGCGTCTCACTACCTATGGGCGAGTTCACGCTCGACGATTCGACGGATCCGTTGGTTCTGGTATCCGCCGGCATCGGCTGCACGCCGATCATGGGGATGCTGCAAGAGCTTGTAGCCACGCAGTCGCCACGAGAGGTCGTGGTTCTGCACGCCGATCAGTCGGCTGCCGCGCACGCTTACCGACACGAGTTGGCAGATCTGGTGGGCCGACTGCCCGCCGGCCGGCTGCACACGTGGTACGAACGGGCACATGTGGAGCTTCCCGCGCACGGTATCGGTCGCATGAGCCTGCACCGACTGCCGCTCAACAGGCTATCTACGGTGTTCGTCTGCGGTCCCCGGCCCTTCATGTCGGCCGTCAACGAAGACCTGGTGTCTCTCGGGATCCCGCAGGAGCAGATCAATCACGAGCTATTCGGACCGTTGGCTTCGGCTATGGCATGACGCGCATAGATGTAGGCGTGGCAGCGCTGGCCGCATTCTGGTTGGGCTTGGTGGTGGCGATCTCGTTCATCGAGGCGCCTCTGAAGTTCCGGGCGCCGGGTGTGACGATCCCCGTGGGGCTCGCGATAGGTCGCTTGGTGTTCCGTGCGCTCAACGCGGTGGAGTGTGTCGTGGCTTCGGCCCTGGTGCTGCTCATGGTGCTGGGCAATCTCTCCGCCGGTGCGATCGCCGCGGTGATCGCGGCATGTGTGTGTCTGGCAATCCAGCTGGCGGCCGTGCGACCAGCCATGATGAGACGAACCAATACGATCCGCGACGGCGTGGAGTATGCCGGGCGCAGCCGTGTACACCTGGCGTATGTCGCGCTCGAGTGCATCAAGGCACTGGCTTTGGTCGGTGTGGTGGCGCTCGTCGCAGCGGGGGTTCGATGACCGGAATACAGCCTTGTCATTCGAGGCTGTGGGCCGATTCATAAATAAGGTGTCGCGGACGGTAGACTAAGCCGTGATCCAGCGCGAGACTTCGGTGTTCGCACATGCCCAAACCGGTAAACCGGTACGGACATGCGTCGGCTGCCGGGGGCGAGAGCTGGCTGCAGATCTGCTTCGTGTGGTTGCTACGGATGATCGACGCGTTGTTGTCGATAGCCGTCGCAGGCTGCCCGGCCGAGGTGCGTGGTTGCATCGGTCCGCGCAGTGTTATCACCTGGCGGTAAAGCGGCGAGCGTTCGCGCGAGCGCTCCGGATCAGCGGAAACCCGGATACCTCCGCGGTCTTCGAACTTGTTGAGGAATACCAAGAGATTGGCAACGACAAACAATGAGCACACCGTGAAGCGTCGATGATGATCGTCCATCACAGCTAACACGAGGCACGGCGCCTGAAGCCGCTGCCTCGCAGACAGGAGAGCAGTGGCAGGCAAGGCCCGGGTACACGAGTTAGCTAAAGAACTCGGTGTGACCAGTAAAGAAGTTCTCGCCCGACTGAGCGATCAGGGCGAATTCGTTAAGTCCGCATCTTCGACGGTGGAAGCCCCCGTCGCGCGGCGTCTTCGTGAGGCATTCGGTGGTGGCGATAAGCCCGCTGCCGCAGGATCCAATGGCGCGCCCGCCGAGACGGCGGCAGCCCCGAAGAAGGCCGGTCCCAAGCCCGGCGCCCCCAAGCCGGCCCCGAAGAAGGTCGCTGAGCCGGTTGTCGAGGCACCCCCTGCGCCGGAGCCTCCGGTTGCAGCCCCACCTGCGCCCGCTGCGCCTGTCGCACCGGCTGTTCCCCAGCCGGCCGCTGCGGCGTCGCCTGTAGCGGATGCGCCCGCGGCAGCACCGGCAGCACCCGCGCCGGCACCCCGTCCGGGTGCGACGCCGGGTCCCAAGCCTGGCGCTCGCGTACCGCGCGTCGGCAACAACCCGTTCTCCTCGGCGCAGCCGGTCGAACGGCCGGCGCCGCGTCCTCAGGCGCCGCGTCCCGGAGCTCCTCGTCCTGCTGGAGCCTCCCCGAGCAACATGCCCCCGCGCCCGTCGCCCGGATCCATGGGCCCGCGCCCGCCGCGTCCCGGTGGTCCACCCCGTCCCGGTGGTGGCCGTCCCGGTGGTCCCGGTGGTGGTCGTCCGGGTGGTCCCGGTGGTGGCGGCGGCGGTAACTACCGCGGTGGCGGTGCCGGTGGCGGCGCTCCCGCTGGTGGTCCTCCCGGCGCTGCTGCTGGTGGCTTCCGCGGTCGCCCCGGTGGTGGCGGTGGTGGCGGTGGCCGCCCCGGTCAGCGCGGTGGCGCGGCTGGTGCGTTCGGCCGTCCCGGTGGGGCCCCGAAGCGTGGTCGCAAGTCGAAGCGGGCAAAACGCGCCGAGTACGAGAACATGCAGGCGCCGGTTGTCGGTGGTGTGCGGTTGCCGCACGGCAACGGCGAGGTCATTCGACTCGCGCGTGGTGCTTCGCTGAGCGATTTCGCGGAGAAGATCGATGCCAACCCGGCTTCGCTGGTGCAGGCGTTGTTCAACCTCGGCGAGATGGTGACCGCCACGCAGTCCGTGGGTGACGAGACCCTGGAGCTGCTGGGCGGCGAGATGAACTACACCGTTCAGGTCGTGAGCCCCGAGGACGAGGATCGCGAGCTCCTGCAGTCCTTCGACCTCACCTATGGCGAGGACGAAGGCGGCGAAGAGGATCTGGAGATCCGTCCGCCGGTCGTCACCGTCATGGGTCACGTCGACCACGGAAAGACCCGACTGCTCGACACGATCCGGCAGGCCAACGTCCGCGAGGGCGAAGCCGGCGGTATCACGCAGCACATCGGTGCCTACCAGGTCTTGACTCAACTGGACGGCAACGAGCGGCTGGTCACCTTCATCGACACCCCCGGTCACGAGGCGTTCACCGCCATGCGTGCACGTGGTGCCAAGGCCACTGATATCGCGATCCTGGTGGTCGCCGCCGATGACGGCGTCATGCCGCAGACGGTGGAAGCCATCAACCACGCCCAGGCGGCCGATGTGCCGATCGTGGTCGCGGTCAACAAGATCGACAAGGAAGGTGCCGACCCGGGCAAGATCCGGGCACAGCTCACCGAGTACAACCTGGTCGCCGAGGACTTCGGTGGCGACACCATGTTCGTCGACATCTCGGCCAAGCAGGGCACCAATATCGACGCCCTGCTGGAGGCTGTGCTGCTGACCGCTGACGCGGCACTGGACCTGCGTGCCAACCCCGATATGGAAGCCCAGGGTGTGGCGATCGAGGCGCATCTGGACCGCGGTCGCGGCCCGGTGGCCACGGTGCTCATCCAGCGCGGAACGCTGCGGGTCGGCGACTCGATCGTCGCCGGAGATGCGTACGGCCGCGTGCGTCGCATGGTCGACGAGCACGGCGAGGATGTCGAGGAGGCGCTGCCTTCGCGTCCGGTACAGGTCATCGGTTTCACCTCGGTGCCCGGTGCGGGTGACAACCTGCTTGTCGTTGACGAGGACCGCATCGCCCGGCAGATCGCCGACCGCCGCAGTGCGCGCAAGCGCAACGCGCTGGCCGCCCGTAGCCGCAAGCGGATCAGCCTGGACGATCTAGATGCCGCGCTGAAGGAAACCAGCCAGCTGAACCTGATCCTCAAGGGCGACAACGCCGGTACGGTCGAAGCCTTGGAAGAGGCGCTGCTCGGTATCGTGATCGACGACGAGGTGCAGCTGCGGGTCATTGACCGCGGTGTCGGTGGTGTCACCGAAACCAACGTCAACCTGGCCTCGGCCTCGGACGCCATCATCATCGGCTTCAATGTGCGGGCCGAGGGCAAGGCGACCGAGCTGGCCAACCGCGAGGGCGTCGACATTCGGTACTACTCGGTGATCTACCAGGCCATCGACGAGATCGAGAGCGCGCTCAAGGGCATGCTCAAGCCGGTCTACGAAGAGGTCGAGCTGGGCCGCGCGGAGATCAGAGCACTGTTCCGGTCATCGAAGGTCGGCAACATTGCCGGCTGCCTGGTCACCTCGGGCATCATTCGGCGCAACGCCAAGGCCCGACTGCTGCGCGACAACATCGTGGTCGCCGAGACCGTCACCATCTCATCGCTCAAGCGGGAGAAGGATGACGTCACTGAGGTCCGCGATGGTTACGAGTGCGGTCTGACGCTGACCTACAACGACATCAAGGAAGGCGACGTCATCGAGGCGTACGAACTCCGCGAGAAGGAACGGGTCTAAGGTGGCCGATCCGGCTCGCGCGCGGCGATTGGCGAAGCGGATCGGGGCCATCGTCGCCTCGGCGATCGAGTACGAGATCAAAGACCCGAGGCTGACGATGGTCACGGTCACCGATACTCGGGTGACCAACGATCTGCACGATGCGACCGTGTACTACACCGTGATGGGGCAGACTCTGTCCGACGAGCCGGATTACCCCGGCGCGGCGGCCGCGCTAGAAAAGGCAAAGGGTGTGCTCCGAACCAAGGTGGGTGCCGGGACAGGGGTGAGGTTCACGCCCACCCTGACCTTCGTGCTCGACACCATCGCCGATACCGCGCGGCATATGGAGGAACTGCTGGATCGGACGCGTGCGGCTGATGCCGCGCTCGCCGAGGTCCGACAGGGAGCCGTGCATGCCGGTGACACTGATCCCTATAAGGCGTCCCCGGCAGAGGAGCCCGCACCCGACGAGGACGATGAGCGCCGTCCCGATTGAGACGGGTGCCGTGGGGGCACGCGTAGACGTAGAGGGCGCTGTGGCGCTCCTGGCCAAGGCCAGGAGGGTGGTGATCATCTGCCACGTGCATCCCGACGCCGACACTGTGGGCAGCGGGTTGACACTCGGGCAGGCGTTGGTGGCCAAGGGCGTTGACGTCCAGGTGAGTTTCGGGGCGCCGGCGGCGCCTCCGGAGTCAGTGGGAACGCTGCCGGGTGCAGAACTGTTGGTCCCGCCGCACGAGCTGCGCAGAGACCCGGATCTGGTGGTCACGGTCGACAGCCCGAGTGTGCGGCGGCTCGGCCAACTGGGCGACCTGGTTGAGGGTCCGGCGCCAGTGCTGGTCATCGACCATCACGTGTCCAATGAGCTCTTTGGTACTGCGAATTACGTTGATATCGAAGCTGATTCGACGACGATGATGGTGGCCCGGTTGCTCGACGCCTGGGGAGTGAAGATCACCCCCGAGATGGCGCACTGTTTGTACGCCGGTTTGGTCACCGACAGTGGGTCTTTCCGCTGGGCCACCGCGCAGGGGCACCGGCTGGCGGCCCGGTTGCTGGACTTGGGTGCCGACGGTGTGAACATCACCCGCACCTTCATGGATTCACACCCGTTCGTCTGGCTGCCGATCTTGTCGCGCGTGCTGGGCACCGCAGAATTGATTCCTGATGCGGTCAAGGGCGCGGGTCTGGTGTATGCCGTTGTCACCCATGATGTGTGGTCCTGTGCGCGCACCGAGGAAGTTGAGTCGATCGTCGACATTGTCCGCACCACCACCGAGGCCGAGGTCACGGCGGTGTTCAAGGAGATCGAGCCCGAGCATTGGTCGATATCGATGCGGGCCCGTTCCGCGGTGGACCTCTCCGCGGTGGCGGGCACCTTTGGTGGCGGTGGACATCGGCTGGCCGCCGGGTTCTCGGCGACCGGCCCGGTCGACGAGGTGGTGGCGGCGCTGGTTCGCGCCCTTGACTGACGCCGGCAGAGCCGGGGTGTCCGGGCTGGCCCGCCGAATCATCGCTTTGGCGGTGCCCGCGTTGGGTGTGTTGGCGGCCGAGCCGCTGTATTTGCTTTTCGATATCGCCATGGTGGGCCGTCTGGGCGCGGTGTCTTTGGCGGGTTTGGCCGTCGGGGGACTGGTACTTTCGCTCGTGGCAACGCAGTTGACCTTCCTTTCGTACGGCACCACCGCCCGCGCGGCACGACTGTTCGGCTCCGGTGATCGCCTGGGCGCTGTCCATGAGGGTGTGCAGGCGACCTGGTTGGCGCTTCTTATCGGGGCCGCCCTGGTACTCATCGTGAATATGGTGGCCGCGCCAGTGGTCCGGGCCATCGCCGCGGCACCGGATGTGGCCGCTCAGGGTCTGACGTGGGTGCGTATCGCCATCTTCGCGGCGCCCGCAATCCTGGTCTCGCTCGCCGGTAACGGGTGGATGCGGGGAGTGCAGAATACGGTCAGGCCGTTGCGGTATGTGATTGTCGGCTTTGCGTTTTCGGCAGTGCTGTGCCCGGTGCTGATCTACGGATTGCTCGGGGCGCCCCGGATGGGTGTGGCGGGGTCTGCCATCGCCAATCTGGTGGGGCAGTGGCTGGCCGCGATCCTTTTCTTACGCGCCCTGCACGTCGAGCACGTTCAGCTCGGGATGGATCCTCCCGTGCTGCGCGCACAGCTGGTGCTGGCGCGCGATCTGCTGGTGCGCAGTCTGGCGTTCCAGGCCTGCTTCATCAGTGCCGCGGCGGTGGCCGCACGGTTTGGGGCGGCAGCGCTGGCGGCGCATCAGGTGGTCCTGCAGATGTGGAGTTTTCTTGCGCTGGTTCTTGATTCCCTTGCCATCGCGGCGCAAACCCTCGTCGGTGCCGCGCTGGGGGCGGGCCGGGTACCCGAGGCCAAGTCGGTGGCGTGGAAAGTGACGGCGTTCTCGCTGGGCTTCGCGGTAGTACTGGCGGCCCTTCTTGCCCTCGGCGCTCCCGTACTGCCGGGGCTGTTCACTTCCGATGCCACGGTGTTGCATCAGATGCACGTGCCATGGTGGTTCCTGGTGTGCCAGTTGCCGATTTCGGGTCTTGTGTTCGCGCTGGATGGCGTGCTGCTGGGTGCCGCCGACGCCCGGTTCATGCGCAACGCCACCATGGTCAGCGCGCTGTGCGGGTTCCTGCCGCTGGTGTGGTTGTCGTTGGCCTTCGGGTGGGGGCTCGCCGGAATCTGGTCCGGGCTCACTCTTTTCCTGGTGCTGCGGCTGCTGTTGGTCGGATGGCGCACAGCATCGGGCCGCTGGGCGGTGCCGGGAACCGGCTCGTGATCAGTGCACCGGGGGGTACTGCGGATACTGGGGCTGCGGGTATCCGGCCGGCGGCGGTGGGTATCCCGCAGCCGGGTAGCCCTGGTGTGTCGGGGGCTGCGCTGCCAATCGCCGAATCTGCTTGATCTGCCCCATGTTTCCGAAGATCGCGACCCAGTTCATGACGAGGATGGACAGGAAGCTCCACCATCCGGCGGCCAGATTGTGGGTCTGCGCGTCGCGGTAGGCGGCCTCGCACTGCTCAAGTGTCCCGGTGATCGTGTACGACCGGGTGCTGAACATGATCAGCATCCCGGTGTGCTTGGTCAGCCGTACCTGAAAGTACCTGGGTGGTGCGGCCGGATATTGCTGTGGATAGGACATGTTTCTCCCCCTGATCGTGTAGCTCACCGGATGATATCGGGGGTTTGCCAGCGCTTGGCTATGTGATCCAGGTCACTTGCGGAGTATTCTGGGAAATGCTGGATGAGGAGGTGTTTCGAAATGAACCTTGATCGATTTGCCGTGTGGACCGGCTACTTCCTTGGACTGGTGTCGGTCACGATCACAGCGTTGGGGTTGGCGGCGTTGGCCTCCGGACATCACGGCTGGGGAATGGTCGCGGCCATCACGCTATTGGTCACCGCGGGGTTGGGATTCGCGGTGGTAGGCGGCACTGTGCATCACGACCACAAAGTCCACAAAGAGACGCCGCACCTGATGTAAGGGGTTTGATGAACTGCCTCGCTCGATGCTCCTAGAATAGCCTTACCTAAGTTAGGTCCTTCGATCGAACGGAGCCGCTCGCACCGATGAACAGTCCCACCGGTTATCGAATCGGGCGAGAGATCACCGATGTGGCTGCTGAGGTCATCGATGCGGGTCCTCCGCCGTTGCCCTCGTTTAAGGGCACCCGCTACGGACTGCGGCCGGTGGATCCCGATAGTGCCGACCCGGACATGCTCAGCGAGTGGTTTGCGCGTCCGCATCTGCTCCAGACATGGGAGCAGCCATGGTCGGCCGCGCAGTGGCGCGAGGATTCCTCGTATCGACTGGCCGGGCATTACTCGCTGCCCTGCATCCTCTTGGTGGATGGAGTCGAGGCGGGCTACGTGGAGATGTACCGCGCTGCCCGGGACGAGATCGCCCGGATCTACGACGCCCATCCGCACGACACGGGGTTTCACATCGCGACCGCTGCCACCGAGCATTTGGGTCGTGGCGTCATTTCCGAGTGGATCCGGTTATTGCCGTTCGCCGTGTTCGAGGCCGACCCCGCATGCCGCCGGATGATGGGCGACCCAGCGGCCGGAAACCCGCCTATCCATAAGGTGTTGACCCGGCTCGAGTGGACCGCGATGGGTGAGTTCGATATTCGGCCGGACCGCCGGATCGCGCTGTATCGCTTCGATCGTTAGGCGTTCTGGTTGCGACCGCGCTCCATGATGGCCGCACGACGTTCCTCAACACCCTCGGCGATGGAGTTCTGCTCGATCCACCGGTGGGCGTCGTCGAGGGCCACCTGAAGGCCGTTGCCGACGAGCTCGGACTCGATGCGGCGGTAGGAGGCTAGGAGTTCACGCACTGCGGGCTGGTTGTTGCCGGCGATGGTGGCGGCGAGCCGCTTGGCCGCCGGCAGCAGCTCCTCATGGGCAACCACCTCGGTGACCAGACCGGCGCGTAGCGCGTCCTCGGCCGACAGGTAGTCGCCGGTGAGGCTCATGCGCCGTGCCAGCGCGCGTCCCACCGAGAGCGGGAGCAGGGTAGTCAGTCCCCAGGTGGGCAGAATGCCGACGCGAGCATGGGTATCGGCGAAACGTGCCTTCTCCGAGGCGATCAGGATGTCGCAGGCCAGCGCCAGCTCCAGCCCACCGGTGACGGCGGCCCCATTGATGGCGCCGATGACGGGCTTGGACAGCTCTGGCCACCACGGGTCCAGGGTGTCGGCACGGTCACCGCTGCCCAGTTCCTTGAGGTCGACACCCGCGCAGAACACCGGGTCGGCGGCGGTCAGGATCATCACGTCAACATCGTCGTCGGCGTCGGCCGCGGTGACGGCCTTGACGATCTCCTCGCCGAGGGCCTTGCTCAGCGCATTACGGGCCTGCGGCCGGTTCAGCGTGATGGTGCAGATCCGGTCTTCGGTCTGCGTCAAGAGAATCTGTTCGGTCATGCGTCGATAACCTCCTTGGCGATACGTTCGGCGTGGACGGCGCGGCCTCCGAAGAGTGCCGAATTGCTAACGGCCCGTTTGTAATACAGGTGGGCCGGGTGTTCCCAGGTAAATCCGATGCCGCCGTGGCTCTGGATGGCCTTGGCGGTTACTTCTACCGCACCGGCCGATGCCACCTGCTGGGCGATGCTGCTGGCCAGCGCGGGATCGTCCAGGCTCGGGTCGTCATGCGACCAGGCCGCGTGATAGGCGGCGCCACGCACGTTCCCGGCTGCCGCGGCCATATCGGCGAGGCGGTGCTTGACAGCTTGGAACGACCCGATGGTCCGCCCGAACTGAATGCGGGACTTGGCGTATTCGGTTGTCACAGACAGCATATAGGCGGCGATACCGGCTTGTTCGGCCGCTAGTACGGTGGCCGCGACGTCGAGTGCCGTGGTCACGACATCCGCGCCCTGCCCCTGCTCGCCGATTAGGCGCGCGGGTGCGGAGTCGAAGTGGATATTGGCCTGGCGCCGGGTCAGATCGAGGGTGGCCAGAGCGTGCCGGTCGACCCCCGGTGCGTTCCCGTCGACCGCGAAAAGGGTTGGACCCGAGTCGGTATCGGCGAGCACCAGAATCACGTCGGCGGTGGCGCCGTCCGGAACGTGCTCGGCGTCCCCGGTGAGCTTCCATCCGTCGGCGTCGGATTCGGCTGACACGGTGACGGCGTCGGCCAACCGGGTGCGGCCACCGGCCAGCGTGATCGTTTTGTCACCGGAGGCCAGGGCAGGTACCCATTCGGCAAGGGCGTCACTGTCGCCGCTGGCCGCCAGCGCGGTAGCACCCAGTGCTGCGCTCGATATCCACGGCAGACACGCCAGTGTGCGTCCCAGTTCCTCTGCCACGATGGACAATTCGATAACGCCCAGGCCGCCACCGCCATATTCTTCGGGCAGGCTCAGCCCCACTACGCCCAGCTCGGAGCCCAGGGCATGCCAGGCGTCCAGGTCGACGGTGCCGGCGTCGGCGATCTGGCGCACATGCTCGGGTGTCCAGACCCGTTCGCACCAACTACGTACCAGCGAGCGCAGGTCGCCGTGCTCTTCGGTGAACTCGAACTCACTCATCCGCGGGGCACGTCCTTCCATGCTTTGTCGGTATCAACCCGGATATCGCCGGGTAGTCCGAGAACGCGTTCTCCGATGATGTTGCGCATCACGTCGGAGGTGCCGCCCTCGATGGTGTTGGCCTTGGACCTTAGGAATGCCCACATGGTGTCGGCGCGGCGGTCATCCTCGACGACGCGCCGCATGTCGTAGGAGGCGTACAGGGTCGCCTCAATGCCCAGCAGTTCGACGCAGAAGTCGTAGATCTGCTGGTTGAGTTCTGCACCCATCAGCTTGCCGATCGACCCCTCCGGCCCCATCGGTGCATCGCCCTGCGCGGCGATCCGCATCTGTGTGCCGTAACGGTTTCCCTCCGAGCGCACGAACAGATTCGTCAGCTTGGCTCGCAGCTCGGGGGTGTGCAGGTCGGGTCGCTGCTTCCAAAGATCTAGAGCGTTGCCGATCGATCCGCCACCACGGCCGTGGTCGAACGCCCCGCCCAGCGCGCTGCGCTCGTTCATCAGCGTCGTCATCGAGACTCGCCAGCCATCGCCTTCATTACCCAGACGCTGGGAGTCCGGGATGCGGACATCGGTGAGATAAACCTCGTTGAACTCCGCATCACCGGTCATCTGGCGCAGTGGACGGACCTCGACGCCGGGATCTGTCATGTCGACCACGAAGTAGGTCAGGCCGCGGTGCTTGGGTACCTCGGGATTGCTCCGTGCCACCAGCAGCGCCCAGCGCGCCTGGTGGGCGCCTGATGTCCACACCTTCTGGCCGTTGATGATCCAGTCGTCGCCGTCACGCACCGCGCGGGTGGCCAGGCCCGCCAGGTCGGAGCCCGCGCCAGGCTCACTGAACAGCTGACACCAGAGTTCCTCGCCGGTGAATAGCGGACGCAGGATCCGCTGGGTCAGTTCGGGCTGTCCGTGTGCGAGCACCGTGGGAGCCGCCATGCCGTACCCGATCACGTTGATAAACAACGGATCTGGCATGCCCGCCGCACGCAGGATGGTGTCGGAGACGGCCTGTAGTGCGGGCGGTGCGTTCAGGCCGCCGAGACCAACCGGGAAGTGGACCCAGGCCAGGCCCGCGTCGTAGACGGCGCCGAGCAGTTCGGTGACCGGGGTGGAGGCAGGGGGGTGGGTGGACAGAACCTCGTGTGCGGCGGCGGCGAGCCGGTCGCGTTGCGATGAACCGCTCGCGTGAGGAGCGTTGGATCCCGCGCTAGACGGCTCCGATGACGTCACTGGCATGACTTACGTATACACGCGCATGCAAACTAACCGGTGGGTGGGGCATGGCGTCTTCGGGAATGTCTTCCTACTGTCATAGGTATGTGCAGGAACATCACCGAACTACGCGGGCTGGAGCCTGCCGCGACCGACCAGGAGATCGAGGCGGCGGCGCGGCAATACATCCGCAAGATCAGCGGGATTCAGAAGACCTCCGATGCCAATCGGGAAGCGTTTGAGCACGCGGTGACGGAGGTGACGGCCACGACGATGCGTCTGCTCGACTCATTGCCGGCACGTCGGCAGCCACCCAAGACAGTGCCGCCGCTGCGACGTCCCGAGGTGCAAGCCCGCATCGCGGCGCGCGGCTAGCGCGCCCGATCTCAGAACTTGTAGGCGGGCGCGAGAATGTTTGCGACCCGCCGGTTTTCCACGAGACAGCCGGGGCCGTCGGGGGAGTACTTCTGGGATGCGTAGTACAGCGACTGCTGGACCACGCCGTAACTGGTCTTGAAGGTGATCATGCAGGACACCCACCACTGGTTGTTCCAGTCTGTCGGCTTCATGATGTTGTACTCGGCCGCGCGGTGACCCTGGATGGTCGTTTCCACGCCGTCCGCCGGTAGCGAGTCTTCATAGGTGCGCCACACGACCGCCTCGACGGCCAATTGGTAGTTGTTACGCGAGTCGTACCGGCAGCGCAGGCCCTCTTCGGGAGCGGGCGGCGTCTGGTCGAGGCCGGCCGCGGCGATGACCGAGCCGGGGATGTCGTAGCAGGGATCGAAAGGGCGAGGATCGGTGACCGGGACGACCGGCCACTTGATCGTGGTGGTGGCCCCCGTGCCCGCGGGGCCGGTCATCGGTGCCGTGGAGAAACGCAGCTGAACCGGTGCGCTGGTCGAGAGTTCGGATGGGGCCGTGCGCCAGATAACAAGGCCACTCAGCGTCAGCGCCATCAGCACGATGACCAGTCCAGCCCTTCGGGCCATGCGAATCCACCTCAATCTGATCGGCCGCGGTGCGCCGAAGTCTAGCCGCGTGCCTCGCCGTCTCATACGGAACACCGAAAACACTAGAACACGTTCTAGTCTCGGAGTATCGTGACGCCATGGCACGAATTGGGAATTACGCGGACGATGATGTGGCCGGCTGGCTGATGGGGTCACCCGAGATGACGCCCGGCTTTGCGGGATTTTCGGACGCGGTCTACAACCGTAGTCGGCTTCCGATCGGGGTCCGAGAGCTCGCACGTATGGCTGTGGCCTTCGCGAATGAATGCTCCGTCTGTCAGAACACCCGCTTCGTTCAGAGCGGCGAGTTGGACGGCGACTTCTATGCGGACGCCGAGCAGTGGCGTACTTCGCCGCGGTACAGCGAGGCCCAGCGGACCGCCGCCGAGTTCGCACACCGCTTTGCAACCGATCACGTGGGGTTGCGTGAGGACGACGAGTTCTGGGAACGCGCGCGCTCGCACTTCGACGACGGGCTGTTGACCGACCTGGCGCTGTCCTGCGCGTTCTGGGTGGGAAGCGGACGTGCGCTCCGGGTTCTCGACGTGGGACAGAGTTGCAAGATAAACCTGTAGGTACATTGGCCGGATGACGCAGGAACGGGAGCCCAGGCTCTGGGCTATCAGCGACCTGCATGTCGGGCAGTCGGCCAACAAGTCCGTTCTCGAAGAACTTCATCCGGCCTCACCCGAGGACTGGCTGATCGTCGCCGGTGATGTGGCCGAGCGCACTGATGACATCCGGGCGGCGCTGGATCTGTTGCGGCGCAGGTTCGCCAAGGTGATCTGGGTGCCGGGGAACCATGAGTTGTGGACGACGGCGCGCGATCCGATGCAGATCTTCGGACAGTCCCGCTATGACTATCTGGTCAACATGTGCGACGAGATGGGTGTCGTCACGCCCGAGCATCCATATCCGGTGTGGATAGAACAAGGTGGTCCCGCGACCATCGTGCCGATGTTCGTGTTGTACGACTACACATTTCTGCCGGAGGGGGCCAATACCAAGGCCGAGGGTCTGAAGATTGCCCGCGACCGCAATGTCGTGGCAACCGATGAGTTCCTGCTCTCCAGTGAACCTTTCGCAACACGTGATGCCTGGTGCCGAGATCGGTTGCGGTACACCAAGAAGCGGCTGGACGATTTGGACTGGATGATGCCGACGGTCCTGGTGAACCATTTCCCGCTGGTGCGGGAGCCCTGCGATGCGTTGTTCTATCCCGAATTCTCGCTGTGGTGCGGGACCACCGAGACCGCGGACTGGCACACCCGCTACAACGCGGTGTGCTCGGTGTACGGACATCTGCACATCCCACGCACCACCTGGTATGACGAGGTGCGCTTCGAGGAGGTCTCGGTTGGCTACCCGCGGGAGTGGGCGCAGCGCAAACCGTATTCATGGCTTCGGCAGATCCTTCCCGTCCCGCACTATCCGGCCGGCTACCTCAACGAGTTCGGAGGTCATTTCGAGATCACCGAGCAGATGAGGGTGACGGCCAAGCGATTCCGTGAACGGCTTGCCAAGGAGCGTGCCAGTGAGTGACCAGTTGATCGCCTCGGTAGTTCCCGATGTGCTGTCCTCGGCCGAACTATATGAGGATCCGCCCGGGCTGGTTCCGCTGCCCGAAGAGGAACCGCTGATCGCCAAATCGGTGGCCAAGCGGCGCAATGAATTCATCACCGTGCGGTACTGCGCGCGCCAGGCCCTATCCGTGCTCGGGGTACCCGCAGCCCCGATTCTCAAGGGAGACAAGGGGCAGCCGCTGTGGCCCGATGGGGTGGTGGGCAGCATGACGCATACGGAGGGATTCCGCGGCGCGGTAGTGGGGCGAGCGGGGGAGGTGCGCTCGGTGGGGATCGACGCCGAACCGCACGACGTGCTACCCAACGGTGTGCTCAAGTCGATTACCCTGCCGGTCGAGCGTGATGAACTTGCGGCGCTACCCGGCGGTACACATTGGGACCGACTGCTGTTCTGCGCCAAGGAAACGACATACAAGGCGTGGTTCCCGCTGACAACTCGCTGGCTTGGCTTTGAGGACGCCCACATCACGCTCGATCCCGACGGGACCTTCACCTCGCGAATCCTGATAGACGGCAAGGCCAATGACGGCAGTGTGCTGTCGGTGTTCGACGGGCGTTGGATCATCGACAAAGGCCTGATCTTGACCGCGATCGTGGTGCCGTGACCGATCCCTTGAGTCGTGCCGGCCTTGTGATTGTGGACAAGCCCGCCGGGATGACGAGCCATGACGTGGTATCGCGGTGCCGGAGGCTGTTCTCCACCCGCAAGGTGGGGCATGCCGGGACTCTCGATCCGATGGCGACCGGGGTGCTGGTGATCGGCATAGAACGTGCCACCAAGATTATGGGACTGCTGACACTGACGACCAAGTCGTACGCGGCCACCATCCGGCTTGGGCAGAGCACCAGCACCGATGACGCCGAAGGCGAGGTGTTGCAGACGGTTTCGGCATCCCACGTGACCGATGAAGATATCGAGGAGGCCGTGGCACCGCTGCGTGGGGATATTGAACAGGTGCCGTCCTCGGTGAGTGCGATCAAGGTCGACGGGCAGCGTGCCTACAAGCTGGCGAGGGAGGGACAGTCGGTTGAGCTGGCGGCCCGACCCGTGAACATCTCGAAGTTCGAGGTGCTGGCAGTGCGCCGGCCGGACGATGGGCATGTCGATGTGGATGTGGAAGTTGATTGCTCCTCGGGGACCTACATCCGGGCGTTGGCCCGTGACGCGGGTGCCACGCTGGGGGTGGGTGGACATCTGACGGCATTGCGCCGTACCAGGGTTGGCGATTTCACGTTGGAGCGTGCGCGCACACTCGAGGAGCTGGCCGAGGACGCCACGTTGACCCTGGACCTTGACACCGCGTGCCGCGACGGGTTCCCCCGGCGCGATCTGGATGCGGCAGAGGTCGACTCGGTGCGCAATGGGCGGCCGTTGTCGGCTGCCGGTATCGGAGGCACCTATGCTGCGGTGGATTCCGACGATCGAGTGATTGCATTGTTGGCGGACAAAGGTTCTCGGACGACATCGGTCGTGGTCCTACGCCCGGCGAATCTATAGCGACTACCCGAAAACGGCCTTGTGCCACCACCATTTGGGGTCGCTGAAGTCCGGGCCGAAATTGCCGGCATTGAGAACTCGCAGTTCTGTCATGTCGATGTCGTAACGCGCATAGAGAGCGGCAAGTTCGGACAACTCGGCGTCGTCGCCAGTGTTGACGTTCACGTTGATGTAGAGAGTGTCCCCGCGCCCTCGACTGGACTCAACTTGGGGGTTCTTGTCCAGTTGCTCGAAGAACGCTGCCTCGTCGAACTCGGAGTAGTAGCGAACGCCGGTGGCCTTGAGGACCACATGATCAGGAGTGGGGGAAACTTCGACGTCTGGCGGCCAGAAATTCATATGCGTGCCGACAGTAGGTTCAATGCTCCATGGGTGGTCACCTGAGAACAGTTCGCCGTTTCGGCGATCCTCGGCCGGTGGTGGACGATCGAATATCTCCTGATGCCAGAAGCGATCCGGTGAGCTGAACCAGCCCCCAAGGTGATGAGTGGCGAAGACTTGCAGTTCTGCTGGATCCGCGTGATAGCGGCGATAAAGCGCGACAAACTCGGATAGAGCGGCTTCGTCGACGACGGTAGGGTCGAGCATGATCTCTAGCGTCCTGCCGTAGCCGCTGTATGACCGGACCGCGGGTATCTTGTCTAGCCACTCAAAGAATGCGGCTTCGTCGAAATCCAATTGATATAGGACTCCTGTTGCCTCAAGGATCAAAGTAGTGCCGTCATTCACCTGGGTTCGCCTCTCGTGGCGGCTTGACGTTGTCGTGTTTACCTGTTTTGGGGTCTTGAACGTCCCAATGTGGGCCGCTGTGAGCTAACCCGCCCTGGCCGGTGGGTACCCATACGTTTCCATCGGCATCTTCCCAACCGAAACGATTCCCTTTCTTGTTTGGGTTGGGTACCCATTTGGGACCGTCCTTCGGCGGTACGAATTCTCTCGGAAGCGATCCCGCTGGATAGTCACCCGGATAACCAGGTGCCTTCGCTCCGGTCTTGTCGAACGCATCACCGGGTGGTTTGTAGTTCGAGTAGACCACTGTTTCGCCGGTAATCGTTGCGATCGACAGTCCTATGATCGCGCCGAGCCCGGCCGCGGTGATTGATCCCGCGCTAAAGGTGATGCTGCCCAACGTCGTAAGGAACGGAGGGACGCATGCCGCGAGCGCTGATGCACAGGCGTCTACTGCTGTGGCTGCAATCTCCGCACCTCCCGCGGTAGCACGTCCGCGAGTGATAACGGCGATCGCGGCGATGGCGGCTATTCCAACACCGAGAGTGCTGGCGACCGCGAACTGCATATCTGAGCGCAGCTGATTGAGCGCTGCGTAGTGGGCGGTCGTCGAGGTCGCGAGATCGCTTGCGGCCAGCCTGATTCTGCCCGCACTTGTCGAGAGCGTCGTGAGATGATCGCTGAGGTTCGGGATATCTGGGGCATGAAAATTGCTCAATGCGTTAGCCGAGAGCCTGAGGTCTGATTCACCCCTTGAGATCGCGTCATTTTCGGCAAACGTCTTCCACGCCTTGGCCGCACGATCGAGCTTGTCTGTATCACCGTCCGGGATCTCGCCGCCCGCCACTTGAGCAACGACCTTCTTGTACAGGTCGGGCACATCCGACTCAAGACCTGGGCCGTTGTGCCTTGACGATGCCACACCGACGACAACGTCTGCTCCATAAGGTAATTCAGACGGGATTGTCCGAGGGCAGGCCGGGCCCGTTCCCTTGTTGGGATCACGATTCGCTCGCCAGTCGGCTATTGCCCAGTTGTAGCCGGCCGCAATGAGAATGTCTCCCAGGCGTTGTAGCGCTCTGGCGTAATCAGTAGTCACCATCACGAGAGCGCCTGCACGTTCGTTGTAGCCGCTCGACCAAGCCTTAACGGCCTGATAGCCGCCCGCCATTCCGCTGGTTTCGAGAGTCAGGACACGGGATAGCGGCTTGAACGCGGCTTGGATGTCGGTCGAGAGTTTGTAACAGGTGTTGGCGGCCGCGTAGTACGCCGCTGATTCGACGACAACTGGCACATCAACCCCGCGTCATTCGAAGATTGGCTTCTTGGGCCTCCGAGTAGGCGCCATGAGCGGTTCGCGCGGCCTCTTCCATCTGGTTCAACCCCTCGACAAGCTCACGTGCCGCGTCCATCCACTCCTTGTGGGCCTCGGCGTATGCGGCGGCAGCGGCACCGGTCCACTGTCCGCTTTGCACCAGCTTCTGTGCGCGCGACTCCAGCTGGTCGAGGTTCTCGGTGACAAACTCCTTGAAACCCCGAGCGCGCGATGTCACCTGCTCGATGTGGTCGAGATCGAAGGAGAACTCCGATTCCACGTGGGCGGCCATTCCGTCAGCCCGCCTGTGTCGCAGTGATGGATGACGCGGTTGAGGTCTCCTGCGCATGGAATGCCCCAGCATTTGAGTCCAGCGTAGAGGCGATATCCGTCAGCGTATTCCACACTTTCGTTGCGCCGTCCTGCATTTCGTCCCATCCGGACCGGTACGAGTCCGCGGCACTGCCCTTCCAGACGCCGAACAACGACTGGACCTCGCGATCCAGTGAACTTGACCCCGCTCTCATTTGGTCCGCAAGGCTTGCGGCGAACTTGCTGAGCGCACTGACCTCGTCGATTACCACCTGCAATGGCGCATTGCCGGTTGACGTCATTACCTCGCCCTCCCTGGGTTCGATGCGGTTCTTTATGGGTCTGACGCGGCTAGTCGTGATTCGGTTCCATCTTTTCCGCGGATGTTCATGCTCACAAAAAACAGATCAATCGACCGGACGGATCCACCGGCTCGGCGGGTGTAACTCCCTGGACATCCACATCAATGGCTGGCGGTCGGCGAAATGCGGATCGAGCTCGGGGTTCCCCGGAAAGCGGCCCTCGCCATCGGGCCAGAGGATCTGCAGGTACCGCACGTGGTTGGTCCGGTTGAACCACAATCCGAATCCGAATTCGTTGTGATACCAACTCGGGTCGACAGGGGAGAGCTTCACCTGGTAGTCCGTCACCGCAGGTAGCGCGAGGACATCCTCGAATGTCTCTCCGACCTGCAGAACCCGCCCTTCCTGTGCCTGTTTGGCAACCGCGTTGAGGGCGCGTTGCATCATCGTGATGTCGTTGACTCCGTAGATCGCCAGCTCGGGCAGGCGCATGGTGTGCCACAGCCCTACGGTGTAGGCGAACGGCGGGCTTTCCTCCGACGATGTGGGGCCGATTCCCAGTGCACTCCAACCGTATTCGGTGACGCTGCCGATGATGTCACGATCGCTGTCGTTGTAGTCATGGCGGTCGCCGTAGTCGATGCACAGTAGGCACTCGCATGCGGCGTGGTCGGTCATTTCAGTCGAGTACGACCCAAATTGATTGCGCTGCGGGGTTTCCCAGCTCTAGCTTCTTCTCGCCGCTGCCCGATCTGTCGCTGTCAATTGACACCGAGATGGTTCCGGCGAAGTCTCGCCGCTCGTCGACCGTCACGCGGGCATCCAGTGCCACGCCGACGGTGTCGAAGTAGCGCAACATTTCCGGATCTGAATCGGAGATCCGGGCTACCACGCCGGTATCGCCGTTGGCGCAGTCCGACAGCTGGCGGGCGGGGGGAGTGGGCACCTGCCCGTCAGGGCCGGGAATCGGGTCTCCGTGCGGATCGCGCTGGGGGTGGCCGAGCTTCGCGTCGATCTTGGCCAACAACAGATCCGAGACCGCGTGTTCGAGCACCTCGGCCTCGTCGTGCACCTCGTCCCAGCCGTAGCCGAGCTCGTTGACCAGATACGTCTCCAGCAGTCGGTGCCGGCGCACCATGAGTACCGCTGCCTTGCGTCCCTGGTTCGTCAGGGTCACGGCGCCGTACTTCTCGTGATCCACCAGACCCTGGTCGGCCAGCTTGCGGATCGATTCGGATGCGGTGCTTGCCGACACGCCCATGCGTTCGGCGAGCATCTTGGTGCTCACCTTCTCGTGTGACCACTCCTGGGCGGTCCAGATCACCTTGAGGTAGTCCTGGGCCACCGTCGTCAGGTCGATATCGGTGGATCCGGCGGGCCGGTCGGATCGAGTGGGGCTCACGGTGCCCAGCCTAGCCAGGCAGCGACCTCTGAAAGCCAAGTCGGCCTTCCCGCATCTTCCGAAGTAGGCTTTAGGCCGTGCAACGCTGGCGCGGGCAAGACGAAATACCGTCCGACTGGGGTCGGTGCGTCCTGACCATCGGCGTGTTCGACGGTGTACACCGTGGCCACGCCGAACTCATCGGGCGCGCGGTGAAGGCCGCACGCGAACTCAACCTCAAGAGCGTCTTGATGACGTTCGACCCGCACCCGATGGAAGTCGTGTTTCCCGGAACCCATCCGGCGCAGCTCACGACCTTGACCCGGCGTGCCGAGTTGGCAGAGGAACTGGGTGTCGACGTCTTCCTCGTGGTGCCCTTCACCCCCGAATTCATGAAGCTCTCACCCGAGCGATACGTGCACGAGCTGCTGGTCGAGCGTCTGCACGTGGCCGAGGTGGTGGTCGGGGAGAACTTCACCTTCGGCAAGAAGGCCGCCGGTAACGTCCACATGCTCAAGAAGGCGGGCGAGCGATTCGGCTTCAAGATCGACGCCGTCTCTCTGGTCACCGAACATGCGGTCACGTTTTCCTCGACATACATCCGGTCCTGTGTCGACGCCGGCGACATGGTGGCGGCCACCGAAGCCCTCGGCCGTCCCCACCGGGTCGAAGGCGTCGTGGTCCGCGGTGACGGGCGCGGCCGGGAACTGGGATTCCCCACAGCCAATGTGGCGCCGCCGATGTTCGCCGCCATTCCCGCCGACGGCGTCTACGCGGCCTGGTTCACGCTGTTAGGGCACGGTCCCACCATGGGCACCGTCGTCCCCGGTGAGCGCTATCAGGCGGCGGTCTCGGTGGGCAGCAACCCGACGTTCTCCGGTAAGGCCCGCACCGTCGAGGCGTTCATCATGGACACCGCGGCAGACCTGTACGGCCAGCATGTGGCCGTCGATTTCGTGGCACGGGTCCGCAGCATGGAGAAGTTCGCTTCGGTGGATGAACTGGTGGACGAAATGGGCCGCGATGCCCAGAAGGCCCGCACGATTTTGGCGCGAGGCTAACCCGCCGGTACACTTCAACACCGGTGTGAGCTGCAGTTCGCGGTGGCCCACCAGAAACATTCGACGCGAACCCCAGTGATGGAGAAGCTTGCCGTGGCATTGACTACCGAGCAGAAGAAAGAAATCCTCACCCAGTACGGGGTGCACGAGACCGACACCGGTTCTCCCGAAGCCCAGGTCGCGATGCTGACCAAGCGCATCGTCGATCTGACCGAGCACCTCAAGACTCACAAGCACGACCACCACAGCCGTCGTGGTCTGCTGCTGCTGGTCGGCCGTCGTCGCCGCCTGCTGAAGTACATCGCAAAGGTCGACGTCGCGCGCTACCGCTCGCTGATCGAACGCCTGGGCCTGCGCCGCTGACTTTGGCTTCCCCTCGACTGGGTCGCTCTGGAATCTCAGGTGCGATATCCATCGTTCTTGTCGCTGTCGGTGCGGCCGTGTTGTCGGCATGTTCGATATCGGCCGCCACCGACGGTCTGGCCGTCGGCGACTGCGTCAACCTCAGCGGTTCCGATCAGCACGCCAAGATGATCAAGGAGCCGTGCGGCAGCCCCAAGTCCAATTTCAAGGTCTTCGCCAAGACTGCGACGGATGCGGACTGTCCACGCGATGCCGACTCTTCCTACTACGCCAAGCGCGGTTTCGGTCGCAAGAGTCAGGCTCTGTGTCTGGACATCGACTGGGTGGTCGGCAGCTGCATGAGTGTCCCCGACAAATGGGACGGTGACCCGGTGCGTGTGGACTGCAACGACGGCAACGCTCAGAACAAGAAACGCGTCACCCAAGTTCTGCAGGAAGTCTCGACAGCAGATGACTGCATCACCGGACTTGGCTACCCCTACGTCGACCGCAACTTCACCGTGTGTGTGGAGGAACTGCCCTGATCAAGCTGCATGGCCGCAAACGCCGCAGGTGATAGGGTGTCTGGGTTGTCATGCTGGTCCCGCCGGGTAACGGGCGGTCTTCGGTAGTGGCTGCCGGGTTCGGAGCTTGTGCTCTTCGCGCAAGTGGATCATCGATCCCCGGCCGCTTCGATCGAACGGCCGTGGCCGATCACCTTCCGGGTCCACTTCGCGCTGGTACGTCCGCGCGCTGACCGCGTGATGGCACATATGCCCAATACAGCCACGTGCTGCCAACTGAGAACGTACGAGAGGTATTCCAGAACCCATGTCTGCAACAGAAATTGAAGAAGGCGTCTTCGAGTCCACCGCCACCATCGACAACGGGACCTTCGGCACCCGCACCATCCGGTTTGAGACCGGACGGCTGGCCCAGCAGGCCGCCGGCGCCGTCGTCGCGTACCTGGACGACGAGACCATGCTGCTGTCAGCCACGACCGCCAGCAAGAGCCCCAAGGACCATTTCGACTTCTTCCCGCTGACCATTGACGTCGAGGAGCGTATGTACGCCGCGGGTCGCATCCCCGGCTCGTTCTTCCGCCGCGAGGGACGCCCCTCCACCGACGCCATCCTGACGTGTCGTCTGATCGATCGGCCGCTACGTCCGACCTTCATCAGCGGGCTGCGCAACGAAATCCAGGTCGTGGTGACGGTGCTGAGCCTGAACCCCGCCGACCTGTACGACGTGCTGGCCATCAACGCCGCATCGGCATCCACCCAGATCTCCGGGCTGCCGTTCTCCGGCCCCGTTGGCGGTGTGCGGGTGGCCCTGATCGAGGGCCAGTGGGTGGCGTTCCCCACCGTCGAGCAGCTGGAGTCGGCCGTGTTCGACATGGTGGTCGCGGGCCGTAAGGCGGGCGACGATGTCGCCATCATGATGGTCGAGGCCGAGGCCTCCGATAACGTCATCGCTCTTATCGAGGGTGGCGCCGGTGCGCCTACGGAAAGCGTTGTCGCCGAGGGTCTTGAGGCCGCCAAGCCGTTCATCGCCGCGCTGTGCACCGCGCAGCAGGAGCTGGCCGAGAAGGCCGCCAAGCCTGTCGCCGAGTACCCGCTGTTCCCCGATTACCAGGACGACGCTTTCGCTGCGGTCGCCGCGGTGGCCACCGAGCCGCTGTCGCAGGCCCTGTCCATCGCGGGCAAGGCCGAGCGCGACGAGAAGACCGACGAGGTCAAGGTTGAGGTTCTCGGCCGTCTGCAGGAGGGCTTCGATGGCCGCGAGAAGGAGATCGGCGCGGCATTCCGCTCGCTCACCAAGAAGCTCGTGCGCCAGCGCATCTTGAAGGACCAGTTCCGCATCGACGGCCGCGGTGTCACCGATATCCGCGCCCTGTCGGCCGAGGTCGCCGTGATCCCGCGGGCGCACGGCAGCGCGCTGTTCGAGCGTGGCGAGACCCAGATCATGGGCGTCACCACCCTTGACATGGTCAAGATGGCCCAGCAGATCGACTCGTTGGGGCCGGAGACCTCGAAGCGCTACATGCATCACTACAACTTCCCGCCGTTCTCCACCGGTGAGACCGGTCGCGTCGGCTCGCCGAAGCGTCGCGAGATCGGGCACGGCGCCCTCGCTGAGCGTGCGCTCATGCCGGTGCTGCCGAGCGTCGAAGAGTTCCCGTACGCCATCCGTCAGGTCTCGGAGGCGTTGAGCTCCAACGGATCCACCTCGATGGGTTCGGTCTGCGCCTCGACCCTGTCACTGCTGAATGCCGGTGTGCCGCTGAAGGCTCCCGTCGCCGGTATCGCCATGGGCCTGGTGTCCGATGACATCGAGCTCGCCGATGGCACCACCGAACGCCGCTTTGTTGCGCTCACCGACATCCTGGGTGCCGAGGATGCCTTCGGCGACATGGACTTCAAGGTCGCCGGTACCAAGGACTTCGTCACGGCTCTGCAGCTGGACACCAAGCTCGACGGCATCCCGTCGCAGGTCCTGGCCGCCGCGCTGTCGCAGGCCAAGGATGCCCGCGCCACCATTCTCGAGGTGATGGCCGAGGCCATCGACGCTCCCGACGAGATGAGCCCGTTCGCGCCGCGCATCACCACGATCAAGGTGCCGGTCGACAAGATCGGTGAGGTGATCGGGCCCAAGGGCAAGATGATCAACTCGATCACCGAGCAGACCGGCGCCAGCATCTCCATTGAGGACGATGGCACCGTGTTCGTGGGCGCCTCCAACGGCGAGGCAGCGCAGGCAGCGATCGACTTGATCAACGCGATCGCCAACCCGCAGCTGCCCAAGATCGGTGAGCGTTTCCTCGGAACGGTGGTGAAGACCACTGACTTTGGAGCTTTCGTTTCCCTATTGCCGGGCCGCGACGGACTGGTGCACATCAGCAAGCTCGGTAAGGGCAAGCGGATCGCCAAGGTTGAGGACGTGGTCAAGGTCGGCGACAAGATTCAGGTCGAGATCGCCGATATCGACAACCGCGGCAAGATCTCGCTGGTTCCGGTCGGTGACGATGACGCCGCGGACGCTTCCGCCGACAATAACGGTGCGGCCGAGGCCAAGCCGGCAGATGCCGTCGCGGAGTAGCGTTCCGAACGCGGTCCGCCGCACGGTCCTTCCTGGTGGTCTCCGAGTGGTCACCGAGGCAATGCCCTCGGTGCGCTCGGCGTCCGTCGGGGTGTGGGTCGACGTCGGGTCACGCGATGAGGGGCGCAGCGTCGCCGGTGCGGCGCACTTCCTCGAACACCTGCTGTTCAAGTCCACGCCCACCCGGTCGGCGGCCGATATCGCAGAGTCGATTGACGCCGTCGGCGGTGAGCTGAACGCCTTCACCGCACGCGAGCAGACGTGTTACTACGCACATGTGCTGGACTCCGACCTGGAGCTGGCGATCGATCTGGTAGCCGACGTGGTGCTGCGCGGGCGATGCGCCAGTGAGGATGTCGAGGTCGAGCGCGACGTCGTGCTCGAAGAAATCGCGATGCGCGACGATGACCCTGAGGACCTGTTGGGGGAGGCATTCCTCGGGTCACTTTTCGGCGATCACCCGATAGGCCGCAGCGTGCTCGGTAGCTCGGAATCGATATCGACGATGACGCGGGCACAGTTGCATTCCTTTCACGTACGGAGATACCGCCCCGAACGCATGGTGCTGGCCGTGGCCGGGAACATCGAGCACGATCGCGTAGTGCGGTTGGCGCGCAAGTACTTCAAGTCGCATCTGGACTCAGCGGTGACGACGGTGGCGCCGCGCAAGGGGAGCGGCCGAGTCACGGCCAAGCCGGGACTGGAATTGGTGTCGCGCGACGGTGAACAGGTACATCTCTCTCTGGGTGTGCGCACCCCGGGACGCGGCTGGCAATACCGCTGGGCGCTGTCGGTGCTCAACAGCGCATTGGGCGGTGGGCTCAGTTCCCGCTTGTTCCAGGAGATTCGCGAGCAGCGTGGGTTGGTCTACGCCGTCTACTCGACGGTGGATACCTTCTCGGACACCGGTGCGTTGTCGGTGTACGCGGGCTGCTCGCCGGAGCGCTTCGACGAGGTGGCCAAGGTGACATCGCAGGTACTGGCGTCGGTGGTCGAGGACGGGTTCACCGCAGTGGAGATCGACCGGGCTAAGGGGGCCTTGGCCGGTGGACTTGTTCTGGGGCTTGAGGATTCAGCATCCCGCATGAACCGAATGGGCCGCAGTGAGTTGAACAACGGTAAGCACCGCACGATTTCCGCGACCCTGGACAAAATCGCCGCCGTGACGACCGACGAAGTCAATGGCATCGCGCGTCAGTTGCTTAGTAGTCCCGCCGGGGCGGCGGTGGTGGGTCCGTACCGATCCAAGCGGACGTTGCCGCGCGCACTGCGAACGATGATTGAATCCGCACGCTAGGTGACCGCCGGCAAGATACTCTTGAGCTGATGGTCGCCAACGCGATCCAGCGCGTCAGGGAACTGGTCGCTGGCAGATATACGGGGATCACGACCGCGATAATTCTGTTGTCGTGGTTGGGTTTCGCGTTCCTCCCGCAACATGCGGCCGGCCATACGCCAGCCCCGGTCACCGGGCATATGCATGGCATGGACCATGCAAACATGGCACCGATGGCCACCCCCGTGGTGCATCAGCCGGTGCTGTGGGTCGCGATCGTCTCCTGGATTGTCATGACCATCGCGATGATGGGGCCGGCCACTCTGCCCGCGGTTCAGTACGTCGAGCAGAACACCCCGCGGGGCCGCGGGCGCGCGCTCACGATCTATGCGGCGGTGTGGCTGGCGCTGTGGACCGCGGTTGGCCTCCTCATCACCCTCGCGCTACCGATGGCCGCCAACATCAACCGATGGTGGATTTTCGGGGGTGCGCTCCTACTGGCGGCAATCTGGCAGCTCACCCCATGGAAATGCCGGGCGCTCGGCGACTGTCACCGGTCGACACCGCTGCCGCCGGGTGGATGGCCGGCGGCCAAGGGCCTCATAGGGTTCGGGGCAGTCAGTGGGTGGGCGTGTATCCGATCCTGCTGGGCCACGATGCTGACAATGGCCGTCGCGCCCTCGGCGCACCTCCTGTGGATGGTGCCGTTGACGGTTGCGGTCACGTGGGAGCGATTCACTCGGTATCCCCGCCGGACAGCACGGATTCTTGCGGTGCTTTTTGTCGTTGCTGCCGCCGCGGTCGGGATCTTTGCGGCCGTCCAATAGGGTTCGAACATGGATATCAACGGCAGCGTCGCCATTGTCACCGGAGCCGGTTCAGGAATCGGACAGGCTCTGGCTTGGGGTCTCGCGGACGCGGGCGCCAAGGTGGTCGCATCCGATATCGACGGAGATGCCGCCCTGCGTACCGCCGCAGCGGCATCAGACCCGTTAGCCATCCTCGGACAGCAGGCCGATGCCAGTTCTGTCGCCGATATCGAGAATCTCATTGCGTTGGCGGAGAAGGAATTCGGCCCTGTCGATCTTTACGCCGCCAATGCCGGCATCGCCGGAGGGCTCGGACTCGACATCGGGGAAACCGCGTGGGACCTCACCATCGACGTGAACCTGCGCGCGCATATCAGGGCCGCCACTGCGCTGGTTCCGGGTTGGCTGGAACGCGGGCGCGGATACTTTCTGTCGGTTGCATCGGCGGCCGGGCTGCTGACACAGATCGGTTCACCTGCCTACTCGGTGACCAAGCACGCGGCCCTCGGATTCGCGGAATGGTTGTCGATTACGTATGGCGACAAGGGGATCGGGGTGAGCTGTTTGTGCCCGATGGGGGTTAAGACCGCACTGCTGGACGGCCTCACCGATTCCGATGACCCCGACGTGCAAGTGGCGGGAACGTCGATCACTGCCGCAGGCGAGGTGCTCGAGCCCGCAGCCGTCGCGGCGATGACACTCGACGCGATCCGCGAGGGCGCGTTCCTGGTGCTGCCGCACCCGCAGGTGCTCGACATGTACCGGCAGAAGGGTGCCGACTACGGTCGGTGGATCGCCGGTATGCGGCGCTACCAGCGTGCACTCGAAGAGCAGCTCAAGCCTCAGTAGCGCGGTGTGGCCCATCCAATTGTGACGTGGATCACTTATTTGCAACGGGTGTGACTGACTCGTCTCTTGTCGTATCAGGCCCTCTGCCTGCTAGCGTTGACGTAACTTAGCGATTCGTCAACGAAGATGAGGGTGGTATCCGCACACATGGCAGTCAATAACCCCGTTGACGTTGTGGTCATCGGCGCCGGCATGGCGGGGCTGGGTATGGCGGCCAGATTGCGCCAGGCCCAGGTGGAAAGCCTGCTGATTCTCGAACAAGCACCCGACGTTGGCGGTTACTGGCGACGCAGCACATTTGCTCCCGTCACGGGCGACGAGTTGGCCGCCCAGCAGTCGTATGCGTTTTCGCCCAACACGTCTTCCCGTTCGGTGTGGGCTTCACGCGAAGGTGTGCTGTCGTATCACCGCGATCTCATCGCGCGGCATGATCTGGAGCCGGCACTGCGACTGCGGCATCGGGTGACCGCGCTTGCCTTCGAACCCGCGCAGGCCACCTGGCGGATCACGGTGGCGGGCAAGAAGTCGATTTTCGCGCGGCGAGTCATCCTGGCGGTTGGCGCCGGAACATCACCGTTGCCACCGGAACTGGACGGTATCGAGCAGTTCGACGGACCGGTCCTGAGCACAGCGGACTGGGATCCGAACTTCGATTTCACCGGCCGCAACGTCGCGGTGATCGCCGCGGGGGCCAGCGCGGTGCACGTAGTGCCCGAGCTGGTCAAGACGGCAGCGCGCGTGCGGGTGTTTCAGCGCACCCCGGATTGGGTGCTCCCACGCTGGGGTGCCGAATCGTCGAGCGTGGTCGGACGACTGTTCTCCCGTGCGTCGGGGTCCATTGCGGGACGGCTGGCCAGCCGCTCGCATGACGCGCTGCGTCGCGGTCTGGTGTGGCGCGGAGTGGGCACCCGGTTTGTCGAGGCAGTGGCCGAGAACCACCTCAACCGCAATGTGAAGGACCCCTGGCTGCGTCGTAACCTGCTGCCGGCCTACCGTGTGGGCAGCCGCCGGATTCTTTTCTCCGATGACTTCTATTCGGCGTTGCAGCAGGACAATTGCAAGCTGGTGCCGTGGCCCGTCACGGGAGTGAGTGCCGTCGGGGTGCGGTCGGCCGATGCCATGACCCACAAGGCCGACTGTCTGGTCTTCGCGCTCGACGACCCGGAGGTGCTGGTCGAGGCACCCTTCGCCATCAAGGGGGCGGACGGTTCGACACTGGACGAGCAGTGGGGTTCACAGCCGAAGGCCTTCCGCGGTGTGAACGTGCCGGGATTCCCGAATCTGTTCTTGCTCACCGGACCAGGTTCCGGGTCCAACGCGTTGGCGGGCGTTTCGCATATCGAGGCGCAAATCGACTATGTGACAGCGTCTTTGGCATTGGTTGATTCGTTGGCTTTTGTCTCAATCGAAGTGCGCCGGGAGTCTCTCGAACGTGAGCAGGCGCGTGCCGTACGACGATTCGATCGAACCACCTGGCGCGATGGTGCGTTCCGCTGGTACAGGCCTGCGGAAACCGTCGCCAGCGAGCTCTTCCCCGGGACGACAAGTGAATTCCGGCGTGTGTTGGCCGATGTCGACGCTGCCGACTACAAGATCCTCACCCAGCAGGAACTCGATTCCGCCCATTCCGCGAAGTTAGGGGTAGCCCAATGACCGCTGTACTGCCAGACGAGCTGACCAGAGAGAACACCAAGGACATCTCGAAGAACGACGAATTCTTTGAGAATGTCCTCGTCAAGATCAAGGCCAGGCAGTGGACACTGGCGGACTTCGACTGGGGCAAGCCCGGCGCCGAGACTATCAACCCCGAGCAGTTCGACGATCTCAAGCAGTTCATGTCGGATCTGGTGTGGATCGAGCACATCGGCGGTCGGATGATGGGGACGTTGGGTATCACGGCCCCGAACGACACATTGCGGGAGATCTACAGCTATTTCCACGCCGAGGAACAGCGGCACGCCAACGCCGAGATCGCACTGATGCGCCGGTGGGGCATGCTGGAAGAGGGCGAAATTCCGCCGCAGTCCGGGGACATCAAAGCCCTGCTGCAGGCGTTACGCGGATTCGATAACCTCGGTGACCGGCGCCTACCGTTCGTCTACATGGCCACCGTCATCCCGTTCTTCGAGGTGGGGCTCGATGGCGCCGTGCTGAAGTTCCTGTCCGGTGAGGTCGAGGATCCGCTGTTCCATGAGGTGTTCGCCAAGATCAACTCCGACGAATCACGGCACTTGGCAATCGGTTTCGCGGTCATGGACATGCTGGGCACCCGCAAGTTCTCCAGGATGCTGGTGGAGGACGTGGCGCCGCTGCTCAAGCCGGTGACCATCGTCCGTGCCGTCGGGTTGGCCAATCCTCACGTCATCCGGTTCGCGGGCTTCCTGACCCGGGTGGGTGATGCGATGCGGAACATGGGTATCGACACGATTCTGATTCAGCGTGCGTTCGATCGCTATGCGGAATCAGGGGGCCGCAAGAGCAGCAATGCCAGCCGGTTGCCGATCTTCCGGGTGCTGCGGTACCCGATCGTCAACAGCACCTACTTCACGGACTTCGATCATCCGCTGCACAAGGTGGGTCGCGCGGTGAACAAGTTCAACGACAAGGTGCCGTATCGCAAGAAGATCAAGACACCGACGTGGACCAACGACCTCACCGCCGAGACCGCGGTGTAGTCAGTGCCCGCCTTAGAGCGACAGTTCCCCGGGCCGACCGGGTGTGTCGCTCAGAGGCGGGCACCTCGGAACGTGTTCTCTAGAAAAGCAGTTCCGCGGGATCGGTGAACGCCAGACCCAGGTCGTGCGCGACATGCGTATTCAGCAGCGCACCCTCATGCGTCGAGAGTCCCTTGGCCAGTGCTGCATCGTCGCGGCAGGCCTGCCGCCAGCCCTTGTCGGCCAGTGCCAGCACGTAGGGCATGGTGGCGTTGGTCAAGGCGAAGGTGGATGTCCGCGGCACGGCGCCGGGCATGTTGGCCACGCAATAGAACACGCTGTCGTGCACCGAGTAGGTCGGCTCGTCGTGCGTGGTGGGACGCGAGTCGGCGAAGCATCCGCCCTGATCGATCGCGATGTCGACGAGTACCGAGCCCGGTTTCATCTGGGCTACAAGTGAATTCGATACGAGTTTAGGTGCCTTGGCTCCCGGGATGAGCACGGCGCCGATCACCAGGTCAGCGCGCTTGACGGCACCCTCCAGTTCCAATGTGGACGAGTACCGGGTCCGGATGGTGCCCCCGAATTCCGCATCCAGTTCACGCAGCTTGTTGAGGTTGACGTCGAAAACCGTGACGTGAGCTCCCATTCCGGCGGCGATCCGCGCGGCGTTGTATCCGGCGACGCCTCCGCCGATGACGACCACGTCGGCGGGTCCGACACCCGGTACGCCGCCCATCACCACGCCGCGGCCGCCCACCGGAGTCATCAGGTGGTAGGCACCGACCTGCGCGGAGAGCCGCCCGGCCACTTCACTCATCGGGGCCAGCAGGGGGAGTGCGCCGTCGGCGGTCTGCACGGTCTCGTACGCGATCGACGTGGTTTCCGACTTCAGCAGCGCCTCGGTGCATGGCAGTGATGCGGCCAGGTGCAGATAGGTGAAGAGGGTCTGGCCGCGACGCATCAGCGCGTACTCGGGCTCGATCGGTTCCTTGACCTTGAGCAGGAGATCAGCCTCGGCCCAGATCTGTTGGGCGCCGTTGATGACCTGTGCGCCAGCGGCTTTGAAGTCCACATCGGATATCGAGGAGCCTTCGCCCGCGCCGGACTGGATGATCACCTCGTGGCCACGGCGGGTCAGCTCGGCCACACCTGCAGGGGTGGTGGCCACACGGTACTCGTTGTTCTTGATCTCGGTCGGGATCCCTACGCGCACAATCTTCTCCTGTTCAGAACTAAGTCTCATGTTCAAGTGTGAAGAAGCGTCGAGAAAGGCGCAATATTTATGTGGAAGATTCGGTACATTGCAAAAATGGCCGCAAAATCACCAGAATCTCGGTTCGACATGCCGCCCACGCCGAATGATGTTCGGCGCGTGGATCTCGATGACGTGGACCGCCGCATTCTGATGGAACTGCACGATGACGCACGAATACCCAACAGTGCGCTTGCGGACGCCGTGGGGATCGCGGCGTCCACCTGCCATGGACGGGTCCGACGTCTTCAGGAATCCGGGGTGATCCGTGGATTCTTCACCGACGTCGATCCGGCCGCCATCGGACGACCGCTGCAGGCGATGATCTCGGTGAGCCTGCAGGCCAACGCGCGCGGGAAGATCCGCACGTTCATCCGGGATATCCGTGAGCTGCCACAGGTCATCGACGTGTACTTCCTGGCGGGCGCCGACGACTACATCCTGCACGTGGCGGCCCGCGACACCGAGGACCTGAGGTCCTTCGTGGTTGAGAAACTCAACGCACAGCCCGATGTCGCGGGCACGCAGACGTCATTGATCTTCGAACATCTACGCGGGGGAGCCCCCCTGTAGATGTCGCCGATCAGCTGGCTGCCGGTGCCGGATCCTCCACGACGTCATTAGCGCTGCCGTCCTGGCCCACGATTCCGTTCTCATCCACCTCATACACATGTGCTTCGGCGATGTTGAAGAACGTGCCAACCACGCGCACCCGTCCGGATACCACGGCCCCGGCCAGGATCGGGTGGTGAATAAGGCGTTCCACCTGGATTGCCACATTCACGACGCCGAGCTGATCGACTTCGTTGAATCCGTGCGCCTCGGCGCTGGACCGTGCCGGGTGGTATTCCTGGAATGCGATGAGGCTGTCGCGGGCGTAGTCGAGCCAGCGTCCCACCGGAGTGGTGGGCGTATCGGTCGATTCGGTCAGCAGTGCCTTCATCGCTCCGCATGAGGAATGTCCGCATACCACAACCGAACTCACGTTCAATTGGTTGATCGCGAAGTCGAGCGATGCGTCCACCGAACCATCGGCGGGATCGGTGGGCACCACATTTCCCACATTGCGGATCGTGAACAGGTCGCCGGGACCACTGGCTGTGATGACATTGGGCAGGATGCGCGAATCGCCGCAGGTAAGGAACAGCGCATCGGGATCCTGGTAGTCGGCCAGCTCACTGACATGGGGTCGCAAAGCACCCGAACCGCGGTTGTTGTACTCGTTGATGCCGTCGATGATCGACGCACCCGCACCGTCGTTCTCGCTGCGACGCCACGACCGCCACGGCACCAAACCAACAGCGCGCGAAACGAAATGCCGCTGTGGCCGGGTGGTGTGGGCGTGGTGCAGCTTGGCGTGTGAGGACTCCACGATCATCACGGTGCCGCCCGCGGCCTCGTGAGCGCGCTTCCAGTCGGCAATGGCCTCGGAGATGGCGTGATCGACGTAGTCGGCATTGATCGCCAGCGTGACATGTGCGCCCGGGGGGACCGTGCTGAGCGTCTTGGTCAGCCGGGGCAGCGACAGGAAGCTCAGTGTGCCGTCGAGCTCGACATGCCACTGCCGTGATCCCTCGGTGCCGAACGGGCGCGCGTCCATGTGCGCCCGCATGACCCGGCCCACCAGGATGCCGATGGCCACCACGAGTCCGATGCCGACACCTTCGAGCAGGTTGAGGAACACGACACTGACCATGGTGATGGCGTAGACAGCCAAATCGCCTGTGCGCCAGGCGAGTTTCATGTGAGCCAACTTGACCAGCTGGACGCCGATGACAATCAGAAGGCCGGCGAGCGCCGCCTTGGGGACGAGCTGCACCACGCTGCTGAACAGCGACGCGAACAGCAGCACCCAGATGCCGTGCAGGATGGCCGACGCACGAGTCTTCGCGCCCGCGGCCACGTTGGTGGAGCTGCGGACGATCACGCCGGTGATGGGCAGGCCGCCTAGGAAGCCGGACACCATGTTGGCGCTGCCCTGGCCGATCATTTCGCGATCGAAGTTGGTCCGGGGGCCGGTGTGCAGCTTGTCGACGGCGACCGCGGACAGCAGCGACTCGACACTCGCGATGAGGGCGATGGTCAGCACACCCAAGAGCACTCCGGCCCAGTCGCCATTGGCAGGCCCGGTCAGGGTCGGCAGGCTGAGTGCGTCGAAGAAGTCACCCGACAGCGAGATCCGCTCGGCCGGGGAGTTGGTGAGGACGGCGAAGGCGGTCGCGGTCACGATCGCAATCAGGGCGCCGGGGATCATCCGAATCTTGGGCGGCAGCTTGGGCCACAGCAGCAGGATCGCGATCACCATCACGCCGATGATCACGTCGGGTAGGTGATGGTTGAGGACGCCCTGGGGCAGTGCCTTGATGTTCTGCCACGCGGAGCTCTGCGATGCGCCGCCCATGAGGACATGGATCTGCTGTAGCGCGATGGTCACACCGATACCGCCGAGCATGGCGTGCACCACGACCGGCGCGATGGCGAGCGCCGCGCGGGCGATACGGCTCAAGCCGAACAGGATCTGCAACAGGCCCGCACCAATGGTGATCAGGCAGGTCATCTGCCAGCCGAACTTGTTGATGATCTCGGCCACCACGACGGTCAGGCCGGCGGCCGGGCCGCTGACCTGTAGCGGTGAACCACCGATGGCGCCGGCGACGATGCCACCGACCACGGCCGCGATGAGACCCGCCATCAGCGGGGCTCCGGAGGCGATCGCGATACCGAGCGAAAGCGGCAGCGCGACGAGGAATACGACGAGGGAGGCCGGGAGGTCGTGCCGCAGATTCTGCAGTAACGACGGCTTCGAAGCCTGCTCGGTGACGGAAGTCGTCATGACAGTAAGCCCTATCGGGATGAAGGGTCGCGGCAGCTGCGGCTAAACGCGCGTGCGCGACGAAATGGATAGATCTGTGGATGAGACGCGTATGACGGCGTCGTTGCCGTCAGGGCGACGGCTCAGCGTCGATTTATCCCGATGGTGATAAGGCGTTGTCGTCCCAAATTATCGGGGGCTCGTGAGAATACGTAGCCCCGCGAGGCCAGGAGCGCCAACAAGGTGGCGCCCAAGAGCACTGTCATCACGATCGCGGCCGGAACCGGTAGCGAGGTGGGTTGCTGGCGGATCCGCGTAGCGGTCGCGCTCAGCGGGCTCTTGACGTGCTCGTGGACCTCTTCGGGCAGCAGGTTCGATGCTGGCGAAGTTCCGATGACTGCTGTTCGCCAGCCGAACATCTGCCCGTGTGTGGCCGGTCCAAGGAAGCACAGGGTCGCAAGGAGGGCAATCGCGACACCACCCACACGCGCGTATCGCTTGCGGCCCGACATGGGTTCCAGAGTACCAGTGTGGGCCTCAAACTGGTCGTATCGCAGCTAGAGATATGTTTCTGAGAGGAACCTGAGAGCGCGCCGTGACCCCGGCAAATGGTAGCCAGAGTCGTGACTACCGTCACAGCTGGTTGCTCGGACGACCAGGATTACACCCGATCGTTGGACCAAAAAAGGGGCTCAACCAGGAGTTGACATATTCGCCTGGCAAATCGATCAAGTGATAGACATTGCGTAGCTCGAGTGAATCCCGCGTGGCGTGCTGGTGAACTTCCGACGGTGCGGCAACACCGCCCTCCTGACGCGCGCGATTTTGGCGCTTGTAGTCGGGCGCCGCATCCGTTGTCGTGGCGCCGAGGTTTAGGGTGACCGGCGTGACTAACATCGCGACCGGAGTGCTCGGAGCGCAGGGCAAGGTTGGCCAAGCCATGTGTCAGGCCGTTGAGGCGGCGCACGATCTTGACTTGGTGGCCGCCGTGGATAAGGACGACTCGCTGGAGGCGTTGACCGCCGCCCGCGTCGTCATCGACTTCACCCATCCAGACGTCGTCATGGACAATTTGAAGTTCCTGATAGGCAACGGTATCCACGCGGTTGTCGGCACCACCGGCTTCACCGACGAGCGGTTGGATCAAGTGCGTACCTGGTTGGCGGACAGCCCGGGAACGGCAGTGCTGATCGCCCCGAATTTCGCGATTGGCGCCGTGCTGTCGATGAAGTTCGCCCAGCAGGCCGCCCGATTCTTCGAATCGGTAGAGGTCATCGAGCTGCACCACCCCAACAAGGCGGACGCCCCGTCGGGAACGGCCACGCGCACCGCACGGCTGATCGCCGAGGCGCGTAAGGGATTGCCGCCGAGCCCCGATGCGACCAGCACCGGGATCGAGGGAGCTCGCGGCGCCGATGTCGATGGCGTGCGGGTGCACGCGGTGCGCGTCGCCGGACTTGTTGCCCATCAGGAGGTGCTGTTCGGGACTACCGGTGAGACGTTGACCATCCGCCACGACAGCATTGACCGGTCGTCCTTCGCGCCGGGTGTGCTGTTGGCTGTGCGCAATGTCGCGGCCCGGCCCGGCCTCACGATCGGCATCGAGCCCCTGCTGGAGCTGTAGTGTCCGCCGCCGCCCGGATCAAGATCCTCATCGCGTTCATGTGCGCGGCGATGGTCGTCTACTTCCTGATCCTGGGCCGGATGGGTGTCGCGTTGATCGACAGCGGAAAGCCCGCGGCGATCGGGATGGGTATCGGCGTGCTGATCCTTCCGTTCATTGGTGCGTGGGCGATGATCGCCACTCTGCGCGCAGGTTTCGCGCATCAGCGACTCGCAGGTCTGGCCACCGAGTTGGGGCGCGATCTCGATGTGAGCGCCGTGCGCAGGACGCCGTCGGGGCGTGTCAATCGCGAGGACGCCGACGCACTCTTCGCGTCCGTGAAGGCGGAGGTCGAGGCAGAACCCGACGATTGGGTGGGGTGGTACCGGCTGGCGCGCGCGTATGACTACGCCGGAGACCGGGGCCGTGCGCGCGAGACCATGCGCACCGCGGTGCAGATGCAGCAGGACGCGGCAGGATGAGGCGTCTGCTGGTGGTGCACCACACCCCGTCGCCGGCGACCCGAGAACTGTTGGAGGCGGTGCTGGCGGGCACGAGGGACCCCGACATCTCCGGAGTCGAGGTGGTCACCAGGCCCGCACTTGCCGCGACGATCCCCGACATGCTGGAGGCCGACGGGTACCTGTTCGGCACCACTGCGAATTTCGGATACATGTCGGGTGCCCTCAAACACTTCTTCGACACCGTCTACTACCCGAGCCTGGACCATGTCGCCGCCCGCCCCTACGGCCTGTGGGTGCACGGCAACAACGACACGGTGGGCGCGGCATCCGCGGTGGACAAGATCGCGACCGGGCTGGCCCTGGAGAAGGCCGCCGATGTGCTCGAGGTGGTCGGGCCGATCAACGCATCCGTGCGCGAGCAGGCCTATAACCTTGGCGGCACGATCGCCGCGATCTTGATGCATTGAGGAGACTGGCATGCCCGGACTTGCCGAACTTGCCCTGGGAGCCGCGCCTATTGCCGGAGGTGCTCTGCTGGGAGCGGTAGCGGGCAATCTCAAGCCCCCGGACTTTCGGGCGTTGATCGCCAAAGACCTCGATCTGCTCGATCGCATCCCCGAGGAGCAGACCGAGCGTCGCGCCGCGTTCCAGCGCACCATCGATCAGCGGATCGACGATCTGATCGCCAGCACCGACCGCGGCCGTTCCCTGCGTGAGGCCGCGGTCTCTTACGGCGGCGGTTGGCGCGACGTTTTGGTGTTCGTCGGGGCTGTTCTGTTCACCGTGATCTGGTGGAACGTCGAGCACACCCGGAGCAACTGGCTGGTCATGTTCCTGGTCATGCTGGCGTTGACGCTGGTGGCCGGTTTCTACGCGCTGCGCTCGCTATTGCGTTCGCTACACGGACTGAGCAGCAGGTTGAGTCACCGGTCCCGGGGTTCGTCATAAGGAGCTCTGCCAATTCTGTGGCAAAATCGAATCTGTCATATTCGATTTAGTCTGTTAAATCGGACTTCAGAGATTACGAGATATTAATAGAGCTGAATCTCTGGATACGTGGAGTATCCATGTGATGGACATAGAATAACGCTCATCTATTCAGTCCATATGAAATCGGAATTTGCCTTGAACGCGACACTACGCACGGCCGAAATCGTTGATGTTCAGCGGATGCTCTCGGTGGCAGAGTCGGAATTGAATCATCTACGCAAGTACACAACCATCTGGTATGTGGCCTGGCTGCGGGGCGACCTTGACGTAGCCGCATTGAGCGCGGCCGCGACGGCTCTGCAACGTAAGCACCCTTTCCTCGCGGCACGGGTCGATCCCGTTGGCCGCCGCTTTCGGGTGACCACCGAGCCGGTACGAGCCTCCGTGGTCTCTTTACTGGCTGAGCCGCTCGAAGATGTCGCGACACTGCCGGTGCTCTCGCTCGATGATGGAACGTTGGCGGTCCTGGTCCATCCGCGGGACGGCGGTAGCGCGGTCGCGGTGGGGGTGGATCATTCGATCGCGGATGCTCGCCTGAGTTACGTCTACTTCCACGAATTGTGGGAGCTCTACACCCGAATCGTGACGACGGGCCAAGCTCCGCAGCCGCAGCGCCAGCCGATTCCGGTGGCTCCGGAGTACGCGATGGAGAGTCGCGGCTTGCTGCGCACCACCCTTCCGGTCAAACACTGGTTCGGTGCCACGGCCTGGGGCGGTCAGCGGCAGGAAAGCCCCACTGTGCCGCGAACCGTGCTGGGCTGGAAGCAACGCTTCGACCCCGAGGTCTCCGCGGCGTTGCGCACGGCGGCGCGGCAACGCCACACGACCGTGAACACGCTCATCACTGGTGTCATCGCCCTTGCGGAACGTGCGTTGATCCCCGTCGACGACGGCGTGCCGGTGAACCTGGGCTTCGAGTCGCTCGTGGACTATCGCAAGCACCTGACACCTCCCGCCGAACTCGGTGAGATCGCCAACGGAATCATGATCGCGCGAAGTCAAGTAATGGTCCGCATAGACGATGACGCCGTGCAGATCGGCACCGAGGTGGCGCGTCAAATAACCGAGGACATCGACAGCGGGTTTCTCCTGCAGAGCGTGCACCACATCGGTGACGGGTTCTTGGCGGGGGATTTCGGGCCGTTCATCCGGATCACCAATCCGGGAATTCTGCCCATCCCGCCCTTGCCACCGGACCTGATCCTGGAAGACTTCGACGCCCAGCTGACCACACCGCCAACCACGAGTACGGACGGTGCATCCGGGCCGCAGGCGTCCCGCTACGAGGTCTACTCCATCGGCGAGGAGTTCACCATCGTGTGCAAATTCCCCGCCGAGTCGCTTACCGACGCACAGGTGGGTGCGCTGCGCGCGGACATCGTTGCGCGGGTTGACGCACTCGCGAAACGGTAGAAGGCGCTCTATGCAGGGTGCTCTCGGTGCGTCGGGGACCCGGGATCGTCGGAGCCGGGAAGTAAGCTAGCTGCGTGCCCGTTCCCACTCCTTACGAGGATCTGTTGCGTCTCGTGCTCGACCAGGGCACACCGAAGTCGGATCGCACCGGCACCGGCACTCGCAGCGTCTTCGGCCACCAGCTGCGCTACCGCCTGGACGACGGCTTCCCGCTGATCACCACCAAGAAGGTTCATCTGAAGTCGGTGATCTACGAGCTGCTGTGGTTCCTGCGCGGCGAATCCAACGTCCGCTGGCTCCAAGAGCGCGGGGTCACTATCTGGGACGAGTGGGCATCGGAGGCAGGCGAGCTGGGGCCGGTGTACGGGGTGCAATGGAGATCCTGGCCCACCCCGTCGGGGGAGCACATCGACCAGATCAGTGCTGCGCTCGGACTATTGCGCACCGACCCCGATTCGCGCCGCAACATCGTCTCGGCCTGGAACGTGGGCGAGATTCCGCAGATGGCACTGCCGCCCTGTCACGCTTTCTTTCAGTTCTATGTCGCGGACGGCAAGCTGAGCTGCCAGCTGTATCAACGCAGCGCGGACCTGTTTCTGGGGGTTCCCTTCAACATTGCGAGCTATGCGCTGCTCACCCACATGATGGCGGCGCAGGCGGGGCTCGGAGTGGGCGACTTCGTGTGGACCGGTGGTGACTGCCATATCTACGACAACCACATCGAGCAGGTGACCGAGCAGCTCAGCCGCGATCCCTATCCGTATCCGAGGCTGATTCTGGCGCAGCGTGATTCGATTTTCGACTACGAATACGAGGACATCACGGTCGAGAACTATCAGCATCATCCCGCCATCAAGGCGCCTGTCGCGGTATGACCGGAACCATCGGGCTGATCTGGGCACAATCCCGCGACGGCATCATCGGCGCGGATGGCGCCATACCGTGGCGGCTACCGGAAGATCAGACGCGTTTCAAGGCAATCACCATGGGGCACACGGTGATCATGGGGCGCAAGACCTGGGAGTCGTTGCCTGCCAGTGTTCGCCCGCTGCCGGGGCGGCCCAATATCGTGCTGACCCGGGATGCGTTGTTCGAACCGGACGACGCGCTGGCCGTCGGATGCGTGGACGCCGCATTGGCCGCCTCCGATGAGGCCCCCTGGGTCATCGGAGGCGGGGAGATCTACCGGCTGTTCCTGCCCTTGGCGCAGCGATGCGAGGTGACCGTGGTGGACGCCGATGTGCCGGGCGATGCACTCGCGCCGGAGCTCGACGAGAGTTGGGTGGTCGAGGGAAATGATTGGCACACAAGTGCATCCGGATTGCGATACCAGTTCCTGAGCTATCGGAAGGCCGACGTGTGAGGCATGCGCTGCTCCGGGTGGTCATCGTGTTGGCCACCGCGGTGCTGGTGCTCACCGGCTGCAGTCGCGTCGTTGACGGCACCGCGTCGGCTCCCGCGGAAGCCGCGGGCTGGGGGAGCGGCCAGGGCGCCGGTGTGACGGTAGGCGGCGCCGGTGACGTCGCCACGGGGATTACCGTGTTCGTCGATTTCCAATGCCCGTTCTGCCAGCGATTCGAAGCCGAATACGGCGAGGAGATCACGAAGTACGTCACCGAGGGGCGACTGCAGGTCACCTATCGGCCGGTGAGCTTTCTGGACCCGATCTCGGTCAGCGGTGACTACTCGTCGCGGGCCGCGGCCGCCCTGTTCCTGATCGACAACTCGGGTGCCGCGGACCCAGTGATTCTGGGCTTCATCGGTGAGATGTTCCGAAGACAACCAGCCGAGGGCATGGGGAACCTCACCAATCTGCAGATCAGTGAAATCGCTGCCGGGGCCGGAGTGACGGGCGATGTGCTGCACGAGATTTCATCTCTTCAGGTCACCGATGCCGATCGTCAACGGACGGCGGGCAATGAGCAGCAGCTGACAGATCACGGCCTGGGCGGCGTCCCCGCCGTGATCGACAGCTCGGGGGAGATGGTTGATCCCTCCGACGCCGACTGGCTGGCCCGCCTTGTGGGAACGCGGTGAGTCGCTCGACACTGAACGTCGCACAGGCGCGTCGCATCGCGATCGCGGCGCAGGGCTTCACCGGTGCGTCAGCGACCTCGGTGACCCGTGCACACCTGCGCAAGCTCATCTCCAGAATCCAGGTGCTGCAACTAGATTCGGTATCTGTTGCGGTACGTGCCCACTATGCGCCGGTGTTCAGCAGGCTCGGGCCCTACGATCGCGCGCTTCTGGACGACGCCGCCTGGACTCACAGCGCGCGCACGCCACGGCTGCTCATCGAGTACTGGGCGCACGAGGCGGCGCTGATGTCCATCCAGGACTGGCCGCTGATGCGGTGGCGTATGCGCGAGTACCAACACGGGCGGTGGGCGCGAAAGTTCGTCGAGGAGAATCCGCGCCTGGTTGAGGAGGTACTCGCGGCCGTCGCCGAGCTCGGACCGTGCACAGCCGGACAGATCGAGGCTTACCTCGAAAGGGAGGCGCCGGGCCGTAAAGGCCCGTGGTGGGACCGCAGCGAGACCAAGTGGATTGCCGAAGCGCTGTTCTCCTCGGGAGAGCTGACCACCGATAAACGCGTAGGGTTTTCGCGGCATTACCAGTTGGCACACAAGGTGATTCCCGCTGACATCTACCAGCGTGAAGTCTCCGATGAGGAGGCGGTGCTGGAACTCACGCGTCGCGCGGTGCGTGCGCTGGGCCTGGGAACCGAGGCTGATATCCGCGACTACTTCCGGCTCGCGGCGGGACAGATCAAACCGGCATTGGCCGCGCTCGCCGACGCGGGGGAAGTGGAGAAGGTGGTCGTCGACGGGTGGAGCGCACCTGCCTATCTGGACGCCGGGCAGACGATTCCACGCGTGGACCGTGGCACTGCGCTGCTGTGTCCCTTTGATCCGCTGATCTTCTTCCGCCCCAGGGTCGAGCGCCTCTTCGACTTTCACTATCGCATCGAGATCTACACACCGGCGCCCAAGCGGCAGTACGGCTACTACGTCTGGCCGTTTCTGCTCGACGGGCATCTCGTCGGCAGGGTCGACCTCAAGGCCGATCGCGGCGCTGGGATCCTCAATGTCGTCGGGGCGTTCGCGGAACAGGGGCAGGATCCGTCGCGCATCGCCGGGCCGTTGGCCGAACAGCTCCGCACCATGGCGTCGTGGCTCGGTCTTGAGGGAGTCGCCGTCGGGAAGCGCGGTGACGTGGTCAAGCCCCTTGGCGGCGTCCTTCGAACGACACGGTGACCAGGTCGGCGACCTTCAGCGATCCCATCGCCATCGAAAACGGCTTCACCTGGTAGGCCCGCTGTGACACCTCTGTGGTGAGGCTCAGCTGCTGGCCGTCGCCGTCTTCGATAACAGCAAGGTCGATATCGACAACCTGAGTTACCCCGTGAATGGTCAGGGAACCGTGCATGCGGTAGCCGGCGACCGCCTCAGCGATCTTCTCGGCACGGAACTCGATAGTGGGAAATCGTTTGGCATCCAGTGTCTTCAGCGCGTTGACTCGCACGACCGCCTTCTCTGGCGTGCTCAGCGGCGTCAGCCCGCCCTCGCCACTGTCGACTCGCAGCGAGTTCACGCCGACAACAAGTTCGGCGGACGATGGTTGGCCGTCGGCTTCCTCGACGGAGATGGTCCAGGAGTCCATGACGATGGAGAGACGGTGGCCCATGCGTGCTGCGCGTCCGGCGACGCCGGTGCGCAGGGTCAGCGTGCCGTGCTCGGGTCCGAGCGTCCAGGAACTCACCGGCCGATCGTAAAGGTGCCGTCTAGCGTGCCGGCGGGGAGCCGACCGGCAGCGGTTTGCGCCACTGATCGGCATGCACTTCGATCCTGGTCTTCCCCGACCCGGACCACGATGTGTTGAGGCCGAAGTGCTGGGCCAGCTGCACAATTCGGCGGCCGACGGTGGCGTCGGTACGTTCGTGAACCTGGGCCTCGGCGCCCGGATCGCTGCGCTGATAGGCCTCCAGCAGGTCTGTCGGCAACCCGGGGTGCGCGCGAAACGCGCTGTACCCCAGGTAAAGAATCGGATTGTCGTCGGCCAGGCGCAGCGCATCCTGCTCGTGGAAATAGGTGTACGCCCACTGCTGGTAGCGGTACCAATCAGGCGGATCCGGATTGATGGTGCGCTCGAAGTCGATCTCGGAGGTGGCGCAGGTTCTGCAGCAGGCGAAGCACATGCGCGCGAGGATGCCCTCGGATTCCAGGTGGGCGAACGTGTACTGGAGCCGGCCGTAGTCGCCGGTGTCGGCCCACGTCGCCTGTTCGGCGAGACGTTCGTTCCACATCTGCCGCACCAGTGCCGCGGCCTCGTCGGGATCGACCTGCCCGGAATCGTCCACCCACTCGGCGACAGACTCTTCTATCTGGTCCCGCGACCAGAAGCCGGCGATGAGGTATTGGCGGATAAAGACTCGCAGCTCATCTCGATCGCCGGTTTGCCATTCGAGGATGCGCACACGTCAAAGGTAGCTGGGGAAGTTGCCGAATGCATATCGAGAATGATGGCGGGCCTGTGCTGGTGATCGGTCGGTCACGACCGCCGATAGGGTGTGGCGCGTGGCAGAGATAGTGCCGCTGCGCGTGCAGCTGATAGCGAAGACCGACTTCATCGCACCTCCGGATATCGACTGGAGTACCGATGCCGACGGCGGCCCGGCGCTCGTCGAATTCTCCGGCCGGGCCTGCTATCAAAGCTGGTCCAAGCCCAACCCGCGCACCGCCACCAACGAGAGCTATCTGCGCCACGTCATCGAGGTGGGACATCTCTCGCTGCTCGAGCACGCCTCGGTCACCTTCTACATCACGGGAATCTCCCGTTCGTGCACGCACGAGCTGATCCGCCACCGCCACTTCTCCTACTCGCAGCTCTCGCAGCGATTTGTCCCCGAGGCGGACTCCAACGTGGTGCTACCGCCTGCCGTCGAGGATGACCCCGAGCTGGTGGAGCTGCTGCGTGAGGCCACCGATGCCAGTCGTGCGGCTTACGTCCAGCTCCTGGAGAAGCTGGAATCCAAGCTCGCCGACGTCCCCAACGCCGTGCTGCGGCGCAAGCAGGCGCGACAGGCGGCCCGGTCGGTGCTGCCCAACGCCACCGAGACTCGCATCGTGGTCACCGGGAACTACCGGGCCTGGCGACACTTCATCGCGATGCGCGCCAGCGAGCACGCCGACGTGGAGATTCGCCGGCTGGCGATCGCCTGCCTGCGCCAGCTCGCCGACCTGGCGCCGTCGATCTTTGGCGACTTCGACATCGCAAACCTGGCCGATGGCACCGAGGTCGCGATCTCCCCGCTGGTTTACGAGGGATAAGACACACGGGTCACGGCATATTCACTTGGTCGCGGCGGGTATTCTCATGCCGTGACAGCAGGTGAAACAGTGGCGCGGCTCGGCACCGTGCTCACCGCGATGGTGACCCCTTTCGATGCCGATGGCGCCCTTGACGTCGACACCGCGGTCCGGTTGGCCGCGCATCTGGTCGACGCCGGGTGCGATGGGCTCGTACTCTCCGGCACCACCGGCGAGTCTCCCGTTACGTCCGACGCCGAGAAGCTGACCCTGCTGCGCGAGGTGGTGGCCGCCGTGGGTGACCGCGCACGCATCATCGCGGGGTCCGGCACCTACGACACCGCCCACAGCATCAAGCTCTCCCGGGAATGCGAGGCCGCCGGGGCCGATGGGTTGCTGGTCGTCACGCCCTACTACTCGCGGCCCTCGCAGGCAGGGCTGCTGGCACATTTCACCGCAGTCGCCGACGCGGTGAATGTGCCCGTCATCTTGTACGACATTCCGCCGCGCTCGGTCATCCCGATCGACTTCCATGTCATCCGTGAGCTCGCCGCACACCCGAACATCGTGGCGGTCAAGGATGCCAAGGGCGATCTGCACGGTGGTGCCCAGATCATCGCCGGTACCGATCTCGTCTACTACTCCGGTGACGACCCGCTGAACCTGCCCTGGTTGTCGGTCGGAGCGGTCGGATTCGTCAGCGTCATATCGCATTTCGTCGCGGGGCCGCTGCGTGAGTTGCTGGCCGCCTACAACGCCGGCGACGTAGAGACAGCCCGCAAGCTCAATGCGCAGGTTGCGCCGGTGACCGAGGCCTGTAGACGTCTGGGTGCCGTCGGTGCGATCAAGGCCGGGCTTCGGTTGCAGGGCATCGAGGTTGGCGACCCCCGCCTGCCAAATGTCCCGCCGAGCGCGGAGCAGATCGAGGGATTGGCCGCGGATATGCGCGCTGCCGGGGTGCTGTAGGTGGCTCTAACACCACCCGATAACCTGCGTGCGCCCGGACCGCTCGCCGAGGGAGCATTGCGGGTCACGGCACTGGGCGGTATCAGCGAAATCGGCCGCAACATGACGGTTTTCGAGCTTCGCGGCCGTCTGCTCATCATCGATTGCGGAGTGCTGTTCCCGGGCCATGAAGAGCCCGGCGTGGACCTGATCCTCCCGGATATCAGACTTATCGAAGATCGTCTCGACGATGTCGAGGCGCTGGTCCTCACGCATGCGCATGAGGATCACATCGGGGCCATCCCGTACCTGCTCAAAATGCGCCCCGATATCCCCGTCGTCGGCTCGGCGTTCACGTTGGCGCTGGTGGAGGCCAAGTGCCGGGAACATCGCATCACCCCGCGGTTCGTCAAGGTCGCCGAGGGGGAGCGGTCCACCCACGGCGCCTTTGAATGCGAGTACTTCGCGGTCAACCACTCCATTCCGGACGCCCTCGCGATCGCCGTGCACACCGAGGCAGGGACCGTCCTGCACACCGGCGATATCAAGCTCGATCCGCTGCCCCCGGACCGCCGCCCGACCGACTTGCCCGGACTGTCCGGGCTGGGCGACCGGGGCGTCGACCTATTCCTCGTCGACTCCACCAACTCCGAGATTCCCGGGGTGGGACCGTCGGAGAGTGAGATCGCCCCGACGCTCAACCGGCTCATCGAGACCGCCCGCGGCCGAGTGATCATCGCCTGTTTTGCCAGCAACGTGGCCCGAGTGCAACAGATCGTCGATGCCTCGGTGGCGCACGGCCGACGCGTCGCACTGGTGGGCCGATCGATGGTGCGCAACATGGGCATCGCACGCGATTTGGGCTTCCTCGATATCGACGACCGCAATCTCATCAACGTGGAGGTCGCGAACGAGCTTGCGCCGCAACGGGTTGTGATGGTCACCACCGGTACACAGGGTGAGCCGATGGCTGCGCTGTCGCGGATGGCACGTGGTGACCACCGCCAGATCACACTCACGACCGATGATTTGGTCATCCTGTCCTCGTCGTTGGTGCCCGGAAACGAGGAGGCGGTCTACGGCATCATCGACTCTCTCGCGAAGGTTGGCACCCGGGTGGTAACGAATACCCATGCGCGGGTCCATGTTTCGGGCCATGCCTACGCGGGAGAGCTGCTCTATCTGTATAACGCGGTGCGGCCACGCAATGTGATGCCGGTGCACGGCACCTGGCGGCATCTGCGCGCCAATGCTGGGCTGGCCGTCAAGACCGGTGTGGACGATGACCGAATCGTGCTGGCGGAGAATGGTGTGAGCGTCGATCTGCACAACGAGCGCGTTCGCATCTCCGGCCGTGTACCGGTGGGCAAGATGTTTGTCGATGGTCTGGTCGACGGTGACGTATCCGATGTCACTGTGGGGGAGCGCGTGGCCCTGGGTGGCGGTGGGTTCATTGCGATCACCGTTGCGGTGCGTAGCGACGGGCGTGCCGTCGGCAGGCCGCAGCTGTTCTCACGCGGCTTCTCCGATGATGCCAAGGCGCTCGACCCGGTGACCGAGCTCGTCATCGCGGAGCTGAATTCGCTTGCCGAACAGTCGGTTACCGATACCGGACGCATCGCACAGGCTGTGCGGCGCGTGGTGGGCAAGTGGGTCGGCGAGAAGTACCGCCGCCAGCCGATGATCGTGCCGACCGTATTGACCGTCGGCTAGGTCTTTTCGGCGAGCACCGTCCGTTCCAGTTCGGTGGTCGAGAGGTCGCGTCCAGCGGATGTCAGGTAACGCTCCTGGAACTCGGGACCGCTGACATCCTCGACGACCCGCCAGCCGTACTCGGCGAGCAGGGGTGCCACCGCATCGGGCGCGAGGCCGAACATCCATACCTGGCTGCGTAGACGAAACCTCTTGTACAGGATCGTGTTCCCGTACAGGTTCGAGCCATCGATGAAATCGCGTTGCACGTAGGTGAAGGCGAGACGGCTGCCCGGTGCGGCCGTGCTCAGGTAGTCCAGTATGGACCGGACCGCCGGTTCGGGAAGGTATTGCGTGACGCCCTCCCAGATGAAGAAGGTGCGTGCGGTGACGTCGTGCCCGGCCCGGTGTAACGCGTCGCCCAGGTTGTCGTGCTGGAACTCGACGGGAACAAGGTGCACCGACGGCGGCAGTGCGCCGACTGCCTTCTGGATCGCGCGCCGCTTGGCCGCGATGTTCACCGGCTGATCGACCTCGTACACCGGTATCGGTGAGGTTCGGGCCAGTCGGCATCCGCGGGTGTCCATTCCGGCGCCCACATTGACTACCGATTCCACTGAGTCTGCCCATGAGGCGAGTTGGTCATCGATGTAGCGCTTACGGCACACGAATATCGACCAGGCGCCCCGGCCGCTTCGCTCTGCCAGCCTGATCAACAGGTTGCGCAGCGTCGTCCAGGCTGTGACACGGACAAACCAGCGCAATCCGGCGGGCAGGATTGCGGCGGCCAGATCGTCATGGACGATCCGGGACCCGCGCGGCTCATGCTGCTCGATCGCCGCAATGGCCATGGGGCCGTATGCGGTCTGTGCTGCGGGGTTTGTCCGTGCCATGTCTAGCGCCTGTTGGTGAACCCAGCGTCGACCGGGAGTGCGACACCCGTGACATACCGGGCGTCCTCCGATACCAGCCATGCCACCGCGTTGGCCATATCCTCCGGAGGCATGAGAACTACCGGCAAGGCATGCCCGGTATCGGACATGCCTTCGGGCGCGCCATTGGAGAACAGCTCCTCCGTCACCGGATTCACCAGCATGGGCGTCGCGACACCGCCCGGGTGAATCGTATTCACCCGAATGTTATGTGGCGCAAGCATGTTGGCATAGGAGCGCATGAGCCCGACCAGCCCGTGTTTGGCGGCGGTGTAGGCCAGCCCGCCCGGGGTGTTCATCACCATGCCGGTCAGTCCGGCTACCGAGCTGGTCAGCACGATCGAACCGCCGGCGCCACGCTCCGCCATCGACGGTCGGGCCACCTCGACTGTGTGATACACGCCGGTGAGGTTGACGTCGAGCACATCGGTCCAGCCCTGCTCACCACTCTCGGGAGTGAGAGTGGCAATGCCGGCGTTCGCGACCACGATGTCGACCGGCCCGAGGGCCTGGACGCCGGCATCGAAGGCAGCCTGCAGTGCATGCCGGTCACGCACATCGGTCTCGTGTGCCGAGATGGCACGCCCCAGGGCATCGACCTCCTTGACGGTGAGGTCCAGATCCTCGGTAACGGCCATCGGGTATTCGACCGAGGGGATCTGTGCGCAAATATCGACCGCGATGATGTTGGCTCCCTCAGAAGCCAGCTTGATCGCGTGGGCACGGCCCTGCCCGCGGGCCGCGCCGGTGATAAAGGCGACCTTGCCGTCGAGCTTGCCCATATCAGTGCGTCAGATCACCCTTGGCGGGATCACCCGCTGGAAGTGCTTCGGCAACAACAATTTCCGGGGCTTGACCGAGCAGCGGGCCCAGCTTGCCGAACAACGCGGTGAGGGCGGGCGCTTTCCCGTGCTCGGCCAGCGCCTCGTTGCTCGCCCAGGACTCCACGAAGACGAAGCGATCATGGGCCTCATGTAGCGAGTAGAGGTTGCAGCCCGGCTCGTCGTGGACCTGGGGGATGGTCTCGAGCAGCGCGGCACGGACCTCGTCGCGCTTGTCCGGCTGGGGATACAGGAACGCCACCACTGTGGGCATGGAACACCTCTCGTCGTCGGGAGTCGATCGAATTCCACCGTACCGAAACAGTGCCGAGTGCCCGTCGGTCGATAGGCTGTGCGGGTATCAAGGGAGGGACATGACCTATCAGCACCCTGTGGCCAGGCCACCGATCCGCACCGAGGTTGTGCTCACCGAGGATGGACGAGGCAACCTTACGAAGGGCGCGCTCCGTACAGTCGCACGATCGTGGGGCGTCTGGATTCTGCTCGTTGGGGCCGTGCTGTACGTCGCGTTCTTCTTCGTGTTTGTTGGCGCTCCCGCCGGTCTGGTGATCCTGATCGTCGTGGTCGCGGCGGCAGCCCTGATCGCGTCGAGGATTCGATCCCGTACTCGGCTGTCCATGCAGGCGATCCCGCCCGGGACGGTGCAGCGCGCCGAGTTCGGAGCGTCGGACTTTACGTACTGGGTACTGCGTCCTACGACGAATGCTTTACTCGGGCAATCTTTTCTGACCACTCGGCTCATGGTCTTGCGTGACTACGCCGAGATCAAGAACGTCGTGGTGAACGACAATGCCGTGGGAATCTTGTTCTCGGCCCGGCCGGGAACGCGTGAAGCCTTCCCCCGTGCGTTGTTTCCCGACGAGGCGCTGGCACTGATGTCCCGCTACACCAAGGTCACCGGGAAGTGGTCGCCTCTACCGGCACCGACGAATTGACCCAGACGGAGTACTCGTCGAGTGCGGCATTGAGACGCTCGCGATCAACGCGCGTACCTATCTGCTGGGCACCGACCAGGACACTGAATCCGATGCGGGCCAGGGTGTCCGCTCGGTCCGGTTCGAACCCGGCCTCGATGTAGTGCTTGGTGAGATGCTTGTGCCGTACCTGGTCCACGCGGTGCTGTGCCGCAGCGACGTAGCGGTCCTCCATCGCCCAGGCGCGAATTGCCTTCTCCACCTCGTGATCTGCATCGCGCGCGGCCTGTTCCAGTACGGCCAGCCGTTCCCGCGGGTTGGCCACCTCGTCGATGCGTCGGCGTTGTGCGGTAGTGACGTCGTTTTCCCAGTAGTCGATGACGGCGTGGTAGAAGCCGACGCCGCTGCCGAAGTGGTGGTACAGCGAGCCTGTTGTCACGCCGATCCTTCGGCATACAGCCGTCGTGGTGAGTGCGGGTTTTCCGCTCGCAGCCAATAGTTCGAACGCTGCAGTGAAGTAGTCCTGGCGGGAGACCTTCTCGGTCATGCACCCGACCATAGATGAATCTACGGGTTAGGGGAAGGGGAAATTAAAAGGTAGCTGCGTCTGACTGGAGAGATTTCACAGTTAACAATTTGTGTATGATTTCCTATGTGGTACTGCACGCGAAATGCGTAGTGCAGCGATACTGGGAAACAGGGGAGGTGCAAACGATGTCGCAGAAGTGGTTTGCGATGGTGGGCGCGGTAGCAGGTTTGGCGATGTCAGTGGGGGCGGCGTTGCCCGCTGCGGCGGACCCGCCGAAGAATCCGTACCCGGACACCAGCAAGTACGCCAAGCTCGATTTCGAGGGGTTCCGTATCGCCGACAAGCCCGGCCTGTGGTTCTCTACCCCATTCGGCCTGGACTGTGGGATATGGGAGGACAGCAGCTTCGGATGCACCGGAGCAATTCCGGGTGCTCCCGGCGGCGCTAACCAGGTTGGCTGGTTCAAGGGAGAGTCGGCGGCGCACTTCGATAACACTGGGCAGCCGAGGTTCTCGTCGGGGCAGGCTCAGCGTGTGTTGCCTGCTAACAATTACATCGAACTCGGTAGCACACGTTGTGCCACGACACCGGAGAACAATGTGTACTGCACCGGGGGTGGCAACTATGCGAGTTACTCGAGCCAGTTCATGGTGTCACCCGGCAAGACCTGGCTGGGAGCCCAGAACTAGGCGCTGACACGTGGGGCGTGCGGCACCGGGCACCCTGCCGGTGTCGCCGCCGTCGCGTCATGGTGGGTGTATGAGGTGTCGTGCATGCCGCCGAGCTTGGCCAGCGCCTGATTCATAACCGTCGCCGACCACCACAGCAGCTCGCCATTGCGTTGTTGTGCACGGCGTTTGGCGCCAGGAAGGCTGTCGGTCAGCCGGCGCAACTGGACGTTGGCGTGCACCGCGACACCCGTCAGCCAGGTCCACGGCTGTAGTCGGGCGTCGCGTAGGGGAGTGGCGCGCACGAGTGCCCGCACCAGATCTTCACCGCCGTAGTACGCGGCGATACCGAGAACCGGAGTGAACACCAGTCGTCCAATGCGCCCCGCTACTCCCTTGTCGACGAAGCCGAATGCCGCACTCATCATCACGTCGGTCCATTCGGAGGGGCCACCGGCATAGGCGACCATGTAGTCCATCGTCTCCATCCCCTCGGCTACGGATTTGGGAATCAGTTCCTCGGCCACACCGAACACGTAGGCGATGTACGCCCAATACATCACGGCGGCTTCAAGATCGGCCATGCTGCGGGTGCGCCCGTGTTGATGGTCGATCAGCGGCGGGATGAGCCCAAAGGTCATCGCGGCACCCATCGTCATGGAATTGGAAATCGGGTTGCCGTGGCGGGCGAATTGTTCGTCGCCCCAGGAGCGTCGGAGTCCGGCACGAACCTGTGCGTGCATCAGACGTACCAGGACGGTGTCCTTGAATGGCTGCGAAAAGCGTTCCAGAGCACCGCGATAGGTCATCTTGCGAAACCATGCGGTGGTTTCCAGGTTGCGGCGCAGGGTGTCGTTGACGAATCTGCCGGTCGCGCCAGTGGCGTAGGCGACCTCATCGCCCACAAACGTGCCGAAGGTGTCGCCGAAGCCCATCCCGAACTTGGCCGCCAACGAGGAGTTGTTCCATAGCTGTCGCCCGCGTTCCCAGAGCGCGGCGTCGTACCACGCGGGTGGATTGTCGAGCTGGTCGAACAACGCGACGAACTCCGCCGGCGGATTCTCGATCGACTCGATGCCTTGATCGAGGGCCCGGGTGAGCATCGCCCGACCCTGGCGCGCCGGCATCTTGCGGATGCGGTCCACGACCGCATCCATCAATTCGTCGCCCTGCCAGAGGTGATCGGCGAGCAGCCGGGTGCGCGGCGTCTCCCTGGGGACCTCATGGAAGTCCATCCACGGCGTCAGGATGTCCTTGCGGGACTGGGTCCACATCGCATCGAATCGCAACCGCGCAGGTGCCGGGCGTAGAGCCATGCCCGCCCGCCAGTAGTAGTCGTTCGGATGGGTGCTGACTGTCGATAGGGCGTCGTTGCCACTCATGGGCACAGGCTAGCGAGCACTGAGGCATGTTGGCAACACTCATTGTCAAGTGTCTGGCTGGTTTTCCCTCACGGGGTTGATCTGATCAATAGAATCGGCCTCGCTATTTTGCTGACTTGGTAACCACGAATATCGGGAGGGGTTGGAATGCGGCTGCTGACTCGGTTGGCGGGCATCATCGCGCTGGCACTGGGACTTATCGTCGTATCGGTGTCCTCCGCGATGGCGGATCCGGACATCTCGGGGGACCCGAATCCGTATCCCGACGTCAACAACATCACCAAGTTCAAGCAGGCCGACTTCGAGCAGTTCCTGCGTGATGACACCGACGGGGCCTGGTTCGCGACGCCCCGTGGGTTGACCTGTGCCATCTGGATCGACGGCAGTTTCGGCTGCAACGGTTCGTTCCCCGGGGCGCCAGCCGGGACGAACCAGGTGGCCTGGTTCCCGGGCGATTGGCGTGCCCATTTCGACACCACCGGAGAGTCCCTGTTCACTCCGGCGACGCGTCCGCCGGTGCTCACGCCGGGTAACTACTTCAATTACCGGGCGGTCAAATGTGCCGTCACCAAGGACGAGGGCGTCTACTGCTTCCGGGGTCATTCAGCCAGCAGTTTCAACGGCGATCAGTTCTACATCGCGGCGAATCAATCCTGGCTGGGTGAGACCAAGCCGCGTCCCGACCGCTAAGCCGGGTTTCTCAGGTCACGAGACTGTCTCAGGGTGGCCTCGCGTAGGTGACAAAACATTTGCTTACTAGCGGTTTTAGCCGTGTTGCAGATGGTGCGGATGTGGCTGTTGCGACTAGGCTGTCGCCATGGCGAGTAAGACTGTCAGCCGTTCGCGCGGCCGGACCACCAAAGCGGGACCCCGGTCGCGCAACACCGCGCCGACCCGTCGTCCGGCCCCGCGCCGCCGCAATCAGCGTCGTAGCCAGCACTGGACGACGCCGTTGGTGGCGTTGGGCCGCGGGGCGCGCACCGGGTGGCATGCCTGCGCCCATGGAGTCGGGTCGTTGTTCCGGTCGGTGGGCCGCGCTCACGACATCGAGCATGGACATCGGCGCGACGGCGTCGCGTTAGCGTTGCTGGGCCTGGCGTTCGTGGTGGGCGCGAGCTCATGGTTCCACGCCGCCAAGCCCGTTGGTGGCTGGATCGACGATGTCTTCCGGGCGGTGGTGGGCTCGGGTGTGGCGCTGGTTCCTGTCATCGCGCTTGTCATTGCCGTGTTCTTGATGCGCACCGAGCCGAATCCGGAGGAGCGTCCACGCCTGCTGCTGGGCTTCGCCATGGTCGCGCTGCCGATCCTCGGCCTATGGCACCTGTTCGCGGGTTCCCCCGATTCCCCCGAGGGGCGCTCGTCCGCGGGAGGATTCGTCGGTTTCGTGATCGGCGGACCGCTCGCGCAAGGCCTTACCGCGTGGATCGCCGCGCCGCTGCTCGTGATGGCAATCGTTTTCGGCGTGCTGTTGCTGACCGGCACCACGATCCGCGACATCCCGGACACCCTGCGAAACATGTTCTCGCCCCAGGAGTACGACGAATGGGACGAGGAGGACCCGGACTCGGATTGGGACGAAGAGGATCTCGAGCCGGAAGATGACTATGAGGCGACTCGCGAATTCAAGCGCGGGACAACGCCGATGGAGAACTACCCGCTCGAGGAAGAGGCAGCTGCGGCTCCCGAGCCTCCAGTCGCGACCGTGCCCAAGCCGGTGCCCGCGGTCAAGTCGACCAAGAAGTCCAAGCCGAAACCACAGATGCCCGTTGTCGACCGGGTGATCGAGGGCCCTTACACCCTGCCATCGCTGGATCTGCTCATCGCGGGAGATCCGCCGAAGGAAAGTAGCGCGGCGAACGACGAAATGATCGCCGCGATCACCGGGGTTCTTGAGCAATTCAAGGTCGATGCCGCGGTCACCGGATTCAATCGCGGCCCCACCGTCACCCGCTACGAGGTAGAGCTCGGACCCGGCGTCAAGGTGGAGAAAATCACCGCCCTGCAACGCAATATCGCGTACGCGGTGGCCACCGACAGTGTGCGCCTGCTCGCACCGATCCCTGGCAAGTCCGCGGTGGGCATCGAGGTGCCGAACACCGACCGGGAGATGGTGCGGCTGGCCGATGTGCTGACCGCACCCGAGACCCGCAGGGATCACCATCCGCTGTTGATCGGCCTGGGCAAGGACATCGAGGGCGACTTCATTTCCGCCAACCTCGCCAAGATGCCGCACTTGTTGGTGGCCGGATCTACCGGTTCGGGTAAATCGAGCTTCGTCAACTCGATGCTCGTCTCACTGCTTGCACGTGCCACCCCGGAGGAGGTCAGGATGATCCTGATCGACCCCAAGATGGTGGAACTGACTCCCTACGAAGGCATTCCGCATCTGATCACCCCGATCATCACCTCGCCGAAGAAGGCGGCAGCCGCTCTGGCGTGGCTGGTGGAGGAGATGGAGCAGCGCTACCAGGACATGCAGGCCAGCCGGGTCCGGCACATCAACGACTTCAACGCGAAGGTGCGCTCCGGCGAGATCACCACACCGCTGGGCAGCCAGCGTGAGTATCGCCCGTACCCCTTCATTCTCGCCGTTGTCGACGAGCTTGCCGATCTCATGATGACCGCCCCCCGTGACGTCGAGGACGCCATCGTGCGCATCACCCAGAAAGCACGTGCGGCCGGTATCCACCTGGTGCTGGCCACTCAGCGCCCGTCGGTGGATGTCGTCACCGGCCTCATCAAAACGAATGTGCCGTCGCGTCTTGCCTTTGCGACGTCATCGCTTACCGACAGCCGAGTCATCCTGGACCAACCCGGCGCCGAGAAGCTCATTGGTATGGGAGATGGACTGTTCCTGCCGATGGGGGCCGGGAGGCCCATTCGCATGCAGGGCGCCTTCATCACCGATGAAGAGATCAGCGCCGTGGTGTCGGCCGCCAAGGAACAGGCCGAGCCCGACTACACCGAGGGCGTCACCGCCGCCAAGGTCGGCGGCGGCCCCGGCAAGGACGACGTCGACCCCGATATCGGTGACGATATGGACGCCTTCCTGCAGGCCGTCGAGCTCGTGGTATCGAGCCAATTCGGCTCGACCTCAATGCTTCAGCGCAAGCTGCGGGTCGGCTTCGCCAAGGCGGGCCGTCTCATGGACCTGATGGAGACGCGCGGAATCGTGGGCCCCAGTGAGGGATCCAAGGCGCGCGAGGTCATGGTGAAGCCCGAGGATCTCGGCAGCCTGATGGCGTCGATCCGTGGCGGCGGGGGAGCCGATGAGGACGAAGACGACGGCGGAGTCCCGGAGGACTTCTGAGTCCCGAAGACTTCTCGGGTACTGAGCGTTTTCCGGGTGTCGATGGTGGAGCCCGGGCCTGACGACAGCAGCCTGCTTCATTGCTGCAGCAACTAAGCAGATCTTGGTTGGTACTTCCCTGAGTGTGCCCGGCGGGTTCCGCTAGACGGGGAGTCCGTTGGGTTCTCATCTCGCAAGAGTGGATACGTGTATTAGCCAGAATTGCAGTGTCCGACATGTCCGCAGTAACTCTTTTACTCAGTTGCCGACAGCTTTCTGGCCAATAGGCCATCTCCATTGTCTGGCGAATTCCGCACCAGCCGGGAGCACGCGGCTGCGCTGAGGCGTGTCCCATATACACAGGTAAATAGGCATATGCCCGGGTTCTGTGTTATTGGGCTATTGGTTCAGTGAGACGATCACTGCGCTTGTAGTATGGATAAATCTTGCTGTCAAGGCCTTGGTAGAGTGACGATTGACACACCATTCAGCAAATTAATTCCCCTTGGATGCCGACTGACGTTGTGGGAGTGTTCCTCCCCAAGTGGCGTGTGACCTAGATCGCACGGATGACGACATATGGTTCTTGTCATATCGAAAGGCTGCTTGTATGAGGCTCTCGAGATCGCCCATGGATAAACCTGCAGCTAATGCTGCCGATGATGGATTTGCGGACAGCCCACGGGCGCCGCTAGCCCCCGGAGCTCCCTTGCTGGGGAGCATCTCGGCGTTCCGTCGGGACATTCTCGAAGCGACCCGGATCGGGTGGGAACGCTATGGGGGAGTGGTTCGCTACCGTCTTGGCCCATTGCAGGTTTACTGCGTCTCCGATCACCAACTTGCCGCCGAAGTACTTGCGAACACGGCTGTTTACGGCAAGCTCGGCAACACCAGCCCGCTGCGTTTGGTATTGGGGCAGGGATTACTGACGACCGCCGACCATGAGCACTGGAAACGCAATCGCCGGATGATGCAGCCCCTTTACTCGCGGCCCAGCATCGCGGGGATGTACTCCACGATGGTTGAGTGCGCGGAGGCCATGCTTGCCGATCTGGCCGAGGTCTCCCGAAGCGGCGCTGTCGTCGACATCCATCCAGTCATCATCCGGGCGACCCTGGATATTGTGTCGCGCTGCATGTTTGGCATGAAGGCGGCCGATGCCGAAATCATCGTCACGCCGGAATCGGTCGAGGAGATCCTGACTTACGCGTTCAACCGGCAGCAGAATCCTTTCAGCCCTCCATTGGCCGTGCCGACTCCGGCGAACCGGCGCTTTCGGGTGTTGATGGGTTCGTTCGACGATTTCGTATATGGGCTGATTCGTTCCCGCCGGCGGAGCCCTGGGGTGGGAGGCGACCTGCTTGACATGCTCCTCAATGCGCGGGATGCCGATACCGGAGAGGGGCTCAGCGATACCGAAATCCGGGACGAGGTGATCACGACCTTCGCCGCGGGTCACGAGACGATGGCACAGACCCTCACCTGGGCGTTATATCTGCTCTCGCAGAACGACAATGCACGCGAAGCACTGGAAGCGGAAGTGGATAGCGTGTTGGGCGGCAGCCTGCCTAGGCTTGATGACCTGTCGCGCCTGCCCTACACGCAGCAGGTGGTGAGCGAGGCACTGCGGCTGTATCCCTCTGCGCCGATTCTGCCGAGGCTGGTCAGTCAGGACACCGTGCTCGGGGGCTATCGGATACCCAAGGGCGCGAGGCTACTGATCAGTGTCTTCAACATCGGGCGTGATCCTCAGCAGTGGCGAGACCCCGGACAGTTCGACCCTGCCCGATTCGTTGGAGACAAACCGGTCGGCGTTCATCACCGCGCGTATGCGCCGTTCGGCGGTGGCCCGCATGTCTGCATAGGTAAGCATTTCGCATTGATGGAGGGCCAACTGGTGTTGGCTGCGCTGATTCAGAACTATCGGTTCGAACACGACCCCGGGCACCGAGTGGAGATGTTGTCGAAGATAACGCTTCGTCCCAAACATGGTATGCGCCTGGCGATATCCCCGAGAAGATCGTTGAAGGGAGCGGTTAATGTCGGTTAGCGGTGTCTTGACGGGCGGAATCGATCTGGGCGACCCGGTGCTCACGCAGATCGCGCAACAGGGGCTCCGAGACGTAGAGCGGCGGTTCGCCATGGAGCTGGATGACTACGACGAGCGTGTCCTTGATGCGGTGTCGCATCTTTCACGGGCCGGCGGGAAGCGCTTCCGCTCTCTGTTCACACTACTGGCGGCGCAGTTCGGGCCCCGTGCCGACGATCCTCAGGTGGTGCTCGCGGCGGCGATGATCGAGATCGCCCATTTGGCAACGCTCTATCACGATGACGTGATGGATGGTGCGCTGGTGCGCCGCGGTGTGAATTCCGCGAATGCGATGTGGAACAACAAAATCGCTGTTCTCGCGGGCGACTATCTGATTGGCCGTGTACTGCGGATCGCGGCCGCATTGGGGGAGCACGCGATGGACATCATCGGTGTTACCTTCACGGAACTGGTGGCCGGGCAGATGCAGGAGACGATGGGGGCTCCTGCGGAGACTGATCCAGAAGCCCATTACTGGATCACCATTCGGCGCAAGACGAGCGTGCTGATCGCGGCCGCAGGTCAGTTGGGGGCGCAGCTTGCCGGTGCCCGCGAGGAACATGTCGACTGTCTGTACCGATTTGGCGATCTGCTCGGAACGATGTTTCAGATATCCGACGACATCATCGACGTCTCTTCTGATTTCGAGCAGTCAGGGAAAGCCATCGGTACTGACTTACGGGAAGGGATCGTCACCCTGCCCATGCTCTATGCCATGCGCGATGACGGGTCTGCCGGCCGGCGGCTGCGAGAGCTACTCCACGGGCCGATCGACGACCCGCGTCTCGTCGACGAGGCGTTGTCGCTCATCAATGAGGCGCAAGGAGTGAAACTCGCTGCGCAAAAGCTCGTTGAACTGGGCGGCCAGGCGCAGAGCGACCTATTACATCTTCCGGAAAGCCCCGCACGCCAGGCATTTTCGAATCTCGTTCAGCATATGGCGACTCGTGTCGCTTAACCGCAACAGATACCCTCGCCAGGAAAGTGAACACACAATGGTTCAACTCGCCCACAAAGAGACGCCAACATCATGGCGGACACGTCTGCGGTACTCCGTGCACATCCGTCGTCCAGAGTTCCTCTCCAGCACCGTGGCAACGATTCTGGTTGCCGGGTTTCTGAGCGCACATTCGTGGACAGACCTGGTGTCGCTGCCGTTCTTGGCTGCTGTGGTGCTGGTCATTCAGGGCGAACAGATATGCAACATGGTGAACTGCCTGGCAGACCGCGACCAAGACCTCGCACACAAGTCGCGGCAGGCCACTGCGGTGTTCGGTTTGGGTGAGACACGCGTACGGCGTGAAATCAACGCCACCATTGTGCTCTGTGTAGTGCTCGGGTTGTACCTGATGTTCACTACCCGGCACTGGGATCTGGTTGGTATTGGCTTGGTGGCATTGTTCTTTGGAACCCAGTACTCGTTGCCGCCGCTACGGCTGAAAGGCCGGGGGATCTGGCAGATTCCCGTACTGAACATCACCCTCACGATCGTGCCTGGGCTGATCGTCATCCGTTCATTGCCATACCCGATCGAATGGTTCACGCTCGTGGCGATTTTCGGTATGGGTCTGACTCTCAACGGCGTCATGGTGGCCAAGACGGCCGAGGACATCCCCGAGGACGAGCAGTTTGGTGTGCTCACTTCGGTTCGCGCTCTTGGTCTTACACGTGCGTTTGTGTTGGGCACCGTACTGGTGGGTCTTGGCGCCGGTCTGGTCGTGTGGGCAGTGCTCGAGCGTGGCGGATTTTCGTGGGCGCTGCTGCCGTATGGACTCGGCGTTGGTATCGCATTGGGGGTCAATGCCAGCATTTTGCGGCGCGTGATCGGCAAGCCGGTCGCCGAGGGTGTCGACGTGGTGCGCTCATACACGAAGTATCTGCCTTACTACGCGTCAATCCTGGCGTGGTCGACGGTGATACCCGCCGCCTACGACCTCATCAGCAGATAGCTATAGGGGAGAACATCGTCATGCTTACAGCACCGTCAGTGCCCTTTCTTGATCTCTTGAGCCGGGACTTCGATCTCGCCTCGAACGAGGTTGATCGGGCCCGCGAGCAGTATTGGTTCGCGCAGAGCCCACAGGGCCCGGTCGTCCTGCGCTACGAAGAGTGCGCGGAGCTTCTCAAAGATCCCCGCCTGGGTCTGGACGGTCGTGAGTTCCTGCGGATGAATGGGGTCACGTCAGGCCCCATGTACGACTGGTGGATCACTACCGTCCGCAACACCCCACAAGAAGACCACCTGCGCCTTCGGTCCGTCGCCGCCCCGGGTCTGAGCCCCAAGCGAGTTGAGGCTTTGCGTCCGGCGCTGCGGACATTGGCACAGAATCTGGCTCGAGAAATGCCCGCCCATGAGATCGTCGACTTCGCGGAGCGATTCGGATCCCCCTATGCCAGTGGGGCAATCGCGCGTCTGCTGGGTGTTCCGAATGAGGATCATGAGATGTTCCGGCTGGTATCGAAGGATGCTGGTTTGGTATTCGTGTGGAGCGACCTGCCTGCGGTATTGCCGATTATTGATCGGGGTATCGAGCAACTCAAGAAGTACATACATGATCTCTTTGAGCTTCGTCTGCGAGAGCCCGGTGAGGATCTCGTATCTTTCCTCGCCGCGGAGGTTTCCGGAACGAACTCGCTGAGCAGCGCAGAAGCAGAAGGGCTTGTCCTGGATATCGCTTGGGCTAGTCAGGAATCGGTGGCGCGCCAGCTGGGCCGCGCGCTGATCGCTTTTCACTGTCACCCGCGGCAGTGGGAACTGGTTCATCGAAACCCGGAGCTGATAGGCCAGGCGGTCGATGAGGTATTGCGTTTTGCACCCCAGATCCGCGCGATCTTCCGCTTCGCTACGGAGCGGATCGACTACCGTGACCTCACCCTCGATCGGGGCCAGTTCGTCATGTTCTGCCCTCCGAGTGCAACCCGAGATCCGAGAGCGTATGAGGGTGCGGGCACATTCGACATTCTGGCCAAACACCAGAAGCGCCAACTGATCTTCGGCGGTGGGATCTTCCGTTGCCTCGGCTCTGGATTGGCCCGAATTGAATTGGAAGAGGCGTTGGAGGCATTGATGCAACGATTTACCTGTCCACTTCTGCCCGACCCGGCCACGTGGCGGGCCGCTCTGCCGATGGTCAATGTTCGCGATGCCTTGCCGATTCAATGGGAACGGCGCAGCCATGACTGACGACGTGGTGCTCCTGGACGATGCCGGGCGCGCGTGCGGCATCGCACCCAAGGCGACCGTGCATGACGACAACACGCCACTGCACCTTGCCTTTTCCTGCTACCTGTTTGATCCGTCCTATAGGTTCGTGCTCCTTGCCCAACGCGCTTGGAGTAAGCGGACCTGGCCGGGGATCTGGTCCAACAGCTGCTGCGGACATCCACCTCCTGGCATGGATATCTCCGAAGCAATCGTCGAGCGGGTGCACTACGAGCTCGGTGTCCAGATGTCACCACCGCAGCTGGCCTTACCAGATTTTCGCTATCGGGCAGCCATGGAGAACGGCGTAGTTGAAAACGAAATCTGTCCGGTCTATGTGGGCACGATCGCAGAGGTCCCGATTCCGAACCCGGACGAAGTGGTGGGTTACCGATGGATGCCGTGGACGCAGTTGTGCGACGAAGTGCTCGCCGATACCCGTTCGGTGTCGCCATGGTGCAAGTTGCAGGTCGCGAAGCTTGCACAGATACGTAACTTGCATTCTGGTTCAAGAGAATTGGCGCCATTCCAGGCTAGCGGGCGCGCCACGACGAGGACGGTTACGGTGCGCCACAACTTCGAGACCGCGCATCGGCTGCCCATCCTCGGCGGAAAGTGCGTCAACCTGCATGGGCATTCGTGGTGGACAGAGATTACGGTGGCCGGGGCATTGAACGAGCAAGGGATCCTCGTCGACTTCGGGATACTCAAGGCGCGGCTGCGGGACTGGATCGATGCAAATCTTGATCACGGCGCGATGCTCGGACACGCGGATCCGCTTGTGCCGGCTCTCTTGGCAGAGCGATCGAAGCTCTTTCGATTTGGCCTCGACGCCCCCTCACACGGTTTGGAGTGGCCCACGGTCGAGAACGTTTCCGAACTGCTGGCCCGGGTCGCCGCGGGATTCATCGCCGAGGCCGGTTGGTCCAATGTCACGGTTCACCGCGTCAAGGTGACTGAAACACATGTCAATGCAGCGGAATTGACCGAGTGGCCGTCGTTGAGCGCATGAATAGCGAAAGGAGCACCGTTCGATGATCGATGTGGAGAAGGTGAAATCCGCGATTACCGATCTACTGCTGGCGACTGGAGTCGGTAACGACGAGCACACGGAGGACACTCCAGGGCGGGTGGCCAGGGCGTGGGCGGAATCGCTTGCCGGATATGACGAGGATCCCGCCGCGCACCTGCGTCGGCGCTTTCCGGCGCCGAGCGATCCCGGTCTGGTGATCGTGGCTGGGATACGGCTCGTCTCTACGTGCGCACATCATCTGCTGCCCATCACCGGGGTTGCTACTGTTGCCTATCGCCCCTGCACGGGCAGTGAGGTTGTCGGCCTCTCGAAACTTGCTCGGGTGGTGCACGGTTATGCGCGGCGCTTGCAGGTTCAGGAACGTATCGGATATCAGGTGACAACCGCAGTGCAAGAAGAACTTTCGCCGGTTGGTGCTGCTTGCTTCATCACCGCCGCCCATGGCTGCATGGAGGTTCGGGGAGTCAAGGAGCCAGCCAGTGTCACAACGACGCACGCGATGTCGGGTCAGTGGGTGCCTGGCCATCCCGACGTTGTGGCAGTGCTCGCCGAGCACGCACAGGTAAGGCGCTGAGTCGCTACTCGTCGCGCCGCAATGCGATGGCCTCGCCCACATCGAAGGACGTGAACCCCTCGGGAGCGGCGATTTCCACGATCGGCTCATCGCGGTTGTCCCACTCCAAACGCAGCGCCGTGCTCATCACCGCGTGCATCTCGTACATGGCCGTGACGTAGGTGAGCTCCAGGATCTCCTCATCGGAGAGGTGGGCCTTCAGTGCGGCGAACACGCCGTCGGGTACCCGGCCGCCGTCGAGCACCAAGCAGTCCGTGTAGGCCAGCACCGCGCGTTGCACGGGGGTGAAGCAGTCGGCCGTACTCCACGAGGGGATCGCGGCGATCATCTCCTCCGAGATGCCGACAATGCGGCACGACTTGCAGTGCTGGGAGAAGACGAACTGGCTGCGACGTGCCCAGCCGGCCCGGGTCTGTCCGAGCTCACGCAGCACCGGGTCCAGCTTGCGATCGGGGCTGCGGTAGAACGCGAAACCCTGGACTGAGTGCTTCAGAGCATCGGGTACGAGTGCAAAAACCGTCCACCAGTCACCCGGTGTGCCGGTAGTGGTTCCCGGAGTGGTGACCGGATCGCGGTCGCCGAAGATCTGGTCATACATGCGATGGACAAGTCGGTCATCGGTTTCGGCGCGGGATACTTGGCGCAGTCGTGGCATGCCTGCATCATGGCCGACGAGCGTGCCGCGAAGGCCCCGATGCGCGGAATCAGAGGTGGACGAGCATCCGGGTGTTGCCCAGCGTGTTCGGCTTCACGTAGCTCAGGTCGAGGAATTCGGCCACACCGGTGTCGTAGGACCGGCACATTTCCTCATACACCTCGGCGGTTACCGGGGTGCCCTCGATCTCGCTGAATCCGTGTTTGGTGAAGAAGTCGACCTCGAAAGTCAGCACGAACACCCTTTTGAGTTCCAGATCCCTGGCGACATCGAGCAGGCGGCTGACAATCGCGTGCCCGACTCCCGCCCCCTTGAGCCTGGGGTGTACCGCGATGGTGCGCACCTCGCCGAGGTCCGACCACAGCACGTGCAAGGCACCACAGCCGACGATCTCCCCGTCGACTTCGGCCACCCAGAACTCCTGGACCGCCTCGTACAGCGTCACAAGGTTCTTTTCCAGCAGGATGCGTCCGGCATAGACGTCGACAAGCGCCTTGATAGCGGGCACATCGGAGGTACGGGACCGGCGAACGGTCACCGTGGGGGCCGTGTGCCCCGGATTCCCCGAGATGCCGGATGTACCTTCAGCGCTCATGCGTGAACAGTAGCCAGCTCCAGAACAGATAGGGTGTTTGACGTGCCGATGCCACCGGAAACCCAGCCTGATTCCGAGGCTTCGGCTGCGCCGGTGCCGCTGCTGAACATTGCCAACATCCTGACGGTGCTGCGCATCGTGCTGATACCGGTGTTCATCGTCGTCTTATTCACCGAGGGTGGGCACCAATCCTCCTGGCGCATTGCCGCTTTCGGCGTATTCGCGCTGGCCATCGCCACCGACCGATACGACGGTGTGCTCGCCCGCCGCTATGGGCTGGTGACCCCATTCGGACAGCTCGCCGACCCGATCGCCGATAAGGCGCTCATCGGTGCGGCGCTGGTGGGGCTCAGCATCCTCGGAGATCTTCCGTGGTGGGTTACCGCGATCATCCTGGTGCGTGAGGTTGGGATCACGGTGCTGCGCTTCTCGGTGCTCCGCCATGGCGTGATCCCGGCAAATCGGGGCGGCAAGCTCAAGACCATGGTCCAGTCGTTGGCAATCGCCGGCTATTTGCTGCCCTTGGCCGGGTATTGGCACACCGCTGCGGTGGTCCTCATGGGGCTGGCGGTGGTCCTCACCGTCCTCACCGGCATCGACTACCTGGTGCAGGCGCTGCGTCCGCGGCCCAAATCCGCATAATCTGGTGGCGCTGGATCCTCGGCGTGGCCGCTAGGAACTCTTAGGAGAAATCTTTCCCGAGAAAATCTGGGTCGCGATTTTTCCGTTTTTCACGATGAAGCTGTCGCTCCCGATTTCGTAGGTATTGAGCGCCGTCTCGGCCTTCCACACAACGTAGACGGTGTCGCCGTCTACCTCCTGTTGGAGCAGTTCGAAAGATGTCCCTGGTTTCCGGAATTCCTCGAACAGCGAGCCATAGAAGTCGCGAATAGATGCTGAGCCGCGCAGCACGCCGCCGGGGCCGAAGAACCTTGCGTCGTCCGCGTAGTCGTTGATAGTGCCGTCGAGGTCGAACTTCGCGAAGCATTCGAGATGGCGGAAGAGCAGTTCCTGCGACTTCGCGGTGTCTGTGTCTGTCGCTTGTTGATTCATGTCGCTCCTAGTTGTTGGTGGGTGGGCGCGGTTATGCCCGTTGCGCCATCTGCTGCAGTCCGTCGGAGCGCGTCGTCGTTCCGACGTAGCCCAGTTCGCGACGTGCGGCGGCGTCGTTTGTCGTGAATTCCCGTCCAATCAACCGCACCATCGTGCGGGTCAGCGGCGGGTCACCCTTGTCGGAGCGCATTCCCGCGACAGCCTCCAGTAGGCGCCCGAGGGTGAAGGCGACTCGGTACGGGATGGAGCGCAGGCCGTCGATCGACAGGCCCGCTAACTCGGCATGACCGGCCACAAACTCACGGAAGGTGACAGGTTCACGGTCGTTGATGAAGTAGGCGCGGCCACCAGTGCCGCGTTCCAATGCGCACTGCACCGCTTCCACGACGTTATCGACGTGGATGGTCGATACGGGATATTCGCCGCGCGCGATGAAGGCGAATTGGCCGGACTCGAAGGCCGCGGGCAGCTGCTTGCTGAATGGGCCTCCTGGGCCCCAGAGCGCTGGTGGGCGAAGGGCGATCGTGCGGAATTCGGGCCGGTTTGCGGCAAGGACCGCCGCTTCGCCTTGAGATTTACTGGCGATGTAGCCCGAGAAGCTTTCGGGGTGGGTGGGTGCCGTCTCGTCGACATTGCTCAGCGGTGTTCCGTGATCGTCCATGACCAGTGCGGCAGCACTGATGTAGACAAAGGTGGCGGCGCCGGCCTGTCTCGCTGCTGCCAAGAGTGCCTCGGTGCCGGCAACATTCGCGCGGAAGTACGGGGCTCGTGGTCCGGCGAAGCGGAACAGCGCCGCGGCATGGACGACCGCGTCGATGGCTGGAAGCGACAGTGCCTCAGGGTTTTCGAGATCTCCCTGAACCGGTGTCGCGCCCAGGGAACGTACCGCCTCGCTCGACGATTTCGATCGCGCGAGCGCGAACACCGCATGTCCGTCCTGGACGAGCTTGGGGATCAGGCGCGCACCGAGAAAGCCGGAGCCGCCGGTCACAAGGATCTTCATGTTTACTTCTCACTTTCATTGGGTGTGTAGATGCTTTGGATTGCTTGTTCGCGCAGGGTCTCGATGACGATCGGATCTGGTTGTTGCTCTTGGGCTATCAGGTAGAGAGTCGACGCAGCGTGGGCCGAGGCCCAGATGAGGTCGGCCGCAGCGTGCGTCTCCATGGCGAGCCGATAAGTACCGGCGACGGCCTGTACGCGTTCAATCAGAAGCGCCCGTGCTGCATCGGCCGCCGGAATGCTGGCCCCCTGCAGGACGCGGACCAGCATCGCGGCGTACAAACGTGGACGTTCGGTGGCGAATCGGACGTAGTTGTCCCATCCCTGCCGCAGTGCCACTACCGGATCAGCCGAGAAGACCTCCGCCTTCTTGCTGGCGAGGAACTGCGCGAATGCTTCGGTGATCGCGGCGTTGAGGAGACCGTCTGCACTGCCGAAATGGTGATAGAGGGTCGGGGCAGTGACTCCCGCCATGGCGCAGACCGCGCGCGTTGAGAACGCAGCCTCCCCCTGATGCTCGAGAACCTCCAAAGCGGCGGCAACCAATACTTCGCGTGTACTCACACAATGAATATAACACTGATATAGTCTGATGTATATCGGTGCTATATAAAATGGTGCCCGCTACTCGGGCCGGGGGATCTTTTCATGGCGAGATCGCTGGTCGGCAGACTTGGATGGCGCGGCCGTCGGCTCGCTGAGGTCTTCGTCGACGTGGCCGTACATCCAGCGGATCACCGAGCCGAGCATTTCCATGAGTAGATGGTCGCTGTGGCTGTCGGGACGGGCACCGTAGATCTTGGTGATGGCCATCGTGCCGCCCGCGTGATCGGACCATTCGGTGCGGATTTCCCACTGCGAGGGCGATCCGGTGTGCCTGGGCACTGAAACATCGAACACGCAGAGCTCATGGGGATGCAGCGTCGACACATTGCAGTCGAGTCTCCCGAGGTATTCGCCGCCAAGTGCCGGAAAGGGCCCGCTGGTGAACGTGGCGCCCTCGACCGGGCTGAAACCATCTGCGCGTAGGGGCCACCGGTCGGCGTCGAGTGTCGCTTCCCATACGGCCATCCGCGGGTGTTCAAAATGCCACACGATCTCTGCCACGAAAGTCCTCTCGTCAACTGGGACAAGCCGAGGTACACCACTACAACGCCCAATCAGCTGAATTGTCTATCCATCGAACGATTAATTCCGCCGGAAGCGAGATCGGATGTAGGTTCTCACCGGAGTTGTGACTTGTGACCTGCTTTTCTCACGAAGTTGTCACTCCGCAGATTCTCATTAACTTGTCAGAATCCTCAAATGACTACATCCTCCCGGTTGGACGAGTCGACGAGCAGGTAGGCCCGACGCGTCAGCCCGTTGCTACGAGCTAGCCACAGACCGAACGATCAAGCCGCCAGATCGACCTTCTTATCGCGCCAGGTGCCCGGCGCTGCGGGGCGGTTTTCACACCCGATATCGAGCGCTCCGGTGGAAGACGCCAACCAGACAACGCACAGAATGTGCGTTATTGTCGCTCTGTGGTTCACCAAGGGTTCCAGCGCGCTAGGACGTTGGCGCATAAGCGGGAACGGGAGAGGTCCTTCCTTGCGGCGGCGCGTGTGGTTGTTGGTCGAAATGGTGTTCAGTCCACCACTTTGACGGACATCGCTAACGAAGCTGGGTTGCACTATTCGGCCGTGCGCCGGTACTTCCGTTCCCGCGATGCGGTAATGCTGCAGTTGGTTGTTGAAGGTTGGGATCGTTGGGCGGACCGTGTCTGTGAGCGTCTTGCCGACCGCTCCCTCCTCGCTGACGAGGGTGTTGGCGCCATCGTCGACACCCTCGTGGCAGACAGAGTGTTTTGTGATCTTCTCGGCAACCTGCCCGCATTTTTGGGTGATGCCAGACAAGACGACCTGCGACTCGTGAATGGACGAGTGTCCGAGGCTATAGGTCAGATCGCCGACGCGATGAATTCTTCGGTGCCAGAATTCCCCCGGCCGGTAGTAGAAGAGCTGGTCACTCTCGCCGCCGCACTGACGGCCGCCATGCCGCACGTGCGTCAGATTGCGGGGTTAAGGCGCGCCGGAGCGGACGGAGTCGATCACGGCACAGATATTGCGAATGACCTTCGACGGCTGGTCCCGGTCACTGACACATAGGTCGTAGATGGCTGGCGGAACGCCAATGTGGTTGGCTTACAAGTGAAATTGCGGGGGCGCCATTCTCAACGGTGATCGGGCACTCCTCAGACAAATGCCCGATCACCGTTGAGCGCCGAAAGGAACGGGGCGGACGGTGACGTTCTGCGGCCACCAGAACCAGCGTCCCATCAGTGCGGCGATGGCCGGTGTCATGAACGAACGCACTACCAACGTGTCGAAGAGCAATCCGAGGCCGATGGTAGTCCCGACCTGAGCCATGACCCGCAGGTCGCCTATTACGAACGACATCATGGTGAAGGCGAATACCAGTCCGGCAGAGGTCACGACACTGCCGGTTCCGGCCATCGACCGGATGATTCCGGTTTTCAAGCCTGCAGTGCGTTCCTCTAAGAAGCGGGACACCAGCAGTAGGTTGTAATCAGACCCGACGGCCAGCAAAATGATCACCGACATCCCGAGGACCATCCAGTGCAATTCGAGCCCGATGATGTGTTGCCAGAACAGGACCGACAGTCCGAACGAGGCGCCGAGCGATAGCAGTACCGTGCCGACGATCACCAAGGCGGCGATAGGTGCTCGCGTGATGATGAGCATGATGATGAAGATCAAGCACAGTGCCGAAACGGCGGCGATCACAAGGTCGTAGGTCGAACCCTCTTGCATGTCTTTGTAGGTTGTTGCGGTGCCTCCCAGGTAGACTTTCGAGGTTTCCAGTGGTGTTCCCTTGATGGCTTCGAAGGCGGCGTTCTTTATCTGGGCGATACGCGCGATACCTTCCGGGGTCGCGGGATCTCCTTGATGGGAGATGATGAAACGCACTGCTTTGCCGTCGGGTGAGACGAACTGTTTGAGACCTCGTTTGAACTCGGGATTATCGAACACCTCGGGCGGTAGGTAGAACGAGTCATCGATCTTGGACTCGTCGAACGCCCGGCCCATCGCGTTCGAGTTCTGCTGCTGTGCGGCCTGCAAATCTTGTTGACCCTTCTGGGTCGCATAGTTAGCCAGGGCCCGCTTGAGGTCTGCTTCCTGACTGGGAATTTGAGGGGGGTTTAGCGCGTCCAGCTGGCGTTGAACGGTGCCGAGCTTGTCGAGGCTGGCCGTGATGTTTCCGAACTGGTCGGTGAGCTGGCCGATTCCATCGATGGCATCGAAGACGCCTCGGAGTGCGGCGCAAAAGGGGATATCGAAGCAGTGTGGCTCCCAGTAGAAGTAGTTGCGTATTGGCCTCAGAGAGTCGTCGAGATTGGCGATCATGTCACGCAGATCGGCGATGACCGGAACGAGGTCGGCGTAAGCCTTGTTCTGTTCGGCTTGAGTAGCTGCGCTCTGCTGTTGTAGCGCGATCTGTCGCCGCAGACGGTCGATGCCCTTAGAGATGCCGTTAGCCTGCTCCAGAAGCTCCGCCGTGCGGTCCGCCGAATATGACCGGGTCAATTGATCGCTGCCCTGGTTGCTGAGCTGGTAGGGGATCGAGGTGTGCTCGATCGGGGTGCCCATCGGGCGGGTGATGGTCTGTACCCGGGCTATGCCCGGCAGATGGAAGACAGCCTTCGCGATCCGGTCGACGATAAGCATGTCCGTGGAATTGCGGAGATCGCGGTCGGCTTGGATCATCAGGATCTCCGGGTTCAGCCGCGCCGGGGACATGTGGCGTTCCATCGCAGCGTAGCCCTCGTTAGCCTCGATATCGGTCGGCATGTATCTGCGGTCGTCATAGCTGGTTTTGTACGACGGCAGGGCCAGTAAGCCGATCAGGGCCACCGCGATGGCCACCGTCAGGATAGGACCTGGCCAGCGGACAATGGCGGTGCCTATCCGGCGCCAGCCGCGGGTGCGCAACGTGCGTTTGGGGTCCAAGAGGCCAAACCGGCTTGCCAGCGCGATCATTGCCGGTGCCAAGGTAAGTGCTGCCGCCGTGACCGAGAGCATGCCGATCGCCAGGGGTACGCCCAGGGTCTGGAAGTAGGGCAATCGGGTGAGGCTCAGACATAGGGTTGCTCCAGCGACCGTCAAGCCAGAGCCCAGAATCACGTGGGCGGTGCCTCGGTACATGGTGTGGAGGGCGGTTTCGCGGTCTTCGCCGCTTTGACGCGCTTCGTGATAGCGGCCAAGGAGGAAGATCACGTAGTCGGTTCCCGCCGCGATCGCGATCAGCGTGAGCAAATTGACCGCGAACGTGGACAGCCCGATTACCCCATGGTAGCCAAGGAATGCCACTACGCCCCTGGCCGCGGCCAGTTCGAGCAAGACCAACAGGACGGTAGTGGCCATCGTGACGATTGAGCGATAGACGAGCAGCAACATCACCACGATGACGCCGATGGTCACCGCGGTGACCAGCTGCAGGCTCTTATCGCCAGCGTGCTGCTGATCGGAGAGTAAGGCCGCTTGTCCGGACACATAGACCTTTACGCCGGGCGGCGGCGAGGCGGCTGCCACCGCGTCTTTTATTGACTGTGCTGATTCGTTAGCCAACGCCTCCCCCTGGTTGCCGGCCAGGTAAACCTGCACATAGGCAGCCTTGCCATCCCCGCTCTGCACGCCGGCCGCAGTCAACGGGTCGCCCCAGAAGTCTTGGACGTGCTGGACATGCTTAGTGTCCGCTTCGAGTCTCTTGATCAGACCGGCGTAGTACCGATGGGCCTCGTTCCCTAGCGGAGTCTCACCTTCCAAGACAATCATCGCCGAGCTGTTGGACTCGAACTCCTGAAAGACCTTGCCTATCAGCTTCATAGCCTGAACCGACGGCGCATCTTTGGGGGTCATAGAGACTGAATGCATTTCGCCGACCACTTCCAGCTGCGGCACGACGATGTTCACAAGCACGGTTAACGCCAGCCAGCCCAGCAAGACTGGCACGCGAAATGCGTAAAGGAAGCGGGGAATCGCCGAGCCTCCGAGGTTGTGGTGGTTGTTGTTGTTCATGCGGACTTCACGAAGCAGAAGGTCTGGGCGCTGAGGCCACTAGAGGTATTTTCAGCCCTGATCTCGTCGTTGACGATGACGCGGCAGCCGATGCTGTCTCCGTCGCCCTGGGCCACCACGGTGGCGCTGGCCGATGGTGCGGTGGTCGTGAGCTTGACCGACCACGGCAGCGGGGCGTTACGCTCAATCTGAGGATTCGCCTGAAGGTCCAAATAGTTGATGGTCGCCACGGCGCCTTCCTTTCCGAAGACCTCATACGTAACAGTTTTGGGATTGAAAGGCTCAGCGTCTTGGGCCAGACCAGCACCCGGCCGGGTGATTTCGTTGTTCGAGCCGAAAAACCCGCGCACGCGATAGACCACCAACCCGCACAGCACGAGGACCACCACGATGAGAAGCGGAATCCAGGCCCGCTTAAGCGCCAAGCCCGCGCCCTTGTCCATCACGCCAGCACCGTCCTTAGCGGCAAATAGCGACCGTCTGCCGGTGCGCCTAAGTCTGGGTGGTTAGAACCGCGGATCAAACACAGGCGTGAGACCGCAGGGCTGCCGATCACTATCGCCAGTGGTGCCCATCCTCGTCTCAGTACGTTGATGATCACTATCCCTTCGGTAGGAGCGAAGGCCCCGAGAAAATAACGCAGAGCCTGTGCGTTATTGCACCGTACAGGCGGCGAGTCTGGCACGCAACACACGCGCTGTGCGTTATTGATGCGGCTTCGCGATATTGTCGAGCTGTGTCAAAGCCCTCCTTCCAGCGCGCGCGCAGCGAGGAGCAGAAACAAGAGCGCGCATCGGCGCTACTCGATGCCGCACGATCGTTGGCGGCCGAGGCTGGCGTCTCCTCCGTGACGTTGACTGCGATCGCCGACCGGGCAGGCATTCACCACTCGGCGGTTCGCCGTTACTACACTTCGTTCAAGGAGGTGCTCCTGCTGCTCGGCGAGGAAGGCTGGCAGCGTTGGGCGGCAAAGGTTTTAGGCTCACTCGAGGCTGACGAACAAGTCCGGCCGGCTCAGATCGCGCGTATCATGGCAGAGCATTTCGCCAGTGACGCATTGTTCTGCGACCTACTGGTTAATTTGCCGCTGCATCTAGAGCGCGAGGTGGATGCCGGCCAGGTTGCCGCGTTTAGGCAGGTTGCCTATGACTCGATTCGATCAGTCGCGGAAGCGATTCAAAGGGCGTGTCGCTTGTTCGACGAGGAGTCGGCATTGGATGCCATTGCGGCTGGATGTTCCCTCGCCGCCATGTTTTGGCAGAACGCCAACCCCCCGAAAGCACTGACCGAAGCTATCGGGGACGCACCACTGTCGCCGAACTGGAATATGGACTTTCTGCCAGCGCTCACTCGGGTGCTGGCAGCCACATGCGTGGGACTGGCGATTCGTGCTGTCGACGGCCCGTAGGGTCAGCGTGCTTGATGAGAATCCGCGTACATCTGTGGCAGAGCAAGCAAACTGAGTCTGCAACAGAGGTGTTGTCTACTTGCTACCGGTACAGATAGACGGTGCCTTGTCCGGGCTTCTCACTTGGGTTTTTGTGCGATCAGGTAAGCGTGCGGTGTCGACTCAAATCCGTCATCGTCTGGTTCGCGGATGAGTCGTGCATACATGTGTAGATCGGCGGCCGACAGCAGGGACTCGACTGCGTCAGGTATGCGGCGCCGGAATGTCAGGTTTACCGACTGGCCAAATGCTTCGGTGAGTATGCGGGGCTTGTTGCCTGTTTGGAAGGCCAGCAGCAGCAATCCACCGGGTGTAAGCACCCGTTCGAACTCTGCGAAGACTTTGGGCAGATGGTCGTCGGGGATATGAATGATCGAGTACCAAGCACAGATTCCGCCGACGCCGCTATCTGTGATATCGAGTTCGGTCATAGATCCTGTCGTGAACTCGAGTGTGGGGTTGAGGATACGGGCTTGCTGGATCATGTTGGGTGACAGGTCAAGCCCGAACGGCTGGACTCCGAAGCCTTGCAACAGCGCGGTCGTGGCGCCGGTGCCGCAACCGATATCGGCAACCCGAAGGTTCTCAGTGGAGGCAACGAGCCCTGCGAATGCAGCCAGCATCGCCCGATCCACGGGTTTGCTATCCAGGTGCTGATGGAATTGGTCGGCGTATGCCGCGGCGGTTCGGTCATATCCTTTGCGGGTGAGGCGCAAGAAGTCAGGCTCGGTCATCTGCCCCACCCTTCCAGAAACGTTCTAGTCGCTGGTGGTGCGGTCTTTGGCGAGGAGTTCGCGGCGGGCGCGGGTGCGTTAGGAATCGTCGGTCAGGGTGAGGACTTCGGCGCGGTGCACGAGTCGGTCGATCATGGCGGCATCGACCGACTCGCCGGAGAAGGTTTCTCGTTCTTCACCGATTTATGCACCTGGGGAACCGAACCGGGATCGCCACTGACGCGATACATGCCCGTCGTGGTTCCGCTGACCGCCCACGACCTGAACCGAGGCGGATTCACCGCGGCCCGCGCCCGCACCGCAGCCCGGATGACCGCCACCGTGATGGACCTCAATCGTGAAATCCCCAACATCCGGGCCTTTGCGTTGCGCCGATGGCATGAAGCGGCCGAGCAGTTGGCGTCAGAGCCGAACACACCCCCCGAACTGCCCTGATGCCGAGATATTCATGAGTCGGTAAGCTTGTGTTCATTCTGAGTGGGTGATGGGCATGGAAGTAGTGCTATCGGCGACGGCTTCCGGTGCCGTAGCCATCGCCGCATTCGCGATGACGGTTGCGCCTGTTATCGCCGGTCGGCTCGGCTTCTCGTGTTTCTCGTCGACGGGACACAAGGAGTACCTGCGATGAAGAACTTCCTTACAACAATCGCCATCACTGGCGTGCTCGGGTTTTCGCTGGCACCGACATCCACCGCGTTGGCTGGGCCCAACGAAGATCCCGAGGGGATTATCAACAGTCTCAAGGCAAACGGCTACCGGGTCATCATCACCAAGGTCGGTTCCGATCACCCGTCGCAGTGCACGGTGCAGTCGGTGTCTCAGCAATCTCCGGTGACGAATATGCAGCCGGGTCGGAACATGCGAAATCAGCCGACGTCGGTCCCCGCGGTGACCCATAAGGTCGCCTACGTGACTCTAGCCTGCTAAGAGTGCATGGGCATCGTCGGTGTCGGTAATGCCATGGCTGACAGCAGAATTCGATGTGCCCATCGGTGCGTGGACGTGCTCCGGTCGTCGAGCTTATTAGGCCGCTGGCTGCACACATTCCCCTTGGCAATACTCGGTCCGCTGTGTCGAATAAGGTGAATATGTGTCAAGTAAA
>MAFD01000015.1:0-85132 GCA_002013775.1 Mycobacterium sp. D16R18
GGGCTGGGCGGCGGGTGTCTCGGCTGGGGCGGTGGAACCGTGGGTTGGGCCTGGGGCCGCCTTGTCATCGGATTTCGACGTGCATGCCGCGCCGATCAACGGGACACAAAGGGCCATCAGGGTCGCGGCGATGCGGGTTGTGGCGGTCACCACTCCAAAGTAGCAAGTGCCTACCAGCGACAACATTTACTCATTCAGAGCTTTTGCTCGGAGGGGAAAACCGCAGGAAAACGCCGGTACCATTTCACCTGTGATGGGACACAGGGGTTTTCAGGGGTGGTGTTGCGGCTAGCCGCCACCATCCCTGCCCCTGCCATCGATTGAGCCTTCATGACCACTGCATCTGTCCTGGATCTGCGCCGCCCGTCTTCCGCCGGATCCTCGCCCACCCGACTGCGACTGCCGGATCTGCTTCGCATCACCGATGAGGGTGCCGACGACGCCCTTCGCGGCCGTTTCGACCATCTGCTGCCCGAGGGCGGCCTTCCGGTCGACGAGCGCTGGGCCACCCGCATTCACGCCGACGACGAGCTTGATGTCTGGCTGATCAGCTGGGTGCCCGACAAGTCCACCGAATTGCACGACCACTGCGGGTCGCTCGGCGCGCTGACCGTGCTCAGCGGTTCGCTGCACGAATACCGCTGGGACGGAAGTCAACTGGTGCGCCGTCGGCTCGATGCCGGCGATCAGGGCGGGTTTCCGCTGGGCTGGGTGCACGACGTGATGCGTGCACCGGAGGCTCCCGTGCGCATCGCCACCGGACCCACGCTGAGTGTGCACGCATACTCGCCGCCGCTGACGGCGATGTCGTACTACGAAGTGACCCAAGCCAAGACGCTGCGACGGAGCCGCACCATCCTCACCGATGAGCCGGAAGGACCCGCGGCATGACAGTCCACGATCTACTGGCCTCGGCGCGCGGCCGCCTGCGCCGTCTGCCTGCTGCCGAAGTGCCGACCGCGCTGGGCCGTGGTGCATTCCTCGTCGACATTCGCCCCGCCGCGCAGCGCGCCGAGGAGGGTGAGGTGGTCAACGCCCTCGTCATCGAGCGCAACGTTCTGGAGTGGCGCCTGGATCCGGAAAGTGACGCCCGGATCCCGGAGGCGGGCAATCACGACGTGGAATGGGTCATCCTGTGCCAGGAGGGCTACACGTCCAGCCTGGCCGCCGCCTCATTGCAGGAGATCGGCCTCTACCGCGCCACCGACGTCATCGGCGGATACAAGGCCCTTAAGGACAACGGCATCCTGATCTAGGTACGTACTGCCCGCGTCGTCTGGCTTTAGCCGAAGTCGCCCGCGTCGCGCCGCAGGTGCGTCAGCACCGACACCAGCGTGCGGGTGCGTGAGGACGAGAGACCGATCTGTGCGAACACCTTCGCATTCAATTCGGCGGTGGCCACAGAACCGAGATCGCGTCCGGCATCGGTGATCTCCACCAGCGTGCCGCGCCCGTCTGCGGGGTTGGGAACCCGGCGCACCAGCCCCGCCTCCTCCAGACGGTCCACCGTGTTGGTCACAGATGTGGGGTGAACCTGAAGGCGCGCGCTGGCTTTGGCCATCGGCATGGAGCCGGCCCGGCTGAATGACAGCAGCATCAACAGCTCGTACCGGGAGAAGGTCAGACCGTGCGGACGCAGCACATCTTCGACTCGAGCCAGCATGATCTGGTGAGCCCGCATCACCGATGTGACGGCGGCCATCCCGTCGGCAACTTCACCCCAGCCGTTCTCCACCCAATGGCGATGGGCATCGTCGACGGGATCGAACGGCAGGGTCATGGTTCCGACGAATCTTTACCGGTGAATGAAGTTGGCAGGACGCTTCTCGACGAATGCGGCCATACCCTCTGACTGGTCAGCGGTTCCGAACGCCGAGTGGAAGATCCTGCGCTCAAACAACAATCCCTCGGTCAGGCTGGACTCGAACGCCCGGCTGACGGCTTCCTTGGCCATCATGGACGCCGAGAGCGACATCTCCGAGATGGTCTTGGCGACTGCCTTGGCCTCATCGAGCAGGCTCTCGGTGGGGACCACGCGCGAGACCAGACCGCTGCGCTCGGCCTCGGCGGCATCGATGTTGCGCCCGGTGAGAATCAGGTCCATGGCCTTGGCCTTGCCGATGGCCCGGGTGAGTCGCTGCGACCCGCCCATGCCGGGCAGCACGCCCAGCTTGATCTCGGGCTGACCGAACTTGGCGTTTTCGGCGGCGATGATCAGGTCGCACATCATGGCCAGCTCACATCCGCCGCCGAGGGCGTATCCGCTCACGGCCGCGATGGTCGGGGTGCGCACGGCGCCCAACTTGCCCCAGGCGGCGAAGAAGTCGGACCCGAACATGTCGCTGAACGACTGGTCCGCCATTTCCTTGATATCGGCACCTGCCGCGAAGGCCTTCTCGCTGCCGGTGATGATGATCGCTCCGACGCCGTGGTCAGCATCGAATTCTGCTGCGGCGGTGGTGACCTCGTTCATCACCTGCGAGTTCAGCGCGTTGAGCGCCTTGGGCCGGTTCAGGGTGATGACGGCGACCCGGTCGATCTGCTCGGTGAGGATGGTTTCGAAAGTCATGACACTCCTTGAATTCGCGTGAAGATCGCCGAGAAGTCTAGGCCCGAGCCACCTGAGGTATTGAAGTCGTCGTAGATATGGGCTGCGGCCAGGCCCAACTGTGCATCAACTCCGTTGGTGCGCACCGCATTGGCGGCCAGGCCCAAGTCCTTGGCCATCAGCGCGACCGCGAAGCCGGGTGTGTAGTCGCGATTGGCGGGGCTGGTGGGCACCGGGCCGGGCACGGGACAGTTCGACGTGAGTGCCCAACACTGGCCGGAGGCATTGGCGGCGACGTCGAAAAGAGCCTGATGGCTCAGGCCGAGCTTCTCGCCCAGCGCGAACGCCTCGCTGATCGCGATCATGGAGACCCCGAGGATCATGTTGTTGCAGATCTTCGCGGCCTGTCCCACGCCGGGGCCGCCGCAGTGCACGATGCGCTTGCCCATTGCCGCCAGAATCGGTTCGGCGTCGCCGAATACGGCGTCTTCGGCGCCCACCATGAATGTCAATGTCGCCGCGGTAGCGCCGGGCACTCCGCCCGATACCGGAGCGTCTGCGAAGCGATGCCCCGCGGTGGTCGCGGCCTCATGTGCGGCGCGCGCATCGGCCACGTCAACGGTGGAAGAGTCGATGAACAGCGTGCCCGGACGCGCCGCGGGCAGCAGGTCCTGATACGCGGCGAGCACGTGCTCGCCCTTGGGCAGCATGGTGATCACCACATCGGCAGTTGCGGCGGCCGCCGCGCCCGACTCTGCCAGCGGCACACCGGCCTCGGTGGCGGCAGCACGTGCCTGCTCGGACAGGTCGAAGGCGGCCACGGTGTGCCCGGCCTTGCTGAGGTTGACCGCCATCGGTAATCCCATGTGGCCCAGTCCGATAAAGGCGACGGTTGATGAGCCGCTCGCGCGAAGATCATCGGAAGTTGTCATGACCACTCCAAATCATCGCTGACTGGCTGGAAGAAGGCCTCGACATCGGCCTCGGTGACCGCGGCGAGCGTCTTCGGATCCCACTGGGGGTTGCGGTCCTTGTCGACCAGCTGCGCCCTGATGCCCTCGACGAGATCGTGGGAACTCACCGATTGGCTGGAAACCCGGTATTCCTGGGTGAGCACCGCCTCCAGCGAGGGCAATTCGCGGGCCCGCCGCACCGCGGCGAGCGTCACCGACAACGCGATGGGGGAGCGGGTCAGGATCTGGTCGGCGGCCGCGCGGGCTCGCTCATCGCCATGCGACTGGAGCGCCGCCACGATATCGGCGACGGTTTCCCCGGCGTAGCACTCGTCGATCCAGCTGCGTTGGGCCAGAAGGTCACTGGAAGGAGCTATGGCGCCGTGCACCGCGAGCGCGGTGGCGATGTCGCTGTCGATGATGGCCTTGGTGAACTTGTCGAGCCGGTCATGTGACACGTAGTGGTCGGCGAAGCCCAACGCGATGGCGTCGGCACCGGAGAACGGGGCGCCGGTGAGTCCGGCGTGCAGTCCAAGCTGGCCCGGGGCGCGGGAGAGCAGATAGGTCCCGCCCACATCCGGGATGAATCCGATCCCCACCTCGGGCATGCCGACCTTGGAGGTGTCCGTGACGATGCGGGTGTTGGCATGCCCGGCCACTCCGACGCCACCACCCATCACGATGCCATCCATCAGCGCCACATACGGTTTCGGGAACCGGCCGACCTGGGCATTGAGTTGGTACTCCTCGCGGAAGAACCGGCGGGCCACCACACCGTCGATCTTGGCGCTGTTGTGGATCTCCACCACGTCGCCGCCCGCGCAGAGGCCGCGTTCCCCGGCGCCCGAGAGCACCACCGCGCGCACCGCGTCATCGGCCTCCCACTCGGACAGTGCCACTGACATTGCGGTGATCATGTCGTTGGTCAGCGAGTTGATGGCCTTGGGGCGGTTGAGCGTCAGCAGGCCGACGCCCTTCTCGACCCGTGTCTCGATCTGATCCGTCACGCCGGGAGCCCTTCCTGGATAAGCTTGCGGGACACAATGACTCGCATGATCTCGTTGGTTCCTTCCAGAATCTGGTGCACCCGAAGGTCGCGCACAATCTTCTCGATGCCGTATTCGGCCAGGTAGCCGTAGCCGCCGTGTAGCTGCAACGCCTCGTTGGCCACCGTGAAACCTACGTCAGTGGCGATGCGTTTGGCCATGGCGCACAGCTCGGCCGCGCGCGGATCGCCCTCGTGCACCGCCGAGGCCGCGCGCCAGACCATGGTGCGGGCCGCCTCCAGCTCGGTGGCCATATCTGCGAGCCTGAACTGCAGCGCCTGGAACTTGATCAGTTCGTCGCCGAATGCCTTACGCGTGCGCAGGTACTCGATGCTCTTCTCCAGTGCCGAGCGGGCACCACCGAGCGAGCACGACGCGATGTTGAGCCGGCCGCCGTTGAGGCCGCGCATCGCGATGGTGAATCCGATGCCTTCCTCGCCGATTCGGTTGGTCACCGGAACCCGGGCGTCCTCGAAGACAACCTGCGCCGTGGGCTGAGCGTGCCAGCCCATCTTGCGCTCGGGGGGCCCGAAGGACAGCCCCGGCGTGTCCTTGGGCACCACGATGGTGGAGATGCCCCGCGGGCCGGGACCGCCGGTGCGCGCCATCACCACATAGAGGTCCGCGGCTCCGGCGCCGGAGATGAACTGCTTGACGCCGTTGAGCACGTACTCGTCTCCCTGCCGAACCGCGCTGGTCCGCAAGGCTGAGGCGTCACTGCCGCATTCGGGCTCAGTCAGGCAGTAGGCCCCGATCGTCTCCATGGTGCACATCGAGGGCAGCCATCGTTGCCGCTGCTCCTCATCGCCGAATTCGTCGATCATCCAGGCGGCCATGTTATGGATGGAGATGAACGCCGAGACGGCGGAGCATCCGGTGGCCATCGCCTCGAAGATCAACGAGGCATCCAGGCGAGTAAGGCCGGAGCCGCCGACATCGGGATCGATGTAGATGCCACCCATGCCCAGCGCAGCGGCCTTCGGGAACACCTCGACCGGGAAGTACTTGTCGCGGTCCCATTCCAGGGCGTGGGGCGCGATGTGGACGTCGGCGAATTCCCGTGCCGTGTTCCAGATTTCGCGCTGCTCTTCGGTGAGTGAAAACACCGCTAGTCCATGGTGGGAATGACGAAGGAGGCGCCTTCTTTGGTGCCCGAAGGCCAACGCTGGGTGACCGTCTTGGTCTTGGTGTAGAACCGGATCGAGTCGGGTCCGTGCTGGTTGAGGTCGCCGAATCCGGATCGCTTCCAGCCGCCAAACGTGTGGTACGCCACCGGAACCGGAATCGGCACGTTGACTCCGATCATTCCGGTGTTGACCTTGGCGCAGAAGTCGCGTGCGGTGTCGCCGTCACGGGTGAAGATCGCGACACCGTTCCCGAATTCGTGTTCAGAGGGCAAGCGCAGCGCTTCGTCGTAATCCTTGGCGCGTACCACAGACACCACCGGCCCGAAGATCTCTTCCTTGTAGATGCGCATCTCGGGCGTCACGTGGTCGAAAAGTGATGCACCGATGAAGAATCCATCCTCGTGGCCATCGACCGTGAGGTCGCGGCCATCCAGGACCAACTGGGCACCCTCCGCGATGCCGATATCGATGTAGTCGCGCACCCGCTTGAGCGCGTCGGCGCCCACCAGCGGGCCGAAGTCGACGCCATCGCCCAGAGACGGTCCGACCACCAGCTCGCGTGCGCGCTTGGTCAGGCCGTCGACGAGCCGTTCGGCGGTCGACTCACCGACAGGTACCGCGACCGAGATCGCCATACAGCGCTCGCCGGCCGAGCCGTACCCCGCACCGATCAGCGCATCGATGGCCTGGTCGATGTCGGCGTCCGGCATGATGATCATGTGGTTCTTGGCGCCGCCAAAGCATTGAGCCCGTTTGCCGTTGGCGGTGGCGGTCTCGTAGATGTATTGCGCGATCGGGGTGGATCCGACGAATCCGACCGCGGCGATGCGCGGGTCGTGGAGCAGCGCGTCCACGGCGGTCTTGTCACCGTTGACGACGTTGAAGACGCCCGGCGGCAGGCCTGCTTCGAGGAACAACTCGGCAAGACGTAGCGGCACCGAGGGGTCGCGCTCGGAGGGCTTGAGCACGAAGGCATTTCCACACGCCAGTGCCGGGCCGGCCTTCCAGAGCGGAATCATGGCGGGGAAGTTGAACGGGGTGATGCCCGCGACCACGCCGAGGGGCTGGCGGATGGAGTACACGTCGATACCCGTGCCCGCTCCGCTGGTGTACTCACCCTTGATGAGATGGGGGATGCCGGTGGCGAATTCACACACCTCGAGCCCGCGTTCGATATCGCCCTTGGCGTCGGCATGGGTCTTGCCGTGCTCCTGGGACAGCATCGTGGCCAGCTCGTCGATCTCCGCGCGGACCAGGTCGACGAACTTGGCGAGCACACGTGCGCGTTGCTGGGGGTTGCGGGCAGCCCAGCCGGGCTGAGCTTCCGCGGCGTTCGCGATGACCGCCTCGACCTCGGAAACGTCCGCCAGTGGCACCTGTCGTACCGGCTTGCCCAGCGTCGGGTCATAGACGTCGGCGAAGCGGCCGGAGGTGCCGGGAACGCGCTTACCGGCGACGAAATGCGTCAATTTGGGCAGGGAATCAGGTAACGAACTCATGGTGTAGCCCCTTGGGAAGCGGTTGGAAATCCGGGAGGTCGGCGCCTCTGAATCTAGTTGGACATCCATGTAATGTCTAGTAGGACTTCCAGCTAAAAATCCCACTGTTCACAGGGATCTCACAGGGATTTGCCACCACCGTGGAGTCCGGGCGGTAGTCTGAGCTCAGACGTGGCCGGACAGCCGCGGAGGCCAGTGGCGTAAGCGCGGAACTCTTGCACTTTCCTGCTCGTTGAATCACCAGTTGACTCGTTAACGTCATCTGCGGAGGCCGCACCTCGCGGTACCGCACTTCCAGGAGAGGATCACGACGGTGCGAACCACCAGCAATCCCATTCTTCGGACGCTGCCCGGAAAAGAGGGTGGCGGCTATGCGCAGTTCGGGGCGGGCGCGGCAGGTGCCGGTGCCATGGCGGCCCAGCAGATGCGACAGGACCCGTACACCGCGTACCCGGAGGCACAGGCCGGCGTATCCCGGCCGCTGACGATCGACGACGTGGTCACCAAGACCGGAATCACCCTCGGTGTCATCGTCGCCGTCGCCATCGCCTCCTACTTCCTCGTCAGTGCCAACACCGCGCTGGCGCTGCCGTTCCTGCTCGTGGGCGGGCTCGGCGGCCTGGTGATGGTGATGATCGCGAGCTTCGGGCGCAAGCAGGACAACCCGGCGATCGTGCTGACCTACGCCGCGCTCGAGGGTCTGTTCGTCGGCGCCATCTCCTTCGCACTGACGTTCCAGGTGGCCGGTGCCAACGCCGGGGCCCTGATCGGCCAGGCGGTGCTCGGCACCGTCGGCGTGTTCATCGGCATGCTGTTCGTCTATCGCTCCGGTGCCATCCGCGTCACGCCGAAGTTCCAGCGGATGCTGCTGGCCGGTCTGGTCGGCGTGATGGTGCTGATACTCGGCAACATTGTGCTCGGATTCTTCGGCATCGACATGGGCCTGCGCAGCGGTGGCCCGATCGCGATCATCTTCTCGCTCGTCTGCATCGGTCTGGCTGCGTTCAGCTTCCTGATCGACTTCGACGCCGCCGACCAGATGGTTCGCGCCGGTGCACCGGAGAAGGCCGCCTGGGGCATCGCCCTCGGCCTGGCCGTCACCCTGGTCTGGCTCTACGTCGAGATCCTGCGACTGCTGAGCTACTTCCAGAACGACTAGTACTCGACAAAAAAAGGGGCGCCCCGACAGGGGCGCCCCTTTTTTTCGTGTCAGTCAGAGACGCGGACCCGCTGTGCGGCTTCGGCGGCATTGCGCCGCGCTGTCTGCACGTCCTCGTCGTATGCCAGCGCCACGCCCATGCGGCGCGTGACAAAGCTTTCCGGCTTGCCGAACAAGCGCAGATCGGTACGCGGCACGCGCAGGGCGGCCTCGACACCGTCGAACACGACGCCCTCCGCGTCGACGCCGCCGTAGATCACCGCGCTGGCACCCGGGGTCTTCAACGTCGTGTCGACGGGAAGCCCGAGGATGGCGCGGGCGTGTAGCTCGAACTCGTTCTGCCACTGCGTGATCATGGTGACCATGCCGGTGTCGTGCGGGCGCGGGCTCACTTCGCTGAAGTACACCTGGTCGCCCTTGACAAAGAGCTCGACGCCGAAAATGCCCTGCCCGCCCAAGTTTTCGGTGACGGCCAGGGCTATTCGCTGTGCACTGTGCAGGGCTGCGTCCGACATGGGGTGCGGCTGCCAGCTCTCGACGTAGTCGCCGTTGGCCTGTCGATGTCCAATCGGTGCGCAGAAGCTCGTCTCGATCTCCCCGCTTTCACCCAACGCCCGGACCGTCAACAGCGTGATTTCGTAGTCAAAGTCGACGAATCCCTCGACGATCACGCGCGTGTTGGTGACCCGGCTGCCCGCCATGGCGTAGTCCCAGGCGGCGCTCACATCGGCCGGTCCGTCCAGCTTGCTTTGCCCCTTACCGGAGCTGCTCATGAGCGGCTTGACGACGCACGGGTACCCGACACCGCCGTCGATGGCTGCCTGCAGTTCGGCGAGCGAGTCGCAGAATTGGTAGGGGCTGGTGGGCAATCCGAGTGCCTCGGCCGCGAGGCGGCGGATGCCTTCGCGATCCATGGTGAGCCGTGCGGCTCGAGCGGTGGGGATCACCCGCACCACGCCCTCGGCCTCCAGCGCTTCCAATGTCGCGGTGGCGATCGCCTCGATCTCCGGTACGACGAGATCGGGCTTCTCCGTCTCGATCAATGCCCGCAGCTGCTCGGGGTCTGACATCGAGATGACGCGCGCATGATGGGCCACCTGGTGGCCGGGGGCGTTCTGATAGCGGTCGACGGCGATGGTCTCGACGCCCAGACGTTGCAGGGCGATCAGCACCTCACGGCCGAGTTCGCCCGAGCCGAGCAACATGACCCGCGTCGCGCGCGGTGACAGGGGAGTTCCGATAGTGGTCATCGCGACTGAATCTTAGTGTCGCCGAGACCGAGGTTATGGCGGGAACGTGCGAGACGAACTCGCCACAACCTCGGTTTCGGCGCTGACGGGCTAGTTAGGCGAGACGCTCGATGACCATCGCCATACCCTGGCCGCCACCGACGCACATGGTCTCGACGCCGAAGGTCTTGTCGTAGGTGGTCAGGTTGTTGAGCAGCGTGGCGGTGATGCGCGCGCCGGTCATACCGAACGGGTGACCCAGGGCGATTGCACCGCCGGACACGTTGAGCTTGTCCTCTTCGATACCGAGCTCACGAGCCGAACCCAGCACCTGCACCGCGAAGGCCTCGTTGATCTCGAACAGGTCGATGTCACCGATCGACTTGCCCGCGTGGGCCAGCGCACGCTTGACCGCTTCGATCGGGCCCAGGCCCATGATCTCCGGGGACAGACCGGACACACCGGTGGAGACGATGCGTGCCAGCGGGGTCAGGCCCAGCTCCTTGGCGCGGGTGTCGCTCAGGATGACCAGCGCCGCCGCACCGTCGTTCAGCGGGCAGGCGTTACCGGCGGTGATGGTGCCGTTGGGGCGGAACACCGGCTTCAGCTGGCTGATCGCCTCGTAGGTGGTGCCGGCGCGCGGGCCGTCATCCTTGGACACGACGGTGCCGTCGGCCAACGTCACCGGGGTGATTTCACGCTCGAAAAAGCCATCGGCGATGGCCTTTTCGGCACGGTTCTGGCTGCGCACGCCCCAGTGGTCCTGGTCCTCGCGGCTGATGCCGGTGTGCAGCGCCACGTTCTCGCCGGTCTGTCCCATCGCGATGTACACATCGGGGACCAGGCCGTCGTTACGCGGGTCGTGCCATTCGGTGGCACCCTGTGCGGCCTCGGCGCCACGGGCCTGCGCGTCGTCGTACAGCGGGTTCTTGCTATCCGGGTAGCCGTCGGGAGTGCCCTTGGCAAAACGTGAAACCGTCTCCACCCCAGCGGAAATGAAGGCATGGCCCTCGCCGGCCTTGATGGCGTGGAACGCCATGCGGGTGGTCTGCAGCGACGAGGAGCAGTAGCGATTGACGGTGGTGCCGGGCAGGAAGTCGTAACCCAGCTGCACGGCGACGGTACGACCGATGTTGAAACCGGCCTCACCGCCGGGCTGGCCGCAACCCATGATGAGGTCGTCGAGGTCCTTGGGGTCCAGTGCGGGCACCTTGTCGAGGGCGGCGCGCACCATCTGGGCGGCCAGGTCATCCGGCCGCATGCTCACCAGCGAGCCCTTGCCGGCGCGCCCGATGGGGGAGCGGGCGAGGGAAACGATCACGGCTTCGGGCATGAAAACTCCTGATATAGGGGAATTAGTACTGGTTCTACTCCCCTGGAATCTAATGCAGCGACGCGACGGGCAGATTGTCGGGCTGGGCAGGGGGCTGGCCGACCGCCACCCCGATCTCGGTAGCAGCGCGCCGCCAGATCCTTCCCACGACGCGCATCCGAGCGCCGATGGTCTGTGCCTCCGCGGCGGCGGACACCCATGGCAAATCCGGCATGGGTCCACCCGTCCATTCGCCGAGGGCATGCGCGACGGCCGGTAGCAACAGCCGCGCTGCCAGCGCATATCCCGCGGCCGACGGGTGGTAGTGGTCGTCGGCGAACATCTCTTCGGGTGCCTGCAGAAACTCCGGCGAGAGCAGATCAGCAAGCGGGACAGGTACGCCACCGGAGGCCCGCACCGCCGCCGCCTGGAAATGAGCCAGGCGTAGCCCGCGGGAGCGCACCACCGCGCGTAGAGGCTGCGGTATCGCGGTGATCACCCCGAAATCGGGGCAGGTACCCACCACTACTGCCGATCCGGCCGCGCGCAGACGCCGCACGGCCAGACCCAGCCGCTGCGCGGAGGCCCGCACCGCATTGAGCGAGGTCACGTCGTTGGCGCCGATCATGATCACGGCGATATCCGGCGGCGGGCCGATGATCGACATGGCGTCGATCTGGGCGGCCAGCCCCTTGGATGTCGCACCCGATATCGCCTTGGTGGACAACCGGATTCGTTTCCCGGATTCTTCGGCCAGACCGCGTGCCAGCAGCACCCCGGGCACCTCATCGGGGATGTGACACCCATAGCCGGTGGCTGTGGAGTCCCCGAAGATCGCCAGGTGCAGGTCGTATTGCACGCCGCGGCTATATCTGGTGACCAGACCGCCGCCGGGTTCGTACACGCCATCGGCAACCGGGGGAGCGTCGTGAGTCTTCGGGATCACCAGGCGAACCTGTCTGGCCTGGGAATTCAGGAAGCTGTACGCGCCCCAGAGCCCAGTACCCATCGCTGCGCCCGCGGCCCCGGTGCTCAGGGCTGCCCAGATCGTCCGTCTGCGTGTGGCGAGGATGCTCACGGTGGCTATTTTCACGGAAGGCGACACACCGCGCCAGTCCTCTGACCAGCATCACGCGAAATGAGGCGTGGACGATGCGGTATCGAAAGCGGTTTGTTGCCTGTTGATAGGTATAGTCCATCGGGCGCTAGCTCCCAGCTAGCAGCCTGAGTACACGCAGGACGCTGGCTAGGCAAAGGAGCCTGAACAGATGACCGCACCGAAGCGCACCCCCGAATACGGGCATGCGGGATCCACGGGATCCTCGCTGAACACGCTGGTACGCGCCCTTCCGATGAGCGACGGCGCTGCTGTCGAAGTGATCGAGGACGCGGCGAGCATGGCCGCACGGCTGCTGGGATTCGGTGTGCGGATGACGGTGCGTACGGTGCTGCAGATTGGCAGCCACGCCCCCACACTTCCTTATCCGTTTGGGCTGATCGAAGAGCTCGGCCGGGTGCTGGTTCCTCCGCGCGGCACGGTCAGGGCGACCGTCACGCTGCCGAACACCAACGCGCGGCTGATTCGCGCCAAGGGTGTCGGACCGGTGGACGGTACGGGCCGGGTGGTGCTGTATCTGCATGGTGGTGCGTTCATCGTGGGTGGCCCAAACACCCACAGCGCCATGGTTTCCACGATCTCCAAGCATGCCGACGCGCCGTGTCTGGTGGTCGATTACCGCATGCCGCCCAAGGCCTCCCTGGATCAGGCTGTCGATGACTGCCTGGACGGGTACCGCTGGCTGCGCGCGCAGGGATATGCGGCGGATCAGATTGTGCTGGCGGGCGATTCGGCCGGCGGTTTTCTTTCGGTGGCCGTGACCGAACGCTTGCTGGCCGAGGACGGCGAAGCTCCGGCCGCGCTGGCACTCATCTCGCCGCTCATCGAGCTGGATCCCGCGCCCAAGGTTGCGCATGAGAACGCCAAGACCGACCTGATGTTGCCGCCCAACTGCTTTGAGGCGCTCGAAAAGATCCTGACCAAGGCCGGCGGTGGGATCCCGCCGCGGGAGATCATCGACAAGGTCGATGGCCGGATGCCGCAGACGCTGGTGCATTGCTCCGGGTCGGAGGTGCTGCTGTACGACGCGCGCCTGTTGGGGCAGCGCCTGGCCGAGCAAGGTGTGCCGGTGGAGATCAAGATCTGGCCCGGTCAGATACACGTCTTCCAGGTGGCCACCAAGATCGTGCCCGAGGCCAAGAGGTCGCTGGCGCAGATCGGCCAGTACATCCGCGACGCGGTACCCGAGACTTCCTCGGCGGAGTTCGTCGCGCCAGCGGCGGTTTGATCCCTCCGTTAGCTCCCCTGTGCGCGGGCCGGCCGCGGGTCTAATAGCGTTACCGGCATGCGCATCGCCCAGCATGTCTCCGATCTGATCGGTAACACCCCCCTCGTCCAGCTCAACTCGGTGGTGCCTCAGGGTTCCGGGGGTACGGGAGCTGTCGTGGCCGCCAAGATCGAGTACCTCAATCCAGGCGGTAGCTCGAAGGACCGCATCGCCGTCAAAATGATCGAGGCTGCCGAGGAAGCGGGCCTGCTCAAGCCCGGTGGCACCATCGTCGAACCCACGTCGGGCAACACCGGCGTCGGATTGGCGCTGGTGGCCCAGCGCAAGGGCTATCACTGCGTGTTCGTATGCCCGGACAAGGTCAGCGAGGACAAGCGGAATGTGTTGCGGGCCTATGGGGCCGAGGTCGTTGTGTGCCCCACGGCCGTGCCGCCGGAGCACCCGGACAGCTACTACAACGTCTCGGACCGTCTCGTGCGCGAGATCGACGGCGCCTGGAAGCCCGACCAGTACTCCAATCCGAACGGGCCGGCCAGCCACTACGAGACCACCGGCCCGGAGATCTGGGCCGACACCGACGGCAAGATCACCCATTTCGTCGCCGGGGTGGGAACCGGCGGGACGATCACCGGTGCGGGCCGGTACCTCAAGGAGGTTTCAGGGGGCGCCGTGAAGGTCGTCGGTGCGGATCCGGAGGGGTCCGTCTACTCCGGTGGCACGGGCCGCCCGTACCTCGTCGAGGGTGTGGGAGAGGACTTTTGGCCCACCGCGTACGACCCCAGCGTTGTCGACGAGGTCATCGCGGTATCCGATGCCGACTCGTTCGAGATGACGCGCCGGCTGGCGCGCGAAGAGGGATTGCTGGTCGGCGGATCCTGCGGTATGGCAGTGGTGGCGGCAATTCGATTGGCTGAGAAGGCCGGACCCGATGCTGTGATCGTGGTGCTGTTGCCCGATGGCGGCCGGGGCTACCTGTCCAAGGTGTTCAACGACTCGTGGATGTCCTCCTACGGGTTCCTGCGTAGCCGCCTCGACGGCAGCAAGTCCGAGCCCACCGTCGGCGATGTATTGCGTGGAAAGTCCGGTGCGCTACCCGATTTGGTGCATACGCATCCGTCCGAGACGGTGCGTGACGCCATCGAGATCCTGCGCGAGTACGGGGTGTCGCAGATGCCGGTGGTCGGTGCAGAACCGCCCATCATGGCCGGTGAGGTCGCCGGGTCGGTGTCCGAAAGGGAGCTGCTGTCAGCGGTATTCGAGGGCCGGGCGCAGCTGGCCGATGCCGTGTCCCAGCACATGAGTCCGCCGTTGCCACTGGTCGGTGCCGGCGAGCCGCTGAGTACCGCGGGGTCCATGTTGCGCGACACCGACGCGGTGATGGTTATCGACGAGGGCAAGCCGGTCGGTGTCATTACCCGCCATGACCTGCTCGGATTCGTCTCCTCGGGTAGAGGCGTGCGGCACTGAATTGGTCCCAAATCGTTTCTCCGAAGCCAACCTGTGGAAACGCTGAAAGCGTAATGTGCTCTGTTGCTCGACGCTGATGCGTGCCATACGAACTGGAGGACAACCGTGACTGAAGTTCCACCACCCTCGCCGCAGGATCCGGGCGGGTACCCGCCGCCTCCGCCGGCAGCCGGTGCACCAGCCCTTCCCGGAGGCAATTTTGACGTCTGGATCAAGCGAGTCGGTGCCTTTCTCATCGACAACCTGATTGTCGGTGTGCTGTATGGCATCGGATACGGCATCGCGATTGCCACCGCCGAGAAGCAGACGATCTCGACCGGCGTGTACGAGGGCGATCCCTTCAGCGGAGGCGGGGTGACCTACGGCTCCGACGCGGAGGTCTTCAGCTTCTCCGGTCTCGGCGTGGCCGCGGTAACGATCTTCGGGCTCATTGCGCTTGTCTTCGCGCTGTGGAACCTGAAGAAGCAGGGCGACACCGGCTCGACGGTGGGCAAGAACCTGCTGGGCATCCAGGTGCTGGGCGAGACCACCGGCCAGCCGATCGGATTCGGTATGTCCTTCGTCCGCGCGCTCGCCCACTTCGTCGACGCCATCATCTGCTACATCGGCTTCCTGCTACCGCTGTTCACACCGAAGCGTCAGACGATCGCCGACATGCTAGTGAAGACCGTCGTCGTTCCCAAGTAGAAGTAACCCGATTGGCGGCGCTGGGCTGTCTCACTTCCACGGGTCCGTATAGGCTCGGACCTGATGAGTGAGCAGCGCAGCGCCGCCGACGCGTCTCGGTGGCAAGGGTTTTCCACAAGAGCCATCCACGGTGGCTTCCACGCCGATCCGCAGACCGGTGCCGTCAACGTGCCGATCTACGCCAGCTCGACGTTCGCCCAGGACGGCGTCGGTCAGCTGCGCGGCGGTTTCGAGTACGCACGCACCGGCAATCCCACCCGGGCGGTTCTCGAATCCTCGCTGGCGGCATTGGAAGACGCCCACTTCGGTCGGGCATTCAGCTCGGGAATGGCGGCCACCGACTGCGTCCTGCGCGCGCTGCTGCGCCCGGGTGATCATCTGATCATCCCCAACGATGCCTACGGCGGCACCTTCCGGCTGATCGACAAGGTGTTCTCGCAGTGGGGCGTTACCCACACCCCGGTCCCGGTGGCCGATGTCGACGCCATTCGTGCGGCGATCACCCCCAGTACCAAGCTGATCTGGCTCGAGACCCCCACCAACCCGCTGCTGAGCATCGCCGATATCGCGGCCGCTGCCCAGGTGGCAAGCGAACATTCCGTGAAGCTCTTGGTGGACAACACCTTCGCATCGCCGGCGTTGCAACAGCCGCTGAATCTCGGCGCCGACATCGCCTTGCACTCCACCACCAAATACATTGGCGGGCACTCCGATGTGGTGGGCGGCGCGTTGCTCACCAATGACGAGGAGTTGGATACGGCCTTCGCGTTCCTGCAAAACGGTGCGGGCGCCGTGCCGGGCCCGTTCGACGCCTACCTGACCTATCGGGGCATCAAGACACTGGCGCTGCGCATGCAGCGGCACAGCGAGAACGCTCAAGCGGTGGCCGAGTTCCTGGCCGGCCATTCGGCCGTCGCGCACACTGTCTACCCGGGGCTGGACAGTCATCCCGGGCACGCGGTAGCTGCTCGGCAGATGCGTGGATTCGGCGGAATGGTCAGCGTGCGGTTGGCCGGAGGGCGTCAGGCTGCACTCGATTTATGCTCGCGAACAGAGCTTTTCATTCTCGCTGAGTCCTTAGGCGGCGTGGAGTCGTTGATCGAGCATCCGGCCGCCATGACGCATGCGTCGACCGCCGGGTCACTGCTGGAGGTGCCCGAGGACCTGGTGCGGTTGTCGGTGGGCATCGAAGAGGTGGGCGACCTGATCGGTGATCTGGAACAGGCCTTGCGGTAACCGCTAGTTCATCGAATGCAGGGCCGCCGAGATCACCGCGGCAGTCACCGCGAGGTTGACCGCCGAGCCGCGATTGTCGTGGATCTGAGCCGACCATCCGCCGTCGGCGATCGTCTGCGACCATCGGGACACCTGCTGCTTGCCGACGGGGTCGAGGCTCAGTATCGCGTCGAATCCGTTGACCCCGTGCAGGACTGCGATGATCGCGGCAGTGCTGGGAGCGGGCGGGGCGTAATGGAACAACACATCCGTGACGCCCTGACGCACCGCGTTGGCGCGCTCGTTGTTGGTCACCGGCCAGTACTTCTCCGGGAACAGGCGACTGCCCATCCGGACCGTGTGGATATCCCCGGTGATCTCCAGCCTGTGCAGCATCTGGGAGTTCACGCCGCGGCCAACCTTGGTGATCGCCTCGACCGGGCTCATCGGCCGTCGTCGCAGCCGGTGCACCGCCCGGTCCAGTACCGGATCTCCGATATCCGGCGCCTGAAGCACCAGCAGATTGCCGGCCTTCGCCGGTTCACCGTGGGTGGCCGGTCGGACGCGTTGCGCCAGAGCAAGATCCAGGATGACCGCGGCGGCGAGGGCCTGGGTGCGCCGATCCTTGTCCAGAAGGGGCCGCCCGGAGGCATTGTTCAGCAACAGAAGCAGGAGGTCCTCCGCAATCTGTGGCATGAGGGGACAATAGCGGCAGAACTGGTGACATGATGCCTGGCATGGGCATCCAGGCAGCGGGAGCAACAGGGTTGGTGACGGTCCAGGAGATCCAGGAGGTGGCCGAGCGGCTCGCCCCTGTGATGCGGCGCACACCGGTGGTGGCATTCCGTGCGCTCAGTGAGCGCTGCGGGCACGAGGTACGCCTCAAATGTGAAAACTTGCAACGCACAGGATCTTTCAAACCGCGCGGTGCCTACAACCGGATCAGTCTGCTGCCCGGCGACCAACGGGTGAATGGGGTGGTGGCTGCCAGCGCAGGTAATCACGCCCAGGGCGTGGCCTGGGCGGCGACCACGCTGGGCATCCAGTCGACGGTGTTCATGCCGGTAGGGGCCGCGCTGCCCAAGATCGTCGCGACCCGCGCCTACGGCGCGACCGTGCACCTCACCGGCACCACCATCGATGACGCGCTGTTGGCCGCGACGGAGTTCGCGGCAGAGACCGGTGCGGTACTCATCCATCCCTTCGACCACCGGGACGTGGTGGCCGGGCAGGCCACCGTCGGGCTGGAGATTCTGGAGCAGCTTCCCGATGTCGGCACCATCGTGGTGCCCGCGGGCGGTGGCGGGCTGGTGGCGGGCATCGCCGCGGTGGTCAAAGCGGCGCGCCCCGAGGTGCGGATCGTCGCTGTGCAGGCCGCGGGTGCCGCCGCGTGGCCGCTATCGCTGAAGGCCGGGCACCCGGTGGCACTGCAATCGATGGACACCATGGCCGACGGCATCGCGGTCGGTAAGCCGGGAGCGGTGCCATTCGAGCATGTGGCCGCGCTGGTCGACGACGTGGTCACGGTCAGTGAGGAGGCGCTGTCGCGCGGGCTGCTGCTGTGCCTGGAGCGGGCCAAGTTGGTGGTGGAACCCGCCGGCGCCGCCGCGGTGGCCGCGCTGCTCACGCTGTCCGCCGAGGAACTCGGTCTCAGCGGCCCGGTGTGTGCGGTGCTCTCGGGTGGAAACATCGACCCGCTGTTACTCACCCATGTCATCACTCATGGTCTGCGGGCCGCCGGACGCTATCTGACGGTGCGGGTGACCATCGCGGACGCACCGGGTGGCCTCTCGGGTCTCCTCGACGTCTTTCGCGCATCAGGTGCCAGCGTCGTCGACGTCACTCACTGGCGTAACAGCGAGCGTCTGCGTCTGGGCGAGGTGGATGTGCTGGCTACCGTCGAAACGCGGGGGCCAGAACACCGTCAGGCCGTCCTCGACGCAATCGTCGCGGCCGGCCTGACGGTTCAAGAAGAGCGGTAGGTGGAACTTTCAGTCGTGGTACGGCTCTGCGCTGACCAGCGTCACCTTGACCTCGGCGCCGTTGGGCACGGTGTAGGTGCGAGTCTCGCCGACCTTGGCGTCGATGAGCGCCCCGCCCAACGGTGAGCTGGGGGAGTACACCTCGAGCTTGCCCTCCTTGACGCCCTCCTGGCGGGTGGCGATGAGGAAGGTCTCGGTGTCGTCCTTGTCACCGTCGTAGTACACCTTGACGACCGAACCGGGCAGCGCGACACCGGACTGGGTCGGGACCTCGCCCACCTTGGCGTTGTTGAGCAGCTCTTGTAGCTGACGGATGCGCGCCTCCTGCTGACCCTGCTCTTCGCGGGCGGCGTGGTAGCCACCGTTTTCGCGCAGGTCTCCCTCTTCGCGGCGCTCGTTGATCTCTGCGGCGATGACGGGGCGGTTGGCGATCAGTTGGTCGAGTTCCGCCTTGAGCCGATCATGTGATTCCTGGGTCAGCCAGGTCACCTGGGTGTCGGTCATGGTGCAGGTACTCCTTGTCTCAGGCCAGCAACGTCCACTGGCGCTCCTCTATCGGGTGCCGGGTCGGGTGCATTGCTGCGGGATTCACTCTCCAGAATGCAGCAATACACGGTCCCAGCAGGGATCCGTGTATCCGGCCAGCATACCACTGTCGCTGTGATGTTCAGCCTATTTTTGGGCGAGGTTTGCCCGATGTGAACGTTGCCGACGTGTCTCTGTCGGCCCCGGTGCCGTCGCGTGGCACCGATGCTCAAGAAATTGGGGTCAGGACGCGATCAGATACGACGGAACCGCCAGGCTGCAGCCGTAAACGTCCCCGGTCACCGGGGGGCGGGTCGACTTCACCAGGGCTGTGACCGGCAGGGATCGCTGGGAGGACGGTGGCACCAGCACTTCGCGCCGTCCGGTCTCACTGCCGTCGAGAGAACGCGCCCGCAGGATGCAGACCGCCGGCTTTGACGGGTCTTTCCGTTCCACCGAGGCGGTGACGGAAACCGTCGAAGAGTCCACAAGCTTGTATGCGGAAAGTTCGCCCTTGACATCCCCGGGGCCCAATCGGGCATATCCGATCGCTGCGATCCCCACTCCGGCCACGATGACCAATCCGGTCAGCACCATCGCGATCCAGCGGCCACGGTTGGGCTTGGCGGGCTTGGTCCCGTATCGGTCCTCTGGTCGCTGCACGGGTCAACGGTATGACGGGTACACCCGGGATGAAACGATGGGGGCGCGAGAGCAGTGACGGCTGACAGAAAGAGGCGGGCGCGCGGGTGACCGGATGGCGATTGATGGCGGTGCACGCCCACCCCGATGACGAGGCCAGCAAGGGTGCCGCGACCACGGCACGCTACGCCGCCGAGGGCAACGACGTCATGGTGGTGACTCTGACGGGCGGGGAGCGCGGTGACATCCTCAACCCGGTCATGGACCGCCCCGAGGTCGCCGCGAACATCGGGACCATCCGTCGTGAGGAGATGGCCAAGGCCGCGGCCGAGTTGGGTGTGCAACACCGCTGGCTCGGCTACGTGGACTCGGGGCTTCCACAGGGCGACCCGCTGCCGCCGCTGCCGAGCGATTCGTTTGCGCTAGTGCCCATCGAAGAGCCGATCGCCAAGCTGGTCGCGGTGATCCGCGAGTTCCGGCCACATGTGATGACGACCTACGACGAGAACGGCGGCTATCCGCATCCGGATCACATTCGGTGCCACGAGGTGTCGATGGCTGCCTTCGACGCCGCGGCGGACCCGGAGCAGTTTCCCGAGGCGGGTGAGCCGTGGACCGTCAGCAAGATCTACTACAACCACGGATTCATGCGCGCGCGTATGCAGTTGCTCAACGATGAATGCAAGAACCATGGATACAAGGGACCGTTCGACGAATGGCTTGAGCGCTGGCCCGCCGATGACGACACCTTTGATCGCCGGGTGACCACCCGCGTGCCCTGCGCCGACTTTTTCGACGCCAGGGATGCCGCGCTGCGTGCACATGCGTCTCAAATCCCGCCGGACAGTAGTTTTTTCGCAGTCCCGCGCGAGTTCGAGCGACGGCTGTGGCCCACTGAGGACTTCGAGCTCGCGAAGTCACGCGTGCCGACGAGCACCCCCGAGGACGACTTGTTCGCAGGAGTTGAAGCCAAATGATGTTGATGGACGCCGTGCTGGTACTCGCCGACGAGAAGAGCCCGACGAATGTCGGACCCGATTTCGGTAAGGCCGGTCCCTTCGGTTTGACGGTGGTGGTGCTGCTGCTGGTGGGCACCTTCTTCCTGGTTCGGTCGATGAACTCGCATCTACGCAAGTTGCCCGAGACATTCGACCCCGAACATCCCGAGCCCGATCAGGCCATCGACGATGGCACGGTCGGAGCCTCCGCCGAGGAACCCGAAACGCCTTCGGGTTCCGCCGATCAGCGAGGCGATGACCGTTAACCGGCTGGGCGAGGCGACCAGTCCTTACCTGCGCCAGCATGTCGACAATCCGGTGCACTGGCAGCAGTGGACGCCAGAGGCGTTGCAGGAAGCGCAGTCTCGCGATGTGCCCATCCTGCTGTCGATCGGGTACGCGGCCTGTCATTGGTGCCATGTGATGGCCCATGAGTCCTTCGAAGACGACGAGGTCGCCGCCGTCATGAACGCCGGATTCGTCAACATCAAGGTGGACCGCGAGGAGCGTCCGGACCTGGACGCCGTCTACATGAATGCCACCGTCGCGATGAACGGCCAGGGCGGCTGGCCCATGACATGCTTCCTCACCCCGGATGGGCGTCCCTTCTACACCGGGACCTACTACCCGAAACAAGGTTTTCTGCAGTTACTTTCGGCAGTCCGTGACACCTGGGATCAGCGGCGAGACGAGGTGGAAGAGGCGGCATCGAGCATCACCGGCCAGCTGCAGGCGATGTCCGGTCGCCTGCCCGCGGGGCCCGGGGTGGATATCGCGCTGTGCGATACCGCGATCGCCGCGATTTTGCCCGCCGAGGATATGCGTTTCGGGGGATTCGGTGGGGCGCCCAAGTTTCCGCCCTCGTCCCTGCTGGAGGCGCTGCTGCGTGGATACGAACGAACCGGAGACGCCGCCGTGCTCGGGGCGGTTTCTCGCACCGCGACGGCGATGGCGCGCGGCGGCATCTACGACCAGTTGGCCGGAGGCTTCGCGCGGTACAGCGTGGACGCGGCCTGGGTGGTGCCGCACTTCGAGAAGATGCTCTACGACAACGCACTCCTGCTGCGTGTCTACGCGCATTGGGCCCGCCGCACCGGCGATGCACTGGCGCGGCGAATCGCCTCCGAGACGGCCGATTTCCTGCTGCGCGAGCTGCGGGTGGGTGACTTGTTCGTCTCGTCGCTGGATGCCGATGCGGACGGCTCGGAAGGCTCCACGTACGTGTGGACGCCCGAGCAGCTCGCCGAGATCCTGGGCGCGCAAGATGGTGACTGGGCCGCAACGCTTTTCGAGGTGACCTCGGCGGGAACCTTCGAACACGGGAGCTCGGTGCTGCAGCTGTTGCGCGACCCCGAAGGCAACGCAGACGTGGACCGGTGGCGTCGTGTGCGCGAAGCGCTGCTGGCGGCGCGACAGCACCGGGTGCAGCCCGGCCGCGACGACAAGGCAGTCACCGCCTGGAACGGGTTGACCATCACCGCGCTCGTCGAAGCCTCTATCGCGCTGGACCGCAACGATCTGTTGGATGCGGCAGCGGGCTGCGCCGCCGAGCTGCTGGAGCTACATCTGCGCGACGGGCGGCTGCGGCGCGCAAGTCTGGGCGGACGGGTATCCGAGGGGGACGGCGTGCTCGAGGACTACGGCACGCTCGCGACGGGCCTGCTGTCCCTCTATCAGGTGACCGGAGAATGGCGCTGGCGCGAGGCAGCCGCGCAGCTGCTCGATACCGCGCTCGATCATTTCGCCGATCCAGCATCGCCCGGTGCGTGGTTCGATGTCGCCGACGACGCCGAGCAGCTGGTGCTCAGGCCGAGCGATCCCCTGGACGGCGCGACCCCGTCCGGGGCTTCATCGGTGACCGAGGCGCTGCTTATCGGCGGTTATCTGCTGGAGGACTCTCGCTACCGGGAGGCCGCGCACGCCTCGCTGTCGGCGGCATCCATGGCGCTGGCGCGCGCACCACGATCGGCCGGCCATTGGCTGGCGGTGGCCGAGGCCGCGGTGCGGGGTCCGATTCAGGTCGCGGTGGCCTGTGACGCCGTGACCTCGCCGCTGTTGCGAACAGCGCGACTGTCGGCACCCGGGGGTGCGATTGTGGTTGGCGGGGTTAAGGATTCGAGCGAGTTGTTGCGTGACAGGGGGCAGGTGGGCGACGTTGACGCCGCCTACGTGTGCCGGGGTACCGTCTGCGATCTCCCGGTGACAGGGACCGAACAATTAGACGCCGCGTTGGGTAGGTAGCGTCCGGGAGCATGACCGTAACCCGCGAAGATGTTCTCGCCGTCGTCCAGAGCTACTGCGACCTGCTGACCACCGGCACCGCAGCACAGATCGCCGAGCTGTACGCCGAGGATGCGACCGTAGAGGATCCGCTGGGCGCCGACGTCCTCAAGGGCCGTGCGGCGATCCAGGGCTTCTACGCCACCATCGAGCCGCTGGATCGTCATGGCGAGCTGAAGTTGGTGCGGGCCACGAACAACGAGGCCGCGTTCCACTTCGAGCTGACCATCAAACACGAGAACGGTGGCATGGTCATCGCGCCGATCGACGTGATGACCTTCGACGACAACGGCAAGATCAGCTCGATGCGGGCCTTCTGGACTCAGGACGACATCAAGCAGCTCTAGCTCCCTGTCGCTGTGTGGTTCGCCGTCAGAAGACGGCGAACCACACAGCGATGTAGTGGCAGGTCGCGGCGATGACGGTCGCGGCATGGAAGAACTCGTGGTGGCCGAAGTGCAACGGCCACGGGTTGGGCCATTTCACGGCGTACAGAATCGCACCGACGCTATAGAAGGCCCCGCCGACGATCAGCAGCACCAGTGCCGGCACCCCGGCACCGTGGAGGAGCGTCGACGAGAAGCCGATCGCCACCCATCCCAGCATCAGATACAGCGGCACCCCCACCCAGCGCGGAGCCGTCGGCCAACACATCTTGAGAATCACGCCGGCGAGCGCGCCGCCCCACACGATGGCGAGCACCAGGTTGCCTTCCGAGGGCGGCATCGCCAGCATCGCGAACGGGGTATAGCTGCCCGCGATGAAGATGAAGATCATCGAATGATCCATCCGCTTCATCCAGGTGCGGGTGGTCTCGGATTTCCAGTTCACCCGGTGATAGGCGGCGCTGACTCCGAAGACGCCCAGCACCGTCAGGCTGTAGATGGCGGTGGCCAGGCCTGCTTGCGGTGAGCGCACCGACCAGGCGACCGACACCAACACGATTCCCGCGACCACGGCGGTGACGCACGCGTAGAAATGGATCCAGCCACGCGCCTTGGGCTTGATCGGGAGAGTCTCGATACCGCCGACGAGTGCGGCCATGGGCAGAGAATGCTCAGAACCTTGGGTTTCGGGGTCCGTCCCGCTTGCGGGGGCCTCATCGGTGCCGGTGCCTCTTCGCGCAAGCGGCTCATCGGTCTGCATGCGTCACAGTATCCCTTCCTTATCTGAACCAGGTTTGTGAATGTTGTGTGCAGATCCATATCTGCTGCTCCGGCCCGCGGTCGGCTCGCTAGGCTGGGTCCGTGGAGATCATCCCGCCGAGGCTGAAGGAACCGCTGTACAAGCTTTACGAAATGCGGCTCCGCCAGGAGCTGGCCAAGGCGTCGAAACCGCGGCACATCGCCGTCCTATGCGACGGAAATCGCCGCTGGGCCCGGTCGGCGGGGTACACCGATGTCAGCCATGGGTACCGGATGGGCGCCCGCAAGATCGGCGAGATGCTCGGCTGGTGTCAGGACGCAGGTGTCGAGATGGCCACCGTGTACTTGCTGTCGGCCGAGAATCTGACCCGCGACCCCGATCAGCTCGGCGAGCTGCTGGAGATCATCACCGACGTCGTCGAGGAGCTGTGCGCCCCGCAGAACAAGTGGAGTGTGCGCAGTGTCGGAGACCTCGACCTGCTGCCCGATGAAGTGGCGGAGCGCATGCGTGAAGCGGTGAAGTCCGCTCCCGCGGATGCTGCCTTCCATGTGAACGTGGCGGTCGGCTACGGGGGTCGGCAGGAGATCACCGATGCGGTGCGCACATTGTTGAACAAGGAGCTGGCCAACGGGGCCAGCTCCGAGCAGCTGGTGCAGGCGGTGACCATCGACGCCATCTCCGAGAACCTCTACACCTCCGGGCAGCCGGACCCGGATCTGGTGATCCGGACATCGGGGGAGCAGCGGTTGTCAGGGTTCCTGCTCTGGCAGAGTGCCTATTCCGAGATGTGGTTCACCGACGCGTACTGGCCCGAGTTCCGGCGGGTGGACTTCCTGCGCGCGCTGCGCGACTACGCCGCCAGAAACCGGCGATTCGGGCAGTAACCGCCACCGCGATGGCGCTTACTGAGGAGGTTGTTTGAGTCATCGTCTTGTCTCGGCACTAGCAAGGTGCGGGACCCCGCGGATGGTCTGCACCGTGCTGGTCGGGTTGACAGCGTTGTACATGATCTTGCTGGCGTTCGGAAACATCACCGACTTTCGCACCAATGAGATGTTCGTTCAGCATGTTCTTGCGATGGATACCACCAACTTTGGCCAGGCCGCCGGCCAGGGACTCGATGCCGACATCATGTGGCGTGCCGTTCGCTCGCCGGCGCTGCAGACCGCGACTTACTGTCTGATCATCGTGTGGGAGGCGCTATCGGGCGCCGTTCTTCTCGTGGGTATGTGGCAATGGTTGACGGGCCGCACATCCCAGGCGCGCGCGACGTCGACTGTCGGTCTGCTGATGGTGATCCTGCAGTTCTTCGGCGGGTTCATGGTGGTCGGCGGTGAGTGGTTCCAGATGTGGCGCTCCACCCAGTGGACCGGAGCAGAGGTCGCCTTCCGGTGTTCAGTGCTGGCCCTGTTCACCCTGATATTTGTGCAGTTCGGCCGCGTCTTGCCGGACGGTCAGCGCGAGACCGGGCAGTAGTCGGTGTCGAACCTCTTGATGCCATTGATCCAGCCCGAATGGAACCGCGGGGCATCCCCGATCCGCGAGATGTCAGGCATGCGATCGGCGATCTTGTTGAAGATGATCTCCAGCTCGATCTTCGCGAGGTTGGCCCCCAGGCAGTAGTGGGCTCCCGTACCGCCGAAGCCCAGATGCGGGTTGGGATCGCGGTTGATGTTGAAGGTATGCGGGTTCTCGAACACCTCCTCGTCGAAGTTGGCTGATGGGTAGAGCATGACCACGCGTTCACCGGCTTTGATGGGCACACCACCGATCACGGTGTCCTGTAACGCGGTTCGTTGTTGTGAGATCAGTGGTGAGGTGTACCGGACTATCTCGTCGACGGCGGAGGCCGGCCTGCCCCTTTTGAACAGTTCCCATTGTTCTGGGTGTTCCAGGAAGGCCATCATGCCCATGGTGGTGGCATTTCGGGTGGTCTCATTGCCTGCCACTGACAGCATCACCACAAAGAATCCGAACTGTTCGGGGGTGAGCTGTTCGCCGTCTACCGTCCCGGTCAGCAGGCGGGAGACCACGTCATTGCCCGGACAGTCACGGCGCTGCTCGGCGAGCTGATACGAGTACCCGAGGATCTGGGCGGCGCCCACACGCGGGTCGATCTCAACATCGGCCTCGTCGTAGCCCGTCATCTGATTGCTCCACTCGAAGAGCTTGACGCGGTCTTCTTCGGGAACGCCGATCAATTCGGCGATGGCCTGCATGGGCAGCTCGCTGGCCACCTCGCGCACGAACTCACCATGTCCACCTTCGAGGGCCGCCCGGACGATCCGCTCCGCCCGATCCTCCAGGGTGATGCGCAGCGCCGCGATGGAGCGCGGGGTGAACATGCGAGAAACCAGTCCACGCAACTGGGTGTGTTCTGGGGCGTCCTTGTTGATGAGGACGGACAGCGTGGCCTGGAACTCCTCCGGGCTGATGTGGTCCTCGAGGCGAGGGATGGCACCCTTGCGGCCCGAGGAAAAGATGTCGGTGTGTAGCGAAACTTCGCGTACATCACGGTGTTTGGAAATAACCCAATAGCCGTCGTCGGCGAATCCGCCCACCGTGCGCGGCTGCGGATTCCACCAGACGGGTGCCTCGCGACGCAGGGTCGCGAACTCGTCGTGTGGCATCCGTTCCCCGTACAACCCGGGATCGGTGAAATCGAAGCCTTCCGGAAGACCAAGCTCCGCAGCACTTTTCATGGCGATACACCTCCGTATCTGGCCGAGTGTCGACTTCTTGTGCCCGCTACCCGCACTTCTTCGCAGTAACCCGACACTCGGCGGGGTGGGTGGGGAAGCCCGCTGTTCACCAGAGGGGTACCGGGGTCTTGCCAAGGGGGTAGTAGCCGGGCACCTTTTCGCCCGAGAGGCCGCGCTGGATGCGTTTCTGCATTCCCTCGCTGAGCCTGCCCGCCTTGATGAGGTCCATGTAGAGGGCAGACACATGACCGAAGTCGAAGAAGTCGCGTTGCCAGTTCCATTGGCCGTTACCGGCATACCGGAACCAGCTGCCGCCGATGCCGTAGATCTCGGACTCACCGCCGTTGGAGTCCGTGGCGATCTGCTTCCAGAACCCGATGACCTCGCCCTGTTTGTCGTCGACAATCACCTTCTGGTACGGGTATGTCCAGCCCTCCAGGCCTTCCATCTCCTGGCCGAGGGCGATATCCCGTATCTCGTCGATTCCGACGCACATCACGTCTTCCTTGGGCCCGATGTTCCAGCCGTAGGTGGCATCGTCGGTGTAGAACCGCGCCAAGGGTTTCCAGTCGCCTGCCTTCTCGGCATCTAGATTGGCCTGGAGCCAGTCCGCGACTACGTCATCGAGTTCTTGGCGGGGGAATTCGGGCACAGTCGGCTCCTAATACTTTTCCGTGATGAATAGGGCTCGGGCGGGACATTCCTCGACGGCGCGCTCGATCTCGTCGCGAGCGTCCTCGGGTGGTTCCGGGTTCAGGATTTCGACGGTGCTGCGTTTGGGCACACGGAAGTAGTCCGGAGCCTCCAGCTCGCACATGGCGTGCCCCTGGCAGAGATCCCGATCGACGTCGATCCTGTACGGCATCAGGCGCTCCGGGGTTGGATGTCGCCGGCCTCGCGGCTCCGGCGGCGGTAACGAACTTTCGCTGGTTGGGCCAGCTGCACCACCATCTTGGAGTGATCGTTGTGGTACGAGTCGGCGGGCTGCGCCATCTCGAACTCGTACTCGCGCAATAGCACCGAGAAGATGGCCTTGATCTGCATGGTGGCGAACGCGGCGCCGACGCAGCGGTGCCGCCCAGCGCCGAACGGTATCCAGGTCCAGCGGTTGACGATGTCTTCCTGCCGAGGCTTCTCGTAGCGGTCCGGTACGAACCCGTCGGGGTTGGGGAAGTCCTCGGCGATTCGGTTCGACACGGCGGGGGAGGCCGCCACCATGTCTCCGTCGTGGATGGGGAACCCGCCCACCTCGAATTCGCCCTTGGCGACCCGCATCAGGACGATTAGGGGTGGGTGCAGTCGCAGCGTCTCCTTGAGCACATTCTCGAGTTTGGGGATCTGGCGCAGTGCATGGAAACTCACCTCGCTGCCGTCCGCATACAGCTCGTTCAGCTCATCGACGACCTGTGCCTGGATATCGGGGTGGCGCAGCAGTTCGATGAGTACCCATGAGGCGGTGCCCGAGCTCGTATGGTGCCCGGCGAACATCATGGAGATGAACATCCCGGTGATCTCGTCGGCGGTGAAGCGAGGATTGCCGTGTTCGTCTCGGATCATGATCAGCACATCGAGCATGTCGCGCTGACTCTTATCCGTCGGCGGGTTCGCGATCCGGTTGTTCATGATCTCTTGAACCAAAGCCACCAAGCCTTTTCGCGCCTCGTCGCGTAGACGGAAGCTCTCGATCTCCAGGTACGGGTCCACGTAGCACAACGGATCGGTGCCCTGCTCAAGCTGGTGGTACAGATGGGCGAACCTGCCGTCGAGCTCGTCACGGAACTTCTTGCCAATCAAGCAGGCTGAGGAGGTGTAGATGGTCAGCTCGGCGAAAAAGTCGAGAAGATCAATCTCACCGCTTTCGCCCCAGCGCGAGATCATCTGCCGGACTTCATTTTCGATGGTGGTCGCGTGGCCCTTCATCTGTTCGCCGCGCAGCGCCGCGTTGTGCAGCATCTCCTTGCGCCGTTCCGGGTCGGCGTCGAAAACCACACCCTTGCCGAAGATCGGCGTCATGAACGGGTACGCCTCGGCCTGGTCCAGATCTTCGTCACTGGACCGGAAGAAGAACTCGTTGGCTTCAGCGCCGGAGAGAAACACCACCTGCTTGTCGGCGAGCTGGAACGTGCCGACGTTTCCGCACTCGTCGCGGATGCGTTTCATCAGCGCGATGGGATCGGTGCGGAATTCCTCCAGATGGCCGTACTGATCCTCTCCGCCGGAGACCCGCGGAACGGTTGGCGTAGTCATGACGGCATGCCCTCCTCGCCGAGTTCAAGCTTCTGTTTGTCGGCCGGGGCATCCCTCAACGGCGCCTCCGGCTGCACTTCCATCTCCGCGATATGTGCGCCCCTGGGGGTTTCGGCGACAAAGGTGACCGCGCGCGCGATATCGGAGGGACGCAGAAAGTAGGAGTGACGCGCCTGTCCCCAGGCTTTCCAGTCCTCCAGCATGGGGCCGACCTGTTCAGCGGAAAGCTGCCAGCCCATCGAGGTCAAGGTCGGGCCGGGGTGCACAATCGAGGCCCGAACGCCGGTGCCCTCCAGCTCCATGCGCATGGTGTTCACCATGGCGAGCAAGGCCGCCTTCGCTGCCCCATAGGCGCCCATATGCGGACGCTGGTGCAACGCGACATCGGACCCGATGAACACCACATCGCCGCGCCGCCGAGTCACCATGTCGGGGACAATCGCCGTGGCGAGCCGATTGGCACCCAACAGGTGCACCTGAATCTGTGCGGCGAAGGTGTCTGCGCTCATTTCATGAACTCGTCCGGGGTACATGTCACCGGCGCCGGACACCAGCAGGTCTATCTCGCCCAGCGCATCGATACTCTCCGCGACAAACGATTTCACCGAGTCGGCATCGGTGACGTCGAGGGGAAAGGCCACGGCTTCGCCACCGTCTTCCCGAATCTTCTCGACGAGTTCGGTCAGCTTGTCGACACGGCGGGCGCCGAGCGCGACCGGAAATCCGCGGCCCGCGAGTTCGATCGCCGTCGCCGCACCGATGCCCGAGGAAGCTCCGGCGATGATCGAGGGGCGCCGATCCGGGTGGGGCTCAAAGCGGGGCATCAGCGGACCTCCACGGTGATAGGCAGGTAGGCGAATCCGCGAACGTTGCTGGAATGCACACGTACGGAGCTACTTTCGTCGATCTCGTAGTGTTTGATTCGAGTGAACAGCTCGGTCAGGGCCACCTTGGCCTCCATGCGTGCCAGGTGCGCGCCGAGGCAGAAATGGGCACCGCTGCCGAAGCTCACCAGCTTGGAGCCGATCTCGCGTCCGATGCGGTACTCGTCGGCGTCGTCGAACACCCGGTCGTCCCGGTTGGCAGAGCCGGGGAGCAGCAGCAGGATGTCACCGGCGGAAATCTTGGTGTCGTAGAACGACATATCCTCGGCCACGGTGCGGGCGAGGATCTGGCTGGAGGTGTCGTAGCGCAGCGTCTCTTCCACCCACAGCGGTATCCGCTCGTGATCGGCGTGTACGGCGGCGAGCTGGTCGGGGTTGCGATGGCCCCAGTACACGGCATTGGCCAACAGCTTGGTGGTGGTCTCGTTACCCGCGATCACCATGAGGAACAGGAAGGCGAGCACTTCTTCGTCGGTGAGCCGATCGCCGTCGATCTCCGCTTGCAGCAGAGCGGAAGTCAGATCCTCTGTTGGGCTCCGTCGCCGCGCTTTGACCATGTCGATGTAGTAGGTCATCAGGTCGATGGAGGCCTGGATGGCCTTCTGGGGCACGTCGGCGACGCCATCCTCGCGGTGCATGACACCGTCGGCCAACTCCCGGATGCGGGTGCGGTCGGGCTCGGGCACCCCCATCAACTCGGAGATGACGTCCATGGGCAGCTTGCCGGCGTAATCGGCGATGAAGTCGAAGCTCTTGGACTGCAACGCCTTGTCCAAATGCGCGCGTGCCAGCGCGACGACCTGGCCCTCAAGCTCGCGGATTCGCCTAGGGGTAAACCCCTTCGACACCAACGTGCGCAATCGAAGGTGCTCAGGGTCGTCCATCGCCAGGAACGACATCACGAGTTTGGCATGCGGCCCAAAGGAGGCCTTGTCCATCGAGACGCCGTTGATGTTGGACAGGGCCTCGCTGTTCCTGAAGCCCTGCAACACGTCCTGGTGTCGCGACAATGCCCAGAAGTTCAGTTCGTCGTTGCGATACAGCGGTGCTTCGTCACGCAATCGCCGGTAGTACGGGTACGGGTTTTCGTGGAAGTCGTAGTCGTACGGGTCCAAAACCAGCGAGGACATCGAGGCAGCGGTCATTCCCTGCCGCCCAGCATGAGATCCACGACGAAAGTGAGCTTGTCGGCGATCTCGTGATAGGTGAAGGTGCCGCTGCCCGCGTGCATGAGGGCACCGAAGAAGGTCATTTCGAGGGCCGACACCACGCGGGGATCCGCGTCGGGTCCCATCGCCGAGCGGATCCTGCGGTGGATTTCCAGCCCGATCTTGTCGCGGACGGCGTGCACCGCCTCGTCGTTGTTGCTGAGCAGCGCCGTCGTGCACCCCGTTGCGATCTCGGGCTCGTCGGCAACCACCAATGCCAGGCTCCGCAGCGTCTTGGTGACCCGCGCGGACTGACCGTCGTTGACATCGGTGAAGTACGGCGCCTCATGGATGAGGTCGAGGTAGATCTCGGCGACGAGATGACTCTTGGAGGAGAAGTACGTGTATGCGGTCGCGGGGGCGACCTTGGCGCGGGCCGCCACGCCGCGGATCGTCATATCCGCGTAGGTGGTCTCGCCCAGCATCTCCCGGCCCGCGGTGACGATCTTGCGAATCGTCTCTTCCTGACGCCGGTTTCGGGGCGATTCACTTGTGAGGGTCACCACAGCTTCACTGGACACATGTCCAGATTAGCGCGCGCGTCGCATCTGAGCAAGATGTGCTGTGAAAACTACTGTCCAGTACCACTTTCTAAGCCTTCCCTGGCCTCAGTCTTGCCATGATGGGAGTCGCGTGGTTATGGTTCACAAGTAGGGAATGGACAACTGTCCAGATTTGGGATGAGGTGACATGGCACTCCTGGCCGATGGTGAAAGTGATCTGTTCATCGACGGAAAGTTGATCCCCGGAGGTGCCGGGCGGTTCCCGACGGTGAATCCGGCCACTGAGGAGGTGCTCGGCACCGCGGCCGATGCTGACGTCGATGACATGAGCCGTGCCATCGAGGCGGCGCGTCGTGCGTTCGACGACTCCGATTGGTCACGGGATGTGGAGCTGCGGGTGCGCTGCCTCCGCCAGCTGCGCGATGGCATGAGGGCTCATATCGAGGAACTGCGAGAACTGACCATCGCCGAGGTGGGGGCGCCTCGGATGCTGACCGCCGGTGCGCAGCTGGAAGGCCCGGTGGACGATCTGCGCTTCGCCGCCGATACCGCGGAATCCTTCGACTGGAACGCCGATCTCGGTGTCGCCGCGCCCATGGGCATCAAGACTCGACGCACCCTCGCCCGTGAGGCCGTTGGCGTGGTCGGGGCGGTGACGCCATGGAACTTTCCGCATCAGATCAACCTCGCCAAGGTGGGTCCGGCGCTGGCCGCCGGTAACACCCTGATACTCAAGCCGGCGCCGGATACCCCGTGGTGCGCAGCGGTGCTAGGGCGAATCATCGCCGAGCACACCGACTTTCCGCCGGGTGTCTTCAATATCGTCACAGCCAGTGACCATCGAATCGGTGCGCTGCTGTCGACGGACCCTCGGGTGGACATGGTGTCGTTCACCGGCTCCACGGCGACCGGGCGTGCGGTGATGACCGACGCGGCCGCCACCGTCAAGAAGGTGTTTCTGGAACTTGGCGGCAAGTCGGCGTTCATCGTGCTTGACGACGCAGAGCTGAGCGGGGCATGCTCCGTCGCCGGATTCACCGCGGCCATGCATGCCGGCCAGGGTTGCGCGATCACCACCCGGCTGGTGGTGCCGCGCGCACGCTATGACGAGGCGGTGCAGGCGGCGGCGGCAACCATGGGCTCCCTGAAGCCGGGGGATCCCAACAAGTCGGGAACGGTATGTGGACCGCTTATCTCGGCGCGCCAGCGCGACAGGGTTCAGTCCTATTTGGATCTGGCTGTCGCCGAGGGCGGTTCGTTCGCCTGTGGTGGTGGGCGACCGGAGGGTAAGGACCGTGGTTTCTATATCGAGCCCACCGTGGTTGCCGGGCTCACCAATGACGCCCGGGTGGCACGTGAGGAGATCTTCGGTCCCGTACTCGTGGTGATCGCGCATGACGGTGACGACGATGCGGTGCGGATCGCCAACGATTCACCGTACGGACTGTCCGGGACAGTCTTCAGCGGGGATGACGAGCGCGCGGCACGGGTCGCGTCGCGGCTTCGGGTCGGAACCGTGAATGTCAACGGCGGTGTCTGGTATTCCGCCGACGCGCCCTTCGGCGGGTACAAGCAATCGGGTATCGGTAGGGAAATGGGTGTCGCCGGTTTCGAGGAGTACCTGGAAACCAAAGTCATTGCAACGGCTGTGAAGTAGGAAGGATCGCAACGTGAGTTCGACTGGGCAGTTTGAGGGCAAGGTCGCCATCGTCACCGGTGCCGCGCAAGGCATCGGTGAGGCGTACGCGCATGCCCTGGCACGCGAAGGCGCGGCGGTGGTGGTCGCCGATATCAACGCCGAATTGGGCGAGGGCGTAGCCAAGCAGATCGTGGCCGATGGCGGCAAGGCCGTCTTCGTCAGTGTTGATGTATCCGATCCGGATTCGGCAATAGCCATGGCGGACAAGGCAGTGGCCGAGTTCGGCGGCATTGACTTTCTGGTGAACAACGCGGCGATCTACGGTGGCATGAAGCTCGATCTGCTGCTGTCGGTGCCGTGGGACTACTACAAGAAGTTCATGAGCGTGAACCAGGACGGGGCCCTGGTGTGTACCCGGGCCGTATACAAGCACATCGCCAAGCGCGGAGGCGGCGCCATCGTCAACCAATCCTCCACGGCGGCATGGCTGTACTCGGGCTTCTACGGATTGGCGAAGGTGGGCATCAACGGTCTCACCCAGCAGCTGTCCCGCGAATTGGGTGGACAGAAGATCCGCATCAACGCCATCGCGCCCGGGCCCACCGATACCGAGGCGACTCGCGGCACCGTGCCCGAGCAGTTCCGCAACGAGCTGGTCAAAAACATCCCACTGAGCCGGATGGGCACCGTCGACGACATGGTGGGCATGTGCCTGTTCCTGCTGTCGGACAAGGCGTCCTGGATAACCGGTCAGGTGTTCAACGTCGATGGCGGACAGATCATCCGATCATGACGCAGTCTGCCCTCAAACTTGGGTACATCGGTCTGGGCAACATGGGCGCGCCCATGGCCCAGCGACTTGTCGACTGGCCCGGCGGGCTCACGGTCTTCGATCTGCGGGCCGAGGCCGTGGCACCGCTTGTCGAGGCGGGCGCCCATGCGGTCGACGCCCTGGCCGATCTCGCGGACGCCGACCTGATCAGCGTCACAGTGCTGGACGACGCGCAGGTCCGTGAGGTCATCGGGGAGCTTGCGCCGAAGGTTAAGCCCGGCACCATCATCGCGATCCACTCGACCATCAGTGACACGACTGCTGTCGCACTGGCGCAGCACTGGGCCCCCAAGGGCATCCACATCATCGACGCGCCGGTGAGCGGTGGCGCTCCGGGTGCACACAAGGGCGAGCTCGCCACCATGATCGGCGCCGACGACGAGACATTCGCGCGAGTCAAGGAGCCCTTCTCGAAGTGGGCGTCGCTGGTGATTCACGCCGGCGCACCGGGCGCAGGTACTCGAATGAAGCTGGCGCGCAACCTCCTACATTTTGTTGCCTTCACCGCGGCGGGGGAGGCCCAGCGACTGGCCGAGAGTTGTGGGCTCGACATCACCGACCTGGGCAAGGTGGTGCGTCACACCGATGCCATCACCGGTGGGCCGGGGGCCATCATGCTGCGAGACACCACCGCACCGGTGACATCCGACAGCTTCTGGCACCCCATCTTCACGCACGTGCGCGGTCTCGGCGAAAAAGACCTGAGCCTGGCACTGGCACTGGGCGAAGAGCAATCAGTCGAGCTGCCGCTAGCGACGTTGGCTCGTGAGCGTCTGGCCGCGAGCCTTGGTGTGCCACATGCTGTGCCGTCTACCAAGGGAGAGATCAATGGATGAGCTGCGCCGCAAGGGTCTGGACAAGATGAAAGAGGTCTACGGCTGGGACATGCCCGACCTGCCCGGCGACTATTTCAAGTACACCGCAGAGCATCTCTTCGGCACCATTTGGGATCGCCCCGAGCTGTCAGTGCGTGATCGTCGGCTGCTGCTCCTCGGCGCGGTGAGTGCCCTGGGACTCGACGAGATCCTGGAGATCCAGACGGGGGCCGCACTCAAAAACGGTGAGCTCACCGATGCCGAGCTGCGCGAGGTTGCGCTGTTCATCACGCACTACGTCGGGTGGCCACTGGGGCAGCGGGTCAACAAGCATGTCGAAATGGCCATAGCGAAAAACAATGAAGCGAAAAGTTCCAAGGAGTCAAAGGGTGAGTAGCCGATTCTCCGGGTTATCCCAGGGCCAGTTGGCGGTCCTGGTTCCGGAGCTGCTGCTGATCGGTCAGCTTATTGACCGTTCCGGAATGGCTTATTGCATACAGCATTTCGGGAGGGAGGAGATGCTGCAGGTCGCCATCGAGGAGTGGGCGTCGTCCAGCCCGCTCTACACCCGGCGCATGCAGAAGGCGCTGCGCTTCGAGGGTGACGATGTGATCACCATCTTCAAGGGTATGCAGCTCGACATCGGGGCTCCGCCACAGTTCATGGACTTTCGGTACACCGTGCACGACAAGTGGCACGGGGAGTTTCATCTCGATCACTGCGGCGCGTTACTCGATGTCGAACCGCTCGGACCCGACTACGTGACGGGTATGTGTCACGACATCGAGGACCCCACATTCGATGCGACGGCATTCGCCACCAATCCGCATGCGCAGGTTCGGCCGATTCACCGGCCTCCGCGCGCGCCGGCGGATCGGCATCCGCATTGCGCGTGGACGGTGACCATCGACGAGTCGTATCCGGCGGTGTCCGGGATCCCCGCGCTGGACGTGGTGGGCACTTCTGTGGCCGCCGGCTGGGAATTGGATGGAATTGATACCGCCGACGTGGGGGCCTCCGACTACGCGGGCCCCCTGCTGTCCGACCTGGATTTCGGTGCCTTCTCGCGTTCGGCACTGGTGCGGATAGCCGACGAGATCTGTATACAGATGCATCTGCTGTTTCTCGGGTTTTCGATCGCGGTACGTAAGAGGGCGGTCGATGCAGAGCTGGCGCGCACCGTATGCACGCAGCAGTTGATCGGGCTGGCGGGTGTCGCCGCGGCACGGATCAAGCAGGCGTTACAAGCCCCCGAAGGGATCGATGGTGTGCTGCAGGTCCTCCACGTGCACCCACTGTTGAATCCCGCCGGATACGTGAATGCCGAAATCTCCGGTGGACAGCTTCACGTATGGAGGTCGCCCGCGCACCAGGATCAGGCCTGGATCTCGTTGTGCGGGCCCATGGAAACACGACCGCTGCAGGCCATCGCCACGGCGGTCGATCCGCATATCGGCGTGCAGGTTTCGGGAGATGCGCAGGAATGGGTGGCCGCGTTCGTCGAGCATGAGGGTGAAGACAAACAGCTGCCTGAGGTGATGATCGCCAATGTCAGCGGGGGATCGCGGTTCGTCTTCGAGACGCGCAAGTCGCTGCCGCTGACCGTGATCTGAGGTATCGATGGCAAAGAGCTCGAAATACGTTGTGCGGGTTCCGGTGCGGGTGCAGACCGCCAGTGGCGTGGTGGAGGGGTTCCACGATCGAGGTGTGCGCCGCTTTCGGGCCATACCGTATGCCGAGCCACCGGTGGGCGCGCTGCGTCTGCGCAGCCCGGCGCCCGCGAAGCCATGGGTAGGTGTGCTGCCGTGTGATTCCTGGAAGTCGGCGTCACCACAGAAACGTATCTATGTACCGCTCTCGATCAACAGATTCCAGGCCGTCAGCGAGGACTGCCTGACGGTGAACGTGACCGTGCCGGATGAGACCTGCGGGGAGGCTCTGCCGGTGATGTTCTACATCCACGGCGGCGCCTATGTTTTGGGGAGTTCCGCACTGGCCTTGTACGACGGTGTCGACCTTGCACGGCGTGGGTGTGTTTTCGTCTCCGTGAACTATCGGGTGGGGGCCTACGGGGCTATCGACCTGTCCTCTCTGTCGGATGACCGGCACACCATCGACAGCAATCTGTACCTGCGTGATCTGGTGCTGGCATTGCAGTGGGTGCGCGACAACATCGGGGCCTTCGGTGGAGACCCCAACAATGTCACGATCTTTGGAGAAAGTGCCGGGGCCCATTGTGTCCAGATGCTGCTGACCGTTCCGGCAGCAGCCGGGCTGTTCCAGCGCGCCATCTGCCAAAGCACGGCCAGCGGAATGATCCATACCCGGGACGACGCGGCGGCCACTGCGCGCCGTCTCGTCGAGTATGTCGGTGCCGACGTCCGGAACCCCGCCGAGGCGGTCATCAATGCCAGACCGCGTGATCTCGTGCGGGCGACGCACCGGCTGCTCGCTGCGAAAACCCGGGAGTCGGCCTTCTCTCTGGGTGTGGGCCCCAGCATCGATGGTGAGGTTGTACCCGATGACCCGATCGCGATGATGGAACGCGGTGAGGCGCATCGGGTCCCACTCATCATCGGGTACAACGCGGAAGAGGTTCGGTTGTTCAACCGACTGCTGACCAGGGTGATGTCGGTGTCCCGGATTGATGCACGTGCTGTTGCGGGCACCCTCGGTGCGCTGAGCCCAGAGGTTGCGAAGCGGGTGATCGATTCCTATGAGGGCTACCCCTCCAAGGCTGCCCTGGTGCGTCTCATGGGGGATGCGATGTTCGGCTCGGAGGCCTGGCGGGTGGCGCAGGCGCACAGCCATCACTCGTCGGTCTACTTCTATCGGTACGACTATGCGCCGCGGCCGCTGCGGCGCTTCGGGCCGGGGGCCGCACATGCGACGGAACTGTTCGCGGTTTTCGGCCTCTTCAAGCGCTGGCCCGCGTTGGCCGGGAAAAGGGACATGCGTGAGGCGTTGGCGCTGACCGAGGACATCCAGAGCCGTTGGCTCGCCTTCTCGCGGACGGGCGTCCCTGGCATCGAATGGCCGGTCTATACCGAGCCCGAGCACGCCGTCATGGTGTTCGACCAGCATCGGCGTATCGACCTGGACCCGCATCGTGTGCAGCGCGAGTTGTGGCGCGATATCAGCCGTGCGGCCTAAGCGGCTCTCGCGGGAACTCGCGGACAGAGTGCTGCGTTGACGGTCAATGCCAGCTGCTCAGGATGAATTCGACCGCCAGCTCGCCCATCTGACGGAACGCGGATACCCAGTCGACGACGGCACTATCAAGCTTCGAGCTCGGGTCGCTGATCTCTCGCGATCCGCCGTCGATCCCGGCGATCACATTCCGTTCATCCTCGTTGTCCCCGGAACCAGCTATGAGCAGACGGCTCCGTTGATGAGTCTGAATGGGCGCAACGGTTTTCATGTCATGGATGACGGCGATACCGAGGTGTACCAGCCGATCGTGGAGATCCCGGACCAGGTCTATCTGCTTTCCGATATCGACACCGGGAGCGAGTTCTGCAACGTGACACCGGAGAAGGCCTTGGAGACGATCACCGCGCGTGGACGCACCCCATTGACGATCGACGAGGGCATCGCACTGGTGATGGTGCGGCCGGACATGTTGCGCAAGAACAAGTGTTTTTCCCTGGCGGCCTCGCGGGGAAAAGGGCAGCGGGTGCCCGCGATCTGGATATCGGATCGGCGCCCGAAGCTTGGGTGGTGCTGGGATCGCAATCCGCACACCTGGCTGGGCACCGCCTCATGCGGTGATCGGCTTGCCCGTTAGACCAGTCCGTCTGACACAGGCTGGACAGGCGTGACTCCTCAAACGGACACCTGTCACACTATGAGTGATGGTGGCGATGTCGGCACTGGTCTTCGGACTCAGCTGGTGGCTGGGTCTGTATCTGCTCGCGCGCAATCCCCGAAAGCCCGTCTTGGTCCTGGCCGCGATTGGGCTTATCGGCTTCTCCCTGGTCGTCGCTCTCGATGCCATCCGGGTAACCCCCGGTTCGGATGCCGAACTCTTGGGCCGTATTGAGGTCTTCACGGCAATTGTCCCGAGCGTGGCCTGGTTGATGGTGCTACTCGAACTCACCAATAGCGGTGATCGTTGGCGAGACCGTGCCACCACTGCGGTGCCCGCTGTGGTGCTCGCGGCGGCGATGCTGGTGGGTGCCGCGATGGCCGGCACCATCGAGGGGCCCGCCAAGCTCGGGCATTGGATCATGTTCTGTGCCAGTGGAACCGCTGCCGTTGGCGCGGGGATCTTGTTGTTTCGTCGACGCGCCTCGATACCGGGTTCGGCACGTGGTGTCGTCCTGGTCGCCACCATGTTCTTCACCCTCGGCGACGTCCAGCTGATCATCCCGCTGGGGATCGTGCCGAGCTGGTTGGCGCTGGCGTCGACAGGCTGCGACCTGGTGCTACTCGGCCTCGGTGTCGCGCTCTGGGATGCGTTCGACGAGGGGCAGGCCCTGCGCGCCGACATGCTGCGCTCCTTCGTCGCCTCGGTTCTCGTCGGTGCGCTGTTCGGCGCACAGGCGATGATCGGTATGGCCGTCGTCGGGCAGTCGGTTGCCCTGGTGGTGCTGCTGTTGACCAGTGTTGGCCTGGCCATTTGCATCCAAGTGCAATCCGGGCCCTTCGCCGACCTGCTCGATCGCATGGCCTTCTCGCGCTCTCCTCGGCTGCGCCAGGAGCGTTCCGAGCTGCGTAGTACCGAGGCAGCACTGCCGCTGAAGTCGGCATCACCCATCGATGGCGTCGACGACGAGACGTTCACCCGCCTGACCCGCCGGGCCCTCAGTCACTACGGAGATCTCGCCAAACTGGTCGCCAGCCCGCTGACATCGCTGCCCGCCATCGACGAGCGGCTCACCGGCCGCGGCGCCTCTGATCAGCCCGTCGAGCGTGCCAACGAACTCAGAGCGGTGCTCGCCGAATCCATCTCACGGCTCAAGCCCCGGGAGGGCGGGGATTTCGGCACCACCGATCAATGGCGTTACTACAACGCCCTGTACTTCCCGTACGTCATGGGCGTGCGGGCATACGCACAGGGCGCGACGGCCGCGGGACTGGACCCGGTATCGCGTCAGGCCTGGCAGTGGCTGGTCACGGAGGTCCCGCAGCGTTCGTTGCACAACTGGCAGAACGCCGCGGCCAAACTCATCGCCGCGGATCTGCGCGTGCAGACCGCCGCCGTGCCCAATGGTCTTCGCACCAACGGCTCATCACCAGTTCCGCGGTAGCCGTCCGCGTTCGCGCCGCCATCCGGCATGGCTGCCCGGGTGCCATCTCCACGATGTCGGGATGAACGGCCACACCAGCGGCACGGCGCGCAGTAGCGCGCGATAGGCCGTCTCGTCGGCCACGTTCCAGCGGATCCCAAAACGCTTGCGTACCTGGGGCGGTAAGCCGCCATAGATAGTCAGCCGAAGCGGCGGTGCCAACGCCATACGCATCGGCGCCGTGGGCAAGGCCAGTCTCGCTGCCGGCTTCAGGTAGGGCGCCACCGGTAAGTACGGGGACTTGCTCATATCGGGGACGGCTCGGCCCTCGATGACCTTCATCAGATAGTCGGCCGCGGGGTTGGGTGCGAGCACCTCGTCGCAGTATCGGTCCCACTCCTGTTGGAATGCTGCCCTATTCGGTGGCAGTGGCTGCTCGCTCATCGCGTACCGGCGATACCATTCGACACCCTCTTGGTAGAGCTGCTCACGTTCGGCCTCGGACAGTCGATAGCGGGAGTATCTGTCTATGGTCTGCTCGACCATCACCTGAAACGTTGCATGAGCCCACCAGAAGGTCGTCGGGTTCAGTGCGTGATACCGGACGCCGTCGGGCTGGATGCCCTTGATATCGCGGTGAAAGTCCCGCACCTTCATGCCGGTGCCGGCCGCGGGATCGTCGTACACGGTGCCGAGGATCGGGGGCAGCGAGCGGAACACCCGGTCCACGGGGTCTGCGAAGAAGTTCGAGTGCTCGATCAGTGCGTAGCCGATGGCGGGATCCATCGTTTGCAGGAGCCCGGCGGTGCCGCCGGTGAGAGCGATACGCATATCACCAGCCCAGCGCCATAACAGTGAACGACGGCCCAGCTGGGCACCGGGCGCGGTAGAGATGACATCCGCTGTTGTCATCCTCAGATGATGGCACAGCGCGCGACGAATTGGCAGGAATTGGCAGCGCCGAATGTCGAGATGGCAGTGCATGCGCGGCAATGTCGATGGTGTCAGCCTTCGCACAGAGCTTTCTCACAAGGAGTCCCCAATGTCCATAGCTTCAGAGAACGCCTCGGTACTTCGCACCCGGTTCGCACAACCCGACTCGCTTCTGCGATTCGGCATCGGCTTCGACGGCGTCGTCACCGGTTCGGTTGCGGTTGCCCTCCTGATCGCCGCGAAATGGCTCGTCGAGCCGCTCGGTCCCTCGCTGGGATTCCAGGTGGCGCACGCCGCCGCGCTCATCGGATACGGGGTGCTGGCCTTCGTTTTGAGCCGGGCCGACAGGTCCAAGCTCGGCACCATCGGTGTCGTCTACATCGCAGGCAACCTGCTGGCCACCGTGCTCTACGTATTGGCGGGCGTTATGAAATGGGTACCGCTGACTACAGCCGGGGTGACGCTCGCCATCGCGTTCGGTATCTACACCGCCGTCATGGCCGACATCCAGTTCCTCGGACTACGGCGCCTGCGCTCCGCGTAGCCGCCCACATGCTCACCCGCTTCCGAGGTGAGCGGTGCCGGGCCACCCGCTTGGTGGCCCGGCACCAACATGTCTAGACCGGTGTCAGCGGTAACCGCAGTGCGCCCGGCGCGGACTCGGGAACGGTCGGATGGTTGGGCTGCACCGGGAAAACGCGCCTGTAGGACGCACCCAGTTCCGGCCGCGGATCGAGCTCACCGTTGTTGGGCCAGAATGCCATGGCGCGCTCGGCTTGTGCGGTGATGGTGAACGACGGGTTGACCCCGAGGTTGGCCGATATCGCCGACCCGTCCGCGACATGCAGTCCCGGGTAGCCGTAGATCCGCTGGTATGGGTCGATGACACCGGTCTCGGGGGAGTCGCCGATCGCGCAGCCGCCGATGAAATGCGCGGTGAGCGGGATGTTGATCGAGTCCAGGTGGGTGCTCCCGGCGTACCCGTCGACCTTCTCGGCCATCCGGCGGGCGACATCGTGGGCGACCGGGATCCAATCCGGGTTCGGTTCTCCTGAGCCTTGTTTGGTGGTCATCTTCTTACCGAACAACCCACGTTTGAGGTATGTGGTCAGCGAGTTGTCGAGTGATTGCATGACCAGCACGATGATCGAATGTTCCGAGGCGTTGCGCGGGAACATGGAGCGCATCAGCAAGCTGGGATGCCGCGCATTGGTGAGCCAGGTCCGCGCAAAGCGCCATGGGCCGCCGTCGGCCATGCCTGTGCCCAGCATGCTCAGGAAGTTCGAACCCTTGCCATACCGGCAGACCTCGACATGGGTGTTGGGCTCCGGATGAATCGAGGAGGTGATGGCCACGCCCTGGGCGAAGTCATTGCGTTTGGGGGAGTAGACGATCGGCACCTCCTCGGAGTTGGTGCGGGTCTGCTCGCCCAGGCGTGCGGACAGATTGGGCAGCGAGCCGGAGTCCTTGAACTTGTGTAGCAGGCGTTGGGTGCCCAGCGACGCCGCGGAGAAGACCACGTGCCGCGCAGTGAAATCGCGCTTGTTCTTCCGGACCAGGCGGCCGGTCTGCTTGGTGCTGACCACGTACCCCTCGCGGTCTTCGAGCGGGTGTACGTCGAGTACCTGCGTCAGCGGGTGGATCTGTGCCCCAGCATGTTCGGCCAGGTACAGGTAATTGGTCTCGGTGGTGTTCTTGGCGTTGTGCGGACACCCGGTGAAGCACTGTGCGCATCCGATACAGCCGGCGCGCTCGGGCCCCGCTCCGCCGAAGAACGGGTCGGGAACGGTCTTGCCCGGCTCGTCGCCGAAGAACACGCCCACATTGGTGGGGTGGTAGGTGTCCTCGACGCCGAGGTCCTTGGCCACGGCCAGCAGCACCTCGTCCGGTGGTGTGGTGTGCGGTGTCTGCACGACACCCAACATCCGGCGGGCCTGGTCGTAATACGGCGCCAGCTCCGTCTTCCAGTCGGTGATGTGTGCCCATTGTTTATCGGTATAGAACTGTTCCAGCGGCTCGTAGAGCGTGTTGCCGTAGATCAGCGAGCCGCCGCCCACTCCCACTGCGCTGGCGATAAACGTCTTACCCAGCACCGTCATCCGCTGGGGGCCGTAACAGCCCAGCCCCGGCGCCCACATGGCCTTGCGGACATGCCAGTTGTTGGGCGGAACGTCTTCACGTTTCCAGCGTTTTCCCATTTCAAGTATGCCGACTCGGTAGCCCTTTTCGGTGAGGCGGAGGGCCGCAACGCTCCCACCGAAACCGGACCCGATGACGACTACGTCGTAGTCATAGTCCATGCGGTCAACCTACTGGTTGGTTGCCGCTGACGCACTGTAAATCAGGACGCAGCTTCTAGAGCCGCGCGCATCTTTTCGTGGATGGCGTTGATGGCCTGCAGCGGGCGGATCATGACCTTGAACTCGATGATCTTGCCGGCGTCGTCGCAGGTGATGATGTCGATCCCGTTGACGTACTTGCCGTCGATGGTCGATTCGAACTCCAGGGCTGCGGTGTTCCCGTCAAGGACTTCCTTGACGTAGTGGAAGTCGCTGTCGGGTCCGGCGAGCGTCGCGAACGCGGCCAGCAAGTACATGGCGGTGATCGCCTTGCCGCGCTGGGGGGTGAACACCACGGGGGAGTAGAAGACGACATCTTCGGCCAGCAGTTCGTTGAGCGCTTCCGGGTTCGTGCCGGAAATGATGCCGTGCCAGGTTTCAACCACGTTGTTGATCATGAGGCGAATATACCAGTCGGTCTACTTGGTGCAAACCTGTCTACAGCTTGCGCAGGCGCAACCGGTTGATCGAGTGGTCGGCGTCCTTGCGCAGTACCAGCGTGGCGCGCGGCCGGGTCGGCAGAATATTCTCCAGCAGGTTCGGCAGGTTGATCGAATGCCAAATCTCCTGTGCGGCAAGGGTTGCCTGCTTATCGGACAGCTTGGCGTAGTGGTGGAAATGCGAGGACGGATTTGCGAATGACGTGGAACGCATGGCCAGGAATCGGGAGATGTACCACTGCTCGATGTCTTCGATGCGTGCGTCCACATAGATCGAGAAATCGAAGAGGTCCGAGACCATCAGGGTCGGACCCGTCTGCAGGACGTTCAGGCCTTCAAGAATGAGGATATCTGGTTGCTGCACAACATGTTTCTCGTTCTTGATGATGTCGTACAGCAAGTGCGAGTACACCGGGGCGGTGACCTCACTGGCCCCCGATTTGACCTCGGTAACGAATCGCAGCAGCCCGCGCCTGTTGTAACTCTCAGGAAAGCCCTTGCGGTGCATAATGTTCCGCCGAGATAGCTCGGCATTGGGGTAGAGAAATCCGTCGGTGGTCACCAGGTCCACCCGGGGATGGTGGTCCCATCGCGCCAGCAGCGCCTGCAGCACGCGGGCCGTGGTCGACTTGCCGACCGCGACGCTGCCCGCCACCCCAATGACAAAGGGGACCAGACGGTCCGGATGTTGGTCTCCGAGGAAGGTGGCGGTGGCGGCGAACAGGCGCTGCCGGGCGGCCACCTGAAGATGGATGAGACGAGCCAGCGGCAGGTAGACCTCGGCGACCTCCGTCAGGTCGATCTGTTCGCCCAGACCGCGCAGGCCGATCAGCTCTTCCTCGGTGAGGACCAGCGGCGTGGACTTGCGCAGCGCGCGCCACTGTTTCCGGTCGAACTCCACATAGGGACTTGGCTCGCTCAGCCGTGGCATCGATGCGCCGCTCGCGAGAAGGAAGAGTGCGTGGATGGGCCGCTTGCGCGAAGACCAACACTCATAGTGGCAAGTCTTGCAGGAACCCTTCGTGAACGCGGCACTAGGGTTGTGTGACATGGGCGATAACGGCGCATCGAAGAACAGTGTCGTCACCGAATACCTGCTGCTCGGGCTGCGATTTGACCGCATCGAAAGCGGATACGTCGACTCGTTCACCGGTGATCCCACGCTGCGGAAGCGTGTCGAGAATGAGCCCACCCCCAATCCGGCCGAGCTTGCGCGTCAGGCGAGTGCATTGCGCGGCGAGTTGGCCGCCAGCGACCTGGACGAGGCGCGTAAGGCGTTCATCGACACCCACTTGAAGGCGCTGGCCTGTGCGGGGCGCAAGTTCGCGGGCGAGGACATCGGATTTGTCGATGAGGTGCACGACTACTTCGATGTGCGCATCGCCAAGGGCGACGAGGAGCGCTACCAGCAGGCGCACGAGGCCCTTGATTCCGTTCTGCCGGAAGGCGGTTCGCTACTGGAGCGGAAAACCGCCTATGACCGGTCCCAGGAGATCGACCCGAACCGTCTGCAGGAATGTGTGGACGCGTTCTCCAGCGCACTGCGTGACCGGGTGCGCGCGGAGTTTCCGCTGCCCGACACCGAAACGGTGACGTACGAGGTCGTCAGCGACAAACCCTGGTCGGGGTTCAACTACTACGAGGGCAACTACCGCTCGACGGTCGCCGTCAATTCCGATCTCAAGCAGTATCTGAACAACGTGCCCGCTCTGATCGCCCACGAGTCCTACCCCGGCCACCACACCGAGCACTGCCGCAAGGAAGCCGGCCTGGTGCACCTGGGGGACCAGCAGGAACAAACCATCTTCCTGGTCAACACACCGCAGTGCCTGATGGCCGAGGGCCTCGCCGACCTCGCCCTCTACGCGGCCGTCGGCGAGGACTGGGGGCTATGGGCCCAAGAGATCTACGCCGACCTGGGGCTGCGTTTCGACGGTGAACAGGCGCAGGCCATGGGGCGGGCGCGAGCCGGGCTGATCAACGTCCGCCAGGACGCGGCGCTGATGCTGCATGACGAGCACCGCGACGTCGAAGACGTGATCGCATTCCTGAAACGCTGGCTGCTGGTTCCCGACGAGCGTGCCCGGCACATGCTCAAGTTCCTGTCCTCGCCGCTGTGGCGGGCGTACATCTCCACCTACGTCGAGGGCTATCAATTGTTGAAGGGGTGGCTGGATCGTCGTCCGCCGGAGCAGTCCCTCACGACCCGCTTCGGGCGGCTGCTGGACGAGCCCCTGGTGGCCTCCACCTTGGTATAGCCGCCTACTAGGCTGAGTGGCATGACGACTTCAGCTTCCAGCGACATTGCGCAGGGCGCGCAGTACGCCGAGACCGCCAGTGCCGCGTACCGTGCGGCCCTGGAGGTCATCGAGACCATCGAACCGCGGATCGCGGACGCGACCCGTAAAGAGCTTGCCGACCAACGCGATTCGCTCAAGCTGATCGCCAGCGAGAACTACGCCTCGCCCGCCGTGTTGCTCACCATGGGGACCTGGCTCTCCGACAAGTACGCCGAGGGCACCATCGGCCACCGCTTCTACGCCGGCTGCCAGAACATCGACACCGTCGAGGCGCTGGCCGCCGAGCATGCCCGCGAGCTGTTCGGTGCGCCCTACGCCTACGCCCAGCCGCACTCGGGAATCGACGCCAATCTCGTTGCCTACTGGGCAATCCTGGCCACTCGGGTGGAGGCTCCGGCTCTCGCCGAGAAGGGTGTGCGCAACGTCAACGACCTGTCCGAGACCGATTGGGAGGAGCTGCGCCATCAGTACGGCAATCAGCGCCTGATGGGTATGTCACTGGACACCGGCGGCCACCTCACCCACGGTTTCCGCCCGAACATCTCGGGCAAGATGTTCCACCAGCGCAGCTACGGCACCGACCCCGAAACCGGGTTGCTGGACTACGACGCGCTGGCCGCGGCGGCACGCGAGTTCAAGCCGCTGGTGCTGGTGGGTGGCTACTCCGCGTACCCGCGCCGGGTGAACTTCGCCAAACTGCGTGAGATCGCCGACGAGGTGGGCGCCACCTTGTTCGTGGACATGGCGCACTTCGCCGGTCTGGTCGCCGGAAAGGTCTTCACCGGCGATGAGGACCCGGTGCCGCACGCCCACATCACCACGACCACCACCCACAAGTCGCTGCGCGGACCCCGTGGTGGCCTGGTGCTGGCCACGGCCGAGTACTCCGATGCCGTCGACAAGGGCTGCCCCATGGTGCTGGGCGGACCGCTGTCGCATGTGATGGCAGCCAAGGCCGTCGCCCTGGCCGAGGCACGCCAGCCCTCGTTCCAGGTGTACGCACAGCGTGTCGCCGATAACGCCAAGTCGTTGGCCGAGGGCTTCCTGAAGCGGGGCGCACGCCTGGTCACCGGTGGCACCGACAACCACCTGGTGCTGCTTGACGTGCAGTCCTTCGGGCTCACCGGGCGGCAGGCCGAGTCCGCCCTGCTGGACGCCGGCGTCGTCACCAACCGCAACTCCATTCCCGCCGATCCCAACGGCGCCTGGTACACCAGCGGAATCCGGTTCGGCACCCCGGCGCTCACCAGCCGCGGATTTAACGCCGATGAGTTCGACAAGGTGGCCGAGCTCGTGGTCGACGTGCTGTCCAACACGGAGGCCGATGGCACCTCGAAGGCGAAGTACACGCTTGCCGACGGTGTCGCGGACCGCGTGAGGGCCGCTTCGGCCGAGCTGCTGGCCGCCAACCCCCTGTATCCGGGCCTCACGCTCTAGAGTCTTTAGTCACCACGACTAGACGTAAAAGCCCCCGGCACGCTGGTGTTTCGGGGGCTTTTCCGTCTGTCCGCTAAGGGTCGCGTGGCGATTTCACAATTCAGTCTCGTCCGGTTACCGTTACCGCATGGCACAGAAACCTGTACCCAATGCGTTGACTCTTGAGCTGACGGATGTTGTCGCCGAGAACATCGACCGCCATCGCGACACGGCGGAGCTTTGGTACTGCCATGAGCACGTCCCCTATGACGAGGGCGAGAACTTCGCCTTCCTGGGTGGACGGGACTGGGAGCCCTCCGACGTCAAGCTGCCCAAGGCCGTCGTCGACGCCATCCAGATCCTGCTGATCACCAAGGACAACCTGGCGGGCTACCACCGCGAAATGGTGGAGCATTTCTCGCTGGAGATCATCCCGTGGGCCGATTTCATCGGGCGCTGGACCGCCGAGGAGAACCTGCACGCCATCACGCTGCGTGAGTACCTCGTGGTGACCCGTAATGCCGACCCCAGCGGCGACGAGGACACCCGGCTGGCTCACGTCATGAAGGGCTACCGGGCCGACTCGTACAACCAGATCGAAACGCTGGTGTTCAACGCGTTCTTCGAGCAGATGCACGCGGTGTTCGTACAGAACCTCGCCGCATTGACCGATGACGACATACTCAAGGGCCTGCTCGCGAACATCGAGAAGGACGAGCGCCGTCACGAGCAGATGTACAGCAACATCGTGCTCGAATGCCTGCGTCTGCACCCCGAGGACACCATCGCAGCCATCAAGGCCCGCGCCGCCGAACTGCAGGTTATCGGCGCCGATATCGACGGTTACGAGGACAAGGTCGCCTCCGTGGCCGAGGCCGGAATCATCGACGAGGTCACCGTGCAGGACGTGGTTCGCGAACTCACCGACAAGTGGGGCGTGACCGAGCGGCTCTGATCTCTCGCCGAGTGTCGACCTGTGGAGGGGCGCACTCGTGCTTCTGTGTGACAACTCGACACTCGCGCGAAATGTGCGTTAACCCGGTGTTAGTCAACACGCTTGATCCGGTGCGCGGCATCTGCGTGTAGGTGCGAGTAGCGTCAAAAGCGATGGCTAGCGACATGCTTTGCTATCCGGGAGGTACTGATCGTGGCGAAAACGACAGGACCGGCCCCGGTCCTGATGTGGACGGTCTCATGAGGCGTCCACACACGGTACCGACCGCGTCCACGACAGATCGCGTGTGGTGCCGCACGGATGTCAGGAGCGCTCGGTGACTGCTTCAATGAACCCTGGGACAATCCGTACCTATGTGCTCGACACCTCGGTGTTGTTGTCTGACCCTTGGGCCACAAACCGATTCGCCGAACATGAGGTAGTGATCCCGCTGGTGGTGATCAGTGAGCTGGAAGGCAAACGTCACCATCATGAGTTGGGTTGGTTCGCCCGCACTGCGTTGCGGATGCTCGACGATCTGAGGCTGGAGTACGGCCGTCTTGATCAGTCAATTCCTGTTGGGACACAGGGTGGTTCGCTTCATGTCGAGCTGAATCACACCGATCCCTCGGTGCTGCCCGTGGGTTTCCGCACCGACTCCAACGACTCTCGGATTTTGGCGTGCGCGCTTAACCTCGCCGCCGAGGGCAAGCTGGTTACGTTGGTGAGCAAGGACATTCCGCTGCGCGTCAAGGCCGGTGCGGTGGGTTTGGCTGCCGACGAGTACCGGGCCCAGGACGTGGTGAATTCGGGCTGGACGGGCATGGCCGAGCTGGACACGGCTCCTGACGTCATCGACTCACTTTTCGAGGCCGGCGAGGTCGATCTGGAGGCGGCGCGAGATCTACCGTGCCACACCGGAATCCGACTGCTCGGTGGCACCTCGAGTGCACTTGGTCGAGTCAACGCCGAGAAGCGGGTGCAGCTGGTACGCGGTGATCGTGAGGTCTTCGGGCTACGCGGGCGCTCCGCGGAACAGCGTGTGGCACTGGACATCCTGCTCGACGAGTCGGTCGGCATCGTCTCTCTTGGTGGCAAGGCGGGCACCGGTAAGTCGGCCCTGGCACTGTGCGCCGGACTCGAAGCGGTGCTGGAGCGGCGTAGCCACCGCAAGGTCGTGGTGTTCCGTCCCCTGTACGCCGTCGGCGGTCAGGAACTGGGCTATCTGCCGGGCAGCGAGAGCGAGAAGATGGGCCCGTGGGCGCAGGCCGTCTTCGACACCCTCGAAGGCCTGGCGTCACCGGCGGTCATCGAAGAAGTGCTCTCGCGCGGCATGCTCGAGGTGCTCCCACTCACGCACATCCGTGGGCGGTCCCTGCACGACTCCTTCGTGATCGTCGACGAGGCGCAGTCCCTCGAGCGCAACGTGCTCCTCACGGTGCTGTCGCGGTTGGGCAGCGGGTCGCGTGTGGTGCTCACGCACGACGTCGCGCAGCGCGACAACCTGCGTGTCGGTCGTCACGACGGTGTGGCCGCAGTGATCGAGAAGCTCAAGGGTCATCCGCTGTTCGCGCACGTCACGCTGGTACGTAGTGAGCGGTCACCCATCGCCGCGCTGGTCACAGAGATGCTGGAGGAGTTCGGGCCCGGGCTCGCCCCCTGAACTGACGGTTACGCTGTGGAGCGTGCTATCCAAGCGTGATGTCTTTCGGTGGACGATGGTCGCGGCCGCTGTGGGAAGTTTGATCGCGGCCGCGATCGTCGTCACCGATAAACAGCGCGCCCTGGACGAGCCGGTGGATTGTCGGCGCGAGAAGTGTGTGGCGCTGACGTTTGATGACGGGCCGAGCCCGTTCACCGACCGGCTGCTGGAGATTCTGCGAGCCAATGGCGCGCACTCGACCTTCTTCGAAATCGGCAACAAGGTCCAGCGCGATCCGGCGGGCGCCAAGCGGGTTGTGGACGCCGGCATGGAGCTGGGCAGCCACACCTGGGAACACCCCAACATGACGACGATTCCGCCCGAGGCAATCGCGGGTCAGCTGAGTAAGGCCAGCGACGCCATCGAGGCGGCCACGGGTCAGCGGCCCAAGCTATTCCGCACCGCGGGTGGCCTGATCAACGATCAGGTGCTGGCCGAAGCCAAGAAGCAGGGCCTGGCCGATATCAACTGGGATGTCATCCCGTTCGACTGGGCCAACGACGCGAACACCGATGCCAGCCGGGCCATCCTGATGTCACAGATCAAGCCGGGATCCGTGGTGCTTTTCCACGACACCTATTCGAGCACAGTGGATCTAGTTGAGCAGTTCCTCCCGGTGCTCAGGGCCAACGGCTACCACGCGGTGACCGTCACGAAGATGCTCGGCCCGCGTGAGCCCGGCAGCAGCTACGGAAGCCGGGATAACGGTCCACCTGTGAACCTCCTGAAAGACATTCCGGCGTCCGAGATTCCGCCGCTGCCGGACACCCCGTCGCCACTGCCCGCGACCAATATCCCCATTACCGACCTGCCCAACCAGGGTGCGGGCGGGCCGGCCGTCGGGCAATAGGGGTGCGTCTCGTCGCCTTGGTGTTGATCACGGCACTGCTTGTCGGACCCGCCAGCGTCGTACTTCCCACCCCGCAGCGCTATTCGGCGACGATCAGCCGCGACGAACGTGGTGTCCCACACGTCAGCGCCGATGACTGGGGCTCGCTGGGTTATGGCACCGGGTACGCGTTCGGTGAGGACCGTGCCTGCACCCTGATCGACCAGATCGTGAAGGTGCGCGGTGAACGCAGCAAGTGGCTTGGGCCGGGCGCCAACAATCGAAACGTCGATATGGACTTCGGTTACCGCCACCTGAAACTGTGGGAGAACGCGCCCAAGCGCTGGGCCGACCAGCCAGTCAGAGTGCGTGAACTGGTCGATGGATACGTCGCGGGGTTCAACGAGTCGTTGTCGGTCAACGGCGTGAACGGCGGCTGGTGCGATGGCGCCGGCTGGGTGGGGCCGATTACCGCGCAGGACCTGTACGCCCATTTCTCCGATGTCGTGATGACGGTGTCCAGCATCTCCATGATCACCGAAATTGGCAGGGCACAACCACCTTCAGGCGCATCGGCGCCCCACCCGGGTGCCTTGCCCGCCCCGCCGCGGATGGGTAGTAACGGGTGGGCCCTGGGTTCGGAACGCTCCAGCACCGGCGGTGGCCTGCTGTTGGCCAACCCGCACTATCCGTGGACGGGCGAGAACCGCCTCTGGGAGGCGCACCAGAGCATTCCCGGGCAGCTCAACGTCTACGGTGTCGGATTGTCCGGAATGCCGTTGGTGCAACTCGGATTCACCGATGCGGTGGCCTGGACTGCCACCGTCGCGGCCGGACGCCGCTTCGCGCTGTACCGCTACGACCTGGATCCCTCTGACCCCACCGCGTATTACGTCGACGGTCGGCGCCAGGTGATGACACCCGACCCCATCACCATCGATGTGGCGGGCGAACACGGCATCGCGCCGATGAGCCGCACGCTGTACTCCACCAACCACGGGCCGGTGGCCGATGTGGATACCGTGGGCTGGACACGGGCTCAGGCCATCGCAATGGCCGATGCCAACGCCGATACCAACACCACGTTGTCGCAATACCTGGGCATGGCCACCGCAGGTTCCATGGATGAGTTCCAGGATGTATTCCGGACCAATCGCGGTGTGCCATGGATGAATACCGTCTCGACGAGTGCGGACGGGCGCGCCTGGATCGTCGATAGCTCGGCGACTCCCAACCTGTCCAAGGAAGCCCTTGCCGCGTGGGCAGTCGACCGCGAAAAGCCGGGACTGATCAGGGACGCGTATCGCACAGCGGGCATGGTGGTGCTCAACGGATCTCGGTCGCTCTTCGACTGGACCGACGATGAGAATGCTGCCGCTCCCGGGCTCATCGGATATGACCACATGCCGCAGCTGGAGCGGCGAGACTACGTCTTCAACGCCAATGACAGCATGTGGCTTGCAAATCCGGATCAGCTGCTCACCGGCTATCAGCCCCAGCAGGGCGGCGAAGGGTGGATGCTTTCACCCCGGACCAAGACCAACGCGCGGCTGCTCGCCGGGAACAGCGGCAAGTGGTCCGTCGGCGACGTGAGTGCCGCGTTGTTTAGCGATCGCGCGATCCTTGCCGACCAACTGCGCATCCCGCTGGTGCAGGCGTGCACGGCGACCAAGGTCGTCGATGGCGTCGACTTGGGGCCCGCATGTTCCGCGCTGGCAGGCTGGGACGGCACGTTCACCAAGACCGCGCGCGGTGCCGTCGTGTTCCGTGAATGGCTGTCTCGGTTCACTCCCGCGGAGCGCAAGGACCGGGGCAGACTGTTCGCGGACGGATTTGATCCGGCCAGACCCGTTGATTCGCCCTCGGTTCCGGCGGCGGACGCCAAGCCGTGGCTTACGGAACTGGCAGCCGCCGTGCGGCTCCTGCAGCGTGCCGGTATCCCAGTCGACGCGCCACTGGGGGAGGTGCAACGCGAAGTGCACACCGGCCGCTTGTTGCCGATCGGCGGCGGAACGGATATCGAGGGTGCGGCCAATATTGTGGATTGCTGTTCCTGGGGTACCAGCTCTGAGCCGCAACCCAATCCCGGCGAGCGCCTGGAACCGGGTACGGAGCTGCGTGCCATCCCGAGTACCGCCGGGGTGCTCAACGGCTACCCGGTTCAAGAGGGGGATAGCTTCATCATGGCGCTGCAGTACGGCCCCAATGGGCCGGACGCAAAAGGTGTTCTGGTCTACGGAAATCCGGATGATCCGCGGAACCCGGCGTATTACGCGGGGGCCCAGGCGTTCAGCGCCGAGCAGCTGCGTCCGTTGGTTTTCACCGCCGACGACGTCGCCAAGGAGGCGGTGTCCACGGTGACCATATCGCGCCCGCGTTAGGCCTTGTCGGGTCTGGATTCCTCGGAGGCCGCGAACCACAGCGCCAGTGCCAACAGTGCTGCCGTCACCAACAGGCCGACGCCTTCGAGCAACCCCAACGTCTGGCCCTGGTGATGGTTGGTGTCCACCAGGTGGCTCACGGTGTGCAATACCCAGTGCCCGGTGGCGATGGCCAGCACCGGTACCCGCCACGACGGCCACGTCACCGCGGCCAGCAGCGCCAGTCCCACCGGGATCGCGAACGAACCAAAGTCGAACAGGTAGTGATCGTTTCGCACACCGAACGCACCGAGCGTGTCGAAGAACGACTCCGGAGCCACGATCGCCCACGCCCCCGTCACCGCCTGGTAGATACCGGCGATGACGAGGACCAGACGAATGAACCGGGCCTTAATTAATCTTTCACCTTCGCCATGGCGAGGACGTCTAGGCGCTTGTCCAGCTCTTCGATGCTCAGCTTGTCGCCGATGAGGCCGCGATCGATGACGGTCTGGCGAATCGTCTTGCGCTGCTTGAGCGCTTCCTTCGCGACGGCCGCCGCTTCCTCGTAGCCGATCGCCGAGTTCAGTGGGGTGACGATCGACGGGGAGGACTCCGCCAGCGTCTTCAGGTGATCCTCGTTGGCAATCAGGCCGTCGACACACTTGTCGACGAAGAGGCGAGACACGTTGGCCAGCAGCGTGAACGACTCCAGCAGGTTGCGCGCCATCACCGGGATGTACACGTTCAGCTCGAAAGCGCCGGACAGGCCGCCGACCGTGATGGCGGCGTCGTTGCCGATGACCTGTGCGGCCACCTGGGTCACTGCCTCGGGCAGCACCGGGTTGACCTTGCCGGGCATGATCGAGCTGCCGGGCTGCAGATCGGGCAGCTGGATCTCGCCGAGGCCAGTCAAGGGGCCCGAGCCCATCCAGCGAATGTCGTTGGCAATTTTGGTCAGTGACGCAGCGATGGTCTTCAGCGCACCCGATGCCTCGACCAGCCCGTCACGCGCGGCCTGCGCCTCGAACGAGTCCGTGGCCGTCTTCAGTTCCGAGAGACCCGTCGACTGCTTCAGTACCTCAACAACTTTCGAACCGAAGCCATCGGGAGCGTTGAGTCCCGTGCCAACAGCCGTGCCACCGATGGGCAGCTCGCCCAATCTTGGGAGACACGCGCGCACCCGTTCTATACCGGCCTCGATCTGGCGGGCGTAACCGCCGAACTCCTGGCCGAGGGTCACCGGCACCGCATCCATCAGGTGTGTGCGGCCGGACTTCACCACGGTCTTCCACGCCTTGGCCTTGGTGGCCAGCGCCTGCTGCAGATACTCCAGCGCCGGAATCAGGTCGCGCGCAGCGGCTTCGGTCGCGGCCAGATGAGTGGCCGTCGGGAAGGTGTCGTTGGAGGACTGCGACATGTTCACGTCGTCGTTGGGATGAACAGTGGTGCCAGCTGCTGCGGCGATCGAGGCGATCACCTCGTTGGCGTTCATGTTCGAGCTGGTGCCCGAACCGGTTTGGAACACGTCGATGGGGAACTGGTCGTCATGTTTGCCGTCGGCGATTTCCTGTGCCGCAGCGATAATCGCGTCGGCCTTCTCCGGCGCGAGCAGTCCCAGGTCCTTGTTGACCTGGGCGCAGGCACCCTTGAGCAGGCCGAGCGCACGGATCTGAGTGCGCTCCAGGCCACGCCCCGAGATGGGGAAGTTCTCGACGGCGCGCTGTGTCTGTGCGCGCCACAGTGCTTCCACGGGCACGCGAACCTCGCCCATGGTGTCGTGCTCGATGCGGTACTGCTGCCCTGGCTGGTCAGTCATGTGATTCCTTCTCGTCGATGAGGGAGTGATCAGGGGAGGGGATGGGTGGCGTCGTCGTCGCCGGTGAAGTCGACCGCGGAGTATTCGCGGAGCTTGGTGAGGCGGTGGTAGGCCTCGATCATCCGGACGGTGCCGGACTTGGAGCGCATCACGATGGACTGGGTGGTGCAGCCGCCGCCGAAGTATCGGACGCCCTGTAGCAGGTCGCCGTCGGTGACGCCGGTCGCGCAGAAGAAGACGTTCTCGCCGGACACCAGGTCTTCGGTGGTGAGGATCTGGTCCAGGTCGTAGCCGGCGTCGATGGCCTTCTGGCGTTCCTCGTCATCGCGCGGGGCGAGCTTGCCGTGGATGGCGCCGCCCATGCAGCGCATGGCGGCAGCGGCGATGATGCCCTCGGGGGTGCCGCCGATGCCGAGCAGCATGTCGGTGCCCGAGTTCGGGCGGGCCGTCGAGATGGCACCGGCCACGTCGCCGTCGGAGATCAGGCGGATGCGGGCGCCGGTCTCGCGGACGTTCTGGATGAGCTCGCCGTGGCGGGGCCGGTCCAGGATGCACACGGTGATGTCGGAGACCGAACAGTTGCGCACCTTGGCGACGCGCTTGATGTTTTCCGAGACCGGGGCGGTGATGTCGATGACATCGGCGGCGTCGGGGCCGACGGCGATCTTCTCCATGTAGAAGACGGCCGACGGATCGAACATGGTGCCACGCTCGGAGACCGCGAGCACGGAGATCGCGTTCGGCATGCCCTTGCTCATCAGGGTGGTGCCGTCCACCGGATCCACGGCGAAATCGCAGTCCGGGCCGTCGCCGTTGCCGACGTCCTCGCCGTTGTAGAGCATCGGGGCGTTGTCCTTTTCGCCCTCGCCGATGACGACCACACCGCGCATGGAAACGGAGTTGACCAGCTCGCGCATGGCGTCGACGGCAGCGCCGTCGCCCTTTTCTTTCTCGCCGCGGCCGACCCATCGACCTGCGGCCATGGCACCCGCCTCGGTGACTCTGACCAGCTCTAATGCCAGGTTGCGGTCCGGGGCTTCTCTGCGCGACGGGCTCATGAGTTGTAATTCTTTCATGCGCGCCTGCAAGGATGGGGGCGTGGGAGGTGCACCAGATCCGGACCAAGATTCCGGACCCGACGATCGCATCGCCGTGCCTGCACCCAGGCCGGCCAAGCCGCGGCTGTTCCAGGATGGCCGCGACATGTTCTGGTCGATGGCTCCGCTGGTGGTCGCGTGCATTGTGTTGGCCGGCTTGTTGGGAATGTGCTCCTTCACTCCCAACGGCCCCACGGCCGGTGACCCGCCCTCCTATGACGCGCACGCCGCGCTGCAGGCCGATGCCCGGCAGTTCTCGTTCCCGGTTCGGGAGCCGTTGCTGCCCGAGGGTTGGCGGGCCAACTCCGGGGGACGAGACAGTGTCGAGGGAGTTCCGCTGACCAAGGTGGGGTACCTGAGCCCATCGGGTGCGTACATGGCGGTGGTGCAAAGCGGCGCCGCCGAGGAGAAGCTCGTCCCGAAGCTGAACAGTGCACTCGTGCCGCGCGGGCCCGAGGATGTCGACGGTGTGCGTTGGGTTGCGTACGAGGGCGGCGAAGGTACCGAACCGCTGTGGGTTACCCGGCTGGACAACAAGGTGACCGTCGCTGTCACCGGGGCCGGTAACACTGAGGCCTTCCAGACCGTCGCGCGCGCGGTACAGACGGCAAAGCCGCTGCCGCGTTGATGCTTTAGGTGTTGGTTCCGCGCGCCGCCACCGCCCAGTGCAGCGGACCGTCCGCCGTGTCAATCACCAGTGAGTCGACCAGATTCACCGCGTTGCACAGATGATTCGGCGCGATGCGCAGGCGGGTACCGGGAGATGGTGCGGCGCCGGGGAACTCGATGGTCGCGTGGTGCTCGGACAGTGCGACGATGCGGGCGTCCGGATCGTCGATCAGACGCCCGAAACCGGTGGCCCAACCCGGCCGGTCGGCGCCCAGGATCTTGCTGCCCGCATCGACGATCGCAGTGCGGTCCCGGGTGTGCACCACGGTGGTGACGGCACTGAGCGCGATGTCCTCGAGCGTGCAGACGTCCAACTCGAACTGCTGTGCGTCGTTGAACGGGTAGACGCCGGGCCTCACCTCGGTTAGCACGGTGTTGTCGGCGGAGTCGACGGTGGGGGTGGAGCCGCCGCTGCGCACCGAAGGTTCGATCCCCGCTGCGCGCAGGCTGTCGGCGGCGGCGTCCAGTGCACGTGATTCCTGGGCGGCGACCTGCGCACGTTGTCCCGGCGTGTAGCCGTGGCCCGGGAATGTGAAGACACCCACGACGTTCAGCCCGGCCGAGCGCGCCGCTGTCGCCACCGCGCCGGCCTCGGCGGGGTCGACCCCGGTGCGGTGATGTCCGGAATCGATCTCCACGACAACGGTGATGGGCAGATTGCCAAGGTGTTCGGCCAACTGCCGGGCACCCGCAACGGAATCCACCGCCACACGGAGCTGTGCGCGGGCGGCCACCCGCCGCAGCCGATGGGCCTTATGCGGGGTCAGCCACAAGGGGTAGGCGATGAACAGGTCGGTGAATGCCGCCTCGGCGAATACCTCGGCCTCGCCGATGGTGGCGACGGTCAGGCCGATCGCTCCGCTGTCGATCTGGCGCTGCGCTATTTCAACGCACTTGTGGCTCTTAGCGTGTGGCCGCAGCTGGACTCCGGTGCCGCGGAGGCGTCCGGCGAGCCGTTCGATATTGCGGTCCATCACTGCCAAATCGACGGCCAGGAAAGGAGTGTCGAGACTGTCCAGTCCGTCGTGTGCCGTCGTGTCAGACATGCTGCGACACTAACGGAGGCCGGTACGGGTCAGGAATCCAGCGCGTCTTCGATGCGCTTACGGGCACCCGCCAGATGCTCCTCGCAGCGCTTGGCCAGCGCCTCGCCCCGTTCCCAGAGGGCCAGCGACGTATCCAGATCCAGGCCGCCCTGTTCGAGCTGCTGCACGACGTCGATCAGCTCGGTGCGCGCCTGCTCGTAGCCGAGTTCTGCGGGATTTGTCATGACGATTCTCCTGTTACGGTCGCGGTCACGGCACCATCGGAAACGCGCACACGCAGCGATGCCCCGGCGGGCGCGTCGGCCACCGTTCGCAGCACCTCCACGGTGCCATCGTCGCGCACGCGCTGCACCACCGAGTACCCGCGGGCCAAGGTGGCGGCAGGTCCCAGGGTGGCCAGCTGCGCCGATAGGTGGCTCACCCGTTGAGTTTCGGATTCCACCAGCCGCTTCATATCGCGGCGCAATGCCGTTCGGGCGACGTTGATTTCGTCGTGGCGCACCGTCACCATGCGAAGCGGATCGGCCAGCACCGGCCGGCTGCGTACCTGGTCCAAGCCGCGCTGCTCGCGCTGCACCCAGTTGCGCAACGCCTGGGCCGAACGCCGCCGTAAGTCCAGTATCAGTGCCTGCTCGGCTGCCGCGTCGGGCACCAGTTTCTTGGCCGCATCGGTGGGTGTTGCCGCGCGCAGGTCTGCCACCAAATCGGACAACGGGTTGTCCGGCTCATGCCCGACGGCGCTCACCACCGGGGTGCGGCAGGCCGAAATCGCGCGGCAGAGCGTCTCATCGGAGAATGGCAGCAGATCCTCCACGCTGCCTCCGCCGCGGGCCAGCACGATCACATCCACCGCGGGGTCGGCATCCAGCGCCTGCAGCGCGGCCACGATTTCGGCCACCGCGTGTGGGCCCTGCACCGGGGTATTGCGGACGGCGAATTGCACTGCGGGCCAACGTGCCAAGGCCACGGAGGTCACATCGTGTTCGGCGGCGCTCGCCCGGCCCGTGATCAGCCCGATGCGGGAAGGCAGGAACGGAACCGGGCGCTTCAGTCGGGCATCGAACAATCCCTCGGCGGCCAGCAGCTGGCGCAGCCGCTCGATCCGGGCCAGCAGCTCGCCGATGCCTACCGCACGAATCTCGCTGAGCCGCAACGAGAAAGATCCACGCACCGTGTAGAAGGTGGGCTTACCGCACACCACCACCTGGGTGCCTTCGGTCAGCTTCACCGGCGCGTTGCGCACCATGTCGGGCGGGCATGTCACGGTCAGCGACATGTCGGCGGACGGGTCGCGCAGCACCATGAACACGGTCTTACTGCCCGGCCGGACGTCGATCTGGGTCAGCTGACCTTCCACCCACACCTGACCCAGGCGGTCGATCCACTTGGCTACCCGAGTGGCGACAGCGCGGACCGGCCAGGGGTTTTCGGGGCTGGTTCCCGGGTCAGCCACGGGCAGCGGCGCGGGTGATCCTGTTCGCGAGCAGGGTCTGATACGGCGCCCGTGCCTTGTGCGCATCCTCGTAACTCAGCAGCTCTTCGAGCTCGTTCACGGACAGCGACTGCAGTCGCGCCCGCAGCTGAGCCAGCGTCAGATCGTGGTAGCCGAGCTCGACGACGATGTCGGGAGCGTTCGGATCTACGGGTTCGGCGGGCGCCGCCGGTGCTGCCTTTTTGGCCGGGGCTTTCTTGGCGGCCGCCTTCTTCACCGGCCCCTTGCGTGGTGCGGCCTTCTCGGGCTCGGCCTCGGGTGCCGGTGCGGCCACGGGTTCGGGAGCCGACGGCGCAGTGGGCTCCGAGGAGTACAGCGCAAACCGTCCCTGGGTCATCCGCTCGGCGGCGTCCTCGTAGACGGCGTTGGCCTGCGTCTCGTCGGGTTCGGGTGCGTCGAGCTCGTCGAGGTCCTCGTCGAACGTTGCCCACTCCGGCTGCTCATCGGTGGGCGGGAAGATGTTTTCCCAGGTCTCGTCACCCTTGATGGCCAATTCCGTGACCGTCTGCTGGAACCGCATGAAGTTCTGCACGGTCTGGCTGGCAGCCGTCATGGGATAGGTCAGTACCGCCTGAGGCAGCTTGCGGGTCTCTTCGAGAACGGTAGCGGCGACCCCAAGAAGCAACCGGACGCCGAACGGAGGACGAATCATGGGTCCAAGCTTGCCTTACATCGGTCGTGCAGCGAAAGGCTGGGCCGTAAGCTGGTGAGCATGGCTGCAGTCGATATGGGCACTCCGGGGATGGTGAGCACCGTCGTCGGCCCGGCGACGAACAAGCGAGTGCTGCTGGCCGAGCCGCGTGGTTACTGCGCGGGTGTCGATCGTGCGGTCGAGACCGTGGAGCGGGCGCTGGAGAAACACGGCGCCCCCGTCTACGTCCGTCACGAAATCGTGCACAACCGCTACGTGGTGGAAACGCTGGCCAAGGCCGGGGCGATCTTCGTCGACGAGACCGACCAGGTCCCCGAGGGCGCGATCGTGGTGTTCTCCGCCCACGGTGTGGCTCCGACCGTTCACATCGACGCCGCGGCGCGCAATCTGAAGACCATCGACGCCACCTGCCCGCTGGTCACCAAGGTGCACCAGGAGGCCAAGCGTTTCGCACGCGACGACTACGACATCCTGCTCATCGGCCACGAGGGGCATGAGGAGGTGGTCGGTACCGCCGGTGAGGCTCCCGATCACGTGCAGTTGGTCGACGGCCCCAGCTCGGTGGACAAGGTCACCGTGCGCGACGAGAACAAGGTCATTTGGCTGTCCCAGACGACGCTGAGCGTGGACGAGACGATGGAGACGGTTCAGCGCCTGCGGGAGCGGTTCCCGACGCTGCAGGACCCGCCGAGTGACGACATCTGCTACGCCACCCAGAACCGTCAGGTGGCGGTGAAGGCGATGGCTCCCGAATGTGAGCTGGTGATCGTTGTCGGTTCGCGCAACTCGTCGAACTCGGTGCGTTTGGTCGAGGTTGCCCTCGGAGCGGGTTCACACGCCTCGTACCTGGTGGATTACGCCGAAGACATCGACCCGGCCTGGCTCCAGAACGTGACGACGGTTGGGGTCACCTCGGGTGCCTCGGTGCCCGAAGTACTGGTGCGCGGGGTTCTGGATCGGCTCGCCGAGTACGGCTACGGCCAGGTCCAGCCGGTCACCACCGCCAACGAAACGCTGGTGTTCTCGCTGCCGAGAGAGCTGCGGGCGGCACGCCGCTAGCTAGCGGTCGTAGTCCCAGGCGTCGTCGTATCGGTCCGGACGGCGCCGTGGCGCCGGCGGGCGTTCGTCTCTGTACCTGACCGCAGGGCGGTGCGGTTCGCGTGTGGGTTCCGCGAGGGGCTCCCGGTAACGGGGTCTTTCCTCATATCGAGGTTCGTACCCGTATTCGTCATATTCGTCGCGGACCCGACGTGCGGGACGGCGTTCGGTGCGCATCGGACGCTCGTCCTCCCACGGGGTACCGACGCCTGACGTCCGACGCGAGACGGGTTCGGAGTCATGAGTGGGACGGCGGCGGACACCGGACTCATGCCGCCCGTGGCGTGTCCGCGTGGCGGTCTCTTCCGCGGTGCGGGGTCGGCGGGTCCTCGCGGTACTTCCCGCGGCTTTGCCGGTTGCGTCTGCGTCCACCAGCGCCTGTACCCGCGTCCGGGCCGAAGACCTCGGCTTGGTCGCCTTGCTGGTCTTCGTCCTGGCGGGCTTGGCCACCTTTTCCTTGGTGGGTCTGCCGGTGAAAATCCCCCAGTACCAGCGCACCACCCCGATGATCAGCACGCCAAGCGCGGTACTGATCATCAGCGGAAAACGTTCGATCAGCGGATACCCGATGGTGATAGCCGTCGACTTTCCACCGGATAGTGGCGCCTGCGACATGATCATGTAGGCCAGGGGGATGCTCGCGAACAGGATGAGCGGAGGCTGCACGACGGCGGTGAAAATCGATGAATACCGCACCGCGAAAACCGCCACGACACATCCAGCCGCATAGCAGCCGGCAAACGCGCCGGTCAGCTTCTCGCCGTTGACCATCGCGTCAATTGCAAAACCAAGAGCGGTACCAGCGACCGCGATCAGGATCGCACCCCACCACGGCACACCCGGAATATCGGGGTGCGCCGACCGGTGATCGGCTTCCACCGATGAGCGGGCGCGTTGACCTGTCACATGTTGAAAGGTACCGGTGCCGGGCCGGAAGTTCGGTAACGGTGCCCGTCAGCGTGCTTGTGTCAGCAGCATCGCGCAGAGGGATTCGCGTCGGCGTCGGCGTATCGCGCGCGCCAAAACTCGCCTTCGGTGGGCACTGGATGGCCTGGGTGGCGGCGCCGTAGATGCTCGACGTACCGCTGGTAGTCGTGGTCGCCCATGAGGGAGGTGAACCACCACACCAGCCCCTTGATCAGCTTCATGTTCGGGCCTCGGCGAGCTCACGCGCTGCCCATTGTTTTTCGACTTCCTTCTCCACATCGGTGGGTAAGAAGCCGCTGGGTGCGAAGAGCCTGGACGGAACGTCGGCGTCTTCGGTCGTGGGCAGGCCTCCGGCCCGGACCGCGCGCAGACATGTCCAGGCACCGGCCGCGACGACGACCAGCACCAATGAAGCGAAGACAACTGACAGCGTCCCCTGGACAAACGTGTTGCGAATCACGGCGTCGATGGCTTCGGGTGTCTTGGCGGTCTTGAACGTCGTCAAACCCGCGTCGCGGGCCGCCGCGTAGAGCCGGTGCTGGGTGAAGTACCCCACGGCTGGGTCGGAGGAGAAGATCTTCTGCCAGGACGCGGTCATGGTGACGATCAGGTCCCAGGCCAGTGGGATGCCCGGGATCCACGCCCACGTGTAGAGCCGCTGTTTGACGGTGACCGTGAGCACCACCGTCAGCGCGATCGCGGCCAACAGCTGGTTGGCGATGCCGAACAGCGGGAACAGGGTGTTGATACCGCCGAGAGGGTCGGTGACCCCCATGAGCAGGATCGAACCCCAGCCACCGACGACGATCGCCGAGCAGATCCACGCCCCGACGCGCCAGGAGGCGTCCTTGAAGCGGCGCAGCGGCCCACCCAGGTTTCCCAGGGAGTCCGACAACATGAACCGTGCGACCCGGGTACCGGCGTCGACGGTGGTGAGGATGAACAGCGCCTCGAACATGATCGCGAAGTGGTACCAGAACGCCTTGAAACCACTGCCGCCGAAGACATCCGACATGACATGCGAGATTCCGATAGCCAGGGTGGGGGCGCCGCCCGTGCGCGAGATGATCGATGTCTCGCCGATGTCCTTGGCGGTTTGGGTCAGCTGCGCGCCGGTGATATCCGGCCCACCGATCGGCAGCGCGTTGACGTAGGCGGCCGCGGTCTCTGCGGTACCGCCGGTTACCGCGGTGGGGGCGTTGATCGCAAAGTACAAGTGCTGGTTGAGGATCGCCGCGGTGACCAGTGCCATGACGGCGACGAAGGACTCCGTGAGCATGCCGCCGTATCCAATGAAGCGGGCCTGGGTCTCCTTCTGCAGCAGCTTGGGGGTGGTGCCGGAGGCGATCAGTGAGTGAAAGCCCGACAGTGCCCCGCAGGCGATGGTGATGAACAGGAAGGGAAACAGCGATCCGGCGAAGGCCGGTCCCGAGCTGTTGAAGGCGAACTCGCTGACCGCCGGTAGTTGTGCCACCGGCCGGGCGATCAGGATGCCGACGGCCAGCATCGCGATGGTCCCGACCTTCATGAAGGTCGACAGGTAGTCGCGGGGAGCAAGGAGCAGCCACACCGGCAGCACCGAGGCGGCGAATCCGTAGAACATCATCAGCCAGGCGATGGTGGTCTTGTCCAGGCTGAACAGTGTTTCGCCCCAGCCAGATTCGGCGACCCAGCGGCCGGAGATGATGGCGGCGAGCAGTAGTGCGACGCCGATGACGGTCACTTCGCTGACCTTGCCCGGCCGCAGATAGCGCAGGTACACGCCCATGAACAGCGCGATGGGGATCGTCATCGCGATGGAGAACACACCCCAGGGGCTTTCGCCAAGGGCGTTGACCACGACCAGGCCCAGCACCGCGATCAGGATGATCATGATGACGAAAATCGCGACCATCGCCGCGACTCCACCGACGGTTCCCATCTCGTCGCGGGCCATCTGGCCCAGACTGCGACCGCCGCGCCGGGTCGAGATCACCAGCACCAGGTAGTCCTGAACCGCCCCGGCGAGAACGACCCCGACGACGATCCAGATGATTCCGGGCAGATACCCCATCTGGGCGGCCAGCACCGGACCGACCAGGGGGCCGGCTCCGGCGATGGCGGCGAAGTGGTGACCAAAGAGCACTCGCCGGTCGGTGGGAACGAAGTCCTTACCGTTGTCGAGGGCCTCGGCGGGGGTGGCGCGGTCATCACGTGGCCTGGCGAGTTTGCGTTCAATCAGCTTGGCGTAGAACCGGTAGGCGATCAGGTATGTGCAGATCGCGGCGACCACGAACCACACGGCGTTGACGTGCTCGCCGCGCAGCAGCGCGATCATCGTCCAGGCGAAGGCTCCCAGCAGTGCCACCAACACCAGCACCACACGCGATGTGGGTGAGGGCGCCCGGTTATCGATGACGCCCACGGGCGGGAGGTCGGGGTCGGCGCGCAGCAGCTCGACGCCGGGTGGGGGAGTCAGGTCTTGCGCCGCATCTGAGGCCATGCGCGTTACCTTAGGTGCCCGCCGCCGGACCCCGTTGTACATCGACCCTCTGTTCAAGATCAGGGAAAGATCGGGGCCATCCCTGATGTGTCTCGTGATCTTGATTCATAATGTCGAGAGGTGACCAAAACAGCGTGGTTTGCAACGGCTTTGGATGCCATGATGGTGGTTCTCCCGATTGCGGCGGTGGCGCTGGCGTCCGTTGCGCACGCCGGGCCGCAGGGCTACGGAGACGCCGAAACCGTGATCAGTTCTCTTGAGGAGCAAGGTAATTACGTCATCCTGAACCGAACGGGGAATCTGCCGCTTGAGGACTGCACGGTAACCCGGGTGCGGCAGGGGCCGTCGGTGTACGTGTACGAGCGGGCTGTCGGAGCCGATTCCAAATCGGTTCCCGCCAAGATTCTGGATCATGGAACCTATTACGTGGACCTGAAATGCTGAGTCGCGAAGACCAGGGAAAGATCAGGGACTTCCCCGATGCGCCACGGTGTTTCGGTGGCCTACGGTGATGACATGACTACTGCACTGCGACGTCCCCAGACCGGGAAGATGATCGGCGGGGTGTGCGCGGCAATCGCCCAGCGCTTTGGATGGGACGTGACCATCGTCCGGGTGCTCACGGTCGCGTCGATCCTGCTCCCCGGCCCGCAGGTGCTGGCCTACCTGGTGTTGTGGGCGCTCATTCCGCGCGAGCAGTGAGCCCGACGGCGGGGCGTTAAGTTAATTTTTCGTAACCACCGGGTGTATAGGTATCGGCATAGGGGCAAAGCGTGAGCTAGTGTGCGCTCATGCGGCCATACGATTACCCCCTACGGGTTACCGTGCTGGTCCTTGTCGCCGGGGTGCTGTGCTTCGTGGGGGTGAACCCGGGAAGCGTCATGGCCGAGGCCGGATCAGTGTCGACGGTGCACGCTCTCGATGAAGATGGGGCGAATGCCTCGCCGGCGCACGAGCCCCAGGTAGATGCCTTCGTGCAGGTCGTGCAGATCGCCAAGATGTGCCGGGGTATCCCCGCGGGGGCCATGCTGTTGGTGCTGGCGTTCGCGGTGGTTTTCTTGCTGTTCACGGCGACACGTGGATCGCCTGTGTCGCAACGAATTATCGCTCGAGGCGGCCGGATGGTGTTGCTCAGGAGCTGTGTGAATCGGTGCTGACGGGGTCGGTGATATCCGCCCCCAAGTCAGCCATGCCGCGGTATCGCGGTTCTACACAGGAGCATCCATGAATTCTCGTTTTGCGGTATCCGCGCTGGCGGTCGCAGCGACACTTATCACCGCGCCATTGGCGCATGCCGGCCCCGATGGGGAGAGCGCCGCCGACGTGATCGCCGACCTGGAGTCGCGCGGCAACATCGTCGTCGTCAACCGGGTGGGTAGCGGTCCCATGGCCGACTGCAAGGCGACCGCCGTCCGTCCCGGTCGGCTATTGGCCCCGGGCGCCTCGATCAACGCGCCGGGAGCCAGCTGGGGTGGCTCCATCCTGTCGAATCACCGGGTGATGCACGTCGACATCGCCTGCTGACATCAGCGATTAAGGAAGTCCAGCAGCACGACCGCGTGATTGTGCTCCGGGTCCTTTGCGGCGTAGAGCAGCGTGACGGTGCCATGTTCGCGTTCAAGCTCATGTGCGGTATCTACCGCAGGGTTGGTCGCGAGCTCGGCGCGGTACTCCTCGGCGTAGGTGCCCCAATCTTCGGCGGGGGCATGGTGCCAGCGGACCCGCAGGTCCGGGCTCGGCGCGATGTCCTTGAACCAGAGATCGACCTGTGCGGCGGCCTTGCTCACTCCGCGCGGCCAGAGGCGGTCGACCAGCACGCGGTAACCGTCCGCAGGGTCGGGAGTCTCGTAGATCCGCTTGGTGGAAAAGGTCACCTGAGCATTCTTATCTGCCCGGGTCCGTAGAATCACCATCTCGTGAGCCTGAACTTGGGAATCGTTGGTCTGCCGAACGTCGGAAAGTCGACGCTGTTCAACGCGTTGACGCGCAATAACGTGCTGGCGGCCAACTACCCGTTTGCGACGATCGAACCGAACGAAGGCGTGGTGCCACTGCCGGACCCGCGTCTGGACAAGCTGGCGGAGGTGTTCGGCTCGGCGCGCACGCTGCCCGCGACCGTGACGTTCGTGGACATCGCCGGAATCGTCAAGGGTGCCTCGGAAGGGGCGGGGCTCGGGAACAAGTTCCTGGCCAACATCCGCGAATGCGATGCCATCTGTCAGGTGGTGCGGGTGTTCGCCGATGACGACGTTGTGCACGTCGATGGCCGGGTCGATCCCGCGGCCGATATCGAGGTGATCGAGACCGAGCTGATTCTCGCCGATATGCAGACGCTGGAGAAGGCGGTGCCGCGGCTGGAGAAGGAAGCCAAGACCAAGAAGGAACGCCAGCCGCTGGCCGATGCCGCTAAGGCCGCACAGGAGGTGCTCGACGAGGGCAAGACGTTGTTCTCGACGGGTAAGGACTGGTCGGTGGTGCGCGAGCTGAACCTGATGACCACCAAGCCATTCCTGTACGTATTCAACGCCGATGAGTCGGTGCTCGGCGACGACGCGCGTGTTGCCCAGCTGCGGCAGCTGGTGGCCCCGGCCGACGCGGTGTTCCTGGACGCGAAGATCGAGTCCGAGCTGCAGGAGCTGGACGAGGAGTCCGCCGCCGAGCTCTTGGAGTCGATCGGGCAGACCGAACGGGGCCTGGATGCGTTGGCGCATGCGGGTTTCCACACGCTGAAGCTGCAGACCTACCTAACCGCCGGGCCGAAAGAGGCGCGGGCGTGGACGATTCACCAGGGAGACACCGCTCCGAAGGCGGCCGGCGTCATCCACACCGACTTCGAGAAGGGCTTCATCAAGGCCGAGGTGGTGTCCTACCAGGATCTTGTCGAGGCCGGTTCGATGACCGCGGCGAAGGCCGCCGGGAAGGTCCGGATGGAAGGCAAGGAGTACGTCATGGTCGACGGCGACGTGGTGGAATTCCGTTTCAACGTCTGACCTGAGTGTTAACGTGTGTGCCGTGGTGGCGACGCCTGCCACATTCGCGCTTCCAGGTGAACGATCACCTGAATCATTGCGGAGAGGCCTGAGCTAATCAGGACATGTCCGAATGGAGTGCTGCGCCTTCTGGCGCGCTAATTCCATTGCGCCGGTACCGCAACGGCTGACGAAAGGACATGACGATGGCTACAAAGGACGACAAGAACCTCCAGCAGGTACTCGACAAAATCGCGGGGATGAATGAGCCTGCACGGGGTGTCATGCGGCGCATGCACGACGTGATTGTCGCTGCTGCACCCGAACTCAAACCGCGTATCTGGTACGGGATGCCGGGCTATGCCAAGTCCGCGAGCACTCCAGTCCTCGTCTTTTTCCGCAACGATGACCTGATGAGCCTTGGGGTGAGCGAAAAGGCCACGCTCAAGCCCGCCGGCGGCAAGGACGGGCTATTGATTCCTGCGGCCTGGTACTTCGAGGGACTGGACGATGTCACTGAGCGGCGTGTTGCCGAGATCGTCCGCGCCGCGACCGCGTAGCCGAGCGCGATCGGATTCACCCGATGGGTTCGACCCACTGAGCGCGGGATGGTCCAGGTTCGAAGGGCTCGCCGAAGTACTGCGTTTCGCGGACCACCTCGCCGTCGTCGAACTCCATGATGCTCACCACATGAAAGGGCTTCGCGTCGTAGGTCGTGACGAGCTCGCTGACCCATAGATCGCCACCACCGGTGATTCGTCGCACGGTGAAGCGTTTCTTGTTCGGTTGCGCTTCGCGCGAGGCTTGAATGTTGGCGCGGCCGCGGATTCGCTCACCAGACTGCGGGTACTCGAGAACCGCATCGCGTCGGTAGAGGCGATGTTCTGTATCGAAATCGTTCGCGTCGGAGGCTGCCCAGTGGGCTTCGAGCGCGCCTCGCAGATCCATGTCACTCATGGCGGCCTTTCTTTCGGTCGTAGAACTGGACGAGGCAGAACTCATTGCCCTCGGGATCGAGCATGACGAGTACTGCGCCCTCGTCGTAGTCATGACGCTCGCCCGACCAGGATCCGCCGAGACGCTCCACTTGAGCCCTCGCGACATCGATGTCATCGACCTCAATATCGAGATGAAGGCGCACCTTCGAGGTCTTCGCCTCCGGCACATGCTGAAAGGTAAGTCGCGGTTGATCACCGGTGCGCGTGCCCAGCGTGGCCCAATCCGGATCATCACCATGCTCGGCTGACGGTGCGAGTTCGAGCAGTGCACCCCAGAACGACGAGAGCCGTGCAGGGTCCGCGCAGTCAATCGTCAGCCCTATCCAGCGATTCGTCACCGGCCTATTGTTGACCGATCAACCGGAGTTGTCGCTTATAGCCGGGTACTTCGTGGTGTGTCGGGGAATCTGCCGCACGTTAGTCCTGTACGTAGGACACGACTGTCATCATTCCGGCTTCGCCGTGATAGATGTTGTGGCAGTGGGTGAGCCACTGCCCGGGATTGTCGGCGTCGAAGTCCACCTCGACGGTCTTCATGGGAGCGACGAGAACCGTGTCCTTCCGAGCGCGGAAGGCCCCCTTCGTATCTCGGACCGAGAAGGTGTGTCCATGTAGGTGCATGGGATGGAACATCATGGAGTCGTTGATGAAACGCAGACGGACCCGTTGCCCCTCGCGCACTGGCAGCCCATCGCGCGGGTCGTAGGTCTTGCCGTTGATGGTCCACGTGTACTTACCGACCGGACCGGCCAAGCGCACATCGTGGGTGACGTCCGGGTCGCGACGCCCGAGCTGGACCTCGGGGGTGGCGGTCAGCGTCGCGGTATCCAGCGGTACCTGGGATTTCATCAGCATCGCGGCGTCTTCGGCGCGCCCGCGCACCGGAGTGTCGCCTGAACGCAGAATCAGTTGCGCGAAGCCGTCTTTCCCCTCGGGCACGGCCACCAGCGGCGCCGACGAACCCGGGATCGTGACTACGGCGTCGACCCGCTCGCCCATGGTGACCAGGACGGTGTCGGCCTTGTAGGGCTGCACCGGGAAGCCATCGGTGTGGGTGACCGTCATCGGCACGCCCGGAATGCTGATCCGGAACGCCGTGTCGCCGCCGGCGTTGACGATGCGCAGCCGCACGCGCTGGCCGGCGCGATAGGTGGCGGCCTGCGGATCGGCGGCCACCCGTCCATTGATCAGATAGTGGGGATACTTCACATCGCCGGCGTCCATACCCAGCGGTGCAGTCGGGTCCATCCCCATACCTCCCATGGAGTGATCCATCGGCGGCATACCCTTCGCGCGTAGCCCTTCGAGCACCTGGTCGGGGTCGGTGCCGGTGCCGTCGATCCAGTCATCGAGGGCGACGACCAGTTCCTCGTCATAATCGACACGCTCGTCGGGATCCTCGATGATGAGCGGCGCGTAGAGCCCGCGATCGATTTGCGTTCCGACATGTGGGTGGAACCAGTACGTCCCCGCATGAGGCACCGCGAACTCGTAGTCGAACACTCCCGTCGGCGGGATCTCCGGCTGGGTGAGGCCGGGTACGCCATCCATGTCATTGCGCAATGCCAGCCCATGCCAATGCACCGTGGTAGGCGACGGGAGGTTGTTGACTGTTTGCACGCGGAGGATTTCACCCTTGCGCACGCGGATCTCCTGACCGGGTACCCGTCCTCCGTATGCCCATGTTGACACTCGGGTTCCGGCAAGGTCGAGCTGGGCGGGTCCAGCATTCAGAGCGAACTGTCTGACCTGAGCTCCCTGGGCCCGCCTCGCCGCCTCCACGGCGGCGACCCGGGCCGAATCAGGGTCAATCCGTTGCGCTATGGCGGCTGCGGGCGAGTTTTTGGTGCAGGACGCGAGAAATCCTGCCGCGGCAACTGTCATGCCCAGACGGAAGAGCCCGCGGCGGTCAAGCAGTGGTGAATTGCTCGTTGTCATGACGCTATGTATACCCCGTAGGGGTATAAAATGACAACCGCATGCTACGGTCACGATGTGTTGCCGTCCGATGGCGAACTGCAACCGGTGCGGCGAAGCTGCGTCGTGTCGGCCGTTCTTGCGCGGGCATTGACGTGCTGAGTCGTCGCCGCCAGTCGAGACGGCGATGGATGGCACTGCTCGTCGCGGGCGTGATCGCTGCCCTCCCAGTTCTGCACTGCACGGTGCTGGCCGACGCCGCGCTCCCGGTCGTCTCGCATCATTCCGCTGCAGCTGCTGTGTCTGGCTCAGTTGAGGACGTGGGGCAGCGCATGGGACGGGCGGTCGCGAACTTCTCTGGCCAGATCTTTGACGTGATCGCCGGAAAGATTCGATCCGGCGGTGCATTCCGAATGCTCTGGGCGGCGGCGCTGATCGTGCCCCTGTTCTTGTCGCTGCACCTTGTGCGGGTGGTGGCTCCTCGTGCGCCACCGCGCCGTCTTGTGTCTTTGGCGGCAGACAGTGGTCGGGGCCGTCTGCAACAGATCTGCGTGAGTCGACGCTGATGAATGCCCTGTGGTGGACATCTCTATCCGCCACACACGGCCGTCATTGAAGGCTCGCCACACCAAGTTGTGGCGCAGACGTTGGGAATTGTTATGTACGGACGCCTTATCTTCCACCGCCTCGGCGGCCTCTGTATGGTCGCCGCAGCCGCTGGTGCTCTTATCGCTGTGGGCGCTCCGCGCGCCGACGCGGGCCCCAAGAACCATGGGAACGCCGACCTCGTCATCACCTCCCTGAAGGCCAGGGGAGACAGGGTTGTCGTCAATCGCCGCGGCAGCGCGCCGCTGGCCGAATGCATCGCGACCTCCGTGCGGCAGGGGCGGTCGGAGTACCGCTGGCAGCGTGTCCGGGTGGCCGATCCCACCAGTCCGCTGGTTCAAGTACTGGACTATCGGGTCATGCACGTCAGCGTTGAGTGCTGACCACAGTTAGATAGCGATCAGGTCACATACCCCATGAGGGTATGTGAAATCATGCTAACCTCGCGTCATGCTGACCGGAGTGCGCCGCACGAGTCGCCGTGGTCGGCTGTGGCTTGTCGCGATCCTGGTCGCTATGGTCGCGTGCCTGCCGATCTTGCACTGCGCCACTGCCGATCGTGGCGGTGCCGATGCGGCGCATCATCAGACATCGCATGCCGCACTCAAGGGGCACGGACCGTCGGCTACGCATGCGCACCTCGACAATGCGGTTCATCAGATGGCATGTCAGACCGCGGACGGGCTCGTTGCGCTGACCCGGAGCCTCAATCCCTTGCGGATCCTTCTCGTGCTGGCCGCGTTTGCTCTCGCCACTCTGGTGTTCCAGCCCGTGGCCGCACATCTCTCGCGCGGTCCACCACGTGCCGCCGGCTATCGCGCGGCCCGAACGGGTCGCGACATTCTCACTAATCTCTGCGTCATTCGGCGCTGATCGGCTCCTCGGGCAAAGCGGAATTCCGCCATGCCGACACGCCGTCATCAGCTTCCCGGCCGCCTCACGCGGCCCTCACGCAGGGATTCTCCATGAACAACAGCATTGCTCTGTCATCTCGTCGTAGCTGCACTCACTTGGGTCCTAAGTTCCATGACCCCAACACGCTGGTGGGCAACACCCCGGTGTTGTGGGTGTCGGAGCCGTTCGCGACGCCCGGCACCGGCTTCTGGGCCAAGCTCGAAGGACATAACCCCAACGGCATGAAGGACCGGCCCGCGTTGCACATGATCGAACAGGCCAGGGCGCGCGGCGAACTCAAGCCCGGCGCCATGATCGTCGAATCGACCAGCGGAACACTGGGGTTGGGACTGGCTCTGGCCGGAATCATCTACCGGCACCCCGTCACCCTTGTCACCGACCCGGGCCTGGAGCCCATCGTGCGCAGCATGTTGACCGCCTATGGTGCTCGGGTCGACATCGTCACAGAACCACATCCGATCGGAGGGTGGCAGCAGGCGCGTAAGGACCGTGTCGCCGAAATACTTGCCGCCGAATCGGATTCGTGGTGCCCCGACCAGTACCAGAATCCCGATAATGTGGACGCCTACCGCGGGCTCGCGGAGGAACTGATCGACCAGCTGGGAACCGTGGACACTCTGGTCTGCTCGGTGGGAACCGGAGGGCACTCCGCAGGTGTGGGACGTGTTCTGCGGGAACATAATCCGAACCTGCGACTGGTCGGTGTCGACACTATTGGCTCCACGATATTCGGTCAGCCGGCCAGCTCGCGGTTGATGCGCGGTCTCGGGTCGAGTATCTATCCGGGCAATGTTGATTACCCCGGGTTCGATGAAGCCCATTGGGTCGCACCGAATGAGGCGGTTTGGGCGGCCCGGACCCTGGCCGCTACCTACCATGCCAGCGGTGGATGGAGCGTCGGGGCGGTGGCGTTGGTCGCGGGGTGGGTGGCGCGGACGTCGGCGCCCGAGTCGCGCGTCGCCGCCATCTTCCCCGACGGACCGATGCGCTACCACGGCACGATCTACGATGACGATTACTGCCGTGATCACGACCTGTTGGATCGCCCACCGGCGCAGGATCCCGACGTGATCGACGATCCGTCGGATCGGGTGGTAGACCGATGGACCAGGCTGACCCATGTGATCGACCCGATAGGACGCCCGGCGTGACCGATGAGCGCTTGACGCGAAGAGGCTTCGGCGGCGAGACTTTCCGGCAGTTCAGGTCTTTCGATCGTCCCAGCCAGATCCTGATGGTGAACCAATTCGCCATCAACGTCGGCTTCTACATGCTGATGCCATACCTGGCCGGATACCTTGCCGGGCCACTGGGTTTGGCGGCGTGGATGGTGGGGCTGGTACTGGGCGTCCGAAACTTCTCCCAGCAGGGCATGTTCCTGGTCGGCGGCACCCTGGCCGACAGATTCGGATACAAGCCGCTGATCGTGGCCGGATGTCTGCTGCGTACCGCCGGATTCCTGATGTTGGCCTTTGTCGGCTCCCTGCCGGCAATATTGATCGCCTCGGCGGCAACGGGTTTCGCAGGTGCTCTCTTCAATCCTGCGGTGCGTGCCTACCTGGCGGCGGATTCGGGGGAGCGCCGGGTGGAGGCGTTCGCGGTCTTCAACGTCTTCTACCAGGCGGGAATTCTCTTCGGCCCGATCGTCGGTCTGGCATTGACCGCGTGGGACTTCAGGATCACCTGCGCCGTCGCCGCAGTGGTTTTCGCGGCCCTGACGGTAATCCAGTTGATGGCTCTGCCGCCGAACCGCGTCGAGCAGGATGTGGACAGGCAACCCGTGCTCGCCGACTGGCGCTCGGTGGTGTCCAACAAGGCCTTCTTGTTGTTCTCCGGCGCGATGATCGGCTCGTACGTACTGACGTTTCAGGTGTACCTGGCGTTGCCGTTCCAGGCGGCACTGCTGACCAGCGACAAGAAGTCTGAAACGGTTTTGGTGACAAGCATCTTCGTGGTGTCCGGGCTGGTGGCCATCGCCGGACAGGTGCGGCTCACCGGCTGGTTGTCCGCACGGTTTGGCCCCAGCCGCAGCTTGGTGCTCGGGATGCTGGTCATCGCGGCGGCCTTTGTGCCGCTGATGCTGCTGCCCACAGCGGCGTCGGCAGGGCAACTCCCGGCGATCGCTGCGCTACTGCTGACGGCGGCCCTGCTGGCGGTGGGCACCATCGCGACCTTCCCGTTCGAGATGGACACCGTGGTCAGGTTGGCGCGTAACCGGTTGGTTGCTACTCACTACGGGCTGTACAACACGATCGTCGGTGTCGGCATTCTGGCGGGGAATCTGCTGACCGGGTCGATATTCGGCTACACCCAGCAGCACGGTAAGCCCGCCTTGCTGTGGGTATCGCTTACCGGTATTGGACTGGTGTGTGCCGTGGCATTGTTCGCGTTGAGGCGGGCGGGGCTCCTGGACCGGGGCAGCGAAGTGGCGCCGGCCGCCCGTGCCTGAGTAGTTTGTGGAGGCCATGACCTCGCCTGCCAAGCCCATCAATCTCGTCAACCTCGAGAACGTTTCGAAGTCATACGGCGTCAAGCCGTTGCTCTCGAATGTGAGCCTGGGGGTGCAGGCGGGCGACCGCATCGGGGTGGTGGGCCTCAACGGCGGAGGCAAGACCACGCTGCTGGAGGTGCTCGCAGGTGTCGAGCCGGCGGATCAGGGCAGAGTCAGCCGCACCGGGGACCTGCGCCAAGCCGTCGTCACCCAGCGCGAGGACCTTGTCGGCGACACGGTGTTCGATGTCGTGATCGCGCCCCTGGGCGTCGCCGAACACGAATGGGCCGGGGATGCGCGGATCCGTTCGATTCTCGACGGGCTCGGAGTGGCGGCCCTTGGCCTCGACAGACGTGTGGACCAGCTCTCCGGGGGCCAGCGGCGCCGCGTGGGGCTCGCCGCCGCACTTGTTCGCGATCTGGACCTGTTGATTCTTGACGAACCCACGAACCACCTGGACGTCGAAGGCGTGCAGTGGCTCGCCGAGCACCTGCTCGCGCGGCGGACCGCGCTGGTGGTCGTGACGCACGATCGGTGGTTCCTGGACACCGTCGCCACCCAAACGTGGGAGGTCGTCGACGGCGGCGTCGAATCGTACGAAGGCGGATACGCGGACTGGACGTTCGCGCGTGCCGAACGGGGACGGCAGGCCGACGCCGCGGAGGCACGCCGCCGCAATCTCGCGCGCAAGGAGCTGGCCTGGTTGCGGCGCGGCCCACCCGCGCGCACATCCAAGCCCCGTTACCGCATCGAGGCGGCGGAAGCCTTGATCGCGGATGTGCCGCCGCCGCGAGACTCTGTGGCGCTCAGCGCATTTGCGCGTCGACGTCTGGGGCGAATCGTCATCGAGCTTGAGGACGCGACGGTCACCACACCCACCGGTGAGGAGCTGGTGAGTGATCTGACCTGGCGTCTGGCTCCGGGCGAGCGCATCGGCCTGGTAGGGGTCAACGGATCCGGGAAGACAACGCTGTTGCGCGTGCTCGCCGGCGCGGTGCCCTTGGCGGCCGGGAATCGCAAGGAAGGCAAGACGGTCAGCATCGGCTGGCTGCGCCAGGAACTCGACGACCTGCCGGGGGACATCCGGGTGCTCGATGCGATTGAGCAGATCGCTCTGCGGATTGTGCTGGGCGACAAGGAAATGTCGGCTTCGCAGGTCGCCGAGATGCTCGGGTTCAGCCCGGCGCGTCAACGCACCCCGGTCGGCGACCTCTCCGGAGGTGAGCGTCGCCGGCTGCAGCTCACTCGTGTGCTGATGGCCGAGCCGAACGTGCTTCTTCTTGACGAGCCCACCAACGACCTGGACATCGAAACCCTGCAGCAGGTGGAGGATCTGCTGGACGGCTGGGCGGGCACCCTGGTTGTGGTCAGCCACGACCGGTATCTCATCGAGCGGGTCTGTGATTCGACGTGGGCGCTACTCGGCGACGGCAAGCTGACCAACCTGCCCGGAGGCATCGAGGAGTACCTGCGTCGGCATGCGCAGCCGGCCGCCGCTCCTACGAAACTCGTATCGGACCGCGGCCGGGATGGCGCCGCACTGCGGAACGCGCAAAAGGAGCTCGGCCGGCTTGAACGGGCTGTTGTGAAGTTGGACGAACGCGAGGCCGCGCTGCACGAGAAGCTCGCCGAGCACGCCACCGATCCGGACCGGGTGGTGACCCTGACCGCAGAGCTCAATGCCGTCGTGGCCGAGAAGGACGCGGCCGAGGTGCAGTGGATGGAGCTCGCCGAAGAGCTCGGGTAGCGCCGGGCTCGGTCCTTAACAACTTGCTCATGAAAAAAGCGAGGGCAGTCATATTGACTGCCCTCGCCTACAACTTGGATGGATGGGTGAGAAACATCCGGGACTTGGCCCGGCATGCGATGCGCTACGCGCCTCGCCGATGCGTCCCCCCTTTGGGGTTCGCCTACCTGCCGTTATACGGCTAGCGGGAACCACTCATCGGTCTGCTCCGAGTTGTCGCCCTCAACCAGCATCTCGCCGCTGTAGATGGCTTCGAAGTCGATCTCGATGACCGTGGCACCGAATTCCTCGTTCGTCATGTACTGAACAGTAGGGGTCACTATTAAGAAATCATTGAGTCACGAATCGGAAAAGTCTGGCAATTTTCGCTAGACGCATCGGCCCAGGTCATAGACCATGACCGGCCTTGCTGAACTCTTAAGAAAGCGGATTTGTGCCCTTGACGAGCACCCACGCCGCAATCGCGCCCCCGATTCCAGCTATGACCAGCACCGATGAGACGGCTGCGGGCCACTCGTCGCGGTCAAAACGCCCGTCCACAGAGACGCGTCCCGGGCCAAGCAGCAGCACCGCCAGCGCGGCGGCGGCGAGAATAAGGGGGAATTGCAGAGCCGGGCCGGACGGAAAGAGGTCGTTTCGCACTGAATAGGTCTGGACTGCGGCGTAGAGCATCGAACCCAGCACGGCACTGGCCCCGAAGGGAGTGAGGAGTCCGGCGACCAGCATGGCGCCGCCGATGCTGTAGATACCCGCGAGCACGCGCGCCGGCAGATCGGGGTGCCCGACGATCGGCGACGAGCCGAGCTGTGTGAACTGGTCGGAGGCGAACACGATGTTCAGCCCGTTCCAGCACAGCGTCACCCCCACCGCGACACGCAGAACCAAGAGTCCAATATCGTTGCGGGTCAAGGGATCGCTGTACTTGCTGGTGCTCGGCACGGCGGAAGTCTATGGCATGGGGGTTAGGGTGAATCCGCTATGGCGGCGGTCAATTCCCGGTACGACGACGGTAACGACATCCCCGGCATACCGTCCGTGCGGGTCGCGCGCGCCGAGCTGACCGCGATCACCACGATGACCGCCCTCGTGTTCGGCTGGGCCAGCAGGGGATACGGGTACTTCTTCGACGAGGCCTACTTCGTTGTCGCTGGACGCGACCACCTGTCCTGGGGATACTTCGACCAGCCCCCACTGGTGCCGTTCATCGCGGGCATGGCCGACAACATCGCGCCCGGGTCGTTGTGGGTGCTGCGTCTTGCGGCGACCGGTGCGGTGGCGATCGGGACGTTGATGTGCGGATTGATCGCCGCGGAGCTCGGTGGGGGCCGCCTGACGCAATCTCTGTCGGCGATCGCATACGCCACTGCGATGTTCCAGATTTTGGCCCATTGGTTGCAGACGCCGGCCATCGATCCGGCGCTCTGGTCGGTGGTGTGCTGGCTGCTGGTGCGCTGGACCCGCAGCCTGCGGGAACGGCTGCCCGACGATCGGCTGCTGCTGTGGGCGGGAATCGTGACTGTGATCAGCATGCAGACCAAGTTCCTCATCCCGGCCCTCTGGCTTGCGGTGCTGCTGTGCGCAGCGGTGCTCGGGCCGTGCGCGCTGCTGCGTCGCAAGCAGCTGTGGACCGGAGCGGCCGTTGTCGTGGGGGCCACCGTCCCAACCCTCATCTGGCAGGCCACCCACGGGTGGCCGTACCTGCGGATGGCCGGGATTGTGGCGGCGGAGTCCGAACGCGGGGCGGCGTTGTTGGCGGGCATGCTCGTCGGGTCCGTGTTCATCGGACTGGGGCTGCTGCTGGCGGGGATCGTGGCGCTGTTGGCGTCGCCGTCTTTGCGGCCCTACCGGTACCTGGGTGCGGCGGCGGTGTTGGTGGGGGCATTCATGTTCGCGTCCCATGGACGCGCCTACTACGCCATGGGCTTGTATGCCTTGTTGATTGCCGCGGGCGCTGTGGGGCTTTCTCGGTGGCGCCCTTCGCGGCCCGCGGTGCGAGGCGTGGCGTACGCACTCATCGGGGTGGTGACGGCCGCATCGGTGATCATGGCGATCATCAGGCTGCCCGTCGTGTCCGAACCGACTGCTGCGCGCTGGTTTTCCTGGGCAGGAGCCATGGGGCCAACGATGCTCGCCGGAGGTGATCACTCCACGGAGGGCCTGCGCGAGGTGGCCCGCGATACCTACGATTCGATGCCGCCGGATGTGCGGCATCGCACGGCACTGGTGCTGCAGATCTATCCCATGGCCGCCGCCTATGACCTCGAGGCGGGACGTGAAGAGCTCTCCCGTGCCTACAGTTTCCACCGCGGGTACTACTACTTTGGGGCACCGCCGGAATCCATGACCGACATGATGTACATCGGCGTCGACGATCCGGATCCCAAACTTGCCCAAGGTTTCCAGGGGGTGCAGCGCATCGAGCTGTGGCACGCGCCTGACGAGGACGAGTCACATGTCTACCGCTACTACGGCAGAATTGCGCCGTGGCAACAGCTGTGGGACACCTGGCGCACCTACAAGTAGGCGGCGCATGACAATGCTCAATGGTCTTCGCACAAGCGGCTCATCCGTCGAACAGATGGCGCCCCGCGACGCCCAGATGTACTGGATGTCGACCAGGATCCCGAACGATCAGTTTCTGCTGTTCTGCTTCGACTCGCCGACGGCGGATGTCGCCGCCGTGCAGGAGACGATCGCCGAGCGCGCCACCCGCATCGCGGACCTGCGCGTGCGGGCCGCCGACGTCGCCGGACACCTCGATTACCCGTACTGGGCGCCGCGCGACGAATCCCGGGTGCCGTTGACCGTGCACGCGCTGCCGGATTCCAGCTGGCCGCAGTGCCGATCAGCGATTGCGGCGCTGCTCAGGAGTACCGTCGACATCCGCGAAAGCCCCTGGCATCTCCATCTTTTCCCCGATGTACACGGCGCGCCGCAGACATCGGGCCGGGCCCTGGTCGCGGTACTGCAGGTATCGCACGCGTTGGCCGACGGTCGACGGGCCACCGCTGCGGCGCGGGCCTTGTTCGGTGATGATGTGGCGGTGGGCGGCGTGTTACCCGACGTGCCCGGGTATGCGGCGCTGCGCGGGCTGGCAGGTTTTCCGGTGAAGTTGGGTCGGCTGCTGAGCGCGAGCCGCGCTGGGTACCTGGCCTATCGTCAGCAGCAAGAGCTCGTCGAGGCGGGCGAGCTGGAGCCCGAACCGCAAGGTTTCCCGCTGATTTCGCTCAATGCCCGGCCGGATGAGCACCGCGAGATCCGGATGATCGTGCGGCCGCGCGACGAACTTCGCACCGACGACGTCAGTGTCACCGTCGCGGTCCTGGCGGCGATCGGTACGGCGCTGCCGCAGTATCTGCGCGATCACGGTCAGTGGGTTCCGGACAGGCTGGGTGCCGAGGTGACCGTCGCAGAGTCCGGGGAATCATTGGCACGCAACAATTTCCGCAATGTTGGAGTCGACCTGTGCTGGGGCGAGCCGGATGTACGCACCCGTACTCGGCGGATTGCCGATGGCATCGACAGCAGACGCCGACGTGCCACGCACCCGGTGCTGGTCGCACAACGCGCCGGTGGTGCGGCACTTCCCGCGCCGATGATGTGGGTGGGCGTCAACGCCTTCAACACCGATCTGATGCCGCCCACCGTCGCGGGCAACACCGTGGTGTCGAGCGTTCTTCGTGGCGCGGCCGATCTGACCCTCGCCGGTGGGCAGGTGGTGTTCACCGCCGGGTTCCCGGCGCTGTCGCCGGTGATGGGCCTGACGCACGGGGTGCACGGGATCGGCGACACCGTGACGGTGAGCGTGCACACCAGTGCCTCGGTGATGCCCGATGCCGATCACTATGAGGGCCTGCTGGCCGCAGCGCTCACCGAGGTATCTCGGCACTTGCGATGAGTTTTCTGGTCGCCGCGGGTCGATACCTATATGCCGACGATTACCCCTTGCCTCTGGTTCGACACCCGCGCCGAAGAGGCCGCCAACTTCTACGTGACCGTGTTTCCGAACTCACGCATCCTCGAGATCACCCACTACGGGCCGAACACCCCCATGCCGGAGGGCACGGTGCTCACCGTCGAATTCGAGCTCGACGGACAGCGATACACCGCCCTCAACGCCGGACCCCAGTTCACCTTCGATGAGGCGGTCTCGTTTCAGATCGACTGCGAGTCGCAAGAGGATGTCGATCGCTACTGGGAGGAGCTGACGGCGGACGGGGGACAGGAGTCCCAATGCGGTTGGCTCAAGGACAAATTCGGGCTTTCCTGGCAGGTGGTTCCGCGTGAGCTGATCGACCTGATTTTCCATTCCGATCCGGTGACCGGAAACGCGGCGATGCAGGCCATGATGACCATGCGCAAGCTCGATCTGGCCGTCGCCCGAGAGGCAGTGGCCGCGGCGCAGTCCAGCTCTTAGCGCCAGCGCATCTTGCGCGGCACGGTTTGCCGGAACTTCATACACTGAACGCGATGACTGTCGAGGGTTGCATCGGGTACACGCGCGGTTGTCGCTGCCCCAAATGCGCCAGACATCGGCGGCGGCATGAGGATCGCGTTGTTCAGGCGCAGCAACATGCTGTGCAAGAGCGGGTGGAACGCCGCGCCCGATGGCAATCCGGCCTCGCGGACGGAGGCCTCACATCGCCTCCAAGCCGGGCGTTGGAGCCTGCGGATCATGCGCGCGAATTGGAGCGGGAACGGGCGCGTGCCCATCATTTGCAGGGCCAGATCGCCGCGTTGCGTGAGATGGCGGCTCAGCATTCGCCGGGTGCGGATAGCACCGTTTTAGCGTTGCTCCATATGCGCCAGCTCGCCGAGTTGTTGGAACAACATCGCGATCAGCTTCGGCTGCTGCTCAACGGATCTACCGTCGACGAGCAGCAGCCTGCGCTCGATCCCTAGTCGTCGTCGCCGAAGTCTACGTTCCAGCCCATGGACTTGTAGCGGCGTTTCTCCGACTCGCGGCGCTGCTTTTCGGCGCGTTCATGTTCGGTCCAGTCGCCGATGACGCCGGGGGATGCCTTGGGTAGATCGCCGAACAGCTCGTTGCCGTTGTCCCAGTTGATGAGGAACTCCGGGGTCTGGTGTTCGTCGTCGTCTTCGCCCTTGCCGCCGCGGCCGTGGGCGCCGCCCATGGGGGCCATGCCCATGCCGCCCATACCCATTGCGCCACCGCGGACTCCGGCGCCGCCGATGCCGGCGGCGTTGGTTCCGGCGCCGCCCGGTCCGGGAACGCCCGCGCCACCGCGCAATGCTCCTGGGCCGTTGAGGGTTCCGGTGCCCGAGCCTGAACCTGAGGGCGAGTTAAAGCCCGCCGAGGTGGTGGTGCCGGGGGCCAGGCCAGCGCCGGATCTGTCGGAACCGGCGCCCAGGCCGCTCAATGCACTGCCGAGTCCGCTTCCCGAACCGCCGGAACCGCTTTGGGGGCTGCCGCCGCCCGAGCCGCTACCGCCGCCCGAACCCGCGCCTTGGCCTTGTCCGCCTTGGTTACCCGCGCCGTCGCTGAAGGCGGGTTTGGTGTTCTTATCGGCGAAGCCGCTGGTGGCATTGTTTGCGCCGCTACCGTTCTGGCCTCCGCCGCCACCATTCTGGCCGCCCCCGCCGCCACCTCCGCCGGTGCCTGTTTCGGTTCCGTTGCTGGGCTGCTGAAGCGTGATATTGCCGGGGTTGTTGCCCTTCGGCGGCTGGACATCGGTGACGTTGTCGCCCTCGCGGACCACCGGCTCGCTGAACAAGCCGATCATCTGAAGGCGTGCAAAAAACTGCTCTTGATTCTTCCGCTGCTTGATCTCGGCATCTGAGTATCCGGACTTCTTCATGTCCGCGGCAGCGGCGTCAGACATCGGCGGCTCGATCTTCGACTTCGCGGTGCTCATCGCGTCGCCCAGCGGAGGCATTCTGTCAGCCACGTGCCGGATGCTGAGGATGCCCGTTTCTGAGGCACGGAAGTAGTCGGACATGTTGGTCTGCAAGGATTTTGCCGCCTCGCCTCGCCAATCCTCAACCAACATGCCCTGCACCTTGCCGCCCAGAGTGTGCATGATGTCGCCCAGCTGCTCGGCGATGCTATTGATCGATTCCTTGGCGGCCTGAGGGCTGCCGGTTTGGAATGCCTGGGCGGCGTTGTAGATCGACTGGTGGTCGTGGCCTTCCCAGTGCTCCTTCTGGATCTGCTTCTTCCCCATGTCTTCTCCTCCTGAAAACTATTGGCTCTAAGGTATTTTCGGCTCGATCTGCTTCATGATCTGCAGAGCCAACGGGCATTGGTCGTAGTGCTGCTCGGTCAATTCGAGATTGAGATCAACCTGGACTGCGACGACGGATTGTTGTGAAGTAACAGCAACTGCGCAACCGATCGAGTTGCTCGTCTTGACTAGCCACCCGGATCGTGAGCCGACCTGAACTCGTTCTTGACGTTCGAATCGCTTCTGAGGTTGTTCCAACTGATCCAGGTTCGTGTCCACCGCATAGATTTTGATGCCCCACTTAGGCCCGTCCCAAATGCATCCGCGGACGTTCTGGCCAAACGCGGTGGTGTGCGCGTCGCGCTTATCAGGCTTGACTTCCCACGTCGCTATATCAGTGTCGGTGATGGCCGTGCATGCGTCGAAGGTGGTCCCTTGTGCAGGGTTGTTGGTGCTTGTTGTCGTAGAGGACGTGCTGGTGGACGTGGAAGGCGAGTTTGATGAGGAGGCGGATCCCGGCGCAGGCGTGCCCTGGATTCCGTCATGTGCGCACCCCGCGACCAGCGCAGTTGATGCGGCGACAGCGGCGATCCATCTCATCTTCATGTGTTCGAGTTTTCCTAACGCGTCAGCTGGTGGTGGGTGGCGGGTAGACGCCCCGCCCCTTGCTATCGATTGTGTCGCCTCTCAGCTGTTCGAACGACTCGGTGTTTCGGTGCTCAGTGTTGTCGTACTCGTTCTGAGCAACCTTGGCCCACTCAGCCCACGTCTTCACTGTTTTTATGTGCGCATCGATGACAGCGACGACTGAGTCTGATTGACCGGTTACTAGCTCGCTAAGGGCGTCGTTCCATGAGGTGCCCTCAGCACACGAGCCCATGCCTAGATCGAGGTAGTAGCCAGCGGCGGTCCTTCGAAGTTCCTCCAACTTGTCGACTGCTCCGCTGAACTCCTGTGACACTTTCGTTGCGGCCCCAGGCGCTAGGTGCAGGTCATTCATGTTGAGCCCTGAGTCTCCGGGCATGGATGCTCCCCTCGCTGGTCAAGTAGACATGTTTGTCCTACGTGTAGCTCTGACGTTAGAACACCGCGTTTGGTTCCATGTTTTCCAGTGATTCGCGGACCGGCCATGGGCCACGCGCACTCGCCTTCGCCGAGCGCATACCGCACGCACCTGATTCCGCTGTTTCACCTGCGTACGGTATGCACTCGGCGGGCGGCCACCCGCCCTTGACCCGTCTAACTTATCGCTGATAACTTAACGCCGTTATCCTCCGGAGGAAGGCGTTGCGATGCTGGAACGTTTGGCTCGATCGGTTATCGCGGCACCCCGCGTCGTACTCGGCGCGGCGCTGCTCATCGCCATAGCGGCCGCCATCTTCGGGGTCCCGGTGACCAAGCATCTGGCCGCAGGCGGACAGCAGGACCCCAATTCCGAGTCGGCGTATGTGACACGAGTTCTGGCCGACAAGTTCGACATCAGCGACCAATCCCTGGTCTTCATGCTCACCAGCGATCAGGGCGTCAAGAGTCCGCAGATGCGTGCCGTCGCAGCCGATCTAGAGCGCCAACTCAAAGACTCGGGCGAGGTGCTCAACCTGACCTCGGCGTGGACGGCTCCGCCGCAGGTCGCCGATGATCTCTTCGGCACCGACGGCAAGTCTGGCTTGATCGTTGCCGGACTGACCGGCGGTGAGAACGACGCTCAGAAGCACGCGGCGATCCTTATCAAGTCTCTCGCCGTCGATCGCGACGGAGTCTCGGTCAAGGCCGGGGGCGTGGCCACCCTCTACAACCAGATCGTCACGCAGTCCGAGAAGGACCTGCTGGTCATGGAATCGATCGCGATTCCGATCAGCTTCGTAGTGCTGGTCTGGATCTTCGGCGGTCTCTACGCGGCCTTGCTGCCGCTGGTCGTCGGGGTGTTCTCGATCGTCGGGGCGATGTCCATCCTGCGCGGACTGACGTATGTCACCGACGTGTCGGTGTTCGCGTTGAACCTGGCTGTCGCCATGGGATTGGCACTCGCCATCGACTACTCGCTGTTGATCATCAGTCGCTATCGCGAAGAGGTGAACGCCGGCAAGCCGCGCGACGAGGCGCTGGTGTTGACCATGACCACCGCGGGCCGCACCGTGCTGTTTTCGGCGCTGACGGTTGCCCTGGCGCTGGTGGCACTGATCCTGTTCCCGATGTACTTCCTCAAGTCCTTCGGGTACGCGGGTGTGGCCGTGGTGTTCGTCGGCGCCATTGCGGCACTTGTCATCGTGCCCGCGGTGGTCACGCTGCTCGGTGACCGGATTGATGCCCTGGACGTACGCCGACTCATTCGCAAGATCCTGGGCAGACCGGAGCCCACGGCCAAGGAGATCACCGAGACCTTCTGGTACCGAAACACTAAACGGGTTATGGCCCGGGCAATTCCGATCTCCATCGTGATCGTCACGGCGTTGGTGGTTCTTGGCCTGCCGTTCCTCAACGGAACGTTCGGATTCCCGGACGACCGGGTGTTGCCGGCATCCGCCTCGGCGCATCAGGTCGGCAACGA
>MAFD01000016.1:0-85098 GCA_002013775.1 Mycobacterium sp. D16R18
GTCCCGCACCGGCCGAGCCCGCACCCGCCCCCGAGCCCGTGGCTCCCGCCGAGGAAGCCCCGGCTCCCGAGGTCATCGCGGCCCCCGCACCAGAGGCTCCCGTGGTTGACGAGGCACCCGCCCCCGAGCAGGCTCCGGCTCCCGAAGCCCCCGCCGCCGAGGACCAGGTGCTGCCCTACGAGTTCCAGTCCGGCCCGGCGCCCGCCGAGCCCGCACCTGCTCCCGAGCCTGCCCCGGCACCTGCCGCGGCAGCTCCCGAGATCCCGCTTCCCGCCGGTGTCCCGGACGCGGCGGATATCGGATTCGCTGCCGGCAAGGCCGCGTTCGACGCCGGTCCGGTCGCCTCCAACGGAGCACTGAACCCTGAAGCCATCTCTGGTGTGGTCCGGCATCTGCCCGATCCGAACAACCTGCCTCCCGGTACCACCGATGTCACTCCCCAGGACAGTCGCGGAGTGTCGTACCTGAAGGACATCGTCTTCGCCATGCAGACGCAGGATGTCAAGGCCAGCGACGCAATCCTCGCCCTGGCACAGCGCTAACTCGCACCTAGACAATCGCCCCGGCCGTGACGGCCGGGGCGATTGTCGTTGCGGGGTAACCCTTTCGACGGGAATTCTAGGCGCCTTGTCAAGGGGGTTGACGTCCCAGTTTCGAGGCGTACGTTGGTGACCATGACGGCACCGACCACTCCCCCGGACGTTCCCAGTCAAGAATCATTCGAAGCGGTCTACAACGGCAAACCCATGTTCGACGGTGCCCCCGCGGCGGGCGTGCCCTGGGATATCAGGGATGCGCAACCGCGAATCAAAGAACTCGCCGCCTACGGCGCATTGCGCGGAGACATCTTGGATATCGGCTGTGGTCTCGGCGAGAACTCGATCTATCTCGCCCAGCAAGGCCTCTCGGTCACCGGCCTCGACTTTTCCCCATCGGCCATCGAACAGGCGAAGCAACGCGCTGCCGCCGCGGGCGTAACCGTCGACCTCCAGGTGGCCGACGCGACCAAGCTCGACGGCTGGGACGCGAGGTTCGATACCGTGATCGACAGCGCCGTGTATCACTGTTTCGACCACGACGGCCATCAGCAGTACGCGAAGGCACTGCACCGGGCCACTCGGCCGGGGGCACGCTGGTTCATCGCCTGCTTTGGCGATGGCAGCGTGAACGGCATCGCGATGCCGTTCGGCGTGCAGGATCCAGAGGAGATCAACAGCGTGTTGTCCGAAGCCAACTGGAATATCCAATACTTCGGCCGGACAACGTATCTCGGGTCTCGAGTGGCATTCGTCGGCGCCGCGCTGGCCGGTATCGATCCGGAGCAGATGCCCGCCGATATGCGTAAGCGCTATCAGCAACCGGGAGTGGCAGAAGAAGCACAGAAGACATTCGAACGCCTTCAGCAGCTGGACGACGACGTGATCCACATGCCGTTCTTCAACATCGTCGCGGAAAGGGGCTGAACATCATGACCGCACCCACCCAGAACACATTCGAGGATCTGTACCGAGAGAGCGTCAAGGACGGCGGGCCCACCATCCCGTGGGATTCCCAGGACGCCAAACCCCGCATCAAGGAACTGGCCCTGCTCGGTGCGGTCCACGGCGAGGTCCTAGATATCGGCTGCGGCCTTGGCGATAATGCCATTTACCTTGCTCAGCAAGGTTTTAACGTCACCGGACTGGACTTCGCCCCCTCGGCGATCGAGCAGGCCAAGGGCCGGGCGTCCGCCGCCGGCGCCACCATCGATTTCCAGGTCGCCGACGCCACCGAGCTCAGCGGCTGGGACGGACGGTTCGACACCGTGATCGACAGCGGCGTGTACCACTGCTTCGACCACGAGGGACACGCGAAGTACGCGAGCGCGCTGCACCGTGCCACGCGGCCCGGAGCGCGTTGGTACATATGGTGCTTCGCTCAAGGCAGCGTGCACGGCATCCCGACCCCGTTCCAGAACGCGGTGCAGGCAGCGGAAATCGAAGAGGTGCTCCCCGCCAACGGGTGGAACGTGCTGCAGCTGAACCCGACGACCATGACGGCACCAAAGGCCGAGTTCCTCAACGTGATTCGCGGGACCTTCCGTGGAGACCCCGAGCGGCTAGAGCGGCTGGAGCGGGATCTCGACGATCCGCTGCTCTACATTCCCGTGTACACGGTCATCGCCGAACGGGCATAAAACTACAGCTGGCGGCCCCCGAGTACGCGGGCCGCCGCAGCCGAAATCACCGCCATGGTCCACAGCGCAGGCGTAGAGCCGAGCATGGAATTCACAGTGCGGGTGCCAGATTCGGGTTCCATGCCCTCCAGGCGTTGCGCCAGCCACCGCAGGGCAGCCGGCGCGCCCAGTATCACCAGTGATAGATGCTCGCTGAAGCGGTCACGCCGGTACGTCACATCGGTGCCGTGGGTGGCGTAGAAGTCGGCCTGGCGATCCACCTCATCGATACCGACGAGCTGGTCGTGCACTGCGGTGTAGATGTACACGGGGCACGCCGGCGCCACCTTTCCCAGGCGCAGGTCCTCGCTCATCGCGGCGACGTCGGGCAGCGCCATCAGGTCGTCGATCGGCAGGTTCACCAAGCGATCGAAGTTGCGCATCGCGTACCGGCCAACCGCCTGGCCCGTCGAGAGCCCCCGCACGGTAGTCATGATCTCTTCACCCCGACGGGTAAGGTGTTCCGTCAGTACGGAATCCAACGCGGGATAGCTTCCGCGCAGGGCAGAGATCGCGGCGATACCCAACCCCGCGAACAACCCTCCGTCGGCCCTCTCCAGAATCTTGCTGGGGTCCGAGGCCGGCGAGCCCAACGCCGCGGCGACGATATTGAGCTCGGGGGCATAGTCCGGTGCCATCTCCGCGGTCCACGAACTCGCGAGCCCGCCACCGGAGTACCCCCACAACCCAATCGCCGTATCGGCCGGGAGCCGTAGTTCGGCGAACCGCAGGGTGGCCCGCAGACCGTCGAGTACGTGGTAACCGGGTTGGCGAGCGACGACATAACGCCCGGGCTGCCCTCCATGGTCGGCAACGCTGACGATCCAGCCCTGACGCAAAGCAGCGGCCATCAGCAGCAATTCGATCTGCGGATTGGCAAACGGTCCACGCGCACCCTGCAGCAGGCAGTAGGAAGGAAAGCAGGATCGCTCGCTGGAGTTGATCGCACATTGGTACGCCAACAGACGTGGCGAGTGCGGATCATGTCCGGCAGGCACCAGCACGGTGGTGACCGAAACCTCAGGCGCGCCATGCGGATCGGTGCTCCGGTACAGCAGTTGCCAGGCAGTCACCCGCTGACGCCGTAGCCCCAGGAATCCGATGTCCACAGGGCGGGCACGCAGAACCGTTCCCGGTGCTGTGTCCCCGAAGCCGTCGGGCGGAATGTGGAACGGGTCATCGGCGGGATGCGCCGGCCGCTTACCTGGATGCGGGAAGATTTGGGGCGCCGGCGCCGCAGCGTGGTGTTTCGGTTGCACGGAAGTGCTCATGATCTAAGGAAGCTAGTGCACCCATGGGGGTCGCAGCGCCCTGATCTGGGTTTTTAGGTACCAGACCCCAATCGGGGCCCGGATTTTTCAGGCCGAGCCCACCCATTCGTCGCTGCCGTCGGCGAAGAACTGGTGCTTCCATACCGGCAGTGCCGCCTTGACGTCGTCGACGAGGCGCTGGCAGGTGGTGAATGCCTGACGGCGATGGTCCGCGCTCACCGCCACCACGAAGGCCGCCTCACCGACCGTCAGCGCGCCGATGCGGTGACTTACCGCCACCGCGCGCACACCCTCTGCCTCGGCGGCGATGCGCTCGACCACATCGGTCAGCACCTGCTGGGCCGACGGATGCGCCGAATACTCGAGCCGCAGCACCGTCTTGCCGCCGTCGTGGTCGCGCACATTGCCCACGAATCCGACTGTGGCCCCCGCTGATTCGTGATCGACGAGTTGCTCGTGCTCGATCAGTGAGATGCGTTCCGCGGTCAACAGCGCACGGGAGACGCCAGCGCTCATGCGTGATCACCCCCGGCTATCTGATCCAGCGCATGGCCGAGCACACCGTCGAGCACCGCGAGTCCGTCGCGTACCCCACCGGTGGAGCCGGGCAGGTTGACCACCAGGGTACGGCCGGCGACACCGCACACGCCGCGGGACAAGATGCTGGTGGGCACGGTCGGCAGCCCGGAGCGTCTGATGGCATCGGCCAGGCCGGCAATCTGGTAATCCAGCAGTGGCACGGTCTGTTCGGGTGTGACGTCCGTGGGTGAGAGCCCGGTGCCGCCGGTGGTGATGATCAACGAAACGCCGTCGGACACCGCGGCGCGGATCGCCGCTCCCACTGTGTCGCCATCGGGCACGACGATCGGTTTCTCAACTCGGAAACCTTGTGCGCCAAGCCATTCGACGATGACGGGTCCGGTTTTATCGGGGTACTGACCGGTGGCCGCCCGAGTGGAGGCCACGATCACCCGCGCAGATCTCAGGGTCGGGTCCATGTTCCGGTCTTGCCGCCCTCTTTACGCAGCACTCGGATGTCGTCGATGCGCGATGCCGGATCGACCGCCTTGACCATGTCGTGCAATGTCAATCCGGCGACCGTCACGGCGGTCAACGCCTCCATCTCGACCCCGGTGCGGTCGTTGGTGCGCGCGGTGGCGGTGATCTGAATGGATCCGGCTGTGGCGTCAATCTTGAAGTCCACGTCGATGCCGGTGAGCGGTATCTGGTGGCACAGCGGAATGAGCTCGCTGGTGCGTTTGGCAGCCATGATGGCGGCCAGCCGCGCGGTGGCGATGGCATCGCCCTTGGGCAGCGTGCCGTCGGCCAGCAGTGTCAGGACTTCCGGAGTGGTGATGAAGCATCCGGCCGCGACCGCCTCGCGTGCGGTGGCTTGTTTGGCCGAGACGTCGACCATGTGTGCGGACCCGTGCTCGTCGATATGAGAGAGACGGTCAGGCTCCGATGAGCCGCTATCGCGAAGACCGTCGGACACCGTTACTTGTTGATGACGGTGACGGGATGCACGTAGGGCACGGACTGCACCGGGAACTCGATGTCGCCGAAGGGTGACAGTGCTCCGGTGCGGTCGGCCGCGAGTTCGGAGACGGCGTGCTCACCGTCCACATGTGCGGGCCAGCCATTGTCGACGTATTGCTTCTTGTCAGCCACAAAGCCATTGTGGCAGGCCGGGAGCACGACGGCGAACCCAACCCGCCTCTACGCTGGTGTCCGATGAGTGACGATGCGGCGTTGGCGACCTGGCTGCGCCAGCTGCCCGATGAACAGTTGGTGCAGCTGGTCCGGCTGCGACCCGATTTGGCCTCGCCACCCCCGGGGTCGCTGGCCGCCCTGGCGGGCCGGGCGCTGTCGCGCCAATCGGTACGCGCAGCCACCGACAACCTGGACTTTTTGACTCTGGCGGTCCTGGATGCGCTGCTGGTGGCTCGTGCGGATGTCACCGGCACTCCGGTCTCGGATGTGCTCGCTCAGGTCGATGGTCGGGCCACCGAACTGCAGGTGCGTGCCACCCTGGACCGGCTGCGCGAGCTGGCACTGGTGTGGGGGGATCGCGAACTGCATCTGGCGGGAGAGACACGGTTGGGGCTGCCGTGGGTGGTCGGGCAGGTGATCAGCGAGCAGACCCCCGACTCCTACGACGCGGCCCGCGCCGCCTTGGAGGCGACCGACGAGCGCGGGATGGAGCTGCTGCAGGCACTCATCACCGGATCTCCCATCGGCCGCACCCGGGACGCCGCGCCCGATGCCCCGCAGGATCGTCCGGTGCAGCGGCTGCTCGCGGCCGGCCTGCTGCAGCGGATCGACGATGAGACCGTGCTGTTGCCCCGGTTCGTGGCACAGCTGCTTCGTGGTGAGGAGCCCGACCGGCTGCAGCCACCGACCACCGAGACGACAACCGCAACCCAGGCCGAAGCCAACGCCGCTGCCGCAGGGGCGGCACTTGATCTGCTGCGTGAGGTGGGACTGCTGCTCGATGAGCTCGGCGTCAACCCCGCTCCTCAGCTGCGCAGCGGTGGCCTGGGGGTGCGCGAGGTCAAACGGCTGGCGAAGGCGACGGGTATCGATGACACCCGAATGGGGCTGCTGCTGGAGGTGCTGGCGGCGGCCGAGCTGATCGCGGTGGGTGATCCCGATGTGCAGACCGATGCCGAAGGCTGGCATTGGGCGCCGACCACGCAGGCCGACCGTTTCGCGGAGCTGCCGACCGCGACCCGCTGGTTTCGGCTTATGTCGGCGTGGTTGATGCTGGCCGCCCGCCCCGACCTGATCGGCAAGCGCACCAGCGAGGACAAACCGATAGCGGCCCTTTCGGATTCGCTGCGGTCGACGGCGGCGCCGCATGACCGCAAGCTACTGCTGGAGATCCTCGGTGAACTGAAACCCGGGCATGGGTTGCGGGCCGAGGAGACATCACGGGTGATGCGGTGGCGTCGTCCCCGCTGGGGCGCACGGCTGGGCGTGGAACCGGTGACGGCCCTGCTGTTCGAGGCGACGACGCTGGGCGTAATCGGACGTGGCGCGTTGACGACACATGTCCGTACCTTCCTGGACAGCAGCGGCGATGAGGCGGCGACGCAGGCCGCGATGGAGAAGGCATTACCCGCTCCCATCGACCACTTCCTGGTGCAGGCCGATCTCACGGTCGTCGCACCCGGCCCACTGACGCGCGAGGTAGAGCTTGAGCTCGCCGCGATGGCGGACCTCGAATCAGCGGGGGCCGCCAGTGTGTTTCGGGTCAGCGATGCGAGCATCCGGCGTGCGCTGGATTCGGGGCGGACCGCGACCTCACTGCACAGTTTCTTCGGTTCGCGATCCAAAACCCCTGTCCCCCAATCGCTGACGTACCTCATCGATGACGTCGCGCGTCGACATGGGCAGCTTCGGGCCGGCGTGGCCAGCTCGTTCCTACGTTGTGATGACGTGGCCCTGCTGACGCAGGTGATGGCGTCGGTGCTGGCGGAGGATTTGGGGCTACGGCTGCTGGCCCCGACCGTCGCGGTGTCACTGGCGCCGTTGGCCGAGTTGGTGGCTGGGCTGCGCGGGGCGGGCTTCGCTCCCGCCGCCGAGGATGCCACCGGAACCATCGTAGAGCTCCGGGTGCACCGCGCCCGGGTGACTCCGCAGCCGCACCGGATGGGCTGGACGCCACCGGTGCTCAGTGAGCCCGCGGCCTCCGCAGTGGTCAAGGCATTGCGCGCGGCCGGCGATCACGACGGCATCCGCATCGAGCCCTCGCACGCGGTGGCGCTGTTACAGCAGTCCGCGAAGGCCCAGACCAGCGTGCTCATCGGGTACGTGGACCCGGCCGGGGTAGCGTCCTCGCGAGTGGTCAATCCGATCAGCGTGCGCGGCGGTCAGCTGTCCGCCTTCGACACCGCCGCCGGGCGGATCCGCGACTTCGCGATTCACCGCATCACCGCCGTCTCACCGCCGTCCTGACCGTCGATCAGCTCCGCGTCAGCGGACGCCCTCGAAGGGGTTCCACGATTCGCTATGGCGAACCCAGTGCAAGTAATAGGCCTGGTTGGCGATGCCCATAAACAGCGCAGCAAAGCCGAAGGAGAACGCACGCGTCACACTGTCGGAAGCACCCACCACTCCCAGCACCACGCCAAGACCCACACTGAGCCCCAGCAGCACCAGGCCCTTGCGCCACATCCCCTTGACGAAGAAGTAGATCGGTCCAAAGAAAAATGCAAGGAAATTACTGGTTAAGCGGATACGTGTCCAAAACGACCCCGCGCGGAAGATGGCATTCGCCTCTTCTTTCGTGGGCGCCGCGGCGTACTGGTCGTAGAACGCGAACCGGCGCTGCCAAATCTCGGCCAGGGTGCTGCGGTCTTGTGGTGTCGTCACCGCAGCAATCTAGCAGGGCATACGGCACCCTCCAATGTCCCCGGGGGTCACTATCCTGGATCGAATGACCGATGGACCGCTGATCGTCCAGTCCGATAAGACCGTGCTGCTAGAGGTCGATCACGACCAGGCAGACGCGGCGCGCCAGGCGATCGCCCCCTTCGCCGAGCTCGAACGCGCACCCGAGCACGTGCACACGTACCGCATCACGCCGCTGGCGCTGTGGAACGCGCGCGCCGCCGGGCACGACGCCGAGCAGGTGGTCGACGCCCTCGTCACCTTCTCCCGTTATGCGGTGCCGCAGCCACTGCTGGTAGACATCGTCGACACCATGGCCCGCTACGGGCGCCTCCAGCTCGTCAAGCATCCAGCGCACGGCCTCATGCTGGTGAGCCTGGATCGCGCGGTGCTCGAAGAGGTGTTACGGCACAAGAAGATCGCCCCCATGTTCGGCGCCCGCATCGATGACGACACCGTGCAGGTGCACCCCAGCGAGCGTGGCCGGGTCAAGCAGATGCTACTCAAGATCGGTTGGCCTGCAGAGGATCTCGCCGGATACGTGGATGGCGAAGCGCATCCGATCAGCCTGGCCGAGGATGGTTGGGAGCTCCGGGACTACCAGCAGATGGCAACCGACTCGTTCTGGGCGGGCGGTTCCGGTGTGGTGGTGCTGCCCTGTGGGGCCGGTAAGACGCTGGTGGGCGCCGCCGCGATGGCGAAGGCACAGGCGACCACCCTGATCCTGGTTACCAACACCGTGGCCGGGCGGCAGTGGAAACGCGAACTCATCGCGCGAACCTCCTTGACCGAAGAAGAGATCGGCGAATACTCCGGCGAGCGCAAGGAGATTCGGCCGGTCACCATCGCCACCTATCAGGTGATCACCCGGCGCACCAAGGGCGAGTATCGCCACCTGGAGCTGTTCGACAGCCGGGACTGGGGCCTGATCGTGTACGACGAGGTGCATCTGCTGCCCGCTCCGGTGTTCCGGATGACGGCAGATCTGCAGTCGCGGCGCCGCCTCGGACTCACCGCCACCCTTATTCGCGAGGACGGTCGCGAGGGCGATGTCTTCAGCCTCATCGGCCCCAAGCGCTATGACGCGCCGTGGAAAGACATTGAGGCACAGGGCTGGATCGCGCCCGCCGAGTGCATCGAGGTACGGGTCACCCTCACCGAGAACGAGCGGATGATCTACGCCACCGCCGAGGCTGACGAGCGATACAAACTGTGCTCGACGGCCCACACGAAGATCAACGTGGTGAAGTCGATTCTGGCCCGCCATCCCGGAGTGCCGACGCTGGTGATCGGCGCCTACCTGGATCAGCTCGACGAATTGGGAACCGAGCTGGGCGCCCCGGTAATCCAGGGCTCCACCAAGAACGCCGAACGTGAAGCGCTCTTCGACGCTTTCCGGCGCGGCGAGATCGCCACCCTGGTGGTCTCCAAGGTGGCCAACTTCTCCATCGACCTACCGGAAGCAGCTGTAGCTGTTCAGGTTTCGGGTACCTTCGGCTCACGCCAAGAAGAAGCGCAGCGGCTTGGGCGGCTGCTGCGGCCGAAGGCCGACGGCGGCCAGGCCTACTTCTATTCGGTGGTATCCCGCGACACCCTCGATGCCGAATACGCGGCGCACCGGCAGCGGTTCCTGGCCGAGCAGGGCTATGGCTATCGGATCACCGATGCCGACGATCTGCTCGGACCTGCGATCGGTTAGACCCCCGCAGTGCGAGAGAGTTCGTCTCCGGCCCGCTCCGTGGATGATTCGAAGCGGCGCTTGATACGCAGCAGGGGCGTCTCGAAGTATCGAAAGCTCAGATAGGCAACGGCGATGACGAGGACCGTCGTTCCGGCGCAGAGCGTCAGCCCCTGCTCCTCGTGGACTATCCGGCGCACGACGTTGGCGCACAACATGTGCATCAAGTAGATGCCGTAGCTGATCACACCGATGAACGCGAGAGGTCGCCAGCTCAGCACCGGATGCATGAGGGTGTTCTCACGGATGGAGACGGCGACGACGCTGAGGACCATGAGGATCTGGATCGACCATGACGGGGCACCGAACCACAGCGCGGCAATCATCGCCGCGAACACCGCCGGGGCCGACCACCACCAGCCGAGCACCGCGGCGACCCGTGCGTAGCCATCGCGGGTGTTGACGACGATCGCGAAGGCCGCGCCGAGCAGGATGGGCAACGACAAGCTCGCCAGGATGCGCCAGGGCATTGCCCGCGCATCGCAGCACACGCCGATTCCGGCCGAGACCGCTACCAGCGCGAAGAGCACGATGAGCGGTGCCCAGATCCTTCCCTTACTCAGCACCAGGGCCCCGACCAACAGTGGCGGCCACAACAGATAGAACTGTTCTTCCGTGGACAGCGACCAGGAAAAATAGAACGGCACCGAGGTGCCGGTGGACAGGTCCACGAACCAGTTGACGGTATAGGTCAGGAATGCCGGCAGGTTCCCCAAGAATTGCTCCCCCTTCGGGGTACCGCGCTCGGTGGCCAGCACCAGCAGGACATACAGGGCCAGCACTGCGTAGTACAGCGGGAAGATGCGCAATGCCCTGCGTGCGTAGAAGTTTCGCAGCGATACGCCGGATGTGCGATCACGCTCGCGGACCAGCAAGGTGGTGATCAGAAAGCCACTGATCGCGAAGAAGAAGTCGACGCCCATGAATCCGCTGTGCGAGATCCTCGGACCGGGCGTCCCGGAGGTGTGATGCCAGATCACCGCCAGCACACTCAGTGCCCGCAGACCGTCCAACGCCCCGAACTTCTTCGTGGCGAGAAACGATTCATACGCAGCCACTGCCCGTCGCGACACCGAAAGAAGGGTATCAGCGTTACCAGATCAGTGCTGCTGCCGACATCCGTTGTTCGCAGCGGTATCGAGCTGGATATCCGTGGAGCTGATCGACGGCGTCAGGAACCGAAGATTCCCGATCAGCTCCCGCGGTAGATCGTCGATCCGGGTCGAGTAGCGGGTGCCGTCGATCACGCTGCGCGCGGTCAGCGAGAAGGTCTTCGCGACGTCGGCGTCAAACGCCCCGTATTTCTGCAGCGCCGTCGCGACCATCCGCTGAAAGGGGGTCAGGTTCAACGTCCGCAGGTCCAGGGACGGATCAAGCTGAATTCTGATCCCCTCGGGCACCCCATCCGGAATCGTGCCGTCCGACCGCGTACCCGGGTACACGTAGGTGGGTGCGTTGATGGGGATCGCGAACCGCAGCGCATGATCGATCACTCCGGCCTGTACGTCTTCCGGCGTGATCAGCCCCGCGAGATAGGACAGCTCGCCTCCCGAATGCGCGGGCCCGCTCACATGCCCGCCCGATCCGGTATTTACCCGATAGGTGGCCTGCGCGATCGCCGACATCGAATCCGGCTTGAAGGACTGGAACTCGTATTCACACCCGTTGGTGTCGTCGATGACTGCCAGATGAGCGTCGGCGTCCTGCGTGGGCAGATAATGCGGCAGATACGGGATGTCGATCGACTTCCCACTGTTGCGGATGGCGACGGTCCGGGTAGGAGTGCCCGCAGGTGCGCGATAGACGGCGGTAGTCCAGATGTCCTCGTTGACGTCGATTCCCTTGACGTCGGGGTGATGCATCAGCGCGGCAACCCAATTCGGCGAACGAGGGTCGATCGCCGGGCTCGGCGGGAGCGGCTGATTCAAGAATGAGTTTGCCGCGAAGAAGTTGCCATTCGCAGACTCCGGGCCGAGCGCAACTTGAGACACCGAGAACTCTTGTACCGCAGGTCCACTCGTACTGGAATAGTTGACCCGGACTGCGTGTACACCGGCCTGGACGGTGCGCGTGGCCAGATCGGTTCCCCAGTCACGGGTGTTGGCATGATCGAAGATCTGCTCGTCATCGAGCCACACCCGCGCGACGACGCCACCGCTCATCGAGGCGATCTGGTATTCGCCCGTCACGGGGAATCGCAGCGAGCCGGCGGCATCGACCGAAAATTCGTCGGCCCGCACACCCGGCGCTGGAGATGCCGCGAAGTTCCCGCCCACCGAGTACTCGCACCGCGCGAGCACCGCGGTGCCGGAATGATCAGTGTTGTTGTAGTAGCGCGTCCAGTATTGACCTACATCGCAAGGGTTCTGGGCCGCCGCATCCGTCGCGTTGCGGGCAGGCGCGCAGGCGCCCACCACCAGGATCACCGTAAGCAGGACGAGCGTGCGCACGGATTCACTGTACGGGCGAACGCTTACCTTCCGGCTGCAGCGATCTTCTCGAAGTATCTCTGAGTGCGCTTCATCGAGAAACCGACGATGGCATTCACCGCGGGGGTGGCATTGCGAATCGGCCCCGTGCCGTCGATGGCCCACGCCCAGGTGAAGTCGGCACCGCGATCCGTCGGCGTCACCACATAGTCCTCGGCGAAGGCGCGCAAGCCAGGCGCCGGCACCGGCATGCTCGTTACGTAGAACGCCTTGCGTCTTCCTTCCTCCCAGAGGAAGTAGTGCTCATTCACCTTCGGTCCCACCGCGGGCCCGATCTTGCGGACAGCACCGACCCCGGCGCGCGGGTTACCCCACACCACCCTGATACCCGGCGCCAACCACCGCAGTGTGGTGTCGTTGGTCAGCTCACGCCACACCGTGTCGGCGGACACCGGTACGGAGATGGTGTGGCTGGCTCGCACGGGAGCGCTGGACAGGAAGGCTTCATCGACTGCGTCAAGCGAAGGCATTCCCGTAACTTACGGTATCGGTCGGGCCGTAAACAATGGGCCCTACTGCTGCTGGGCGCACGTCTGGTCGGCCTGCTCGTCCAGCCGGATGTCGGTAGATGTCACAGTCGGTTTGAGGAACTGTAAGTGCTGAATGAGGGCTTGCGGCAGGCCCGAGAGCGAGAGATTGAACGGCGCCGAGGCTGCGGTGTTCTCCGTGGCGACGGCGAGTACCCCGGCGGTATCGGCGTTGTAACCACCGTAGTTCCGCAAGGCGACGGCCACCATCCGCTGAAACGGGGTCAGGCTGAACTGATCCAGATCCAGAGATGGGTCGAGCCGCATCCTGGTGCCCTGCGGAATCCCACCGGACGTGCTGCCGTCGGAGCGGGTGCCCGGATAGACGAATCGTGCTGAGCCGATAGGCAGCGCATATCGCAGCGCGTGGTTGATGCCGCCCGAGTTCACCTCCGCTGATCTGATGAGCCCGGCGAGCCAGGACAGCTCACCGCCGGAGTGGGCCGGGCCAGACGTGTGCCCACCGGTTCCTGTGTAAGCGTGATAGGAGGCCGAGGCCACCGCGGAGGACGAATTGTTGAACATCTCCAGCTCGTAGGCGCATCCCTTCGCCTGATCCACAATGATCAGCGCGCTGTCGCCATCGGGGCTCGCCTTGTAGGACGACAGATACGGGACGGTCAGGTTCTTACTCGAGTTGGTGATCCGGATCGCTCGGGTCGGAGTGCCGGGTGGCGCGACGTAGATCGGCTGGGTCCACGTGCTGCTGTTCAGCGAGATGCCGTTCTGATTTCCCAGCATCGCCACCCAGCCGTCGGAGCGAGGGTCGATCTGGGCATCGGCGGGGATGGGTGTGTTCCAAAAGGAATCCGCCGCGTAGTAGTTGCCGTTGGTGCTGGCCGCGCCAGGCCCCATTTGTGAGACCGAGAAGAACTCGAAGGAATCGCCGGACGCCTTCCAGAAGGCGACCTGAACCGTGTGATCGCCCGCGGTGACGTTCTTGGCTGCCAGATTTCGACCCCAGCTCACCGAGCCCTTGTCGATGACGAGTTGTCCGTCGAGCCACACGCGCACCGCCATGTTTCCGGTATCCGCGCTGAACACGTAGTTGCCGCTGACCGGAAAGCGGATGGTCCCGACATACTGGGCACCCCAGTTCGAGGCGTTGACGCCGGATGCCGGTGCAGCACTTCGGAAGTTGCCACCCACCGACGTCTCACACTGTCGCACCACCGGGTCACCGCTCAACACGGTGTTGTTGTAGTAGCTGGCCTGGTACTCATTCACGACGCAATCCGAAGGCTGCGTCGTCGGAATCGTGGTGGCCGTCGGCGGGACCGTGGTAGGCGGAGTTGTCGTGGTCGGTGAGGTCCAGACCACCGTCACCTTGTCCAGCACCAGCATTCGACCGCAGAACAACGTGTTGTACGCCGCGCTGTTCGTAATGGTGATGGAATGCGATCCCTCGGCGATGGACAAATCCACCGAATACTCGGTCAAGGTATTTGCAGATACCGTGAAATTGCCCACCGCGGCGTTGTCGACACTCACACGCATCGCCGGAGCACCCAGACATTGCTGCCCGCGTGCCCGAATAACAATTCTCGACGAAGCCTGCAGCCATACCGTATTGGTAGCAACCGCATTCTGTCCGTACAGACCCAGCAGTGTTCCACCGGACGCGCTACCGTCCGCCCAGGTTCCGCCGCCCCCGTTCGAGTAGGACATCGATTCCGCTTCGATGGCCGTATCCGCTTGTGAGACAGATGGAAATGTCATCCCGATGGCCGCCAGGACGGCCACGACAGCCAAGAACCGCAGAACTCTCATGAGCGTGAATACCCTGTCCAGTAGCAGGCGTAAAACGATTCACGCGCAAAATACTCCCGGATTGAATCCAATCACCAGGGCGTTCGTTCAAGCGATATTCCCCGGCGATGAATCTGCAATAGACAGGCTGACCAATCGACTCAACTATGAACTGCTGGCGACTATCTCGCGAACAAACAAGTCGATTCCGGAACGGTCATAGGCCGCTTCCGGGAAATTGCATATCGCATAGCCCAGCCCGAGCCGGCGCAACGCGGCCAGACGCTCGGCGATCTGTTCCGGGGTTCCCGCCGTCTCGGCAAGGTTCCCCACCGTGGCCTCGGCGACGTCCTCGCCGATGACCGGAATGAGCCGCGCCTTGATGGCCGCCAGCCGGTCGGTCACCTCGGCGTCATCGGCACCGATGACGATGTTCATGTTGGCGCTCCGGACAATCGCGTCGAAGTCGGTGCCAATGTCTTTGCAGTGCCCCGCAAGCACTTTTGACTTGTGTTCGAACTCCTCGGGAGTCTGTCCGAAGTTGGTGTATTGCGCATACCTGGCCGCGATCCGCAACGTCACCTTCTCGCCACCACCGGCGATCCACAGCGGAATTCCCTTGGGCTGCAAGGGCTTGGGGGCGACAATGGCGTCATCGACCTGGTAATAGGTGCCGTCCAGCGAGACGCGCCCGTCGCGCCAGGCGTCGCGCATGATGCGCACCCCTTCGCGCAATCTGCCGAGGCGTTCGGCGGCGCCGGGGAAGCCGTATCCGTACGCGCGCCACTCGTGCTCGTACCAGCCGCCGCCGATGCCCATCTGGGTACGCCCGCCCGAGATGATGTCCACTGTCGCGGCGATCTTGGCCAGGTACACCGGGTTTCGGTATCCCATGGCCGTACACATCTGCCCCAGTTTGATGCGCGAGGTCACGGCCGCGAAGGCCGACATCAGCGTCCACGCCTCATGGGTCGCCTCGTCGGTGGGCACCGGCACGGTATGGAAGTGGTCGTAGACCCACACCGAATCCCACGGACCGTCCTCCGCATAGCGGACCAGGTCGCGCATGACGTCCCATTGATGCTCGGGCGCGATGCCTACCAGATCCAGGCGCCAGCCCTGCGGGATGAAGACTCCGAACTCCAGTGTCTCGGCCACCCGCGCCACATTACGCCGGGACCGGTGATCCCACCCAGCGGGTGAGCGCTTCGCCGAGGCCGGCGTCGGAACCCGCCCCCACCCAGGCGACGTACCCGTCGGGCCGCACCAGCACAGCGTCCGGTGCCGTCACCTCACCCAGCACCGGAAGATCCCATGCACCTGAGTATTTCGCGTCCACCAGCTGCACTCGGTCGGTCCATCCATCGAGGCGCAGGCTCTGCGACTCTCCGAAGTTGAACAGCACGGGACGGGCGGTGTGCAGGTAGGGGTAGACGCGTGTCGGCCCATCCGCGGTCACCACGTCCAGGTCCGGCATACGGCGACCCAGCAGTGGATGCGCTGTGCCCTGATGCCCACCGACCTCATAGTGGATGTCCAGGCCGCTCATCATGCCGGCGATGCGCTTGCGCGGTTCGTCCATGGCCAGCAGGTCGCCCACGATGTCACGCAACGCATCGATCCGTGGACTCGCCTCGGACAACGGCGTTTGGGCCATGGTGTTGTGCAGCACCCGTTCTGCCACCGGGTGACGCTCGGAGTGATAGGTGTCCAGCAGCGACTCCGGGGCTTCCCCCTTGATCACCGCGGCAAGCTTCCAGCCCAGGTTCACCGCGTCCTGGACACCGGTATTCAGCCCTTGACCGCCGAACGGGAAGTGGATATGCGCGGAATCGCCCGCGAGGAACAGGCGCCGGTCACGGTACCTGTCGGCCTGGCGGGTCATATCGGAGAACCGGGACATCCAGCGCGGACTGTGTAACCCGAAATCCGTTCCCGCTATGGCGATAAGCGCTTCCTTCGCTTCCTCCAGGGTCGGTTCGGTGCCGAGTCGGGAGAGATCGGTACTGAAGACCAGCCGGCACCACCCCTCCTCAAACGGCAGAATCGCCAGGAAGGCCTGCCCGGGTTTGCGCAGCAGCCCGAACTCGAGCGGTTGCTCGGTGATCTCGGCGTCCACCAGCATCGCCGAGCACGACGGATCGTGGCCGGGAAACCCGATCCCCGCGGCCTTACGGATGGCGCTGCGTCCGCCATCGCATCCGATGAGGTACCGCCCACGCATCGCACGCCCGTCGGCAAGCTCCACGTCCACACCGGAGTCGTCCTGGGTGAATCCGACCACCTCGGCGTTGTAGGAGATCGGCACGCCCAGTTCAGTGATCCAGGCAGCCAGCGTCTTCTCGGTGTAATGCTGAAGCAGACCCAGTGCGTACGGATGACGGGTGGGAAAGTCCTCGATGCTCATGAAGATGCCCGAAAAATGGGTCACCTGGCCGGTTGCGCCCTGGGAGAGGAACCTCTCGGCGATCCCCCGCTGATCGAACACCTCGATCGTGCGTGAATGCACACCCGCCGCACGGGATCCCACCTCCTCGTGACTGCCCCGACGTTCCAACACCGCAACGTCGACACCGGCGAGGGCCAGTTCACCGGCCAACATCAGCCCGGTCGGGCCTCCGCCCGCGATGACCACTGCATGCTCGGCCATAATGCTCCTTAACGTCGTTATTGGTATTGACTCCATAATTACTTTAACGATGTTAAGGTGTCAATGTGATTTTGAATCGGGAGACAATCGCGCGAGCGGGCCTGGCCCTGCTGGATGAGAAGGGCAGCGACGGGCTCACCATGCGGGCGCTGGCGGCGTCCCTCGGTGTGCAGGCGCCGGCTCTGTACTGGCATGTGAAGAACCGGCGCGAGCTCATCGACCTCATGGGCGAAGCCATCATGAGCGATGCCCATGATGGCTTCGACGACACCTCTGCGCCATGGGATATCTTCCTGGCCAACGGCGCTCGCGCCTTACGTCAGGCGATGCTGCGCTACCACCAGGGCGCCCGGATCCTGGCAGGCACGTTCGTGACCAATGCTGCCGACGTGCTGGAGCCCATGCTGGACGCCATGACGTCTGCCGGGTTCACCGTTCGCGACGCGGCCCGCCTCTCACCCGTAATCCACCACTACACCATCGGATTCACCATTGAGCAGCAGGCCCGTGATGGCTCCGAGTATCCGGGGCCCAATCCATACACCGAAGAAAATCTGATCGCCAAGCTCGATCTGCAGAAGTATCCCGCGATCCTGGAGGCCTTCTCGGAGCTCTACGAGCCTGACTTCGACGCCGACTTCGAGGATGGACTCGCAATCGTCATCGACGGCCTGCGAGCTCGGCTTCGCGGGAAACGGAGATCAGCGGCTCCTCGAGTAGCGGATCACCGCTAGGACATTCGCGCTCGTCCGATTCCGGCGACGCCTCATCCTGAGGATCGGCCTTGGACCGCGAAAAATGTTTCTGGAGCCAAGGTTCCACGATCGCCGCGGGCCACCAGTTGGCCTGCCCACACAGCACTACCAGAGCGGGAATGGTGATGGTACGTACCAGGAAGGTATCCAGCAGCAGACCCATACCGATGATGAAGCCCGCTTCGACCATCGACTGCAGGTTGCCGATCAGCAAGCCGAACATCGACGCGGCGAAAATGACTCCGGCAGAGGTGATCACGCCTCCGGTCGACTTGACCGTCTTGATGACCCCGGAGCGGATGCCATCGGGTGACTCGTCCCGGATGCGCGAGATGAACAACAGGTTGTAGTCCGCGCCCACCGCGACCAGCACGATGAACGCCATTCCCGGCACACTCCAACTCAACGGCTGTCCACCGATGAACTGAAACGCGATCACCCCGATGCCCACTGCCGAGGCATACGAAATGATCACCGAACCAATGAGATACAGCGGCGCGACGATGGCTCGCAGCAGCGCGACGAGGATGAGCAGCACCACGATCACCGTCAGCACGATGATGAACCGCAAGTCGTGGTTGTAGTAGTTGCGGATGTCGTTGTACATCGCCGACAACCCGGCCATCGAGATGGACGCATCGGACAGCGTGGTGTTGGGTTGCGCGCTGCGCGCCGCATCCTGGATGGCGCGGACCTGATCCATCGCCTCGGGGCTGAACGGATTCAGATTGCTCTGCACCAGATAGCGCACCGCATGCCCGTCGGCCGAAACGAACGCCGCCGCAGCGGTCTTGAAGGAGTCTTGGGTGAGTACCTGCTGCGGTATGTAAAAGCCGGACATCGATCCGGGTGCCGCGTCACGCTTGGCGGCGACCAGGAGTGTTGAGGCATCACCCAACTGGCCGCCCATCTGCTTGGTCTGGTCCACCAGCATCTGCACACCCTCGGCCAGCTGTGCGCTGCCATCGGCCAGGGAGTTGACTCCGGTGAGGACTTCGGCGAACTTCTGCTGGATGCCGTAGGAGTCGGACAGACCCAGCCTGCGCAGGTTTGTATCGATGGCGTTCAGCGCGGTGCGCAGTCGGGCAATGGTCGAGGTGATCTGTTTGTCATTGTCGACGGACTTCAACTCGCGACCGAGTTCGACGATCCTGTCCCTGGTGCCATCCTGTTTGGTCTCCAAGAACTTGTTCATCTCCTCTCGCGAGGAGCGGCACGCGGGGTCCATCTCACAGGCCGGGTTGCCGACCAGTACACGGGCGACGGGTTCGATCCAGCCGTACACCTCACTGGCACTCTGCGCGTTGGCCTCGATGGCATCTCCCAGGGAATGCATGCTGGTGACCAGCTTGTCCACGGAGTCCAGATCGGCGAGGGTGCCTGTCCTCCCGCTGCCGCGCAGTTGGGCCAGCACCTCGACCAGTGCGCGCGCGGTGCCCAACGAGTTCTTCACCGAGTTGCGGACCTCACCGAGCTTGTCCGCCAACGTGTGTCCGCCCGCGGCGAGCTTGTCCAAGTCCCTGGTGCGGGCATCGATCAGGTTTGATGCATCGCCCAGCTTCCCACCCACCTCACCGGCCTGGAAGGACAGCTTGGCCTCCTCCAGCGGTTCACCCGTAGGCCGGGTGATGCCGCGCACCTTGTCGACACCCGGTACCTGACTCACCCGCGCAGCCATCTGCTCCAGGTCTGCCAGCCCGCGCGGGGTCCGCAGATCGTGGGGCGACTTGATGTAGAGGTATTGCGGCAGCGTCGAATTCACCGGGAAGTGTTTCTCGATCGCGGCGTAGCCCTGATTGCTGTCCGCCCAGGAGGGCAGGTTCTTGCGGTCGTCATATCCGAACTTCACCATCGCGCCGCAGGTGGCGAGGATGATCAGGATGACCAGGCTGACCGCCAGGTGCGCACCCGGACGTTTGACGATGTTGATTCCCGAGCGATGCCAAATCTTGTTGGCGTAAGCCTTTCTCGGCTTCACCCAGCCTCGGCGTCCCACCAGGATCAGCACTGCCGGCAGGAAGGTCACCGACGCCACGAAAGCGATCAGGATGGACACACTCAGCGCCGGGCCGATGGTGGACAGGATCCCCAGCTTGGTAAAGCCCATGCCTAGGAAGGTCACCGCCACCGTCGCCGCCGATGCCGCGACCACCTTGCCGATGGATTCCAGCGCGGCGGTCACCGCACTGTCGGAATCCATGCCCTGTTTGACGTATTCGTGATATCGGCTGATGAGGAAGACCGCGTAGTCGACACCCGCGCCCATCATCATCGCGGTCATGAACGTCAGCGTCTGATTCGAGATACTCAGACCCATCTGCGCCAGTCCCCCGACAGCCGCCTGGGCGATGCCGAGCGAGACGCCCACCACGATGAGCGGCAGCATCATCGTCACCGGATTGCGGTAGACGATCAGCAAGATGAGCAGAACCAAAGCAGCCGTCGTGATTTCGACCTTGTGCAGGTCACGCTCGCCCACCACCGTCAAATCCCCGACGGTGGCGGTCGGCCCCGTCGTAAAGGCATTCAGGGTGGTGCCCGCGGTGGCGTCCTTGATGATCTTGAGGGCTCCGACATACGCCTTACCGGATTCGGGGGTGGCAAGCTCACCCTGCAATCCCACCGGCAGATACCACGCCTTGCCATCGGTGCTCGACATCATCTCGCGCAACATCGGTTTGGTGATGAAGTCCTGCACCATGCTCACATCGCGGGTGTCTTCACGCATTCGCGCCGCGAGGACTCGGTAGGTCTGTTCATCGGCGGGCGTCAGCCCGTTCTCGTTCGTGAGCACGATCAGCAGGATGTTCTGCGCACCCGACTCCTGGAACGACTCGACCATCTGCCGCGTGGTCTCCATGACGGGAGCATCCTTGGGCAGCAGATCGACCGGGTGATCCTCGATGGCCTTCTGCAGCGAGGGCGCGGTCATCGCCAAGATGGCAGCCAGCCCGATCCACACCCCGATGACGGCGACAGGAGCCCTCCGGACGATCCGAGCGATCAGTCCGTAGATACCACCTGTGTTGTCCGCCACGACTACTCGATCACCCCGTGCATACCGAAGTCGTCGAGCGTCTCGGTCAGCAGGCTGATCAGGTCGGCGCGTGTCTCGATCACGCCGGGTTGGTAGGCGACGACGGCCAGGAAGACCCTCTCGTTGACCCTCCCGGATGCGACGAAGAGCTGCCCGTAAGTGCTCAGCACCTTGTCCGGCCGCGCCCGCCGCTCTGCCAGTTTGCAGTAAACGTAATCAGCGTGCGTCCCGTCCGGGCGATTCACGTCGGGGTCCAGTGGCCCGACATTCGAGCATCCCACCGGATAGTCACCGTATTCCAGTGCCACATCGGCCAATCGGCGCGCGGCAGCCTTGGGGATGAAGGGAGTCAGCGGTAGTAGCGCCCACTTTTCGTCGGGTGCGTCCTGCAGACCGGAGAGCACCTCCTTGGTGGCTCTGCGGATTCCACGGAGATCGGTGGTCAGGTCCGCCGGATCGACCGCGAACATCACCGACGTCATCGCGTTGGCACGATGATCGCCCTCAGTGCGCTCATTGACGGGCATGGAAAGAGTCACCCGGCCGTCCGGTCCGAGCCTGCCCACCTTGGTGGCGAGTTGACCGGCAAACGCACCGACTAGCGAGTTACTGGTACCGCCACGACCACGCGCGTGTGTGTCCCAATGGGTTTCGTCCAGATACACGGTCACCGCCGGGATCTGTTCGATGTGCGCCTCGGTCGCGGGACGGCCCGCATGTTTGATGTCCTGGCGCCGCGAGCTCAGCATCTTGGTGGCCTTGCGAAAGGCCCGTGCGGTGTCGGGCAGGTCGCGCCTGGTGCGCCGCAGGTCTTCCCGCACGCTACGCAAATGCTTGCGTGCCTGTGGTGTCTCGTATCCCAACGGGACTACCGCATCGTTGACGGCATCGGCAATGGCCCGGCACATACCCACGCCGTCGGCGATGCTGTGCGAGACCACCAGGCTCACCGCGGTGGCACCATCGGTGAACCGGGTGACACCGAGTCGCCAGGACGGGCCGTGTTCGGGATCGACCGGTAGCTGGGCATGCCGGTGCACCCAATCCTGCAGTTCGGCGCGCGGCAAGGGTGCAAGCTCGACATCGATGGGATGGCACGCCGGATCGAGCACCCAGCGATGACGACCAAAGGGCACGCGGGAACGTTCGATTCGGCGGCCGAACAGTCCCTGGCCGAGGTTGGCATGGAACCTGCGCAACCGGTCGGTGTCGATATCGCGTTCGTACACCCAGACCATCTGCCCCAGCGTGGACAGCTCGGTGGCCCGCAGCCCTAGGAACGACGCCTGATCGACGAAGTCCAAATGAGAGATCGGCAGGGATGCGGTGCGCGACGGGACGTCTACGGCCGGGATCGTCGCCGTCACAGCGACTCTCCCGCCGGCGACACCCCCAACGTGCTGTAGAGCTCGTTGATCAGCCGCACGCTACGAGGATCGGCATCCGCCTTGGTCACATCGAACTGGTTCATCACGTACGAGTAGCCGATGCGGTGCTCCAGATCGACGAACGCGTACGAACCACCAGAACCGCCGTGCCCGAACGTCTTCTGGTTGGGTCCGGCATAGCAGCGCTGGTTGAGCATGTAGCCCAAACCCCATCCGTGGTTGGCCACCCGGGGGCCCAGCACCACATCGGGATCGAACCCACCCTGCGAGACCCGCACCACATCCATGTGGTCGTGGCTGAGTAGCTTGCCGAGCGCCATCGCGTTGTAGAAGGTGGCCATGCCCAGTGCCGACACGTGCGCATTGGTCCCGGGGAACTCGAGCGCCCGCCACCGCGCAATGTCCGTTCGGGCAATCTCGTCATCGGGGATGAAGTCGCCCGAGATGAGCGGGCCCGCCAGCGGGTGGTCACTCATGCAGTCGAATTCCCCAGGTGCACCACGGAATACATCGCGCAGGAACGGCTTGTTGACCAGCTCCGCGCACCGGTGATGCTCGCTGTGTGGCAGCCCGACGTGTACGTCCAGGCCGTACGGTTCGGCGATCTCGGTACGCAGGAACTGTCCGAGCGTCTTACCGGTTGTCCGGCGGACGACCTCGCCCAGGATGAATCCGAACGTCGCCATGTGGTAGCCCTGTGCGGTTCCAGGCTCCCACCACGGCGTCGCCCTCGCGATGTGCTCGCACACCTCGTCCCAGTTGGCGGCCTGCTCCGGCGTCAGCCGGGTACGCGGTCCGATCACGCCCGAGCGATGCCCGAGCACCATGGCCAGCGTGATGGATTCCTTACCGGCCTGGCCGAATTCGGGCCAGTACCGCGCGACCGGCGCATGCAGATCGAGCACACCGCGCTCGACGAGCATATGGACGCAGGTGCTCATCAATCCCTTGGTCCCGGAGTACACCGGCGCCAAGGTGTCCTCGGTCCAGGGACGGGTGCGCGCCTCATCGGCCCAGCCGGCCCACAGATTGACGACGAGCTCACCGTCGACCCAGATCGCGACCGCGGCACCCAGCTCGTCGTTCTCCAGGAAATTCAGTGCGAACGCGCGCCGGACGTTGTCGAAATCCGGTGAGCTGGTTCCGTTCACCGCGACGTCAAGGCTTGTGCTCATGACAATGCCTTCCTTTCAAGTACTGCCCAATGCTGCGGGGTGCGGCTGCGATGCCGCGGTTTCAGGAAACGAACTGTGACTGCGCGACACGCTGGTAAACCATGCGGGCCACTTCGAGATAGCGCGACACAGATTCACGGGCGACGGCGTTGTCGGGGAACGAGATCGTCAGGTTGGTTTCGTTCTCAAACCTGTTGACCCACATGCACACCTGATCGGAAGAACGGCTGTCCCCGTAGATTCCGCCATTGATGCGATCCCATTCGGCACTGACCGGGATCTTGCGCGCGTCCAGGAAGGACACCATCGGGACCACGTAGTCCGGGGCGGTCAGCCCCGACTCCGGACCCGCGAGCTCCAGTGCGCGCTCAAAGGGAACCTTGGCCAGCGGCTGGCATTCGTCGAACGACTTCTGTGCGGACCGTGCGACCCGCGCGAAGGAAGCCTCCGATAAATCGACGACGAAGGGAATGAAGCTCGCGTACCAACCCACCGACATCTGCTCCTCGGCAGTGCCCCGAGTGTCATACGGGGTGATGCCGTAGAAGGTATCGGCGCCGGTGAGCTCGCGGTCTATCAGCGCGGTACACGCGAATACGCCGCCACTGAAACGCACACCCGCCTGTTCACAGGCCTTTTCGAACGCCACCGTCTCCTCGGCGTTCAGCAGTGGAGCGGCGACCATGCCGCCGACGTACGGCGCGGAGCGGTCGCCGAGCGGCAGCACGAAGTCCGGCAAGGTGCCACCGTTGTCCCGCGCGTACCGGAGCCAGGTCTGTACCTCGAAGGAATCCAGAGTCATGGCCTGGTTGTGCGCACGTTCGCGTGCGGAGAAGTCCAGATAACCCGCGGGAGGCGGAAGCTGCAGCGCCGACCCGTGCACCAGGCTGGCGTACATCAACTGAATCTCGACGTAGATGATCCCGGTCGACATGCCGTCGGTATGCAGATGATCAACGCTGATGTACACCGTGAAGTGGTCCGCGCGCTGAATCACCCCAAAGGTGAAGCAATCCCACGAGAGCGGAGTTCCCGAGGTGCGCAGCAGGTGCGCGCGGATCTCGTCGGGTCCCTGCAGCCCATGATCCTGCGGCACGAAGTCGACGGTCTCCGGATCCTCGATCACGTGCCGGACGATGTTGTCGGCCGTGTCGAACTCGAACCATGAGTGGTAGGTGTCGTGCCGTCGCAAGTGCGCATTGATCGCCGCGGTCATGGCATCGACATCGCAGACACCGGGGACATCCCAGGATCCGATGCCAAGCCGCGCCATCTCCCGGTCCTGGCGGGCCAGGTCCCGGTAGGAGCGCACATGCTGGGCCTGCTGATAGCTCGGCGGCACCACGCTGGCAGGCGCCTGCGTGGCGACCTCGCGGGCGCGCGGCGAAGCATTCCAGGAGATGACAGTGCCCGGCTTGGGACGCCAATCGTGGATTGTTCCGAGTGCAACCATCGTCCCTATCCCTGCTCAGCGATCTCGATTACGGGCCGTACCAAATTCGACCTACCTGCCACAATGCGATTGGCAAAGACATTACTCATTGCGGGCAGCGTAGCGAACAAATATCTCGCAAAGGTACGTTCCATCAAAGAAATAGCGAGTGAACTGTGGGTAACGTTGCGTTACGCCTTGTTTCAGCAACTTCTCGAAAGTCTTACGGTAAACCAATTCCAGCAAATATAACTACTGTATCGAAATACCCTATGACCAGGCGATTCATATCTGGTTACGCGAAGTACCATTAACTATGTTTGTAGTGCCACCAGAGAACCTACGTGACGACTCACAAATTCTGTGGGCTACCACCCTCGGCTACCCCCACTGTGGCGTACGCCACTCAGCGTGTGGCGACATTTCTGACTGCCATCTCCAAAACTACCGAATTCGCCAGGGGTTCAACGGTTGTTGACACCATGCCGAGTACGTCGACACCCGAATCTCACGAAAAATTCGGCCCCACAACGCACCTCAGCCGCCCACCCCGAAGGGTGAGCGGCTGAGGTGTTGGTAGAGCCCTGTCTACGCGTCCAGGAGCGACGCGGGCGGGTTGAAGCGGTCACCGTACTTGGCGGCCAATTCCTTTGCGCGAGCCACGAATCCGGCCTTGCCCTTTCCGGCGGGACCCTCGTATCCGACGATGTACTGGTGCACACCGCCGGTCCAGGGCGGGAAGCCGATGCCGAAGATCGAGCCGATGTTGGCGTCGGCGGTCGAGGTCAACACGCCCTCGTCGAAGCACTTCTGCGTTTCGATGGCCTCCGCGAACAGCATGCGCTCGATGAGGTCCTGCAGCGGCGGGTTGGCCGCGTCGGATCCCGGACGGGTGTTGAACGTCGTACGCAGGCCGGGCCACAGCTCGGTGCGCTTGCCGTCCGCGTAGTCGTAGAAACCGGCACCGCCCAGGCGGCCCGGACGGCCCGCCTCGACCAGCGTGTCGATGACACGGCCCGCCGGATCATCCGGCAGATCCTTGCCCTCGGCCTTGGCGGCCTCGACGGTCTCCTTACGGATCTTCTGCATCAGCGTCAGGTTCAGCTCATCCGACAGCTGCAGCGGCGGAGCCGGGTATCCGGCCTGGCTGCCGGCCTGCTCGATGGTCGAGGGCTCGATGCCCTCGGCCAGCATCGCGACGGCCTCGTTGACGAAGGTGCCGATGACGCGCGAAGTGAAGAAGCCACGGCTGTCGTTGACGACGATCGGGGTCTTCTTGATGGCCAGCACGTAGTCGAACACTCGGGCCAGCGCCTCGTCGGAGGTCTTCTCACCGCGGATGATTTCCACCAGCGGCATCTTGTCGACGGGCGAGAAGAAGTGGATACCGATGAAGTCTTCCTGACGCTTCACACCCGCCGCCAGACCCGTGATGGGCAGGGTGGAGGTGTTGGAGCCGAGAAGCGCGTTGGGCTCGACGATGTCCTCGATCTCCTGGAACACCTTGTGCTTGAGCTCGGTGTTCTCGAAGACCGCCTCGACTACGAAGTCGACGCCGGCCAGATCGGCGGGATCCGCGGATGGGGTGATCTTGGCAAGCAGCGCCGCCGACTTCTCCGCGGTGGTCTTGCCGCGCGAAAGAGCCTTCTCCTCAATCTTTTCCGAGTAGGCCTTGCCCTTTTGAGCCGCCTCCAGCGAGACGTCCTTCAGCACGACGTCATAGCCGGCCTTGGCCGAGACGTACGCGATGCCGGCGCCCATCATGCCCGCGCCCAGCACACCGATCTTCTTGATCTCCCGCTTGGCAATGCCGTCCGGGCGTGATCCGCCGCCGTTGATGGTCTGCAGGTCGAAGAAGAACGCCTGCGTCATGTTCTTGGCGACCTGGCCGGTGGTCAGGCTGGTGAAGTAGCGGCTTTCGATACGGCTGGCCGTATCGAAGTCCACCTGGGCACCCTCGACCACGGCGGCCAGGATGGCCCGCGGGGCGGGCATCGGTGCACCCTTGAGCTGCTTCTTCAGGTTCGACGGGAACGACGGCAGGATGGCCGCCAGCGCCGGGGTGGCCGGGGTGCCGCCGGGGATCTTGTAGCCCTTGACATCCCAGCGCTGCACGGCCTCGGGGTTGGCCTTGACCCATGCCTTGGCGGCCGGGATCAGCTCATCAACGGAGCCAACCAGCTCGTCGATCAGGCCGACTTCCTTGGCCTTGGTCGGGTTGAAGCGAGTGCCCTGCGCCAGCACGGTGACGAAGCCGTTCTGGATGCCGAGCATGCGGGTAACCCGGGTGACACCGCCGCCGCCGGGCAGCAGACCCAGCGATACCTCGGGCAGACCGATCTGAGATCCCTTGACGTCGGCAGCAATCCGGTAATGGGTGGCCAGCGCGATCTCCAGGCCGCCGCCGAGTGCGGCGCCGTTGATGGCTGCCACGACCGGGCGACCGAAGGTCTCCAGCGTGCGCAGGTCCTTCTTGATCTCCTCGACCTCGTTGAAGGCCTCCTGAGCGTGCTCTGGCTGGATCTGAATGATCTTCGTGAGGTCACCACCGGCGAAGAAGGTCTTCTTGGCGCTGGTGATCACCACTCCGGTGATCGAATCCTTCTCTTCCACAAGGCGCTTGACGGCCGCGGCCATCGACTGCTTGTAGTCGTCGTTCATCACGTTGGCCGAGCCATTGGGGTCGTCCAGGGTGAGAGTGACGATGCCGTCGGCATCCTTTTCCCACTGAATTGTGTTTGCACTCATTGGTTCTGGTTCTCCCTACACTCGCTCGATGATGGTGGCCACACCCATGCCGCCGCCGACGCACAGGGTGATGAGGGCGCGACGGAGGCCGCGGCGCTCCAGCTCGTCGACCATGGTTCCGGTGATCATGGCGCCGGTGGCACCCAGCGGGTGGCCCATGGCGATGGCGCCGCCGTTGACGTTGAGTTTCTCGTCCGGGATGTTCAGATCCTTCTGGAACTTCAGGACCACGGAGGCGAACGCCTCGTTGAGCTCGAACAGATCGATGTCGTCCACGGTCAGGCCGGCACGGTCGAGCACCTTCTGGGTGGCCGGCGTGGGGCCGGTCAGCATGATGAGCGGCTCGCTGCCGGTGGTGGCGGTCGCCACGACCCGGGCACGCGGGGTCAGCCCCTGAGACTTACCGGCCTCTTCGGAGCCCACCAGCACCAGGGCGGCGCCGTCGACGATGCCCGAGCTGTTGCCACCGGTGTGGACGTGGTTGATCTTCTCGACGTAGGTGTACTTGATGCGCGCCACGTCGTCGAACCCGCCCAGCGCGGCCAGGCCCTCGAAGGCCGGCTTCAGCTTGCCCAGGTCTGCGGCGGTGGTGCCGGGACGCATGTGCTCGTCGTGGTCCAGGATGAGCAGACCGTTCTGGTCCTTCACCGGCACAACGGACTTGGCGAAGTAACCGCCGGACCACGCGGCTGCGGCACGGTCCTGCGAGCGGGCGGCGTAGGCGTCGACGTCGTCACGGGTGAAGCCCTCGATGGTGGCGATCAGGTCGGCACCGATGCCCTGCGGCACGAAGGACACGTCGTAGTTGGTGGCCGGGTCCGAGGCCCAGGCGCCGCCATCGCTGCCCATCGGGATGCGTGACATGGACTCCACGCCACCGGCGAGCACCAGGTCGTCCCAACCGGAACGGACCTTCTGGGCCGCGACATTGACGGCCTCCAGGCCGGAGGCACAGAAGCGGTTGAGCTGCACGCCACCAACGGTGTCGGGCAGGCCGGCCGCCAGCACCGCGGTGCGGGCGATGTCGCCGCCCTGGTCGCCAACGGGTGCCACGACGCCGAGCACGACATCGCTGATCAGGTTCTCGTCCAGGTCGGGGAAGCGGCGGCGAATCTCGTCGATCAGGCCAACCACCAGGTTCAGCGGCTTGACCTCGTTGAGGGCGCCGCCGCGCTGCTTACCGCGAGGCGTGCGGATGGCCTCGTAGATGAATGCTTCAGTCATGGGTATACGTCCTTATAGGGGGTGCGTATGGGGCATGTGGTGCAAGCGCCCCGGCCTGTGAATCCGGGTTGACTCCGGGTCAGTTTCGCCGAGACAGCCCTACGTTAGACCAGGGTGGCGCCCTCGTGGTAAGCAGCCCTCCCAACCCGTTGGTTGGGAAGGAGATGCAGGTACGCTCGCAGTGTGCTGTGGACTCGGTCTCGACCAGCAAGACGCGTGCTCATCGGCGCAATTGCGGCCCTGGCGATATTCGCCGTGTGGTCGGGCTGGAACTGGACCACCGATGGTCCGGGCCACCGCAAGCCAGCGGCCCCACCCACCTCATTCACACAGCGGGCCACGCTCCCGAACTGCGGGACACATAAGCATTTCCGCGAGGAGCTTCCCGCCGCCCAGCGCGATTGCATGAACAACGGCAGGACTTCGGGCCTCGGCGGCGAACTGACGGTCGTCCAGCCCACCATCGAGGGTGATCCGATCACCACGTACTACCGGGCGTTCTCCCCGGATCAGCGGGTTGAGGTCTTCGTGGACTCCAGTACGGACCGCTTCGGCAATTCTGGCTGGAGTCACTTCTTCTGCTGGGCCGTTCCGGTCAATTACCCACCCGACCCCAGCTGCGTATCCCCGGCAGACCAGCGCGACCGATAGCGCTCCTGGGGTCAGACCCCAGTCGGATGCGCGCTTTGCGGTGCTTTTCGACGAGATTTCGCCGAAATCTTCCGCGGTCGACCCGAAGGCGGCAAGTCTGGAGCGATGCTCAAAAGACTCTGCACCGCGTCGGTAATCCTGGCTGCCATCGCGGCAGGATGTCCGCCGCTGGCGCAGGCCGCACCGGAACCACTCACCCCCGATATCGCCTTCGAACAACGGCCGGCGCTGCACAACTGCGGCAGGCTGCGCATGCTGCCGCCGTCACACGAGATCCCACCGAACTATCTGGACTGCATGCGCCAGGCCCGCGCCGCCGGCACCGGTGCCGAACTGGTGACCACGGTCGCGAACTTCTTCCTCGAGGACACCACTACGTACTACCGGGTGTACGGCGCGGACCGGGACGTGGAGGTCTTCGTGGACAGCCACGACCGAGGCAATCCCGGCCTCAGTCACTACTTCTGCCCCATCCCGGACACCGACCTGTCCTTCGAACCGCCCAGCTGCTAGGTCCGGCGGTAGGCTGCCCGGCATGAAGCCGGGGACCGTCAACCGGTTGCGCCCTTTCGGCGCAACAATCTTCGCCGAAATGTCGGCCCTCGCGGTTCGCCACGATGCGATCAATCTGGGCCAGGGATTCCCCGATGAAGACGGGCCCGCATCGATGCTCGATGCGGCGCAGCAGGCCATCCGTTCTGGTCTCAACCAATATCCACCCGGGCTAGGCGCCCCCGAACTGCGCCGGGCCATCGCCGCCGATCGGCTCGCCCGCTACGGCGAGGAGCTCGATCCGGAAACACAGGTGCTGGTGACCGTCGGCGCCACCGAGGCGATCGCGGGTGCGGTGCTGGGCCTGGTCGAACCCGGCTCCGAGGTCATATTGATCGAGCCGTACTACGACTCGTATGCCGCCGTGGTGGCCATGGCCGGCGCCGTTCGTGTCCCGGTACCGCTTGTCCCCGACGGTGCGGGCTTCGCCCTGGACTGCGACGCACTCGCGGCCGCCATCACTCCCCGTACCGCGGCACTGGTCATCAATTCCCCGCATAACCCGACGGGCAAGGTGTTCACCGACGCCGAGCTGGCACGGGTCGCCGGGCTCGCGGTCGAGCACGATCTGCTGGTCATTTCCGATGAGGTGTACGAGCGGCTGCTCTTCGATGGGCGCACGCAGACCCCGATGGCCAGCCTGCCTGGGATGGCCGATCGCACGGTCACGATCTCCAGCGCCGCCAAGACGTTCAACTGCACCGGCTGGAAGATCGGCTGGGCTTGTGGCTCAACGGACTTGGTCGCGGGTGTGCGCGCCGCCAAACAGTTCCTTACCTATGTCGGCGGCGGGCCGTTTCAGCCAGCGGTGGCGGTGGCCCTGGACACCGAACAGGCCTGGGTAAAGCACCTGCGAGAGTCATTGCAGCGCAGGCGCGATCGCCTGTCCGAGGCACTCACCGGCCTGGGGTTCGAAGTGCATAGCAGCGAGGGCGGGTACTTCGTCTGCGCGGATCCGCGGCCGCTGGGGTTCAGCGACAGTGCCGAGCTCTGTCGGCGCCTACCGGAAACCGTTGGTGTGGCAGCGGTTCCGGTAAGCGCCTTCTGTGATCCCGATACCGGCACAGCCGATCAATGGAATCACCTGGTGCGGTTCACCTTCGCTAAACGCGATGCGGTGATCGACGAGGCGATATCCCGCCTGGCGCGGCTAGGAGGTTAGGCCCGCCGCCACCGAGTCCGGATGCTGCCGGGCCTTGGCCAGCCCGGGCAGGATCTTGACGAACTCGGTGATCTCCCCCACCGCACGCCGGGCGTCCGGGTTCGTCGCCGCGAACACCTGGAACACGTGAATCGCGCGGTCGAAGATCTGCAACCGCACCGGAACCCCTGCCGCGACAAGCCGTTCCGCCAACAGTTCAGAGTCGGGCCGCAGCGCCTCCTGCGAACCCACCTGCAGCAGGAATGGACCCAGTCCGGTCAGGTCGGAGTCGGCCGGGCACGCTCCCGGCTCGCGCACACCGTTGCGCAGCACGAACACGTCGTTGATCATCTTCAGGAAGTTCACGGGGAACATGGCATCGCCGACGCGTTTGGCGGCTGCGTACTTGGGCTCCATGTCGTTGTTGGTGGCTGCCGAGATCAGCACACACCCCGCGGGTGGCCGCAAGCCCTGATCCCGCACCGCGATAGCGGTCATGGCCGCCAGGAATCCACCGGCCGAATCACCCGCCAGCACGATGTTGTCCGGATCGACACCCTGGCTCAGCACGTAGCGGTACGCGTCGACGCCGTCTGCGACGGCATCTTCGACCAGATTGCGCGGGCACAACCGGTAGCCCACGCTCAGTGCCCGTGCACCGGAGTCACGCGCGATATGGCTCACCAACGGCCGATGGCTGTTGATCCCCAACGCGATGAACGCCGACCCGTGGAAGTAGATGACCACCGGGGCGTCTGGCCCCGGCTCATTCTTAGCGTTCCACGTCCATTCGGCCTCGCAGTTCGGCAGCTGAACACGCTCGGTGCGGGTTCCGGACACACCCGGCACCCAGCCCATGAGGCGTTCCAGTCCGTCGTATCGCCGGTTCAGCAGGGCATCCGGGAACCGACGGTTCAGAGCCAGCATCAGCCGGGTCAGCGCGTAGAGGCCAGGCTTGCCCACCGCCTTGAACAGGTACGTCTCGGCCACCGAATGCCAATTGGCCTTGCCCATCCACTCCGGCCCCGCATAGGTAACGGCGGCCAGCCGGGATTCGGCGGCATGTCGGGCACTGGTCATCGAGCCTCCTCGTAGCGTCATTGCTTTGGAGCGAGACTACCAGTACCTAGTACTAGCAATCTCGGCTAAATCACCAGCCGATGTCGGAGAGCTCGGTCGTGTCCTTCGGCGGTGCCTCGATGGGCCCGCTGGGCGTCCGTGAGAAGCGCGGGGCCGGCGCGGCCTGCGTCACTCCGTTGACGTCGACGATGGTGCCGCGCTCGCGCAGATGCCCGTTCTGCTTGGCCTCGCCCCAGGTGAGCACCGGTGACACACAGGCGTCGGTGCCGATGAAGATCTCGGTCCACTCATCGCGGGTCTTGGTCTTGAATGCGTCGTCGAACATCTTGCGCATCTCCGGGTAGCGCGCCTTGTCGAGCTGGAACGGAACGCTCTCGGGATCCAGTCCCAGGCCCTGGACCAGGATCGCGAAGAACTGCGGCTCGATCGACCCCACCGCCATGTATTTGCCGTCGGAGGTCTCATAGGTGCCGTAGAACGGCGCTCCACCGTCGAGCAGACCAGACTCACGCTCGTCGAACAGCAGATCGTTGTTGTACATCGTCCACTGCATCTGAGCCAGCTGGCTGACGCCGTCGACCATGGCGCCATCGATGACCTGCCCCGTGCCCGACTTCTCACGCTCGTACAGCGCGGCCAGAATGCCCTGCACCAAAAGCATTGAGCCACCGCCGAAGTCGGCGACCAAGTTCATCGGCGGCATCGGCGGACGGTCCTTGTAGCCCATCGAGCCCAGGGCGCCGGTCAGCGACAGGTAGTTGATGTCGTGGCCCGCGCGGTCGGCCATCGGGCCGTGCTGGCCCCAGCCCGTCATCCGGGCGAAAATCAGCCGCGGGTTGCGCTTGGCACACTCCTCGGGGCCGATCCCGATGCGCTCGCACACACCGGGCCGGAACGGGTCCAGCAGCACATCGGCCTTGTCGACGAGCGCGAGCAGCCCTTCGGTGTCCTTCTTGACGTCCAGGTTGACCAGGCGCTTGCCGCGATGGAAGAGATCGGTCTCCTCAGCGGGGATCGCAAGCCCACCCGGACGACGGACCCGAATGACGTCTGCCCCCAAGTCGGACAACATCATCGCCGCGTGCGGCCCCGGACCGATGCCACCGAGCTCGATCACCTTTACGCCCGCAAGGGGGCCTGTCTTGACGCCAGTGTCAGCCATGGGGGTCACCCTAACCAGTCAACCCGTTGGTTGGGAAGTGTGGCTAGAGCGACGAGGAGATGGCCGGCGACGAGGGTTGCGCGGGTGCCGGGACCGGTGTCGGGGTCGGGAAGTTGGGGATCACCGGTCGCGACGTGCTCGGTGCCGCCGGAGCGTCCGACGCCGGTGGCGGCGCGGGCGGCGGCGTGAACTCGTAGGCGGGCAGCGGCGCAGGTGGCGGATCGTCGTCGCCCTCACGCCAGTGCGTCGAGCGGTACAGGTCGATCACCTTGCCCAGATCGTGCAACCGCAGCGCCGGTGGACGGCCCCCACGTGCGTCCCGAATGCGTTGCGCCTCCCAGGCGACGAGGCATTGTGCCGTCGGCGTGTTGTACAGGCTCTCCAGGAAGGGCGTCAACGCCTTTGCGAGGTCGCCCTCCGCCTTGAGGACGTCGTTCCGGTACGGGCCGTAGTACGGCAGGATCGCTTCCAGGACGCGCACCATGACGGTCTGGAATCGAGTGACGAACTGGTCGATCGCCCACGGATGCCGGGAGAGCAGCGGGGAGATGCGGGCCAGGACCGGTCCCATCATTTTCAGGATCGGTTCATAGGCCGTCGCCGGGGCGAACGCCTCCGAGGAGAACACGCCCGCTGCCGGTGCCACGTCGATCAGCGAGGCCAACCCACCCTGCTCGGACGGGCCCGGTGCCGGCCAGCCGAAGGGGCAAGGCTGAGCGACGGATATCGGAAGCCCACGGTCGGTCACCGAAGGCAGTGCGCCAAACGGTCCTGCGGCCTGACCCGGTGGATGCGAGGGCACCTGAGGACGAGGTAGCGGCGCAATCAATTGCGGCCCCGGCGGCGGCACCGGGATCGGGATAGCACCCTCGGGAATCGATCCGTCACGGTTGACGATCTGATACCCGACGATCGGTGCGCGCGCGGGTGAATACGACAGCTGGGTAATGGCGGCCACGCTGCCGATCACGGTAATGGCGGCGAATGTCCTTACCGCGATGCCGAATACGCGCTCTTTGATGGGCCTGCGCTGCACGGAGGCGATCGGAGCCGTCTCTTCTGCGGGTGTCAGAGTCATCGGTCTTTCACCACACCTTCGAGGTGCCAGACTCCCGTGAAGCTGTTGAACGGACCACCCACGATGAGACTGGTCCAATCGAGCGTGAACTTCTTGGTGTCCTTGTCGTATGTACCGGTGGCCTTGGGGCTTTCGCCGTCCACGGAATCGCGGCCGACCCAGCGCCCCGCGACGAACTCCCACACCTGCTTGGCACGGGCCTCACCCGGGATTTGCGCCTGCTCTTTGGGTTTCGGCTTGGGCGCGCCCTGATTGAACTCCTGGCGGTTCCACGAGGCGGCCCACGCGGACACATCGGCCGAGATCTTGTCGCCCGCCACCGTGGCCGAGGGCGCCAAGAGCTCACGTTGTGTCTGCGGGTCGATCTTATTGGTGGAGATGCCGAATTCGATGTTGAAGAACTTCGTCGGCTGAGTCACGCGGGCAGCCAGGGAGTAGCCGGTGGCCTCGTCAAACGCGGGATTCGGCTCGCCCTGGTAATCGCCCAGCACCAGCCCGCCATCCGTCCCCGGCGCGAGCAGGGTCGCAGCCCCCTGCGGCACAGGAGAATTGGCATTCGGCATGAAGGGACCCTCTTGGGGATTGCCGCCCGGTTGCACCATCTTGAACCAGGTGCCGCTGAGCTTGTTCCCGTCGATCGTGCCGGGCTGCAAGGCCAGCAGCCCGGTGAGCGGAGATTCGGCCGGCTTCTCCGACCCACAGGCCGGAGCCGTCACGAGCACCGCGGCAGCCAGCGCCGCACCGAGCGTGCTGCGCATCATCGTTTTCTGGGCCACCGTGCGGCTCCTTTCACGTCAATAGCGGCAGCGGCCGCCAGTACACCGGGCACGAGGAAGAACCACCCGAAATAGTCGAATGATCGGAATCCGAGCGGGGCGGTGATCCGATCGAGCGCCACCACCCTGCCGAAGTTGTCCACGTTGTCGGCCATCACTCCGATCAGCGAAGCGAAATCTGCTGTCATGGGTTGCCATTGGGAAACAAAGGCGTCGATACCCGGAACCGCGCGGGCCGGATCGCGCTGCCGCAAATCGCCCAGGAATTGGGTGTCCAATTCTCCTTCCGCCGCGACCAGCACCACAAAATGCCTCTGTACCGCCGCCACCCGCTCGTGGGTCATGATCGGAGTGAACGCGTCAATGAGCTCGGTGCCCGCCGGGGCACGCGAAAAGAGTCCATTCGCGAATGGCACAGCGATCAGCGCCGCAGCCGCCAGGACCGCGAGAATTCGTGCGCCGATTGCCTTTTCGCCGTTGCGAGTTCGCCGAAGGCCCCACACACCGGCGCCGAGCAGGACCAGCCCCGGTACCGCCAGCAGGAACGGCAACACGTCGAACGGACCCACGGCGCGCAACTGCCCGTAGTTGTTCACCTGACCGCCGACCGCATCAAGCAGACCGTTCATATCCTGTCGAATCGACGGGTACTGCGCGACAAAGACATCCAGTCGCTCGTAGTGTCCGCCGGCGACTGACTGGGTCGCCTGTACATCGGCACGCGCGGCGTCGACGGTATCGAGGTAACCGCGAAACTTGGCGAGCACCTCCGACGACACGAAGGGGCGGAACTCGGTGAGCATCTGCTGACCACCCGCGGCACGCGTGAACATCCCGGTGACCACCGGCAAGACGAACAGCAGCACACCAAGAACGATGAGCGCGACGAACGGCCAGCGGGGTCTGGGGGCCGGACCGGCCTCGGCGACAACGGCTTCCTCACCGACAACGTCGGCATACGAGGGCAGGGCCGACTGAGATGTCTCAGCCAACCGCTCAGCGGCCACGGCTGAAGATCCGCTCCCCCACCACGAACAGGATTCCGCCACCGATGGCCACGAACACCAGCAGTGCGATGACCCACGGCGGAGTTATCGTGCGCGGGTTGTCATCAATGGGCAGCGCGATGAGCTGTTGGCCGGCCGACAGCGGTGGCGGTGCCGCCAGCTGTTGACCAGCTTGCACAACAACCTGCCCGGGTGCCGCCGGCGCGGCCACGGCGGGCGGCGCATCCGCCGCCGGTGGGGCGCCCGGTGGCGGAGGGGGTGGCGGTTCAGCCACAGCCGCGCCACCGGCCCCGCCCCCGACCTTGCCGACGAGGTGCCATAGCCCGGTGAAGTCGTTGAACGGACCGCCCACGATCTGGCTGGTCCACTCGACGATGAACGCCCCGGTGTTGCGGTCGTAGGTACCAGTCACCGGCGTGGTCTTACCGGGAAATGCGCCACCGGGTTTCGGCGATCCCTGGTTGAACACCTGGTTGTTCCAGGTCACTCCGAAGGCGCTGAGATCACCGCCGAGCTTGTTGCCGCTCACCGTGATCTGCGGAGTCGCGGTGCCCTGGCCGGTCTGCGGATCGGTCTGGTTGGACGCGGTGGCAAACCCGACACCGTAGAACTTGACCGGCTGAGTAATACTGCCCGACACCGCATTTCCGTTTCCGTCGAATGCGTTGCCAGGCTGCGGCTGATATTCGCCGGACTTCAGGCCACCGTCTGTACCCGGCGACAGCAGGGTGACCGTGTTGTCCCCGCACGTCGAATCGCCGTTGGCGAGGTATGGGCCGGATGCATCACCGGCGGGCAAGATCATGCGGAAATAGGAGCCCGTGGCGCGACCCTCCGCGCAACTTCCGGGCGCCAACGCGAACAGGCCGTTGAGCGGCGTCGCTGTATCGGCTACGGCCGGGTAGGCGGCAGGCGACATCGCCGCGGCTGCCACGACGAGGGCGACCGTCGCGCGGCGGGTGAGATGCTTAATCATCGGCTTCCTATTGCACTGTTGCTCTGACCCGTAGCACGAGCTGGGAACGGCGCAAACGTATGAAGGGCCCGACCACGCGTCAATGGCAACGTCCAGCAAACGACATCCCACCTGGTGACGTTCCCGCAGGTGGTGGGCGTGCAACCCGACTGTGGGCCGTTCGATTCACCCCGAGCCGATTTGGGGCCACATTCGTTTGTCGCCACCGGCCGGTGGTAGTTTGCTCGACATGGCAACAGCCGGTCGGCGCGCTCTTGCCGCGCTCCTGGTGCTGCTGGCGCTCACCGGATGTTCCCGCAATCAAGGCCCACCGCCCGCCACCACGCCGACACTGTCTCCCGACGGCTTCCCACTGAGCATCCCCCACAAGTACGGCGGCGCATTTCTCGCGACGCGACCCAACCGCGTGGTCACACTCGGATGGAATGACCAAGACCTCGTGCAGTCGTTGGGGACCAAACCCGTCGGCGTCCGGTCCACACTGCCGGAGTACCCCATGTACCCCTGGGTGGTTCCGGAGGTCTCATATCCGGCAGTCGTCTCTGGCACGGAGCTGAACTTCGAGGCCATCACCGCCGCCAAGCCCGACGTCATCCTGGCCACCGGCGCCGATATCGACAGGCCCACCTACGACAGACTCACCCAGATCGCACCAACCGTGGTCTCCGAGGACCGCCTCGACCGTGCCGAAACACCTTGGTATACACAGCTCTTCACCATCGGTAGAGCTATCGGTAAGTCCGATCAGGCGCGCATGCGATCCGAAGAGGTTGGCACCCGGTACAACCAGATACGCACCGGACATCAGCATTGGGTCAACCGCACCGCCGTCGTCGATTGGGTCGCCGATGGACAAGGGACCTTCCTGGTGGGTTTCCGTGATCCGCGCCGAGCGGTTTTCGACGGTTTGGGGTTCCTGAGCCAGCGATACTCCGGCCCAGTGCCCGATAGCGAGCTGAGGACCAAAGCCGACGAGGACCTCCTGGTCGTGGTGGGAGCCACCGAACAACAGGCGAAGGCCATGGGCGGCCTTGCCGATCTGCGTGCCGTCACCGAGGGACGCGCGGTCTACATCCCGGCGGACAGCCCAGTGGTGAATGCGCTTCGGCTCGGCGGCCCGCTGGCTCGGATCTATGCCCTCGAACAACTGACACCCCAGCTCGAAAAGGCATTGAAGCCACCTCCTCCGCGATAATCACAGTCCCCTCGTCGCATCGTTGTCGACGAAGATCTATGGCCCCCATCACTGCCGTGTTACGGTCCTATCGCTCGATTGAATCGACTGATAGACACCTTGTCGGGAGGGCTGTGACCGACCAATCCGCCGAATCCCTGCGCGCTCCGTACACGATTGACTTCGGATTCGAACGCACCGTCGGCCCCAAAATCGGGACCTTCCTCGGCGGTCTGCGCGACGCCCGGTTGTTCGGCGTGCGGACAGCCCATGGTCAGGTGTTGTGCCCGGTGCTCGAGTTCGACCCGACGGACTCCAGCGCCACCGGCGAGTTGGTGGAGCTTGATCCGAAGGGTGTTGTCCTGCAATGGACCTGGGTACCCCCACGGCCGGCCGATGAGATCGCGACAAGTTTCGCGTGGGCGCTCATCCGCATCGACGGCACCGCCAACTCGATGTTCCACGCGGTCGATGCCGGCGGAAACCCCGCCGTGATGAGGACGGGACTTCCGGTCGCCCCCCGATGGCGCACCGATCGCGTCGGCGCCATCACCGACATCGCCTACTTCGAACCAATCGGTGAGCAGTGACCACACTGCCCGAACCGGTCACCGCGATCGCCAGCCCGTTTCACATGGACTACACGTACGTCGCCGGAGTCGGCCGTTCGGTCTTCCTCCGCGGATTGGCGCAGCGACGTCTGCTGGCACGCCAATGCCCGGACTGCGAACGCACGTACTGTCCTGCGCCGCAATTCTGTTCACGATGCCTGAGCGTGCTGGGCGAACCGTACCCCCTTGCCGGAACCGGCACGATCCAGACCTTCTGCATTGTCAGCTTCCCCTTTCCGGGGCAGGTGTTCACCCCGCCGTACGCGGTGGCACATATCCAACTGCACGGCGCCGATACCAGGCTTATGCACATGATCGGGGACACCGCGCCGGACCGGGTTCACATCGGTATGACGGTCGGACCGGTCTGGGTGTCCGACCAGGATCTCGGTGCCACCATGCAGAGCATCCGCTACTTCCGCCCGGTATCGAACGAGGCCGCCGATGCGTGAGGTCGCCGTAGTCTCCTTTGCTCAATCACCTTGTACTGCGGCTAATCTGCGGGACGATATGGCCGAGATCCTGCTCCCCGTGGTACGCGAAGCCCTGGAACAGGTGGAGCTGCGTCGCTCGGACATCGACTTCTACGCATCGGGCAGCCACGACTTCTTCGAGGGCCGTACCTTCGCGTACATCGAATCCCTCGACGCTGTCCGCGCCTGGCCACCGATCTCGGAATCCCATGTCGAAATGGACGCCGCGTGGGCGTGTTACGAGGCGTGGGCCTGGCTTCAATTGGGGCATGGCGATATCGCATTGGTCTACGGCGTCGGACGGGGTGCGCTGCCCGCCGACCTCGACCAGGTGTTTCCCTCCTCACTGGACCCGTACTACCTGACTCCCCTGCATCCGCACCGGCATGCGATCGCCGGGCTACAGGCCGCCGCCGTCATCGAAGCCGGTATCACCACGGAGCGCGAGATGGCCGATGTGGTGAATCAATCACTGACCGACGCCCTATCGAATCCCTTTGCGCTCAAGGCCGGTGCTCCAGGAGTCGAAACCCTCTTGGATGAGCCCTACATCGCCGCGCCGCTGCGCCCGCACGATGCGGCACCGGTCGGGGATGGCGCTGCGGTGCTCATCCTGGCCACCGGCGACGTGGCACGGCGTCTGGCCCGGCGACCAGCGTGGATCCGGGCGATCGATCACCGGATGGATACGCACTATCCCGGCTCGCGGGACCTTGCGGTGCCGGATTCGGCCCGTATCGCCGCCGAGAAGGCCGCCGCCATGGCCGGTTTCACGGCATCGAGTGTGGAGGTCGCCGAGCTGCACACCGAATACAGCTATGCGGAACCGTTGCTCACCAAGACCTTTGGTATCGACGACAACACGCTCGTCAATCCATCCGGCGGACCACTGGCGGGTGCGCCCGCTACCGCCACTGGTCTGATCCGCATCGGTGAATCGGCCCGCACCATCATGCAGGGGCGGGCCACCCGAGCACTGGCCCACGCGACCAATGGGCCCGCGCTACAGCACAATCTGGTGTGCCTGATGGAGGCAAGCGCGTGAGTGCCCGTGTTGCGGTAGTCGGTGTCGGACAAAGCAAGCAAGCCAAGAGACGTGAGGTCAGTATCGCGGCGCTGGTCCGCGAGGCGGTGGACGGCGCGCTGGCCGATGCGGAGCTGACATTCGCAGATATCGACGCGATCGTGCTCGCCAAGACCCCCGATCTCTTCGACGGGGTGATGAATCCTGAGCTATACCTCGCCGACGCGATGGGCGCGCGGGGCCTGCCGGTCACCCGGGTGTTCACCGGCGGCAGCGTGGGCGGGCACGCGGCCATCTATGCCGCGCACCTGGTGCAGGCGGGGCTCGCCGGAAGGGTCCTGGTAGTCGCCTATTCCAAAGAGTCCGAAGGAAACTTCACCTGGGCACTGTCACGGCCACTACCGTTCAGCGCCCAGCTGGGTGCCGGCGCGGGCGGGCATTTCGCGCCGGTAATCCGTGAGTACATTCGCCGCTCGCAGGCACCCGAGCACATCGGCTGGCAGGTCGCCGTGAATCATCGCCTCAACGCCACTCGGAACCCGTACGCGCACATCCACAAACCCGATATCACCGTCGAGGAAGTACGCAACTCCCCGATGCTGTGGGATCCCATCCGGTTCCTGGAATCCTGCCCGTCATCGGATGGCTCATGTGCCGTCGTCGTTTCTTCCGAGCTGTTCGCCATGCATGCCCCACGACCGCCCGCCTGGATTCACGGGACCGGATGGCGCACCGAGACAGGTCATTTCGCCGGTCGCGATGAGGTCAATCCGCGCGCAGGACAGGAGTGCGCTGCCGAGGCGTACCGCGAGGCGGGGATCACCGATCCAGCCACCGAGGTCGACGTCTCCGAGCTCTACATCCCCTACAGCTGGTATGAGCCGATGTGGATGGAAAACATTGGGCTGGCCCCGGAGGGGGCAGGCTGGCGCGCCGTCGACGAGGGCCACACCGCGTTCGAGGGCACACATCCGATCAACCCCTCCGGTGGTGTGCTCTCGGGTAATCCCACCGGTGCGACGGGCCTGCTTCGGTTCGCCGAGGCGGCATTGCAGGTGCGCGGATTGGCGGGGGAACATCAGGTCGACGGCGCCAGACGTGCGATAGGACACGCCATGGGCGGGGCATCGCAGTTCCATGCACTTTGGGTAGTGGGAAGCGACAGGCCATGACCACCGAGCGAGAACTTCTCGTCGAGCGTGACGGCCCCATCGTCATCCTGACCATGAACCGTCCGCATCGGCGGAATGCACTGTCCACCAATATGGTCGGGCAGTTGGCCCAGGCCTGGGACGAGATCGACGCAGACGACGGAATCCGGGCCGCCATCCTGACAGGCGCCGGTGCCGCCTACTGCGTGGGAGGCGATCTCAGTGACGGCTGGATGGTCCGCGACGGCTCGGCGCCGCCGCTGGACCCCGCCGCCATAGGCAAGGGTCTGCTGCTCACCCATACCCTGACCAAACCACTCATCGCGGCGGTCAACGGCGCGTGCCTCGGTGGCGGCTGCGAGATGTTGCAGCAGACCGATATCCGTGTGGCCGACGAGAACGCAACCTTCGGTCTTCCGGAAGTGCAACGCGGGCTGGTGCCCGGAGCGGGGTCCATGGTCCGGCTCAAGCGCCAGATTCCCTACACCAAAGCCATGGAAATGATCCTCACGGGCGAGCCACTCACCGCCCAGGAGGCATACCATTTCGGCTTGGTGGGACACGTGGCACCGGCGGGCACGGCATTGGACAAGGCGCGCAGCCTGGCCGAGCGGGTGGTTCGCAACGGCCCGCTTGCCGTACGCAATGCCAAGGAGGCAGTGGTGCGCAGCGGTTGGATCGCCGAAGAAGATGCCCGCGCCATCGAGGCTCGGCTTACCCGGCAGGTGATCACCTCCGCCGACGCGCGCGAGGGATTGGCCGCGTTCCGCGACAAACGAGAGGCACGGTTCACCGGGCAATGACCAATATCGCAGCAGAACCTACTGGTATTGCACACGATTCCACCGACCAGCGGCTACTCGGTGCCGCCGAGCGATTGTTCGCCGAGCGCGGTGTGGACGCGGTATCTCTGCGCGCGATCATGGCGGCGGCCGGCACGAATGTCGCTTCGGTGCACTACCACTTCGGGTCCAAGGAGCGTCTCATCGAGGCGCTGCTCGACAAGTACCTGAACCAGCTAGAGAGGCGCCGGTTCGCATTGTTGGATGTCGCCGAGAAGGCCGGGACGCTGCGCGCCATCGCCGAGGCGATCGTCGTGCCGCTGGCAGAGATCGGCGAAGAAGGCGGAACAGCGTGGCTTTCCACCCTGGGGAAGCTCCTCATCAGCGGCCATCCCGCGTTGATTCCGATGAGCGTGAGTTTTCAGCCTCAGGCCGCGCGACTGCAGGAACTCATCGTGCGCCTGCGTCCGAACGCGTCACTGCCGTCGATCCGTTTCGGCGTCACCCACGCGGTGACGCTGACCTGTGTGGTTCTCGGCGATATCCCACACACCAATCGTCTGATGTCCTTGAGCGGCACCTACCTTGACGAAGGGCAGATGAATGCACAGCTCGTCGACATGGTGACCGCCATCCTGGCCGGACCTCCTCTGGAGGACTAGGCGCGCCCCTCCCGGAAGGCGTCGAAGGACCGGCGCAGTTCCCCTGTGGCAGTACACATCACCTGGGTCCTGTTCTCCAGATCCAGTGCATGTCGCAGGCTCGGCGCATCGACCGTCTGCCACATCGTCTCCTTGGTCATCCACACCGCCAAGGGTGAGTGCACCGCGATCTCTTCGGCCTTCGCCAGTGCGGCGTCGAGCAGGCTCTCGGCAGGAATCATGTCGAAGATCAAGCCGATCCGCAGGGCCTCCTCGGCACCGAACACCCGCCCTGTCAACATCAGCTCGGCGGCGCGGGCCGCACCCACCAGCCGCGGTAGGTGATAGCTGGTGCCCATATCGCAGTTGGACACCCCATGGCGAATGAACACGGCACCGAAAGAAGCTTCCGGACAGGCGAACCGGATGTCGCAGGCCAGCGCCAACGCAAACCCTCCGCCAACCGCATGCCCGTTGACGGCTGCGATCACCGGCTGACGCATCCGGTGGATCCGTTCGAACAGCGAGGCCATGAGCTCCTGCGCCGCAAGCGTGCGTACCAGCTCCGAGTCGGTGGCACCGAGCAACGCGGCCGTCGAGGTGACACCGGTGTTGGTGAAATCAGTGGGCAGCGACTTCAGATCGGCTCCGGCACAAAAGGACGCACCGACAGCAGTGAGGACCACCACACGGACCTTTGGATCACCGTCAGCCTTGTCGATCACGGAGTGCAGCTCGGCCACCGTCTGCGGATCGAGTGCATTGCGACGCTCGGGACGATCGATGGTGACTACCAGGATTCCGTTGTCGCGATGCTCGGTGCGGATCATCGGGCCACCAGCCCGCCGTCGGCGATGATGGTCTGGCCGGTGATATAGCTGCCCGCATCGGATGTCAAAAGCAGTGCGGTGCCCACCATCTCGTCGGGCAGCCCGAGCCGTTTGAGGTGGTTGGCGTTCGCCATTCGTTCCACTTCCGCGGGCGGGGTCTTACGCACCATGTCGGTATCGATCGCACCGGGGGCCAGTGCGTTGACACGCACACCCCGGGAGGCGAGCTCTGCCGCCGCGGACCTGGTGTAAGAGACGAGGGCGGCCTTGGCCGCCGAGTACATGGAGACTCCCTGCCCAAACATGAAGGCGCCCACTGACACTACGTTGAGAACCGCCGCGTGCTGGCTGGCCACCAGATGCGGCAACGCGGCCTGCACCAGGAACACCGGCCCGCGCAGGTTCACACCGAAGGACTTATCCCATCCGTCTACGGTGAACGCACCCACCGGCTCGGTCAGCGCATTGGCGGCGTTGTTCACCACAATGTCGATGCCGCCGAATTCCGCGACGGTGGCCCGCACCAAGTGCTCCAGGGACTCAATGTCACCGGTGTGCGTCGGCACGCCCAGTACCCGCCCACCCAGCGCGCGCAGGTGCTCGACGGTCTCGGCGCATGCCTCTGGTTTGCGGCTTGCGACAACGACATTGGCACCCGCGCAGGCATAGCCTTCGGCGAGTGCGCGTCCGATCCCGCGGGTCCCCCCAGTGACGATCGCGGTCCGCCCGGTGAGGTCGAACAGGCTGGAGAAGGTTTCCCGGTTCATCGTTCCCTAACTTTTCGCTGGTCCACAAAACTCGCGGCGCGCACCACGCCAAGGATCTGTTCGATGAGCGCATCGTCCGCGGTGCCGCGCAGCACGCCGTGGTAGACCGCCATGCCCACGATGGTGTCGAAGAGCGCGTCGGCATCCGGCTGGCCCGCACACCGGCCGGCGGCGACGGCCTCGCCGTGTGCCGCCCGGAATGCTTCCCGCAGAGGCATTTCGGTGCGCTTCACCAAACCCGCGTACTGGCTCGGTTCGCGGTAGTACTCAACGAGGAGTCCCGGCATCGCCGCGCGGGTGGCCGGATCGGCGAAGTACTCGACCACTGAGCGCACCACAACGGGCAGATGGTCCTCGAATTCGGCGCGCTCGGCGAGCGCCTCGGGCCAGGGGCGATCGGCGATTGCACTTTCCACCATGGCGGCCTGGGTGGGCCAGCGCCGGTAGATCGTGGGTGCACCGATTCCCGCGGCGCGCGCCACCGCAGGGATGGTGGTGCCCTGATAACCCTCGGTGGCCAGCATCTGACGCACCGTCTGGCGCACCGCGTCGTCCTTGTCGGGGTCGCGGGGGCGTCCGCCCTGGCGTCTATCCACTATCCGGCCGTCCCACTAGTTTCGATATTAGAAATAACGGTACTAGGGTGGCTCGGCGGAGGAAAGGCCCTATCGGTAGGTGGCAAGAACCTGCTTGCGCAGCCCGTCGGTCGCGGTTTCCATGGCGCCCTTGATGGCCCGTTTCAGCAGAAATCCGGGCAACGGGATGAGCGGGTCGACCGTCAGCTCGAACGTGACGTGCGTCTTGTCGCCCTTGGGCGTGAATGTGTACTTGCCGTCCTGACGGCGCTGCGCGCTGGACTTGACCAGCGTCCAGCTGACGGTGTCGGGCCCCCAGCTGTAGGCGACGGTTTGTTCGTCGGTGACACCCGCCGTCTTCACCTTCATCTTCACCTCGTGCGGACGCCCGTCCTCCCCCGTCGTCAGCACCGTTGAACTCTGATGCGCCGAAGACCATTTCGGAAGCACCCCGAAATCGGCGATGACGTCCATGATCTGTTCGGGGGTCGCTTCGATGACGATTTCCCGGCTGTCGCTAGTGGCCATGAATCTGACCCTAGCGACCTGCCTACCACTAGACGGTGAATCCCCCGTCGATGTTGATGGCGGTTCCCGTGATGTACCACGCCTCCTCGGACGCCAGGTAGCTCACCAGACTCGCGATATCGCGCGGGTGGCCATAGCGCCCGACCGCGATGTTCGGACGCAGAATCTCGGCCAGCGCGCCGTCCTCGGGGTTCATATCGGTGGCCACGGGCCCCGGCTGAACATTGTTGATGGTGATACCGCGAGGACCGAGCTCGCGCGCCAGCCCACGGGTGAGGCCGGCGACGGCGGCCTTCGACATGGAGTACAGCGACGCATTCGCAGTGGGCGAACGGTCACCGTTGATGCTTCCGATGCTGATGATCCTGCCGCCATCCTGCAGGTGTGGGGACGCGGCCTTGATGGCGGCGAAAACGGCCCGCACATTCACCGCGACAATCTTGTCGAAGTCCTCCAAGGTGGCCGTGTCGACGTCACCGACAACAGCAATCCCGGCGTTGTTGACCAGGATATCCAGTCCCCCAAGGTGTTCCGCTGCCTCATTGACAGCGGCCGCAACCTGATCGGGGTCGGCGACATCGGTCTTGATGGCCAGCGACCACCCACCTGCCGCCTTGACATCGGCTACGACATCGGCAGCCTCTTTCGCTGAGCTTGAAAACGTGAAGACAACACGGGCGCCGTCGGCGGCAAGCCTGCGCACGATGCCCGCGCCGATTCCGCGCGATCCACCGGTGACGAATGCGCGGCGGCCCTTGAGTGGCTGAGTCATGTCGATCCCTTCGGTCGGTACTCAGAAGACAAGGGGACCGGAGTCCGAAACATTCCCACCTGTCCAAATCGTCCACGGTATGCCCACACCCCCTGCATACTCGCTGTGTGTCGTCCCCTGACATTCATCCCAATCTCCGCTTGGCCGCCAAGGTGTTTCCACGGCAGGTCGGCCTTCCGCGAACCCTGTCGACGCTACGCGCGGTTATCCGCGCCTCGGGGGTGCTCCCGAGATTCGGGATACGGACCATGGCGGTCAACGACGACGTGACCGTGCGCGCGCACGTTCCCAAGAATCTCAACGAACCGTCCCCGGCCCTGCTGTGGATTCACGGCGGCGGCTATGTGATGGGCACCGCGCGCCAGGACGACCTCTTCTGCCGCAAGGTGATGCGGGAGACGGGACTTCCCGTCGTATCAGTCGACTATCGGCTCGCGCCCGAACATCCGTATCCCACCCCCATCGAGGACTGTTATGCCGCGCTGCGCTGGCTATCCGTGCAGGGCTGGATCGACCCGACCCGCATCGCCATCGGCGGTGCCAGTGCAGGCGGCGGGCTGACCGCGGCGCTGGCGCTGCTGGCACGCGATCGCGGAGAGGTGGCCCCCGCGATGCAGCTGCTGGTCTACCCGATGCTCGATGACCGCACCGCCGAGCGCACCGATGTCGACGAAACCACGCTGCGGATGTGGAGCAACAAAAGCAACCGGTTTGGCTGGGACTCGTATCTCGGCGACGCAGACCCCGATGTCGCGGTGCCGGGCCGCCGGCCCGATCTGGCGGGGCTGGCGCCGGCATGGCTGGGCATCGGAACCGCCGACCTGTTCCACGACGAGGACCTCACGTACGCCGAACGCCTACGAGCCGCCGGGGTGCCGTGCGAGTTGGAGGTGGTCGAGGGCGCCTTCCACGGTTTCGACAGATTCGCGCCGTGGGCGCAGGTATCAAAGGACTTCGTGGCCAAGGCCTGCCGAAGCCTGCAGCAGGCGCTCGTCTGAACGACGCCTAGCCACCGCTGGTGCACTGAGTTTCTGAATACAGCTGACCGACAACAGCTCTCCGAATTCTGCGGTGTCGGATTTGTTGAATCCGCGACTGAATGCAGATAACGCCTACGGGGTACCGGCACGGCGCCGAGTGCCACACGCTAATGTAAATGAATATCGTTATCGTTGTCATTAGTGCTGTGGAGTGTGTGGAGTGGCTATGCCGGTGTGGATGGCGTCTCCGCCGGAGGTCCATTCGGCCCTGCTCACCGGAGGCCCGGGCCCCGGGCCGCTGCTCGCCGCCGCTGCCGAATGGTCTTCGCTCGGTGAGCATTACACCGCGACCGCCGACGAACTCCGTGCGATCTTGGCCGCTACCCACGCGGGGGCGTGGCAGGGCCCCAGCGCGGACACATATGTGGCGGCGCACGTTCCATACCTGGCATGGCTGACCCAGGCCGCGCTCGAAAGCAATGGGCGGGCCGCGCAACACGGGGCCGCCGCCGGCGCCTACAGCGCCGCACTCGCGATCATGCCCACCCTTGCCGAGTTGGCCGCCAACCACGCCACGCACGCGGCGTTGATGGCGACAAACTTCTTTGGTATCAACACCATTCCCATCGTGGCCACCGAGGCCGACTACGTCCGCATGTGGGTCCAGGCCGCCGCCACGATGGCGACGTATCAAACCGCCTCCGACCTCGCGCTGGCATCCACACCTCCCTCGACGCCGCCACCGCCGATCCTGCATGGCCACGATCATGACCACGATCACGACCATGAGCACGACGACGACCACGGCCACGGGGACCTCGACCCCACCGACCCGCGGTGGTGGATACATGTCGCCGGCGAGATGGTTGAACATATTGAGCTGCTGTGGAACAACCTGCTGACCGATCCAGCCGCATTGTTGACCAATCTTCCATTGGTGCTGGCGGACGTGGCCTTTCATGCCGCCCAACTGGCTTCGACAATCGGCCAGTTCGCCCCGGCTCTGATCCAGCCCGCGCTGGCCCTAGCGATCGCCAGCCTGGCTGCGGTGACCGGGCTCGCCGGTCTGGCCGGGCTCCAACCGTCGCCTGATGGCCTTACTGCGGAACCGAATCCCATTCCGGAGCCTCCGGCGACGGCCGCCGCGGGGTCGGCCCCGACGAGCAGTCCATCGCCGTCGGCTCCGGCATCGACCCCTTCCGGTGCACCAGCGCCAACGGCAACAGGTACCGCGCCTGCACCGTCGCCGCCTCCCCCGCCCGTCGGCGATCCAGGTTTCTCCTTCCCCTATGCCGTGGGTGGCGGCCCACGCATCGGCGCCGGATTGGCATTGGTGAGCCAGGTTCATACGAGATCCACGACGGGAGCAAGGAACTCAGTATCAGAACGGGCCGCGACCGCTGCGACGGCGGCGGCACGACAGGCACGCCGACGACGCGATCGGAGCAAGCAGGAAGGTCGCGCCGTCGAATACATGGACATGGACGCCACCGCGGCGTCTAACCAGAATGAGCCCCCGGCGACAGCCTCTCACCGAGGAGCCGGGCCCATGGGGTTCAGCGGTACCGCCTCCAGAAAGGACATGGCGGCAGCAGGATTGGCGACATTGAGCCAGGATGACTTCAGCGACGGGGCCCGGGCCCCGATGATTCCGAACACCTGGGATCCGGAGGGTGGTCACGCAAATTAGACATCACGACTCAAAATACGCATCCGCGATGACGTCACCCGCCGCCACCCGCACGGCCGGAAAGTCGCGCTGGGCACTCGTCGCGCTGACCGCCGTGCGGATCGGGACGATTCGCGGGGTGTCAATGGCCCGATTCTGATCCGCCAGTGCTGCCTTGACGACGCAACTTGAATTCTTTGAACCTCGTCGCGTAGACGTACACGTAGTTGAGGATCGCCTCCGTTAAGGCGATGGCGTCGTCGGCGTCAGCTCGGTCGATTTCGTCGCGATCCCCGAAGTGCGCGGCGATGTTGCGCAGCACGCGCAGCTCAGACGCCCATTCCAACATGCCCCTGTCGATTAGGCCGTCGTCCTGCATCCGTTGCAGGCTTCGTATCAGGGTTCGTTCTTGCATTCCGTGCAGATACGCGAGGCCCTCAAGCGTGCGCCCACACGACACGACAGCTGGCAAATCGAAGCCCTCCAACGACAGACGTCTCGCAAGAGCTAGCTCCTGGCGTAGCGCGGCCGGGATTCGCTGATGAAGATCATCGACTGCCGGATAGAGCCAGATCGGTTCTTCGAACGACGTTCCGTCTTCGCCGTAGATAACGAGTGGCCCGCCGCACGTGTGGCATGTCAGGATCGAGAACCGCCAAACAGGAGCCGAATCACCGTCCTCGAAAAGTACGTGTGCGTCCTCATGGGCAATGACATGCGTACGGCATCGAGGGCAAGTTCCGACAATCGAGTTCACTTGAGGCGCTTCGCTATCCACCCATGTCCCCCGTTCCGCATTCACATCATGCCGTTCGTTTGGTCGAGTTTGTCTGACAGGCCGAGAACCCCTGAGGTTAGGGTGGCCCTGGAAGTCAGGGGCAACAGTCACTGCGAATATCCGTATTGCGACATGGTTGACAACTTGACTTAATGGCTCCCGCGCAGTGCGCTTGTGAGGTCACAGTACTTCGTTCGCGGGGGCAACTCCGTCGATCGTAGGAGCCGATGTCGCCCCGGAAGGTGAGGAACCGGTACGTCAATGGCAGAAACAGATGGTGGTCGAAGTACTCAAGACGTAGCCGTGCGGGTACTTCGCCAGCAACGCGCCGCGCTAGAGCGAGAATTGGACACCGCGCTCCGCGCAGTTCACAAGCCCGTGCCTGGTTCGCCTCGCGCCCGCGACGCCGCATGGCTGGGGGGTAGAGGACAGCGCGAAAGTGATGGGATCAAGGGAATTTTTGGTCTTGGGGTCCAACATGCCGCCGAACTTTTGCGCGTCGCTCGCGAACACTCGGTAGCCATCGAGGTCCTGTTAGATGCCGAGGAGATTCTCCCTATACCCATGATGTCGCTTGTTCGCTCCGTACACGAAGCATTGCTTGAGGTGTGCTGGCTAACTGACCCCACTCTCGATTCCGACCAGCGCATTGCGAGGGCGGCCGCGGTTTGTCTCGCCTCTGTGCAGGGAAATCTGTCACCGCTGGGTCAGATTCCAAACACCGACGCCCAAGTCGCTGAGGTCCAGAAGTCCGTGGCCGGAATGCACGCACTTTTGAAGCAGTACGGATTCGGGTTGCGTTACGACAAGGCAGGCGCGCTCGTGACGACGGTGACGCTTGGGGAAGGCCGAGCTGCACTGAAGATGAATGTAACCGAGCTTAATAGTCTCTACATGCAGGGATCCGAGCACATGTGGTCCCTCGGATCCGGAGGTACTCACTCACGGCACTGGTTCACTGTCGGCTTGGAAGGATCGCGGGATCTCCTCGCCACGATGGTTGTTGCGCCAATGCTCGACTTCGTCGACGCTGTAATCGACAACATTCATGGTTATCTCGGTTTGCCCACTGAGGACTTCCACAAACGCGCTCACATGCGGCGCGTAGCACTTCTTCCCAGGCGAGGAACCCCCTCAGCCGGATACGACGAGTATGCCGCAGCCCGCGCTCAGCCGCGAGTGTCTGGAGCCTGATCACAAACTGATCTCTCAGTGGCTGCGGTCGTTGTCACGCTGATACTCCTGACCATCGCCCGCTGAGAGGTCGGACATGTCAGCGGTCCTGCCCAATTCGCGATCGCGGCGTCCGGGCCCTGCACGGGAGGGCCTGCGCTTGGTCGGGGTTCGCGAAGTCGGGAGCAATGTAGGCGTCGATGGCTTCCTCGCCGATACCTTGATCGCGCATGTCCTCGGCGGTGACTGCCACCCATACGAGGGCCATGTAGCAGGTGCCACCCGGGCACGCAGCTCGTCGAGGTGGTCCGCGAGGACGTTCTAACCGCGCCGCTCGCACCTAGTCGCAAGCGGATATTCGGCGGATTTTCGAGAAAGATCGACTGTCCGGCTGAAGCAGACAGCTGATCGAACAGCGCCTGCCGCAAGAAGAGATGGTGGCCAGGGCCGGGATCGAACCGGCGACCTTCCGCTTTTCAGGCGGACGCTCGTACCAACTGAGCTACCTGGCCGGACGGCAGATCCACACATACTGCCTCGCCGTACTGGCGACCCTGACGGGACTCGAACCCGCGACCTCCGCCGTGACAGGGCGGCGCGCTAACCAACTGCGCCACAGGGCCTTACTCTGCTCCCAGTATGACTGGTTGCGTACCCCCAACGGGATTCGAACCCGTGCTACCGCCGTGAAAGGGCGGCGTCCTAGGCCACTAGACGATGGGGGCCCATGTCCGAATCACTCCGGGGTACTCGTCAACGTGGTCACGTTGGGAGCTCGCCTAGCTTAGGACACAACCTCCCCAGAACCCAAACCGGATTACCTCGGTGCCGACTCACCGACGCGACCAGTATTCTGTCTCGGCACGCCCCTATAGCTCAGTTGGTAGAGCTACGGACTTTTAATCCGCAGGTCCCAGGTTCGAGCCCTGGTGGGGGCACCAGCGCGCCGGTTGCGATCAGCGGGAGCAGGAGCCTTATCAGGTCCTCCCCCGCTGCCTACCGTTCGGAAAATGACGTCGACGGCCCAGAGCACCACCGACACAGCAGCGCCCCAATCCCAGCCCGTGACGTTTCGGCAGGCGTTCTTCGTCGCCGTGACGGCTGGCCTCGGGTACGGCTTCGACTCGTACGCGGTGAACATCTACGGTCTGGTGCTGCCCGAGATCAAGAAAACCCTGCACATCACGGAGGCTCAGGCCGGATACATCGGCTCGATCTTTCTGCTCGGCTACACGATCGGCACCATCGGCTTCGGCCTGGCCGCCGACCGATGGGGACGCAAAACGACACTCGGGGCCTCGATCCTGCTGTACGGCATCACGACCTCCCTGGCGGGTCTCACCACGAGCATCGCGGCTTTCACCGGGTTACGGTTTCTCACAGGTGTCGGCGGGGCCGGTGAGCTCGCGGTCGGAGCCCCCTACACCGCCGAGGTATGGCCGGCCAAGACCCGAGCCATAGGCGTTGGTGGCGTGATCTTTTCACTCTTCTCGCTGGGCTACGTCCTCGCCGCCGGTGTCGCCCTGGTGCTGGTTCCCCGCTTCGGTTGGCAGGCGGCCTTCCTCGTCGCGATCATCCCGGCGGTCGTGCTTTTCCTTGCACGGCAAGGCATCAAGGAATCACACCGATACACAGCGACGCGGGCCAAGGTCGAACGCGGCGCGACCAAGCCCAAACTGTGGCATCTACCCGGCGTGCGACGGCGCCTCATTGTCGGCTGGCTCGTCTACACCGCCAACGCGGTCGGTTACTGGGGCATGACGCTGTTCCTGACCACGTACATCGTCAAGAAGTTCCACGCCACCTCTGTAGAAGCGATCCGCTATGCCCTGATCTTCTTTCTGCTGCAGGCCGTGTTCGTCTTCATCGGCACCGCGCTGGCCGACTGGATAGGTCGACGCCCCTCCGCAATCCTCGGTGCTGTCATCGAAATCGCTTCTACCGCATTGGGAGCCACATCAGAGTCGCTCTCGCAGTATCTGGTGTTCGGCGCCATCTCCATCGCCACGCTCGGTTGGTTGTGGGGCGTCGGCGATACCTATGTCGCCGAACTCTTCCCCACTGTGTTGCGCGGCACCGGATTCGGTATCGCGGTCGGCGGTGGCCGTGTCATCTCCATTGCGGCGCCAACCCTGGTGGGCTGGGCCATAACGCATTACGGAATCCAAACGCCCTATCTTGCGCTCAGCGGCCTGTGGATCCTGACGATCATCGGATACCTGCTGGGGCCCGAAACTAAGGGCAAGGAGCTCGAAGACCTTGCCGACGAGGCCTTTACCGAAGACCTGGCGCCCTAACGAACGCCAAGGGGGCACCGGCAGCATGTGCCGATGCCCCCACTTGCCTTGCCTCTCAGCCAGCGAGTTCCTCAGCGGCCTCGGAGATGAGATCGGCGATGGCAACGGGCTGCGACGCCAGCGAAGCATGGCTCGCATCCAGTTCGATGGTCTTGCGGGGGTTGATCCGCTGCGCCATCTTGCGTTCGTTCTCCGGGTTGATCATCCGGTCTTGCGTGGATACCTGGTACCAGGAGGGCTTGACCCGCCATGCGGGCGCGGTGATGGCGTCCCCGAATGTCGATGCCAGCGGCGCCTTCTGAGTAACGGCCATGATGAGGGCCGCATCTTCGGGCAGGTCCTGCGCGAAGCTCTCCCGGAACTTGTCCTGCTTGATCCACAGATAACCGTCGCTGTCGGGGGCCAGATTGGCCGCAGCGGCAGGCGGCAGCTGCTCAGTCAGCTGACCGGGGCTCTCCCCTGCATCGGGAGCGAACGCCGCGACGTAGACCAGGCCCACCACGTTCGGGAGATCGCCGGCCTCGGTGATCACCGCGCCACCGTACGAGTGCCCGACAAGAAGCACCGGCCCGTCGATCTGCTCGACCATCTGCCGCGTGCGGGCAGCGTCATCGGCCAGCGACGTCAACGGGTTCTCGACCGCATACAGCTCCCCGTATCCACGCTTGTGCAGCTCGACGATCACGTTCCCCCAATGTGCGGCGCCACCCCAGAATCCGTGGACCAGGACGATAGCCGGTTTGCTGGACATATCTGCCTCTCAGTAGATGTTGGACGAGCTCAACCCCGTCGTGTCCGCCGTCGGCGGCACTGTTGACTTACCGGGGCTCTACCAACATATTTGGACTATGGAGCAAGTGGTATGACCGATCATCCTGAATATTTTGCCGATCGGCCAGAATCGCACAGCTGGTTCTCAGACTCTCCAGATATCGACGCCTTCTCCGGCGTCCTGTCTGCCATCGGGCTGAGGGGCGAAACCGTGATGCGTTGCTCCTCCGAGCCGCCGTTCGATATCGCCTTCCCTTCCAGCGATCGCGTACTCCACATCGCGGAGACCCCGGGGCTCCGCGTGCATATCGACGGAGATCTCGAGTACATCCTCGGTGCCGGAGACATGGTGCTCCTGGCGCGGGGAACCGCACACCGCCTTGCCACAGGCGAGCCCAGCCGTGTGCGAAGCCTGTCTGCGGAGGACGGGCACGTGAGCGTGCGGGACACCTCGACCGCAACCCGTTGGGTCAGTGGGCGGTTCACCGCAGAAAAGACAGCCGCCGATCCGCTGCTGTCGGTCCTGCCGCCGGCCATCGTCGTTCGGACTGATCAGCCCGGCCATGAATGGCTATCACTGTCTCTTCAGCTGGTACTGGCCGAGGTCGTCACGCCCAGCCCCGGATCCTGGGTGATGCTGTCGCGGATCCTGGACCTGCTGTTCATCCATGCGCTGCGGGAGTGGTCTACTTCCGACCGTGCCGAACCCGGTTGGCTCACCGCGGCCATGGATCCGCGCCTGGCCCCCGTGCTCACCGCGATACACAACAATCTGGAGCACCCCTGGTCCATCGCAGAGCTCGCCAAGCACGCGCAGCAGTCACGCTCGGCCTTCACGCAGCGGTTCACCGCGCTGCTGGGACAGCCGCCCGCCGGTTACATCACCGAGCGGCGGCTCGATCGGGCGTCGCATCTGCTGCGCTTCAGCACCGACGCGGTGAGCCAGGTCGGCAGAGCCGTCGGTTACACCTCCGATGCCGCCTTCAGCCGGGCATTCCAGCGCCGATTCGGCGAGCCGCCCTTGCGTTGGCGCATGCGACACCGGCCCAGCTGACCTCAGGTCAGCGACTGCCCTTACGGCTCAGCACAATTCCGGCGATCACAATTGCCCCGCCCAGTGGTTCGTGCCAGCCGATGCGCTCGCTCAATAACAAGGCGCCCAGCAGCACCCCGATCACCGGGGTTAGGTAGGTGACCGACGAGGCCGCCGTGGCACCCCATCCGTTGATGATGCGGGTGTTCCAGACGTAGGCCAATCCGGTCCCCAGCACCCCGAGGGCCATCATGCTCAGCACCACCGCCGGAGTCGCGTCCATCCGGTGGTGGTCCACGAGCGCCACCACGACGGTCATCAGCACCGCCCCCACACCCACCTGGATACCGGCGACGGTCAGCGCGGGCAGACCCAGCGGCGTGACGTACTTACGCATGTAGACGAAACCGATGCCGTAGCTCAGAGTCGCCCCGAGACAGGCGAATTGTGCGAGCACCGGACCCCCGTGACCGAGCAGCTGCCATGGAGCCAAGACCACGCACACACCCACGAACCCGAGCGCCAATCCGAGCAGCTGCATCCGGCCGGGACGCTCGGCGCGCAGCGCGATCAGTGTCACCAGGGTGGTCATCAAGGGAGTTGCCGCGTTGTAGATACTCGCCAACCCGGAGTCGATGGTCTGCTCGGCCCACGGGTACAGCACGAACGGAATAACGCACAGCGTCAGCGAGACGACGCCGATATGCCCCCACACCTTCACCTGGCGCGGCAGCCGAACGCGCAGCAGCAGAATCAGAGAAACGAGCGTGAGGGCACCGAAGTCCAGGCGTGCGGCCGCCACCTGCAGCGCCGACAAACCCTGCAGACCGATCTTGATGAAGAGGAAACTCGCACCCCACACCAGGGCAAGGGCGACGAACTGCAGAGGAAGCCAGCGATTACGGGCCGGAGCGACGGTCGCGGTGTCCACCTAGTAATTGCACAGGACTATCGGCCACCGGCGCTAGCGGTTTTCCGCCGTTACACCCCGGTGCTGGACCCCGGGCGCACGATCATCAGCACGGTGACCACCGCCCACAGCAGGTTGAAGATCCCGGTGGACATCGCCAACCGTGCGAACACCCGCCCATCGAGCGACTCGCCATCGCCCAACTGGGCCAACACCCGCTGTTGCCGCGGCAGCACCACAAACACCAGCACCGCCGCTGCCGCCCCCGTGAGCACCAGCGAGGCGATCAGCCAGGGGGTGCCCAGGACGCCCATCAGATCGGCCAGCGGCAGACCGAACATCGGAATCGCGATCCCCACCGCCGCGTACACCCGGCAGACCCGATGCAGGGTACGTAGGCTTCCCAACTCGCCAGCGCCGTCGGGCGAGGCCGCGGCACGGCGTGCGAAAGCTGGAAACATGCTGGCTGCCACGGCGATTGGGCCCACCGCGAGAATCACCGCCAACACGTGGATCGAGAGCAATACCTTGGTCACGCGCAGACGGTATCGGTCCGGCCGCGGCACCGAAAGCCCGCCACTGGCCATATTTCGACGACTTTCGGCCGTATCGTTCCCCAATCTTGGGAGTATGTGCCGATGGGCCGTCGAATACTGATGTATTTCACCGTGTTCGGGATCGCGATGTGGTTCTTCGGAAACCTCTACGAGGCCATCGTGATAGGACCGAACATCGCCGGTGACACCAAGGAGCAGCTGAAGGCATTCCAGCAGTTCACCGAGGTGACCAATCCCGTGTATTACTACATCCCGCTCACCCAGATCGCCGCCATCACCTTGATTGTCTGGTTCGTGCGCACCCCGCGTAGAGCCCCCGAGAAACTCTCGCTGTTTCTGGCATGCCTCGTCGAGATCGCGGCCGTCGTCCTGTCCGTCTATGTCATCGTCAAGCTCAACATGACGCTCTTCTTCGGCGCTCTAGGCGAAACCCCCAGCGAGCTACATCAGCTCGCGCTGCAATGGAACATGCTGAACCTCGTCCGCGTGGTTCTCACCGCGATCGCGCTACTGTTCGCCATGAGAGCCCTGCGCCTTGTCTGGCAGTCCTCCGGTCGACACCCGACCGCCGCCGTGTGAAGCTTCCCCTGTTCCGAACGTCTCAACGAGGAGATCTGCATGTCCAGCACCCCAAGGACAGTGGTCATCACCGGCGCGAACGCCGGAATCGGTCTGGCCACGGCGCACCGGCTGGCCGCCGATGGGCACACCATCGTGATGGCCTGCCGCAATCAGCAGAAGGCCCAGGCAGCGCGCGGTGAAATCCTGGCCGCAACGCCCGGCGCACAGGTCGACGTGATGTCGCTGGATCTGTCCTCGTTCGAGCACATCCACCGCTTCGCCGGTGAGCTGGCCGCACAGCACCCCCAGGTCGACGTGCTGATCAACAATGCCGGCGCCTCACCAATGCGCCAGTCCAGCACCGAGGATGGATTCGAACTGCAGTGGGGTGCCAACTATCTGGGCCCCTTCCTGCTGACGCACCTGCTCCTTCCGCAGCTGCAGGCCGCCCGAACCGGCGATGCCCGCGTCATCCACCTGGCCTCCGTCGCCCACAGCGTGGGCAGGATCAATGAAAAGACCTGGCGCGGAAGGCGTTTCTACTTCACCTTCTCCGCCTATGCGCAGTCGAAGATGGGCAATCTCATGTTCAGCAATGCCCTTGCCCGCCGGCTCCCCGCTGGAGTCACGTCGAACGCGCTTCATCCCGGCAACGTCAGATCCGAGATCTGGCGTGAGATACCGCAGCCCATCCGGCCGCTCGTGATGCTGGCACTGATCACACCGGAGCGGCCCAGTCAGCTGATCACCGACATGGCGGTGGCGCAGGAGCATCGCGGACGCACCGGGGAATACCTCACCGCACAAAAGCCGAGCCCGGTACGGCGCTACACGAAAAATATAGCGGCGCAAGATGATCTCTATGCCAAGAGTTGCGAGCTGGTCGGTGTCGAGCCGCTGCCGGTGCCGGTGCGCGGCTAGCAGAACTTCTCACTTCAAGGCGTGAATTCCGTTGTACAGCACCATCACACCGATCACGACCAGGATTGCCGCCATCAAGGCCGCGTTGTTCTTCTCCATCCAGTCCTTGAGCCGGCTCATGGTGTCGTCGAGGCGGTGCCCCGCGGCCGCATAGGCCAGTATCGGGACGGCGACTGTCGATGCGGCGACGGCGACGAAGAACGCCGCGGCCGTCCAGCGATCCGCGAGGTCCAGCCCGCTGGCGCCGATCGCCAATCCGGCAGGAACGCAAATGAACAGGACATCGGGCCGCACCACTACCAGCGCCGTCCCCGTTATCGCTGCCCGAGCCGGGCCGATCGTCGAGAACGATCGCATCCAGCCGGGCGACTCGGCGTGATGATGCCGGGTCAGCCACCGGTAGATACCGAACAGGATGAGCGCCGAGCCCAGCACCACACGCACCCACGAAGCCCAGTTCGGCGCCGACCGGTGCAGCCCGCCGAGTAGTCCAGTGGCCGCAACGCACAGCGCCGTGAGCGCGGCCAGGCCCAATAGCCACCCGGCAAGAAAGGCGAGACCACTCGGTCGCGGCCTCGGAGCCTGCAAGACCAACACCGCCGGGATGACCGTTATCGGCGACAGCGCGATGACCAGTCCGAGCGGAACAAGCCCGGTGAGGACAGAGCCCCAACTTCCTGCCATGAGCAGCATCTTCGCACCATGAACACGATGTCACCGGCGAAAAGTAAAGAAGGACAGCCAGCCGGTTAGGACACCGTGGGGCTGTAGTGGTGGGGACTGTCGCGCAGCGCCACCGGCGGCAGGTAGCGCGCCGAAGTCTGCGGCAATGGCGCCTCGGCGGGCATCCGCCCGGTCGCCCGGTCCCACCCCGCCCGTGCACGCGGATGTTTTCTCCATCGGAACGGCACCAGGCGGAAGATCGCGTGGTTTACCCGCCCCAGTCGCTCAAGACGCCGCTCGTCACGGTCGGTCCACGTGTACCCCAGACGTTTTCGCACTGGATCATCGAACATGCCCACCATCACCCACTCGGAAAACCGAGTGAAGATGGGAAGCGCTAAGCGCCACATCCAGGTCGGCATCAACGGAAGGAACGGCGGCTTAGGCAACTGGGCGAAGTCCAGCAGATCACGCGTTGCCTTGTTGTCCTCTAAGACATGGGTGCACATGTCATTCCAGTAGTCCTGAAATTCCTCCCAGGTCTTGGGCACGGGCCGCATGCTCATGCCGTACATCTGGTACCAGACGATGTGCTCATCGAAGAGCTGGCGCTTCTGCGCCTCGGTAAGCCCCCCGCCGAACCGCTCCACCGAGAGCAACAACGCTTTGAAGAAGGTCGCGTGCGCCCAGTAGAAGACGTCGGGGTCAAGTGCGCTGTAGCGGCGCCCTTGACTGTCCACACCTTTGATGCCGACGTGATAGCCGCGCACCTCGGCGCCGGTCGCCGGCGCGCGATCCCCGTCGAAGACCACGCCGGTGATCGGATACAGCGACCGCAGGAGCCGTTCCCACCGCTCACGCAGAAAGGTGGAGTGCTCCTCGACGGCGGCACCGAGTTTCGGGTGCATGTTCTGCATCGCGGTGGCGTAGGAGCCCATCAACATCCCGGACCAGTCCGCGGTGAGTTTCCATGTCAACGACTGCGGCCCCAGCGGCACCGGCATGGGCCGATCCGAACCGTGGGTGACCGGACACCCCGCCGTCAGAGAATCGACCTCGCCGTCGGTCATAACCCACTCCGTTGTCGCCGATTTCAGAAACTGAATTGCGATTCAGTTACACGTCGACACTAGGGGGCCCGATGTGGTGACGTCAAGCACCAAAAACGGCCGGGTTCAGGAGACCTTGGGGTTGTAGTGGTTGGGGCTTCCCCAGGTGTCCAGTGGCGGCAAGTTGCGGTCCGGAGTCTGTGGCAGCGGCGCGTCCGCGGGGATGCGCCCGAGGGCGCGATCCCACCCGGCGCGGGCCCGGGGGTGGCGGCGCTTGCGCTCCGGCACAAACTTGAAGAGCACGTTGACGGCCTGTCCAAACTTGCGGTGCAACCATTCGTCGCGCGCAGACCAGGTGTAGCCGAAGCGTTCCCGGACGGCGGGGTGATACAGACCAACGGTCAGCCACACGAACATCGGCGCCACCAAACGCCGCTGGAACCGCCACAGACCCTCAGGAATCCAGGGCGCAAACGGCGGCACGGCCAGAGTGGTCAGGTCGAGCACGTCTCGCGAGGCCTTGTTGTCCTCTAAGACGTTGGTGCACATGTCATCCCAGTACTCCTGGAAATCCTCCCAGGTCGCCGGCACCGGTCGCATGCTCATGCCATACATCCGATACCAGGTGATGTGCTCATCGAAGAGCTGGCGCTTCTCGGCCTCACCGATACCGCCACTGAGCCAGTCCGCGACGACGATCGTGCCCATGAAGAACGTCGCGTGCGCCCAGTAGAAGACGTCCGGATTGAGTGCGCTGTACCGGCGCCCCTGATCGTCGATCCCCTTGATGTTGACGTGATAGTCGCGCACCTCGGCGCCTGTCATCGGGGCACGATCTCCGTCGAACACGACGCCGCCGATCGGATACAACGAGCGCAGGAGCCGCTGCCAACGCTCCCGGAAGAACAGGGAATGCTGCTCGACGGCAGCACCCAGCTGCGGATGCATGTTCTGCATGGAACCGGCATAGGGGCCTTGCAGCACCCCCCGCCAATCGCCGAAGTACTTCCACGTCAACGATTCAGGACCGAGCGGCACGGTGGTCGAGGTACCCGCTCCGTGACTCACCGGACAGCCCGACATGAAGGTGCCGGATTCGGCGACAGGCTGCGTCTGGGCGAGCTCGGACATATCGTTGACCATTCGGAACGCTCCGTTGCAGTTCGACGTATAGTGACAATCAAGGTTGTCAATTTTGATATCAGGTTAGGAGGCCCGTGGCGAACGGTCAAGCGCAGCGACGTAGCTGGGCGGGTATCTCAGCTGCCGAGCGCGCAGATGAGCGACGGCGCGAGCTCATGGCAGCCGGCGTACGACTGCTCGGACTCAGCCCCCGGCCTGCCGTCACCGTCCGTGCCGTATGCCGATCAGCGGGCATGACCGAGCGGTACTTCTACGAAAACTTCTCCGACCGCGACACCTTCGTCCGAGCGGTCTACGACCACGTGGGCTTTCGCGCGATCGAAGCGCTCAGTGGCGCGCGATCCGCGCACGAGGGTGTCGACGCGTTTGTCCGGCTCATGGTGGACGAACCCACCATGGGGCGAGTACTGCTGATAGCGCCGACGTTTGAGCCGACACTCTCGGAATCCGGTTACGACTGGCTACCACGATTCGTCGCGCTATTGCAGGGAAAGCTCAGCACCAACCTCGCCGACGAGGTGCAGCAACAACTGGTGGCAACCAGCTTGGTGGGCGCGCTGACAAGTCTTTTCAGGGCATACCTGAACGAGGAACTGAATGTGGGGCGGCAGCAGTTCGTGGACTACTGCGTGCAGATACTGCTCCAGGGCGCTACTGCGACGCCGGTGACGAGTGGATCGACTACGTCGCTGCGGACTTCGCCTTATCCTCAGCAGCCTTCTTAGCCGCCGCGACCTCTGCCTTGTAGCAGCGCAGGGTCACATGGACCATCTTCCCGCGGTCGTCCTGACCCTTCTTGACGGTGAACGCTTCCTGATGCGAGACAAGACAATTGTCAAGGCCCACTTGATCACCAGAGCGACCCGCGACGACGACCGTGTACCCCTCACCCTTAAGGGTGGAAGAGGCATCGCCGTAGAACTGCCCGGTCGTGTCGGTGGGGCCGCCAGCATGAGCCAGCCCGGCCATCGCCAACGAGAAACCCGCACCCGCAACCGCGACGATTGTCGCGTTGACTACCGACTTCACTGGATACACCTCCGGCTTGGGATGTCGGCAATCATACTGCGGGTACAGCGCCCTCGCAGCCCGAGCGAGAAACGCATTGATCCGCACGTCGGAAGGCACGCGGAAGGGTATTTGTGCGCCATGATCCGTCTACTTGTGTGCAACCGCCGTTTACAGATATATTGACTGCAACTTCCAGATACAGATAACTCTGTCGAGACCTGAGGAACGTGTCCATGCAGAAGGAATTCACCGACCTCGAGCTCATGCACGAGCTCGAGCCTGTGGTCGAGGAGAATGTCAACCGCCACCTCGGTGTCACCAAAGACTGGAACCCGCACGACTACATCCCGTGGTCCGATGGCAAGAACTACCGGACGCTGGGTGGGCAGGACTGGGATCCGGAGCAGTCAAAGCTCTCCGAGGTGGCCCGGGTCGCCATGATCACCAATCTGCTTACCGAGGACAACCTGCCCTCGTACCACCGTGAGATCGCCATGAACTTCACCATGGACGGGCCGTGGGGCACCTGGGTCAACCGGTGGACTGCCGAGGAGAACCGCCACGGCATCGCGATCCGTGACTACCTCGTCGTGACCCGGTCAGTGGACCCGGTGGAGCTCGAGAAGCTTCGCGTGGAGCAGATGACCCGCGGCTTCTCCCCCGGCCAGAACCGGCAGGGCGGAGAGGAGATTTTTGCTCACAGCCTGCTCGATTCGGTCGTCTATGTGACCTTCCAGGAGCTGGCCACTCGCGTCTCGCACCGCAACACCGGCAAGGCCTGCAATGAATCGATCGCCGACGAGCTGCTCAAGCGCATCTCGACCGATGAGAACCTGCACATGATTTTCTATCGGAACATGGTCGAGGCCGCCCTCGAAGTGTCGCCGAACCAGGCCGTGAAGGCCGTCCACCGGGTGCTCGATAACTTCAAGATGCCCGGCTACACCATCCCGGGATTCCGCCGGAGCGCCGTCACCATCGCCACCGGCGGCGTCTACGACCCGCAGTCGCACCTCGACGAGGTCGTACTGCCGGTGCTGCGCAAATGGCGCATCTTCGAACGCACCGACCTCAATGGCGAGGGCGAAGCACTGCGCGAGGACCTGGACCGCATCGTCAACGATCTCAGGAAGACCTCCTCCGACTTCGAGGAAGTCAAGGCCAAGTACCTGGAGCGTCAGGCCAAGCGCGCCGAGCGCAACGCCGCCAAGGCGGCCAAGGCCTCCCAGGAAGCGATCAGCGTCTAATCGACTGACACCGTGACCACATCCATCGAGCTTCCGAAGGCCCGATCCCGCGAGCTGCGGATCGGGTCTTTGGCATTGCCAAGTCCTGTCGTGCTCGCTCCGATGGCGGGCGTCACCAACGTGGCGTTCCGGACGCTATGTCGCGAGCTGGAACTGGCCACCACAGGCACCGTAAGCGGGCTGTATGTCTGCGAGATGGTGACCGCGCGGGCCCTCGCCGAACGGCACCCCGTCACCCTGCACATGACGAGCTTCTCCCCAGAAGAATCGCCGCGGTCCCTCCAGCTCTATTCGGTCGATCCGGAGACGACCTATCGCGCCGCCAAGATGGTGGTGGACGAGGATCTCGCCGACCACATCGACATGAATTTCGGTTGTCCGGTCCCGAAGGTCACCCGAAATGGCGGGGGCGCAGCCCTTCCCTACAAGCGGCGCCTGTTCGGGCAGATCGTCGCCGCCGCCGTGCGAGCCACCGAGGGCACCGACATACCGGTAACGGTCAAGTTCCGCGTCGGCATCGACGACGATCACCACACCCACCTGGACGCCGGCGCCATCGCCGAGTCCGAGGGAGCTGCCGCGGTCGCACTACACGCCCGCACCGCCTCGCAGCGCTACTCAGGCGCCGCCGACTGGAGCCAGATAGCCGCGCTCAAGAACCACGTGACAACCATCCCCGTCCTCGGAAACGGGGATATTTTCGACGCCACCGATGCGGTCGTCATGATGGAACAGACGGGCTGCGACGGCGTTGTCATTGGCCGCGGATGCCTCGGCCGGCCCTGGCTCTTCGCGGAGTTGAGTGCTGTTTTCAACGGTCAGACGATTCCCGTGCCGCCAAATCTCGGTCAGGTCACGGGCATTATGCGTCGCCATGCTGTGTTGCTCGTCGATCATTTCGGGGAGGACAAGGCGTTGCGCGATATGCGCAAGCACATCGCCTGGTATCTGCACGGCTTCCCGGCCGGTGGCGACCTGCGGCGCGCACTCGCACTCGTCAGCACCCTCGCCGAGCTGGACACCCTGCTCGATCAGCTGGATCCCGCCGCTCCCTTCCCCGAGGGTGGAAATGGCCCCCGGGGGCGCCAGGGGTCACCAGGCAAGGTGTCGCTGCCCGATGGTTGGCTCAACGACCCGGACGATTGCACGATTCCCTCAGCCGCCGACGTCATGCACTCTGGCGGGTGACGTGGGGTCACATCTCGGTCACTGGGCATGGTGATCTGCGGCAATGCTCAGTAGCATGTGACGACGACCGTGCCCCGAGCGCGGCGTTATGTGCTGCCGGTGTGCCGTGTACTTGCAACTGTCCAGACGTTTTAAGCGAGGTTGAATATGGGTGATGGCCCCAACGCCACTCCTGACCAACCGCGCGCGTACGGCGCGGCCCCGTGGGAACGCGCGGTCGAGCCCGTTGGCAGTCATCCTGACATTGACGTGACGCCGGAACGATCCAACACACCGTGGACACCACCACCAGCGCTGAATCACTCGCTGCCCGATCCCACCGACGACGAGTGGACCCGGCGGTTGGAGACCACACACACGGTGCGCGAGCCGCAGCGGACGGAGCCAGCGGCACCGGGTCCTCGACCCGAGCCGAGGCAGGCCGCACGACCACCTAGACCGGCTCCCAACGGATCGAAGCCGGGCCGGGCACCGGAACCGCCTGTGCCGCCGTCGGCACACGAGACCGGCTCGCACTCATTGTCGGTGGCCGACCTCCTGGCTCGTGAGGGCGCCGGCGGTGGCCGCCGATCGCGGCGGCACGCCCGCTCAGAGCCCGAGGACCGCGCCGAGGAGCCCGCTCCCGCGGCGTTCGCCGACGAAGGCCACACCGATGTCCTCCCCCAGGTGCAACAGGACGCACCCGATCTCGATCGCTATTCCGCCGCGCCGGTCGACGAGCCCGCGGGCTTTGTGGACTACCCGGATGACGCCCCCCTCTACGACAAGGCGGCCGCACGCCGTGTACGGGCGTCGAATCTGGATGACAACATCGACACCCGCGCCATCCCTATCCGCGTGGGGAATCCGGAAGCCTTTGTCCAGGAACCTGAGTCCAAGCGCTCACGGCGGCCCATCTACTTCGGACGCTCCATCGCCGCGATCGTCGCGGTGTGCTCCCTCACCGTGACCGGCGGCGCGTGGCAGTGGAGCAATGTCAAGAACAACAGGCTCAACCGCGTCGAGGCGCTGGACCCCAACTCCCACGACATCCGCGATCCCAACGCTCAGTACGGCGACGAGAACTTCCTCATCATCGGCGTCGACACCCGCGCGGGCGCCAACAGCAACATGGGCGCCGGAGACACCTCCGATGCCGAAGGCACACGCTCGGACACCATGATGTTGGTCAACATCCCGGCGAACCGTAAGCGGGTCGCGGTCGTGTCCTTCCCGCGCGATCTGGCGATTCAGCCGACACTCTGCGAGGTCTGGAACGAGGACACCCGGTCCTACGGGCCCGATAAGGCCTACACCGAAACCAAACTCAACTCGGCGTTCGCCTTTGGCGGTCCCAAGTGTCTGGTCAAGGTCATTCAGAAGATCTCGGGGTTGAACATCAACCGCTTCCTCGGAGTGGACTTCGCTGGGTTCTCCAAGATGGTCGACGCGCTCGGTGGGGTCGAGGTGTGCACTCCCACGCCGATCGAGGACTACGAGCTGGGCACCGTACTGGAAACCGCTGGGCGCCAAACGATCGACGGGCATACGGCCCTGCAGTACGTGCGCGCGCGTCAGGTCACCACCGAGTACAACGGTGACTACGGGCGCATCAAGCGGCAGCAGTTGTTCCTGTCATCGCTGCTGCGTTCGATGATCTCGCATAACACCTTCTTCTCGTTGAGCAAGCTCAACAACGTGGTGAACACCTTCATCGACGACTCCTACGTCGACAACATCAGGACGAAAGACCTTGTGGACCTTGGTCAATCACTGCAGGATGTGAAGGCTGGCCGGATCACCTTCCTGACGGTGCCAACCGACGGCACCGACCCTGAGGGCAACGAGACACCGCGCACCACGGATATCCGAAAAATCTTCGACGCCATCATCAATGACGATCCGTTGCCCGGCGAGCTGCAGCCCGACGGCACCCGCGTCCCCATGCCCGGCACCACCACTCAGGACACCACCTTGGCGTCCAGTGAGCACGGAGCCGCGACCGAACTCGGCGAAACATCCACGGCCACACCAACTCCCGTCGCTACGCCAAGTGAGCCGATCGACTTGGTCACCACCGAGCCCAGCGAAATCAACGTGCACGTGTCCAACAGCACGGGTCAAACGGGACTGGCAGCATCGGCAGCCAGCCAGCTGTCCCAGTATGGATTCGGCATCACCACCACCGACGACTATCCGTCCGCGCTGCCCACCACAACGGTCTTTTTCTCGCCGGGGCACGAGCAGCAGGCCGCGACGGTTGCCGCCTCGTTCGGCGGAGCCAAGCTCCAGCGGATCACCGGAGCCCAGACCTCTGTGCGCGTGGTCCTCGGCAGTGACTACACCTCCACCGCCAACGTGCAGGCTCCACCCGTCGCCGGATCGACCGTGCCGTTGCAGCTGTCATCGGGCGCGATGGCTCCCGCCGAACTTCCGATGGACCTGACGGTCGTCAACGCCGGCGATGCTACCTGCGGATAGTCCGTCTATTTAGACGCTGATCGCAGTTTCTTCGACGGAACCTGTAGTGGCATTCACTCGCCGTTCACACCAGGGCCATGACTCGACGGCGGCGGGTACGTAGGCTTATTCCATGCGTACCGCGTTTCAGGAGCAGCTGTCCTCACTATCGGCACAGCTGGGGGAGATGTGTGGGTTGGCCGGCGCCGCCATGGAGCGGGCCACTCGTGCACTGCTGCAGGCCGACCTCGTCCTTGCCGAGCAGGTTATCTCCGACCACGAGCAGATCACCGCGATGAGCGCCGCCGCCGAAGAGAACGCCTTCGCCATCTTGGCCCTACAGGCTCCGGTGGCCGGCGACCTGCGTGAGGTCGTCAGCAGCATCCAGATTGTCGCCGACGTGGACCGGATGGGCGCCCTGGCCCTGCACGTCGCCAAGATCGCCCGACGCCGCCACCCGCAGCACGCGCTACCCGAAGAGGTCAACGGATACTTCGCCGAGATGGGCCGTGTTGCAGTCGATTTGGGTAACAGCGCGCAGGAGGTCCTGCTGACCCGCGATCCGGAGAAGGCCGCCCGCATCAATGAAGAAGACGATGCGATGGACGACCTGCACCGGCATCTGTTCACCGTGCTGATGGACCGCGAGTGGAAACACGGAGTGGCCGCCGCCGTCGACGTGACGCTGCTGGGCCGCTTCTACGAGCGCTTCGCCGATCACGCGGTGGAGGTCGCCCGACGGGTCATCTTCCAGGTGACCGGCACCCTGCCGCCGGAGGGGCAGGGCCACGACCACCTGACGGCGCTCTGAGCGGCTAAGGCACCAGAACAATCTTTCCGCGGGTGTGCTGCTTTTCGAGCAGCTCGTAGGCACTGCGCACCTCGTCCAGCGGGAAGGTCTGCGCGACAATCACATCCAGCTTTTCGTCGACAATCAGCGCGGCCAGCTCGGCGAGGACCTGCGCCGAGGCGCCTTCGGCGTTTCCCACACTTTGCACGCCGTATCGCTCGATTGCCGCGAAGTCGATGATGGTGTCGATTCTCCGTAGCTCCACTCCAAGCTCATTGAGCGCCAGCTCCACGTAGCCTCCGCCGAAGAGGTCGAGGAACGCATCGACCCGCCCGTCGGGGGCTGCTGCCTTGATACGGTCTGCCAATCCGTCGCCGTAGTTGACCGGGATCACGCCATGCGCGGTGAGCCATTCGTCGTTGCCCCGCCCCGCGATACCGATCACGGTCGCACCAGCGGCCTTGGCGAGCTGTACGGCGATGGTGCCCACTCCCCCCGCCGCGCCGGAAACGGCGACCACATCACCCGGAGCCAAATCAACCGAGCCGACTGCGGCGTATGCGGTGGTACCCGCGACGAAGAGGCTGCCCGCCACCTCCCATGACAGACTGTCGGGCTTGGTGACCAGCTGGCTGGCCGGGACCACGACGAACTCCGCGTGACTGGCCCGATCATCGGTATAGCCGAACACCTCGTCCCCTGGCGCAAATCGCGCCACGCTGTGACCGACCTCCACCACGACACCCGCCAGGTCGCTGCCCTGCCCGGAGGGGAAGGTCGCGGGGAACCTGTCGTGCAGCACCCCGGTGCGAATCTTCGCCTCGCCGGGGTTGATCCCCGCGGCGCGGACCTGCACGAGAACCTCATCGGGCCCGGGAATCGGACGCGGCACCTCACGCACCTGCAGGACATCGATATCGCCGTACTGGTCGAACTGCACTGCCTTAGTCATGCCGACTAAGACAGTTACGCGGCCCGAGGTATTCCGCCGAGTCTGCGTCTCACGACGTTTTGAGGCACAAAACCGTCGTGAGACGCAGACTCGGCGGCAATCTTGCGATCTGGATCAGCCGAAGCGGCCGGAGATGTAGTCCTCGGTGGCCTTCTGGCTGGGGTTGGAGAAGATCCGCTCGGTGTCGTCGATCTCCACCAGCATGCCCGGCTTACCGGCGGCCTCCAGGTTGAAGAACGCGGTCTGATCGCTGACACGCGCGGCCTGCTGCATGTTGTGCGTGACGATGACGATGGTGAACTCCTGCTTGAGCTCGGAGATCAAATCCTCGATGGCAAGCGTGGAGATGGGGTCCAGGGCCGAGCACGGCTCGTCCATCAGCAGCACGTCCGGCTGCACCGCGATGGCCCTGGCGATGCACAGTCGCTGCTGCTGACCGCCGGAAAGCCCGCCGCCCGGACGGTCCAGACGATCCTTGACTTCGTTCCACAGGTTGGCACCTTGCAGCGAGCGCTCGGCAACCTCGTCAAGGGTCTTCTTGCTGCGCACGCCCTGCAACCGCAGGCCGGCCACCACATTGTCACGAATCGACATGGTGGGGAACGGGTTTGGCCGCTGGAACACCATGCCAATGGTCTTACGCACCGATACCGGGTCTATCCCGGCACCGTAGATGTCGGCACCGTCGAGCAGCACCGAGCCCTCGACGCGAGCACCGGGTGTCACCTCATGCATCCGGTTGAGGGTGCGCAGCACGGTCGACTTACCGCAACCGGACGGGCCGATGAAGGCCGTCACGCTGCGAGGCGGAACCGACAGCGCGACATCCTGAACGGCGTGGAACTTGCCGTAAAAGATGTTGACGTCCTTGAGATCGAGGCGCTTGGCCATAACTACCTTCCTAGACCTTTTTCGGTGCGAAGAAACGCGAAATGAGCTTGGCGATTACGTTGAGAATCGCCACCAACAAGATGAGGGTGAGGGCGGCGCCCCAGAGCCGCGACTCGGCAAGCCCCACCACAGAGCCGCTGCGCTGATCGAGCATCATGCCCGGCAGCGAGGCCATCTCCCCGCCGAACATGTCGTAGTTGATCAGCTTGCTGTAGCCGACGAGCACCAGCAGCGGTGCGGTCTCGCCCATGACACGGGCCAGCGCCAGCATCACCCCGGTGACCACACCCGAGAGTGCGGTGGGCAGCACGATGCGCGCGATGGTCTTCCACTTCGGGACGCCCAGCGCGAAAGAGGCCTCACGCAGATCGTTCGGAACGATCTTGAGCATTTCCTCCGAGGAACGCACCACCACCGGAATCATCAACAGCACCAAGGCAAGCGATACCGCAAGGCCCGACCTCGGTAGCCCGAGCGTGGCCACCCACAGGGCATAGATAAAGAGGGCGGCGACAATGGATGGCACGCCGGTCAGGATGTCGACCATGAAGGTGGTGAGCTTGGCCAGCCGGGAGTTGGCGCCGTACTCGACGAGGTAGATGGCCACGAAGATGCCGATGGGCACCGAGATGATCGCGCAGAACAGACCTTGGAACAGCGTGCCGATGATGGCGTGATAGGCGCCGCCGCCCTCGATCCGGTTGGTCATCATGTTCTGCGATTTGAACCACCAGTCCGCGCTGAGGATGGCACCGAATCCGCGATCGAACACGGTGTACAACACCCACACCAACGGAATCAGGGCGACCAGCACCGAGGCCGAGACGAGCACCGTGGCAAGGGCGTTGGTGGCCTTGCGCCTACCCGAAAGCGGATGGAAAGCAGGCTCCTTCACGGGCCTGTCAAGAGTCGCGGTCATGCCCGGCCCTTTCCGCCGACGACGGCACGGGCCGCCGAGTTCACCAGGAATGTCAGCACGAACAGCACCAGCCCGGCCGCGATGTACGCCCCGGCCTCCAATTCGTTGTTGAATTCCGATGCGTTGGAAGCGATATGGGTCGCAAAGGTGCTCCCGCTGTCGAACAGCGACCAGCCGAACGCCACCGAGGTACCCGACAAGATCAACATCAGCGCAATGGTCTCGCCCAGCGCGCGACCTAGCCCCAACATGGAGCCGCTGATGTATCCGGAGGTGCCGAACGGAATGATGGTGGTGCGCACCACTTCCCATTTCGTGGCGCCCAAGGCGAGCGCCGCCTCGATCTGGCCTTTCGGCGTCTGGATGAAGACCTCTCGGGTGACGGCCGCGATGATCGGCAGGATCATCACCGCCAGCACAATGCCACCCGTGAACAGATTGCCGCCGCCTCCGATGTTCACGGGGCTGTCGGCAAAAAGCGGTATGAAACCGAGGTTCCTATTGAGCCACAGGGCAACCGGCGCGATCGCGGGAGCCAGCACGTAGATGCCCCACAGGCCGTAGACGATAGACGGCACCGCGGCGAGCAGGTCAATGACATAGGCCAGTGGCCCACGAACCCGCGCCGGTGCGTACTCGGCCAGGTAGATCGCAATACCAAGAGCCACCGGCATGGCGAGCAGAAGCGCGAAGACCGAGACGAAGACGGTGACCTGAAACAGATCGAGGACACCGAACTGCATATGTGCCGTGTCGTCGGTGCGCCACGGACCGTTGTAGAGGAAGAAGTTCGCGTCGTCGTTGTTCAGCGCCGGAACTGCGCGCAAGATCAGGAATACGGCCACCAGACCGATGAGCGCGACAACGAACACACCCGACCCAGTCGCGAGTCCCGAGAAGATGCGGTCGCCTGGACGGTTGACCGTCTTGGTGGACGTAGCGGATGGCTGATGGTCGCCCTCGTCGCTCATGGGTTGTGACTTCTCCTCGAAGACCGATCCGTCAAGATCCGCCGGACGGTCTACCCCCACGGGATCGATCCCGCTGGTCTGGCTGCTCATTGAACTCGCTGTCTATGTCGTTGATGGTACGTCCCCACCCGGGTCGCTCGAGCTCACCGGGTGGGGACGAATCAGCTGCTAGGCGAGGGCCTTGATAGCCGTCTCCAGGCGGGACTTGAACTGTGTGGGCAGCGGGGCGTAGCCGACATCGGCCAGACCCTTCTGTCCCTGGTTCACCGCAACCGTCAGGAACGACTTCACCGCGGCGGCAACTTCGGGATCCTTGTAGCCCTTGGAGCAGACGATCTCGTAGGTGGCCAGCACGATCGGGTAGGCACCGGCGGTCTTGGTCCCGTAGATCGAGGCCAGGTCCAGCTTGAGGTCGTTACCCTCGCCTGCGAACTTGGCGGTCTCCACCGAGGCGGCGGCGGTCTCCGGGGTCAGCGCAACCGCGCCGGCACCGCTGTCGATCTGGGCATACGGCATCTTGAGGTCGTCGGCGTAGCCCTTCTCCACGTAGGTGATGGCACCGGGCAGAGCCTTGACCTTCTCGGCCACACCGGAGGACTTCTCGGCGCTCTCACCGGCGCCGCCCTCCCAGCTGCCGCTGCTGCCCTTGGTCCAGCTCTCCGGGGCAGCGGTGGTCAGGTACTTGCCGAAGTTCTCACTGGTGCCGGACTTGTCCTTGCGGTACACCGGGGTGACCTTGGTGTCCGGCAGGGTCGCGCCCGGGTTGAGCGCTGCGATGGCCGGGTCATTCCAGGCGGTGATGGCACCGGTGAAGATCTTGGCCGCGGTGTCCGCGTTCAGGACCAGCTTGTCAACGCCGGGGACGTTGTATGCCAAGGCAATTGGGCCGAAGACGACGGGCAGGTTCCATGCCTCGTTGCCCGCGCAGCGCTCCTTTGCCTTGCCTGCCTCTTCCTCGGACAGCGCCGAGTCGGAGCCGCCGATGTCAACCTGTCCGGCGATGAAGTTGTCGCGTCCCTTGCCCGAGCCGGTGGGGTTGTAGTTGATCGACTTTCCGGAGCACGCGGTCGAGTACTCGTTGGCGAAGATGTCGAAGGCGTTCTTCTGGGCCGACGAGCCCTCGGCGCTCAGCTTGGCCTTGCCCGCACATTCGCCCGAGCCGGAAGCAGCTCCGGAGGCACTGGACGAGGAACCCCCCGTGGTGTTGTCGCTACCGCAGGCGGCGAGGCCGGCGGTCAGAGCGACTGCGGCGGCCGCCGCGAAGATCGTGGTGCCAGTGCTTTTAAGATTCACGGCCTTGAGGTTCACGGCTCTCGCTTTCTCGCATGAGTGATCGGAAGTCAGGTGATGGGGATGGATCTTCTACGCGCACCCCGGAAACTAAAGGCAGTCCATGGACGGGCACCCGACCGCAGGTGAACGGAAAGTGAACTCACAGACTTGACAGTCCGGTCGTTATCGCAGGTAAACGCCTATCAGCCCCGACCGTAGGCGGCATCGGTGAGAGAAACCTCGAATCCCAGCCGCCCATAGGTCCACAGGGCGGCGCCATTGTCCGACTCGACGTACAGCAACACAGTGCTCAATCCGGTGTCAGCCAGATGATGCAGCCCCACCAACGTCAGGAGGTGACCCAATCCCCGGCCCTGCGCGACGGGGTCGACCCCCACGACATACACCTCGCCCACTCCGGGCTTATCCAAATACCTTTTGGTCCAGTGGAATCCGAGAAGGTTGCCGGTCTGCGCGTCGTGCGCGAGGAACACCCCACTCGGATCAAACCAGGGTTCGGCGAACCGGCCGGACAGATCGTCCTGCGTCCAGCCCCCTTGTTCCGGATGCCACGCGAACGCGGCGTTGTTGACGCGAAGTAGATCCGAATCATCTTGCGGCCCAGCATAATGCCGGATCACGACACTGGGGTCGGCCGAGACGGCGGGCAGATCGGCTAGGGGGCGACGCATCTGATGGAGTCGCCGCAACGCGACCAGCCCCAGCTTGGCGGCCAGCGCCCTGGCCTCGGGCAGGTCGCCGTGAGCCCAGATGCGGGTGCCCTCGCCACCCTTACCGAGGGCTTGCCGAATCATCTCCGAACCGATTCCACGGCGCCGCATCGCCGGCGCGACCACTAATTCGGCCATCGCCGTGGCATTCTCGCGAGCATCCCCGTCGGTGGCGCTCTCGTCCGGCAACACCAGGTTGAGGTACGCCGCCACGTCGTCCCCATCGTCGGCGACCAGGTGCTTGGCTCCGGTTCCGCGCAGCTCGCGCAGCACCTGTTCCCCCACCGGGGCAATACCGTCGACGCGCGTGGCCTCGACGATCAACTCGCGTATCTGTAGTTGGCGTTGATCATCGAGAAGCGGGACCCATTCGGTCATACCGTCACGCTAGTCGTGACTCAGCCTGCGTTGCGTGCCCCTGGTTCGGCGACGACGTCGTCATCGCCGATCTCATCGTCCACATCGTCATCGACGTGAGGGACCGCGACACCGGCACTCTCGGATGCGCCGGAGTCGCCCTTCGCACGCGGCGGCCGGACCGCCTTGTATCCAACATTGCGCACGGTGCCGATCAGCGATTCGTACTCGCCGCCCAGCTTCGCGCGCAGCCGCCGCACGTGGACATCCACGGTGCGGGTGCCACCGAAGAAGTCGTATCCCCACACCTCCTGAAGCAGCTGAGCCCTGGTGAACACCCGGCCGGCGTGTTGCGCCAAATACTTGAGGAGCTCGAACTCCTTGTAGGTGAGGTCGAGCGGGCGGCCGCGCAACCGCGCGGTGTAGGTGCCCTCGTCAATGACCAGTTCGCCGAGCACGACCTTGCTGGCGTTCTCCACGTTTACGGCGCCCGCGCGGCGCCCCACCAGCAGACGTAGCCGTGCGTCGATCTCAGCGGGGCCCGTTCCGGGCAGCAGGATGTCGTCCAGACCCCAGTCGACGTTGACCGCCACCAGGCTGCCCTCGTTGACCACGGCGACCACCGGAACCGAGGATCCCGCGGCTCCCAGCAGTCTGCACAGCCCGCGCGCGGAGGCCAGATCCGTGCGCGCATCGACGATCGCGACGTCGGCAGAGCCCGCCTCCAGCAGCGAGGACACCTCGCTGGGCACCGGTCGCACGGTATGGGCGAGCAGCGATAGAGACGGCAGCACCGCATCGGGATTTTGGTCAGCGGTCAGCAGCAACAGGTCCAACGAGCCCTCCAACACCCGGGTGCTTCGGTCTCCAGGTGTTCCATAATGTACCCCGCCACCTGCTGGTAAGCCCGGCCGAGAACGTCGGACGCGCGGCAGTACGCCAGAATGTGTAGATGCGCAAACCCCTGATCGCCACTATCGCGGCGGTATGTGCACTCGCAATCGCCGCCACCGGCACCGATTTCGGTTTTGCGATCTACGCCGAATACCGGCTGTCCCGGACCCTGCGCGCCGAGGCAAACCTGAGCTCCGATCCGTCCGTGGCGATCCTGGTGTTCCCGTTCATTCCCCAGGCTCTGGCGCACCGATACAAGGAAGTAGAGATCAAGGCGCACGGCGTGGACCACGCGGAAACGGGCAAGGCAACGCTGGAAGGCACCTTGCACGGTATCGACATCTCCAAGGCTTCCTGGCTGATCCGTCCGGACTCTCCATTGCGCGTGGACAGGGTGGAGAGTCGAATCATCATCGACTCCAACCACTTGGGCCGATTCATGGGAATCAACGACCTTGCCGTCGAACCCCCTCCGAAGGAGCAGAACGACGCCACCGGTGGCACCACCGAATCCGGTATCTCCACGGGAACCGGTCTGCTGTTCACCGGAACGCCGAAGACCGGGGAGTTCCAGCACAAGGTGACCGTGTCGGTCGACGTCTCCGTCGGCGGACCGGACAAGACGGATCTACAGTTCGTCGCCACATCCGTGGTGACGGGCCCGGGCACGGCCGACCGCGATGTGCCCGAGGACCAGCAGGCGGGCGTGTTCGGCGCGTTCACCAAGGTGGTCCCGCAGCAGAAGCTCCCCTTCGCCATCGAACCAACAACGGTCGGCGCACGTGGATCAGATGTGATCATCGAAGGTATCGCCAAGGGAGTAACCATCTCCCTGGACGCGTTCAAACAGTCATGACGTCAGGTTTGTCCGCTCTTCAGGAGAGCGGCTCGTCGCCCTTTGTGACCGCGGTCATCGTGATCGCGGTCGCGTTGCTGGCATCGAGCCTCATCGCAGTCGCCATCAAGAGCAGGGCCGGCAAGCTCCGTGAAGGGCCCGGCGGAACGGACGAAGTCCAGGCCCCGCCCGGCATCGAGCTCTCCGCGACCGGACCCACAATCGTGCACTTCAGCGCGGTGTGGTGTGGTCCGTGTGCGTCGGTCCGACGAGTCGTCGACCAGGTCTCGGCCGACCAGCCCGAGGTGGCCCATATAGAGGTCGACATCGATGCCAATCCCGACGCCGCGCGGGCGCTCTCGGTGCTGTCACTGCCGACAACGTTCATCTTCGATGCCACCGGACGGCAGGCGTATCGGGTCTCTGGAGTGCCCAAGGCCGCCGACCTGCGCACTGCGCTGCAAGGCATGACGCAGCCGGGGTAAACTCGTCGCCGTGCAAGCCCGCCTTGAGCCGATGCTCACCAAACGACGCGCTGTCGATCTGTGCCGCGTCGCGGGCTGCTGCTGTTGTTGTTGCTGCTAATAACGGCCACCTTCGAGTGTGCCGTACCTGGTGTAGCCATATCCGCCACCCTTAGGAGCACAACAAACCATGACCACTGCCCACACACCGCCCACAATCAGTCAGGTTGACGTTCGCGGTCCCCGCTTCGTCGCCTGGGTCACCACCACAGTTCTCATCATCACCCTGGCGGTGTCTGCCGTATCGCCGGTGGCGGCCGCGGTGATCCTGGGGCTTCAAGCGGTGGTGTTCGCGATCGGCGCGCTGCTGGGGCCGCACCGCGCCCCCTACGGAACGATTTTCCGGACTCTGATCCAGCCCAGGCTGAGCCCGGTCACCGAACGTGAGCCCATCCCGCCGCTGCAGTTCGCCCAGCTGCTGGGCTTCACCTTCGCCGCGGTCGGAACCATCGGGTTCGCCACCGGCGTCACATTGCTCGGACTGATCGCGACGGCGTTCGCACTGGGCGCCGCCTTCCTGAACGCCGCCTTCGGCATCTGCCTGGGCTGCCAGCTGTACCCCCTCGTTACCCGTTTTCGCCGCACACAACCGTCGGCTCAGTAACCCGACAAAACCACCGGAAGGATCCCCTGCATGGCACGCTCTGACGTACTGGTCTCCGCCCAATGGGCTCAAGACAACCTTTCCGCCCCCAACACGGTGTTCGTGGAGGTGGACGAGGACACCAGCGCGTACGACGTCGGCCACATCGAGGGCGCCGTCAGGCTGGACTGGAAGACCGATCTGCAGGACGCGGTCAAGCGCGACTTCGTCGATCAGCAGCAGTTCTCGAAGCTGCTGTCCGACAAGGGCATCGGCAACGACGACACCGTGGTCCTCTACGGCGGTAACAACAACTGGTTCGCCGCATACGCGTACTGGTACTTCAAGCTGTACGGGCACCAGGACGTGAAGCTGCTCGACGGCGGCCGCAAGAAGTGGGAGCTGGACGGCCGCGCGCTGTCCACCGACACCGTCTCGCGGCCGGCAACGTCCTACCAGGCTGCTGCGCCGGATAACTCGATCCGTGCCTTCCGTGACGAGGTGATCGCCGCCATCGGTGCCAAGAACCTGGTCGACGTGCGTTCACCCGACGAGTTCTCGGGCAAGATCCTGGCTCCCGCGCACCTGCCGCAGGAGCAGAGCCAGCGCCCCGGACACGTCCCCGGCGCCATCAACGTCCCGTGGAGCAAGGCGGCCAACGAAGACGGCACCTTCAAGTCGGATGACGAGCTGGCCAAGCTCTATGCCGACGCGGGGCTGGACGGTGAAAAGGAAACCATCGCGTACTGCCGTATCGGTGAGCGTTCCTCGCACACCTGGTTCGTGTTGCAGGAGCTCCTGGGACACCAGAACGTGACGAACTACGACGGCAGTTGGACCGAATATGGCTCTCTGGTGGGAGCCCCGATCGAGTTGGGAAGCTAGTTATGTGCAGTGCACCGAAGCAGGGCCTGGCCATTCCGGCGGGCGTTGACGTGGAGAAGGAAACCGTGATCACCGGCCGCGTGGTCGATGGCAACGGTCAGACGGTGGGCGGTGCCTTTGTGCGCCTGCTCGATTCCTCCGATGAGTTCACCGCCGAGGTGGTGGCGTCTGCGACCGGCGACTTCCGGTTCTTCGCCGCTCCGGGCGACTGGACGCTGCGGGCGTTGTCCTCGGCCGGGAACGGCACGGCCACGGTGAGCCCCACCGGTGCCGGCATCCACGAGGTCGACATCAAGATCGAGGCCTAGCCTCTTCTTTCGCTGCCGAAGGCACTCAGGTACGTATTCAGCCCGAATGACGTACCTGAGTGCCTTTTCGCGTCACTAGACGCCGTGTCAGTTCGCCGTATCCGGTGCGGCGACGGGACTGCGCACCGGCTGCCTGGCTTCCAGTCCCGGCATGGGCCGCTCGGCTCCACCCCCGACGGGGGACGGATCTTCCAACCCGATCGATTGCCCGGTGGCGGGGTTTTGCTGCCCGATGGCGGACGTCGCGCCCGGCATCACACCGCCGGCGGCGTCGGGCGCCGCCGTCTCCTGCATGGGCGAACCGGTGCGCACACCGAACACCTGCCCACGTGGCCCTGCCTCTTGTGGCTTCACGACAACATGCTTCACCTGCACGCCGAGACGATCGTTGGGCAGTCCGATGTGGGACGACGCCGGGTCTGCGTTGGTCATGGCCCCGACGCCACCGGCGTCCAGTACCCGGGGTGGCGGGGTCAGAGAGAAGACGGTCTGAAACCCGTACGCGCCGGGGAAGTAGCCGATGTAGCCCGGCGGGCTGTAGATCTGTCCTGTCGGGTCGCCCGGCACCGAAGGATCAGCCGCTGCGCTCGGCGTCCAAAGAAGTGCCGCCGGTAGCAGCGCGACGATCACCGCTGCTCGTGTGAGGTGTGCTCTCATGTTGTGGGTCCTCTGGGTGTGGGTGCGGTGAGTCACTTCGACAAGGTCGGGCCCGTGTCGGGGCCGCTGTTCACGGAGCTTGGCCCCACGGTCCCGTTGGCGGACGGCTGGAGGGATTCACCGCCCAGGGGCAGCTGTCTCGCGGTTCCGGCGTAGGGGTCTTCCAGGCCGCCCCCTGGACTGCCCACCGGCATCGTGTACCCGGGCGTGACGCCACCGGCGGGGTCGGGTGCACCCGTCGCCTCCATCTGCGACTCCGGCCGCACTCCGAAGGCGTTCCCCACCATCGAGCGCCGCTGCGGTTCGACACCGAGTTGCGAGCCGGGAAGCCCGAACTCGGCCGATTGGGCGTCTGTATTGGTCATCGCGGCCACGCCGGCCGTGTCGAGGACGCGCCGGGGCCGCATCCAGAAGCCCAGGATCCAGGTGTACGCACCGGGTTGGTGACCGATCCGGCCCGGCATGTTGTGGTACGGAAGGCCGTCGTAGCCAGGCGGTGGGCCCGGAGGGACGGGGTCTGCGGACGCGTTCGGCGCCAGGAAGATGCCTGCGCCGCAGAGAATCGCGAGCGCCCCTCCGGCGATCATGCGTGATGCCATGGCGTTCTCCTTGCTCAGATCTTGGTGGGTTCGCCGTAGATGGCGTAGGAGGAATGTGCCCCCGTGGTCGAGATCCGCAAGTACGCGTACGACCGGATGGTGACATCGCCGCCGCAGGCATCCGCCTTGACATGCAGGTTCGTGACGTCGAGTGTGGCGCGCCCCGACTTGTCGAGCCCCATGTTCGACATCGGCAGGTCAACAATCACACCGGGTTCGAGGACCGTCTGCGCATATCCGGTAAGACCGCCACCTACCGATCCGCCGACGGAGCTGCTCGACCCGAGGCTTCCGGTTCCGCTCACACCGCCGGACGCCGCACCGCCGAACTGAAGGCCGCTGGACACATCGGATTGGCATCCGAGCTGATAGCCCATGATGAACAGGCTGTCCACGATGTCCCCTTGCCCACCCTCGACCCGCGCCGAGGCATACAGGGACACAAAGGCCTCGCGGGAGTTCGTCGCATTGGCCAGGTTGGGAATCGAGTTGACTACCTCGTTGTAGCTGTTCAGATGGATGTGCCAGCCGTCCGGTGTCACCTGATCCAGGTCCTCCGGCAGCATGGTCACCGGTTCCGCGAATGCCGCGGGCGCTTCTATCACCGCCATACAGCCAAGCACCGCGACAACGCATGCAGTGCGCGCAAATCGATCAAGCATTCCCGCCATGTGAGCCTTTCGAATGGTCCTTGAATATCACCGTTGTGTCTTACGGAAAGGTGCCACTTGCCCTTTAAGGACATTTATCGACTGGTATCGACAACATCACCGTTGAGCAGGCAACATCGTCAAGATTTCTGCGAATTACGCGGTATCGCAACAATTTCTCCAGCCGTCACTTCTGCCCGATAAAGCCCTTCGCAACTGAACGGACCTCATCTAGCTAGAGCGCCGTTAACGCGGTCTCGCATCTTGGTTAACGGGGACTAAACGCGGAAATTGGTGTGGTTTCCCACTATTAAGCAGGTGTGGTTTCCCCCCATGCGGACAGAATCGCAGCCGGAATTACCCGAGAATTGCCTGTGAGTGAGGGACCGCAGCGGTGACCTGGTCAGAGGATCGGAATGGAAACGTCCAGAGAGGTGCCGCGCCCTACGGGGCTGGACACGCTCAATGTGCCGCCCAGCGCCTCGACTCTGTCGGTCAAACCCACGAGTCCCGAACCCTTATGGGGGTTTGCCCCACCCACCCCGTCATCGCGGATAGCCATACAGAGATCCGGCCCGCTACATCGCACCGAAACCTGCACCTGATTCGCAGCGGAATGCTTGGCGGCGTTGGCAAGTGCCTCCGCCAGCACGTAGTACGCGGCCATCTCGACCGACTCCGCGATCGCGCCATCGACGTTCACCTCGATGCTGACCGGAACGGCCGAACGCCGCGCCAGCGTGCACAGTGCGGGCCGCAAGCCGCTGGACAGGATCGCCGGGTGAACACCGCGCGAGAATTCCTGCAGGTCCTCGGTGACACCGATCAACCCGGCATTGAGCTCCGCGAGTTGGTTGGCCAGACCCGGTAAACCCGAGGGCAAATCCGCGGTCACCATACCGAGCCGCAGGCGCAGCGACGCTAGGCGCTGCTGTACACCGTCGTGCAGATCGCGCTCCAGGCGGCGACGTGCCTCGTCGGCCGCTGTCACGATCCGCGCGCGGGAGGCCGTGAGTTCTTCTCGCGTATGGGCGTTCGCGATGGCGGTGGCAGCCAGATCGGCAAAGTCGTTCACGGGTGCAACCGCAAGGCCTTCCCCTCGCAGCACTGCCGCTCCCCAGGTGCTCCCGCCGACACGGATGGGGGTGCACACACTGACGTGGAGTCCCAGCGCCTCTCCCGGCGGCACGCCGTCGTCCAACTCGAACTGGGTTCCCGGGGTGTGGCCCACGCCTACGTCACCGGATGCCGCGACGATGGTGACGGTGTTGCCTGCCTCGTACCGCAACAGAATCGCGGTGTCGGCGTGCAGGCAATGAACCATCTCGTCGATCAGCGCCGCGAACACGTCCGACGGAGGTACCTCGCGCGCGACCAGAGTCGCTATCCGGCGCAACCCAGCCTGTTGCTCGGCGACAGCGGCCGCCTCCCGACGGCGTGCCTCGACCTCGTTGGTGCGGGCACGCGCCAGGCTTGCCAGGCCGTTGGCGACCAGCGCGGCAACTAGGAAAATCACGTGGACCACGCCGTTCTGCAGCTCGACCGACAACACATGACCGTTCGGCCAATCACGTACGTAGTCGAACGTGATGGCGCTGGCGATGGAGGTGAGCACTGCAAGCCGTAGGCCCCAGATCGCCGACACGACCAAGATGCCGAGAAGATAAATGGTGCCCATGCGCTCGGTCGGCGCAATCTGCCGCAGTAACAGTGCCGCGACGGTTTCGGACACGAGAAAGCCCGCCGCCACCAGGATTCCGAGTGTTGCCGAGGGTGGTGCGCCCGGCCGGAAGGGCAGCGTCAGCCATCCCCACAATCTGGGTGACGATGCGCCGCGGCCGTTGTCGACAGACCCGCCGACCATCGTCGACGGCCGCAGCGGCAGCGTTGAGATGGTGGGGGTCACGTCGGGAACTTCCTTACCTCCGGGACCCAGATACGTCCCGCCTCTTCGAATATAGCCACGCAGGTTGCGCGTCTACTCTGGCGCTGTGGCCGCCCCGCGCGTGGTAATCGCCGACGACGATGTGCTCCTTCGTGAAGGGATCGCCAGCCTTCTCGATCGTTCGAACTTCGAGGTTGTCGGCCAGGCGGGCAACGCCGTCGACCTGATGGCTTTGGTCAGGGCTCACAGGCCTGACCTCGTCGTCACGGATATCCGGATGCCGCCGACGCACACCACGGAAGGGCTCGAAGCTGCCCGGGCGATACACAAGGAATTCCCCGCGACGGGAGTGCTGGTCCTTTCCGCACATGTGGAAGCGGAGTACGCGATCGAGCTCGTATCCACGGGAGGCGGGCGGGGATATCTCCTCAAGAGCCGTGTCGGCGATATCGCAGAATTCGTCGATGCGCTGAACCGGGTCGCGGCAGGGGCCGCGGTGCTGGACCCGGCACTCGTCAGAGAGCTGGTGGTGACACGCCGCAACGACCATCCGATTGATGCCCTGAGCCAGCGCGAACGCGAGGTACTGGGGGTGATGGCCGAAGGTCTATCGAATACCGGCATCGCCCGCAGGCTGTGGATCACGGAGAGCACGGTCGAAAAGCACGTCCACAATGTGATGACGAAGTTGAATCTCACCGAAACCGATGAGTACCACCGCCGGGTGCTGGCGGTGATCACCTTCCTCGCGGGTACCTGACCCGAGCCGAGCTCAATGTGCGTTGCGGCTACGACGCCGTGTTCCCGCAGACGACGCCGGGATTCTCACATTCGGGACCGGTGGTGTCGGGCAACTGCACCCATTCAGGTTGACCGCGTTGACTTTGCACCTGGTCGGGGTACCAGATTCCCGTACTACAGATGACGCCTCTATCCATGCACTGCGGCCCGGTGCCATCGGGGTGGTCGACCCAACCACCGGCGCTGTCGCGCGGCTGCTGCGCCTCGGTGGGCGCCATGCCGCCGTCGAGCCACTCACCGTCGTGGTTGGGCGACGGCACCGGAGTGGGCTTGCCCGGCGCCGCATACGCCAGACCCGGTGTCGCCACTACCAGGGCGAGGCTGACAAGACCCACACCGATTCCCCGGAACACTGACTTTGATTGCCACACAGTTGATTTCCTATCCACGACGCCCACTAGGCAATCGTCCCGTGTGCGCCAGCCGCTGGCATCCAGACGGACACCCAAAGTTCATGGGGGCTTACCCCCAAAGATCGGAAGCTCGCGTCAGTAGGACCAGCTGCCGGAGGGCTGCACGACGAATCCGTGCTCGCCGTAATGCCGGTCCGGCGGATCCGGGGCGTCTTTGGCCCAAGAATCGGGTTTCTTGGCCCGACAGGCCAGCGCATCCTCGGCGAGGACCGCACAGACCACGCCATTGCCGGGCGCGATCTTGGACCCGGTGGACAACAGCGGATACGGGTGATCGTCGGGGGTCTGGTCGTACCGCGCGATGAGCCCTGGCTTCGCCAGGGACACCGTCACCGAGTTCATGCCCTCGCCCGCACCCGCGATCTGTCCGTTACACGACACACCGAGATCCGCGATCATGTTGCTCTGGCATCTGAGGCCGCCGGGTGTGCTGAACACCCAGCCCGACATGCTCGGGTGCGCACCGATCACGCGGTACTCATCGAGCTCGACCGCCGGATAGGAGTCAACATCCGGGAACTTCGGAGGTTGCGCATTCGCTACAGGTGCCACGATAAGCCCCGCAGACATCGCAAATGGTGCTAAATACGCAGATAACAATCGTCTTGACAAGATCGTCACACCCTTGCATCGCAGTAGCTGGATCCGATGTTACCCGGCGAGTTGTGGGTCACACCGTTGCCCCAGGTAAGCTCCCTTCCCGTGGTGCTCTTCTTCGAGATCATGTTGGTGGCCGCGGTGTTCGTCATCACCTGGTTCGCGCTGTACGCGCTGTACCGGCTGATCACCGACGAGTCGTGACGGAACCAGATCCGACCGCCGCCGAGCAGCGGCCATCGGTGGGCCGGAACCTTCCCACCTTTCAAGACCTCCCCGTTCCCGCCGATACCGCGAACCTGCGCGAAGGCGCGGACCTGCATGGGGCCATGCTCGCGCTGCTGCCCCTGGTAGGAGTGTGGCGCGGCGAGGGCGAAGGCCGGGATGCCGACGGCGACTACCGCTTCGGACAACAGATCATCGTCGCGCACGACGGCAGCGACTACCTCACGTGGGATTCACGTTCGTGGCGACTGGATGCCGACGGGCAGTTCGAGCGGCTCACCCTGCGCGAAAGCGGGTTCTGGCGGTTCGCGCCCGATCCAGACGATCCAGACGAAAAACAGGCCATCGAGCTGGTGCTCGCGCATGCCGCGGGGTTTGTCGAGCTGTTCTACGGCCATCCGCGCAACGCCTCATCCTGGGAGTTGGTCACCGATGCGCTGGCCCGGAGCAAGTCCGGTGCGCTGATCGGCGGGGCCAAGCGTCTGTACGGCATCGTCGACGGCGGCGACCTGGCCTATGTCGAGGAGCGGGTGGGTGCCGACGGCGGCCTCACACCGCATCTGTCGGCGCGGTTGTCCCGCTTCGTGGGCTAGACCTCACGCGCCTGTCGCTCATCGCCGAGCACTTCGGCGAGCCTTTCCGGCCGTCCCCAGAAAAGGGGGCGGCCCCCGAACCGTTCGGCTCGATCGGACTAATCGAGGGTTCGGGGGCCGGGTGGCTGCGGTGGATTTGCCCACTGCAGCGCATGGCTGCAACTAGGGAGCAGCCACCTCACATGTCCAATAAGCAATCAAAGTGTCGGACCACCTCCTTCCTTGTGTACCGACGACGGTACGACGCAAGAGAGTTCGCGACAACCGATTTATTCTCCGGCGGGCAGAACTAGAGCGCGATGGCCTTGTCGACCAGCTCGGGCAACCGCGCCGCAAGCGGCCCCGCGGCGCGGCTGACACCGTCGAGCGTGCGCACCCGAGCAGCGAGAGTAATACTGGCCAACATCCAAACATCTTGGGCGGCAACCAGATCAGCTGGTCGAACGGCCTCGTACCGGCATGTAATGCCTTCGGCCGCGGCCACCTCGAAGAGTGCTCGCTGAGTTGTTCCATGCAGGATCCCATGCTCCGGGAACGGGGTGACCAGTGCGTCGCCGGTATCCACGATGACCGTCGACCGCGGCCCCTCAAGCACGAACCCATCCGAACTGACGAAGATGACGTCTTGAGCCCCTTGAGCTTCGGCATATCGCAGGGCGGACATGTTGATCGCGTAGGACAACGTCTTGGCCCCCGATAGCAGCCAGGGCAGCGGTTCGGCGGGCTGCGCGGGCAGTCCGCGATCCAGGGTGATCACCGAGACACCGTCACGCCGCGCCACCACCGATCGCTCCGGAACCGGCGCGATGGTCAGATATGACGTTGCACCCCC
>MAFD01000017.1:0-84292 GCA_002013775.1 Mycobacterium sp. D16R18
GGGGTGGGTTTATTCCCGTCGGGGGTGAGGTCTGTGCAGGTTATTGGGTAGCTCCACCACCCCGTGTCCGCGCCGTGACCGTACTGTGACCTTTCGATGTGTGTCGCAGATCACGAAATTTCCTGGAGATCTCTATATGCAACTCTCAGAGTTACCTTAGAGCTTCCTTAAGAAGGGGATGGGCCAGCGCGCTTTTATCCACCAGCGAACGGAGGCAGAACATCCACGACAGACCCTGATTCGGGCCGGTGAGAGCGGTCGCGGACCGCCACGCCGTCATAAAGAAAGGAACAACGCGCCAAAACGCGTTCCAGTTCCGCTCCTTTTGTGGCCAGTTGGCGGGTCAGGTCGTCGAAAGAGGCCCCCGCGGGGAGCTCGACGGTCTCCTCCTGGACACCTGCCGCGGTCGCGGCAGCGGCGAAGTACCGGACGTGGATGCTCACCTAACCGCCGATCGCGCTCATCGGACGGTCCGGCTGCAAGAACGATGGGTCGTTGATGCCGTGCCCCGGTTTCTTCCCCCACATGGCGGTCTGCCACGCCGAGGCCACGGTCGCATCGGTGGCCCCCGAGCGGAGCAGCCCGCGCAGGTCCGACTCGGCGGTGGCGAACAGACAATTGCGCACCTGCCCATCCGCCGTCAGCCGGGTGCGGTCGCAGTCGCCGCAGAACGGCCGCGATACCGACGCGATGATCCCGACAGTGGCAGGGCCTCCGTTGACCAGCCAGCGTTGTGCTGGTGCGCTGCCTCGGGGTGCCGGGTCCGTGCTCAGCGCGAATTCTCTGCTCAGAGCGGCGTGGACTTCGTCGGCCGTCACCATGCGGTCTCGGCTCCAGTTGTGCTCGGCGTCCAGCGGCATCTGTTCGATGATTCGCAGCTCATATCCGTGTTCCAGGCTGAACCGCAGCAGTGCGAGGGCGTCCTCTTTGTACTGCTCGGGCGTCAAAACTGCGTTGATCTTTATCGGCGCCAGTCCGGCGGCATCGGCGGCTTCGAGTCCCCTGAGGACATCGGGCAGCCGGTCGCGGCGGGTGATCGCCGCGAAACGATCGGCGTCCAACGTATCCAGTGACACATTGATGCGGTCCAGCCCGGCCTCTCGTAGCGCGGCAGCCTTGCGGTCCAGGCCGATGCCGTTGGTCGTCAGCGCGATATCGGGTCGCGGTGAGAGGGCGGCCACCGCGGCGACGAGTGTCTCCAAGTCCTTGTATATCAACGGTTCCCCGCCGGTGAACCGGACGCTGCGGATCCCCAATTCGGTCACTGCGATGCCGATAAGCCGAATGTATTCGTCGGCGGTGAGTAGTGCGTCGCTGCGCAACCAGTCCAGTCCCTCTGCGGGCATGCAGTACGTGCAGCGCAGATTGCACCGATCGGTCAATGACACCCGTAAGTCGGTCGCGATGCGGCCGAACGAATCGATTAACGGGGTCATAAGTCCAGCGTAGCGACCACTTGCGTGAGCCGAGTAGGATGACCAGTCACCGCGCCCTATTTGGGGCGCGTTAATCATGTGAGGTGAGTGCAGTGCCAACCGGCAAGGTGAAGTGGTACGACGCCGAAAAGGGCTTCGGCTTCCTGTCGCAAGAGGATGGCGAGGACGTGTATGTCCGGTCCTCGGCGCTGCCTGCCGGCGTTGAGGGGCTCAAGGCCGGACAGAAGGTCGAGTTCGGCATGGCTGCGGGCCGTCGCGGTCCGCAGGCACTGAGCCTCAAGTTGATCGACGCGCCGCCCTCGGTGCAGAAGACGCGCCGCGAGAGCAGTGGGCCGGTGAACCACAAGCACACCACCGACGAACTGCACGGAATGATCGAGGACATGATCACCCTGCTGGAGGGCACGGTGCAGAGCGAGCTGCGCAAGGGGCGTTACCCGGACCGCAAGATCGCCCGCAAGGTGTCCGAGGTTGTGCGCGCTGTCGCTAGCGAGTTGGACGCCTGACCTGAGCTCCATCCGCGCCGAAGATGTGATCGCGGCGCTCGACGCCGCCAGCGACTCCGGCCGGGCCATGAAGTCGGCACGGTTCTTCAAGACCGGACCTGGCGAATACGGCGAGGGCGATGTCTTCGTCGGCGTATCCGTACCGGATCAGCGAAAGCTTGCGCGGCAGTTCCGTGGCATCGGACGCGACGCGGTGGTGCGACTGCTGGCCAGTGAGGTGCACGAGCACCGGTTGACCGGGTTGATCCTGGCGGTCTGGGAGTTCGCGCACGCCGAGGGCGCCGAATGCGAAGCCTGGGTGCAGATGTACCTGCAGCAGGTCCGCGACGGCCGGGTGAACAACTGGGACCTGGTTGATTCCTCGGCAGAGCAGATTCTGGGGGAATGGCTTGTCGGCCGGGCCTATTCGCTGTTGTTAGAGCTGGCGGCGGATGGCGACCTCTGGCGTCGGCGGGTGGGCATCATCGCAACCTTCGCCTTCACCAAGCGCGGCGATGCGCAGCCCCTTCTCGCGGTGGCGCCGCTGGTCATCGGGGACCACCGCGACCTCATTCAGAAGGCCTATGGCTGGATGCTGCGTGAGGCCGGAAAGCGTTGCGGCACCGAGATGCTCATCGAGTACCTGGATGGGCATGCCGCGGCAATGGGGCGCACGGCACTCAGTTACGCCACGGAGCATCTCGATGCCCAGGTGCGCACGGAGTATCGCGCGCGGCGCTAGTTCTTCCAGACGGTGGCTACGGACCAGATGGCGTGGGTGACCTCGATCAGATCGCCGGTCTCGGTCTGAACCACGGTCGGGAGCTTGATTTCCAGGCCCAGTAGCCGTCGTCCCTCGCTGTCGACCGTCGGGATCGTCACGGCGGTCCGGTGGTCGCGATACACACTTGACTCGGCCCGTTTGTGATCGACGTCGCCCACCGGTGCGTAGATCCGGGACAGCATCCACGGTGCTTTGGCGATCCGGCCATCTATCGAAAGCTGCACGGGTTCATGGGCATTGACGGCCAGCTCGACGGTATGGCCCAACGGATCGCACTGGTTCAGCTTGTTCTTATCGCAGTACTGGTAAGGCGCGGCATGGATGACGGTGCCATGGGTGAAAGCACTGATCTCGGGCCGCTCCGCCGGGCCTTCTCTATGCTCGCGCAGCTGCCAGGCGATGAACCCCACCATCGCGGCAGCGGTCAACACCAAGACGGCGCCGAGTGCCGCCAGTTTTGCCTTCACGCGACTACCTTGCCACCCTCTTGTTCGGCCATCACCGGGCGGTTGCCGCCGAGGCCCGGAATCAAGGAGGCACCGCGGAAGCTGGCCAGCGTCTGCGCCAGGCCGAGGATGAGTACCGCCGATATCACTGTGAAACCCACCCATAGATCGGTGTAGATCATCACGCCTATCGCGCCACCGAGCACCCAGGACAGCTGCAACAGTGCCTCGGAACGCCCGAACGCCGATGCGCGGGATTCCTCGGGCAGGTCATCCTGCAGCGAGGCATCCAGTGACGCCTTCGCGATGGCGCTGACCCCCGATGTCACCAGCGTCGCGAACACCACGACCGCCAGCACCCCGGCGAAGGCCGCCGCGAGCGCCACCACCGTGACCGCGCTGGCGCATCGCACCACGAGGAGGGCGGGACGGCCGAGCTTGAGACGCGCGCTGGTGGCATTGCCTGCGAAGTTCCCGATACCGGCGGCGGCGCCGATCATGCCCAGCATCGCGAGCTGTTGGAAGCCGTGCGCATCATGGGATTTGGCGACGAAGGCCGGATAGAGGGTAAGGAAACCGACCATCACCTTGATGGTGCTGTTGCCCCACAAGGCGGTGATGATGTTGCGGCCCAGCGGCTGGCGGATCTTGTCCTGCTGCTTGTGGGAGCGTCGAAGCAATATCGTCGGGTGTTCCCCGTCGTCGCCGTGATACCCAAAAGTCGTGGGTACCTCGCCGGCGGTCACCTCGACCCACTTCGGGATGCGCATGGACGCCCAGGCTCCCACCGCTGCGGCGGCCATGACGGCGAACAGTGCTCCGGGCAATTGGAACAGCCGGGTGAACGAGAGCTCGAAGGCTCCGGCGATCGCACCGCCCACAATGGTTCCGCCGACCAGACCGAAGGTGGTGAGCCGCGAGTTGACCCGAACCAGGTCGATTGTCGGCGGCAGCACACGCGGCGTGACGGCGCTCCGTAGCACGCCAAAGGACTTGGACAGCACCAGCATTGACAGTGCGCACGGATACAGCACCCAGGGTGGGAAGCTGCCGCTGACGCCGTCGTAGTTGGCGATCATGATGATGGCGAGCCCGATGCGCAGCCCAAACGATGCGGCGAGTGCGACGCGGCGCCCGTGTTGCAGACGATCCAACGCGGGACCTATCAGCGGAGCGATGACCGCGAACGGCGCGATGGTGATGAGCAGATACAGTGCCACCTTGCTCTTGGACTCGGCGGTGGCAGCGGCGAAGAAGAGTGTGTTGGCGAGGGCCACCGCCATCGCGGCATCCACCGCAAAATTGGCCATCACCGGATAGGTGAGTGCGGTCAGCCCCGATTTGTCGGCGCCGTCGGCCGTCGCGGCCTTGTGGAACAACCCGTACATCCGGGAGCCCATTTCACGGCTACGCATCGCGGCCACCCGGGTGACCGTCAGCTTCGACGGGATCTCCTGGTCGGGCGGGGGCTGCCGCCGTACCCGCTCCCGGCGTTCCTCGCCGAGCGGCGGCAGGTACCGGTTCGATGAGCCGCTCGGGCCACGAGGATCCCGCTTCGATGAGCCGCTCGCGCGAAGAGGATCTCGCTTGGATCCACCCGTCGGATAGTTGGCCATACCGGGGTGGGAGTTGGCGTCACGCGCATCCTGATTACGGCCACGAGATGGGGAGTCACTACCTGATTGGCGGTTCCCGAACCGCGCGTAGTCGTCCCGCACGCATCAATTGTCCCCCACGGTGAGAAGATGGTCAGCGATGGACATCACTATCTCCGGCCGCGACGCCCTTTACACCTGTATCGACCAGGCTCGTACAGCCATCGTCGAGTTCAGTGGGGAAACCGTGGGCAAGTACCTCGGGGCCTCCTCCGAGAGCACTGATCTGCACGCGTTGACCCACCGTTTCGAGGCTGAGTTGCCGGGGTACCGCGGATGGCACTGGGAGGTGGTGATGGCCGCCCCACCGGGGGCGATCGCTGCCACCGTGAGTGAGGTAGTGCTTGTTCCGGGCACCGAGGCGCTGCGCGCACCCAACTGGGTGCCCTGGGACCAGCGCATCCGCCCGGGCGATCTGGGCCCCGGCGATCTGCTTGCGCCGCCGCCCAATGACCCTCGATTGGTGCCCGGCTACACCGACAACGGCGATCCGGAGGTCACCGAGACCGCGGGTGAGATCGGGTTGGGGCGCAAACAGGTGCTGAGTCTGGCCGGGCGCGTCGACGCCGCGCAGCGGTGGTTCGAGGGCGACTGGGGGCCGGATACCGACATGGCACGTGCGACCCGTCGGGTGTGCCGGTCCTGCGGTTTCTACTTGCCGCTGGCAGGGTCACTGGGTGTCGCGTTTGGGGCATGCGCCAACTCGATGGCGGCCGACGGCCGCGTCGTGCACATCGAGTACGGCTGCGGCGCTCATTCCGATACGCCGCAACCGGTCAACTCCGCCATGCCGTTGTACGAGCCCTTTGACGACGGCGTCCTGGATCTGGCGGACTAGGCGTTTTCCGCCGCATCCTTGATCCGCGACAGCGAGGTCCGCATGCCTTCCAGGAGCGCCTCGTCGAAGACTTCAGTCCCGCCGAGCATGAAATTCTGCAGGTTGGTGGAGATCGCTGACCGCTTCTCACCCATCACCCGGCGCTCGGTCACCCGGGTGCCACCGGCCGCAGTGGGCTCGAGCTCGTAGCTCCACTCGCTCAGGTTGTCCTTGACGTGCCAGGCCAGACGTCTGTTGGGCTCGACGGCGGTGAGCACGGCCCGTGTCGGCCACACCTTCCAGCCCTTGCGGTTGTAGTTGATGACATTGGTGCCCGCCTGCACAGGTCCGCGCACAAACATCTTGCGGGTCTGCGGGCTCCACCGCGGCATGTTCTCCAGGTCGGCGATCAATCCCCATACCTTTTCCACCGGCGCATTGATCTCGACGGCGGTTTCCAGCAGTGATGCGTTGGGCATGAGTTTGCTCCTCTTTCCGGGGTGTTTACGGGTTTTTCGAGCTACAAGCCGGTTTGCGCACCGCGTGAGCCGCGCCGCACCGCACGCACTTGGAGCAGGACGATGATGGTGCCCAGCGCACCCGTACCGAGTCCGGCGAGTGTTATGGGACGCCAGCTTTCGAACGCGGGAATGGTGAAGGCAAGGATGTTGGCAACAAGCCACAGCAGGGTGCCTGCGACGACAACCGGCCACGGATTGAGCAGTGCGGCCGGGAGCGGGGGCGGTTGGGGCGCGGGGGTGTCCACTAGATGCGCAGCATACGTGGGAAGAACTACACCGGGCTAGGTCCCTGTGAAAGCCCTGGACGTGCCGTAAGGTTTGGGCCGTGAGCGACCCCGATGCCCGGTTGGCCAGCGATCTGTCGCTTGTTGTCATCCGCCTGGCCCGGCATCTGCGGTTCCGTCGCGCCGATTCGCCGGTCTCGTTGACGCAGTTGTCGGCATTGGCAACATTGCTCAACGAGGGCGCGATGACCCCGGGCGCACTGGCTGCCCGCGAGCGCGTGCAGCCGCCGTCGATGACGCGGGTAATCGCTTCGCTGGCCGAGCTCGGGTTGGTGGAGCGTTCGGCGCATCCGACCGACGGTCGCCAGGTCGTTGTCTCATTGTCAGAGGCAGGTGCAGACATCGTGCTGGCTGACCGCAGCGCCCGCGAGGAATGGCTGCGCGAGCACCTGGACGATTTCACCCCGGACCAACGAGCGGTGCTGCGGCAGGCTACCGACCTGCTATCGGCGCTGGTCAATGAAAACGGTTAGCTGACAATCTCGTTAGTCTCTAAAATGATCTCCCGTGGCTGACCGCGGCGGGATATTCGTATCGCTGCGTACACGCAACTATCGGCTGTGGATCAGCGGCCAGATGGTGTCGCTCGTCGGAACGTGGATGCAGCGAGTGGCGCAGGACTGGCTGGTTCTGGACCTGTCGCACGGCAACGCCTTTCTGCTCGGTGTCGTGATGGCGCTGCAATTCGGGCCGACGCTCTTGCTGTCGGTGTGGGGCGGGATGCTGGCCGATCGCTACGACAAGCGGCGGATGCTCATGGTCACTCAAGCGCTGATGGCGCTGTTCGCGCTGACGGTGGGCCTCTTGCAGGTCACCGGGCTGGTCCGGATCTGGCATGTGATGGCGGTGGCCTTCGCGATGGGATGCGCCGCGGCCATCGAGGCGCCCACCCGGCAGTCCTTCACCATCGAGATGGTGGGTCCGGAGCACCTGCCCAACGCGGTCGGGCTCAATTCGATGGTGTTCAACCTCGCGGGCGTCATCGGGCCGGCGGTCTCCGGTGTACTGATCGGGCTGGTCGGCACCGGCTGGGTCTTCTTGCTGAACTTCGTCAGTTTCATCGGTGTGGGAATCGCACTGTGGCGTATGCAACCCGATGAGCTGCACCCGAGTGATCCGGTTCCTCCTGCCAAGGGGCAACTGCGCCAGGGATTCTCGTATGTATGGCACCGACGTGACTTGTTCATGATCATGCTTACGGTGTTTCTGGTCTCGACGTTCGGGCTGAACTTTTCGCTGACGCTCGCGGTGCTGGCGCGAGAGACTTTCGGCCGCGGCGCGGAGTCATATGGGCTGCTGTCGACGGCCCTGGCGATCGGCACGCTGTTGGGCGCCACTCTGGCTGCCCGGCGCACCGAGAAGGTGCGGATGAATTTGTTCTACAGCGCCGCTATGGCTTTCGGGGTTTCCGAGGCCGTCGTCAGCGCGATGCCCTCCTACCTGTCGGTAGCCGTCGCGCTCATTCCGACGGGTCTGCTTGCGCTGACATTCACCACCTCGGCGATGAATATCATTCAGCTGTCCGTGGATTCGCAGCTGCGAGGAAGGGTGATGGGCATCTACATGGTGGCTTTCCTGGGTGGCACCCCGCTGGGCAGCCCGTTGGTGGGCTGGCTGGCCGATCTGCATGGCGGGCGGATGCCGCTGCTGATCGGCGGAGTGGTATCGGTGGCCGCCGGGCTGACATGCGCGATGTACCTGCGCCGTCATCCGTGTCCGGTTGTCGCCGAGGTGGATCCGGAAGGCGGCCAGATAAGCGTCGGACTCATTCCGCCTGCTCCGGTCGCGACCCCGGTGTGTGAACCGACGCCGCTGGCGAGGCGGGTCTAGATGCTGGTCATAGACGTAGATAACGCCGCTGACCCCCGTTTGGACAGCTTCCGAGATCTCAACAGCGTCGACCGCAGGCCTGATCTGCCCAGCGGCAAGGGACTGGTGATCGCCGAGGGGGTGCTGGTGGTGCAGCGCATGGTGGCCTCACGATTCGCCCCCTTCGCCCTTTTGGGTACCGACCGTCGATTGACCGAGCTCGCAGCCGATCTCGAACCTGTCGATGTTCCCTACTACCGGGCAAGTGCCGAGGTCATGGCGGAGGTTGTCGGCTTTCATCTCAACCGCGGGGTGCTGGCCGCGGCGAGGCGTCCTGTGGAACTGTCGGCGACCGAGCTGATGCAGAACGCGCGCACGGTGGCGGTGCTGGAGGGTGTCAACGACCACGAGAATCTGGGTTCGATCTTCCGCAACGCCGCGGGAATGGGAGTGGACGCGGTGTTCTTCGGTAGTGGCTGTGCCGATCCGCTGTATCGGAGGGCGGTGCGGGTGTCGATGGGGCACGCGTTGCTGGTGCCGTTCGCTCGCCTTCCGGAATGGCCGAAGTCTCTGTACAGGTTGCGGGACAATGGATTCCGATTGCTGGCGATGACGCCGGCCGGGGACTCGCAGGAGTTGGCCGACGCGATACCGCCCTTACAGGGAGAGAAGGTAGCGCTGATGGTGGGTGCGGAGGGCCCGGGATTGACCGACGTTGCACTGCGTGCCAGCGATTTTCGAGTGCGCATTCCCATGGCCAACGGCACTGACTCGCTGAATGTGGCCACCGCCGCCGCGTTGGCGTTCTATGAGCGCGCTAGGCTCGCGCCATGACCGGCGATCCCCAGCCCGCGCGAAGAGCGGAAGGCTTGGTGGACTCCGATACCCCCTGGGCCGAGGGCATCGTCTCGGCGATGTGTGTAGCCGTGGTGGTCGCGGTGGGTGTGGTGGTGCTGAGTCTCGGTCTGGCGCATGTGCATCCGCTGTGGGCGGTTCTGCTCAATGTTGTTGCCGTGGGCGGCCTTTCGCCAACATTGTGGGGTTGGCGGGAGCGTCCGGTGCTGCGATGGTTCGTGCTCGGCATCGCGATCGGGATCGCCGGCGGGTGGGTGGCCGCCGTGGTGACGGCCCTGATCACCTAGGGCGCAACCGCACTTAGTTCTGGCCGCTGGAGCGAACGCCGAGCAATACGTCTTCCCATGTGGGTACCGCAGGCTTGCTTCGGCGTGAGCGCCGCGGTGCGGGAGCCGACTGGACGTTGGTGTGTTCCTCGCCCACCACGGGTTCGGGTTCGCGGACCGGTTCGGGTTGCGGCGCGGAGCCCTCGTTGAACAACTCCGGCTCGGGCTCGGGGAGAAGAGGAGCCACCGGTGCGACGGTGCGCAGGCTACGGGTGAATGTCGGGTCGATGAGCTCGCGCGCGGAATCGTCGAGCGCGGTCACCGTGCCGCCATGTGCCCCGGGAGTGAACCGGAAATGTGCCTTGTTGTCCGATCGGCCGGCACGCCACAGCAGCTGGACGGTCCAGCGGCCGTCCTCGACCTTCCAGGCGTCCCATTCAATGCCATCGGGGTCGAGTCCCCGCGCGAACATCGCGCCGGCGACGGTATCGGCGAGCGTGTTGACCGTGGGCCCATCGTTGCGGACGGGGTGGGCGGCAGTGGCCATCTCTGCTGCGCGCTGACGTTCCAGCAATACGGGATGGGCGAACCGTTCGATCCGGGCGACATCGACTCCGGCGGAGGTGGCGACTTGCTGGACGGTGGCGCCGGCCCGGATGCGAGCCTGAATTTCCCGGGGTCGCAACGAGCTCTCCATTTCGATCTCGATCTGTCCCAGACGGGACAGATCGCGCCGGGCAGCTGCGCGGAGTCTGTCGTCGGCGTCGATGACGAACTTGTCGGCGCCGTTGGCGTCTTGGCAGACCACTCGCTTGCCGTCGGCTGACAAGCCGATGACTTTCAGTTCGCGCACGATGTCCTCCTCGCCCTGGACTGGATGCCCCAGTTCTCCGGACCTTAGTGCAGGTAGAGGGCCCTTCTGCGGTGACACGCGGGGGTAGGGGCTACTTGCTTTTACGGACGGTTCGCGCTATGTGACGCGTGTGGCAGATGTTGTTTGCCGCTGCGGGCGGCTTGGTGCCGATAACGCGAATCGAGTGCGAGTCTGGCGCGGGTTCTTGGTGTGATTTCCGCGGGAGGCTCGCACTCGATAGCGCGCTAGACCAAAACTAGGTGCCCCTATGGGCAGGTGACCTCGATTTCGAATGGCTTGTTGGTGGGCTGCATGGGGTTGGCCATGTCCACCGCGATGGCGGTGCCCTCGATGTGGTACTTCTTACCGTCCTTGGTGGCCTTCGCGCTCGCTCCGGGGGTGCCCTCGGAGAAGGCCAGCGACTGCCCGCTCAGGCTGCCCAGGCCCGCGGACTTCACCGTCGGTGAATCGCCGTCCGTTACCACAGCGCCGAAGCCCTGAGCGCCGCTGCCGATGACGATGTTGACGTTGCCGTTCGAGGCCTGGCAGACGACAGCACCTTCGATCTTCTGTTCCTTGCCGTCGATGACGACCTTCGCGCTGCTGTTGGTGGCAACTGCGCCGGCGCCGTTGCTGACAGTGGTGCCCTTGGTCTCGGATTTGTCCTTATCGCTCGAACAGCCGACCAGACCTGCGGCGATAATCGCCGCGCCGCCAATGGCGACCACAAGCCCACGCTTCATAGCGTTCTCCTTATATGTGATGAGGGGTGGAGCCGAACAGGAGAAGTATGGGGTCGTGAGGGGGTGTGGTCTGCGGAATCGCAGGTATACCTACGTACCCAGATTTGAGATATCGATTCCAGTCGACATCAGAATCACCACCACCACGGTCAGGGTGGTCAGTGCGATGGGCTTGCCGCCGTGATGCCAGTGCCCCCGGGCCAGCGCGTGGTGGCGCACCGTACTGATTGCGACGATGCCGAGCACGACCCCGGTCGCGATCAACGACGCCCCCGCGGTCTGTTTGTGGATGAGTGCGTGGGTGATGAAGACAGCGGCGGTTCCCGCGGCGGCCAACCCGGTGCGAAGCCAGGCCAGGGCCGTGCGTTCGGCGGCGCGGGTCTCGTGGGCCGCCCTCATCGGTAGAAGACCGCGATCGATGCCAGGATCGCGACCAGTCCGATGCTGACGGCAAGCAGGGGTACCAGCAGGGTGCCCTTGAGTGGTTGGTCCCGGTCCATCCGCTCCTTAACGTCGCGCCAATGCACGTATGCGCCAATCGACACCACTACGGCGAGGGCCAGGCAGGACGCTGCCAGTACATGCCGGACTCCGGCATGGTGAAACGGTTGGACGAGAGTCTGGACCGCGACACCGCCTGCGAGCAATCCGAGTGCCGTGCGGATCCATGAGAGGAACGTGCGTTCGTTGGCCAGGGTGAAGCGGTAGTCGATCTCGGGATCTTCGGGCGGTTCCGTCACCCCGCCCAACTTACCGAGCACCGCACCGGCGCCGGGGCCAGTTGATTTCTCAGTATCCATCAGTATCTATCAATAATAAAACGATCGTTAACAATCTGATAGGTACTATGGGTGCATGAAGGTTCTAGCTTTGGGTGGGGCGGGCGCTATGGGTGCTGTTGCCGTGCGTGCCGCTCGCGAAATATTGGGCGTCCAGGAGATCGTCATTGCCGATCGCGATCTCGGTGCTGCCGAGGGATTGGCGCGACAGATGGGGGAGGGCCGCATACCGGTCCGAGCCATCGAGGTCGATGTCACCGACGAGGCGGCGTTGCGTGCAGTTCTGGAACCGATGGATCTCGTTCTGAACACCGTTGGTCCGTACTTCCGTTTCGGATTGACGGTGCTGCGTGCGGCGATCGAAACGCGAACGCACTATCTCGACATCTGCGACGACTGGGAGCCGACGTTGCAGATGCTCGACCTGGACGAGTTGGCACGCGAACACGGGGTCTGTGCGGTGATCGGTATGGGCGCGAGTCCCGGGATCAGTAACCTGCTTGCCGCCATCGCCGCAACAGGATTCGATGCGATCCGCGATATCTACACGGCGTGGCCGGTGGATGTCGGCACCGACGGCGATGGCACCGGAGGTAAGGCCCAGTTGTTGAGCTCAGGAGGCCGGCCCACCGCCGCAGCAGTGCATTGGATGGAGCAGGCCAGCGGCACGATCACCGCGGTGGGTGCCGGGCAACTCATCGAGCAGCGTCCGTTGAGTCCGGTCGTGTTGGACCTGCCCGCAGGTCACCGGGGAACCGCTTACTCGATTGGGCATCCGGAGCCGATCACGTTGCGACGCAGTCTGAAACCGATCGGCACCGCACTGAACCTCATGGTCATCAAACCGTGGACGGTGGCATATCTCGACGCGTTGCGTCGGGATATCGATGCCGGATTGCTCACTCTGGAACAGGCCGCGGTTGCGTTCGCGGTGCCCGGATGGCGTCGTGCGGTGCGCTCCGCCTGGGCAGCACTGCGCCTGCGGGGCCCCGGCACGCTCCCGCCGTTCTTCGCGGCGGTCACGGGTGAGCGGCAAGGCGACCGGTGTGCCGTGGTCGCTCGCCTGAACATGACTGGTCCGCAATCGCAACCGATCAGGAGTGCGTTGCGCGATATGGCTCGCATCACCGGGGTGCCCCTGGCCCTGGGCATGGCACAGGTGATCGACGGCACGGCGCGTCGCGCGGGAGTTCACCCGCCCGAGGCGGTCATCGAGCCGCAGCGGTTCTTCGCCGATCTCGGTGTGGCACTCGGGTGTGACCTTGGGGTTTCGCCGTACCTGGTTGAGCGGGCGTCGCTGCCTTGATTCGATCGGGGCTGTACCGAACGTAGGATGGTTGAACACAATGTGGCGGCGGCTTCGTGAGGTGAACGTTTGGACATCGAACACGTCCTGAACTCTGATGTCTCCACCCGCAGTGTGGTCGAGAGCATGATCCGCGAGGACGCGACCATTGCCGCCGGAGAGCTCTACGACGTCGCCAACATTCTCGGCATGAGTGACCAACAGGTCCGGCTATGTGTCAAACGCCTTGTCGCCGAGGGGCGTTTCACGCAGCAGGGACGGGGCCGCAAGGCGATTCTGCATGCCACGGGGGCGACGAGGAGCACCCTCGAGCCGGATCTGGAATTCGTGCGTTACATGTACGAGCAGGATCGCGGCCTTGCCCCGTGGGACGGCCGCTGGCATCTTGTCGCGTTCGCGGTACCCGAATCGGCCCGCCCGGCGCGCGATGCCATGCGCGACAGCATCCTTCGGTTGGGTGGCGCGCCGATCCAGGGTGGCCTGTATGTGTGCGCCAATGGCTGGGAGACCCGTATCGGCGCGACTGCGGAACAGCTCGGCGTGGCCGACCACGTCACGACGTTCACCACGACCGACCTCAAGCTCGGTGGCCAGTACGGAGCCCGTGAGCTGGCTGAGCGGCTATGGCCGATCAACGCGATCGCCGACCGGCATCGCAGGCTCCTGGCTGTGGCGGAAGGGATTCTTCCCGCGTTGCGCACCGCGTCGCAGACCGAGATTCTCACTCTCGCCGTTGCGCTGGCGGCAGAGTTCACCCAGGCGGTCGAACCCGACCCGCTCCTACCGCCGCAGCTGCTCCCGCAGCCCTGGGTGGGCACGGCGGCCCGCGCGGCGGCTGCAGCGTGCTGGGGTGAGTTTGCGAAATATGAAGCCGAACAACCCATTAAATTGTTCGGCTGGTACGCCGAGGCCATTCGGCAGGTCATCTGAGCCGTTCGGCGCGCATCATCCGCGCGATCGCCGCACAGCCCAACACGGCGCCAAGAACCGTCAGAGTAAACCAGAACCAACCCCACGATGGTGGCAGCGGAGAGAGAATAAAGACCGCTAACGCGTACATGCCGATGGTCAGGCGAAGGCGCAGAACGTTGTTGAGGTTCGCAAATGTCACTGCGGCGATGGTTCGGCGCAAGACGAACAGCTTGACGGCGAACATTCCGAGCAGAAACGTCAGGCCGAGCAGCTGGACCCACAGTGGCGGAGCGCCCCTCCACGGTGAGGAGAAGGGCATCGTCGCCATCGCCAGTGTTACGGCACCCGCGGCTTCGTAGAACGCCAGCCGCCGCGTCGCGCTCATCTTGGTCCGCATGCTCAGCGCACAGCTTGTGCCGCAACGTAATTCCGCAGGTCATCCAAATAGCCCGGAGCGTAGAGCGAACGCGGCGAGAACACCGCGACCATCGTCGAACGCCAACTCTGGTCGTTGTCCAGATCCGCCTTGACAATGTTGTGCGACGCCTTCGGATACCGTTGCACCGTCAGCTGCTGTGGCGGCAGTGCCCGCCGGTAGACCTGCTCGGTCTCGTCGACATCGACGTTGAGATCCTCGTCGCCGAGGGCGAGCAGAACCGGCACCTTGACCTGCGGCAGGGTGTCGGTCACATCGGACCGATAGTTCTTGTACACAAAATTCCACCGATCAGCCGACATTGGATCCGAATCCTGTTGGGATGCAACATACTGTTGGTAGGTAGCATTCTCGCGCAGTGGTTGTAGCGACTTCTCTCGGCGACTCAGCGCGGCGTCGATTTCAGATCCGGAGGCTCTGCGGCGCCGCAGTTCGGCAAGCAGGTTGTACTCGCCTTGTCGTAGCCAATTGATGGCCACGCCAACGAGAATCACGAATTGTAGTTCCGGCTGATGCGCTGCAACCTCGGGTATCACCCACCCGCCTTGGCTGATGCCCCACATCCCGATCCGCCGCGGGTCGATATCGGTACGCTGGCGGGCCCAGTCGATCGCCGCCTCCGCTTCGGCGGCCCGGTCATGCATGCTTTGACTCAGCCAGTTCCCCGGTGCCCCATCGACTCCCGGCTTGTTCCAGGACAGCGAGGCATAGCCCGCCTTGGCGAATGACTCCCAGATCGGCTCGTAGAAGCCGTCCCGGGTCGCGTTCGCCGCACCGTCGCCGTGCACGAATACCACCAGGCCAAATGGTCCGTCGCCGTGCCGGGGCAATGCGAGTGTTGCCTCAAGCGGCTCGGTTGGGCCGGGAATGGTGAACCGCTGCGTCCTTATTGCGAAGTCATTCGCGTACATCACCCAGCCGCCGGCACCCAAGACCAGCGCGACAACACAGGCCAGGGTGACGAGAAGCCGCTTGTTCCGACGGTTCGAACGGCGGAAAGAAGTCCCAAAACTATCGAACATCATACGATCGTATATGAAGCAATAGATTAAGGAGGGCTTCATCAGGGTGCGTGTGTGCTCGGTGGTGAGCCGTGCCAGCGCGTGTAGGCATGTGTGAATGCCGCGGGTTCGGAGTACCCCAGGCGGTCGGAAACCTCCTTTACGGTGAGTCCGTTGGCCAGGAGTTCCTTGGCCAGCGTCTCGCGGACTTCGTCGAGCAGCGCCCGGTACGAGGTGCCCTCACGCGCCAGCCGTCGGTGCAGGGTGCGCTCGGCGATGTGCATGCCTGCGGCGATCAGGCCCATGGTGGGCACCTGGCCGGGAACTCGGAGCAGCTGATTGCGCACCACACCGGCGATACCGTCGCGGGACCGCCGTTGTTCCAGTAGCTCCTCGCACTGGCGCACGCACAGGGCTGCCGTGTGTGGGTCGGCGGTCGGCAGCGGCGCCGCCAGCAGCTCGGTCGGGAACACGAGGGCATTGCGCGGCGATTCGAATTCGACGGTGAGCAGTTCGGCGAGGAGACGTAAGGGTGTGTCCCGGTCGGTTCGAAGCATCACGCGTGCGCCCGGCGGCATCACCCCACCAAAGAGGATGGGCACTATTCCGGCGATGGCTGTCAGGTCGCGCTCCAGCAGGAAGTGGCGGACATCGAGCGGAATATCGCTCTCGTCGAGATCGAAAATGCTGTCTTCCCCGCCGACGGTCAGCGTGAATCGGTGAAACGTCGAACTGAGCTGGCTGAACCGTAATCCGACCGAGAGCGCGTCTCCCATGGTCCGGCTGGACAACAGCGCGAAACCCAGAATTCCGGCACTGGCGATTTGATAGCGGGTGCCCACCTCGATCCCGAGACCCGGTGGATTTCCGGTGAGCACCAGCAGGTTCCGAATGATCTGCAGTTCCTGTGTCCCTGTCACCACCGCGTCGGGTCCGACCAGGTCGGCATCGGTGAGAGCGGTTCCCGCAAGGCAGGAGCCCGGCGCAAAACCGCGGTCCCCACCCGCCTCGACGAGGTTCCGCGTCGCGGTCGGTGAACGCGGATAGTCCCAGAATGGGCGGACACCACCGTCGGACACTGTCCGAATTTATCAAGTCTCTGGCTGAACAAGTCATTCATCGCCAGGTCTGTGGTCAATACGTTCAGGGCATGGCAAGAACCTCTGATCACATGTTTGGGCAGGTAGCTGTCATCACTGGGGGCGCGAACGGCATTGGCGCCGAGGTGGCGCGGCAGCTGTCACAGCGCGGCGCGTCGGTTGCGGTGCTGGATCGCGATGTGGCCCAGGCCCAGGCTCTGGCTGCCGAGTTGGGCGACGGGGCGGCCGGATTCGGGGCAGATGTCACCGATCCCGAATCGATCGCCGTGGCGATGGACGCGGTCGTCCAGCGATTCGGTGGGATCGACATCGTCCTTGCGAACGCGGGTATCGCGGGTCCGATCGCCACGGTGGCCACGGTGCGGCCTGATGAGTGGCAGCAGGTGATCGACGTGAACCTGGTGGGTGTGTTCCACACCGTGCGAATTGCGGTTCCACATGTTCGGAGCAGGCGTGGATACGTGATGGTGGTGGCCTCCGCGGCGGCGGCGCTACCGGGTCCGACCTTCAGTGCCTACATGGCGGCCAAGTCGGGTGTCGAGGCATTCGCGCGTTCATTGCGCATCGAGTTGTCCAGCAGCGGTATTGGGGTGGGGATCGCATACTTCGGGCTCATCGACACGGCCCTCGGCGCATCGATTTCCGGTAATCACGGACTCGGGGCAATCATGTCCGCACTGCCGGATGTCATCGGGAAGGCGGCGCCCGTCGAGGTCGCGGGGTCGGCGATCACCAACGGCATTGCGCGCCGCAGCAGGCGCGTATACGCGCCGCGGTGGGTCCCGCTGCTGCTCGACCTGCGTGCCGCCGTTTACCACCTCGATGGTTTCCTGGGCCGAAACAAGAGACTGCGCAGCGCAATTCGTGAAGCAGATGCGCAGGTAGTGGCATGACACGCCGGTCACCGTCGGTCGCCATCGTGGGTGCCGGTATGTCGGGTTTATGCATGGCGGCAATGCTGCGTCAGGCGGGCGTCACCGACATCACGATCCTGGAGACCGCTGACGAGGTCGGTGGCACCTGGCGGGACAACACGTATCCGGGTTTGAGCTGCGATATACCCTCTCGCTTTTATCAATTCACCTTTGCGCCCAAGACTGACTGGTCCAAGTTCTTCTCACCGGGCGCAGAGATCGGCCGCTATTTCCGCAGCATCGCAACAGATCTCGATATCAGACGCCATATCCGATTCGGCACCACCGTCAGCGAGGCGCGGTTCGAGGACGGCCGGTGGCGGGTACTGACCGACCGGGGTGATGACCTCACCGTCGACTTTCTGGTGGCGGCGACGGGGATTCTGCGAGAACCGCGATACCCGAACATCGCTGGGCTCGCGGACTTCCGCGGCCCGGTCATGCACTCCGCGCGGTGGGACCACACGTTTGACCCTGAGGGGAAACGCGTCGCCGTGATCGGCACGGGGTCAACAGGAGTCCAGATCGTCTGCGGCCTGGAGCCGGTTGTGGGCGAGCTGAAACTGTTTCAACGCAGCGCACAATGGGTGCTGGGCATCCCCAATCCGTCGTACTCGAAGCTGACGGATGCGGTGCGGGACAAGGTCCCGATTCTGACCGCCGCGGCATATCGCGGCTATCGCGGCGTGTTCGAGTTCATGGCCGGCGCGCTGGTCCAGCCCGGATGGAAACGGCGGCTGATCTCCGCGCTGTGCCGAGCCAACCTGCGGACGGTGACCGATCCCGAGCTGCGTCGCAGACTCACTCCCGATTACCAGCCGATGTGTCGCAGGCTGGTGATCTCCGCGGGCTTCTATCGTGCGATGCAACGGCCGCATGTGTCGCTGGTCGATACCGCGATCGACCACATAGAAGAACGCGGGATCGTGACCTCCGATGGCCGCGTGCATGCCCTCGACGCCATCGTGCTGGCCACGGGGTTCGACGCGCATGCCTTCATGCGCCCGATGAATATCATTGGGCAAGAGGGTATTACCCTTGACGAACGTTGGGCGGATGGGCCGACGGCGCATCTCGGTGTGGGACTGCCGGGCTTCCCGAACTTCTTCATGATGATGGGCCCGCATAGCCCGGTGGGTAATTACTCGCTCACCGCGATCGCCGAACACCAAGGCGGCTACATTCTGCGCTGGATCCGGAGCTGGCAGGAAGGGCGTATGGACGCCGTGGCGCCCACGGCGGCCAGTACGGCCGCATTCAATGCCGAGATGCGTGCCGCCATGCCGGGCACGGTGTGGGCGACCGGGTGCACCAGCTGGTACCTCGGTAAGGACGGCGTCCCGGAGCTTTGGCCGTGGACGCCCGACGTCTACCGGCACCGGCTGGCCGCCGAACCGAACATGTCCGACTATGAGTTCGCGGTGCAGGACGCCCGGGAGGCCGAAAGCTCGCGGCGGTAACCCCTCACAGGAAACTCACAGTGGCGACCCAGTCGCGTCCGAGCCGGAGACACCATTGTCACTGATGTGACCAGTGTGATGCAGCCGATCGAGACCGCGACGGCACCGACCGCAGTACTCGCGACGACCCTCGACATCGTGATCCCCGTGTACAACGAGGAAAACGATCTGGAACCTTGCGTGCGTCGTCTGCACGCGTTCCTGGCCAACGAGGTGCCGTACACGGCGCGCATCACCATCGCTGACAACGCCAGCACCGATCACACCCTGCAGATCGCGCATCGGCTTGCCGATGAGCTTCACGGTGTTGACGTGCTGCACCTGGAGGAGAAGGGCCGGGGCCGTGCCCTCGCCGCGGCGTGGTTGTCCTCGGACGCCGAAGTTGTCGCCTACTGCGATGTGGACCTGTCCACCGACCTCAACGCGTTGATGCCGCTTGTCGCACCACTGATCTCGGGCCATTCGGATGTGGCCTACGGATCGCGGCTCAACCGCAACTCACGTGTGGTCCGTGGCCCCAAACGCGAGTTCATCTCACGGACCTACAACCTGATCCTGCACGCCTCGCTGCAGGTGAGATTCTCCGATGCCCAGTGCGGCTTCAAGGCGATCCGCACCGACGTTGCGCGCCAACTACTTCCGCTTGTCGAGGACAAAGAATGGTTCTTCGACACCGAGCTGCTGGTGCTGGCCGAGCGCGTCGGCCTGCGCATTCACGAGGTGCCGGTCGACTGGGTGGATGACCCCGACAGTCGGGTCGACATCGTCGACACCGTGCGCAAGGACCTGCTCGGGATCTGGCGGTTGGGCCGGGCGCTGATGCTCGGCACCCTGCCGTTGGACGAGCTTCGCCACAGCCTCGGCCGTGAACCACTCGTCGAGGGTGTGCCTCCGGGAATGGTCGGCCAGCTTGTGCGATTCGGAATCATCGGTGTGGCAAGCACATTGGCCTACGCGCTCCTGTTTCTGGTCTTGCACGGGACGGTGGGGGATCAGGCCGCCAACTTCCTGGCGCTGCTCATCACCGCGGTGCTCAACACCTCGGCCAACAGGTTCTTCACCTTCGGGGTGCGGGGTCGGCGCGACGTCGCCAAGCATCAGTTCCAGGGGCTTGTCATCTTCGGCATCGGGTTGGCCTTGACCAGTGGCTCGCTTGTCGCGATGCACCACTTGGTTCCGGATGCCTCCAAGCATCTGCTGCTGATAGTGCTGACCGTGGCCAACCTCGTCGCGACCCTGGTCCGGTTCGTCGGATTGCGTTGGGTGTTCAGAAGCGCGAACGATCGATGATCCGGGAGCGGATCAGCGTTGGTCTTCTGCTGATCGGCACCGCGGCGGCATACCTGGTCAACCTCGGCTCCAGCGGCTGGGCCAACTCGTTTTATTCGGCTGCGGTGCAAGCGGGTTCGGTGTCGTGGAAGGCCGCGTTCTTCGGATCCTCGGACGCCGCCAACTCGATCACCGTCGACAAACCCCCCGCCTCGCTGTGGCTCATGGAGCTTTCGGTGCGGATCTTCGGGCTCAGCAGTTGGAGCATTCTGGTGCCCCAGGTGCTTCTGGGTGTGGCATCAGTCGGTCTGCTGTATCTGACCGTCCGCCGGTACTTCGGGCACCGGGCCGGTCTACTGGCCGGGTTGGTACTCGCGGTCACGCCGGTGGCGGTGCTGATGTTCCGGTTCAACAATCCGGACGCGCTGCTGGTCTTCCTGATGATCGCCGCGGTGTGGGCGATGTTGCGCGCCATCGAGGATGGCCGCACCCGCTGGCTGCTCCTGGTCGGGGCGCTGGTCGGATTCGGTTTCCTGACCAAGCAGCTGCAGGTCCTGCTCGTCATCCCGCCCATCGCACTGACCTATCTGATCTGCGGATCCGTGGGTGTCGGGAAGCGGCTGGCGCAGCTCGTCGGAGCGGCCGCCGCGGCGGTGGTTTCGGCGGGATGGTGGATCGTCACCGTCGAGCTGTGGCCGCCCGGCTCACGCCCGTGGATCGGCGGATCACCCGATAACTCGATCCTTGAGCTCACCCTCGGCTACAACGGGTTGGGCCGCATCAACGGTAATGAGAAGGGCAGTGCCTCCGGCCCGCGCGATGAGATGTACGGCTTCGGCGGCCACTTCGGGAGCGAACCCGGGATCGGCAGGTTGTTCCAACCGGCCTTGGGTGGGCAGATTGCCTGGCTGCTGCCAACGGCACTGGTCCTGGCGGTGTTGGGATTAGTCCTGCTACGCAAGGATTCCCGGACGGACGCGCGTCGGGCGGTGCTGCTTGTCTTCGGATTGTGGGTGCTCACCACGGGCGCCGTGTTCAGTTACATGCAGGGCATATTCCACCCCTACTACTCGGTCGCGCTGGCACCCGCTGTCGCCGCACTCGTGGGCGCGGGAGCATCCCTTGCCTGGCGGGAGTACGAAAGAACCTGGGTAAGAGCGTCTCTGGCCGCGACCCTGGCTCTTACTACCGTAATGGCCTGGATCCTGCTGGGCCGCTCACCCGAGTTTCAGCCGTGGCTGCGCTGGGCGGTTCTGGGACTGGGGGTACTCGCAGTCCTTGGCATTGTCCTGAATAGATATCCCAAGGCCGTCGTTGCCATCGTGCTTATGGTGGCGCTCGCCGGTCCGGTCGCGTACTCGATCCAGACCATCGCGACGCCGCACAGCGGAGCGCTTCCGTCGGCCGGGCCCGAGGTCAAGGGGGGCGGTTTTCCGGACTTCCCGGATATGCCCGAGCGAGAGCACCGTCCCGAATTTGAGCGCGGTTCCCCACGCGGCGGCGGCCTGCTGGACGGAAGCGATCCGGGTCCCAATATTGTTGCCGCGCTGGAGGGCAACGCCGACCGCTATACCTGGGTGGCCGCCGCGGTGGGCTCCAACCAGGCCTCGGGATACCAGCTGTCCACCGGTCGGCCCGTCATGCCCATCGGCGGATTCAACGGGACCGACCCGTCGCCGACGCTGGCGCAGTTCCAGCAATACGTGGCCGATGGACAGATTCATTACTTCTTGGATGGGGAGCGCGCCGGCCACGGCGACGAGGGATTCGGCGCCCCCGGCAGCGAGACCTCGAAGTCCATCCGTGAGTGGGTGCAGAACACCTTCACTAAACAGACCATCGACGACGTCGACGTCTACGACCTCACCGCGCGGTAGTTCTCCCGTCGAGCGGGAAGGTTCGAGTCAGAGGCGCTCGACGACCCAATCGATGCACTGCGTCAGCTGGGAGATGTCCGCGGGATCGATGGCCGCGAACATCGCCACCCGCAGCTGGTTGCGGCCCAGCTTGCGGTACGGCTCGGTGTCCACAACGCCGTTGGCGCGCAACACCTTGGCCACGGCCGCCGCGTCCACGTCGTCGTTGAAGTCGATGGTGCCCACCACCTGCGAACGCTGCGCCGGGTCCGCCACGAAGGGTGTGGTGTACGCCGTCGCCTCGGCCCAGGAGTACAGCCGCGATGCCGAATCGGCGGTCCGCTTGGTGGCCCAATCCAGGCCGCCATTGCCCAGCAGCCAGTCGATCTGATCGGCCAGCAGCAGCAGCGTTCCGATGGCGGGGGTGTTGTAGGTCTGGTTCTTGAGGCTGTTCTCCACCGCGATGGGCAGGGACAGGATGTCCGGCACCCAGCGTCCACTGCCGCCGATCTCCTCCACGCGCTCCAGCGCGGCCGGGCTCAGGACCGCAAGCCACAGCCCGCCGTCGCCGGCGAAGTTCTTCTGCGGCGCGAAGTAGTAGGCATCTGCCTCGGTGACATCCACCGGCAGGCCACCGGCACCGGAGGTGGCGTCGATCAGCACCAGCGCGTTCTCGGAGCCGGCCGGACGCTGCACCGGAACCATGACGCCTGTCGAGGTCTCGTTATGGGCCCAGGCGATCACATCGACCGACGGATCCGAGACGGGCGCGGGCGCGCCTCCCGGATCGGCGGTCACCTTGATGGGATCCCCGACGAACGGGTTCTTGGCCACGCAGGAGGCGAACTTGGCGCTGAACTCGCCGAAGGTCAAGTGCAGCGACTTCTCGCGGATCAGGCCGAAGGCCGCCGCATCCCAGAACAGGGTGGAGCCGCCGTTGCCGAGAATGACCTCGTAACCGTCGGGTGCGGAGAAGAGCTCCTTGAGCCCTTCGCGGACGCGACCCACCAGGTTTTTGACCGGCGCTTGCCGATGCGAAGTACCGAAGAGGGAGGCTCCGGCGGTCACGAGCGATTGCAGCTGCTCGGGCCGCACTTTGGAGGGGCCACAGCCGAAACGTCCGTCGGCGGGCAGGAGGTCAGCGGGGATGGTCAATTCAGCCACGACTACCAGCCTAAACGGTGGCCCATTGAGACCTGCCTCACACAAAACAATGCGTGCAGAGAACGTCACATGGGACGTTTCGTCCCAAACCTAGATAGGGGCTTCTCGCCCTGTTTACACTCGCCCAGAGCTTGTAGACTTTCAAGTAGCCCCAGAACGTAAAAGTTTGCAGGTCCGTTACCGCGTCTTTGGACGAATCAAAGGAGATAAGCCATGTCGCTCCGCGAGAAGCTCCGCGCGAAGAAGGAAGTACGCGCCGACGCGAGCTACGTGCAGGTGCTTGAGACCCTGTCGCACGGCTCCACGAACCGGAACTTCGATCCCTTCATCGATATCGACTGGGATAACCCGGAGTATGCCGTCGTCCCCAATGATCCGCGCTGGGTGCTTCCGCACCGGACCGATCCGTTCGGCCGGCACCCCTGGTACCAGGCGCAGTCGCTGGAGAAGCAGATCGAGATCGGCATGTGGCGTCAGGCCAACGTCGCCAAGGTTGGTCTGCACTTCGAGAGCATCCTGATCCGCGGTCTCATCCAGTACGCGTTCAGCGTTCCCAACGGCTCACCGGAATTCCGGTACCTCAACCACGAGTCCATCGAAGAGTGCAACCACACCCTGATGTTCCAGGAGATGGTCAACCGCCTCGGTGTCGACGTGCCCGGCATGCCGCGCCTGCTGCGCTGGGTGTCCCCGTTCGTTCCGCTGGCCTCCACGCCGTTCCCCGAGATGTTCTTCGTGGGTGTGCTCGCCGGTGAGGAGCCCATCGACCACACGCAGAAGAACGTGCTGCGCGAGGGCGACAACCTGCACCCGATCATGAAGCGCGTCATGGAGATCCACGTGGCCGAGGAGGCCCGGCACATCTCCTTCGCGCATGAGTACCTGCGCAAGCGCGTTCCGGCCATGCACTGGTTCAACCGGTTCGTGTTGTCGATTGCCACCCCGATCACCATGCGGGTGCTGATGGGCGCCATCATGACGCCGCCGCGCAGCTTCGCCAAGAGATTCGACATCCCGCAAGAGGTGATGAAGGAGATCTTCTGGAAGAGCCCGGCCTCGCGGCAGACGATGAGCGAGGTCTTCTCCGACGTGCGGATGCTGGTCAGGGAAACCGGGATGATGAACCCGGTGGCCAAGCTGGTGTGGCGGGTGCTGCACATCGATGGTCGTGCCGCCCGTTACCGCAGCGAGCCGCAGCGCGGTCCGCTGGTGAACTACTCGGCTGCCGAAGCCGCAGTGCCTGATTCGCACAGCGCCGTTCCCGCCTGATGCCACACGTCGTTACCCAGGCGTGCTGTAACGAGGGTTCTTGCGTTTACGCATGCCCGGTGAACTGCATCCACCCCACGCCTGACGAACCGGATTTCCTCAAGGCGGAGATGTTGCACATCGACGCCTCCGCGTGTGTCGACTGTGGTGCTTGTGTCGCCGCCTGCCCCGTGGATGCCATCAAGCCGGATTCGCTGCTCAAGGAAGAGCAGCTGCCCTTCCTGCGGATCAACTCCGAGTTCTATCCGCGCGAGATCCCACGTGCCAGCTTGGCTCCGGTCATTCAGGCGCCGCCGGTCCGCACGTCCGGCCGTGCGCTGAAGGTGGCCATCATCGGATCCGGTCCGGCGGCCATGTACGCCGCCGACGAACTGCTGACCCAGCCGCACGTGAAGGTCAACATGTTCGAAAGGCTCCCTGCCCCATACGGTTTGGTGCGTGCCGGGGTGGCCCCCGATCACCAGCAGACCAAGCGGGTGACGAAGCTTTTCGACACGATGGCTGCGCAGCCCAACTTCGAGTTCTACTTGAACGTCGAGGTGGGTAAGGACATCACCCACCAGGAACTGTTGGCGCATCACCATGCGGTGATCTACTCCGTCGGTGCGTCCTCGGATCGCCGCCTGAACATCCCCGGGATTGAGTTACCCGGCAACGCCACCGCCACCGAGGTGGTCGCGTGGATCAACGCGCACCCCGACTACACCGATTTCCGGGTGAACCTCGATCATCAGCGCGCCGTTGTCATCGGTAACGGAAACGTGGCCTTGGACGTGGCCCGGGTGCTCACCGGAAACACCGATCGTCTTGCGCGTACGGATATTTCGGATACCGCCTTGACCGCGTTGCGCAGCAGCAAGCTGCGTGAGGTGGTGATAGTCGGGCGCCGCGGTCCCGAGCATTCGGCGTTCACCCTCCCCGAGCTGCTTGGTCTGGTCGGCCTCCCCGATATGACGGTGATCATCGATCAGGAGACCGCGGACCTCGTCGATCAAGCACTGCAGACACATCTGGAGCCGTTGACGCGGCAGAAGCTGGAAGTACTCAGCACCTGCCCGCGTGAGGCGCGGGAGCCGGGCGGTAAGACCATCCGCTTCGCCTACAACCGCACCCCCATCAAGGTGCGCGGGGACGGGCGCGCGGAAGGCGTCGAGTTCCAGCACGGTGACGCCGTCGACACCATCGAGGCGGGCTTGGTGCTCACCTCGATCGGCTATCGCGGAGTCCCGATGCCCGACGTGCCATTCGACAACCAGCGTGCGATCATCCCGAATGAACAAGGGCGCGTGACGGATCCGGATACCGGCAAGGCGCATCCCGGCACCTATGTGGCGGGATGGATCAAGCGCGGTCCGACCGGATTCATCGGGACCAACAAGTCCTGCTCGCAGCAGACCATCACCTCGCTGGTCGAGGACTACAACCACGGACTGCTCGCAGATCCCGTGCAACGGCTGTCAGGCCTGTCCAAGCTGATTCAGCGACGGCAGCCGACGATCGTCGGCCACGATGGCTGGCTCGCCATCGACCGTGCGGAGATTGCGCGCGGTAAGGGTGAAGGCCGTCCGCGTGACAAGTTTGTCTCGGTGTCCGAGATGCTCCGCGTCGCCGCGAATGCCCCACAGCCACCATTGTGGCGCAAGGCGATTCGCGGGTCGGCGTTGGAAGACTTGCTGCGGTAGCGGTTGTTCGGCCTTAGTCGACGCCGCCTGCGGCGTACTTCTTGAGGTCTTCGGGGTTGACGATCTTGACCGGTTGGCCCAACGACCACAGGTGCCCGAACGGATCCTTGATGACGCCGAAGCGGTCACCCCAGAACTGGTCTTCGAGCGGCATCTCGATGCTCGCTCCGGCGTCGACAGCGCGACTGAACCAGTCGTCGACATTGGGCACCGTGAGGTGAATGGTGACCGGGGTGCCGCCGAGCGCGGTGGGGGTGCTGGACTTGCCGTCGTTGTACTCGGGGAAGTCGTCGTTCATCATGATCGTCGTGCCGTTGATCTTGACGGCGGCGTGCATCACCTTGCCGTCGGGAGTCTCCAGCAGGCCGAGCTCTTCGGCGCCAAAGGCGTTCTTATAGAACTCGATCGCTGCGCGTGAGTCCTCGACGATGATGTATGGGGAAACAGAGGGCACTACGGGAGGTACTTCGGAGGTCATGTGACCCACCCAACCACCTCACGCGTAGTGACGCCAGGACTTCGGGTTAAGCACCCACCCGAGAGCGCAGAAGCCCGAAGCCTTCCACGGATTCGATGGAGCGCGGACCCGGCCCGACGTAGAGCGCAGCCGGCCGTACCAGCTTGTCGAGGCGCTTCTGCTCCATGATGTGCGCGCTCCAGCCCGCGGTGCGGGCGCAGGTGAACATCGCCGGCATCATGCGGGTGGGTACCTGCGCGAAGTCGAGGATCACCGCGGCCCAGAACTCGACATTGGTTTCGATGACGCGATCGGGGCGGCGTTCCCGCAGCTCGGTGAGGGCGGCCTGCTCGAGGGCGGCCGCCACCTCGTAGCGCGCGGCACCGAGACGCTTGGCTGTGGCACGCAGCACGCGCGCACGCGGATCCTCGGCGCGGTACACCCGGTGGCCGAAGCCCATGAGCTTTTCGCGGCGATCCAGAATGCCCTTGATGACGCCACGGGCGTCACCGGTCTTTTCGGCCTGCTCGATCATCGGCAGCACGCGGGCAGGTGCGCCACCGTGCAACGGGCCACTCATCGCGCCCACCGCACCCGAGAGCGCGGCAGCCACATCGGCTCCGGTGGAGGCGATGACCCGGGCGGTGAACGTCGAGGCGTTCATGCCGTGTTCGGCGGCCGACACCCAGTAGGCGTCGATGGCCTCGACGTGCTTGGGATCTGGTTCACCCTGCCAGCGAGTCATGAAACGTGATGTGACGGTGGAGCATTCGTCGATGAGCTTTTGCGGTACGGCGGGCAGAGCGCTGCCTCGCGCGGACTGGGCGACATACGAGAGCGCCATCACCGAGGCGCGGGCCAGCTGATGGCGAGCGATGGAGTCCTCGGTGTCCAAGAGCGGCTCGAAGCCCCAGATGGGAGCGAGCATGGCGAGCCCGGCCTGTACGTCTACGCGGACGTCCCCGGTGTGTACGGGAATGGGGAAGGGCTCGGCCGGTGGGAGTCCCTGGCCGAACTTTCCGTCGACCAACAGCGCCCACACGTCACCGAAAGTCACCCGCTGGGCGACCAGATCGTCGATGTCGACACCGCGGTAGCGCAGCGCGCCGCCGTCCTTGTCGGGCTCGGCGATCTCGGTGGCGAAGGCGGTCACGCCCTCCAGTCCAGGTGCGAAATCCGCTGGTAGCGGCGCTGCAACCGTCATGACTCTCGACTCCCTACCTGTGGGTAACAACTCGGTAAAGGCGATTCTTGCACCCGCAATTAAGGGTGATTCTTAGTTCGCTTGATCTCTCTTAAGTGCCCGCCTGTAGCGTGCTTTTCGTGACCGAATGGCTGCGCTCGGACTACCGTCCCGGAGAGAAGGACGGCAGTGGCGATCTGGATGTTGACTGGCTTGCCGATGGCTGGCTTCCCTTGCTGCACAAATGGTTTGACCTCGCGGTTTCCTCGGGCATTCCCGAACCGAACGCGATGGTGCTCGCCACCGTCGACAATGGCCGGCCGGTGACGCGCACGGTGCTGTGCAAGGGTTTCGACTCCTCGGGTGTGACGTTCTTCTCAAACTACGACTCCGCCAAGGGGCGCCAGCTCGACCACGCGCCGTACGCCAGTGTCACCTTCCCCTGGTACGCGCTGGGGCGACAGGTGCATGTGCGCGGTCGGGTAACCAAGGTCGATCCCGCGCAGACCGCCAACTACTGGATCAATCGGCCACGTGGCTCGCAGCTGGGGGCGTGGGCGTCTCAGCAGTCCGCGCCCATCGAGTCGCGCGCGGCGTTGTTGGCTCAGCTCGATGACGTCACCCAGCGGTTCGCCGATGTGGATGCGGTGCCGGTGCCGCCGCAGTGGGGCGGTTACGTGATTGCGCCCGAGACCGTCGAGTTCTGGCAGGGGCGGGAGAACCGCGTGCACAACCGGATTGTCATCAGCGATGCTCGGGTGCAGCGCTTACAGCCGTGATGGATCCGCTGCGTGAAGACCGGCGGCTAGATCGAGTGCGGCCAGATAGCCGAACACGAGGGCAGGTCCTATCGTGGCGCCCGGCCCCGCGTAGGTGTGGCCCATCAGTGCGGAGCTCGCGTTTCCTGCCGCGTACAGCCCGGGTATGACGGAGCCGTCGGCGCGTAGTGCACGTGCGTTGGCGTCGGTGTCGATACCGCCTTTGGTACCCAGATCGCCCGGCACCATGCGGGCCGCGTAGAACGGGGCCTGGGTCAGTTCTCCGAGGCTCGGATTGGGTTTGTTGGTGATGTCGCCGTAGTAGTGGTCGTACGCGGACTCTCCGCGATGGAAGTCCCCGTCGCGTCCGCTGCGTGCGAATTCGTTGAACCGGCCGATGGTGGATTCGAGTGTGTCAGCGGGCACGCCTATCGCCTGCGCCAGCTCGGTGATGCTGTCCGCCTTGATGATTGCGCCGCTGCGCAGCCAGGACTTGGGGAGCGGGGCGCGTCCGGTGACACCGGCGAAGGTGTACCGGTTTCGATACGTCTGGTCGAAGATCAGCCAGGCGGGCAGGTTCTCTGCGGGGCCTGCTCCGATGCCGAACTGACCGCCGAACATCTGGTGGGTGGCTTCGACGTAGGGCAGCGATTCGTTCATGAATCGCTGCCCGCGGGAGTTGACCAGGATGCTGCGGGGCAGAGATCGCTCGGCGAGTGCGAACCATGGCCCCTTGGGTAGCGGAATCGAGGGGGCCCACCATGCGTCATCCATGAGAGATACTGCGGCACCGGTTGTTTCGGCGGCGATGATGCCGTCACCGGTGTTCGAGGTGGCGCCGATCGACCACTGTGCGCCCGCGGGTTCCCGGTGGTGTCTCGCGCGCATCTGCGCGTTGTGGTCAAAGCCCCCGCACGCGATCATGACGCCGCACCGCGCGGTGATGGTGCCCTGCTCGGTGACGATGCCGGTGACACGGCCGTCGGTGACGACGAGCTCGCGCAGTGCCGTGCTCAGTCGCACCGGGATGCCCGCTTCCTTGATCCCGATGAAAAGCGATGCGACAAGGGCACTTCCCACGCCAACGAGGTGCTGGCGCCGAAGCTTGGCGATCGCGGTGCGGGCGCCAACCCGGAACATGTGCCAGGGGCCGCGCCAGTGCCGCAGCCCGGTGCTGAGCCATCGGTAGTCGGATTGCTTGACGACGACGTTCATGGGGGCCTTGGCGTAGAACGGCGCCATGGTGTGGACGTCCGGTCCGAGCTGCCGCGCATCGAACGGTTTTGGTTCGCAAGATCTTCCGCCGGGGCGACCACCCGGTGCCTCCGGAAAGTAGTCCGAATAGCCGCGCACCCATTCCAGGCTGAGTGCGGAGTTGTCGGCGAGGAACTTCAGTGCCTCGGGGCCCCGGTCGATGTAGGCGTCGATGCGAGCGGTGGCGGCGTACGGGCCGATGATGTGGTGCAGGTAGGTGCGCGCGTCATCGAGCTCCTCGCTGGATGACTTTCCGGATGATTTCGCGAGGAAGTGGTTTCCGGGGATCCAGACACCGCCGCCTGATCGCGCGGTCGAGCCGCCCCATTGTGGGGCCTTCTCCACGATGACCACCGATAACCCGTGCAGTTTGGCAGTAATCGCCGTGGACATGCCGGCGGCGCCCGACCCCACCACGACGACATCGAAGATCTCACTCACCACGACCACCCTTTGCGAGTTGATAGCAATTTGACAGTAACTGTCAAATTGCCATGGCGTGGGGCACTGTGTCAAGGTCAGACATATGACCGGCTCGCTGCGATCACGTCAGCGGATGAGGGTGCGCAGCGATATCTACAACGCGGCCATCGCTCTTTTCGCCGAGCGCGGGTTCCATACGGTGACCACCGAGGAGATCGCGGCCGCGGCGGGGGTTTCGCCGAGCACCTACTTCCGGCATGTGAATGCGAAGGAAGATCTGCTCCTCGCCCCCTTACTCATCAGCGGTGACGCGATCACCACGAGGTTTTCCCACAGGCCCAGGGGTGAGGCGGTTCCCGTCGCCTTGGCAGCGGCCATTTCCGAGCGCAGCGCCGAGGTCAACGACGACGAGCTGCAACGGTGGCGCACGGCCATACTGACGGCCCCCGAGCTGATGGCCCGGGTATCCCTCATCTCGGTCCAGGATCGCGAGCAGCTGACCGCGATCGCGGCCGATCGGATGGCGCTCGATGCGGTGGCCGATCAGCGCCCCGGGCTGATCGTGCACATGCTCCTGGCCGCCGCCGAGTTTGGCTTCCGGCGATGGCTGGGACCGGATGCCAACCTGCCGCTGGACGCCTGCGTCGAGTCGGCGCTGATGGCGGTTCTTGATTTACGCACGGAATGGTCGCGGCCCTGACACCCATGTGGATCACCCTGCTGGTGATGGCCATTGCCGTCAGCTTCGAACCCTTCCGTCTGGGTATGACGGTGCTGATGCTGAGTCGGCCACGCCCACAGCTGCAACTGCTGGTGTTCCTGTGTGGTGGGTTCGTGATGGGGACGGTAGTGGGGCTGGCAGTGCTGTTCGCCTTCCGGCACGTATCGACCGGATCGGCGCAGTTCACGTTGCCGCGGGTACAGGTCGGCATCGGGGTGGCGGCGCTGCTGGTCGCCGCGCTACTGGCCTCGCGTGTGCGCGGTCCGGCCTCCAACGCGCAGTTGGACAAGGTCACCGGACGTATCCAGTCCATCGCGACCGGCGGCTCGCTGTGGGTGGCCGCCGTCGCGGGGCTGGGGATCGCGCTGCCCTCCGTCGACTTCCTGGCCGCACTTGCCGTGATCGTGGCCTCGGGTTCTCCACCAGCGACACAGGTCAGCGCGCTGCTGATGTTCAACGTCATCGCCTTCGCGCTGATCGAAGTTCCGTTACTGGCTCATCTCGCTGCGCCGGAGCGGACGGCCGAGGCGATGGCAAGGCTGAACAGCTGGATACAGTCCAACCGTCGCCGCAACATCGCCCTGGTGCTGGCCTTGGTCGGATGCGTGTTGCTCGCGGTCGGGATTGCCGGCATCTGACGGCGTTCATTACCGAACGCGGAGTTAGGCGACTCCGACGCGAGTGTCCGCGTCCAACCGGGTGAACTGGTCCTGGAGATACTGCTCGACACAGGCCGCACGCCGGATCTTGCCGCTCGTCGTGGTGGGCAGCGACCCGGGCGGCACGAGAACCAGATCTCCGATATTCACGCCGTGCTCATTGGATATCGCCGAGGTGACCTCGCTCTTGATGTCCTCGAGCCAGTGCTTGGCCGCGTCGTCGGAATCGCCGCGCTGCTTGAGCTCGATGACGGTTACCAGCTTCTCGGTGCTGTCGAACGGGACCGATATCGCCGCGACTCGGCCACGGGTGATCTCTTGAACCGTGGCCTCGATGTCCTCGGGATAGTAGTTGCGCCCACGGATGATCAGTAGGTCCTTGATGCGGCCGACGATGAACAGCTCCCCTTCGGAGATGAATCCGAGATCGCCGGTTCTCAACCAGGGCCCATGCGGGGTGCCCGGCGACGGGTCGAGCACCGTCGCCCCGAAGCACCGCTGCTCCTCGGGCGATTTGCGCCAGTAGCCGGCGGCGACATTTTCGCCGTGCACCCAGATCTCGCCGACCACATCCGGTGTGCACTCGCGGTGTGTGTCGCTGTCGATGATCCGCACGGTGGGGGACTGCGGCACGTGGTACTTGACCAGTGCCGTGCCCGTCCCGGCCGGGCAGCGCTGAACCCGGCCCGCGGATAGCTCCTCGACGTCGAAGTGGGTCGCGGGTGCTGTTTCGCTCCATGTCCCCGAGGCCACGAAGACCGTTGCCTCCGCCAGCCCATAGGAGGGACGCATCATCTGGTCCTGGAAGTTGAAGTGCGCGAACCGATCCACGAAGCGTCGCAAGGTGGCCTGCTCGACGCGTTCGGCGCCGCTGATGATGCCGAGCACCCCGCCGAGGTCGAGCCCGGCCAGGTCGCTGTCGGTGGTCTTGCGGGCGGCCAGATCAAAGGCAAAGTTGGGCGCCGAGGAGAACGGATGGGGATTCTCGGCGAGTGCTCGCATCCACCGGGCGGGCTTTTCCAGGAAGGCCACTGGACTGGTCAACTGGGCGTGAAAGCCGCCCAGGATGGGCGCACAGACACCCAGCACCAAGCCCATGTCGTGGTAGAAGGGCAACCACGACACGATCGTGACATCAGACGGGATTTTGACCCCGGCGTCCGCGAAAAGGCTGCGCATCAATTGCTCGAAGTTCACCTGGAGATTGCGATGCGAAAGCTCGACTCCAGTCGGGGTTCGGGTTGAGCCCGAGCTGTATTGCAAGTACGCGATGTCTGGCACGTCGGTCGGCACGATGCTCGGCCCGCCGTCGATATCGAGGCGCAACGCGTCGATTTCGATGATCTTGGGCGCAATCGCGAGGCGCGACTGATCGACGTAATCGCCGACGTCGCTGGCGACCGCCGATGTCGTGAGCACCACCGAGGGTGTCGTGTCATCGAAGACGGCACTCACTCGATCAAGGCTCGAGCCGCGGTGCGGCATGGGGAGCGGCACCGCGATCAGCCCGGCTTGCATGGAACCGAGGAAAGCCAGGATGTACTCGAGGCTCTGCGGAGCCAGGATCAGGGCCCTGTCGCCGACCGCCGCATGCTGGCTCAGCTCGCGGGCCACGTTGAAGGTGCGGCGTGACAACTGCGACCAGGTGAGGCTTTCGGCAACACCGTCCGGGTTGTGGGTGTAGTCGGTGAAGGTGAATGCGATGTCATCCGGGCGCAGGCTGGCACGTCCGTGCAGCATCGAGAGGATGGATGACTGGGTTGAAGGTGTCATGTGTTTCGTCCGTACTTAATTGGGAGGGGTCGAGCGGGTGCCGTTGCCGAGCACGGCCAGGGCGCCGCTGGTGATCTGTGAGATCGGATCGGAACCGCCGCCGAATGTCGCCTGATTGGCCGGCGCGGTGACTTTTGCGGGGTCGAAGCCGCGCACCGGATCCACAGTGATCGGTGCCGTTGCGGGGTCGTCGTTACGCGAGTAGCCCGCATCGACCCGCGGTTGCAGAATCGCGTCGAGCCTGTTCAGCGTTTCCTCCGGCACTCCGAGATACTTGAAGCCCAGCACCAGCGGAAGGTGTTGCTCGGGGATGAAGTAGGTCGTCGTCGACCCTCCCCGGGAGTTGAACTCCGTGGTGATGTTCCGCGCCGGAACCATTTTCGGGTTGGTGAAGGCGATCGCGGTGTGCCCGGTGGCCAGACCCGCGATGGCGTTGGCGACCGCAAACAGGTTGTCCGGTCGGTCCGGCCAGTCGGCGATGCTGTCGTAGGCGGAGATGAACTGATCGGTGTGGTACTGACTCTCCACCGGAGCCGGTACGGGATAGTCCATGAACGGCACGACGGAGCCGACGGGGAAGTTCTGCGTCAGGAAGCTCTCGCTGAAGGGGCTTTTCGCGATCGGGTCGCCGAAGGTTGCGAAGGTCAATGAATCCGGCGCAGGTGCGGTCGGATCGGTTGCCAACGCCGATTTGACGGCATTGAGCACGAGGGCTCCCTCGGACAATCCCATCGCCGTACCGGGACCGCCATTGCGAATGGCGTTTTCGAGGTTGGGTTCTCCGATGTCGATCGACTCACCGATGCTGGGGCCGTCCAGACCCAGGCCCGGCATGATCTTTTCTCCCACCGGACCGATACCGGGGAACAGGCGTTCCAGGGTGTGCCCTTGGACCTGTCCCGCGGGGTACCAGATGTTTGCCCGCTTCATGCCCGGGAACCAGTCCTTGCCGGTCATCCGGATGTACTCGTCATAGGGGATGCCGAGCACGTGCGCGCCGCCCAGGGCGTACGCGGTCCGATCCGGGGACACCGGTGCGGCCATCGGTACCCCACTAGCCGAAATCCCGGGAATCGGTGGTCCAGGAACCTGTGGGTCATCGGCCACCGCGGACGGGATGCCGAAACAGCCTGTCATGCTGGCGACTACCAGCAGGGCCGCTCCTGCGAGGAGGTCTTTCATCCGTGCTCCTGACCGCTCGGCTTCATTTCAGTCTCACATACATTTCGCGTGCTAGCCCGCCTGCGTCGCCGGTTCGGCGGGTGGCGGTGACGTCACCGACGGTCTCTGACGCTTGCTGACCTGAGACGGCCACCAGTTGGCCCAGCCCACCAACGCCGCGATGGCGGGCACGGTGATGGTCCGAACGACGAAGGTATCCAGCAGGATTCCCACACCGATGACGAAGCCGCCCTGGACCACGATTCCAATGCTAGAGAAGAGCAGGCCGCCCACCGAGGCAGCGAAGATCAGCCCGGCCGCAGTGATGACTCCACCTGTGGAGTTCAGGGCGCGGATGATGCCGTAGCGCACGCTGTTCGTCGACTCGTCGCGCATTCGCGATACGAACAGCATGTTGTAGTCCGCACCCACCGCGACCAGTACCACGAAGGCCAAGGGCGGCACGGTCCAGTGCAACTGCTGGCCGAGCAGGAACTGGAATGTCAGTACCCCGATACCGATGGCCGCGAAGTACGACAGCACCACCGAACCGACGAGATACAGCGGTGCGACTATCGCCCGCAGCAACACCATCAATGTCAGCAGCACGACGATGAGCGTCGCCGCGATGATGAACCGGATGTCGTGCTGGTAGTAGTCGCGCGTGTCGCGCAGCGCGGTTGGGAAGCCGCCCATCGATATCGTGGCGTCGGCCAGCGTGGTGTTGGGCTGAGCACCCTTGGCGACGTCACTGATCTGGTTGACCTGGTCCATCGCCTCGGGACTGAAGGGGTTGAGTTTCGTCTGAACCAGATACCGCACCGAGTGGCCGTCCGGTGAGATGAACGCCTTGGCCGCCCGTTGGAAGTCTGGATTGCTGAGCACCTCGGCGGGAATGTTGAAGCCCGCCTGTGATGGGTCCGCGGCGTTGGCCTTCATCGTCAGCAGGAATGACGACGCCTGGTTGAGGCCGTTGACGATCACCTTGATCTGCCCGACGAGTTGATCCACACCTCCGGCCACCTGCTGGCTGCCGCCAGCCAGTCGGTCTGCGCCCTGTCGCAACTGGTTGAGTCCGGCCTGCGGGCCGCCCGGCTTGTCCAGGCCCATGGCCTGCAGCCCGTTCATGACACTCAGGAGTGAGGTGTTCAGCTTGGTCACCGTCGCGGACAGGGTTGCCTTGTTGCCCTGGGAATTCCCGAGCTGATGAGCGAGCTGATTGATCTCGTCGAGGCGTCCGCTGTTGCGCTCGCCGACGAGCCGCTCGAACTGGCCGCGGGTGGTGGCGCAGGAGGCATCGGCATCGCAGACCGGGTTGGCCTGCAGCGCGTTCAAGACCGGGTTTATCCAGGCGAACATGTCCTTGGCGGTGGAGAAGTTCCACCCCATGTCGTTGGCGAGCGCATTGATGGCGTCGACGAGCTTGGCCGCGTTGTCCACGTTCCGCACCAGCTCGTCGCCGCCGGATTTGGTCTTCAGCGAGGCCGACGCGTCGAGCAGACTCTGCAGACCGGGGACGATCTTGTTGAGCTGGGTGCGTAGGTCACCGAGGCTGCCGGCCAGGGTGTTGGCCCCGGAGGCGAGTCGATTCAGGTCGCTGCTGCGCTGACTGATCTGGTTGGAGCCGTCGGCCAGCCGGGTGCCGACGAGCCCCGCCTGATAGGTGGCCCTGAACTCCGGCGGCACCTCGCCGAGCGGGCGGGTGACGCCGCTGACCAGGCCCACCTCCGGCAGCTGGGCGATGCGAGAAGCCATCTGTTCCAGGTCGGCCAGGGCCTGCGGGGTGCGCAGGTCTCGCGGTGACTGGATGAGGATGTATTCGGGTATGGACTGGCTGAGAGGGAAGTGGCGTTCCAGCGCGGCGTACCCGACAGAACTCGGCGCCGACGGCGACACGGCCTTGCGGTCGTCATAGTTGTAGCGCGCGAGCAGGGCGCAGCTTCCCAGCAGGGCCAACACCAGCACACTGGCAACCAGGTGGGGGATTGGCCGGCGCACGATGCGGATGCCGGACCGCCGCCAGAACTGCGCAGTGAGCTCGCGCCGCGGCCTGACCCAGCCACGGGGCCCGGCGAGCACCAGGATCGCGGGTAGCAGGGTCATGCCCGATAGGTATGCGACGCCGATCCCGATCGCCGATGACACTCCGACGGTCTGGAAGACGCCCATTTTGGCGAAGCTCAGGAGCAGGAAGGTGATACCCACCGTCGTGGCGGATGCGGTGATCACCTTTCCGATCGACATCATCGCGGCCCTGACAGCCTGGTCGTAGGTCTTACCCGACCGCAGATAGTCGTGATAGCGACTGATGAGGAACACCGCGTAGTCCGTGCCGGCGCCCGCCAGGATCGCGCTCAGGAACACGATGGACTGGTTTGAGACACCCGCGCCGGTCAGATGCGAGTAGGCCGCCACCACGGACTGCGCGATCACCAGCGACGACCCGATCGTCACCAACGGAAGCATCATGGTCAGTGCGCTGCGATAGACCAGCAGCAGCACCGCGAGCACCAGGATGGCGATGGCGAGTTCGATCGGCAGACGATCCTGCTCGCCCGCGACGGTGAGGTCGGCGACGGTGGCCGCGGGACCGGTGATGTGCACGGTGGTCGGACTGCCGTCGATGCTGTGCTGGATGAGGCTGGTCACCCGGTTGTAGGAGTCGAAGGCCCTGGGCGTGCCCAACTCGCCCGCCAGGCCAATCGGCAGAACCCAGGTCTTGTTGTCTTGACTCGTCAGGAACTTTCGCAGTTCCGGAGTACCGATGAAGTCCTGCACCGACACGACGTTCGTCAAGTCGTGCCGTACCGCGTCCACCACCTTGCGGTAGGTCGCCGCGTCGCCCGCCCCCAGTCCGTTCTCGTTGATGAACACGACCAGAAGAAGATCGTCGTTGCTCGACTCGTGAAACGCCTCGGTCATCTTCTTGGCGGCAACACTCGACGGTGCGTCGGCAGGCAGGATGGCGAGCGGATGCTTCTCCGCCATCTCGGTGAGTGAGGGGAAGGTCAATGGCAGAGCGATGGCCAGCGCGATCCAGGCGCCGATCACCGCCCACGGCCATCGCACCACGAAGTCGGCTAGCCGCCGCATATCTTCCTCACCCTCACTCTGATGTTGCTCAAGCTACGCGACGCGTCCCCAGTGCCCGCTGTCCGCGACCCGCACGCACACCGACTTCATCGCCTCCATGTAGCGCAGCGACGACTTCTCGGCGATGGGGTTGTCGGGGTGCATGATCGCCATCGCCGTGCCTTCCCCGTAGCGGAATATGTAGATGGTCAGCTGATAGGAGAAGCGGCCGTCCGGATAGATTCCGATGTTGTCGGCAAGGCCCAGCTCGCCCGCCGCGAGAATGGCGTTGAGCGGAGCCGCACCTCCGTGGAAGAAGTTCGATACGGGAAAGTTCGGTTCCGGCCATTTAAGCCACGGTGCCAATTCCAGTACCCGGTAATACGGCACCCGGGACATGTCCAGACTCGAATCGAAGGCGGTCTGCGCGGCGTATGCGGCATCGTTGAACGAGGTTGCCGCGATCGGAACGGTGATCGGGATCAGGCCGGTAAACCAGCCTTGCGTCATGAAGTTGTCGCTAGCTGTGCGGGAATCCCTCGGAGTCAGACCGTAATACGTGAGCGCCCCGGTGAATTCGTGCTCAACCAGACCGAGACAGGCGAACAAGCCGCCGACAAACCGTGAGCCGGCAGTAGAGCAGGCGGACTCGAATCGGTCCGTCTGCTCCGGGGTCATCAGAGACAGGGACGTCATGGTGCTGTTGGTCGCTTCCGAGGGATTGCCCAGTGGAAGCGGGAACTCGGGGAAGGTTCCATTGTTGTTCTCGGCAAAGTCAATCCACGCACGCACCCCGGGCGAGTCCAGCGTCAATGCCGATGTGAACTCGCGCTCGCGAGTGCAGAAGTCGTCAAAGCTGCCGGGATCGGGCAGCGTGAGAGCCTGGCCGCCTCCGCTCAGCGCCGAGTACATTCCGTTGGCTTCCATCATCGTGGTGCCGATCAACGTCGCGTCGCCGTGCACGTGATCCATGGCAGCGAAAAACGTAAAGTGGTTCTCGCTCTGGATGATTCCAAAGGTGAAGCATCCCCATTCCAGTGGACTCGGTATATCGATGACGTGGCTGCGTATTTCATCGACAGACATATGCCCTTGCGTTACAGGCGCGAACTCGATCTCGGCTGGATCGCTGATGGAGTGCCTGATGAACTCCCCGTCGTCGGTGCGCTCGAACCAGCTGCGGAAGGTGTCATGCCTACGCAGGTATGCGTTGAGGGCATGGTCCATCGCGGAGATATCGCATTGGCCCGCAACATCGCAGCTGGCGATAATTTGGCGCGAGAAGTTTAGGCCAGCTGCGTTCCGTTCGTAGTAGTTTCGGAGATGTTGGCTTTGCATGTAGCTAACTGGCACCAAACTCACAGGTGCTTGCCGGGCCTTCTCAGCCGCCGCAGGGGTGGCGTGCCACGAGGTGACGGAGCCGGGGCTCAACGTCCATTCATCAAGTGCGCCAACCGTAATCGTTCCTATGCGCAACGCGCCGTCCTCTCGCTCGGCCGGCCCCGCTCCGGCATCTTTCGTCGGTGGCCCAACATACCCTCGGTTTGACCGCGCAACCGGCGGTCGACCAAGACCCGGAAACCCCATGCGCCACATGGCATACCGGAAATAACTAGAACTCCTTGTCCTAGTTACCACGAAGTTTGGGAACAACAGTGCGCACGATACTTGTTCGGCTAGAGTCGCGTTCGCACCCGCCGATGTCCAGAGTCACATTCTCGTTCGACGACGTCGAGGGCCACTCTCCCCACCCGCCGACGCAAGGAGGCCTCAGCATGGAATCCGCTGACCATCCGATCAAGCCAGCCCCACGTTTTGCAATCATCGGATATGCAGCGCGTTTTCCCGGTGCCGCCAACGCGGACGAGTTCTGGGACGTACTGCGTGAGGGCCGTGACGCGATATCCGAAGTGCCGGCTGACCGGTGGGATGCCGACGAATTCTTTGACCCTGAGCCCGGAGCTCCCGGCAAGGTCGTGACCCGTCGTGCGGGCTTTGTCGACGACGTCACGGGGTTTGATGCGCCGTTCTTCGGTATGTCGACGCGCGAGGTCAGGCTGATGGACCCGCAGCACCGACTGTTGCTGGAGATGGCGTGGCGAGCGGTGGAGCATTCCGGAATCGCCCCAACGGATTTGGCCGAGACCAATGCCGGCGTGTTCGTCGGTTTGGCCACCCATGACTACCTGGGAATGGCATCCGATGAGCTGACCTTCCCCGAGATCGAGGCCTATATGGCCATCGGTACCTCGAACGCAGCGGCAGCGGGCCGCATCAGCTACCGACTGGGGCTGCAGGGACCCTCGGTTGCCGTCGATACAGCGTGCAGCTCGTCATTGGTAGCAATTCATCAAGCGTGCCAAGCACTTCAACTCGGAGAGTGCGACCTCGCGCTGGCCGGCGGTGCGAACGTCCTGCTGACCCCCGCGACAATGATCACGTTCTCGCATGCGCACATGCTTGCGCCCGACGGCAAATGCAAGACCTTCGACGCGGCCGCGGACGGCTACGTGCGTGGTGAGGGATCCGGTGTCATCGTCATCAAGCGCCTTGAGGATGCGATCCGCGACGGTGATCGGATCCGGGCCGTGATCCGGGGCAGTGCGATTAACCAGGACGGCGCATCGGGCGGGTTGACGGTACCCAATGGCGTTGCTCAGCAGCGTGTTATCGCCGATGCGCTCAAGCGTGCCGGTGTCGCGCCAAGTGACGTCGGGTATCTGGAGGCGCACGGCACCGGAACCTCACTGGGCGATCCGATCGAGGCCCAGGCCGCTGGCGCGGCCTATGGCATCGGCCGCGAAGCGAACGATCCATTGTTGATCGGATCGGCGAAGACGAACATCGGACATCTGGAGGCGGCCGCGGGTATCGCGGGTGTCATCAAGGTCATCCTGTCGCTCGAGAACGAATTGTTGCCGCAACACCGCAACTTTCAGAATCCATCGCCGCACATTCCCTGGGACCGGCTCCCGGTGGAGATCGTCAAGGAGGCCACCGCCTGGGAACGCAACGCGCGGCCGCGCATTGCGGGAGTCAGCTCATTCGGATTCGCAGGCACGAACGCTCACGTCATTCTCGAAGAGGCCCCCGAGCAGGCAGCGGCGCCGGTTGAGACCGACACGCCCGGGGAGCCCCAGTCGACTGGGAGCCTGTTCAGCATCCTGCCGCTCTCGGCGCGCACACCCGCCGCCCTGGTGCAGATCGCCGATCAATACCGCAGCTGGTTGAACGCGCACCCAGAAGCCACCTTGGCAGACGTGTGCCTCACCGCCGGAGTGGCGCGAGCACACCTGGAGCACCGGGCCGCGCTCGTGGTCAATTCCCGAGAAGCAGCCGTGGAGCTACTCGGCGCTGTCGCCGACGACCGCCCCGCTCCGGGCCTTGGTCGTGGCGAATCCTATGAAGCGCCGAAGACCGCATGGCTCTTTACCGGTCAAGGCAGCCAGTACCCGGGCATGGCCCGGGAGTTGTTCGACACCGAACCGGTGTTCGCCGAAACACTGAAGCACTGCGCAGCAGTGGTCGCCGATGTTCTCGAAAAGCCTTTGCTGGATGTCATTTTCGACGTGGACAGCCCGGAAGCTGGAGAGGCGCTGCGACAGACCTCCTACGCTCAACCCGCCTTGTTCGCGGTGGAGATGGGCCTGGCCCGGCTCTGGCAGTCGTGGGGCTTCGAGCCGGACGTGGTGTTGGGTCACAGCGTCGGCCAGTACTCGGCTGCCTGCGTCGCCGGTGTGTTCAGTCTGGAGGACGGTGCGCGGCTGATGGCCGAGCGCGGTCGCTTGTTCGGCAGTCTGCCCGCGGGTGGCCGGATGGCGGCGGTGTTCGCCGCCGCCGAGCGCGTGGAGAGCTTGACCGACGAGTTCCCCAGCCTGTCGGTTGCCGCCTACAACGGCGCTAACACCGTATTGTCAGGTCCCGCACAGGATCTGGAGAAAGCGGTGGCAGGCCTGGTTGCCGAGGGCGTGCGATGCGATTTCCTGGAGACCAGTCACGCGTTCCATTCGGCCTTGCTGGATCCGATCCTCGACGAATTCGAATCATATGCGGGTCAGTTCAATTACAAGACTCCACAACGAATTCTGATCGACAACAGGACCGGTGCCGCGCTCGGTAGAAGCACCAAACTTGATGGCGCGTACTGGCGTCGCCACGCGCGCCAACCGGTGGAGTTCGCCAAGAGTGTGCGTACTCTCGCCGACCTGAACTGCAAGGTGCTGTTGGAGATCGGTCCGCAACCGGTGCTCACCGCGGCGGCCTTGCGGGCATGGCCCGACCCGGCCACCGCTCCGCGGGCGATCGCGTCGCTGCGTCGCAACACCGCAGACCATCGACAGATCACCGAAGCCGCTGCCGACGCGTACGTCCTGGGTCACGTGCCCAACTTCGGTGCGTTCCGGCACGGGCACGCGCGAAAGCTCGACCTGCCCACCTATCCGTTCGAGCATCGCCAGTACTGGTTCAGCGATAAGAGAGACGCTGACGGACGCGACACCACGAATCAGCAGCAGCGTGCCGGCGGCCCGCGCACCGAGGCCGTTCGGCTGCTCGAAGACGGAAAGATCGAGGAGCTCGCGAATCTGCTCGGCGGTGCCGGTGGTGACCAACAGACCCTTGCCGTGCTGACAAAACTTGCGGCACAACACAACCAGCAACGCACCACCCAAACCATCGCGGATGACCGCTACCAGTTCCGCTGGGATAAGTCGCCCACGCCACTGTCCGGTACGGAATCCGGTGCGGGCAGTAGCTGGATTCTCGTGGGTGAGGTATCCGGTGCGGCCGCACCGCTGGTCGAGGCGCTGACTGCGCGTGGACACCAGCATCGAATCCTCGGGTTGCCTGCGTCCGACGCTGACGAGCAACAGCTCGCAGATGCGTTGCGTGCTGAGGCCGCTGACGCCTCGGCGCAGGGACAGACACTGCGCATCGTGCACGTCGCTGCCCTTGACGCGGGTTCGCCCTCGGCGCGGTCTCTGCTACGGATCCAGCACCAGGTGCTGGCCGGAACACGGCGACTCTTCCGGGCTGCCGCCGCTGCCGAATTGCGGGCTCCTATCTGGTTGCTCACCCGGGGTGCGCAGCGAATCATCGACGCCGACACCGTGGCGCCCGAACAGAGTGCCCTGTGGGGATTCGGCCGTGCGGCAGCGCTGGAGCTTCCGCAGGTATGGGGCGGGCTGGCCGATCTGGCCGATGCCAGTGCTGACGAATGGTCACAGTTCATCGCTCGGGCCTCCGCGTCGACCGACGCGGCCGCCAGGGAAGACCAGATCGCGCTGCGCGATCACGCGGTCTACGTTCCCCGGCTGGTTCGGCGGGAAGAACTGCCGAGCGGCAGACCGCTGGAAGTGCGTGACAACGCAACGTATCTGGTAACCGGCGGACTGGGTTCGATCGGACTGGAGATCGCCGGATACCTGGCCGCGCACGGCGCCAAGAATCTGGTGCTGACGAGTCGGCGCGAACCCAACGAGTCCGCGCGCCAGCGCATCGACGCTTTGGGCGCGCAACACGGCTGCGAAATCCGGGTCGTCACCGCCGATGTCGCGGATGCGCACGACGTTGCGCGCCTACTGGCGGGTGTGCAGGCCGAGCTGCCTCCGTTGGCGGGCATCGTCCACGCTGCAGGCGAGATCGGTACCACCCCGCTCAGCGACCTCGACGACGCCGAGGTGGATCGCGTATTCGCCGGTAAGGTCTGGGGTGCTTGGCATTTGAGCGAGGCCGCGGCCGACCTGAAGCTGGATTTCTTCATCAGTACCTCCTCTATCGCTTCGATCTGGGGTGGCTTCGGGCAGACCGCGTACAGCGCGGCCAACGCCTTCCTCGACGGGCTCGCCTGGCGTCTGCGCGAGCAAGGTATTGCCGGAACCAGCGTCAACTTCGGTCCGTGGAGTGCAGGCATGGCGGATGCGGAATCCCGTGCGCGACTGGAGCAACGTGGGATCAAGACGTTGTCACCAGCTGATGCACTGGCGGGGCTCGCCGACGTCGTATCGGCCTCCTCGCCGCAAGGCGTCATCTCCCGCATCGACTGGGCCCGATTCCTGCCGCTCTACCAGCAGGCAGGAAGGCGAGCATTCCTGGCGGAGCTGGAGCGCGAGGTGCCTTCGCACCTGGCCGCATCGCCGGTGGTCACATCGTCGGGCAAGACGCAGTTGGTCGAGCGGCTCGCGAGTGCTCCTATCCAGCAGCGCAAGAAGCTGTTGACCGACTACCTGCGCGACGCGGTGGCAGAGGTGACGCGCGTGGACGTATCGGAGATCCGCGAGGATGCCGGGTTCTTCGACCTCGGCATGGATTCGCTGATGGCCGTCGAATTGCGGCGTCGCATGGAACAAGGTGTCGGCAAGGAGATACCCGTCACCCTGGTGATGGACCATCCCCGCATTTCCGATGTCGCCGACTACCTGCTCGGCGAGGTGCTCGGACTCAACGAGCAGGTCAAGTCCGCGCCTCGGCAGGCGGCGACGACACGTACAGACGAACCGATTGCGATCGTCGCGGTGTCATGCCGATTCCCCGGTGCGCCAGATCCGGAAGCCTTCTGGGATTTGCTGTCCGGCGGTGTCGATGCGATCCGGGAAGTCCCGGAAGATCGTTACGACATCGACGAGTTCTACGATCCGGATCCGGAGGTCGCGGGCAAGACCTACACCCGCTTCGGCGGATTCCTCGACGGAATCGATGGGTTCGATCCCGAGTTCTTCGGCATCTCCCCGCGCGAGGCCGTCTGGATCGAGCCGCAGCAGCGGCTGATGCTCGAAACGGTGTGGGAGGGCTTGGAGCGGGCTGGTTACTCGCCGGCCGCGTTGCGCGGGAGCCGAACCGGCATCTTCGCCGGGGTGGGCGCCAACGAGTATGCGCACCTGCTGTCGTCGGAGTCGCTCGACAAGATCGAGCCGTACTTCATCACCGGGAACGCGCTCAACGCCATCTCCGGCCGCGTTGCCTTCGCGCTGGGATTTGAAGGACCGGCGGTGGCTGTCGATACCGCATGCAGCTCGGCCCTGGTGGCCGTTCATCAGGCTGTCCAGGCCTTGCACTCCGGCGACTGCGACTTGGCAGTGGCCGGCGGTGTGAACGTTCTGCTGAGTCCGGTAACGGTGATCGCTGCCTCACGCGCCAGGATGCTGTCACCGGTCGGTCGATGCAAGACGTTCGACGCGTCCGCCGACGGCTACGTGCGCAGTGAAGGCTGCGGAATCCTCGTGCTCAAGAGACTGAGCGACGCTCAGCGTGACGAGGATCGGATCCTCGCCGTGATTCCCGGCAGCGCGGTGAACCAGGACGGCGCCTCCAGTGGTCTGACCGTGCCCAATGGTGGTGCACAGCAACGGCTTATCGGTACTGTGCTGGACCGGGCCGGTCTGGTAGGCGGCGACGTCGACTACCTCGAGGCGCACGGCACGGGCACGCCACTGGGTGATCCGATTGAGGTGCAGGCCGCCGCGGCGGCCTACGGCGGCTCGCGTGACGCGGACCGGCCATTGCTGATGGGCTCGGTGAAATCCAATATCGGTCACACCGAATCTGCCTCCGGTGCAGCAGGTCTCATCAAGGTCGTGCTGTCCCTTCAAAACGGGGTGCTGCCGCAGAGCCTGCACTTCGAGAAGCCCTCTCCGCATATCCCGTGGGACTCGTTGTCGGTGCGGGTGGTGGACAAGGCCATTCCGTGGGAGGCCAACGGCAGGCCGCGGCGCGCTGGTGTGAGTTCGTTCGGATTCACCGGAACCAATGCGCACGTGCTGATCGAGGAGGCCCCGCAGCGGCCGACGGACGTGGAAGAGGGCGCTAGCGATGTCCCGGACGTCGCGCCGGAACCGCAGGGCGACCAAGTAAGCGTGCTCCCGCTGTCCGCGAGGTCACCGGAGGCACTGGCCGCGGTAGCGCAGCGTTATGAGTCGTGGTTGAGTGCCCATCCGGATGTCGACATCGAGGACGTGTGCCTTACGGCGGGAAGAGGCCGGTCGCACTTCGAGCATCGCGCCGCGCTGGTCGTGGATTCAGTCGAGTCGGCGCGCGATGGGCTGGCCGAGCTGGTCCAGAACCGCCTGCGCCCCGGTGTGGTCCGTGGCGAGCACACGAATCATCCGACGACGGCATGGCTGTTCACCGGGCAGGGTAGCCAGTATCCCGGTATGGCGCGTGAGTTGTTTGAGGCCGAGCCGGTTTTCGCCGAGACTGTGACGCGTTGCGCGGAAGCGGTCAAGGACATCGTGACGCGTCCGCTGCTCGAGGTGATGTTCGCTACCGATCGCGAGACCGGCGGAGAGGCTGGGAAAGCCCTGCGGCACACGTCCTTCGCGCAGCCGGCGATTTTCGCCGTCGAGATGGGCCTGGCTCGGCTTTGGCAGTCATGGGGCATTGAGCCCGATGTGGTGCTGGGGCATAGCGTGGGCCAGTACGCGGCCGCATGCGTGGCCGGAGTGTTCAGCCTCGAGGACGGTGTGCGGCTGATCGCCGAGCGCGGCCGGCTGTTCGGCAGCCTGCCCGCGGGCGGGCGCATGGTGGCGGTGTTCAGCGACGCCAAGCATGTCGAGCAGATCGCGGGCGATTTCCCGCGCGTATCGATTGGTGCCTACAACGGACCGAACACCGTGCTCTCGGGTCCGGGTGAGGACGTGGAGCAGGCGGTCGCGCGCTTCGAGGGAGAGGGCATCCGCTGCACCTGGCTGGAGACCAGCCACGCCTTCCATTCGGAGTTGTTGGACCCTGTCCTCGACGAATTCGAGTCGTACGCAGCGCAAGTGCAGTTCGCCACCCCGACGTTGCCGTTGGTGTGCAACCGCACCGGTGCTGTGCTGACGGCGCAGACCCCCATCGACGCTCAGTACTGGCGTCGGCATTCGCGCCAGCCGGTGCAGTTCGCCGAAAGCGTTCGCACCGTGGCCGCACTTGGGTGCTCGGTGCTGATGGAGATCGGCCCGCAGCCGGTGTTGACCGGCGCCGCGGTGCAGGTCTGGCCGGAGCACCTGGCCGCGCCTCGGGCAATCGTCTCGCTGCGCAAGGGTGTTGGCGACCGGCGCCAGATCGCCGAGGCGCTTGCCGCGGCGTACGTCGGTGGCCATCGGCCCAATTTCGCTGCACTGCAACGTCACCCCCGGAATACGCTGGAGTTGCCGACCTATCCCTTCCAGCGTCGCCGTTTCTGGCCTAAGTCATCCGGTGCCGCCGTGAACGGCGGCGTAGGCGGGGCAACCGCGGGCATCCTCGGTAGGGGCGAGGATCTCGCCTCCGGAGATTCCGTGTACATCAGCCGGTTGTCGGTCAGGTCGCAGCCGTGGCTGTCCGACCACGTCATCTACGGCACCGTCGTCGTCCCCGGCGCGACGTACGCCGCGATGGCGCTGGCCGCCGTCGGCACTCCGGCCCGGGCCAAGGATGTGTTCTTCTACGAGCCGATCATCTTGCCGGAGAAGAGCTCTCGTGAGGTGCAGCTGACTCTGCATCCGCTGGAGGATGGCAGTGGGTCGAAGTTCCAGGTACACAGCCGCCCCTACGGTGAACGCGACGTTGACTGGTCGTTGAACGCCGAAGGCACCGTCGTCACCGGTATCGGCGAAGACCCGGACGAACCGACGTCCGAGGCTTCCGAGCCCATTGATGCGGCCATCGAGCGGATGGAACGCATGCGTCCGATGGAGCTCTTCGAGATCTTTGCCGACCTGGAACTGTCCTGGGGCCCAACCTGGTCCGGATCTCTGAAGTCGCTGTGGCTCGGAGAGGGTGAGGCGATCGGCGATGTCCTTGTCGGCGAGGAGCTCGCCGAGCAATTGGGCACCGAGCCGATGCATCCGGTCCTGATGGACTTGTGCACCGGTGTCGCCTTCCCCGCTTTCCCGGCGCTGCTCGCCGCCGAGCAGGGAATCAACGACCTGTTCCTGCCATTGCGGTACGGACAGGTGACGTTGAAGGAGAAGATGCCCCGGCGCTTCTACTGCCGTGCACGCTGGCACGAGAGCCCACTGGACAGCGAGACGCAGGTGTTCGATCTCGACTACCTCGATCGGGATGGCCGTCACCTGGGTGGGATTCGCGAGTTCACCGTCAAGCGTGCGCCGCGCGAGGCGCTGCTGCGCGGGCTCGGTGGCGATGCCACTCGCTTGCTGTACACCCTTGGCTGGCACGAGGTTCCGGTTCCTCCCTCGGAGGACGCAGCTGTGGAGACAAGCGGCACCTGGCTGATCGCCGGATTCGACGAGCTGGCTGCCAAGGTGCCGGGCTGCATTCCGTTTGACCGCACGACCAATCCGGAACTACTCGGGCAGGTGCTGGAACAGGCCAAGGAGCGCGGTGTGCCGTTCTCCGGTGTCGTCTGGCGTGCCGCCGAGCCGAGCGCGACGGAAGGTGCCGGTTTCTCCGACACGGAGATTGCGCGCCTCGAAGCGGAGATCGCCAACTTGCTCAGTGCCGTGCACACGGTGCAGAACGGGTCCCAAAACGGCGTGAAGCTTCCGCATGGCCTCTGGATCATCACCGAGCGGGCCGTGGCCACCGAGTCCGGCGAGCCGGTCGATCCGGTGCAGGCGTCGTTGTGGGGATTCGGGCGCACCACGATCAACGAGGAGCCCGTACTGCGCGCCAAGCTCGTCGATTGCGACGGCTCGCCCGAGGCCGTGCAGGCGCTGGCGAATCTGCTGGTTACGCCAGTGGATGAGCCGGAAATCGCTGTGCGGCAAGGCAAGCTGCTGGCTTCCCGGTTACTTCCGTGGTCACGCAGTGGGAATCTCACGGTGCCGCGCGGCAGCGACTACGCCCTGTTGCCCACCGAACGTGGGGCTATCGACAATCTGCGGATCATCGAGAAGGAGGTGCCGGCGCCGGACGATGGTTACGTGCAGGTGCGGGTGGAGGCCGCAGGTCTCAACTTCCGTGACGTGCTCAACGTGCTGGGTCTGTACCCGGGTGACCCCGGCCCGATCGGCGGTGACTTCGCCGGTGTCGTCACACAATTGGGTGAGGGCGTCACCGAAGTCGCGGTGGGCCAGCGGGTCTACGGTTCCATGCAGGGTGCCTTCGCCAGCCGGTTCAACGCGCCGGCTCAGTTCCTGGCACCGATTCCCGACGGGGTCAGCGCGGTCGAGGCCGCCACGATTCCCGCCGCGGCGCTGACGGTCCGGCTGGCATTCGACTGGGCGCAGCTCAAGCCCGGCGATCGGGTGCTCATCCACGCCGCCAGTGGTGGCGTGGGATTGGCCGCCATCCAGATGGCCCAACAGCAGGGTGCTGAGGTCTATGCGACGGCGAGCACCTTTAAGCGGGCAACGGTGCGCAAGCTCGGTGTCAAGTATGTCTACGATTCGCGTACAACGGATTTCGCTGATCAGATCCTGGCCGACACCGACGGCGCTGGTGTGGATGTGGTGCTCAATAGCCTGACCAGTGAAGGTTTCGTCGAGGCGACCGTGCGGGCCACCGCCAAGAACGGCCGTTTCGCAGAGATCGCCAAGCGCGATATCTGGACTCCGGAGCAGATGGCCGAGGTCCGACCCGATATCGCCTACGAGATCGTCGCGTTGGACACGGTGATGTTCCAAGAGCCCGAGCGTATTCGTGCCTTGCTGACTGAGGTGTCGGAAGGTCTGGGCAAGGGGGAGTGGACACCACTGCCCGCCGAGATCTACCCGCTGACGGAGGCCAGGACGGCCTTCCGGCGCATGCAGCAGGCTCGGCATATCGGCAAGATCGTGTGCCAGATGCCGAATCCGCTGGCACCGCGGTCGGATCGGACCTATCTGATCACCGGCGGTCTCGGTGCGATCGGTCTGCACACCGCGGGCTATCTGGCCCAGCTCGGTGCCGGCGACATCGTGTTGACCAGCCGCCGCGCGCCCGATACCGACGCGCAGCGGTTGATCGAGGAGATCACCGAGCGCTCCAAGACGCGCATCCACGTCTTCACCGCTGATGTCGGTGAAGAGTCAGAGGTTGCGCAGCTCTTGGAGCGGATCCGTGCGGAGCTGCCGCCACTTGCGGGCATCGCGCATCTAGCGGGCGTGCTCGATGATGCGTTGCTTGGGCAGCAGAGTGTGGAGAGGTTCCGGACCACGTTGGCGCCCAAAGCCTTCGGTGCCGGATACCTGGACAAGTTGACACAGGGCGACGAGCTGGACTTCTTCATCGTGTCCTCCTCGGTGTCCAGCTTGTTCGGTTCACCCGGTCAGTCCAACTACGCGACGGCCAACGCGTTGCTTGACGGTCTGATCGCGCAGCGCAGGGCGCAGGGCCTGCCGGCCACCGGTGTCAACTTCGGCCCCTGGGGGCAGGGAGGCATGGCCTCCTCGGAGGCGGCGACCGCGAATATCAGTGCGCAGGGCCTGATTCCGCTGGATCCGTCGGCGGCGCTCGCGGCTCTCGCCGAGGTCATCGCCAACGGCACCGGACAAGCCACCGTGATCAAGGCCAACTGGCAGCGTGCCGCGAAGGTGCTGGGTAGTTCGCGTCCGCCGATCCTGGACCTGGTCTTGCCAAGTGCTGTCGGAGAGGTGACCGGCGACAGCGAGTTGCTCAAGCAGCTGATGGAGATCCCGGTGCCGCAGCGGGCCGGATTCGTGACGGAGTTCCTGCAGCGTGAGGTGCAGAACTTCCTGCGACTGGCCCAACCGCCAGCCGCGACGAGTCGGTTCCTTGACCTCGGCACGGATTCGCTGATGGCGATCGAGCTTCGGAACCGGCTGCACAGCCAGTTCGGCGGCAAGTTCACCATCAACGCGACCGCGGTGTTCGACTATCCGACCATCGGGGGTCTCGCCGAGTACCTCGTGGCCCAGCTGCCGGACGCGGAATCCGAATCGGAAGAGGCACAGCCCGCGGTCGAGTCGGCGGAGGCCAACTCCGAAGCGGCACCCACGCCATCTGACGCAGTATCCGAGCCGAAGGAGTGATTCGTCGGTCTCCCGGGTAGGTTAGCTAGCCTGGGCACCTCGGTGTCTGTTAGCCGATAACGAGTGGAGCGGGTGCCGTCTGAGCCGATTGTTTGCGGACGTCACTCCTCTTCGGAACGCTGACTTCCGGCGCCTGTGGCTGGCCGGGGTTGTCACCGTCATCGGTGCCGGATTGACGCTGTTCGCGGTCCCAGTGCAGATCTATGTGCTCACCCACAGCTCCGCGTACGTCGGACTGACGGGCGTTTTCGGTCTGGTGCCGTTGGTGGTGTTCGGTCTGTGGGGCGGTGCGCTGGCCGACCGAATGGACCGACGAACTCTGCTGATCATCACCGCGACAGGGTTGGGTGTCTCCTCGGTACTGCTGTGGCTGCAGGCCGCGTTGTCGGTCAACAACGTGTGGGTGGTGCTGTGCCTGCTGTCGGTGCAGCAGGCCTTCTTCGCGGTGAATTCACCCACGCGCGCCGCGGCGATTCCGCGGATGCTTCCGCTCGATCAGCTGCCTGCCGCCAACGCGCTGAACATGACCGTTCAACAGTTCGGGTTTATCGCCGGCCCGCTGCTGGCCGGGGTGCTGCTGAAGTGGGTGGATCTATCCACGTTGTATCTGATTGACGCGATCGCGTGCGTGGCACCCATCTGGGCGACAGTCCGGTTGCACAAGATGCCGCCGAGTGACGCGTCAAAAGATTTGCGTGCCAATACTTCTGGCCTTCGCGACGTACTCGAGGGTTTCCGCTATCTGGCGGGGCACAAGATCGTGCTGATGTCCTTCGTGGTGGATCTGATCGCCATGATCTTCGGGATGCCGCGGATCCTGTTCCCGCAGATTGCCCACGAGGGATTTGGTGATCCCGCCGACGGCGGCACGGTGATCGCGCTGCTCTCGGCGGCGATATCGGTGGGCGCGGTGATCGGTGGGGTGTTCTCCGGCTGGTTCCAGCGGATCGATCGTCAGGGTTTCGCGGTGGTGGTGAGCATCGTGGTGTGGGGCCTGGCGATGGTGGGCTTTGGGCTCACCGCGCATGCTCCGCTGCTCTGGTTGGCCCTGCTGTTCCTGGTGATCGGCGGCATCGCGGACATGGTGTCGGCGGCCTTCCGGTCGACGATTCTGCAATCGGTGGCGACCGACGATGTGCGGGGCCGGCTGCAAGGTGTGTTCACGGTAGTGGTCGCCGGGGGACCGCGGGTTGCCGACGTTACGCACGGCGCGGTCGCTGCTGTAGTGGGTACGACGGCAGCCGCTGCCGGTGGTGGCGCCCTCGTGGTGGTTGGCGTGATCATTGCCGCGCTACTCGTGCCGATGTTCGTTCGATTCCGGAGGTCGGACGAGATCTCCGAGGACGATGCGAACCAGGCCAACCCGGACCAGGTACAGCCCCAGTAGGTTTCACCCCATGGATGCTCTGACGGCCGAGGATCTTCGGCGGCTTCCGCGGGATAAGCAGCTCGCTCTCGGTAGAGGGCTGCGCGATGGCATGCCACGGCGACGGCTCGGGGAACTCTCCGCCGAGCCGCGGCGAGATCCAATAGCGATACTCGCCGCACAGAACAAGGCAAGGATTCCGTCCCTGATTCCGGTGCGCAGGGAGCGAATGTCGGAGTCGCCGTTCGCGTTCTACCGAGGTGCGGCCGCGGTGATGGCCTCTGATCTTGCCGGCACAGCCTCGACCGGGGTTCGGATTCAGACCTGTGGTGATGCGCACCTTTCCAATTTCGGCCTGTTCGCCTCGCGTGACCGCGCGCTGTTGTTCGACGTCAACGACTTCGATGAAACCGCGGTTGGCCCGTGGGAGTGGGATGTCAAGCGTCTGGTCACGAGCGTGGCGATCCTTGGCGACGAATTCGGGATGTCGGGCGATGCCGTGCGCCAGACGGCCATCAAGACCGTCGCCGCGTACCGCACCCGGATGAACGAAATGGCGCAGATGTGCGTCCTGGATCGGTTCTATCTCAAGACGACCGCACTGGAGGTGCTGGACCTGGTCTCTCGGCTGTCCAAGAGTGCGTCCAAGTTGGCGACCGAGACGGTCTCGAAGGCGTCCCGCAACACGTCGCATCGTGCACTCAGGAAGCTGACCGCGACCACCGTCGATGGTCACTACCGGATCGTCGAGCAGCAGGACATCGCGGTCCGGGTCCCGGAGGTGGGGTTGTCCGAGGCGGCGGCCATGGTCGACGAGTACTTCGGTTCGGTGCCCGAGGACGTCGTGGCGCTGTTGGCATGTCATCAGTTCGAGGACGCCGTCGTGCGGGTGGTCGGTGTCGGCAGCGTGGGTACCCGCTGCTACCTCGCGCTGCTCACCGATGCCGATGGGTCGCCGTTGTTCCTGCAGATGAAGGAGGCCTCGGCCTCGGTGATTGAAGCGTACTTCCCGCAGGAGCTGCGGCTGGATCATGGGCGTCGGGTGGTGGCCGGGCAGCGCATCATGCAGGCCAGTGGCGATCCCTTCCTCGGTTACGTGTCCTCGGCGCGGCGTGGCAGCTTCTACGTCCGGCAGTTCCGCGACATGAAGGGCTCTGTCGAGATCGCGAGCCTCACCGATCCCGATGATCTGGCGCTGTACGGCTCGCTGTGCGCGATGACGCTCGCGCGTTCGCACGCCCAATCGGGGGTGCCGGGAGTGATCGCGGGCTACCTCGGCACGGGAAGTGATCCGAACGCCGCGGATGCCGCGTTCGCGGATTTCGAGGAGGCCTACACGCAGCTCAACCGTGAGGACCACCAGCGGTTACTCGCCGCTTCCGAAGAGCAGCGGCTGCCAAACTCCTGATGTCCTAATTTGTGGGATACCTGACCTGGACGCCATTGCCCAGGTGGCGAAGACTGAGAAGCGTGACGCGTTCGGTGGTGATCCTGGGGTTCCCGGGGGTTCAGGCCCTCGATCTGGTGGGGCCCTACGAGGTGTTCGCGACCGCGTCTCAGTACTTGACCGGGAGGCCCGGCTACGACGTGTCGCTGGTGTCGAGCGGTGGCGTCCCGGTATCCACGGGTTCGGGGATGGAGCTGGTGACCCATCCGCTACCGGACGCCGGTGCGGGATGTGACACGTTGCTGCTGCCTGGCGGCGTCGGTGTGCCCGCGGTCCAGCGGGATGCCGCCCTCATGGAATGGATCCGCGCCTCAGCGCGCTCGGCCCGACGGGTGGTGAGCGTCTGTAACGGTGCGTTCCTGGCGGCATCGGCCGGCCTGCTCGACGGCTGCCGGGCCACCACGCACTGGGCGATGGCCGAGACGCTTGCAAGCGAATTCCCCAGCATCACAGTGGATCCTGACCCGATTTTCATACGCAGTTCGGACAAGACGTGGACAGCGGCCGGCGTGACCGCGGGTATCGATCTGGCGCTGGCCCTCGTCGAGGACGATCACGGCGCAGAGGTGGCACAGACGGTCGCGCGCTGGCTCGTTCTTTACCTGCGCCGCCCGGGCGGACAGTCCCAATTCGCGGCGCCGGTGTGGATGCCGCGGGCCAAGCGAATGCCGATCCGGGACGTGCAGGAGGCCATCGAGGCGCAGCCCGGTGGATCGCATCGGGTGCCCGAGCTGGCCCGCCTGGCCGCGATGAGCCCGCGACATTTCACACGTGTGTTCACCGCGGAGGTTGGCGAGGCGCCCTCGGCCTATGTGGAGCGCATCCGCTCCGAGGCTGCTCGTCGCCAGCTCGAAGAGACTGACGACACCATGGTGGTGATCGCGAACCGATGCGGGTTCGGATCTGCGGAATCCTTGCGCCGCAACTTCGTTCGCCGCGTGGGTGTATCGCCCGACCAGTACCGCAAAACCTTCCACCGCACCGAAAGGATTTCCCTATGAGTTCCCCTGTGACGCAGATCGCGATCGTGCTCTACCCGGATTTCACGGCACTGGATTTCATTGGTCCGTACGAGGTCTTGCGCTTCATGCCCGACACCGAGGTTCGGTTTGTGTGGCATCAGCCCGGGCCTGTCACCGCCGATTCCGGCGTGCTGGTCATCGGTGCCACGCACTCGTTCGACGAGACCCCCGCACCGGACGTCGTGCTGGTACCCGGAGGGCCGGGAACGACCATGGCCGCGCGCGATGAACAGCTCCTGGAGTGGTTGCGCCGGGTGCACCCGACGGCCACCTGGACCACCTCGGTGTGCAGTGGTTCGGTGGTGTTGGCGGCGGCTGGTCTGCTCGAGGGTCAGCGGGCCACCTCGCATTGGTCGACCCTGGCGCTGCTGAAGCCGTTCGGGGTGACCCCTGTCGGCGACGAGCGCATCGTGCGCGCCGGTCACGAGGGTGTGGTGACCGCGGCGGGCGTGTCGGCGGGTATCGATCTGGGGCTGTGGCTGGCGGGCCAGATCGCCGGGGAGGAACGGGCCAAGGCGATCCAGCTGAGCATCGAGTACGACCCGCAGCCGCCCTTCGATTCCGGGCACATGTCCAAGGCCAGCGCAGCCACCAAGGCCACCGCGACCGCAGGGCTGGCCAAGGACACGTTCCGGCCGGCGATCATCGCCGCGGGTGCGATGTTGTTGTGGGATGGCGCGCTCGCGACGGTACGCAGGAGAGGGGACCGACGCGGGTCGCTCCGCGGCCGCATGGACCTCCGACCTCGACCCTGACCAGGCGCCCTGAAGGCGGAGCGACTACCTTCTCTATGAACGTTCTCACGGAGCCGCTGAACCTCAGAAGGGATGCCTGTGGCCGACAACAATGATTTCGCTACTCTCCAGTACCCCGGAGGCGAAACCAAGCTGGATATCGTCCGCGCGACCGAAGGCTCTGATGGCTTCGCGCTGGGCAAATTGCTGGCTGATACCGGCTACACCACCTTCGATGCGGGGTTCGTCAACACCGCGTCGACGAAGAGCGCGATCACCTACATCGACGGTGACGAGGGCATCCTGCGCTACCGGGGTTATCCGATTGAGCAGCTGGCCGAAAAGTCCACCTTCATCGAGGTGAGCTACCTGCTCATCTACGGCGAGCTGCCCACCCCGCAGCAGCTGGAGGACTTCGCCACCAAGATTCAGCGCCACACGCTGCTGCACGAGGACCTCAAGCGGTTCTTCGACGGTTTCCCGCGCAACGCGCACCCGATGCCGGTGCTTTCGAGCGCCGCCAACGCACTCAGCGCCTACTACCAGGACTCGCTGGACCCGCATGATGACGCGCAGGTCGAGCTGTCGACGATCCGGTTGCTCGCGAAGCTGCCGACGATCGCGGCCTACGCCTACAAGAAGTCGGTCGGGCAGCCGTTCCTGTACCCGGACAACACGCTCACCCTCGTCGAGAACTTCCTGCGGATGACCTTCGGTCTCCCCGCCGAACCGTACGAGGTTGACCCGGAGATCGTGCGGGCGCTCGACATGCTGCTGATCCTGCACGCCGACCACGAGCAGAACTGCTCGACCTCGACGGTGCGGTTGGTCGGCTCCTCGGATGCCAACCTGTTCACGTCCGTTTCCGGTGGCATCAACGCGCTGTGGGGCCCGCTGCACGGCGGCGCCAACCAGGCGGTGCTGGAGATGCTGGAGCGCATTCGGTCCGAGGGCGGCGACACCCACGACTTCGTTCGACGGGTCAAGAACCGCGAAGACGGCGTCAAGCTCATGGGCTTCGGTCATCGCGTCTACAAGAACTACGACCCGCGTGCCCGCATCTGTAAGGAGCAGGCCGACAAGATTCTCGGCAAGCTCGGCGGTGACGACCAGCTCCTCGAGATCGCCAAGGCCCTTGAGGAAGCCGCGCTCACCGACGATTACTTCATCGAGCGCAAGCTGTACCCGAACGTCGATTTCTACACCGGTTTGATCTACCGGGCGATCGGGTTCCCGACTCGCATGTTCACCGTGCTGTTCGCGCTGGGCCGCCTGCCCGGCTGGATCGCGCACTGGCGTGAGCTGCATTCGGAGCCGGGCAAGATCGGCCGTCCGCGCCAGATCTACACCGGTTACGGAGAGCGTCAGTACCCGTAGCTTCCGCTCGTGAGATGACAAAGCTCACATAAATCTGTTTGCATTGCTAACAGTTGTAGTTTCACAATGGTCATGTGGAAACTGCCGTCGAGGCGTTGAGTGAACGCCGCAAGATCGTCATCCTGGGATCTTGCTGCCTGAGTCTGCTCATCGTGTCGATGGATTCCACCATCGTGAACGTCGCGCTGCCGACCATCCGGGCGGACTTCGGTGCCAGCACCTCGCAGCTGCAATGGGTCATCGACATCTACACCCTGGGGCTGGCCTCGTTGCTCATGCTCTCCGGAGCCGCGGGGGACCGCCTGGGGCGCCGAAAGGTCTTCCACATCGGGCTGTCGATCTTCACGGTGGGCTCATTGCTGTGCAGCGTGGCACCCACCGTCGGATTGCTTATCGCCGCGCGTCTGCTGCAGGCGGTGGGCGGTTCGATGCTCAACCCGGTTGCGCTGTCCATCATTTCGCAGGTGTTTACCGGCCGCGTGGAACGCGCCAGGGCACTGGGATTCTGGGGCGCGGTGGTGGGGATATCGATGGCGCTGGGCCCGATAGTCGGCGGGCTGCTCATCGAATGGGTGGGCTGGCGGGCCGTCTTCTGGATCAACCTGCCCGTGTGTGCGCTGGCGTTCGTGCTGACGGCGGTCTTTGTGCCGGAGAGCAAGTCGGCGACCATGCGCGATATCGACCCGGTAGGTCAGGTGCTCGCGGTGCTCTTCCTGTTCGGCATCGTGTTCACCCTTATCGAAGGGCCGTCGCTGGGATGGGCCACACCACAGCTCATCGCGGTTCTGATCACCGCGCTGGTGGCGTTCGCGGTATTCCTCAGGTACGAGTCTCGGCGACGCCACCCCTTCATCGATCTGCGCTTCTTCCGTAGCGTCCCGTTCGCTTCGGCCACCCTCACCGCGATATGTGCGTGTGTGGCCTGGAGCGCGTTCCTGTTCACGATGTCGCTGTATCTACAGGGGGAACGTCACTTCTCGGCGATGCACACCGGGTTGGTCTATCTCCCGATCGCCATTGGAGCGCTGGTGTTCTCGCCGATCTCGGGCCGCATGGTGGGCCGGTTCGGCGCACGGCCGTCACTACTGGCGGCGGGCGCCCTGTTCTTCATCGCCTCGTTGTTGCTCACCCGGGTTTCGACGGCGACACCGATCTGGGAGCTCCTGGTGGTTTTCGCCATCTTCGGCGCGGGGTTCTCCATGGTGAACGCGCCGATCACCAACGCCGCGGTCAGCGGTATGCCGCTGGATCGGGCCGGCGCTGCCTCGGCGGTCACCTCCACCAGCCGCCAAGTGGGCGTGAGTATCGGTGTGGCACTGTGTGGTTCGATCGGTGCTCCCGCGCTGTGGTTCATGTGTGCGGGCCTCGGGCTGGCCATCGCTACGCTCGGTATCGTGTCTACTTCTCCATTCGCGCTGCGCTCGGCGCATCGACTCGCGCCGCTCATCCAGAGCACTCCGGCACGGGAGGTCTCTCGTGCCGGATAGGCCCCTCGCGGACCAGGTGTGGCGCGCCATGGCGAGCCTGGTGCTGGACAATCGTGACGGCTGGCGACGGATGGTCGTCGAGAAGACCGGGCTGCCTTTCAGTCGTGTGCGCATCCTGCGAAGGCTTGCGCGACAGTCCATGACGGTTAAGGGGATAGCCGAGGCCACGGCCTTGGACGCGCCTGCGGCCACGGTCGCGGTGAATGATTTGGAGCAGCGTGGGCTGGTGGTGCGCCACATCGACCCCGACAATCGCCGATGCAAGCGGGTGTCGTTGACCGATGAGGGACAGCGTGTCGTCGCTGCCATCGTTGAACTGGATGACCCGGCGCCGGCCGCGCTGGCGGCCTTGAGTGAGGCCGAACTGAAGAACTTGCGGGCGATCCTGGAGCGGGCGGCGTCCCTCAGTTAGCGCCCAGCACCGCCATCGCGGCGTGGTATCCGCCGAGCCCCGATACCCCGCCCCCTCGGCGGGAACCCGAGCCGCAGAGAAGAATCCGATCGTGGTCCGTGGCCACGCCCCAGCGGCGCGCGGGTGTATCCAACGGCTCGTCATCCTCTGCGAACGGCCAGTGCAATCCGCCATGGAAGATGTTTCCCGCCGTCATGCCCAGGGCCTGCTCCAAGTCGTCGGTGGTCTTGGTCTCGATACACGGGTTGCCCTGGGAGTCGGTGGCCACCACATCGGTGATCGGCTCGGCCAGTACCGAGTTCAGCGATGCGAGCACGGCGGCCTGCAATTCCTCGCGGGTTGCCGTCAGCCCATGCGGAGTGTGCAATCCGAACACCGTCAACGTCTGCGCCCCGGATGCACGCAGCTCCGGTGACAGGATGCTGGGATCGGCCAGCGAATGGCAGTAGATCTCACACGGCAACGGATCTGGGATGCTGCCTGCCAGCGCCTGTCGATACGCATTGTCCAGCTGCGTGTAGGTCTCGTTGATGTGGAAGGTTCCGCCGAAAGCCTGTTCCGGCGTGACCTTCTCGTCGCGCAGTCGCGGAAGTCGCCGCAGCAGAAGGTTGACCTTGACCTGTGCTCCCGGCTGACCTTCCGGTGGATTTTGCCCGAGCAGCTGGGCCAGTACCGCGGGCGTGACACCACTGAGAACATGTTCACCGATGGCGATGTGCTCATCGTCGCCGATCCGGTAGCGCACCTCACCATCGGGGCTGACGGTTAAAACCTCTGCTCCGGTGCGCAATTCGGCACCGTGGCGGCATGCTGCGGATTCCAGGGAGCCGGTGACGGCGCCCATGCCGCCGATGGGAACGTCCCAGGGGTTCATCTGGTGATAGAGGAAGCAGATGTTCTGTTGCAGCGATGGGTCATCGGCGCCGGCGAACGTCCCGATGAGCGCATCCGTGAGGAGGACCCCGCGTTGGAGGTCATCGGGTGTGGCCGCGCGGATCACCTCACCGATGGGTGTCTCGATCAGCTCGGACCAGGCGCCGGTGCGCAGTTGCCTACGGGTGGGCAGCGGCCCGAGCATCGAATCCCACACCGGCTCTGTCACCGAGGCGCACAGCGCCCCGAACTCGGCGAAATCGTCTGGGCGGGCAAGGAACCCGCTGAGGCCGCCGGTCGATGGGTCCGGTGTGTACGACGCGTACTTGCGTCGCACCAGCTGCACCGAAAGACCCAGGTCGTCGATGATCCGGCGCGGAAGCAGGCTCACCAGATACGAGTAGCGCGACAATCGGGCGTCCACGCCATGGAATGCCGGTGCGGAGATGGCCGCACCGCCGAGCACGTCGAGCCGCTCCAAGAGCAGTACCCGCTTGCCCGCGCGCGCCAGATACGCGGCGGCGGTCAAGGCATTGTGCCCGCCACCGACGATTACGGTGTCATACCTATCGGTCATGACCTAACGATAAGGTCGATCCCATGACGAAACCCGAGATTGATTTTCAGCCAGGTCCAGCACCCACCGAACTGGTCGTCAAGGACATCACCGTCGGTGACGGCGCCGAGGCCGCGCCCGGATCTGTCGTCAACGTTCATTACGTCGGAGTCGAGTTCGAGAGCGGCGAAGAGTTCGACAGCTCGTGGAACCGTGGCGAGTCCATCGAATTCCCACTCGGCGCACTCATTCAGGGGTGGCAGGACGGCATTCCCGGCATGAAGGTCGGCGGACGTCGTCAGCTCACCGTGCCGCCGGCGCAGGCCTACGGCGAGGCAGGCGCCGGGCACCAGCTGTCGGGCAAGACGCTGGTGTTCGTGATCGACCTGCTCGGCGCGCGCTAGGACTAATGCCCGGGGAGGCGCAGCACCAGTCTTGCGCCTCCCAACGGGCTGGACTCCAAAGCCGCTGTGCCGCCGTGGAGTTCAGCCTGCTGAGCGACCAGCGCCAGGCCCAGCCCGGAGCCGGTGTGCGATGCGGTGGAGCCGCGTGAGAACCGTTCGAAGACGATCTCCCGCTCGGCCTCGGGGATGCCGGTGCCGTTGTCGTCAATCGCGATCTCCACACCGTGCACCGTGCTGATCGCGGAGAGTCGAACCTCTGACGCGCCACCGTGCCTGACCGCGTTCTTGATCGCATTGTCGATCACCAGCCGCAGCCCCGCGGGCAGCCCCAACATCAAGATGGTCGACGAGGGAACCAGGGACACCTCGACATTCGGATAGCTACGGTCGGCATCATGCGCGGCGCGGTCCAGTAGCTCGGTGATATCGACCGGTACGTGGTCATCCTCGGTGGTCAGGTCGCCCTGTGCGAGTCTCTCGAGCGCGGAAAGCGTTGCCTCGATGCGAGTTTGGGTGCGAACGGTTTCCTCGAGGATCTCGGCACGCTGGTCCTCGCTGAGGTTGAGTGTGGTGAGTACCTCGAGGTTGGTCCGCATCGCGGTGAGCGGAGTGCGCAGTTCGTGGGAGGCCACCGCGGAGAAGTCGCGCGCGGTTTCCAGGGCTGCCTTGGTCTTTTCCTGCTCGGTGTTGATGCGCTCGAGCATGCCCTCGACGGCCTCGGAGATCTCGACGGCCTCGCGTACGCCGCGCACGTTCACGTCATCGGGGTTGGATTGCGCGTTGATCAGGCGGGCCTGCTGTGCCAGCAGCCGGAAGGGGCTCACCACGATCAGGGATATCACCCAGCCCACGATCACGGTCCCGATCAGCACGCCGCCACAAATCGCGAGGATGCGTATGTGGTACCGGTCGATCTGTCGCTGTGTCTCGGCGATCGGGGCGCCGACCGCGACGGGGATGTTGCCGGGGGCGATGAACGACCGGACCCGGTATTCGACGCCGTTGATCGTGGTGTTGGCATACCCGGGGTCCAGTAGTGGTAGTTCCACTTCACTGGGGATGGACTTGGTCAGCCCGGCCACGCGGGCGGTGAGCACCAGGCCGTCGGGGGTGTCGATCTTCGCCTCGGAACTGATCACCGAATTCAGCAGACTCGAGACGGCACCGAGGCTGGACACCGAGTCCAGCCGGCGATCCAGCTGGCTGTTCTGGTCGTCCTCGACACCGAGCCACACCCAGGTGCCGAGCGTGACCACGAGCACCATCACGCCCAGCGCGGCGATGGCAACAAGGGTGCGCAGTGAGAAGACCCGCATGGGCCTTTCCAGCAGCCGGTACGCCAGGTCGGTGATCCGCTGGCTGCGGTGCTTGCTGGGAAGGCGGCTCATCCTGGCTACTGGGACCGCAGCACGAACCCGACGCCGCGCACGGTGTGCAGCAGGCGAGGCGCACCACTGGTCTCCAGCTTGCGGCGCAGGTAGCCGATGAATACGTCGACGACATTGGTATCGGCGGCGAAGTCGTATCCCCACACCAGCTCCAGCAGCTGGGCGCGGGACAGCACCGCGGTCTTATGTTCGGCCAGTACGGCCAGCAGATCGAACTCGCGCTTGGTGAGGTCGACCTCGACACCGTTGATGCGGGCGCGCCGTCCGGGGATCTCGACCTCAAGGGGGCCGACGGTGATGGTCTCGGTGGACGAGGTGGCCACCGAGCCGCGGCGGCGTAGCAGTGCCTTCACCCGGGCCACCAGCTCGGCGAGTACGAACGGCTTGGTCAGGTAGTCGTCGGCGCCCGCCTCAAGGCCCGCCACCCGGTCGTCCACCGACGTGCGTGCGGACAGCACACACACCGGCACGTCGTTGTCCATCGCGCGCAGCGCTGTCACCACGCTGACACCGTCGAGGACGGGCATGTTGATATCGAGCACGATCGCGTCGGGGCGATGCTCGGTGGCGCTGCGCAGCGCTTCGGCGCCGTCGCTGGCGGTGTTCACCTCGAAACCGGACAGACGCAGGCCGCGCTCGAGCGAGGCGAGTACATCGGCGTCGTCATCGACCACTAAGACGCGCGGGGAGGCGTGCCCGGCATCTGGTGATGAGCCGCTCGCGCGAAGTCCATCAGGCATGCCTGCCATCTTGCCCGATGTGACGCTCAAAACCTTCCATCTGCGGACACCGGTGCGGTCCCGTGAGTCGCCAGTATCATGAAAGCTGATAATCCGGCGTCCCATACCGAAGGCTTGCGCATGTCAAAAACAGTACCTGTAAAGCTAGTTTCCTACGTTGCTGGTGTTTGCGCCGTGCTCGGTTTGGGGCTGCTTTCCGAGGGTGCGGCGCTCGCTCACGCCGATCCCGCATTCCCCGATCTCAACGGGTTCGCTGCGGTGGCGCCCGACGGGTACTTCGTCACCAACGAGAACTCCTCGGTGCGGTCGATCCATTTCTCCACCCCCGACGGAATCGGCTGTATGTTCCGCGCCTCGGCCAACATCACACCCACCTCACGTCAACGCCTGAGCTGTGACGGTTCCGTCCCCGGGATTCCCGGAGATGCTCAGAGCGCGCCGAACGTGCCCGGTGTCGGCGGTGCGAGCGCGAACGTGCCGGGGCTGGGCGGCGTGAACATTCCGGGCGTGGGGACCTGTCCGATGGGTACCGTCGCGCAGAAGGGCGACGGCGCGTTCGAGATCAGCAAGGGTGCCTGGTCTTGCGGCACCAAACCCGAGGCGCCCGTGCTCAACGTCGGGCAGAAGCTCACCTACGGCAACGTGACATGTGCCGTCGGCGCGGGCAGCCTGACGGCCTGCCAGGTGAGCATGGGCGATCAGAAGCACGGCTTCGTGCTGCAGCCCTCAGGCAGCACGTCCTTCTAAATAGTTCATCAGCTCGACCACGGCAGCACGCGACGCCCGGTTGGCGCCGATGGTGCTGGCGGAGGATCCGTACCCCAGTAGATGGATGGCGGGCTGTCCCGCGACTTGAGTGAGTAGCCGGCCAGTCATGGTGATGCCGCCGCGACCGTTACGCAGGTGCAGCGGCGCCAGGTGATCCAGCGCGTGCCGGAACCCGGTGCACCACAGGATCACGTCGACATCCAGTGTGCTGCCGTCGGGCCAGGCGACCCCGGTCGGGGTGATGCGGCTGAACATGGGCTGGCGAGCGAGCACCCCGCGTTGTGAGGCCTCGGCGATCTCTGGGGTCCACGGCAGTCCGGTTGCGGACACCACCGAGTGTTGCGGTTCACCGCGGCGCGAGCGTTCGTCGACGCCGGCGACCGCGGCACGCAGTCGATCGACGGTGAAATCAGTGACGAATACCGGCTCGCGCCGGGTCACCCACGACGTGCGTGTGACCGTCGATATCTCGGCCAGTAACTGCACAGCGGACACCCCACCGCCGATCACCAGCACGTGTTGGCCTGCGAACTCCTCCGGTGTGCGGTAGTCGTGGGTGTGCAGCTGACGGCCCTCGAAGGTGGTCGAGCCCGCAACGAAGGGGACGAACGGCTTGTCCCAGGTGCCCGTTGCGTTGATCAATCCTCGGACGGTGAGCTCGCCTGCGGATGTTCCTAGCGAGAACCCTCCGGAAACCGCCCGCACCTCTCGCACGTGCACGGGCCGACGGACATCGAGGGCGTACCGATGTTCGTACTCGTCGAAGTACCGGGGCATGGCGGTGGACGCCCTGATGGTGCCCGTTTCGTCGAATGGCAGCCCGGGCAGTTGATAGATGCGGTTGGTGTTGTCGAGCGTCAACGTGGGCCAGCGGAATTGCCATGCGCCGCCGGGGCCGGGGGCGTGATCGAGGACGACGAATCCGTCGCCGGGCTCAAGTCCGCGCCGCCGTAGGAAGTATCCCGCCGCGATCCCGGCCTGCCCGCCACCAATCACGGCGACGGTAGTCATGGGCGCCATATTAGGGTGGTTGCCATGATCGGTGTAACTAGCGACGGTCCCGTCACGACCATTGAGCTGCAGCGCCCAGAACGGCGCAATGCGGTGACCTACGAGTTGGCGCTCGCCTTCGCCGAGGAGGTTCGCAAGGCTGCCGAAACGGCTCGCGTCATCGTCATCACCGGGCAGGGCACTTCGTTCTGCGCGGGTGCCGACCTTTCCAGCGGCGCTCCTGATCCCGACAAGTTCGCCGATGCCTGGCAGCACTCGATCAAGAGTATCGACGCCGCGGACATCCCGGTCATCGCCGCCGTCAACGGCCCCGCCATCGGGGCCGGTGTGATGCTGTCGATGGTGGCCGATCTGCGGGTGGTCTCCGAGACCGCGCGTTTCCAATTCCCGGTTGCCAAATACGGTATTGCCCTGGATAACTGGAGCATCCGGCGACTGTCCTCGTTGGTCGGATACGGACGCGCACGTGGCATGCTGCTGGCCGCCGAGCCGCTCGACGCACAGGCCGCCTTCCAGACCGGACTGGCCAACCGCATCGGAGAGCTCGCCGACGCGCAGGCCTGGGCGGCCGAGCTGGCCGGGTTCGCGCCGTTGGCGCTCAAGCACGCCAAGCGCGTACTCAACGATGACGGCGCGTTCGAGGATCAGCTGCCCGAGCACAAGGTGTTGTTCGACAAGGCCTGGAGCAGCCAAGACATTATCGAGGCTCAGGTCGCGCGAATCCAGAAGCGTCCACCCAACTTTCAGGGAGCCTGAGCGTGCGGGCGCTCTGGGTTGGCGCCGGCGCAGCTCTTGCGTCGACGTGGATCGGTCGCGCCCTGCGTGACGTCCCGCGGACGCTGGGCGCCAGCAAGGAACGCATCGCCGAGGTGGCCGAGGGATCGGCGCAATACCGGAACGGTTCCTTCCACAACGCCGAGCCCGCACGGCAGTTTGTCCCCGACGCGGATCCGACCTCGCTGCTGCGCGGTCTGCTGACGCGGCAGGGTGCCGGGAGCCCCAAAGGGGCGGTACCACTCGTGGTCCCCGAACTTGCCGGTCCGCCAGCGGATTTAGCGGTTACCTGGTTCGGGCATTCCAGTGTGCTCGTGGAGGTTGATGGCTATCGGGTGCTCACCGACCCCGTGTGGAGCGACCGCTGCTCGCCCTCCCGTGCGGTGGGGCCGCACCGCCAGCATCCAGTGCCCCTGGAGCTGTCGGCGTTACCCGCGCTGGACGCCGTGGTGATCAGTCACGACCATTACGACCATCTCGATATGGACTCCATCATCGCGCTGACCCGCAGCCAGAACGCGGTGTTCGTGGTGCCGCTCGGAGTCGGCGCCCACCTGCGCGGTTGGGGTGTCTCACCGGCGCGGGTCGTCGAGCTCGACTGGGACCAGAGCCATCAGCTCGGCAAGCTCACGCTCACCTGCACGCAGGCTCGGCATTTCTCGGGCAGATCACTTGCCCGCAACACCACGCTGTGGGCGTCCTGGGTCATCGCCGGGCCCAAGCACAAGGTGTTCTTCGGTGGCGACACCGGATACACCAAGGCGTTCAGGGTCATTGGCGAAACCTACGGACCATTTGATCTCACTCTGTTGCCGGTCGGGGCTTACAACACCCAATGGCCGGATATCCACATGAATCCCGAAGAGGCCGTCCAAACTCACCGGGATCTCGCGACCTCCCAGGCGCCGCTGCTACCCATTCACTGGGCGACGTTCAACCTGGCACTGCATCCGTGGGACGAGCCGATCGAGCGGGTGCTTACCGCCGCCGATGAGCAGGGCGTGACGGTCGTGGTGCCCAAGCCCGGGCAGCGGGCCGATGCGCAGCGGCCCGCCGCCCCCGACGGCTGGTGGCGTCTTTCCTAGCCGTTCTTAGCCCTTGTGCGCCTGGAGCAGGAACGCGGGCTGCTTGTTGCGCCCCTTCTCGTCCTTGTGGAATACGGGCATCTGAAAGTCGACACCCGGAAGGACGGCCGGGATGTTTGAGTGGATGAACGCCGGACGCAACTCGTCGATCACCCAGTAGGGCTCGACCGCTGCACGCAGCTCGTCCTCGGTGACCGCGTTGGGGCCGATTCCGGGCGGAAAGGCGCCGACCGCGAAGACCAGCACGTAGTACGACGCATCCGGTGCTGCCGCACGAGAGATCGACTGCTGGTAGCCCTCGCGCGCCTCGACGGGGATCGAGTGGAACAGCGTGCTGTCGACGATGGTGTTGAAGCGGCCGTCGTAACCGGAGAAGTCGGTGATATCGGCGACCTCGAAGCTGGCGTTGGTCAGGCCGCGCTCGGCGGCGGCGGCCCGTGCCGCCTCGATCGCGGTGGGGGACAGGTCAAGGCCGAGGGTCGTGTGTCCCTGCGTGGCCAGCAGCAGCGAGGTTTCGGCGTGCCCGCATCCGACGTCGAGGACGTCGCCGTGGAACTTGCCTGCCTCGATCAGCGCGCCCAGCTCGGGTTGCGGCTCGCCGATGTTCCACGGCGGCTCCCCCTGGAAAATCTCGCTCTTACCTTGGTATGAGGCGTCCCAGTCCGGCAGCTCGTTTGATGTCATACCACCTGACATTACCCGCGTTCGTTGCGAGCGCGCCACGACAATCGGGCCAAACAATCGCGCCGTGTTGCCACTCGGCGGCCGTGCCAGGCGACCGCCGGTCGCTACTGTGCAGGGGTGGCAACGATCGAGGAGTTAACGTCGGGTGGATTGACCGCCGCCGAGGTCGCTGAGCGCGTAGCGCAGGGGAAGACCAACGACGTCCCGTCCCGTGCGGCACGCAGTGTGCCGGACATCGTGCGAGCCAACGTCTTCACCCGCATCAACGCGATCCTTGGCGTGCTGCTGGTCATCGTGTTGTCCACCGGCTCGGTCATCAACGGGGCATTCGGTCTGCTGATCATCGCCAACAGCGCCGTCGGCATCATTCAGGAGCTGCGTGCCAAGCAGACGCTCGACAAGCTCGCCATTGTCGGCCAGACCCGGCCGATGGTGCGGCGCGACGGTGCGGCGAAGGCGCTCGCGCCCAACGACGTGGTCCTCGACGACATCATCGAGCTGGGGCCCGGCGATCAGATCGTGGTGGACGGCGAGGTCCTCGAGGAGGCCGCGCTCGAGGTCGATGAGTCCCTGCTGACCGGTGAGGCCGATCCGATTGACAAGACCGTTGGATCCCCGGTGCTCTCGGGGAGCTTTGTGGTTGCGGGCAGTGGCGCATACCGGGCCACCAAGGTGGGGCGCGAGGCCTACGCGGCCAAGCTGGCCGAGGAGGCCTCCAAGTTCACCCTGGTGCATTCCGAACTGCGCAATGGCATCAACAAGATCCTGCAGTTCATTACCTACCTGCTGCTGCCCGCGGGCGCGCTGATCATCTACACCCAGCTGTTCACCACCGATGACAGCTGGCAGGAATCGGTGCTTCGCATGGTGGGGGCACTGGTCCCGATGGTGCCCGAAGGCCTGGTGTTGATGACGTCAATTGCCTTCGCTGTCGGTGTGGTTCGACTGGGACGGCGTCAATGCCTCGTGCAGGAGCTGCCCGCCATCGAGGGGCTGGCCCGCGTAGACACGGTATGCGCCGACAAGACCGGCACCCTCACCGAGAACGGCATGCGGCTCTCGGATGTGAAGAAACTGGACACCGACGGTGATCACCAGGACACACTGACGGCGCTGTCTCAACTCGCGGCCGATGACCCGCGGCCCAATGCGAGCATCGCCGCCATCGCCGAGGCGTACGACTCCCCGCCGGGCTGGAATTCGACTGCGATCGCTCCCTTTTCGTCGGCCAAGAAGTGGAGCGGTGCCTCCTACGGTGAGCATGGCAACTGGGTGATCGGTGCACCTGATGTGCTTCTCGATCCGGCCGACCCCATCGCTACTGCCGCCGAGGAGATCGGTTCCCGGGGTCTGCGCGTGCTGCTGCTCGCCTCGGCCGAATTGTCCGTCGACGACGCCCGCGCGCCGGGTGCCATCACCTCGCGTGCGCTGGTGGTGCTGGAGCAGAAAATCCGCCCCGACGCCCGCGAGACCCTTGATTACTTTGCTTCCCAGCATGTCTCGATCAAGGTGATCTCCGGCGACAACGCGGTGTCGGTGAGTGCGGTGGCCCAGACGCTGGGGCTTTCCGGTGCTGCTGTGGATGCGCGCACCCTGCCCACCGATACCGACAAGCTGGCCGACACCCTCGCCGAGGCGACCACTTTCGGACGGGTACGACCCGACCAGAAGCGGGCGATGGTCAAGGCTCTGCAATCGCATGGCCATACCGTTGCCATGACCGGTGACGGCGTCAACGACGTGCTCGCGCTCAAGGATGCCGATATCGGTGTCGCGATGGGTGCCGGTAGCTCGGCCTCACGCGCGGTGGCTCAGATTGTCTTGTTGGACAACAAGTTTGCCACCCTGCCCTACGTCGTTGCCGAGGGGCGGCGCGTCATCGGCAACATCGAACGGGTTTCCAACCTGTTCCTGACCAAAACGGTGTACTCGGTGCTGCTGGCACTGACGGTGGGGCTCGCGGGGCTGGGTTCGAAGATCTTTCACTACGGTGCGGTGCCGTTCCCGTTCCAGCCGATCCACGTCACCATTGCGGCCTGGTTCACCATCGGCATCCCGGCGTTTATCTTGTCGCTGGCGCCGAACAACGAACGTGCACAGACAGGATTCGTGCGCCGCGTGATGGCGTCGGCAATTCCTTCGGGTCTGACGGTGGGCATCGCGACGTTCCTGTCCTACCTGGTGGCTCGTCAGATTCTGCACGTCACCGGCAACAGCACGCAGGCGTCGACCGCCGCGCTGATCACCGAACTCGTAGCGGCGGTATGGGTGCTCGCGGTGGTGGCTCGTCCTTATCAGTGGTGGCGGGTGGCACTGGTGACATGCTCCGGCCTGGGCTATGCGGTGATCTTTGCGATTCCCTTGGTGCGAAAGACATTCATGCTCGATCCGAGCAATCTGGCGGTCACCGGACCCGCGCTGGGCATCGGTATCGCGGCCGCCGCGGTGATCGAGGTGTTGTGGTGGCTGCAAGGCAAGTGGTCCGGCCAGCCACGCCGTTTCTGGGCCACCGAAGCCGAGTAGACGCCCGCGCGAAGCCGACTGAGCGCCCGCTCTAGAAGCTGAACCGCATGATCCTGCCGATATCGCGCAGGGCGGGGATATGAGATATCACCTTCATCTGGATGCGACCCGACAGTGGCAGGTGCTCCTCACCTGCCACGTCGGTGCTGCGTAAGTCGTCGACGCAGCGCAACCCGGGGTGCAGCGCTTCGATCTGCCCGGGGTCGTCGATACCCCAGTGCAGAGTGGCGCCGGCGTTGCGCACCGCGGGCACCAGCTTCTGCAGCGTGATCCCGATGCTGCCGTAGCAGTCGAAGGCCAGTTGTCCGCTGGGGAATCGGCCGGTGATCCGCCGGATCAGGGACTGTCCCTCTGCTTGCGTCAGATACATGGTCAAGCCCTCGAACACCGCGAGCGTCGGCCGGTCGGCCGGGATGCTTTCCAGCCACGCGTCATCGGTGACCGAGCTGTCGATCATCCGATAGTCACCGGCGCGCTCTGGGAGCAACGCGCGCCGCAGTGCGATCACTTCGGGGTAGTCGACATCGACCCAACGCACCGTGTCGGGCGGATTGATCCGGAAGACGCGGGTGTCCAGCCCGCAGGCCAGATGCAGCACCGTCGACTCCCGGTGCACGGTGAGAAACTCCGAGGTCCAGACATCGAGCTGGCGGGCGCGCAGTGCTACGCCGATCGCCTGGGTGCCTTTGATCTTGGTCTTGGAGAAGTCGTAGTCGATGCGTGCGACGGCGTCCGCGGCGTAGTGGTCATGAAGAACCGAATTGGGTGACGTGGCGTCCTGCGCGCGGCCGTACAGGGTGGCCAGCATCGTCTCAGGAGCGCCGGTCAGTGTGATTTTCACAGGGTCCGTCACTCGACCCAACATACGCCGCGATCTCGTACTACAGTTGCGCCGTCCCAGACGAAGGAGAACACGCTCATGGCTGATTTCAAGGGTCTCATCGACAAGCTTAAGAGCCTGTTGGCGGGCAACAAGGACAAGGTGAACCAGGCCGTCGACAAGGTCGGCGACACGATCGATTCCAAGACCGGTGGCAAGTACAGCTCGGTGGTGGACAAGGTGCAGGACGCCGCCAAGAGCGCGGTCGAGAAGGTGGAAGGCACCGAGTCCCCTAAGGCCGGCGACGCTCAGTAACCGACTGGCGCCGTTGCTTGCGGCGCTGGTGCTCTTCACGGCGGCCTGTGCGCGGGTGGAGGCGGAAGGTGTGGCACCTCCGCCTCCATCGCCGCCGCCGGGTGAGGTGCTTTCGGCTACGCCGCTGTCGCTGGCGCCGGATCTTGATGCCCACGCCGACGGTCATCTGATCCGGTACATGTCGACCTCGGGCGCCACCGGCACACCCACCGAAGTTTCCGGGGTCATCTTCGCCCCGAAAGGTCAACCACCACAACAAGGTTGGCCCATCGTCTCGGTGGGGCACGGCACCACTGGGCTAGACGACGAGTGCGCCGTTTCTCGTGCTCCCGATTTGCGGGGCTATATCTGGCTGGTGCGTAACCTCACCAAGCGCGGTTGGGTGGTGGCCATCACGGATTATGAGGGGCTGGGCGTTCCAGGCCCGCATCCGTATCTGGAACCCCGGTCCGAAGGCTTCAACGTGATCGACGCGGCGCGCGCGGCGGTGTCGCTGATCCCGGGGGCTTCGACGACGTGGGCGGCTATCGGCGCTTCTCAGGGTGGCCAGGCGACGTGGGCGGCCGCCGAGCTCGCGGGTGATTACGCTCCCGAACTGGAGTTCGTCGGCGCGGCCAATCTGTCCCCGGCTGCCGATCTCACCGCTATGGCGACCCATGTCGGCGACGGCCGATACGACTGGAGCCAGCTCTCGATGATGCCCACCCTGCTGACGGGGCTGTCGGTCACAGTTCCGGAGCTGAGGCCGGAGAACTTTCTGCACGGGTCCTTCCAGGACAACCCGCATGACAAGGCGCTGCTGCTGGGGTGTCACAACGGACTGGATCCCGCGCGGGCTGCGGCCATAGGTCGATTGCGCGCCAATGATTTTCACGGGACCACCGCACAGGACCCGGCGATCTTCGCGGATGCGCTGAAGCGGATCGCGCTACCACTCGGCCCGGCGTCCGGGCCGATGCTTGTGTATGCCGGTGAGGCCGACCGCCTCATCGACGCGCGCTGGATTCACGCGGCGGTGCGACGGGCCTGCGCGCTGGGCGACACGGTCCAGGAGGTCATCGCGCCAGGTAAGGGGCATGTGGACCCCGAAGGGGAGCGGCTGGGGGTGCAGTGGATCGCGGATCGGTTTGCCGGTGTCCCGGCCCCCAGTAACTGCTAGCCCCCCGTTGGTATCGCTCCGGTATCGTTTGCCGGCGTGGCAGCCAAACTGAATTCCTCCATCGATGTGCCCCTCCCTCCCCAGGAGGCCTGGGAGCACGCCTCGGATCTGCGGCGTTTCGATGAGTGGCTGAGCGTTCACACCGCGTGGCGCAGTGCGTTGCCCGAGATCTTGGAAAAAGGCACGGTGATCGACTCGATCGTGTGCGTGAAGGGCATGTACAACCGGGTCAAATGGACCCTTCAGAAGTACGACCCGCCGACGGGTCTGTTCCTGGAAGGTCAGGGCAGGGGCGGTGTGAAGGTCAAGCTCCGGTTGACGATCACGCCGAAGGGGCCGGGTTCGGTCGTGGATTTCACCCTGCACTTGGGCGGACCTGCGATGTTCGGCCCGATCGGCGCGGTGGTCGCTGCCGCGCTGCGCAGTGACATCGACGCCTCGCTGTCGAAGTTCGTTCAAGTTTTTGCATCCGCTTCGTAACTGCGTTTTCCACGTTCTACCTGCGAAAACACAAGTGACGGTTTGTGATTGAATCAGTATCGAGTTCGTGTCGGTGGTTGGCAGGCTCCGTAATAGGGAGCAATATGGATATATGTCAATCACACGGAAATTCATCGGAAGGGTGCTCGCCGCAGGTGCCGGCGCGGTGCTGATCGCTGCTGCGCCCGCCGCCGTGATGGCCGCCGGGGTGCCGACAACCACGTCCAACCAGGTCGTTCTCGCCGATCCCGGAGGTTCGGGCAGCGGTGACGCGGGTGGCGGCGGTGGCTGCTACAACGGAGTGTGCGGAGGGTGGAATCCCGGACAGGGTGGCTATGGTCACGGCTGCTATAACGGTATCTGCGGTGGCTGGGACGGCCAGCGCGGCTGGGGTAACTGACCCGCGCTGCCGCACGAGCTAGTCCGCTAGCGGCCGAAGGGCCTGCGCCAGGGCGTCATAGGCGTCCCGGCGAGCCGATCCGGTGCCGAGGAGGTGATCCGGCAGGATGACCTCGTCAACCCCCTCCTGGGCCCACGGTGCTATCTGCTCTGCGATGCGTTCCGCGGTACCGTGCAACACCGGAATCGGTGATGCCGCAGCGGTTTCCGCTGCACGCGCCTCGGACTGTGGGCCGTCGGTGACGATGATGCGGGCCTGGGTGGAACGCCAAATCGTCGCCGGATCGCGGCCAATCTTCTCCGCCGCGGCGTCCAGGCGGCCCGAGGTCTCGTGGAAGGTGCCGGGCGAGGACCACTGATTCCATTCGTGGGCATACCGTGCGGTCAGTGCGAGCATGCGCGGCTGAGTGGCGCCGATCAGGATGGGCAATGGCCGCTGTAGTGGTTTGGGTTCACAGATGCCCTCCGCCAGCTGGTAGTACTCGCCGTCAACTGTGGTGGCTTGCTCGTTGAGTAGACCGGTAATCACTTGTAGCCCTTCGGAAAACCGGTCGACACGTGGTCCGGGCTTGCCGAGTTCGAGCCCGTACCGCTGGTGCTCGTTTTCCTGCCAGCCGGCGCCCAGTCCGAGCGTGAAGCGCCCCTGGCTCACGTGGTCGACGGTGGCCGCCCAGTTGGCAAGCACTGCCGGATGCCGGAAGGTCATCGACAGCACCAGGGGTGCGAGCCGGATTCGCGAGGTCGCCGCGGCGAGCGCCGCAAAGATCGCGGTGGCCTCGTGGAAGTCGGTGCGCTGTTCGGGGGTGTCCGCGTGTGACATGAAGTGATCGGCCGCGTAGAAGGCGCGCCAGGATCCGTTGTCGGCGTATTGGGCGATATCCAGCAGATCTGCCCAGGATTGATTGGTTTGTCCCCATATCGAGAAGCGCATGTATTCCAGCCTAGAGCCGGTGCGTATATCGCCGTTATTGCGTACTACTCTCGAAATGGTGGAGGAGCAACCAAGGGGTCGGCGGGCAGAGGTGATCGCGGCCGCTATTGAGGTGGCTGGCACCGTGGGGGTTGGCGGTCTTACGTATCGCTCGGTAGATGCGGCGGCGAATGTGCCGAGCGGGACTACTTCGAATCATTTCCGTACACGTGATGCGCTGTTATTGGGTGTCATTGTCGAGATCGAGAAACTTCGTCGGGCCTTCTGGCGGGCGCTTGTCACCGAGATCAACCCGGCTACGGTGGCTGACCTGGTGGGTATCGGTACCGCATACGCCAACGGTGCCGTCGGGGTGATGAGCACCCGGGTGCGGGCGTACATGGCGCTTCTCATGGAAGGTTGGAGTCACCCCGACCTCAGGGAGCCGCTGCAGCGGGGCCGGGATGCACAGATTCCTCGCACACTGCAGCTCATGCGCAAAGTGAACCCGACAACCCCGGAGCTGCATGCGGAAATTTTCCAGGACTATCTCACCGGCATCATCTACCAGCAGCTTGCCAACCCGGTGCCGGACTTCAAGCCACGTCCCGGGATCGAGGCGCTGCTTACCGCGCTGGTGATGTCCCAGACGCCGTCGGTAGCGCAGAGATAGGGTTCTCGCGCCAGTCGGTGTCGGTAACGATTCGCCGTGAAATGCGTTCCAGCGCCGCCTGAATCTGCTCCCGGTCTGCGCGATCTTCGAAATCGGGTGTGCGGGAAAGCCGTTCGACTAAGTACTGGTTGATCGCCTCGCTGATCTTGTCGACTTCCTGTCGCCCCGGGTCGGTGAGCCAGACGTGGTCGTTGGTGCGTAGGGCGTAACCATTCGCAACGAGTTCGTTGAAGGCGGGGTCGATGACCTCCGGCGGTATCCGATACCACTGCGCGATTCGGGATACCTCGGCAGACCCGGTGGCGCGCAGAAAACGGTTGGCCTGCACCAGGGCCCACAGCGGAGCGATGGGCATCGACACACCCGCGTGATCGCGTAACTTGCGCAGACCGATATGCGGGAACCCGCGCATCGCATTGCTGATCGCGATCTCCAGCAATTTGTCCGGTGAGACCGAATTGGGCATGCCGAAGCCTTCGCCCATATCCGCGGCGAGGGCCGAGTCGGTGCCGCGCAGCGGGACCTCCTTGAGGAACAGCGCGACGACGAATCCGATGACGGCAACCGGTGTGGCGCAGAGGAACACAAGATCTAGTGAGTCGGCGTACGCGTTGATGACGGGTATCGCGGCCTCGTGTGGCAGTGCGTGCAGCGCCTGAGGTGATTGGGTGGCCTCGGGTGGCGCCTTCACCGAACTGATTTCGCGTGCAAGGAAATTGGAGAACAGCGAACCGAATATCGCGGCGCCGAAGGAGCTGCCAATGGTGCGGAAGAATGTCACGCCGGACGTTGCGACGCCTAGATCGTCGAATCGGGCCGTGTTCTGCACGATGAGGGTGAGTACCTGCATCGAGGCGCCGATGCCTATGCCCAGAATGAGCAGGTACAGCGACTGCAGGATGAACGGCGTCGAGTTGTCCATCCTGGACAGCAGCACCAGCGCGATGGCCATGGTGGCGGTGCCGGCGACGGGATAGCGTTTGTACTTGCCGGTGCGCCCCACCAGAATGCCGGTTCCGGTGGATGTGATGAGCATGCCCGCCACCATGGGCAAGGTGCGCATGCCCGAGGCGGTGGCCGAGACACCGTTGACGAACTGCATGAACGTCGGCAGATAGGTCATCACGCCGAGCATGGCGAAGCCGACGACGAAGCTCAGCACGCAGCAGATCGTGAAGACCGGGTCGCGGAACAGCCGTGGAGGCAGAATCGGTTCGGACACGCGGGATTCCACCCAGACGAACAGGACGATGGCTGCGACCGAGCCGACGAACAATCCGATGATCATCGGTGAGGACCAGGGATAGGTGGTGCCGCCCCAGCTGGTCGCCAGCGTCAGTGCCGAGGCGCCCAGCCCGATGAGCACAATGCCCCAGTAGTCGATGACGGGGCGTGTCGCCTTGGCCAGTGCCGGGATGGCTCCGGCCGCGACCACGATCACCACGACCGAGATGGGCAGATTGATATAAAACGCCCAGCGCCAGCCCAGATGGTCGGTGAACAGACCACCCAACAGCGGGCCGATCACGGTCGTCACCCCGAAGACAGCGCCCAGCATGCCCTGATAGCGGCCGCGCTCGCGCATGGGGATGATCTCGCCGATGAGGGCAGTCGCCGTCACCATGAGGCCACCGGAGCCCAGGCCCTGGATCGCGCGTGCTCCGACCAACACGGCCATGGATCCGGCCATACCGCACAGCAGCGATCCGGCCGCAAAGATGACGATGCAGGTCATGAAGACTGCGCGCCGTCCGAAAAGGTCACCGAACTTGCCCATGACGGCGGTGGCCACGGTGGAGGCCAATAGGTAGCTGGTGACTACCCACGACTGGTGCCCGGCATCTCCGAGATCGGCGACGACGGTGGGCAGGGCGGTGGCGACAATGGTGCCGTCCAGCGCGGCGAGCAGCATCCCGAGCAGGACCGCGACGAAGATGAGATTGCGGCGCTGCACGCTGATCATGGAGCTCGCGGCTTCCTGATCGACTGTTTCGGATTCAGGAGACTGCTGCAGGGATTCGGCTGACATAGCTTACCCATGCTAAAGGTATGTGGGCCCGGGCATCGTGAACTTGCGTTGCCCGCACACACGTGGACAGGAAGCTAGATGACAAGCGAACGCCTTCCCATTGATCAGTTTCCCGGCTACTTGGGCATCGAGTCCGTGTCGTATGAAGACAGTCGGGTTACCGCCGAGCTTCCGCTGCGCGCGGAGCTGTTCGCACCGAACGGGTTCGTTCACGCAGCGGCTGTGGTGGGGCTCGCCGACACCTTGTGCGGATATGGATGCCTGGCGTCCTTACCGGAGGGGGCGACGGGATTCACCACCATCGAGCTGAAGACAAACTTCCTCGGTACCGCTCGGGACGGAAAGCTCGTCGGAACGGCCGTGCCGGTTCATCGCGGACGATCCACGCAGCTGTGGGACGCGACCGTGACGTCCGATGATGGGCGCACTTTGGCCGTATTCAGGTGCACCCAGCTGGTGCTGTGGCCGCGAGGCTGACAGCCAATGTCCCGACTCCTGACCTGGGTGTAACGTACGTCACAGGGCTCGGACGTTGACCGACAGGAGCAGGCAATGAAGCACGCAGCACCCGGAACTGAGGGCAGCGCAGTCACTTTCGCGCCCCGGTATGACAACTTCATCGGCGGGGAGTGGGTGGCTCCATCCGATGGGCGGTACTTCGACAATTCCTCGCCGATCGACGGCAAGGTGTTCACTCAGGTTGCCCGCAGCACCGCGCCCGACATCGAGAAGGCCCTGGATGCCGCCCACGCCGCGGCCGAGGCCTGGGGCAACACCTCAGCGGCCGACCGGTCCAACACTCTGCTCCGGGTCGCCGACCGGATGGAACAGAACATCGAGAAGCTGGCGGTCGCCGAGACCTGGGACAACGGCAAGCCCATACGTGAAAGCCTCAACGCCGATATCCCACTGGCAATCGATCACTTCCGGTACTTCGCCGGGGTGCTGCGCGCCCAGGAGGGATCGATCTCCGAGATCGACCATGACACCGTCGCCTACCACTTCCACGAGCCACTCGGTGTCGTCGGCCAGATCATCCCGTGGAATTTTCCGCTGCTGATGGCGATCTGGAAGCTGGCACCGGCGCTAGCGGCGGGCAACTGTGTGGTACTCAAGCCCGCCGAGCAGACGCCCGTCTCGATCCTGGTGTTGATGGAGTTGATTGCCGACCTCCTCCCGCCGGGGATCGTCAATGTGGTCAACGGATTTGGTGTCGAGGCCGGTAAGCCGCTGGCGTCGAGTCCGCGCATCGCCAAGATCGCGTTCACCGGCGAGACCACCACCGGGCGCCTCATCATGCAGTACGCGACAGAGAACATCATTCCCGTCACCCTGGAGCTGGGTGGCAAGAGCCCCAACATCTTCATGCCCGACGTGATGGCCGCCGATGATGCCTTCCTGGACAAGGCACTCGAAGGCTTCACCATGTTCGCGCTCAATCAGGGCGAGGTGTGCACGTGTCCCTCGCGGGCGCTGGTGCATTCCTCCATTTACGACGAGTTCATCGCCCGCGCGATCACCCGCGTCGAGGCGATCGTCAGCGGTGATCCGCTGAATGAGGACACCATGATCGGTGCTCAGGCGAGTAACGACCAATACGAAAAGATCTTGTCCTACATCGATATCGGACGACAAGAGGGCGCCCAAGTGCTCACCGGAGGTGACGCCCGCAAGGTCGCGGAATACCCAGAAGGTGCCTACATTCAGCCGACCGTATTCGCCGGCACCAACAACATGCGCATCTTCCAGGAGGAGATTTTTGGTCCGGTGCTCTCCGTGGCGAAGTTCGACTCGCTGGACGAGGCGCTGAAGATTGCCAACGACACGTTGTACGGCCTCGGCGCGGGGGTGTGGTCGCGCGATATGACCAACGCCTACCGGCTGGGGCGCGGCATCAAGGCGGGCCGGGTATGGACAAACTGCTACCACCAGTACCCGGCGCACGCCGCGTTCGGCGGTTACAAGAAATCCGGTATCGGGCGTGAGAACCACAAGATGATGCTCGACCACTACCAGCAGACCAAGAACCTCTTGGTGAGCTACTCGCCCGATGCCGCGGGCTTCTTCTGATGAGCGCTTACGCGAAGGAAGTCCGGCCCTGATCAATCGCGTCGAGCTCACTCCGGCGGCGGCCCAGCTGTTGGCTTCGCTGGTGGCCACACACGGACCTGTGATGTTCCACCAGTCCGGCGGCTGCTGTGACGGCAGTGCGCCGATGTGTTATCTGCGCGGGGAGTTTCGTGTGGGTGCATCGGATGTGTTGCTCGGCGAGGTTAGCGGGCGAACACCGTTCTGGATGAGTGCCGACCAGTTCGAGTACTGGTCACATACACATTTGACGGTGGATGTGGTGCCTGGGCGAGGGTCGGGATTTTCGCTGGAGGCGCCAGAGGGGGTGCGTTTCCTCATCCGGTCAAGGTTGTTCACCGATGACGAGGTGCTCGCGTTGGCGAATCAGCCGGTCAGGACCGGCGCCGACGGTTGATGCGCCGCCGAGTCCTTCGTGTTGTCGGTTGCCCGCAGAGGTAGTAGTTTGCCCTTGTCGGAGACAGTCTGGTCGGGTCGGTCGTAGGGGAGTGTCGTCCAGTGTATGTAGCTATTCGAACTGCTGCGGTTGCTGCGGTGTGCAGTCTGTGTGTCGGGACAGGCGTGGACGCGCGCACCGTGCGGCCGGTCCCTTCCCTAACGGCTACGGCCACAACACGTTCCGTGACGAATCGGGCAGTTTCTCTCACGTCGTTCTCTGACCTGCTGGCGGTGGCTGCTCCGCAGAATGGTGCTGGGGCACAATCGAATCCAGTGACCACTGGGGTACCGAGTGGCAGCGATCTCATCGGGACAGTCGCCAAGCTCCTCACGGCATCGCAAGCCGCGTCGACCGGTTCGGCTCCGGCGATCACCGCGGCCGCCGTCGATCCTGTCGACCCGCCGGTAGAGCAGCCGGTCGATCCGCCCGTCGAGCAGCCCACAAATCCGCCTGCGGCCGACGAGCCGGCGCCGCCCACCAACTTCCCGGGGACGCATTGGCCTGCGTTTGGCACCCCGTCCTACTTTGCGCAGTTGGCCTTTGCGGTGTTCCACGTTGTGGCCTTGCCGATCACGGTGCCTGTGCAGTTCTTCCTGGGCAGCGCCGAGGGTGTGCCGACGGTGATAGCCGCGGCGCTCAATGACTTGTCGGGCCTGCTGGGCCAGATACCAGGGTTCTCACCGCAGCAACCGGCGGCGGCGCAAGCACAGCAGAAGGTCGCAGAGGCCTCCTCGCTGTTGCCGAAGACGGCGGCAGCGGAGGCCGAAGCACCTGCCGCTGAGGAGCCGGCTCCGGCTCCTGAACCGGAACCCCTGCCGACCAACTTCCCGGGCCCGCGCCCGGCGTTCGGCACGCCGTCCTACTTTGCGCAGTTGGCGTTCGCGGTGCTGCATGTGCTGGCGCTGCCGATCACGGTGCCGGTACAGGCGATCATCGGTACGACCGAGGGTGTGCCGTCGGTCATTGCCGCGGCGCTCAATGACTTGTCGAGCCTGCTGGGACAGGTGCCGAAGATATCGCTACCGGGGACCGACCCCGGGACCACACCGGAGACATCCTCGAAGCAGGTCGATCAGGCTGTCACCAAGCCGGAAACCGCGTCCGAGAAGTCGGATAGCACCAAGCGTGACGTCGATGCGAAGACGTCTAACGCCGAGCATGGGGCCAAGCCTGCCGAGACGGCTGCAGAGTCGCCCAAAACTGAGCATGAGGCCAAGCCCGCCGACACTCCGGCGGACGCGACGAAGGCAGATCCGACGAAGGCTGTTGAGCCGAAGGTTGACCCGACGAAGGTCGTTGAGCCGAAGGTTGACCCGACGAAGGCAGATCCGACGAAGGCTGTTGAGCCGACGAAGGTCGTTGAGCCCAAGGTTGATCCGACTAAGGTCGTTGAGCCGAAGGTTGACCCGGCGAAGGCTGTTGAGCCCAAGGTTGATCCGACGAAGGTCGTTGAGCCCAAGGTTGATCCGGCGGCGGCAGCATCTACGAAGCCCGAGCCTGCCAAGCCCGTTGCGGTCAAGCCGGAGACTAAGCCGGAACCGGCTAAGCCTGAACCCGCCAGCCCGGTGAAGGTCGTCCGCGACAGCCTGAAGTCGACGCCCGGTGGAACCGGCACCACTGGCGGTACCAAGACGACTGAGGGGTCCAAGGGCTCCGAAACGGACAGCAAGGCGCCCGCTGCGTCTACGGCGACCAAGGTTCGCGAAGGATCGACATCCTCGGTGGGCGGCACGGCAGATAAGCCCGCTGAGAAGCCATCGCCGGAGAAGTCGTCGACCGGCAAGAGCTCACCGGCATCGGAAGGGAGTTCGCATTCCTCCGAAGGAAAGACGCACTCCTCCGAGGGAAAGTCACACTCCGGGTCTACTGACTGACGATGATCGTCAGCGCGTTGCCATCGCGTTTGATGTGAAGTCCCGCACGGCGGGCGACGGCGGCCACGGCGGCGGCATCAGTGGGTTCGGCTCTGCTTCCGGCGAGGATGCGCGCCAGCTTGCCCTTGTGTGCCTTGTTGAAATGGGTGATCACCGTGCGCCGCCCATCGGGATGCTCGGTGAGGCAATCGACGGTCACGGCGTGCGGTAGCCGCCCCAAACCCGCATATGAGCCCGAACGTAGATCGACGATCAATTCATTCGCGGCCAGCTCGGCCAACACCGGTTCCAGAACGGGCTTCCAGCGCGCGGACAACGACGGCTTACCGGGGAGTTTGGACGATGCCGACAGCCGGTAGGCGGGGACCGGGTCATCGGCCCGGAGCAGTCCGAACAGTGCCGAGCCGACAGCGAGTCGCTCGAGGGCACGAGTCGCGGAGGCGCCACGCAGCGACGTGACGTCCAGGGCGTCGTACAGCACGCCGGTGTACCGGTGCAGGGCAGGCATGGTGGGGGAGACGCGCAGCTCGGCGTTGCGTTGGATCTCGGCATCCTGCGATGCCGAGATGCCCAGCGCCTTCCGGCAGGCCGGAAGATCGGCGGCGAGGGAGACGAGCTCGTTAACGAGTGCCTCGCGTAGTGGATTCAGCGATGGCGTCGCCAATTCGTCCAGGCGCAGAGGAGGGTGATCTCCGCCTTCACGTTTGGTTTCCGAGGGCGGCAGCAACACGATCACGCCACAGACCGTAGCGAACCGTCCGCCGTCTGCGGTGGACTGGGTCGGCGGCCAGCGATGAGTTTTTGTGGCCCCGGAGGTCGATACCTGTGAATGCCCCATCCAGTTCAAGGAGACCCCATGCCCACTCGTGAAGAAACTCCGCTCGGCGCGCCCGCGTGGATCGACCTTGCCTCATCGGACCTTGAGAAGTCGAAGGCGTTCTATGGCGCGCTGTTCGGCTGGACGTTGCAAGAGGCAGGCCCCGAATATGGCGGCTATGTCAACGCGCATAAGGACGGCAAGGCTGTCGCGGGAATGATCACCAACAATCCGGAGTGGAATGCTCCCGACAGTTGGACCACCTACTTCGCCACCGATGACATCAACGCCACGCTGCAGAAGGCGGTCGACAACGGCGGTGCAAATTGCCTGCCGGCCATGGAAGTTCCGCAGCTCGGATATATGGGGCTCTTCGGCGATCCCTCCGGCGCCGTGGTGGGGCTATGGCAGCCGCTGGCCCACAAGGGGTTCCAGCTGGTCGCCGAGGCGGGCGCGCCGGTGTGGCATGAACTGAACACCCGTGAATATGACAAGGCGGTCGACTTCTACACCAAGGTGCTCGGGTGGGAAACCAAGGTAGAGGGCGATTCCGATGAGTTCCGGTATGCGTGCGCCCAGCATGACGGGGAGCCGATCGCCGGAGTCAACGACGCGACAGTGGGCCAGTGGGCGCTCCCCGAGGGTGTGCCGGCGCATTGGGCCGTGTATTTCGGCACCGACAACACTGATGCCAGTGCGGCCAAGGTGACCGAGCTCGGTGGTGCGGTGCTCACACCCGCACAGGACACCCCTTACGGCCGGATGGCGCTGGTTCAGGACACCACCGGCGGTACCTTCTGGTTGTGCTCCGTCGATTCCTGATTGCCGCTGCGGTAGGCCTCGTCATCGTCCTCGCGACGATGACGGGGCTCTACTTTTTGATCAGCGCGCGCACCTTTCAGCTAGCGGGAGCCCTTGTCGCGCACTGTGCCACCGATGAGAAGGTGGTGGCGCTCACGCTTGATGACGGGCCGAGCGGCCGCACCTCCGAGGTGTTGGTGACGCTCGAGCGTGCGCACATTCCGGCGACCTTCTATCTGGTTGGACAGGATCTTGCCAGGAATCCGTGGTCGGGACGCCAGATCGCCGCGGCCGGTCACGAGATCGGCAACCACAGCTACACCCATCGTCGACTGGTCTTCGTCACTCCCGCCACCGTGCGGGAGGAAGTGGAGAACACCGATAAGCAAATCCGGGCAACAGGATTCAGCGGTGTCATAACCTTTCGCCCGCCTTACGGTAAGAAGCTGTACGGGTTGCCGCGGTACCTCGCGTCCCATGACCGCATCACCGTGATGTGGGATGTTGAGCCTGACTCCGAAGGGCCGCGAACGCGGGAAGCGATCGTCGACGAGACCGTGTCCCGGGTGCATCCCGGGTCGATCATTCTGCTGCATGTGATGTATTCCTCTGGCCGGGAATCGCTTTCGGCGATCCCCGAGATTTCGCAACGGCTCCAGGAGCGGGGATATCGCTTCGTCACCGTGTCGCAGTTACTGGCCATGCCGTGTCGTTAGATGTCTTCGAAGGTGGGGACGCCCCACTCCTCGTGCCCGCCGTCACGTAGCAAGGTGGCGCGGGTGATCGACCGAGTGCCGAACTTGTCACGCAGTTCATCGAGCGTACTGTCAAGCGCCAGTGCGTTCTCCGTCAAACCTGTGAAGGGAAGCTCCAATTGTGCTGCGCCGCATGGGTCGAAGTTGGACACGGAGAATCCGATCAGGGTGATCCCCCGTTCGGCGACGAGTGCAGTGGCCTCGGTGACAAGCTGCCGTGCTACCGACAGCAGGTGCTCGGTAGACGTGGTGGGCCGGGACACGGTGTGCGAGCGCGTCGCGCGTGTGTAATCGTCGAACCGCAGCCGCAGTACCACCGTTCGGCAGCTTCGTCCGGAGCCGCGCATCCGGCGGGCGATCCGTTCGACGAGTTGCGTCGCGATGGCGTCGATCTCATCGGTGCTGCGGCGCCGTCTGCCGAGTGCGCATTGCGCGCCGATCGAGCGCCGTCGTCGTCCACCCTGCACCCGTCGCGGGTCGACATTATGTGCCAGGCAATGCAATTGGTGACCCATGGCCCGCCCGACCATGGATGCCAGCGTGGACTCGCCGAGATCGGCGATATCCGCGACCGTATGGATGCCGTACACCCGCAGCTTCTCGGCGGTGATCGCGCCGACGCCCCACAGTGCTTGCACCGGCAAGGGGCGCAGGAATGACAACTCCTCGTGGGGCTCCACCACCAAAAGCCCATCGGGCTTGCCCTGGCGGCTGGCGACCTTGGCCAGGAACTTGGTGCGAGCGATCCCGACGGTGATCGGCAGGCCTGCCCGCCGGCGTACCTCCGCGCGCAGCGTCGCCGCGATATCACGCGGTGTGCCCGAAATGCGCAGTAAACCAGAGACATCCAGAAACGCCTCGTCGATGGACAACGGCTCGACCAGGGGAGTGGTGTCTCGGAAGACCTCGAAGACCTTCTTGCTCGCCGCGCTGTACGCGTCGAAACGAGGTGCGACCACCACGGCTTTTGGGCACAGCCGCTGTGCCTGCCGGCCTCCCATCGCGGTGCGGACCCCGCATCGCTTGGCTTCGTAGCTGGCAGCCAGGACGACACCGCCTCCAACGATCACCGGGCGGCCGCGCAGCGCTGGATCATCACGTTGCTCGACGGAGGCGTAAAACGAGTCCAGATCCGCATGCAGGATGCTTGCGGTTCCGGTCATGAGTAGATGCTTGCACCGGGGTCTGACAGCCATAACGGGTTGATGTGCCCAACCGCTGGTTGATTCGGAGAAGCGCAGGGCAATCCTTAGTGGCGCCCGGGAGATATTTGACTTACGGCTAGGAAAACTATCGAGTTCGTGGTCGGCGGCGTGGTGCAGTGTGCCCTACGTTTATGGCAAGTTCCTCAGGTTACTTCCAGCCTGTTCACAATCTTTGCCCAGAAGGGGTGGTTTACGTGCGTATACGACTTCGTGCCACGGCGGCCGCGACGGTTTGCAGTATTTGCATCGCCGCGTCGGCTTCCGCGCTCACGATCCAAACTCCTAGTGCCAGTCCGGAACAACATCGGACCGTGTCGACACAGGCTTACGTCCTGACGTCGAACGACGGCACGCTCTCACCCGCCAGCATCGGCTCGCTGGCTACCTTGCCGGGTGTTCAGGGTTCTGCCGCGACGCCTTT
>MAFD01000018.1:0-83995 GCA_002013775.1 Mycobacterium sp. D16R18
GGCTCGGTGGTAGGCGGCGGGGGCGGTGGAGGCGGAGGCTCCGTGGTGGTGGTGATGATCTCGTTCCACGGTGTCGTGCTCGGAGTCGGCGTGACCGAGGTGCTCTTGGCAGCTCCGGTCGTCTCGTCCGAGCGTCCGGCTACCAGCAGCGCGACGGAAGCGACCAGGGTGATCGCGGCAATGATCGCCGCCACCCCGACAACCCACGGCCAGCGCGGCGGAGGCGGCTCATCGCCGTCGACCAGCTCGGTGGCGTACTCGTCGTATGGCACATAGGGGCTGGTGAATTGCTCAGATTCGGGTGCCGAGTACGCCTGCGAATGAAAGGCGGAGGAATCAGCCCCGGAAGAGTCAGCAGCCGCGGCGTCGCCCTTGTCCAGGTTCGGACCGTCCAGATCCGGAACTTCCCCGGGAGTCCCCGACCCTGGGTTGTCCGTCCCACTCATCTACACAAGTTCCTTTTCGTCACTTCCCGCTCCCCGGCGGGCTACCTGCCTGAGGCGCCATGGCAACGATAGCCAAAGCCATTCGGGGCGACGAAACCCGACGGTCGCAAAAACCAAACTGACCACCGGATTGTTATCGAATATGTGAGAGTGCGCACCGAGATGTCACACCAGTCACGGGAGTCCCGCGGCAAAGTACGAGCGCGACCGCAGAAGGCGACGCGACACGGGAGCTGAGCTAGTGCTTCTCCGCGCCGACGTGGTACTCGAAGACCAGCCCGGCGACCGCGCTGAGTACGAATACGCCACCGGCGGCAATCAGCCACGGCAGCCACAGCGCCACACCGACAGCGGTGGTGGCGGCGGCCAGCGCAATCATGATCGGCCACCAGCTGTGCGGGCTGTAGAAGCCCAGTTCTCCGGCGCCGTCGGCGACCTCGGCGTCCTCGTAATCCTCGGGCCGGGTGTCCAGACGCCGAGCCACGAAGCGGAAGAACGTCGAGATGATCAGCGACAGACCTGTGGTCATCACCATGGCGGTGGTTCCCGCCCATTCCACCCCGCCATTGGCGTACATGGCGGTGAGCACCGCGTAGACCACGGTGGCCAGGGCGAAGAATCCGGTGAGGATCTCGAAGAGTCGGGCTTCGATATGCATGCTGCGCTCCTACCTTTTCCCGCTGCCTAGTTCTTCGCCGCGTTGTTGTCCGCCGGCGCGAGCTCCCCGCGTCGACCGTCGAACGGCCTGGTGGTCACCGAGACCGGTGACTGCCCGATCGACGCCAGCGCCTCGGCGTTGGTCTTACCCGCCTTGCGCGCTTCCAGATAGAACTTGAAGTCATTGGGGCTGACCACGCGCAGCTCGAAGGCCATCATCGAGTGGTACGTGCCGCACATCTCGACGCAGCGACCCACGAACGCGCCTTCCTTCAGGATCTTGCTGACCTGGAAGACGTTGTCGGAGTTGTTGGCCTTGGGCTCGGGCATCACGTCACGCGTGAAGAGGAACGGGACCACCCGGAACGAGTGGATGACATCGGCCGAGGCCAGCTGGAACTCGACGCTCTTGCCGCTGGGCAGCACCAGCACCGGGATCTCCGAAGAGGTTCCGACGGTCTCGATCTTGTCGAAGTTGAGGTAGGTGCGGTCCTCACGGTTCAGGCCGCGCACCGGGCCGACGATCTCCTTGCCGTGCGCGTCCTTGCCCTCGGGCTTGGAGCTCATGGCCTTCTTGCGCTCCGGATCGGCGCCCTCGTAGTTGAGGCTGCCGTCCTTGAACGCGACCTTCTGGTACCCGAACTTCCAGTTCCACTGGAAGGCGGTCACGTCGACGACGACCTCAGGGTTCGGGTCCTTGTGCATGACCTTGTTCTGCACCACAACGGTGAAGTAGAAGAGCACCGCGATGATCAGGAAGGGCACCACCGTCAGGATCAGCTCCAGCGGCAGGTTGTATCCGAACTGGCGCGGGAACTCGGTGTCGCCGGGCTTGTGCCGGTGAAACGCGACGGTCCAGAAGGTGAGGCCCCACACGATGACACCGACGACCAGAGAGGCGACGACAGCCCATGTCCACAGGGGCGCCATGTAGTCGTGGGCCTCGGGGGTGATGCCCTCGGGCCACCCGAACCGGAGGACTTCTTGGACGCTACAACCGCTGAGCAGGAAGCTCGCCGCGCCCAACAACACCACGGTGGCCAGCAGGGACGGTCGTGAGCCGGACCGTGTCCGAGCCTTTTCGCCCACGTGGCTCATCGGTGACGTCACGTTTTGCAGCCTCCTGTTTCGGTCCAGAATCCATCGCTGACCAGTGGCAGCAATCGAATACTACGCAGCGTAGACCACGCGGTCGCATCAGGGCAGCGACGGGGCCGGTGTCGGGACCATGGTCCCGTGATAGGTCCGATGATGTTGCATACTTGGCCGCGTGTGTGGACTGGTGGCGTGGCTGGGACCGCCCGGGTCTTCCCTCGAATCCCATAGCCCCGCGGTAGATGCGGCGATGGTGCATATGCGCCATCGCGGCCCCGATGAACCCGGGATTTGGCACGAGGAGAACGTGCTCTTCGGCTTCAACCGACTCTCGATCATCGACATCGCGCATTCGCACCAGCCGTTGCGCTGGGGACCGGCGGATGCCCCCGACCGCTACGTGCTGGTCTTCAACGGCGAGATCTACAACTACCTGGAACTCAGAGCAGAGCTGGCCGACAAACACGGCGCCGTCTTTGCCACCGAGGGCGACGGTGAAGCGATCCTGGCGGCCTACCACTTCTGGGGTCCAGACGCGCTGCACCGGCTGCGCGGCATGTTCGCCTTCGCGATCTGGGACACGGCCCAACGGGAGCTGTTCTGCGCGCGAGATCCTTTCGGCATCAAGCCGCTGTTCATGGCGACAGGGCCGGGTGGCACCGCACTGGGCAGTGAGAAGAAATGCCTGCTAGATCTGGTAGAGCAGTTGGGCATCGGGACCGAGTTGGACCTGCGTGCGCTGCAGCACTACACGACGCTGCAGTACGTTCCGGAGCCCGAGAGTCTGCACACCGAGATCCGGCGCCTGGAGTCTGGTTCATACGCCCGCATCACCCCCGGCCAGGAGCCACGCGTCACGCGCTACTTCCAGGCCCGGTTCTCCGTGACGCCGTTCACCCGCGCGACCCGTCAGTCCCGGTACGACGAGATCACCGAGGTGCTCTCCGATTCGGTGGCCAAGCACATGCGGGCCGATGTCACGGTGGGATCGTTCCTGTCCGGCGGTATCGACTCGACGGCCATCGCCGCGTTGGCGATCCGGCACAACCCGAAGCTCATCACCTTTACGACCGGCTTTGAGCGGCAAGGCTATTCCGAGGTCGACGTGGCGGTGGAGTCCGCCGAGGCGATCGGCGCCCGGCACGTCGTCAAGGTGGTCAGCCAGGAGGAGTTCGTTTCCGCTCTGCCCGAGATCGTCTGGTATCTGGACGATCCGGTGGCAGATCCGTCCCTGGTGCCGCTTTTCTTCGTGGCCCGGGAGGCACGTAAGCACGTCAAGGTGGTGCTCTCTGGCGAGGGTGCCGACGAGCTCTTCGGCGGCTACACGATCTACCGGGAGCCCTTGTCGCTCAAGCCCTTCGAATACCTGCCGCGCGCGCTACGACGTGGCGCTGCGCGGCTGTCCGCCGCCATCCCCGATGGGGTACGCGGCAAGAGCCTGCTGAACCGCGGATCGATGACACTGGAGCAGCGTTATTACGGGAACGCGCGTAGCTTCGACGACGAACAGCTGCGCGCGGTGCTCCCCCACTATCGCCCGGAGTGGGGCCACCAGGACGTCACCGCGGCCCTCTACGAGCGCTGCGCGGGCTGGGATCCGGTGGCGCGCATGCAGTATGTGGACCTGTTCACCTGGCTGCGCGGCGACATCCTGGTCAAGGCCGACAAGATGACGATGGCGAACTCGCTGGAACTGCGGGTGCCGTTCCTTGACCCCGAGGTGTTCAAGGTGGCCTCGCAGCTGCCGTACCGCGAGAAGATCACCCGCGAGACCACCAAGTACGCCCTGCGCAAGGCACTGGAACCGATTGTGCCGGCGCATGTTCTGCACCGGACCAAGCTTGGCTTCCCGGTGCCCATCCGGCACTGGTTCGTCGACGGGCTACTGCACGACTGGGCCCGCGAGATGCTGGCGACGACGCAGGCCGGGCACTTGATCGACGTACCCGCCGTCGGCCGGATGCTCACCGAGCACGCCGCTGGGGCCAGCGATCACAGTCGCAGGCTGTGGACGGTGCTGATCTTCATGCTGTGGCATGCGATCTTCGTCGAGCAGTCGGTGCAGCCGAATATCCAGGAGCCGCACTACCCGGTGCAGCTCTAGAGAGCTGCACCGATCTCGTCGGCTGCTTCCTGGCCGTACGCGTCGGCAAGACGGGCCCGCGCGTCGTCGCGCTCCCATACCCATTCCTGGGTGCCGACGGTCTCCAGAACCAGTGTGGCCACAAGCGATCCCAGCTGTGCCGAACGCTCCAGGTTCAGGCCGGCGCTGCGGCCGGTGAGGAATCCGGCACGCCATGCGTCACCGACACCGGTCGGGTCGACCTGCCCCTTCTCCGGGACCACGCCCACCTTGAGGGACGTGCCGTCCTTCTCGACGATCTCGACGCCGTTGGGGCCGAGGGTGGTGACCCGCAGCTCGACACGCTCACGCACATCCGCCTCGGTCCACCCGGTCTTGGACAGCAGCAGATCCCACTCGTAGTCGTTGGTGAAGAGGTACTTGGCGCCACCGACGAGTTCACGGGCCTGTTCGCCGGAGAGCCGGGCCAACTGCTGCGACGGATCGGCCGCGAACGGCAACCCCAGGCTGCGGCATTCCTCGGTGTGCCGGAACATGGCATCGGGGTCATTGGCTCCGATGATGACCAATTCCGGTGTCCCGGTGCGCGATACGACATCGGCGAGCGAGATGTCGCGGGCTTCGGACATCGCACCCGGGTAGAAGGACGCGATCTGCGCCATGTCCTGGTCGGTCGTGCAGACGAAACGCGCGGTGTGGGCGGTCTGGGAGATCAACACGGCGTCACAGTTGACGCCGTGGCCCTCAAGCCAGGATCGGTACTCGGCGAAGTCCGCGCCCACGGCACCCACCAGGGCCGGCTTACCGCCGAGCACACCGATGGCGAACGCGATGTTCCCAGCGACACCACCGCGACGGATTTCCAGATCGTCCACCAGGAAGCTGAGGGACACCTTCTGCAGGTGCTCGACCAACAGCTGTTCGGAGAACTTCCCGGGGAAGTTCATCAGATGGTCGGTCGCAATGGATCCGGTGACGATGATGGACACGCGTGAGACCCTTCGTAGGATTCGGGCAGATTGGGTAAGTCGAGCGACAGCCCCAGAAGCTTACCTAGCGTAACTGTCGGGTAGTTGTATCCGGTTGCTAGCCTGGATTGTTGGGGAGTGAGAACCGGGGAAACGAAATTTCAGGAGAGTCAATGGCTGGACCAGGTTATTCGACGGTGCCCTACCCTGGTTTACCGCCCATGCCGCCCCCGGTCGACTACCCCGAACGCAAGCGCAAGCTGCCCACGTGGCTCGCGCCGGCCGCCGTGGTGGCGGCGCTGGTAGTGCTGGCGCTGCTGCTCGGATTTCTGACCAAGAATTCGGGTGTATCCCACCGGCCCAGTGAAGCGAAGATTGAGCAGACCATCCAGGACTACCTGGACGCGATGGCCAAGCTCGACATCGTGACGCTGGCACGCAACGCCGGCTGCGGCCTGTACGACGCCGTGCGCGACAAGGACACCGACGACTCGATTGTGCGCGCCAACGCTCAACAGTTTGTGGCGACGTTCGGAACGGCCACAGTGAAGTCGATCGACAAGATCGTCTACTTCTCCGAGTACCAACTCAAGGTGCTATTCACCGCGACGAGCCAAAAGCGCAAGGACGCCCCGCAGGGGCAGGCCGAGCTACTGATCAACGAGGGCAAGATCTACGTCTGCTCCGCGTACATGCGCGGCGCGAACGCGTTCTGATCAGTTGAAGGAATCGCCGCAGGCGCAGGAGCCGGTGGCGTTCGGGTTGTCGATCGTGAAGCCCTGCTTCTCGATGGTGTCGACGAAGTCGATCGAGGCACCCTGGATGTACGGCGCGCTCATCCGGTCCACGGTGAGCTTCACACCGTCGAATTCCGATACGAGGTCACCGTCGAGGCTGCGGTCATCGAAGAACAGCTGGTACCGCAGACCCGCGCAACCGCCGGGCTGGACGGCAATGCGCAGCGACAGGTCGTCACGCCCTTCTTGATCCAGCAGCGCCTTGGCCTTGGATGCGGCGGCATCGGTCAAGACGGCACCATGGGTCTCCTCGGTGGAGGTGGCGGTCGATTCGTCTTGGACAGTCATGGTGGGATCTCCCCTGCGTCGAAGCTCTCGGGTGGACGTCCGTGTCGGAAACGTCTAGTGACCTCAACGGTACCTCGTCTGCGGCTATTCCTACATCTATGCCCCAGCTCATGTGGCCTCGCCCTGCGCCTTTGATACCCATAGGGGGTATCACCCGATTGTGCTACCGTACGGCCATGGCGATTCGCGCGCAAGGTCGCGCCCGACTCGCGCTGCTGGTGTTGTTCTTGGGCGTGGCCGTCGCGCTGCCGGCCATGCTTCATTGCGTGCCGGGCGATAAGCATCCCGGCCCCCTCGCCGCCCATCACCTCAGCCTGACCACACCAACCGCAGCCGACTCGCCGACGGCGGTTCGCACTGCGGCAGTCGATCATTCGCACGCCGACAATGCCGTACGCGCCGCCCTGTGCCAAGGCGTTGACGGACTCGCGGCAGCACTGCGGGGTGACGACGAACTGCGGCTACTGGCGGCGTTCGTCGCGGCACTCGCGGTCGCGACCCTCGCCGTGTCGCCGTACTTCGGACTCTCCCGTGACCCCCCGCGGCGGGTCACGAAAGCGACTTCACCCCGGTCAGGGCGCGTGCTGCTGACCGATCTGTGCATCATCCGACGCTGACCTGCATATTCCAGGACCTCGACTGAGGCCACTGCGGCTGCCCTTCGCGGCGGCCCACCCGCTGGTTCCGGCGTATCACCGCCGCCCACGTCCATGAGTTTGTCCATCTGGCCAGCACATATGCATGCGTCTGCGCCGTTTCCGATTGGGGCTACCCACTATGACCTCGTTCTTCGACTCACATCACAACGAGCATCCCGACGTGCTGTATCTAGCCTGCTCAGACGGGCCGGCCGTACCTGACACCGCCAACACCGACATCAGTGGCGAGCGGTTCACCGTCCGCAATGTGGGAAATGTGGTGCCCACTGATCCCGCAGACGCCTCTGTCGATGCCGCCCTGGACTTCGCCGTGAACCAGCTTCGGGTGCGCTCGATCGTGGTGTGTGGGCACTCACACTGCGGCGCCATGAAAACACTCCTGTCCGAATCGATCGATGCGCCCACCAGCCCCGTCTGTCGGTGGCTCGACTATGCGCGCGAGACCCTGGTCGCCTATCGCGACTATCACGTGGCCCGGGTCAGCGCGGCTGCCAGCGGCTTGGACAATGCCGATCAGCTCGCCGTGGTCAACGTTGCCATTCAGGTCGACCGGCTTGTGCGCCACCCGATTCTGGTGGCCGCGACGATTTCGGGGCGATTGCGCGTGACCGGAACGTTCTTCAGCGACACCGACACCCGCCTCTATGAAGTCAGCACCAACGGGTTTCTCGCGCCACTGGGGTGAAATACCCAACCCCGTATACAGTTTCGCCCCTTGCGGATGTTTCTGTGTGATCTGACGCATATCTATCACAATACCCCCTGGGGGTATTGTGATAGATATGCAAAGTCGCAGAAATCATCGCCAGCACAAGACATCCGGTACGCGAACCTCAACGGGCGCCAGGTTCTGCGCCGCAGCGGTGATGGCAGCGAGTGCAATGACTGTGCCGGCATGGGCCTCACCGGCTGTCGCCAACGCGCACAACATCGGTGGCGGCGGCAATGCGGCGGACACCGTGCAGCATCTGCAAGGACACGGCTATTCCGTGCAGCTGAACGGCATCGCGGATGCGCCGTTATCTCAATGCGTCGCCACAGATGTCACCGGAATCCCCAGTGATGAAACAGTTTTCACGACCGTCTACGTGACCGTCTCCTGCCGCGCCCACACCAGCTGACGGCTAGAAACCAGCCTCACGGGCGACCTGGGCCGCCAACCCGGCCAGCTGCCCGGCCGCGTCTTCCATCGCCAGTTGCACCGACCCCGCGAACTGCGCGATCGATTCGGCCCGCGCGATACCCGCCTGCCCATACTCAGCGGCTGTGAGCGCCACCTGCCCGGCCAGCACCAGCACCTGGATGCCGGATGCCGCGGCGCGGCTCGCCACCGCACCGGCCACCTTGCCGTGCAGGGTTTGGTCGTCGAACTTGCCTTCACCGGTGATCACCAGCTGGGCCCGGGCGATAGCGGCATCGAGGCCGGTGTGCTCGGCGACGATCCGCGCCCCCGACTCGCGACGCCCGCCAAGGGCGAGCAGCGCCGCCCCGATCCCGCCCGCGGCACCTGCTCCGGCAAGATCGCGCACACAGCGGCCAGTTCCGGCCTCCATCTCGGCGACCCACCGGGTAAGCCTTGCCTCCAGGCGTTTGACGGTCTCCTGTCCGGCCCCCTTCTGCGGGCCGAACACCGCTGCCGCACCACGGGCGCCGAGCAGTGGATGCTCGACATCGCTGGCGACCACCAACTCCGTGGTGGCCAACCGCCGACGGGCCTCGCCGATCCCGCCAAGGCCCTCGATGAGCCCCGCACCCCCGTCGGTACAACTGCTGCCACCGAGGCCGACCACGATCCGGGTCGCTCCGCCATCGAGAGCCGCGGCGATCAGCTGCCCAACCCCCTTGCTGTGGGCACGCCAGGCGGTGTCAGCGGACGGCGCGCGCCGAAGCAGCGGCAACCCACAGGCCTGCGCGCACTCGATGTAGGCGGTCGCACCGTCGAGCAACCACTCGGCATTGACGTCGTCGTCCAGCGGACCGCGCACCCGCGCCGCGTATCGGCGCGCCGAGGGCAGCTGCGCGGCCAGCACGTCGACGAAGCCGGGACCCCCATCAGATTGTGGGCTGAGGATGACGACGTCGTCGGGGCGAGCCCGCCTCCAGCCGTCCGCGATGGCGGTCGCCGCCGCGGTGGCGGTGAGCGTGTCTCCGAAGCTGTCGGGCGCCACCAGAATCTGACTCATTCGCGCAGGATAATCTGGGCGTGTGAATCTGCTCGGCCGAAAGAAATCCACCTCCGAAAACGGCACCGTTAGCGCTGTCAGTGCGTCCTCGTCGCCATCCGATGAGACGGACGTCACATCAGCGGCGCAGGCCGGAAAGGGCCGCCCTACCCCGAAGCGGGACGCCGGCAAGCGTCGTGGACCTGTCGCTCCGGCGCCTTTGACCAGCTCCGAGGCCCGGCAACGTCGCAAGTCGCTGCGCGGGCCGAAACTGTCGCGCGCGGAACGCAAGGTCGAGAACGCCGAGCGTCGGTCCCGGATGGCCGACAACCGCGAAAAGATGATGGCCGGAGACGAGTCGTATCTGCTGCCCCGGGACAAGGGCCCGGTGCGCGCATTCGCCCGCGACATCGTCGATTCTCGACGCAATGTGCTGGGTCTGTTCATGCCCCTGGCGCTGTTCCTGATCTTCTCCATGTTCGCGGTGCCGTCCGTCCAGGTTCAGATGTGGATGACCCCGGCGATGCTCGTTCTGATGATCGTCATGATTGTCGACGGAGTCTTCGTCGGCAGACTCGTGAACAAGCGCGTATCCGAACGCTTCCCGACCAGCGATGAGGGTGGCTTCAAACTCGGCTGGTACGCGGCAAGCCGTGCATCGCAGCTGCGCAAGATGCGCGCACCACGTCCCCGGGTGAACCGCGGCGAGCCGGTCTAACCTCACGTGCCCACCACGCTGGTTCTCGGCGGAATCCGCTCGGGGAAATCGCGTTTTGCCGAATCTCTGCTGCCCGCCTCGGGACCCGTGCGATACGTGGCAACCGGATCGTCCGTCCGCGAGGATGCCGCATGGGAGCAAAGGGTTGCCGCGCACCGGTCTCGGCGTCCCGATCACTGGACGACGACCGAGACGACAGATATCGCGGGCGAGCTGCGCACGGGCGATGCGGTGCCGACGCTCATCGACGATCTCGGGGGTTGGCTGACCGCGGTGATGGACGGCCGCGGCGCATGGGAACGTGGCGCTGATGTCGTCAGCGCCGACATCAGTGCGCTGGTCGATGCGATCGACGGCTACTCCAGCGACCTGGTGATCGTGAGCCCGGAGGTCGGGTTGGCCGTCGTGCCTGCCACCTCATCCGGGCGGTTGTTCACCGATCAGCTCGGAGACCTGAATCAGGCGGTGGCACAGCGCTGTCAGCGCGTGCTCCTGATCGTGGCCGGCCAGCCGCTGACCATCAAGGGAACTACCGCGTGACCACGAGCGAGGCGCCGCGATTCGCCCCGGTCTCGGCGCCCAATCCGGATATCGCCGCCGCCGCGCGCGACCGGCAACGGCAACTCACCAAACCGGAGGGCGCGCTGGGGCGGCTGGAGGAGCTCTCGGTATGGATATCGGCCTGCCAGAATCAGTGTCCCCCTAAGACCTTCCAACGGCCGAGGGTGGTCGTCTTCGCCGGTGATCACGGCGTGGCCTCCGGCGGTGTGTCGGCCTATCCCCCGTCGGTGACAGCCCAGATGGTGCGGAACATCGATGCGGGCGGGGCCGCGGTGAACGTGCTCGCCGCGCTCGCCGGGGCGGGTGTGCGGGTGGTCGACATTGCCGTCGACACCGATGATTCACTGACCGAATCCCTCGCTGCCCACAAGATTCGCCGCTCCAGCGGCAATATCGCGGTGCAGGACGCTCTCACCCTCGAGCAGACTCACGCCGCGCTGGCCGCCGGGATCGCCTTGGCCGACGCCGAGATCGATGGCGGAGCCGATCTGCTGATCGCGGGCGATATGGGCATCGGTAACACCACGCCGGCAACGGTATTGGTGGCGGCGCTGACCGCGAGCGAACCGGTGGCGGTGGTGGGCCGCGGCACCGGGGTCGACGACGCCGGATGGGCACGCAAGACCGCCGCCGTCCGCGATGCGTTGCGCCGCACCAAGGATGTGCGCACCGACCCGGTCGCACTGCTTAGTCGAGCAGGCGGTGCCGATCTGGCGGCCATCACCGGTTTCGTGGCACATGCCGCGGTGCGGCGCACCCCCGTGCTACTCGACGGGCTGGTGGTGACCGCGGCAGCGCTGGTGGCCGAGCAGCTGGCCCCGGGAGCGCGACAATGGTGGCTCGCCGGACATCGCTCCACCGAGCCCGCCCATTCTCTTGCCCTGCAACGCCTTCGGCTGGACCCCATACTGGATCTGCAGATGCGACTGGGCGAGGGCTCCGGCGCACTCGTCGCACTGCCCGTATTGCAGGCCGCCGCAGGCACGCTGGCCCAGATGGCGACTTTCGACGAGGCCCGGATCGACGGGCCGGGCACGTGAATCGGCTGCTGCGGCTCCTTCGGAGCATCGGCGGAGCCTTCGAATTCTCCACCGTGGCACCGGTTCCCGCGCGGCTAGCCGGGTCGCTCTCGGGCCCGGTGTTGGGAGCGCTGCCGGTGGTAGGCGCCGCGCTCGGTGCGCTGGCCGCAGCCGTCAGCTGGATCATGAGCTTCGCGTATATGGCGCCACTGGCCGGGCTGGCAGCGGTCACGGCGATAATTCTCGCGACGCGTGGACTGCATATCGACGGACTGTCCGACACCACGGACGGACTTGGCTGTTATGGGCCACCGGAACGCGCGCTCACCGTGATGCGCGATGGTTCGGCCGGGCCGTTCGGAGTGGTGGCAGTGGTCATCGCCTTACTGGCGCAGGCGTTGTCATTCGGAGTGCTGGCCTCCAGACAGGAGTGGCTGGCCATCGCGCTGGCGGTCGCGGTGGGGCGCGTCAGCGCGGTCGTGGCGTGCCGTCGCGGGGTGCCCGGCGCCGCGCACAGCGGCTTCGGCGCCAGGGTCGCGGGGTCTCAACCGCTGTGGCTGGCAGGAGCATGGGCGCTCGCGGCAATGGCCGTCGGACTTCTGGCGCAACCCTGGCGGCCCTGGCAGGGCCCGGCCACGGTAGTGGTGGCCCTGGTCGCCGGCGCGCTGTTGGTACGCCATTGCGTGCGCAGGTTCGGTGGCATCACGGGCGACGTGCTGGGCGCGAGCATCGAGGTGACCACGACCCTGGCCGCGCTCGGTTTCACGGCGTACTGACGGGACGACGAAAGATTCATCAAGAATTTGCGGCCGTATCGGCCTGTGCGTTCGCGTTACCCGGTGCGGTGGGCCACTATTCGAACCTATGCCGCGCAACCCTGTGAACCCTGCCGGTGAGACGCCGGACATGGGAATACCCGAGCCGATCGCCCGATCGATGTCGATGGCCGAGCAGTACGAGTGGCATCGCGGGTATCTAAGCCGTCATGCGGTGTCACGTCGCAACTTCCTCCGAGGGTCGGCCGCCGCCGCTGCGGTCGCCGCGCTGGGAGTATCGCCGTTTGGGCGGCGGGCATATGCGGATGATGCCCCGCTGAGTGTCGCCGGCAGGCGCGTCGGGTTCGGCGCCGACTCCTCAAGCCAGCTCAGCTTTTCCGGACAGCTGTCCAGGAATCCGCACGGCACCAAAATCTTTCTCGATCACGGCCCCACACCCGAACTCGGCGCCTCCCTACAGGCCGAGGTCCGCAATCTCGTGACACAGATCCCGTCCAGCGACCATGGCGTGCTGGCGGCCGAACAGTTCTACGTCCACGCGCCCGTACATGGGATCGGTGGCGGCACCGAGCGTTTCTACCGCTGGCGCAGCGCCGACGGGTTTCTGAGCGACATCCGTTCGGCCGCGACGGCCATGCCATCCTCACGAAACGCACTCGCCCCCTTCCGTTTCACCATGATGGGCGACCAGGGCACCGACGAGACTCCCGCCCAGCCACCGGGCCTGGCCGCCGGTGAATACGACGACAGCTACTACAGCGCGGACAATGACCCGGGCGCTTCCCATACGCAGAACGTCCTGAATCAGATCGTGGCGTGCCGACCTGACTTCCATATCTTGGCCGGGGATATCGCATACGCCGACCCCTCCGGAATGGGGAAAAAGCCCCAGTTCGTGCCCTCGGGCGCCAAGCCCGCCACCGGTTTCGACAAATACAACCCCTTTGTCTGGGATGTCTACCTGACGTCCATTGAACCCAGCGCCTCGATCACACCGTGGATGTTCGCGACCGGTAACCACGACATGGAGGCCGCGTACGGCAGCCACGGCTACGGCGGGCATTTGGCCCGTCTCGGCTTCCCCGGCAACGGCCCCACCGGATGCCCCTCCGCGTACTCGTTCACCTACGGCAATGTCGCGGTGCTCTCCTTGGACGCCAATGACGTGTCGTATGAGATCCGGGCAAACACCGGATACTCTGGTGGAGCCCAAACTGGCTGGGTGGAAAGAACTTTGGCGTCCTACCGCGCCAACCCGAACATCGACTTCATCGTCTGCTTCTTTCACCACTGCGCTTACTCGACGACCCTCTCGCATGCCAGCGACGGTGGCGTCCGCGACGCGTGGTGCGCACTCTTCGATCGATATCAGGTGGACCTGGTACTCCAAGGGCACAACCACGTATTCGAGCGCACGGATCCCATTCGCGCGGGGCGGCCGACCACAGAGGCCGGCGACAACTCGATCGTCTACCCGGAATCGGATGGCACCGTGTACTACACGGTGGGCTCCGCCGGACGGCCCCGTTATGACTTTCAGCCGGGAGAGCCCGAGGGTTACCGCGGCCGCGAGCTCACGGACACGCTGGTTCCCAACAGCTATGTCTGGGCGCCCGACGGCAGTAAGCATGCCGAGGCGGTCGCGTGGTCGCGGGTGCGCTATCGCAACTATGCGTTCATTCGTGTCGACGTGCGTCCCGGAACGTTCAGCAGCGAAATGGACGTCACCGCCGTCGACGAGTACGGCCGCGCGTTCGACACGGTGACCTATCGCCGCCCGGTACGCGCGGCGGCGTCCTAACCGAGCCTGGTGATCCAGCCGTGCGTATCGGCGAAGGTGCCGCGCTGGATTCCGGTCAACGTGTCACGCAAGGCCATGGTCACCTCGCCCGGTTCCCCGTCACCGATGGTGAACTCACCACTGGAGTGCTTGACGCGCCCAACCGGCGTGATGACCGCGGCGGTGCCGCAGGCGAACACCTCGGTGATCTCTCCGGAGGCCGCCTTCTTCTCCAGCTCGTCGACGTCGATCTTGCGTTCCTCGATGGCGAAACCGGCATCGGAAGCCAGCTGCAACAAGGACTTCCGCGTCACGCCGGGCAACAGTGAACCCGAGAGTTCCGGAGTCACCAAGCGGGCCTCGCCATCGCGGCCGAACACGAAGAACAGGTTCATTCCGCCCATTTCCTCGATGTACCGGCGCTCAATCGCGTCGAGCCACACCACCTGATCGCAGCCCTCCTCGGCGGCTTGCGCCTGGGCAACGAGGGAGGCGGCGTAATTGCCACCCGTCTTGGCGGCACCGATCCCGCCCGGTGCGGCGCGCACGTACTCGTGCGAGAGCCACACGCTGACCGGCTTGATGCCCTGCGAGAAATACGCGCCGGCCGGTGAGGCGATGAGCAGGTACCGGTACTCGGCGGCGGGGCGCACCCCGAGGCCGGCCTCGGTGGCGATGATGAACGGCCGCAGGTAGAGCGACTCTTCGCCGCCGCCCGGCGGCACCCAGTCGGCGTCGACCGCGATGAGCTGGCGCAGCGACTCGATGAACAGCTCTTGCGGGAGCTCGGGGATGGCGATGCGGCGGCAGGACTGGATCATCCGCTCGCCGTTAGCCTCGGGCCGGAAGGCGGCGATGGTTCCGTCGGGCTGGCGGTAGGCCTTGAGCCCCTCGAAGACCTCTTGCGCATAGTGCAGCACGATGGCCGACGGGTCGAGAGTAATGGGGCCGTACGGCACTACTTGCGCGTTGTGCCAACCATTTTCGGTGTTCCAGTCGATGGACACCATGTGGTCGGTGAAGTACTTCCCGAATCCCGGTGCGGCCAGTACCTCAGCCCGCCGAGCCGGGCCGGCCGGTGACGGGTTGAGTTGCCGGGTGAACTCGGGAAGCGGATTCATGCTCGGCAGTCTAGCTGTCCGATGTCGCCAAATCCGAAACCATTATCCGACGTTGACGTCTACGAATGGCGGCTTGATGACCTCGCATTCGATCCCCCGGCCACGCACATCCACGACGACGCTCGCTCCATCCGCTATCTGGGCGGAGGTGTCCAGCAGGGCCAGGGCGATTCCGGTCTTGAGGGTCGGCGAGAAGGTGCCCGAGGTCGTCACGCCCACTGGCTGGCCGTCGGACAGCACCGTGAGATCCGGGCGCAGCACGCCTCGCCCGGTGGCACGCAGGCCTCGCAGGGTGCGGCGCGGGCCCTCCGCCTTCTCCTGGGTGAGAGCATCGCGGCCCCAGAACGCGTCCTTCTTCCAGCCGACGGCCCATCCGGCCCGTGCCTGCACCGGGCTGATGTCCGCGGAGAGCTCATGCCCGTGCAGCGGATAACCCATCTCGGTGCGCAGCGTGTCGCGTGCGCCCAGACCGGCAAGCTGACCGCCTGCCGCGGTGATCGCCGGCAGCAGCGCATCAAACACCGCGCCGGCGGAGTTCCAGGACGGCAGCAGCTCGTAGCCATGTTCCCCGGTGTATCCGGTCCGGCACACGCGCACCGGCTGACCGCCGAGCGTCGCGTCCGCGTAGGCCATGTATTCCATATCCGTTGGCAGTCCGAGCCCTTGCAGCACTTCCGCCGACTTGGGCCCCTGCACGGCCAGCACCGCGTAGTCGCGGTGTTGGTTGGTGATGGTGATGCCCTCGGGGGCCTTCTCCTGCAGTGCGGCCACCACCGCCGCCGTGTTGGCGGCGTTGGGCACCAGGAAGATCTCGTCATCGGAGACGTAGTAGGCGATGAGGTCGTCGACGACCCCGCCGGTCTCGGTGCAACACAAGGTGTACTGCGCCTTACCCGGCCCAATCTTGTTGAGATCGTTGGTAAAACACGTATTGATGAAGGCTGCGGCACCCGCCCCACGCACCAGCGCCTTGCCCAGGTGGCTCACGTCGAACAGGCCGACAGCCTCGCGGGTAGCGGTGTGCTCCCCCACCGTGCCGGCGTAAGAGACCGGCATGTTCCAGCCGCCGAATTCAGCGAAGGTGGCGCCCTGCGCGGCGTGCCGATCGTGAAGTGGGCCGAGTAAGAGATCCGTCATGGCGTTCACCCTAATTGGCACATCATTTGCTTTCACTAGGCTGTGAGCCTATGAGCGCATACACGGCACCTTCGTTCACCCTGGCCACTTCCATTCCGCAGCGTGGGGTCTCCGCCGCGGTGCTGCTCGTGGGCGTGCGCCCCAGCGAGAAGGAATCCGACAAGAGCCCCAAGGTGGTCGACGCCCAGCTGCTGGACAAGGCAGCCGTCAAGTCCATCGAGGCTGCACTCAAGGCGGTCGGGGCGACCGGCTCGGCCGAGCAGCTCACCCGGGTGGTCGTGGATGGGCTGCCGGTGGCCAGTGTCCTGGCCGTAGGACTGGGTAAGGCCGATACCGCCGAAGCGATCCGTCGCGCCGCCGGGGTCGCGGCACGGTCCCTCGACGGCGTCGAAACCCTGGTGACCACGCTGTCGGCGCAGGATGTCGACGCCACCGTGCAGGGGCTGGTGCTCGGCGGGTACCGCTTCGCGGAATTCCGCAGCGCCAAGACGGCACCGAAGGATGCTGGGCTGCAGAAGGTTACGTTGCTCGTCGGCGACAAGGGCCGCACGCAGAAGGACGCCATGGAGCGCGGTGCCACCGTCGCGTCTGCCGTCGTGACTGCCCGGGATTTTGTGAACACCCCGCCCAGCCACCTGTTCCCGGCCGAATTCGCCAAGCGCGCAAAGACATTGGCGACCGCCGAGGGTATCGAGGTCGAGGTCCTCGACGAGAAGGAACTGGCCAAGGGCGGCTACGGCGGCATCGTGGGCGTGGGCAAGGGCTCCTCACGCCAGCCGCGCCTGGTGCGATTGACCTATCGCGGCGCCAAGGGAAAGAAAGCCAAGACTGTCGCGCTGGTGGGCAAGGGCATCACCTTCGACACCGGCGGCATCTCGATCAAGCCCGCCGGCGGTATGGAGAACATGACCTCCGATATGGGCGGGGCGGCAGCGGTTATCGCGGTCACCCTGCTGGCGGCCCGCCAGCAGCTGCCGATCGACGTGATCGCTACGGTGCCCATGGCCGAGAACATGCCGTCGTCGACGGCGCAGCGTCCCGGTGACGTGTTGACACATCTGGACGGCACCACTGTCGAGGTGATCAACACCGATGCCGAGGGCCGTCTGATTCTCGCCGATGCGATCGTGCGGGCCTGCCAGGATGAACCCGACTACCTGATCGACACCGCGACACTGACCGGTGCTCAGGTGGTGGCCCTGGGTACCCGCACTCCCGGCGTGATGGGCACCGGCGAGTTCCGGGACCGGGTGTCGTCGATCTCGCAGTCCGTGGGCGAGAACGGCTGGGCCATGCCGCTCCCCGAGGAGCTGCGCGACGATCTCAAGTCCCGGGTGGCCGACCTGGCGAACGTCACCAACCACCGCAACGGCGGCATGCTGGCGGCCGGGCTGTACCTGCGGGAGTTCGTCGCCGACGGCGTGCAGTGGGCGCATATCGATGTCGCGGGCCCGGCGTTCAACACCGGCGGACCGTGGGGCTACATATCCAAGGGCGGTACCGGCGTGCCGGTGCGGACCATCTTCGCGGTGCTGGAAGACATCGTCGAGAACGGGTAAGCGCCGCTAGGCGCCTTCCTCGGCCGCGCGGCGCTTGAGAATTCGCTGCCGGGCGTCGTAATCACGCTTGCGTTGCGGGTACCCGGTGCGGTGTACGTCGTACACCGGAATCTTGAGTCTCTCGGAGATTCGCCGCGCGCCCGCTACCCCGCCGACGCGGCGGCGAGTCCACTCGCCATCACCGGCGATGAGAATCACAGTGACGTCGGAGAAGTTGGTTTGCGGTTCGACGTAGGCCTCCACGCCGGTGCGTGCTGCGGCCCAGGTCGCGAGGTAGCGCACGTCGTCATTCGTGCCCTGTGTGGTCTGCCCCCCGCGTTTGCTTCGAAAGGCGTCGATCCATGCCATTCGTCCATGGTGCCAGCTAATCCTGAGATCACGCTAAACAAACGGAGACCAACTCTCCGGTTAGTGGTAGCGTGAGTGAAACGGAGGCGAAACCTCCGCTTCAACGAGGAGCGACATGAACGAAACGGTGCTGGTCACTGGAGGCAACGGATTCATCGCGCGGTGGGCGATCGTCGAACTTCTCCAGCGTGGATATCGGGTGCGCACCACAGTCCGCAGTTCGACGAAGGATGAATTGGTCCGTACAACCGTCACCCGAGCGACCGATCGCGCCGACAGCCTCGAGATCGCGCATGCCGATCTGACGCGGCCGGACGGCTGGGCCGATGCCGTCGGCGGATGCGACTACGTGCTCCACATCGCATCGCCACTGACCCCCGATAACCCCCGGGACCCCGACGCGTTACTCACCCCTGCACGCGCGGGCACCCTCAACGTATTGCGCGCGGCCACCGCCGCAGGAGTGCGCCGCGTGGTCATGACGTCGGCCGCCAACGCCGCCAGCCCCTCCTCGTACACCGAAGACGGCGTCACCGACGAAACCCTGTGGACCAATCCCGACCAGCCCGGGCTCCCCGCATACCGTCGCTCCAAGACGGTCGCGGAACATCTGGCCTGGGACTTCATGGCGACGTACGACGGCCCGACCGAGCTGAGCACTGTGTTGCCAGGGGCGGTGTTCGGGCCCGTCTTGGGAGCGGGCGACAGCGGTTCCGTTCAGGTCATCGGGCGACTACTTTCCGGCGCCATGCCCGGAACACCGCGCATCGGCCTTGAAGTCGTCGATGTCCGCGACCTCGTGGACTTGCATCTCAGAGCCATGACCTCGCCCCGTGCCGCCGGAGAAAGATTCTTGGGCACAGGAGAATTCATGTGGATGAGCGATATCGCCGCAGTGCTCCGCGAGCAATTGGGGCCCGATGCGGCGAAGGTACCCACGCGTGGACTGCCGAACATCGTCGTGCGGACCCTTGCGCTCCTGAACTCCGATCTGCGGGCGATCACACCCGGGCTCGGGCGACGCAATCGGCACTCGACGGACAAGGCCCAGCAACTGCTCGGCTGGTCTCCCAGACCCGGTGCGCAAACCGTCACCGATTGTGCGCGAGATCTCATCGCGCAAGGTCTGGTGTGAGCATGCCGCGCAAGGACGCATTGGCCAATCGCGAGCGATTGATCGCCGCAGCCCGCGAGGTGTTTTCCGAACGAGGTCTCGAGGCGACGCTCGACGACATCGCGGCGCGCGCGGGGGTCGGAACGGGCACCGCCTATCGACATTTCCGCGACAAGCACGCGTTGGCGTCGGAGGTCTTGAGTGAAGCCACCGAGCAGATCGTGAAGGACGCGCACGCAGCGCTGACCATCGCAGATCCGTGGCAAGGGCTGGCCACGTTCTGCGAACGTATCGCCGCTCGCCACGCCACCGACCGCGGACTCTACGAGGCGCTGGCCGGCAGGGGCCGCACCGAGGACAAGGAACGGATCTGGCCGCACATCGTGCAGACGGTGACGCACCTCGTCGAGCGTGCACGATCGGCAGGCGTCATCCGAGCCGAGGCCCAACCAGAAGACGTCGGTGCGATCCTGACCATGCTGGGTCCCGTGTATCCGATGGGCACACAGGCTTGGCGCAGATATCTCACACTCATGCTCGACGGGCTACGGGCCGTTGACGCTAGCCCTCTTCCGGTCCCCGCGCCGCGGTTGTCCTCGCTGGACGATCTCACCGCCGCCAACCGCGACCGGCGTCCCTAGCCCACCGAGAATCGCTTCAGTCTGCTGGTCTGCCCGGCAACGATCCGCACCATCGATTTCGGCACATCCAGATGCTCGGCAAGCAATGCGACGGCAGCCTTGTTGGCTTTGCCGTCGATCGCCGGCTCCCGGACGAAGAGGGTCAGCGCGCCGTCGTCGGCAACCTCGACAACAGGCCCCTTGCGGCTGCCGGGCTTGATGACGCAGACGACTGTGCGCACACTCACCCTTCGATCTTGGACCCGGGCAGGCGCGCCGTTCCACTCAGTGACAGGATTGACCCGCTGGCCACGTCGCTGTGGTAAGCCAGATATGTCCACATTGTGTGAGCCGCTATCGGAACCTTTTCAGGAGTGGAAACCATGGCCTTCTCCGTCCAGATGCCCGCCCTCGGTGAGAGCGTGACCGAAGGGACGGTGACACGGTGGCTCAAGCAAGAGGGCGACACGGTCCAAGTCGACGAGCCATTGCTCGAGGTCTCCACCGACAAGGTGGACACCGAGATCCCCGCTCCCACTTCGGGTGTGCTGACCAAGATCAGCGCCCGTGAGGACGACACCGTCGAGATCGGTGGCGAGCTCGGTGTGATCAGCGAGGCTGGAGAAGCAGCGTCGGCCCCCGCCGAGGCAACGCCCCCGGCAGCACCGGCCCCGGAGCCCACACCCGCTCCCGCGCCGGAACCCGAGCCGGCTGCTGCTCCTGAACCTGCCACTCCCGCTCCGGCCCCAGCGGCTGCTCCCGCGGCCGCCGCCGCTCCGTCGGGCCCAGGCACCTCGGTCACGATGCCCGAGCTCGGCGAGTCTGTCACCGAGGGCACCGTGACCCGTTGGCTCAAGAAGATCGGCGACGAGGTCGGCGTGGACGAGCCGCTCGTCGAGGTCTCCACGGACAAGGTCGACACGGAGATTCCGTCACCGGTCGCCGGTGTGCTGCTGAGCATCTCGGCCAATGAGGACGACACCGTCGCCGTGGGTGGCGAACTCGGTGTCATCGGGGCAGCTGGTGCTGCTCCCGCTGCGGCACCCGCGCCTGCCCCCGAACCTGCGGCAGCTCCGCCGGCACCACCCGCGCCCCCTGCCGCAACACCGGCTCCTGCCACACCCCCGGCGCCCGCAGCAGCTCCGGCACCCGCACCTGCTCCCGCGGCAGCTCCGGCACCCGCACCTGTCGCGCCGGCTCCCGCTGCGGCCGACGCTAGCGATAACCCGTACGTCACGCCGCTGGTGCGCAAGCTCGCCGCCGAGAACAACGTGGACCTGTCCGCGCTGACCGGCAGCGGTGTGGGTGGACGCATCCGTAAGCAGGACGTCCTGGCTGCCGCGGAAGCGGCCAAGGCTCCCGCCCCCGCAGCAGCTGCCGCCAAGGCAGCCCCTGCGCCATCGGCTCCGGCGGCTCCCGCCGCGTTGGCACACCTGCGCGGAACCACGCAGAAGGCCAACCGGATTCGCCAGATCACTGCCAAGAAGACGCGCGAATCACTGCAGCAGACCGCTCAGCTGACCCAGACCCACGAGGTCGACGTAACCAAGATCACGGCGCTGCGTGCTCGCGCCAAGGCCACCTTCGCCGAGCGCGAGGGCGTCAACCTGACGTTCCTGCCCTTCTTTGCCAAGGCCGCGGTCGAGGCGCTCAAGGCGCACCCGAACGTCAACGCGAGCTACAACGAGGACACCAAGGAGATCACCTACTTCGACGCCGAGCACCTGGGCATCGCGGTCGACACCGACCAGGGGCTGCTGTCTCCGGTGATCCACAATGCCGGTGACCTGTCGCTGGCAGGTCTGGCCCGCGCCATCGCCGATATCGCCGGTCGGGCACGCTCGGGGAACCTCAAGCCGGACGAGCTCGCCGGTGGCACCTTCACCATCACCAACATCGGCAGCCAAGGTGCGCTGTTCGATACCCCGATCCTGGTGCCGCCGCAGGCCGCCATGCTCGGCACCGGTGCAATCGTGAAGCGTCCCAGGGTTATCCGTGACGACGCGGGCAACGAGTCGATCGGCATCCGGTCGGTCTGCTACCTGCCACTGACCTACGATCACCGCCTGATCGACGGAGCCGACGCGGGGCGGTTCCTCACCACCATCAAACATCGCCTGGAAGAGGGGGCTTTCGAGGCGGACCTGGGTCTGTAGCTCATGCGCATCGTCATCGCCGGCTCCTCGGGGGTGATCGGGTCGGCGCTTGTCGCGTCACTGCGTGCCGCAGACCACACCGTGGTCCGACTGGTTCGGCGCGACCCGATGGGCCCCGACGAACAGCGCTGGGATCCCGCGAGCGGACAGATCGAGCCCGGAGCTCTAGACGGTGCCGATGCCGTCGTCAACATGTGTGGTGTCGGCGTCGGCGACAAACGGTGGTCGGGCGCCTATAAACAGGAGATCTACGACAGCCGCGTCATCCCTACCGAGGTGCTGGCCGGTGCCGTCGGCGATGCCGGCATACCGGTGTTGATCAACGCCTCCGCGGTCGGCTACTACGGCGACAGCGGAGACCGCGTCATCGACGAAACCGCCTCCAGTGGTACGGGTTTCCTAGCACGCGTGTGCGTCGATTGGGAGGGAGCCACCGAGGAGGCCGCGCAGGCCGGAACCCGAGTGGTGATCGTCCGTACCGGGCTGGTGCTGTCCCCCGCCGGTGGGCTCTTCGGCAGATCGCGCCCGTTGTTCTCCCTCGGCCTGGGTGCGCGCCTGGGCAACGGACGCTGGTACATGCCCTGGATCAGCCTGGAAGACCAGATCCGCGCTCTCGAGTTCGCATTGACCGAATCGGCGCTCTCGGGCCCGGTCAACCTGACCGGACCGGCACCGGTGACCAATGCCGAGTTCACCGCCGCCCTGGCCCGGACGCTGCATCGTCCGAGCCTGCTGGTGGCACCCCAATTCGCGCTGCGCGCCATCTTCGGCGAGTTTGCCGATGCCGAACTGACCCGCAGCATGCGCGTCATCCCCGCCGTCCTGGAACGGCACGGATTCGAGTTCGAGCATCACACCATCGGCGAGGCGCTGGCCTACGCCAACAACAGTCGACCGATGAAGTGAGATAATGGAACCCGTGCACCGCACTCATGGATCCATCCGATCCAGCGCAGATCCCGTAGTCGTACGGGACCTGGGCATGATCGACTATGAGGCGGCCTGGGAGCTGCAACGCGACCTCGTCGAAGCCCGCGTCGCCGGCGGGCCCGACACGCTGCTGACCCTGCAACATCCGGCGGTCTACACCGCGGGCCGGCGCACCGAACCGCAGGAACGGCCGATCAACGGCGCACCCGTCATCGACACCGACCGCGGCGGCAAGATCACCTGGCACGGGCCGGGCCAGCTGGTCGGCTATCCGATCGTGCGCTTGGCCGAGCCCATTGACGTGGTGAACTACGTTCGGCGCCTAGAAGAATCCATCATCGCGGTGTGCGCACAGCTGGGCGTGCAGACCAAGCGCGTCGACGGCCGCTCCGGTGTGTGGTTGGCCGCGGGCGGCGGGAAGCCGGAACGCAAGATCGCCGCCATCGGGGTCCGCGTGCAGCGCGGCGTCACCATGCACGGCTTCTCCCTCAACTGCAATAACAGCCTGGACGCGTACCTACCGATCGTGGCCTGCGGCATCAGCGACGCCGGTGTGACGACCTTGTCCGCCGAACTGGATCGGGAAGTCACCATCGACGAGATCCATGAACAGGTGATCACCTCGGTGCTCGACGCACTCGAGGGACGACTAGCTGTCGGGGCGGTGGGAGCATGACCGAACCCCGCAAGCTGCTGCGACTGGAAGTCCGCAACGCCCAAACCCCCATCGAGCGCAAGCCTGACTGGATCCGCACCCGCGCCAAGATGGGCCCCGAGTACAAGGAACTCAAGGCGCTGGTGCGCACGGGCGGCCTGCATACCGTCTGCGAGGAGGCCGGATGCCCCAACATCTTCGAATGCTGGGAAGACCGCGAGGCCACCTTCCTCATCGGCGGCGAGCAGTGCACCCGTCGCTGCGATTTCTGCCAGATCGACACCGGTAAGCCCGCCGACCTGGACCGCGACGAGCCTCGGCGAGTGGCCGAAAGCGTGCACACCATGGGTCTGCGGTATTCGACGGTCACCGGGGTCGCACGCGACGACCTGCCCGACGGCGGTGCCTGGCTGTACGCCGAAACCGTGCGGTACATCAAGGAGCTCAATCCAGCCACGGGCGTGGAGCTGCTCATCCCCGACTTCAACGCCGTCCCCGAGCAGCTCGACGAGGTGTTCGCGTCCCGGCCCGAGGTGCTGGCCCACAACCTGGAGACGGTGCCGCGGGTGTTTCGCCGCATCCGGCCCGCGTTCAGCTATGAGCGAAGCCTGTCGGTGATCACCGCAGCGCGCGAGGCGCAGCTGGTGACCAAGAGCAACCTGATTCTCGGCATGGGCGAGACCAACGACGAGATTCGCGAAGCACTTGTCGCGCTGCACGAGGCGGGCTGCGACATCATCACCATCACCCAGTACCTGAGGCCCTCGCCGCGGCACCATCCGGTCGATCGCTGGGTCAAACCGCAAGAATTCGTGGAGCTTTCGGAATTCGCGGAGGGCCTGGGCTTCGCCGGTGTGATGGCCGGGCCGCTGGTGCGTTCCTCGTACCGGGCCGGGCGTCTGTACGCGCAGGCGATGGCCCACCATGGACGCCCGCTGCCCGCGGAGCTGGAGCATCTGACGTCGGCCGGATCGGCTGCCCAGGAGGCAGTGAATCTCATCGCACGCTGAGACTTAGACTCGGTATATGCCTAAATCACTGAATCCCGCCGAGGCCAAGGCCGCCAAGGCCGAGGTAAAGGCGCGCCGCAAGGCCGAATCAAAGGCGCGCCGCGCCCAGATGTGGCAGGCCTTCCAGATTCAGCGCAAGGAAGACAAGCGCCTCCTGCCATACATGATCGGTGCTTTCGTGCTGATCGTGGCGGCGTTCGCGGTCGCCGGATACTTCGCGGGCGGGATCAGCGTGTTCATGTTCCCGATCCTGGGCGTGGTGCTCGGCGTGCTGGTGGCGTTCATCATCTTCGGCCGGCGCGTGCAGAAATCGGTGTTCACCAAGGCCGAGGGCCAGAAGGGTGCCGCCGGCTGGGCGCTGGACAACATGCGCGGAAAGTGGCGGGTCACCACCGCGGTCGCGGGCACGACACAGCTCGACGTGGTGCACCGAGTCATCGGACGGCCCGGCATCATCTTCGTCGCAGAAGGTGCTCCCGGCCGACTGGGCCCGCTCCTGGCCCAGGAGAAGAAGCGCACCGCCCGCGTCGTCGGCGATACCCCGATCTACGACGTCATCGTCGGCAACGAGGACGGTCAGGTGCCGCTGTCCAAGCTGGAGCGCCACCTCACCAAGCTTCCCGCCAACATCACCGCCAAGCAGATGGACTCCCTGGAGTCGCGGCTGTCGGCGCTGGGTTCACGCGCCGCGGCCATGCCGAAGGGCCCGATGCCCGGTGGTCAGGCGAAGGCGCGCGGTGGGATGCAGCGCACTATCAGGCGCCGGTAGATCCCAGGCTGAGGTCCAGCTCCAGTTTGTGGTGCCGGCGCACCATGATGCTCGGAACCCACTGGGCACCGCCCGGTTTCACCGTGAACGCGCGCGTCCGGTCAAGCAACAGGTTGATCGCGGTACGCGCCTCCAAGCGCGCCAGCGCCGCCCCGACGCAGAAGTGCAGTCCCTTGCCAAAGGTGATGTGACTGCGGGGGCTAGGCCGGTCGAGGCGTAGCGCGTCAGGGTCTTCGAAGATCGCCGGATCTCGGTTGGCCGCACCCCACATCAGGGTGAGGTGACTGCCCGCGGGCAGCTCAACCCCGCCGAGCGAGGTGTCTGCCACCACGTGGCGGTGATGCCCGCGGAACGGTGACTCCAACCGCAAGGCCTCTTCCAGGAATGTCGGCAACAGCGCGCGGTCGCCCCGGATGCGCTGCTGCAGTTCGGGATTCTCGCCGAGAATGCGCACCGCGTTACCCATCAACCCGGCGGTCGACTCGCCGCCGGCGCCGACCAACTGCACCAGGATCATCACGCCGATGTCCAGCGAGATGTCTCCCCGATTACACGCCTGTGCCAGATATCCGAGCAGGTCCTCACCGGGCGCGGCCAGCTCCTTCTCCAGGTGTTCGCGCAGGTAGAGGATGAGGTACATGGTGTCCGTGACGACCTCGGCCTGCCGCTGCTCGGTGTTGAGCCCACCGAGCATCTCGGTGCTGGAGTAACCCCATTGCACCAGTTGCGGCACATCCTCATCAGGCAGGCCGATCAGCCGGGCCACCATGGTCATCGGCAGCGCATCGCCCATCGCGGCCATCCAGTCGATGCCGTCGCCGTCCACGCCGCGTTCCCACAGCTGCGTCCCGGTCGCGGCCATGACGGGTTCCAGGGCGGTGATCCGCTTGGCGACCAACGTCGGCAGGACCAGTTTGCGATGCGCGTGATGGACCGGGTCGTCGCCGGTGGCCAGGACATGGGTGGGATCGGCGACCGGCCCCATCGCGGCAACCGTCGGGCCGGCCCCGGAGTCCTGGGATTTCATGAGCGCGGCGGTGAGGTTGGACGAAAAGTCCTCGGTGCGCTCGGTGGCCTCCACCACAAGATCCCAGCGCGAGACGAAGTAGAAGCCGGAATCACCGACAGGCCACACCGGCGCCGTCTCGCGCAGCCGCCGATAGAACGGGTAGGGGTCCTCCAGGACCTGCGGGTCGAACAATTCCACGGTGCTCATCACCTACGAGGCTGACAGACCGGAAAACCGCACGTCAAGGCATTCGCGAAACTGAGAAGCACCTGTTCAGGGCCATGATCCCCGCCGTCTCACGGCGGCCGTTCCACCTGCACGCATGGTGCGAAATATCGAGAATTATGTCTCATATTGAGATAGATTCAGGAATCGATGTCACCGTACTCGGACTGGCTACACAAAGGTGACCGCCATGGCGCGGCCGCCGATCGCATCGTGTCGGTGGCGGCCAAGCAGATCGCGCGCCATGGGCTGGACCGGCTGAACCTCGATGCGGTGGCCCGCGAGGCGGGATGCTCCCGCGCGACGGTGTATCGACACATCGGCGGCAAGACGGCCATTGTCGATGCCGTGTTGGCCCGAAACATCGCGAGCGTCACCTCAGCCATTCAGCGAGCGGTCGAGTCCGCGGACGCGCAGCGGCGTGCGGTCACCGCCATCACCGCGTCGTTGACCGCCATCCGCAACGATCCGGTCGTCAGCGCGATGGTCGCGACGATGTCTCCGGCCTCGCTCGGGTCCTACCTGACCCCCTCGTCGGAAATCCCGCGATCGGCATCGACATTCACCGGAGTTGCTGACGGCACTGCCGCGCAATGGATTTCACGCGTGGTGATGGCGTTCCTGTTCTGGCCCACAGCAGACCCGGCCCTGGAATCGGAGATGATCGAGCGCTTTGTCTACCCGGTCTTGAAAGATGCCACGGAGTCGCGGGTCTCCGCCTCGGCGGCCAGCGAATCCACGATCTCTCCAGCCCGCACCGCGACATTGGACAGCAACGAGGAAGACAGTCCGTGACTGTGCTCCACTGATCCGTTGAGGTAGATGTCCCCCGGGGCGTCCGCCCGCGCCCGTAGCCGGTAATCGCGTTCGACAACCGGCAGGCCATCGGCGTCGAACTCGTAACACGAGGCCAGCGCTCCCAGAAAGGCTCGCACGTCCAGCGGCCGGTATCCGGTGGCGTACACCACCAAATCGCAGTCGAGCAGCTCGGTCGCAGATGTCGGCAGATGTGTCACAGCGAGGCGCACCCGTTCCGGAGCCTCGTCGACGGCAGCGATTTTCGAGGCATTGTGCATCCAGAGTCGTCGCTGTCCGCTGACCCGTTCCCGGTACTCACGATCGTAGAGATCGGCGATCAGCGGAGAATCGACCGCGGCGTAGTTGGTGTCGCGGTGGTAATCGACCAGCTGGCGGCGCACCTCGGCGGGCGCGCGGTAGAAGTCGTCCACCGCTGCCGGATCGAAAATCCTGTTCGCGTAGGGACTGTCGTCGGCCGGACTGTATCCGTAGCGCGCAAAAATGGCGTGCACCTGGGCATCGGGATAACGGTTGTGCAGGTACGCCACCGCCTCCGCGGCGCTCTGCCCGGCGCCCACCACCGCGACTCGCGCGGGCGCGCCTTCCAGCGCGTCGAGCCTGGTCAGCAGCTGGCTGCTATGCCATTGCCGTGCAGTGGGATTGATTCCGGACGGCATTGCCGGAAACGTTCCACAGCCAAGTACAAGCGCCCGCGTATGCATCAAATGATCCGGTGACCGCTCGGTGGTGTCCTGCAGCCGCACCTGGAATCCGTCGGAGGCCGCCTGAATTCCGACCATCCGCGAGGAGTAGCTGACATCCGCCCCGAGCGCCTGCTGCGCCCAGTCCAAGTAGTCGTGGAACTCTTCCCGGGTCGGAAAGAAACTCTGCTGGTTGATGAAGTCCGGCAGCCGCCCACGCTCGGTCAAGTAGTTGACAAAGGTGTAGTGGCTCTTGGGATTGCGCAGCGTGACAAGATCTTTGAGAAAGGCGACCTGCATCCGCGCCCCCGGGATGAGCATGCCGCGATGCCACCCGAACTGGGCCTGCGTGTCGACGAACTTCGCCGATGCCCGGTGGGGATGCTCGGCGAGCGCTATCGCGAGCGCGAGGTTCGATGGCCCGAATCCGACCCCGAGCACATCGCAAGAAGCATGGCTATCCGAGGGCAAGGGACCGCTCCAGACGCTCCAAATAACGTTGCCGCGCAGTGTCCTTGGTGACCAACACCAAGAAATCCGCCATGTCGAACTCCGGGTCAAAGGAAGGCGGTCCGCAGATACGGCCGCCGATGCGCAGGCATCCGTGCAGCAGCGGTGGGATCTTCGCCTTTTCCTGGGGTGGGATCTCATCCAGCGGCACACCGTCGACAACGACCGGATTTCTGGGCACAACCCGGTACTCATCGGGGGCGGCGAACCGTTGCGCGAAATCATGCACCGAGCGCACCAACGATCCCCGTGGCCCGCCGTCCTCCATCCGGACCGACAGACAGCCAATCGCGTACTGGTGCTCGGTCATCTGCTGGTACCGGAAAATCCCGGCCCACAAGATCCCCATGACCGCACCGTTTCGATGTTCGGGCGCGACGGTAACCCTGCCGATCTCAACCAGTTTGGGCCGCAGCGGGTCGAGCGCCGAGGCGTCGAACATCGAGTCGGTGAACGTCTCCCCCGCCGCCTCGTATCCCTCGGGTGGGAGCAGCCGACAACAGCCGATGATGGCGCCGGTGTCCTCGTCGCGAGCCAGCAGGTGATCGCAGTAAGGATCCAGCTTGTCCACATCGATCATCTCGCCCGTAATCGGCCCACGAACGGCGTGCGGCAATGGCGCACCCATTTCGTCGGCGAACGCCTGATACCTAAGTCGTTGTGCGGCTTCGACTTCAGCCGGATCAGACGACAAGACAATGCTGTACCGTGGCCGCGGGTTCGCGTCCGTCCCCCGATCGGAACCGACACCGGGCGCTGCGATGAGAACCGCCGCGCTCTCCATGATCGAAAGCTACTCCCTCTGTCTACGGCTCACCACCGCAATGCACAAATACCCGTAGGCATCCGTACAGGCAGGCGCGATCACCGATGGCTAGATAGCTAGCGACTCTCCGGTGGCCGGATCGTGCGAGCGACTCATCGTAGCCACAGCGAGCAGAATCAGCGAAACGAGCGCCGCACAGCCCGCCGCAAGTGCCCCCAGCGACAGCACGCTGTCGATACCCGCTGCGCCCGCGGCCCGGGCCCCGCTCTGACCGGCGGCGGCGTGCCCGAATGCCACACCCATGCCCGCTACGCCCAGAAGGATGCCGATCTGACGGCCCGTGCTCACCGACCCGGTCGCCATCCCGGCGTCGTCCAACGGCACAAACCGCAGTGCAGCATCGGATGTCATCGCCGAGAGCGCTCCGAGCCCCAGCCCGGCCAGCGCGGAGCCGAAAATGAAGTGGGTCCAGACCGTATCGGCGTGGGCCCCCGTCGCCGCCCATAATCCGACCGCCACCAGCGCCACACCGCCGGGAATGGTGACCATGGTGGGCAGCCGCCTGCCCACCAGAATCCCCAACGGCGCCCCCGCAATGGTTGCGAGCGTCAGCGGTCCAGCGCGCAGACCGGTCTCAAAAGCGTTGTAGCCCAGGGTGTTCATGAAGTACAACGCCAGATAATTGGTGGCCGCGATGAGCGTGCCGGAGGCCGCGGCCGCGGCCACCCACACCCCGGCGAAACCGGGCGAGGCGACCAGCCGCAGGCTCAGCATGGGCGCAGGCGCACGGCCCTCCCACCAGAAGAACAGCACCAAAGCCAGCACGGCGGCAACCGCCAGTGAGCCGGATGTGGTGGCGCCAATCCCCCCGTCGTGCAGGGAGATCACCGAGAAGACACCGGTGATCAGTCCGAAGGTGAGCAGGATCGTGCCTACCCAGTCGACGGGTCGCAGCGCGTCGGCGCGAGTCTCCGGCAGGTGGCGCACGGCGATCACCAGCGCGATCACCCCCACCGGCAGGTTGACCAGGAAAATCGACTGCCACCCGAAATGTGTGACGAGAAATCCGCCCAGCAGCGGACCGGCGGCGCTGCCCGCACCCATCACCGCGCCGTAGATCGCGATGGGGGCACCACGGCGTTCCTGCGGATACTCCGCGGCGATAATCGGCAGCGATACCGCCAGCAGGATCGCCCCGCCGATGCCCTGCAGGGCGCGTACTCCGATCAGCATGGGTGCGCTGCTCGAGAGCGCACAGCCCAGCGAGGCCGCGGTGAACACCACCATGCCCAGCAGGTAGAGCCGACGACGGCCCAGCCGATCGCCGAGGGTGGCTGCGGTGAGCAGCAGCCCCGCCATCGGCAGCGCGTAGGCGTCGATCACCCATTGCAGATCGGCAAGGTCGGCACCCAACGACACCTGCAGGTCCGCCAGCGCACTCGACACAATCGTCATGTCGAGCAGCAGCATGAACACCGCCAAGCAGACGGCGAGCAGAACCATCTAGCGCTGCCTACGCTCTTCGCGCGAGCGGCTCATCGCACACGAATCACGACGGTGCGGGTCACCCGGTCGTGCAGACCGCGGCCGTCGACATCGGTGATGAGCGGCGGCACGATCACCGCGATCAGCAGATTCCTGACAAACGCGCGGCCGATGCCCACCGAGTTGGTTCCATCGGCGGGCGCTATCTGTACGCCCGCCAGGTACTGGCCGGGGGTAAATCGCCACAGCCGCACCGCCACCGCACCGATGACGATCCACGTCAGCAGCTGCGCCGAGGACAGCGTCGGCGACAACAGATTTCCCTTGACGAACAGCAGTGCCAGGCCACCGGCGATGAGCCAGTCGAGCAGCAGTGCCAGAAGCCGCCGGGCCATCGGTGCCGCCGATCCGGGACCGATCTCGGGCAAGCCGAGCTGCTCTCCGGGGTACCGAGAGTTGCCCGCGCCCTGCACCGAACCAAGCCCCGACAACCATGAACCCAGGTCTCGCGCCATACTCACAGCGTAAAGGCCAACCAATCCGCGGTTACGCGTAACATCCGCGCAACATATGGTTGACCGGCGGGCAACACCAGCTTCATAGGTTCAGTCGCGCGGTCAAGGACTCACAGAGATTCAGGGATCAACAAGGAGAAGCATGGCGTTCAGTAGCCCCGACGAGGTATTCAAGTTCATTGCCGACGAGAAGGTCGAGTACGTGGACGTCAGGTTCTGCGACCTGCCGGGCGTCGTGCAGCACTTCTCCATCCCCGCATCTGCTTTCGATGCCAGCGTCTTCGAAGACGGCCTCGGCTTCGACGGGTCCTCTGTGCGCGGATTCCAGTCGATCCACGAATCCGACATGCTCCTGCTGCCCGATATCTCCACGGCCAAGATCGACCCGTTCCGCGCCGCCAAGACGCTGAACGTCAACTTCTTCGTGCATGACCCGTTCACCCGCGAGGCCTACTCGCGTGATCCGCGCAACGTGGCCCGCAAGGCCGAGCAGTACCTGACCAGCACCGGTATTGCCGACACCTGTTACTTCGGCGCCGAGGCCGAGTTCTACATCTTCGACTCGGTCAGCTTCGACTCGAAGATCAACGGCACCTTCTACGAGATCGACTCGGAGGCCGGCTGGTGGAACACCGGCGAGCCCTACGAGGAGGACGGCAGCCCGAACCGCGGCTACAAGGTGCGCCCCAAGGGTGGCTACTTCCCCGTCGCCCCGTACGACCACTTCGTCGACCTGCGCGACGAGATGACCACCAACCTGATCAACTCCGGATTCACCCTGGAGCGCGGTCACCACGAGGTGGGCACCGGCGGACAGGCCGAGATCAACTACAAGTTCAACACGCTGCTGGCCGCGGCCGACGATGTGCTGTTGTTCAAATACATCATCAAGAACACCGCGTGGGCCAACGGCAAGACCGTCACCTTCATGCCCAAGCCGCTGTTCGGTGACAACGGATCGGGCATGCACGCCCACATGTCCCTGTGGAAGGACGGCAAGCCGCTGTTCCACGATGAGGCCGGGTACGCCGGGCTCTCGGATGTGGCCCGCCACTACATCGGCGGCATCCTGCACCACGCCCCGTCGCTGCTCGCGTTCACGAACCCGACGGTGAACTCCTACAAGCGACTGGTGCCGGGCTATGAGGCCCCGATCAACCTGGTCTACAGCCAGCGCAACCGCTCTGCCTGCGTGCGCATCCCGATCACCGGCAACAACCCGAAGGCCAAGCGCCTCGAGTTCCGTTGCCCGGACAGCTCGGGTAACCCGTACCTGGCGTTCGCGGCCATGCTGATGGCCGGTATCGACGGCATCAAGAACAAGATCGAGCCGCTGGCACCTGTCGACAAGGACCTGTACGAGCTGCCTCCGGAGGAGGCCGCCAACATTCCGCAGGCCCCGACCAACCTGGCCACCGTGATCGACAACCTTGAGAAGGATCACGAGTACCTCACCGAGGGTGGCGTTTTCACCTCCGATCTGATCGAGACCTGGATCGCGTTCAAGCGCGAGAACGAGATCGAGCCGATCAACATCCGTCCTCACCCGTACGAGGTAGCCCTCTACTTTGATGTGTAGAGCCGTGTAAGTCGTTTGTGCACAAGGCCCCCGGGATCATTCCCGGGGGCCTTGTCATTTTGCGGCACGGAATACCTCGGGCGAGCGTAGGTTGAAAGTAGATGTCCCGTCTAACTTTTCGAGGAGCGTGGAATCCGTGCCGAACGCAGCCGACGACCTGAGCAGAACTCCCGTCCCCGACCCTGCCGAAGACAACGCCTACTTCCCGTCTCCGTACTCGCTGAGCCAATACGTGCCGTCCACGACCGACTTCGCCGGCGTTCGTCATGAAAATGCCTACACCGGCGGACGCTGGAAGATCCTGATGATCGCTACCGAAGAGCGCTACATGCTCATGCAGAACGGCACCATGTTCTCTACCGGGAACCATCCGGTAGAGATGCTGCTCCCCCTGCATCACCTCAAGGCCGCGGGTTTCGGGATCGACGTCGCCACGGTGTCCGGCAATCCCGCCAAGCTTGAGCTCTGGGCGATGCCGCGCGAGGACGAGGCCGTCTTGAACACCTATGCCGAGCTTTCCGCACAACTCAAGAAGCCCCAGAAGCTCTCACATGTCATTGCCGAGGCTCTGGGCCCCGACTCGGACTATCTCGCCGTGTTCATCCCCGGCGGGCACGGCGTGCTGCTGGGCATTCCGGACAGCGAAGAGGTCCGGACGGTCTTGGACTGGGCGCTGGAGTACGACAAATATGTCATCACGCTGTGTCACGGCCCGGGGGCACTGCTCGCCGCCGGTCTGGATCGCGAGGAATCACCCTTCCAGGGCTACAGCCTGTGCGTGTTCCCCGACAGCCTCGACGCCGGAGTGAACATCGAAATCGGTTATATCCCGGGACAAATGCCGTGGCTTGTCGGCGAGAATCTGCGCAAACAGGGCGTTACGGTCCTCAACACCGGGATCACCGGGCAAACACACGCCGACCGCAAGCTTCTCACCGGAGACAGCCCGTTGGCCTCCAACAACCTCGGCCTCCTGGCGGCAGAGACGCTGGTCAACGCGGTCGTCGACGGCTGAACAGGAATAAAGCGGACTATGGTCCTATTGTTAGGCGCATGGCTCTCGCTGATATCGAAAACAAGCTCACCGGTCTAACACCGGTCGCCCTGTCGGCATTCCGGATCGTGGTGGGGTTCCTGTTCTTCCTGCACGGCACCTCCCACCTGTTCGGCTGGCCGCTCGCCTCGTACCTGCAGCCTGTCGGCACCCTGCCCTGGTGGGCCGGCGTCATCGAATTCGTTGGCGGAGCGGCGATCGCCCTCGGCCTCGGCACCAGATTGGCCGCCTTCGTGTCATCGGGTGCGATGGCGGTCGCCTACTTCACCTACCACCAGCCCGAGGGGCTGCTGCCGATCCAGAACAATGGCGAGGGCGCCGCTCTGTACAGCTGGATCTTCCTGCTGCTGGTGTTCACTGGCGGCGGGTCGCTGTCCCTCGATCGATTCATGACCCGCGCTAAGCGCTAAGTCGTTACGCGCGAATTGGTTTAGCATCCTGGCCATGGCCTCCTCCAGCACCTCCAGCTCAGTCGCCAAGCTCGACGGCGCCACGCCCATTGCCCTGTCGCTGTTCCGAATCGTCTTCGGATTCCTGTTCACCGTCCACGGCACCGCCATCCTGTTCCGCTGGCCCGACCTGGCTTCGATGCCCCCGGTCGAGTCGTGGTCATTGGGATGGTGGGCAGGTGCCGTCGAGTTCCTCACCGGCGTCGCGATTCTGTTCGGCGCCGGAACCCGGATAGCAGCCTTCATCGCTTCGGGCACGATGGCGGTCGCCTACTTCACCCAGCACCAGGCCGCCGGGTTGCTTCCCATTGAGAACAACGGCGAGCTGGCGGCCCTGTTCTCTTGGGGCTTTTTCCTCTTGGTGTTCACCGGCGGTGGATCGCTCTCGGTCGACGCGGCGCTCAAGAAGAGCTAGGCACCACCACGGTGGCGATGAGCGCCCGGTGGTCGGTGCCGTAGATCTCCTGAGTGCTCACCGAGGTGGCGGCCGCCCCGCGGGTCAGTACGTGGTCGATCCCGATCAGCCTGGTGTACCAGCGCCCTTCGCGCCAGGTCGGCAGCCAGCCCGCCCCGGCCTGATCCACCGCGTCGGCGAAACCTCCCGTGAGGATCTGCCGGAACACGAAGTGGTCGTAGGTCGCGTTAAAGTCTCCGCCGACAATCACTTTCACGTCGGGACGAAGTGCCTGCAACTGACGGCCAATAGTGTCCAGCTCGGTGAGCCAGCCCGGCGAACTCATGTCTTTCTCCGGCGGGCGGGTGTGCACCGCGACGAGCATGACCGGCCCCACCCCGGGGATCTCGGCCTCCGCCCAGATCTGCCGCATGGCGAAGCTCTGGTCGTCCTGATGCACCGGGGTCAACGGATATCGGCTCCAGATTCCGGTGCCCGCGGCCTTCGGTTCGGCGACGGTGTACGAATACGGAAGCACTGAATCAATGCCCGCGGCAACGAGTTTCGTCCGGGCTTCCGGCGTGAGCTCGTCAACGGTCACCACGCCCACATCGTGCTCGTGAATCGCGGCCACCACTGCCCCGGCATCACCGGCACCGAAACGCAGATTGGTCTGCAGCACCGTGACGGTTGTTCCCTGCGGGTGGCTGTCCGGCAGGTACAGCGGTGCGATGGCGAGCACCTGCAACGCGATCACGACGGTCGCCGTCAACACACCCCACCATTGCCGTATCGAAAGGAACAGCAACAGCCCGAGGATCATCAGCAGGCAGGTGACGGGCCAGCCGGCGGTCAGCCCGATCAGAGGCGACCAGCTCGACCGCGCCCAACGGGATGCGATGGCCAGCATCGCGACGACGGCCAGCAGCCAACCCAACGCCCCCACGGCGGTCCGTCCACGCACCTCAGGGACGGTACCTTATGGCACTCTCGTAGCCATGCCATCGTTTAGCCGCGCCGAACTCGAGGAAGCGTTCGCGCAACACCAGACCACCGTCCATCGCTGCATCGACACCGGCGACTGGAACCCCTACGCCGAGATGTACACCGAAGACGCCCTCTACATCGAACACGTGGTGGGTCGCCTGCACGGCAAGGAGGCTATCCGGCAGTACATCACCGCGGTCATGGCGGAGTTCCCCGGCAACCACATGCCCAGCCTGCCGGCCACCTGGACCGTCTTCGACCCCGAAAAGGGTTGGGTGGTCTGCGAAATCGACAACGTGATGAGCGATCCCGGTGACGGCCAGCATTGGGGCGAGCCGAACCTCACCGTGCTGCACTACGCCGGGGACGGGCTATGGTCGCAACAGGAGGACGCCTACAACCCCGCCAACATGGTCAAAATGGTGCGGCGTTGGTGCAAGACCGCCGAGGCTTCCGGGAACCTGCCCGGGGAAGCCCGCGAATGGCTCGACAAGTACGGGTCCCGCAAGAACTAGTCGGCAATTCTATTCCGCCACAAGCGTCAGCGTCGCCCGCAGACCGCCCAGCGGGCTTGCCGACAGGACCACGTCTCCCCCGTGCAACGCGGCCTGTTGCGCGACAAGCGCCAGCCCCAAACCCAGCCCGCCGGGCTTGGCGCCGGGTCCACGCTCAAACCGTCCGAGCACCCGTTCCCGATCGGCCTCGGGCAGGCCGGTGCCGTCGTCGTCGACCTCGATGACCAGCCGGTCATCGACCCGATTAGCGGAAAGCACAACGTGTTTGGCGTCGCCGTGGTTGATTGCGTTGCGCACCAGGTTGTCGACGGCCAGCCGCAGCCCGTCGGGCCAGCCCAGCACCACGCCACAGTCGTCGGAGTTGACGGTGATCTCCGGCGTGGCGGCACGGTGCATCAACGCATCGGCCGCCACCCGGTCCAGCAGGTCGGCAATGTCCACCAGTTCGCGGTCCTCACGCCGGGCGAGGTCTCCCGAGGCCAGTTGACCCAGGGCGGTAATGGTGGCCTCGACGCGTCGTTGCGCGCGCTGCAGGTCGCCGATCACCTCGATACGTTCCTCATTCGAGAGGTCATGCGCGCGCAAGGTGTCCAGGTCCGCGCGCATCGCGGTAAGCGGCGTGCGCAGCTCGTGGGCGGCACTGGCGGCGAAATCGCGCGCAGCCAGAAGCGATTTGGTGGTGTCGGACTGCGCTGCAGAGACCCGGCCGAGCATGGCGGCCATGGCGTCGGCAAGTTCTTCGGACTCCCGAGCGCCGCGCACCGCGGCGACGTGCAGGCCGTCGGTGTCCAGCTGCCGGGTCTGTTCGGTGAGCTGACGCAGCGGTCGTACCGCACGTCCGGCGAACAGCCAGGCGAAGCCGCCGGCCAGCAGCATCGAGAGCACGCCGACGGCGATGAACACCGGAATTCCGCGGTGGTTCACCAGTACCGCGTCCGCCCGGGTTCCCAGCGAGAGCACGGTCTGCTCTTCGGGGTTCTCGATAGTCCGGACACGGTAGGTGACACCGCCGACGTTGACGTTCTCAGTTCCCAGCGGCAGCCTCGGCAGCTCCACACCCCGGAAGATCACCAGCCCACCGCTTGTGGAGTCTCTGACGGTGAGCACAAAAGTGGTGTCCCCGTGCCGGGTGGTGGCCTGTACCGCATCGACGAGAAGGTCGAGGCGGCGGTCCAGTTGTTGAGTATCGTTGCGCACCAATGCGATACCAGCGACAATGCCAATCAGGGCAACAACCAGGCCTGCGGCCAGAAAGGCCGCTACCGCGACCCTGGTGCGCAGGGAGAGTGAGCGTTTCACGGCTCTTCCCTCATCACGTACCCCACGCCCCTGACGGTGTGGATGACGCGGGGGGACCCGCCGGTTTCCAGTTTGCGACGCAGATAGCTCACAAAGACGTCGGCGACATTGGTCTCGACGTCAAAGTCATACCCCCACACCAGTTCCAGCAGCCGGGTGCGGCTGAGCACCACACCGGCGTTTTCGGCCAGCACCACCAGCAGATCGAACTCGCGCTTACTCAGCTCGACGCGTTCTCCGCTGGCGAAGACCAGCCTGCGCGATACGTCCACCGTGATCTGTCCCACGGTGATGGCGGAGGCGGCCAGACCGCCACCACCGGCACCGCGACGGCGCAGTAGGGCGCGCAGGCGCGCAACCAGCTCGCCGAGATCGAAGGGTTTGGTCAGATAGTCATCGGCACCGGCCTCCAGGCCGGCGATCCGGTCGTTGACGGTGTCGCGTGCGCTGAGGACGCAGATGGGGATGTCGTTACCCAGGGCCCGCAATGCGGTAACCACCGCCACCCCGTCCAGCTCGGGCATCTGCACATCGAGCACCAGGGCGTCGGGTTCATCGGCCGCGAGCTGGGTAAGGGCATCGCGGCCATCGACAGCGACCCGAACGTCGAAACCCGAATGACGTAGCCCGCGGGCTACCGAGTTCCGAACGTCCGGGTCGTCATCGACCATCAACACCTTGTGACGGGCGGGAGTTTCCTGAGTCATTGCTGCCTAAGGCTAGGCCGCCCGTCTGAGTGTGTTGTTAGGCGTCCTGCTGATCGACTACCGCATTGACGGCAGGCGATGCCGGCTTGGCCGGCGCGACGGGCTGCGTGTTGGCGGTTTCCGCGACCTCCGGAGCCTGCTGCTGCGGCGCGAAGGGGTTCCACGGCTGCTGCGGCTGCTCGGCGGGAGCGTTCTCGGTGGCAGGCGCAGCAGGCTGGCCCACCAGGCCGGCGGGAGCGGCCGGGGCCGCGTCATCGGTGTCCGCGCCACAGCTGTTCTTCAGGCTCGTCAGCGGCTGACGGATCTTGTCGAGCTCCGACTTGGCGGCCGGCTGACCATCGAGGTAGGTCTTGATGGCTTCGCGTCGCTCGCCCTCGGGTGCACCCTTGGCGGCCTTGGTGATGCCGTCGTTGATCGTCGGGTTCTTGTCCAGGTAGCTCGCGACCTGACTCGACACCGTCGAGTGGGTCCGGGCGAACTCAGCGGCAGTGCACTGGCCGGGAGCTGCGCCAGCGGCACCCGTGAAGGCCAGGGCGCTGGCGACCGCACCGGCACCAACGACACCGCTGAGTACAGCAGAGGTGAACTTCATGGAGTACTCCTTGTTCAGGCTTACGGCCGACGAAATGCCGACCATTCCGGGACGCTATCGAGCGTTGGTTGGACGGTCATGGCCTGAACGTTAAGAAACCATGAGAAGCGTGCTGAAAATTACACCGGTGAGGTTCGGCGAGCACCTAGCCGTCGGGCCAGCAGCGGTTCTTGAAGTCCTGCACGGGCTGACGGATCGCGTCCAAGTCAACCCTGGCCGCCGGATTCGCCGTGAGGTACGCCTGCACGGCCTCATGCTTGGCACCGCCGTCGCCCGGGGTGTTCCTGAGCGCATCACTGATCCCCGCGTTCACGTCGGGATGGCGTTCCAGGTACTCCGCGCGCTTGGTCGCCTCCACCGCATCGAGCCGCGCCTCCTCGGAGACGGTGCAGTCGCCCGGCTTCGCCGCGGCGGGCGCCGCCATACCGAGAGCACCGGCGACAACACCGAGACCGACGACGATCGATGTGTACTTCATAGCCGCTCCTTGCAGGACTGGGATCCGCGAAAAGGGATCGTGACCCGCAAGAAGCTACTCCCCAAAGACGCGCTGTACGACCGCTTTCGCGCGCCTGGTGACCCGCAGATAGTTGTCCAGAAACTCGCCGCCGTCGTTATCCGGCCAACCCGCGGCCGCGGCCACGGTGTTGAGCAGCCGCCCGGGGCCGGGCAGTTGGTCGTTGGGCTTGCCGCGCGCCAGCACCAGTGCGTTGCGCGCGTTGGTGGCAGTCAGCCACGCCTGGCGCAGCAGCTCGGCATCCTCGGCCTCGATGAGCCCGGCCTCCGCCGCAGCGTGCAGCGTCTGCAGGGTCGAGGTGCTGTGCAGGGACGGATGTTCGTGGGCGTAGCGCAGCTGCAGCAGCTGCACGGTCCACTCCACGTCGGCCAGCCCGCCGCGGCCCAGCTTGGTGTTGGTATTCGGGTCGGCGCCGCGGGGCAGCCGCTCGGCATCGACCCGCGCCTTGATCCGGCGGATTTCGCGCACCGCATCCAGGGCGATACCGCCGGCGGGGTACCGCGTCTTGTCGATCATGTGCAGGAACCGCAGGCCAAGGTCGGCATCTCCGGCGACGCTGTGCGCGCGCAACAGCGCCTGCACCTCCCACGGCTGCGCCCACTGCGCGTAGTACGTCTCGTAGGCCGCCAGGGTGCGCACCATCGGCCCATTGCGCCCCTCCGGACGCAGCCCGGTGTCGACCTGCAGCGGCGGATCGGTGCTCGGAGCACCGAGCAGCTTGCCCAGATTCTCGGCAATCGTCGCCGACCAACGGACGGCCTCGTCGTCGGTGGCACCACCGCGCGCCTCGCACACGTACAGAACGTCGGCATCGGATCCATAGCCGAGCTCACCGCCGCCCAGTCGGCCCATCCCGATGACGGCGATGCTCGCGGGAGCCTCTTCGCCCTCGGGAACACCCGCCTTGACCAGCGCATCCAGGGCCGCCTGCAGCACCGCTACCCAGACCGAGGTCAGCGCGCCACAGACATCGACGACGTCCAGCAGACCCAAGAGATCCGCCGAGGCCACCCGCGCCAACTCCCGGCGTCGCAATGATCGTGCCGCCCCGATCGCACGCTCCGGATCCGCATGCCGCGCCGAGGACGCGATGAGCGCTCCTGCCACCGAGACAGGTTCTGCTTCAAGAAGTTTGGGACCGTTTGGCCCGTCGGCATACAGCTGGATGACCTCGGGCGCGCGCATGATGAGGTCCGGCACATAGGCGGAGGTGCCCAGGATCTGCATGAGGCGCTTGGCCACCGCGCCTTCGTCGCGCAGCGTGCGCAGGTACCACGTCTGGTCGACCAGCGCCTCGCTCACCCGGCGATAGGCCAACAGTCCGCCGTCCGGATCGGGAGTGTCCGCCAGCCAATCCAAAAGTGTTGGTAGCAAGATTGTTTGGATGCGTCCGCGGCGTCCGCCCTCCTTGGTCAGCGCGGACAGGTGGCTGAGTGCGTGCGGTGGCTGCTGGTAACCCAGGGCGGCGAGCTGGCGCACCGCCGCCTCGTTGGACAGCCCCAGCGCTTCCTTGTCGAACTCGGTGACCGATTCCAGCAGCGGTTGGTAGAACAGCTTGGTGTGCAGGCGAGACACCCGCACCGCCTGCCGCTTGATCTCGGCGCGCAGCACCCCGAGCGCATCGTTCTGCCCGTCCGGGCGCACGTGCGCGGCCCGAGCCAGCCAGCGCATCGCCTCGGTATCTTCCGGTGCGGGCAGGGTGTGGGTGCGCTTGAGCCGCTGCAGCTGCAGTCGGTGCTCCAGAAGCCGCAAGAACTCGTACGAGGCAGTCAGATTCGCACTGTCGTCGCGCCCGATGTAGCCGCCCGCACTCAGTGCGGCCAGCGCATCGATGGTCGAGGCCACGTGCAGCGACTCATCCGCTCGGCCGTGCACCAGCTGCAGCAGCTGCACCGCGAATTCGACGTCACGCAGCCCGCCGGTGCCCAGTTTGATCTCTCGCTCGCGCAGGTCCGCCGGCACCAGCGATTCCACCCGGCGGCGCATGGCCTGCACTTCGGACACGAAATCTTCACGCTCGCAAGCGGTCCACACCATCGGCATGAGTGCGTCCATGTACGCCTTGCCCAGCTCCGAATCGCCGACGGCGGGTCGCGCCTTGAGCAGCGCCTGGAACTCCCACGTCTTGGCCCAGCGCCGGTAGTAGGCCACATGAGAATCCAGGGTGCGCACCAGTGCCCCGGCTTTACCCTCCGGGCGCAGCGCCGCGTCCACCTCGAAGAAGGTGCTTGAGCCGATGCGCATCATCTCCCCGGCGACGCGGGTGGTCAGTGAATCGGCCTCCTCGGCCACGAAGATGACATCGACATCGCTGACGTAGTTGAGTTCGCGCGCACCGCATTTACCCATCGCGATGACGGCGAGCCGGGGCGGGTCCTGCCCGTCCGGAACCACCAGCGACACCGCGACGGCCAGCGCCGCCGTCAGCGCGGCATCGGCGAGATCCGATAGGTGTTGGCCCACCAGCGGGAACGGCAACACCGGTTCGTTCTCGACGGTGGCCGCAAGATCGAGTGCGGCGAGCACCAGCAGCCGGTCCCGATAGGCGTCACGCAACGCCGAGATCGCAGTGCCCTCGGATACCGAGGCGCGTCCCCCGACTGCGCCGACAACGGTCAAGAATCGTTCTTGCAGAGCCTCTTTGGACTCCAGCTCGATATCCCCGACCAGCAGCTGCCAGCGGTCCGGATGCGCTACCAGGTGATCGCCGAGTGCCAACGAAGACCCAATCACCGACAACAGCCGCCCACGCAGGGCGGTGTCGGCGCTCAGCTCCCGATCCAGCGCCGCCCAGTCGGCGCCCATCTCCTCGCGCAGCCGGATCAGGGTGAGCAGCGCGGCGTCGGCATCGGGCGACCTCGACAACGACCACAACAGCGGGACGTGAGCCTCGGTGGTCCAGCCCAGCCCTTCGAGCAGGGACGCGGCCCGCGCATCGACAAGCCCCAGTCTCCCGACACTGGGAACCTTCGAACGCTCGGTGGAGGCTCGAGTCACCTCAGGCCCAATGTTCTTCGCGCGAGGGGCTCATCAGAGACCCAAGTAGGCCCGCAGCTCGAACGGGGTCACATTGCTGCGGTAGCGCGCCCACTCGGCCCGCTTGTTACGGAGGAAGAAGTCGAAGACATGCTCTCCCAAGGCTTCTGCCACCAGCTCGGAACGCTCCATGGCGATGAGCGCATTCTCCAGCGTGCTGGGCAGCTCCTTGTAACCCATGGCCTGACGCTCCGCGACGGTCAGCTGCCACACATCGTCCTCGGCCTCGGGCCCAAGCGTGTAACCCTGTTCCACACCGCGCAATCCGGCGGCCAGCAGCACCGCATAGGTCAGATAGGGATTGCAGGCCGAGTCGGGGCTGCGCACCTCGATGCGACGCGACGACGACTTGTTGGGCGTGTACATCGGAACCCGCACCAGCGCCGAGCGGTTGGCCGCGCCCCAGGATGCCGCCGTCGGCGCCTCGCCGCCGTGCACCAGGCGCTTGTAGGAGTTCACCCACTGATTGGTGACAGCGCTGATCTCGTTGGCGTGCTCCAGGATTCCCGCAATGAAGGACTTACCGACGCTGGAAAGCTGCAGCGGGTCGTCGGGATTGTGGAATGCGTTGGTGTCGCCCTCGAACAGGCTCATGTGGGTGTGCATCGCACTACCGGGGTGATCGCTGAACGGCTTGGGCATGAAGGTGGCATGCACGCCGTCGATGATCGCCACTTCCTTGACGATGTTGCGGAACGTCATCACGTTGTCCGCCATGGAAAGGGCGTCGGCATAGCGCAGGTCGATCTCCTGCTGTCCGGGCGCGCCCTCGTGGTGGCTGAACTCCACGGAGATGCCCATGGATTCGAGCGCATCGATGGCGTGCCGACGGAAGTTCGGCGCCGCCTCGTGCACGGCCTGGTCGAAGTACCCCGCGTCGTCGGCCGGGATGGGCGCCGACCCGTCGTCGGGCAAGTTCTTCAGCAGGAAGAACTCGATCTCCGGGTGCACGTAGCAGGAGAAGCCCAAATCGCTTGCCTTGGCGAGCTGGCGACGCAGCACATGCCGCGGATCCGACCAGGACGGCGATCCGTCCGGCAGCTTGATATCGCAGAACATGCGCGCGGAGTGGTGCTTGCCGGCGCTGGTGGTCCAGGGCAGCACCTGGAATGTCGACGGGTCGGGGTGCGCCACGGTGTCCGATTCGGAGACACGGGCGAAGCCCTCGATGGAGGACCCGTCGAAGCCGATGCCCTCTTCGAAGGCGCCTTCGAGTTCGGCCGGAGCGATGGACACGCTCTTGAGGTAGCCGAGCACATCGGTGAACCACAGCCGGACAAAACGGATATCGCGTTCTTCCAGCGTGCGCAGCACGAATTCCTTCTGACGATCCATGGTCAGAGGCTATTACATCCGGCGTACACGGGCACGGATGCTCAGCACCGCACGTCCCGGGGAGGCACCGTGCCGTCGACGAAGTAGCGCGTGACCGCCTCGTCGACACACGCCTCTCCGTTGAACGCGACAGTGTGTTGAGTGCCCTCGTAGCTGATGAGCGATCCGTTCAATTGCTGCGCCAGCGCCACACCCGCCTCATAGGGCGTCGCCGGGTCGTGGGTGGTGGAGATGACCACCACCGGAGGCAGTCCGGGAGTCGACGGGGTGTGCGGTGCCGACGTCGGCGCTACCGGCCAGAAGGCGCACAGATCACGCGGGGCGTATCCGGTGAACGTGCCATAGCTTGAGAACGGCGCCTGCTCGCGCAGTCGTTTGTCGGCGGCCACCCAGGGGGCGGAGTCCCGCGGGGTCGGCCCGTCGACGCACCGAATCGAGTTGAAGGCGTCCTGCAGGTTGTCGTAGCGCCCCTGGTCGTCGCGCTCCTGGTACTGGTCGGCGAGCCACAGCAGGTCATCGGGTCCGCTGCCGTCGACCAGACCGGTCAGCCCGGAGGTCAGGTACTTCCAGTAGCGCGGTGTGTACATCGCCTGGATGGTGCCGGTGATGGCGTCCTGGTAGCCCAGACCGCGCGGGTCGTTGGTCTTCGCGGGCTTGGCGACCAAAGGATCGATCAGCTGGTGGAAACGCTTCACGGCCTGCGACGGGTCGGTACCCAACGGGCACTTGGGGTCCTTGGCGCAGTCGGCCGCGTAGTCGTTGAACGCCACCTGGAAGCCGGTCATCTGCCGGACGTTGGACTCGACCGGGTCGATGGTCGGGTCAATCGCGCCGTCCAGGACCATCGTGCGCACATTCTGCGGGAAGTACTCGGCGTACTGGGTGCCCAGCTCGGTGCCGTAGGAGTAACCCAGGTAGTTCAGCTTGTTGTCGCCGACTGCCGCCCTGATGATGTCCATATCCCTTGCCGCCGAGGCGGTTCCGGCATTGGCAAGGAAGTCCAGCCCCATCCGGCTCGCGCAGTCGTTGACGTACTGGCGGTACACGTCCTCGATGTGGGCGACGCCGGCCTGGCTGTAGTCGGCCAGCGGCTCCTTACGGAAGGCGTCGAACTGGGCGTCGGTGCGGCACCGCAGGGTCGGAGTGGAGCCGCCGACACCGCGCGGATCGAACCCGACGATGTCGAAGCTCTGCCCGATCGCACTCTCGCCGAGCTTGGCACCCATACCGGCCGCGAGGTCCACACCCGATCCCCCGGGTCCGCCCGGGTTGACCAGCAGTGCGCCGATGCGCTTGCCGGTGGCAGGCACCTTGAGTACGGCGAGCTCTGCCACCGCGCCCATCAGCTTGTCGTAGCTGACGGGCACCTTCACCTTGGCGCACCGGGCTGTCGGGATACGGCTGGTGTCACCGACGAAGCCGGCGCAACTGCCCCATGTGACCTTCTGGTCGTAGAACGCCTGCAACGACGGGCTCGGTGCCGGCAGCGGCGCTGCCGTGGCAGGGATGGCAGGAAGGGCCGCCGAAAACATCAAAAGAATCACCGGCAACGCTCGGCGCATCCGCATCATGGGCCACATCGTGCCATGTCGGATGCCGAAAGGGATCAGCAGCGGGCGCCTTCGGCCGGAGTCGTGACCTTGATGAGATATGTCTCCGCCGCTTTGTCGACGCACTGATTCCCGTCGAACACGATGGTGTGCTTGGTCCCCTCGTAGGTGAGCAGGCCGCCGCCGAGCTGTTTGGCCAGCTCAACGCCCGCCTGGTACGGGGTTGCGGGATCGAAGGTCGTGGAGACCACCAGCAGCTTGGGCAAGCCCGGCACGTTGATGGGGTGCGGCTTGCTCGTCGGCGGTACCGGCCAGAACGCGCACACCCCCAGCGGCGCATTGCCGGTGAATTCACCGAAGTCCTGGAACGGGGCCACCTCACGGATGCGCCGATCCTTCTCGACGGTCTTGGCGCGGTCCGTCTGCGGTGGTTCGTCCACACAGTTGATGGCGGTCTGCGCGTCCTGCGCGTGGCTGTAGTGGCCCTCTTCGTCGCGCTTCATGTACGCGTCGGCGAGCAGCTGCAGGATGTCGCCCGACCCCTCGCTGAGCTGGCGTAGCGCCTTGGTGAAGGCCTCCCACAGCGTGGGTGAGTACATCACCATGATGGTGCCGATGATGGCGTCACCGTGGGATAGGCCGCGGCCGTCCTTGGTCTTGGCCGGATGCTCTACCAACGGATCGATCATGGCCCGATAGCGCGCGGTCGCCTGCGCGGGATCGGTACCCAGCGGGCAGCTCGGGCTCTTGGCGCAGTCGGCCGCATAGTTGTCGAAAGCCTTTTGGAATCCGGCAATCTGGTCGATATCGGCCTGGGTGGGATCTGCATTGGGGTCGATCACCCCGTCGAGGATGAGGGCCCGCACATTTTGGGGGAACTCCTCGGCGTACGTGGTGCCGATCCGGGTGCCGTACGAGTAGCCCAGGTAGGTCAGCTTTTCGTCACCGAGGGCGGCGCGAAGCCGATCCATATCCTTGGCGACATTCACGGTGCCGACATTGGCGAGGAACTCCAGCCCCACCTTGTCGACGCAGCGCTTCACGAAGTCCTTGGAGTCCTGCTCCATGCGGGCGACACCCTCGGGGCTGTAGTCGGTGTCGTTCTGCGCGCGCAGGCGATCCACGTCCTGGTCCGAGTTGCACTCGACGGCCGGAGTGGAGGACCCCACACCACGCGGATCGAATCCGATGAAGTCGAAGCTGTCGCGAATCTCCTTGGGCACCTGCTTGACGATCGCGGTCGCCGCCTCGATGCCCGATTGGCCCGGTCCGCCGGGGTTCATCAGCAGCGACCCGATCTTGTTGCCCTTTGCCGGGTACTTGATGATCGCCAGTCGCGCCTTGGCACCGTCGGGTTTGGCGTAGTCGACGGGCACCTCAAGTTCCGAGCACACCGTGCTCGCCGGCACCGTGGTGTTTTCCGGGGCGAAGCCGTCGCAGTCCCCCCAACTGAGGGCGGTTTCGGACGGTCGCGCCGCCGTCGCCTGACCTTCGACGGAGCGCACACAACCAGAGACGACGGCTACCACCGAGGCAAGAGCCAATACGGCAGCAACCCGCCGACCACGAAACATCATTCAGCCATGGTGCCAGAAGAGACTAGATCCGGGCCTTCAGCTCCTGGAGCGCCGCGCCGAAATCGTCGGTCAGCGTGGACAGATCGGGCATCAGATCGGGGCAGGAGATCAGGCCGACGTTGAGTTTGCCGTCCAGCGACATCACCGTGACGGTGAGCGCGGCGCCGTGGAAGATCGGTCCCAGCGGATACATCCCGACAACCTGGGCGCCCAAGAAGTACAGCGGCACTTGGGGTCCCGGCACATTGGAGACCACGAGGTTGTGGATCACCGGGTGGCGGTCGGCCAGCCGGATGCGTGAGTAGACCCGCATCGCGGTGCCGAACACCGCGGGCGCCGCGAACTGACTCCAGTCCTGCAGCAGCGTCGCACCCAACACGGCGGTGTGTTCCTTCGCGACGTTGTTGGCCTCGGCGATGGCCAGCAGACGGTCCACTGGATCTTCAATGTTGGTCTCCAGGCGGGAGAACATTCCGGACACCTGATTTCGGCCCGGGCGGTCGGACTTCTCATGCACCGACACCGGAACCATGGCCACCAAGGAGCTCTCCGGAAGCTCGCCGCGGTCGTCCAGGTACTTGCGCAGCGCGCCGGCACAGATGGCCATCACGACATCGTTGACCTTGACGTCGAAGCGGTTCTTGACCGCGCGAACGTCCTCGAGGTCCAGTTGGGCGTAGCCGACGTTGCGGCGGCTGGTGATCGTGGAGTTGAACGAGGTGCGCGGCGCCGAGAACGGCGCAGTCATGGCCTCGCCGCGCTTGGAGCGCTCCAGCCAGGCCGGGATGACTCCGATGGTCGCGGGCAGCAGCTTGGCGAACTTCAGCGGCCGCGACGCCCATTTGAGGGCTCCGGTGACCGCGATCTCCAGGCTGTTGGCGCCGCCGACACCCTGGGCGGGTTCGGGTGCCTCGGCATCGGGTTCCAAACCACACAGCGCCGACATCAGGTTGGCGCCGGTGACGCCGTCGACCGAGGCGTGATGCATCTTGGTCATGACCACCAGGCGGTTCGTGTCGCCTGTCTCGATGACCCACATTTCCCACAGCGGCCGGGCGCGATCCAAGGGCAGCGAGGCGATGTGTCCGCACATATCGGCGATCTCGGCCTTGCCTCCGGGCGCGGGCAGCCCGACGTGATGCAGGTGCCGGTCGATATCGAAGTCGTCGTCGTCGACCCACACCGGGTGGTCCAGGTTCAGGCGGCTGTCGGCGAGCTTCTCGGTGAAGGACGAGATTCCCTCGACCCGCTCGACGAGCTTGGTCCGCAGTTTCTCGAACGAGTAGCCACCAGGAATGGTTGTGGTGTCTAATTCCAGTACCCCGCACACGTGCATGGGTTGGGTGGGTGTTTCGAGATAGAGAAAACTGGCGTCAAGTCCGGAAAGCCGCTGCATGCCGCAGATGCTAGGCGAGCCGGGCAGCCCCCCGTGCCCAAATGCGGCGACCCAGGTGTGACCAAGTCCACCCGTTCGGATATTCATCTCCTCGCCCCCCGGTGGCAGACTGAACATCGTTGGTAACCCAGGGACCCGAACGGGCCTTGAGGCATTTATCGAAAAGGTGACAGTGATGTCCGAGATGTCCGAATCTGCTTTGTACGGCGCTGCTTCCGAAACGAACGCAAAACCGCGTACCAAGACCCGCGTGCACCACTTGCAGAAGTGGAAGTCCGAGGGCCACAAGTGGTCGATGCTCACCGTGTACGACTACTCGACCGCTCGCGTATTCAACGATGCCGGGATTCCCGTTCTGCTGGTCGGGGATTCGGCCGCGAACGTGGTCTACGGGTACGACACCACCGTACCGATCACCATCGATGAACTGATTCCGTTGGTACGCGGTGTGGTTCGCGGTGCCACCGAGGCGCTGGTGGTCGCCGATCTGCCCTTCGGTTCCTATGAAGGCGGCGCCGCTCAGGCCCTCGCGAGTGCCACCCGCTTCATGAAAGAAGCCGGTGCCCATGCCGTGAAACTCGAAGGCGGGGAACGGGTTGCCGACCAGATCGCCACGCTGACCGCCGCCGGGATTCCGGTGGTGGCACACATCGGATTCACTCCGCAGAGCGTGAACGGCCTTGGCGGATACCGGGTTCAGGGCCGCGATGACGCTGCCGAGCAGCTCGTCGCCGATGCGATTGCAGTCCAGGAAGCCGGCGCGATCGCCGTCGTCATGGAGATGGTGCCCGCCGACGTGGCAACACAGATCACCGGCAAGCTCACCATCCCCACCGTCGGTATCGGCGCGGGCAAGGACTGTGACGCCCAGGTGCTGGTGTGGCAGGACATGGCCGGGATGACCAGCGGCAAGACCGCCAAGTTCGTCAAGCAGTTCGGTCAGGTCGGCGCGGAGCTACGCAAGGCCGCCGAGCAGTATGCCGACGAGGTGGCTCGCGGGGTATTCCCCGCTCCCGAGCACAGCTACTGATAGCTCAGGCGCGCACGCCGAGCTTGTTGTTCAGGTATTCCTGGCGGCAGGCTCGGCGTGCGAGCTTTCCGCTGGTGGTGCGCGGAATCGCACCGGCCTGAACCAGCTGCACATCCGCGATGGGCAGGTTGTGCCGCCGCGAGACAGCCGCCCGAATGGCATCGATGATGGGCTCTGGTGCGGCGCGGCCCGCGCCCGCGGCACGCTCGGCCACGATGACCAACCGCTCCCCCGTGCCGTTGCCCTGATCGACGCCGACGGGCAGCTCGTTCGCAGGCGCCGAGAAGGCCGCCACGAAACCATGCCGCACCGCGGGTGAGGCTTCCTCGACGGTGGCCTCGATGTCCTGCGGGTAGTGGTTGCGACCGTCGATGATGACCAGGTCCTTGACCCGTCCGGTGATGAAGAGCTCACCATCCAGATAGACGCCCAGGTCTCCGGTGCGGAACCAGGTGGCACCGGGCTCGGTGCCACCGGCATGACTGCCTTGGTCGAGCCGGGCCTGCAGCTTGTTGCGGAACGAGAAGTCAGTTTCCTTGGGCCTGCCCCAATAGCCGCGGCCGATGTTGTCGCCGTGCAACCAGATCTCGCCGACTTCACCGTCGGGCAGCTCGGTGTCCGCGTTCGGGTCGACGATCACCGCCCACTGGCTGCGCGAAATCTTGCCGCAGGACACCTGCGGGACCGCGTCCTCGTGGTCGGCCGCGACCCGTACGGCACGCCCGTCACCGAGCTGTGCACGGTCGAGATACACCACCGAGGCCTCGGCATCGGCATCGATGGTGGAGACGAACAGCGTCGCCTCGGCCATGCCGTAGGAGGGCTTGATGGTGGTCGGCGGCAGCCCATATGGCCCGAAGGCGCCATTGAATTTGCGAATGGAGGAGATGCTGACCGGCTCGGATCCATTGATCAGACCCGCGACATTGCTGAGGTCGAGCTCCTCGCCGTCCTTGGGCAGGCCGCGTTCGGCGGCCAGCTCGAAGGCGAAGTTCGGTGCGGCGGCGAAGGTTCGGCCCAGGTGAGCCTCGGCGGCAAGTTCCTTGATCCAACGCCCTGGCCTGCGTACGAACGACACCGGAGACATCAGAGTGATCCGGCCGCCGCACAGCGGGAACACGATCATCAGTAGACCCATGTCGTGGTACAGCGGCAGCCAGCTGACGCTGCGGATGCCGTCGTCCAGACCCACCGAGATGATCATCTGCAGCACGTTGGTCATCACCGCACGGTGGGTGATCTCGACACCGGCGGGCACCCGAGTGGACCCGGAGGTGTACTGCAGGTAGGCGATGTCGTCGGTATCCGGGGTCACCTTGACGTAGGTGGCAGCCACCGAATCTGGCACGCTGTCGACGGCGACCACACGGGGCCGCCGTTCCCGGGGCAGGCCGCGCACGAATCGGCTGACGGACTCCGCGGCGGCGTTGTTGGTCAGGACCACGGTCGGCTGCGCATCGGTGAGCACCGAGTCGAGTCGTTCGGAGTGGCCGGGAAGCTCCGGAGCAAACAATGGAACCGCAATGCTCCCGGCCTCGATGGCGGCATAGAAACCGACTACGTAGTCGATGCCCTGCGGGGCCAGGATCGCGACCCGATCGCCGGGGTTGCTGACTTGCTGAAGACGGGCCGCGACTGCCTGAGAGCGCTGGCCAAGCTGTGTCCAGTTGAGATCGTTGGGTTCGCCCTCGGAGTTGGCGTTGAAGTCCAGGTACCGGTACGCCAAAGTGTCGCCCAGCTCGGCCACGGCACGCTCGAGGTAGTAGTTGACGGTGTAACCGTCTGGCAAGGTGATCGCACCTTTGCCGTTCAAGTACTCCTCAACACGTAACTTCATGTCGACCTCGGTTTAGCTGTGGATACGGCTGGCGTCCCATGAGGGGACGATACCGACCACACAACACCAACACTGCGCACCACACGCGGTGCGAAACGAATACGGCTGCCCAATCTGATACCCCGACCTTATGAGAATCCTAAGAGAATCTTAGATTACCCCGTGACAAGTCGTGACCATTGTTTACCTGAATGTGGCACCGTGTCTCATACTCGCCCAAGCCCGCATACGCCGAGCATCCCGTCCCTTCGACCGTCAGGGCACACCCCTCATGCCATCTCACCACGTCGAGGTCGAGCGGAAGTTCGACGTCACCGACGCGACCATCAATCCTTCATTCGACGGGATTTCCGCCGTCGCGCATGTGGAGCAGCAACCCCAGCAAGAATTGAACGCCGTGTACTTTGACACGCCCGATCAGCGGCTGGCCTACCAACGCATCACGTTGCGACGACGCACCGGCGGTACAGACGCGGGATGGCATCTGAAGTTGCCCGCCGGGCCGGACACCCGAACCGAGCTGCGGCTCCCCCTCGACGAAGGCGACGACGCGGATTCCCTTGCGGTCCCGGAGGAGCTGCGGGACACCGTGCTCGCGGTGGTGCGCGAGGACGAGCTGGCTCCGGTGGCCCGCATCAGCACCGTGCGCACGCTGTCATGGCTGATCGGCCCCGAGGGCGAGCAGCTCGCCGAATTCTGCGATGACCAGGTGACCGCCACTCGGCTGACCGGCCAGGATTCCGATGAGGAAGCAGCCGTGCAGAGCTGGCGGGAATGGGAGCTGGAGCTGTCTGCATTCGGCGACACCGCACTGTTCGACCGGGTCACCGCTCGCCTGCTGGACGCCGGAGCGGCCCCTGCCGGGCACGGTTCCAAATTGGCCCGCGTTCTTGACGTGCCGGAACGTGTGCGCCCCTCCGGTAAGGATCCGATCCAGCGCGCCCTCCTCGAGCAGCTGGATCAGCTGCTCGGATGGGACCGCGCGGTGCGGGTAGACACCGATGATTCAGTGCACCAGATGCGCGTCACCATTCGGCGAATCCGCAGTCTGTTGCAGTCCAATCCGGAGCGCTTCGGCGTCGACACGAACACCGAGCCGCTCGACGAGCTGCGCCTGCTGGCCAACATCCTCGGGGGTGCGCGTGATGCCGAGGTGCTGGCGCAGCGCTACGCCGCGGCGCTGACCGAGCTTCCCGAACCACTCATCCGGGGCCCGGTGCACGAACGTTTGGTGGACGCGGCCAGGCAGCACTACGACAGCGGGCTACGCCGCTCGTTGGCGGCAATGCGCAGTCATCGCTACTTCCGGCTGCTTGATTCCCTGGACACGCTGGTCGCTTCCGCAGGCCCGGCATCGGACACCCATCATTCGGATGAGGGTGGAACGCTCGATGCCGCGTACCGCAAGGTGCGCCGCGCGGCGCGGGCGGCAGCGCGCGCCGAGGGCGAGTATCGCGATGAGGCCCTGCATCGCATCCGCAAGTCGGCCAAGCGGTTGCGGTATGTGGCCAGTGCCGAGGGTGCCAAGCGAGTCTCGCAAGCGGCCAAGGATATTCAGGAGCTGCTGGGTGAGCATCAGGACAGCACGGTAAGTCGCGCGTATCTGGCCACACAGGCCGCCGAGGCGCACACCGCCGGCGAGGACACCTTCACCTACGGGGTGCTGTACCAGCGAGAGCATGACGCCGCCGAGACCGCACGCCACCAGGTGGAGGCGACACTCAAGGCGCTCCGTCAGGCCGTGCGCCACAAGAAGTGATCAGCTGCCGTCTGCCGGGAAGCCGAACAGCACGGTCCGGGTATCCGGATTCGCTTCACGCAGCGTAAGTTTGGCGCGTTGCCCCTCGGGCGGATTGCCCGCGCAGCGGGCAAGAATGGGCGGATCGGTCACGAAAACCTCGGCGGGTCGCTTCTTCTCGGCACCCCGCAGCACTGCCGAATCGAAGGTCTGGCCCTGCTGCGGGGCAAGCACGGTGGCCTCGGTGAGGTCCACACACGCCTGCTCCACCTTGTTGGCCAACGCATTCGAGGTCAGTAGCGATGATCTGACCGCTGCGAGGCCGTCGCGTGCCCACTGCGGCACCGGCGTGCCCGCGGACAGCGCCAGGCAGATTTCGGTGGCGAACCGGTCCCCCAGCCGGCGCAGCGGTGCGGTCACGTGCGCGTAGGGAGCGGCGATACCCGCATGCCCCGCGGCCTGGTCGTCCGGGCGATTTCCGTCGAAGACCAAATAAGAAGCGCCCCGCAGAAGCGTGGTCGCCTGCGTCATCATCGCCAATGTTGTTGTAGCGCAAGGCTCCAGCGCGGCCAGCTGTGCCCCGATCGGGGTGTCACTCGTCCAGGGCAGCCCGAGCGCCTCGGCGGTGCGACGGATCCATCGGCGCACGTCGCCGTCCGCGGGCGGCAGCGTGCGCAGGATGCCGATGCCGCCGTCGAGCATGATCTGCGCCGCGCAGATCCCGGTGAGCAGTGATATCTGCGCGTTCCAGCCGTCGGTTTCTGTGCGCGCCTCGATGCCGAGCTCCCAGTCACCGCTCGGCCCGCGTACCACTTCCTGCTCGGGGAGGCTCAATTCGATGGCTCCCCTGGACAGTCCGAGATCTCTTCTCTTGCGCCCGAATTCAGGGAGCGCCGCGATCGAGGGATGCGGGTCACCGGCATCCGCCGCGTCCTGGGCCTCCCGGTAGGTCAGCTGCCGTGTGGATTTCACCAGGGCGCGTTGGACGCTCCAGCTGACGGGGTTGGCATCGCCATCGGTTTCGATGCGCCACAGCGCGGCCGGCCGAATCTCGTGGGGCAGCAAGCTCGCCGATCCCTCGGAGAACACCAAGGGGTGCAGCGGCACCGAACCATCAGGCAGGTAGATGGTCTCTCCACGCGTGCGAGCCTCGCTGTCCAAGGCGCTGCCGGGTTCGATCTGCGCGGCGACGTCGGCGATGGCGTAGTGCAGCAGGTAACCGTTGTCGGTGCGTTCCAGGTGCAGGGCCTGATCCAGATCACGCGATCCGGGCGGGTCGATGGTGACCAACTCCAGATCGGTGCGGTCGATGCGTTCCGCGTGGTGACGGTCAACGGCCTGGGCGGCGTCGCGCTGGGCGTCCGGGCCGAATTCGGTGGGCAGCGCGAACTCCGCACGGATGCCGTCAAAGCTGAGGTCGCGGGCGACCAGGCGCTTCAACGTCACCACGTCAGGGTAGTGCGAGGCGGACGAGTTGGCCTGTAAGCCGGATCCTGTTCCACGCAGCCACGGGCTAGCCGCGGCCGCGCAGCGGCGACCATCCATCTGGGCACACCGTCGCCGGGTACCTCGAGCGGCCTACCCGGAAGCTCGGGCGAGCAGCCCTCGAACACTTCCGCAGCTGTGCAAGCACAACCTTTTGGCCTTGCTTCGGGTGGGGTTTACCGAGCCGAACCGGTCACCCGGTCCGCTGGTGCGCTCTTACCGCACCGTTTCACCCTTACCACCGCTGACTCCCGAAGGACCCAGTGGTGGCGGTCTGTTTTCTGTGGCACTGTCCCGCGAGTCACCTCGGATTGCCGTTAGCAATCACCCTGCTCTGTGAAGTCCGGACTTTCCTCGGGCCGCGGGATTTCTCCCACGACCCGCGGCCGCCCGGCCAACTCGTCCGCGCGGTCATCGTACTCGTGACAAGCTCGTCACCATGACGACAACGGCCCGGCTGGGCGCGATATCGATCGACTGTGCGGACCCGGCGGCGCTGGCCCGGTTCTATCAGCAGGTGCTTGACCTGGAGATTCTGTTCGAGAGCCCGGATATGGTTGCACTGAAGGGTGCCGCAGTGCTGCTGACCTTTCAGCGCGTGGCAGACCATCAGCCGCCGCAGTGGCCGGTGGGTGCGCTACCGAAACAACTGCACCTCGAGCTCGCGGCGGCGGACCTGGATGCCGAAGAGGCGCGCATCCTCGGCCTCGGGGCGGGCAAGGCCGAGACCCAGCCGAATCCGGGCGGATGGCGGGTGCTGATCGACCCGGCCGGTCACCCGTTCTGCATCACCAACCTCATCCCCGAGGGCACCTATTCATAACCCAGGCGTTAGTACTACAGTCCGTAGTACTCAATGGGGAGGTTTGCGATGCGGTACATGCCTGGGGAAGCACTGTTGGCAATACACCGACACGTGGGACCGGTTATCAGTATCGGTGCCAAGGGTTTCGGATACACGCTCATGCTGGGACCAAAGGCCAATAGGTTCATCTTCGCCAATGGTGATGCATTCAGTTGGGCCGAGACATTCACAACCTTGATCCCGGCCGACGGCCCCAACGCCCTCATGGTCAGCGACGGCGAGGATCACCGGCGCCGCCGCAGCGCGGTGGCACCGGCCTTCCATCACCGCCAGATGGACGGATATGTGCGCACCATGGTGGCGAACACCGACGCCGTCATCGACACGTGGAGGCCCGGACAGCGCATCGATGTGTACCAGCAGTTCCGAGCGTCGGTACGTCGCAGCGTCGCGGAGTGTTTGTTCGGCTCACGGCTTGCCGAGCTCTCTGATGCGCTCGGTGACGAACTGGAACCGTTGTTGGCGTTGACGCACCTGCCACCGCAGCAGGTGGCAGTGGAGAGCCGGTTGGGCTCACCACGTTGGCGGCGAGCGATGAAGAACCGCACACGTGTCGAGGCGTTGATCGACGCAGCAATCGTCGACGCTCGTGTTGCGCCTCGAGCAGACGACCGCCTGCTGACGGCTTTGATCGACGGGCGCCCCGGCATCCAGCCGTTGAGCGACAATGAAATTCGCGACCTAGTTGTCTCGCTGATCGCCGATGGATACGAGACTACGAGTGGGGTGCTGGCTTGGGCGATCTATGCACTGCTGACCGTTCCCGGCGCTTGGGATGCCGCGGCCGATGAGGTGCACGATGTGCTCGGCGACCGCCCGCCGACCGCTGCTGATCTTGCTGCGCTCACCTATGTGAACGGAGTGGTCCGCGAAACCCTGCGCCTGTACACCCCGGGAGTGATTTCCGCACGGAAGGCGATGCGCGATCTCGAGTTCGACGGGCACCGCATCCAGGCGGGACGGATATTGATCTTCAGCCCCTACGTCACCCACAGAATTCCTGAAATATGGCCCGAACCAAACGAATTCAGACCTCAGCGATGGGACCCCACTTCACCGTATTTTCAGAAGCCCGGTCCAGATGAGTTCATTCCGTTCAGCGGCGGGCTGCATCGGTGCATCGGATCAGAGATGGCGATGACAGAGATCACGGTGACCTTAGCCAGGCTGATCGCCAGAACGACGCCGCGTCTGCCTGCACAACGGATACGGCCACGCCACTTCGGTTCCCTGCGCCCGTGGCCAGCACTTCTTCTTGATATCTAGGACCCGAACGGGCATCTACATGCAACGATGAGGCATGAACAGTGCAAACAAGCTGTTCGTTCGAGCGGCGGGGCTCATTGTCCTCGTCGCGCTGTTGGTCGTGTCGCTGCGCAGCTATCTGCCGGATCCAGCGGTTCTCCCCCGGCCCGAGGAACCTCGCGCGGAGCCTCGTTCAATAGCCTTGCAGCTCTTGCTGTGTGGCGTGGTAGCCGTACTCATCCTGTTGAGCCTGCGGCGGCGGGGCCCCGGAATGCCCGTGGGAACCGACAGCCCGTCGTATTTACGGTTGCGGGGGTTGACCCGGCGCGAGGCGCTCATTGCTGCCGCCAGTGTTCTCGTCCTGGTGGGTGCGGTGTGGATATCGCTCTATCTGACCAGGCCGACGGGCGATTCTCCGGTGCGAGAGCCTGCCCCGGGCACCTCCGAACCGCGGCCGGCCGGCGAGGCCGCGCCCGATAAGACGCCGGGTAACGCACCAGGACGCGAGGAACCCGGCGCGCCCATGGTGATCCTCGGCGTGGTGTTAATCGGCATCATCGTCATGATCTTCGTGCTGAGACGCAACGAACCGGACGCTCTGGATGCCGGTGGTGGCAACTCCGCGGAATCCGAAGGCGCCGATGCGACACCAGGATCCCTCGCCCATCTCGTCGAACTCGGCCTCGCCGAAGTTGCCGAACCGGGCCGAGATCCGCGCGCGTCGATCATTGCCTGTTACGCGGCCATGGAGCAGGGACTCACGGCGGCACCGGAGGCGGCACCACTTGCCTCCGATACCCCGTCGGAAGTCCTGCAGCGGGCGGTTCATATCGGCGCCCTCCAATCGCATGCGGGTACCCAGCTCGTCTCGCTGTTCTCCGAGGCTCGTTTCAGCCCACACCAGATGACCCATACCGATCGTGAGTCCGCGGTGCGCTGGCTGCAGAACGTGTTGGACGACCTTCGGAGTAGGCAATGAAATGGTTGGTACCGGCCGTGCTGCTGGTGGTGATCTTGGCCGAAGCGTGTGTAGCGTCCAGTCCACTGCGCTCCCTCACTCTGCCGATCACCGGCGCGGTGGTCGCGGTCGCCCTGTACCTGCTCTGGCGACAGCTGCGAAGTGCACCTGAACCGAAGCCGTTGCCCCCGGCTGGCCTTTCGGCCGACGAGACATTGCACCGATGGCTGGCCCGTGCCGAAGCGAGGATCAGTTGGGCCGAACGGACCCGCGGAGACTGGGATCGGCATCTGCGGCCACTGATAGCAGCCGATTTCGAGACCGCGGCAGGTCATCGACAGTCAAAAGATCGAGCCGCACTCGCCGCCACCGGCCTCATGATGTTTGGTCCCGAACTATGGCCCTGGGTCGACCCGAACGGCGCATCGCATGACGAACGCGCCGAACCTGCGCCCGGCCGCGCCGTATTGCAATCGATACTCGAACGATTGGAGCAGATGTGACGACGCTTCCGGTTGCCGTCGCGACCCAGCACGCGGATGCGGTGCTGACCGAGATCGAACGGGTTGTTGTCGGAAAACGCGGTGCGCTACAACTGATTCTGCTGACGATCCTCGCACGCGGGCATGTCCTCATCGAGGATCTACCGGGTCTGGGCAAGACGCTGATCGCCCGGTCATTCGCGGCCGCGCTGGGGCTCGATTTCACCCGGGTGCAGTTCACGCCCGATCTGCTGCCCGCCGATCTACTGGGCTCCACGATCTACGACATGTCTTCGGGGCTGTTCGAGTTCCGGACCGGGCCGATTTTCACGAATCTCTTACTGGCAGATGAGATCAACCGAACTCCCCCCAAGACACAATCGGCGCTGCTGGAAGCGATGGCGGAGGGGCAGGTCAGCATCGACGGTGAAACTCGCAGACTGCCAGCGCCATTCGTCGTGCTGGCGACGGACAATCCCATTGAGTATGAGGGAACTTATCCATTGCCGGAGGCGCAACTGGACCGGTTCGCGATCCGATTGCAATTAGGATATCTGAGCGAAGACCTCGAGATCGAGATGCTGCAGCGGCGATTGAGCCGCGGATCAGCACAGCCGACCGTGTCGCAAGTGATCGCCTCCGAAGACCTTGTGATGATGCGGGAAGCGGTGGAAGACGTTTCGGTACATCCGGATGTACTTCGCTACATTGTCGCGCTGGCCGCCGCGACGCGAACCCACTCACATGTCGAGGTCGGTGCCAGTCCGCGCGCCGAGCTCGACCTGGTGCAGATGTCGCGAGCCCGAGCGATGCTGCTCGGCCGCGACTTTGTGATACCCGAGGACGTCAAAGCGCTCGCGGTGCCCGCTATCGCGCACCGAATCAGTCTGCGTCCCGAGATGTGGGTACGCCGTATCACCGGCGCGCACGTGGTCGACGAACTGCTGCACCGGCTGCCGGTACCGCGAGCATCCGGATGATCAGTTGGCGTGCGTCCCCACTGACATCGGCCCTGGCTGCCTGCATCGCCGTCGCGTTGACGCTTGCGATAGTCACGGGCCGGTGGCAGCTGGTGGTATTCGCGGCCCCATTCATCGGCGTACTCGTCGGCGCCTCCAGACGTCCCAAGGGCGGTCGGTTATGGGTTTCCGGCGAGTCAGATCCGTTACGGTGCTTGGAGTCCGAGACGGTAACCATCACCACGTCGATCGAATCGGACGGACCTGCCGTGGTCTGTCGGCTGCACCCGGCACCCGTGGACGGTCTGCACATCGAGGTGGATAAGGCGACGGCGCCCAACCAGCTCACGATGCGTGTGTCGGCCGAACGCTGGGGCCGGTACACCATTGCGGTTCAGGTTCACACGGTGTCGACGTCCGGCCTGTGGGCCGGTGCTCCGGTGACGTTGCCTGCCGCGGAGCTGCGCGTGTACCCATTGGCAGACCCACAAGACGTCGCGCTGCCGCCCGCCGACCTGCCCGACCGGATCGGCACACACCTGACGCGACACCATGGACCGGGCGTCGAATACGCGGATATCCGTGAGTATGTTCCGGGTGACTCACTGCGAACGGTCAATTGGAGAGTCAGCGCGCGGCGGGGAAGATTGCATGTCACCGACCGGCTCACCGATCGGTCCGCCGATGTCGTCGTTTTGATCGACGCCTATCCGCAGCCATCGGGCCCGGCGACGACGGCGACGGAGCGATCCGCACGCGGCGCAGCTCAGCTGGTGCAGTCGGTGTTGCAGCGCGGAGATCGGGCGGGCGTTGTCCTGTTGGGCAGCACTCCACGCTGGCTTGCTCCCGATATAGGCCGCCATCAGTTTTATCGACTGCTTGATGCCGTTCTGGATGCCGGAGAATGGCATTCGCACAGCAGTAGCGCGCTTGCGCCGCGCGCTGCGATGCCGCCCAACGCGATCGTGGTGGCGTTTTCCACGCTGATGAACGCCGATTTCGGTCTGGCACTCACCGACCTTCGGCGGCGCGGGCACCCGGTGCTGGTCGTCGATGTGCTCGATCGCTTGCCCTTCCTCGAGGAACCCGATCCGATCGTCGCCCGCTGGTGGCGGTTGGAACGTTCACGGATGTATCGCAATATCGCCGTGACGGGGGTCGACGTGATCGGTTGGAGTCATGACTCCGGACTCAACCACGCAATGCACCTGATGCCACAGCGCCCGCGAATGGCACGACGCCGATGAAAGCGGCTGCGGTCCTGGCCGTGTTGTTCGTCATCGGCGTTTTCGCACGCAGCGAGACGTCCCCGGTGGTTGCGATGCTCTCCGGCCTGGCCGCCGCGATAGGTCTGTCGGCCGCATATACCCGGCATTGGCCATCCGAGATCCTTCCCGCGCTGCTGTTCGGTTGCGTGGCACTGCTGGCAGCGGCGATACCCACGGGACTGTCGTCCTGGCTGCCCTTGGTCTCGCCGGTCGCTGTCGTCGCCATTTATGTTCTTGCCCTGTGGCCTTTACTCAGAGCAGCGGCGGCGCCGTCGAGTGATAGACCGACCCGGTCGGCGTCGTGATCGCGACGGTATGCCTCCACCCCGGCGACTCCTTCACATAGTTGCATCGCTCGCAGAGGCCCTGACCGTTGTCGAACGATGTCGCGCCGCCCTGTGCACTGCCCACGATATGGTCGTGGTGGCGGATCGGGGCATCGCAATACGGCGTCCGACACGTTTGGTCACGCAGGTCGATCAGCTCCGCCAATCCCTTGGGAAACAACCGACTTCGCGAGTCCGCGCCTATCAGTGCACCCGTACCGCAGCGTCGGTACAACCGTCGTGCCAAAACCTTCGCACCGGCGCTGACGGCATCGGATATGAGCCTGCGCGCCACCGCGGCCGGGACAGGTCCGTGACCCGCGATCATCGCGGGCTCGATACCTCCGCCCAATAGCGCCTCATCGGAGATCGTGATGTTCACGCCCAGGGGAACAGCCTGCGCGGATGACACTCCGGTCACTCGTTCCACGAGGGTGTCGGCCATGATCTGCCCTTGACCACGAACGGGATCCATCGACGTGTCGGCGGCTCGCTTGAGAGCGGCGTAGACGGCCACACCCTGTTTCACCGGGAGCAGCGCCGTCAGGTACGTCATCGTGTCGGGTGCCGGACGGATGGATACCCGACGTTCGTTCTCGGCCCGGCGCGCGCGGCGCACCACAGCCTCCGCATCGAGTCGATAGGCCAGACGTTTCGCCTCCGCGGTGAGCCGGGCATCGCCGAGCCCTCGCAGCCGAGACGGGTCTGCGCAGATCTCGACATCGATCTTCTGCCGATCCTCGACGGCAAGGTAGGCGGTTTCACGCACCAGGATCGTCGCGCGCCATTCATTCAGCGCTCCGCATGCCAATGCCGTAAGCGTGTGGGGCATTTCGTTCACCAGTGCCTTCGCGAAACCGAGATGACGACCACCACGGGCCGGTGAATCTTGTCGCGCCAGGGCGATCTCGGTGGCGACGCCAGCCCCTTGCCGCCGCCGAGGCACACCGTTAGCGGCCTCTTCCTCGCGGCGTGCGCGATCAAGCAGCACTGTGGCGTGGGCCTGCTCCGCAGCGGCGGCCTTTACCCGCTCCAGCTCGGCGATTCGTTCGACGAGCCGCGCCGCTAGGGCCGCGGGATCTGTCTGGGACACATTCCCAACGCTACTCGAACATCAGTTCGAGTAGCGTTGACTTCTGTTGTTATCCACAGCCATTCGATCGCAATCCCAGTTCTCCACAATCTTGCCGATTGGTGGACATCGAAGCCCGCGTGCGCTAAGCGCCTGGGTCGGCCAGCCGTGCCAGCTGCACGGTCGCACCGCGGAGCTCATCGATCGAATCGATCGGGTCGACGTAGCCGACTCGGGTCACGGACCAGCCCCGCGGCGTGCTCACCCGGACATCCAGCCCGTATCGGTCCGCTCCCTCACAGCGCGCCGCGGTGGCATCCGGGTACCCACCCAGTCGTTGCGCCATCGCGAGCAGCGCCTGTCCATGGTCGTCGTTGAGGTGAGTAACCGCACGGTCAGCCTTCGGCGAGACGGGATCTGGTGCGGCCGAGTCGTAATCGGCGCCACTGGCCGAGTCCATGCGTCCGTAACCGCCCACCCAGCGCACGCGTTCGACGTCCAAGATCCACACGGAGAAATCGCTGTACTCGATGTAATAGCGGGCCGCGGGCACCGCCGCGATGTGAGCCTCGCGAGCCGCGGGCAGCTCTTCCGGACTGGGTCGGCGCACCTTCCCGGCGAGCGTGATCCGGGTGTTGGCCAACGGATCCTCCGGCGCATTGGGCGCCACGATGGAAACGCTTGCCCGGGGGTCGCGTATTAGGTTGCGTCCGTGCTCGGCCATCTTCGATACGCACAGCACCGGCGCCCCACCCAGTAACCCGTAGGTGACCAGCGAAGCCCATGGCTCACCGTCGGCGGACAGGCTCGCCAGTGTCGCGACGTTCGTCGATGCTGCGACCGTTCTGGCCTCCTCGGCGGCCGAAGGCCGAGCCGGGTTGGCGACATCTGCCAGGGGTGGGGCAATGGTGGGCGCATCGCCTGGATCGCCGTGATCACGAGAAGCCATGGCGACAGCCTAAGTCAGGTACGAGGTCTCGTTGACGAGTCGCACCGACGCCGGCCCATCTGAGTAGAACTCGGCGATGCTCAACGACGCCAGATCCAGGTGCAGCCGGTACAGCAGGCTGGGCCCCGCATCCAGTGCCAGGCGCAGCAGTGTCTTGATGGGCGTGACATGGGAGACCACCAAAACCGTTGCGCCGCCATACTCGGCGATGATCCGATTGCGGGCACGCCGCACGCGGTGGTGCACGGTATCGAAGCTCTCCCCTTCCGGCGGAGTCACCGACGTATCGCTGAGCCACTGGGCGTGCAGCTGCGGATCGCGCTCCGAAGCCTCGGAGAACGTCAAACCCTCCCACTTTCCGAAGTCGGTCTCGATCAGATCGTCATCGACGGTAAGCGGCACTCCCAGCGCCTCGGCGGCCGCGGTCGCGGTCTGCTTGGCGCGGCCCAGCGGTGAGCTAATGACGGCTGCGATACCGCCACGGCTCGCGAGGTACTGCGCCGCCTTCGCGGCCTGATCGAGCCCCAGTTCGGTCAGCTCGGGATTCCCGCGTCCGGAGTAACGACGCTGCACCGAAAGCTCGGTCTGTCCATGGCGAAGCAACAGCATTCGGGTGGGCTTGCCGCGCGCACCGGTCCAGCCCGGCGCGGTATCGGCAGGCTTGGGTTCCTTGATTTCCTTGGCTTCTTTGGTTTCCTTGGGTTTCTTCGGAGCCTTGGGTTCGATGCCACTGGCGCGGTCCATCGCCTCATTGGCCAGCCGGTCGGCGTGCTTATTGCGTTCCCGCGGAATCCACTTGTAGTCGACGGCTTCAAACTGCATCGCGGCGGCAATCGCCTGCCGGTACAGCGTGATGAGGTCGGGATGTTTGACCTTCCATCGACCGGACATCTGCTCGACGACCAGTTTGGAGTCCATCGACACGCTTACCTCAGTGGCGCCCAGTCGTGCCGCCTCCGCCAATCCCGCTATCAGACCGCGATATTCGGCCACATTGTTGGTGGCATGACCGATCGCCTCGCAAGACTCCCCCAACACCGTCTCATGGTCCGGGGCGAACACCACGGCGCCATATCCGGCCAGCCCGGGGTTGCCACGCGAACCACCATCGGCTTCGACAAGAACTCTCACAGGCGCACCAGGATCGCACTGCACTCGGGGCACCGCAGCACTTCGTCGGCGGCAGCGGCCGAGATCCGCGACAGCTCACCGCGGTCCAACTCGATACGGCACGCGCCGCACTTGTTGCCTTGCAACAATCCCGCCCCCGGACCTCCCGAGCGGCGCTGCCGTTCATAGGCTTCCAGCAGCGCCCCGTCGATGGAGGCCCCCAGGCCGTCGCGACGCTGCCGAATCTGGTTCTCCTCGGCGTCGGTGTCGATGGAAACCGCACGCTGGAGCCGTTCGATCTCCGCCACCCGCTCGGCGATCTTGTCGGCATTGGCCTGACTCGAAGCCTGTTGGGCCTGCAGCTCCTCACGACGCTCCATCAGCTCCAGTTCGGAGTCCTCCAGGCTGGACTGGCGGCGCTCCAGAGTGTCGAGCTCATGCTGAATATCGACGAGTTCCTTCGGGTTCGCACCGCCCGAGGCCAGCAGCGTGCGGTCGCGGTCCTCTCGCTGCCGGACGGCCGTGACCTCGGTGTCCAACTTCGCCACCTGCACGTCCAGGTCTTCCAAGGCAAGACCGAGCGCGCCCACCTCGTCGAGAATCTTCCGCTGCTGCGCCTGCAACTCACTGTGCTCCTGGCGCTCCGGCGGATTCGCGCGCCGGTGCGCAATGCGCGTCAATTCCGCATCCACGGACGCCAGGTCTACCAGTAGACGCTGCTGTGCCACATCGGCTTTCATGCTCGTTCTTCTTTCTCTGGACCACCCAGGGTCCAAGGGTCTGTGCGAACTGGCGAGATGCGGGTCGGCAATTTCTCCCCGAATTCGGTGTCGAGCACCCGCGCTGCCTGCGCACACCACGGGAACTCGCTGGCCCAATGGGCGACGTCGACGAGTGCAACGCTACTTGCCCGGGCATGCTCGTCGGCGGGATGGTGCCGCAGATCGGCGGTGACGTACGCATCAACCCCGGATCCGACCGCGGTACTCAGCAGCGAGTCACCCGCACCACCGCAGACCGCGACGGTCTGAATCAGCGCATCCGGATCACCGGCGGCCCGAGTTCCCCACACGGTTTCCGGCAGGGCGGCGCCGACTCGCGATACGAAATCACGGAGGGGCTCCGGTTCGGGCAGGGCACCCACGCGCCCCAGACCGGTGCCCGCCGGCACTGGCGCCATCGGCAGCACGTCGATAGCCGGCACTTCATAGGGATGAGCAGCGTGAATCGCCGCGAACAGCGCGCAGCGCAGCCGAGCCGGGGCGACCATTTCCACCCTGTCCTCGACAACCTGCTCCACGACGCCGTGCACGCCGATTGCCGGGTCCGAACCCTCCAGCGGCCGGAACTGCCCGGTACCGGTGGCGCTCCAGGAGCAATCCGAGTACGCACCGAGCTGTCCGGCGCCGGCGTCGAACATGGCGCGGCGCACCACCTCCGCGGATTCGGTGGGCACGAACACCACCCATTTGTCGTAATCGGCGAACTGCGGGGCGAGCACCGAGATCACCTGCAGCCCAAGGGCTTCGGCAAGAGCGTCGGACACACCGGGGCTCGCCGAGTCGGCGTTGGTATGCGCCGTGAACAACGCACCGCCCGAACGGATGAGGCGATGGATCAGCGCACCCTTCGGCGTACTGGCCGCCACCGTGTCCACACCGCGCAGCAGCAGCGGGTGGTGCGCCAACAGCAGATGCGAACCCGCATCCGAACCGGCACTGTCCATCTCGTCGAGCACCGATGCCGTCGCATCGACGGCGACCGTCACCGCATCGATCTGCTGTTCGGGGTCACCGCAGACCAAGCCCACCGAATCCCACGATTCGGCCAGAGCCGGCGGATACGCCGCGTCAAGCACACCGATGATGTCCGCGAGCCGCACACCCACTACAGAATCTCCTTCATCGCTTGCACCAGCTCCGGCCATTCGGGCCGCACCGCCACCCGCAGGTAATCGCCGCCCAGACCCACGAACGTGTCGCAGCGGCGGACGGCGATGTTCTTGACCTCCAAGTGTTTTCGCATCAGGCTCGCATCGGGCACCGTCACCAGCAGGAACGGCGCCGATCCTTCGGTAACAGTCAACCCCAGGCCGCGCAGCGCATCGGCCTGCTGGCGCCGCGTGTCGACAAGACGCTGTGTGTCCTGACCGGCGAGCGCGACCGCTTCCGGGGTATTGCAGGCGATGAGGGCTTCGAGTTGCAGTGTGCCCAAAGGCCAATGCGCGCGACCGTGCGCGAGCCTGTCCAGTACCTCGGGATCACCCACGGCGTAGCCCGCGCGCAATCCCGCGAGAGCCCACGTTTTGGTGAGGCTGCGCAACACCACCAGACCGGGCAGTCGATGCGTGGCCAACGACTCCGGCTCGCCGGGCACTGCGTCCATGAAGGCCTCGTCGACCACCAGGATTCGCCCCGGGCGACGCAACGCCAGCAGATCCGTACCACGGTGCAGCACCGAGGTCGGATTGGTTGGATTCCCGATGACCACCAGGTCGGCGTCCTCGGGGACAGCGGCGTCGCCGAGGGTGAATGGTGGCGGCAACACCACATGGTCGATCGGAACACCAGCGTGGGCAAGCACGGCTTCCGGTTCGGTGAAGCCCGGCGCGAACACGGCGGCCCGGCGCGGTTTCAGCCGGGGCAGCATCGCGAAGCCCTCCGCGGCCCCTGCCAGTAGCAGCACCTCATCGGTCGTTCGACCATGTCGTTCGGCGATCACGGCAACGGCACGCTCCTCGTCGGCGCGGCGCGGATAGCTGCCCAGCTCATCGAGCCGGGCGGCGAGCCGATCACGCAGCCAGCGCGGCGGCGCGGCGGCGCGCACATTCACAGCGAAGTCCAGGACGCCGGGAATCAGCGCCTGGTCGCCGTGATAGCGCACTCCCTTTCGCGGCCCAGTCATGTCTCGACACTAATGTAGGGGGGTGGCTCCTCCGATGCTGGTGATCTTCGATCTCGACGGCACCTTGACCGATTCTGCACCGGGGATCGTCTCCAGTTTCCGTCACGCGCTCAGTCATGTCGGCGCCCCCGAACCGACCGGTGATATCGCGTCGCGGGTCGTGGGACCGCCGATGCACGTCACGCTGGGCTCGATGGGGCTCGGCGACCGCGCCGACGACGCGATCGCGGCCTACCGAGCCGACTACGGCGAACGCGGATGGGCCGTCAATGAGATGTTCGACGGCATCCACGACGTGCTGACCGGGCTACGCGAGGCGGGGGTGCCCATGGTGGTGGCGACATCCAAGTCCGAACCGATCGCGGCGCGCATTCTGGAGCATTTCGGGCTCGCCGAGTTTTTCCAGGTGATCGCCGGAGCAAGCCCCGACGGTGTCCGGTCCAGTAAGGCCGATGTAATCGAGCACGCGCTCTCCCAGCTGGATGACGTTCCGTCCACCGGCGTGGTGATGGTCGGCGACCGGGTGCACGACGTGGAAGGTGCGGCCGCACACGGTATCGGCACCGTCGTCGTCGACTGGGGCTACGGAGCAACAGATTTCGACGATGATGCCCCCAACTCCGGCGATCTTTCCCGATGGATCATCGGCCGCGTCGGCACCCCGCAAGAACTGCGGGAGGAGCTTCATGTCTGAGTTCGACAGTCTTCGCGCAAGCGGCTCATCCCAGCCCCTCCACGTCACCTTCGTGTGCACCGGCAACATCTGCCGCTCCCCCATCGCCGAGAAGATGCTGGCGCACCAGCTCGCCGAGCGCGGTCTCGGCGATCGAGTACGCGTCACCAGCGCCGGCACCGGCGATTGGCATTCCGGACAGCCGGCCGACGAGCGGGCGGCCAGTGTGCTGGCCGAGTACGGCTACCCGACGCAGCACCGAGCCGCTCAGGTGGATGGTGATCATCTGAGCGCCGATCTCATTATTGCCCTGGCGCGCAACCACTCCCGGATGCTGCTGCATCTTGGGGCCGACCCCGAGCGGGTGCGGTTGCTGCGGTCCTTCGATCCACGGGCCGGCCGGGCGGCCATGGATGTCGAGGACCCCTACTACGGCGACCGTAAGGATTTCGTGGACGTGCTGTCGGTCATCGAGGCCGCGATGCCCGGCCTGCACGAGTGGGTCGACAAGACGCTCGCGGAGCGTGAGAACAGCTGATGCGACGGCTCGCGTTTCTGCTGCGCCCGGGATGGATTGCCCTAGCGCTGGTGGTCGTCGCATTCGCGTATCTGTGTTTCACGGTGCTGGCTCCGTGGCAGCTGGGTAAGAACACCAAGACCTCGCGGGAGAACGGCCGCATCGCCCATTCGGTGAGCGCCGATCCGGTGCCGCTGAAAGATGAGCTGCGGCCTGACTATTCGATGCCCGAGGACTCCGAGTGGCGCCGAGTGACGGCGACCGGCCACTATCTACCGGACCGTCAGGTGCTGGCCCGGCTGCGCGTGGTCGACGCCAAGCCTGCCTATGAGGCGCTGACGGTTTTCCAGGTCGATGGTGGTCCTGCAATTCTGGTGAACCGCGGCTATGTGCGGCCCGAAGAGGGCACCAGCGCGCCGCCGGTACCGGTAGCGCCCACCGGGCAGGTGACCATCAACGCGCGGCTGCGCGAGCCCGAACAGCAGTCAGAAAAGGCGCCATTCCTGGAAAACGGTGAATACCAGGTGTATTCGATCGTTCCGGGGCAGGTGTCGACGCTGCTGAAGACTTCGCTCGCCGGGCCGTATCTGCAGCTCTCGGAGGATCAGCCGGGTGGCTTGGGGGCAATCCCGCTGCCTCAGCTGGACGCCGGCCCGTTCCTTTCCTACGGCATCCAGTGGATCGCGTTCGGGATTCTGGCGCCATTCGGGTTGGGGTATTTCGTGTTCTCCGAAATCAGGCAGCGCCGCGCGGCGGCCGCCGCAGTGAAAGCGGCGAAACCCGGGGCCCCAAAGACCACCGAGGAACGGTTGGCCGACCGTTACGGGCGGCGCTGACGCAGCGCAGCGATCACCGCGACGACGGCCGTCACGTTCTGGACGGCACGCGAAAGCCGGGCTGCCTCATGCACTTCCCCGATCCTGGGCACGGCACCGCGCCCCAGGGCAGGACGGACCTCCTCGCCGTACGGGTACCGGACGGGGCCGCCAAGACGCACGCCGAGGGCACCCGCGAATGCGGCCTCCGCGACGCCGGCGTTGGGACTGGGGTGGCGATGCCCGTCGCGCAGGCAGACGCGCAGCGTCGCGACCAGTGATCCCCCGAGAAACGGGGCCGCGACCGCCGTGGCCAGCGCGGTGATCCTGGCGGGCAGCAGGTTGAGCAGGTCGTCCAACCGCGCTGCCGCCCAGCCGAATCGCAAGTACCGGGCCGATTTGTGGCCAATCATCGCGTCGAGGGTGTTGGCCGCGCGATAGGCCAGCACGCCAGGCACTCCCGCGATTGCCACCCATACCAACGGCCCGGTGTGGGCGTCGGAGGTGTTCTCTGCCAGGGATTCCACGGTCGCCCGGGCGATGCCATCGATGTCGAGCAGGCTCGGGTCCCGACCGCAGAGGGACGGCAGCAGCGCACGCGCGTCGTCGATGTTGTCGTCATACAAATGTTCTGACATCCGGGCACCCACTCGGACCAGGGACGTTCCGCCCAGGGTCGCCCAGGTCGCGACGGCGGTCACGACGACGGTGGCGGTTGCGGAGCGGCGCGCCGCGCGTTCGGCTGCCCATCCGGCGACGGTGACGGCGGTCAACAGCGCGGCGGTGTGCGCTGCACCGGCGAGCTTGGTGTCCCGGTAGGTATAGGTCTCTAGCGCCGCGGCAGCCTGCCCGAATCCGGCGACCGGGTGGAACCGCTGCGGGTCGCCGAAGGCCCGGTCCAGGGCGTAACCGAGGGCGATACCCGCGGCGCGGAATCCTCGGCGCGACACGCAGACACCCTATAGAATTTGCTGTGCAATGAAGCACTCGCCTGCCAGGCTTGTGGACCTGGTCAATCCCGCTTCGCTGCTGTTGCCTGCCTCCAACGTGATCATGCAGCTGTCACATCCGGGTGTCGGATATGGAGTGCTGGAGAGCCCCGTCGACAGCGGCAACGTCTACAAACATCCGTTCAAACGGGCCCGGACCACCGGGATGTTTCTCGCGGTCGCCACGATGGGTAGCCGCCGCGACCGTGAGGTGATGAAGCGCGGTGTCGACGCGGTGCACCGGCAGGTGCGCTCGACGCCCAAGAGCCCGGTGAAGTACAACGCCTTCGATCCAGGACTGCAGCTGTGGGTGGCGGCGTGCCTGTACCAGTACTACGTGCAGGCCTATGAGTCGCTGCATGGCCCGCTCGATGATGCGACGGCAGATGAGATCTATCGCGACGGCGCACGGATCGGCACCGCGCTGCAGGTGCGGCCCGAGGAGTGGCCTCCCGACCGGGATGCGTTCAACGACTACTGGAAACGGTCCGTCGACGAGCTGCGGATCGACGCGCCGGTACGTGAGCATCTGTTGGGCGTCGCATCGTTCAAGATGCTGCCGTGGCCGTTGCGGATGGCCGGACAGTTCAATCTGTTTGCTACCAAAGGGTTTCTGCCCCCGGAGTTCCGAGAGCTATTGCAGGTTCCGTGGACCGATCGCGATCAGCGCCGCTTCGATGCGCTGCTGAGCGCGCTGCGGATCGCCGATCGGATGGTGCCCGCACAGCTGTGGACGTTGTCCTACGCCGTGCTCATCTGGGACATGCGATTGCGCGAGCGTATGGGTAAGCCTGTCGTCTAGGCTCGCAGACGTGCAGATTCTCACCGGCTGGCATCGTTTGGACGAAGGTCAGAGGCGCAGCGTCGTCGGGATGAGCGTCGCGGTGGGCGCGCTGCACATCCTCGGTTGGGGCATGCTGCTCTTCCTGGTCGCTCCCGCGCATTTCACGGTGCAGGGCAGCGTGTTCGGTGTCGGGCTGGGTGTCACGGCGTACACGCTGGGCATGCGGCATGCCTTTGATGCCGACCACATCGCGGCCATCGACAACACCACCCGCAAGCTGGTCGCCGATGGACGACGCCCGATGTCGGTGGGTTTCTGGTTCTCCCTGGGACATTCGTCGATCGTGTTCATCATGGTCGGGCTGCTGGCGCTCGGCGTTAAGGCGTTGGCGGCCAATGTTTCCGATGAAAGCTCATCGCTGCAGCAGTGGACGGGCGTGTTTGGGACAGCGGTCTCCGGCACGTTCCTGTTACTGATCGGGCTGCTCAATCTGGTGTCGCTGATCGGGATCTACCGGATTGCCAAGCGGATGCGCGGTGGTGAGGTGGACGAGGCGGCATTGGAGCGCGAGCTGTCCAATCGCGGTGGGTTGAACCGGCTTTTCGGGCCGTTGATGGCGACGATCCGCAAGCCCTGGCAGATGTACCCGGTGGGCCTGCTGTTCGGGTTGGGGTTCGACACGGTCACCGAGGTGTCGCTGCTGGTGATCGCCGGCGGTGCCGCGGTGACTGGGTTGCCCTGGTACGCGATCTTGGTGCTGCCCATCCTGTTCAGTGCCGGGATGTCGCTGTTCGATTCGCTCGACGGGTCCTTGATGAACTTCGCCTACGACTGGGCGTTCCAAGAGCCGGCCCGCAAGATCTACTACAACCTGGTGGTTACCGGGCTTTCGGTGGCGGTGGCGGTGCTGATCGGGTCGCAGGAGATCATTTCGATTCTCACGGAGAAGCTGAACATCACGACGGGTCCGCTGGCCGCGGTGGGCGATCTGGATCTGGCCGCGATGGGTTATGTGATCGTGGCGTTGTTCATCGTGACGTGGGGTTTGGCGGCACTGGGCTGGCGGTACACCGGGGTGCGCAGGCGCTGGGGTGGGTAAGGCCGGTTTTCGCAACTGCCCGAAATTCGATGGAACCGATTCGGGACGTCCGGCGTCCTATATACATACGATGAACCTGACCTGGCCAAATCCGGCCAAGACCTGAGGGGGCTCGATGTCGCTAGAAAACCTCAAGCAGAACGCCAAGGACGGTCGGCTTGTCCTGCATCTCGAAGACGGCGCGATCGATGCGATCATCGCCGCGTGCGGCGACTATGTCCAGGCGCTCGAGGACCTTCGCAGGGATGCACGCGACTTGGCTGGGTATCCCCTGGGATTCGCTGAAGCGAAGCTCCCCTCGGGCGCCACGTTAGCTCAGGCATTTCAGCACAAGGCCTCTGGCAGCACGACAAGTGCTGACAATACATTCCAGTCACACATCGATCAGGTCGAGGAAATGAAGACCCTTTTTGCGGTCCTGCGGAAGGGCTACAAGGCGACAGACGCGAACAACGCGAACAGTTTTGGCCCGTCTGGCCGTTAGAAGCCTCGCAAAATGTCTCGTGTCGCGTATTTTGCAGCAGTAATGCTGGTCGCTGCAGGCTGTTCCAGCCCAGTTACTGGGTCGCCTGTGACATCACAACTTCCCACCAACTCCAAAGGTCGTGTCCACATCACGTTCGACCCCTGCCAGGACATTCCGACGGGCACCATCGAACAACTGCAGTTGGACAGGAAACCTCCGCGTCCCGACTCACAAACTGACGGCGATATCGAGACCGTCTTCTGCAAGTACTATCCGCGAACCAGATATCTCCTCACCGTCGCCGCGTCAAACTACACACTCGACATGCTCAAGAAGGCCAACAACCACTGGGGATATCAAGACCTAGAAATTGGCGGCAGAAAGGCCCTTTTCGCCTACCGTGCCACACCCCCGCAAAAGGACTCCTGCGTGATCAACGTGGAAGCCACGACAGGTGTATACGGGGTCGCAGTCGACACATCGCATGAGGACTTCACGCCGTACCCCGACTGTATGACTGCGGTTCGCGCAAACCTCGACGTACTACTTCCTTACTTTCCGCTTTGAGATCTCCGAAAAAAGATGGAACCGAACCACACCGTGCGACGTCCGAACCTAAAGACCTAGTTGCACGCCACGACACTAAGGAGGGGCCATGACTGGAGAAGAAGACGGCTGGACCAGAGGCAACCGCGAACGTGACGTGGTCTACGCGAAGCAGCGCCAGCATGGCTCGAACATCGATGGCGGAACAGAGTCCGTCGGAGTTCCTACAGAGGACTTCGGCGGCTGGTCTCACACAGATATCAAGGCTGCGTCTGACGCATTCGAACCCGCGAAGGCGATCCATGCCTCTGAAGACTGGGAGAAGCTCGCCACTGGTTTCAGCAAGGCCTTGGACGATTTCAAGCGGACCTTTGATACCGCGGTCGGTGCGCAGTGGACTGGAGAAGGCGCCGAAGCAGCCAAGCAGGGCATCTCCGACTACAAGAGCCACGCCGAAAAGGTCAGCGAAGGCCTTTCTCTCATGGCTACCAAGCCAGCCGAGGTTGAGACTGCCATGACGCAGATCAAGGGCCTCATGCCCGAGGTTGTCCAGGTTCAGCAACCTCAAGAGCACACCCGCGCCGCATACGAGCAGTACTACGCCCAACAAGCCCTAGCCGAGCAGAAGCAAGACGAAGCTCGCATGATCATGCGGAATGTCTGGTCCCCTGTTTCCCAACAGGCGGCTTCCGGCCTCCCCGCTCTTCCACCGGCTCCACAGTTCGCAGACGCTGCCGCCATGCCGGTCAACGCCGCGTCATCGTTATCCGGCTTGGGCGGCGGCAAGGACATCCAGCCCAGCCAGATCAAGCCGATCGACGAGGCCGCAGTGCGCGCGGCCGCCGCCGCAGCTCTGGCGGACCCCGCGCAGGCATCCGCCTCTGGCGGATCTGGCGCCGCAGGTGCTGCCGCGGCCGCCGCAGGTGCAGCGGGAGGTGGTTCGGGAGCTGGCGCTGGTGGCCCCGCAGCTGCAGCGTCCGCTGCTGCCGGAGCGGGCGCCGGAGCCGGAACCAGGCCATCCTCGGGAGGAAGCACCACCGCGACCGGCCCCAACACAGGATCAGTCCCGGGCACCTATGGCATCGGGCGGTGGGGCAAGCCGACCACCAACAAGGACGAAAAAGACAAGGACCAGAACGCGGACCTCACTCCCCTTGCCGCCGGACCGATCATCGCCGGGTCCTACACCGCGGGTGCTGGCATGGGACTCACGGCCGCACCGTCGGTGTCACCGATGGCGGGCATGGGAATCGCCCAGCCGCCGACCATGATGACTCCGGGTGCTGCGGGCCAGCATCACCAGGAAGACGAGGACCAGCACTTCACCCCGGAGTTCCTCGTGAGCCTCGACAACGGCAATGAGCTAATCGGCCCTCTGCCGAAGGTGTCCCCCGCCGTCATCGGTGTGTGGAACGAGGAGCATGTCGACTACCAGAATCCGCACGCATCGCCGTACGACCCGAAGCCGTACGACGGCGAGGACTAACGCTCTATGACGATGGGCAAGAACATCGTCATCTGCTTCGACGGCACGGGTAACCAGATCCGTGCCGCGGGGAACACGAATGTCGTGCGCGGCTATGACATGGTGATCCACGATCTGACCGACCGCCAGATCTCGTACTACGACCCCGGAGTCGGCACCGATCCGGCCGTTGGCACCTATGCCCCGGCAGGTCAATTCGTCGCCCGAATCTTGGGTTTCGCATTCGGGGTTGGCTTGCGCGCCAAGCTAGCTCAGGCCTACACATATCTGATCGAACGGTGGCAGCCCGGAGACCGCATCTTCATCTTCGGATTCAGCCGTGGCGCATTCTGCGCGAGAGGCCTTGCCGGACTTCTCAACTCTGTCGGCATGCTGCGCCCCGGCTCGCAAAACCTCGTGCCCTATGCGGTGAGCCTGTACGCGCAGTCGTGCGCAACCTGGTCCCCCGATCGCTGGGACCAGCTGCATTCGTTCTCCCGAACCCTCGCTCGTCGCGAGGATGGCAAGTTCGCCATCCCTATCGCATATCTGGGCCTGTGGGACACCGTCAGTGCGCCCGGCATCTTCAAACGCAGCATGCAATGGCCTTATGCACCAAGTGTTCCCAACGCGCAGGCCGGGCGGCACGCGGTGGCCATCGACGAGAAACGTCGACCCTACCGCGAGTACCTCATCAAATCCCTGGGTGAGCAACGGCTCGTCGACGAAGCGTGGTTCGCCGGCATCCATTCCGACATCGGCGGCGATTACGCCGATGACGACAGGCTTTCCGATATCGCACTCAAGTGGGTGATCGAGGGTGCTGCCGAACATGGCTTGCTACTCAATACCGAGAAATACCAACGGTATTGCTCTGTTGAACCCACCTACGCCATGGGCAAGATTCATCGGGTCAATTGGCTCTGGGCGCTGTTGATTTTCCGCCGCCGACACATCCCCGACGGCGCCTGGATTCACGCCAGCGTCGCGGACCGCATGGCAGAAGACAAGGGTTACCGGCCACCGCTACCGGAGCACACCACTGTTGTCGATGCCCAATGGGCCACTCCGGCAACCGATATCAGGATGTAGCCGGCGGACTGACCTGCAGCCCCGCCAGGATCGTTTCGCGCGCACTGTCGAAACCACGCACGGTGTCATCCAAGGCCTGCACCGACACCCCAACGGTGAACACCTTGCTGCCATTCTTCACCACCACGATGGTGGTGGTGACCCGGTGAACAGGGATTTTTCCCAGCGCCATGTTGTAGGTCAACGTCTTCGACGGATACCCGCAGATAGTGCTCGAAGCTTCGACAAGGTCTGTAATACCGAACATCTCCAAGCCATCACGCTCAGCGGCGAACGCGGCGTCCTCGCTCGACACCTTGCCCGTCAAGTTGGCCATGGCCACCGTCGCGTTCGGGACAAACCCGTTGGCGCGAAGGTCTGGGGCCGCCAAGTAGACACGCACCACGCCACTTTCGAACCGCTTGACGCGTTCCCAGCCCGAGGGTTGCGGAACCTCAACGCGCGGCTCTGAGTCGTCATCCAGCGGCATTTCCACGAGCGGCACCGTCACCGAGTTGCACTTGGGGTTGGTAAGCCGCTTACCCTCCTCGCCGGGAGTGGCTATCGCGTCTCCCTCGACGATCGCCGTGCACCCCGATGCCAGCATCGTCGCAGCACACGCCACAGCCAGCATCCATCGAGGTGCCCGAATCACGGGATCAGCCTAACTGGGCGAACACTGATTTCTAGGCAATGCACCGACGAGGGGACGTCGACGCGCCCCGGCTCACTGGCTCAGAGCATGGCCAGCCGATCGTGGCGGTGAGCGAGAAGTCGCTCACCGCGTTCGACAGCTCCCTTCGCAAGTCGTTATTCGAGTTGGGGCGGCCCGGCTCATACGCAAGAACCGAGATGAAGACCTGTCCGTGCACTCTTCCCGAGAGCAATCCGAGCAGTCCGCCGGCGCGCTGGACCGTCGCCTGGGTCATCCTCGGGAACAGAGATCTCATGCCGAAGTGGTCGGCGTCTGTGCCGTCTGGCCGATTGGCGGCCGGGTTGATGGCACCGAGGTTGGATGATCCGCTGGTCGTCGCGCCTCCGAGGGCCGCGCTGATCACTCGCCTGATAAACCACCGCGGCAATAGAGGAACGAGGGGCACCAGCACCAACCGTTCGTCGGGCACCTCCTGTCGGCGGATGAGCGCTTGCTTGATCGCGGCCCGGATTCCGCGCAGATCCGCCGTCGCAGCTGCAGGGTCGACCATGATGTCGATACCTGTGATTGCGTTGGCGCGCGTATCGCCGTCGGCGCGCTCGTTCACCGGTATTGCCAAGGTGGCGAAGCCGTCCCCGCCGACCCTTCCCACGCGCTGGGCGAGGCGAGCCGCCAATCCTGCTAGTAGCGCGTTGCTGGTCCCCCCGAGCGAGTGCGCGCGGGCATCCCACGCGTCGGCGTCGACAAAGACCGTTGCGTTTTGGAGAGCGATGAATTCGTCAGGTCCCACGAATGGTGGACGCGCCGCGCCGGGCAGCTGGGTGCCAGAACCGTAACCGCCGCGGTTACGCCAGAAGAATCGTGCCGCCGCAACGACGGCGCGGCCGATAGCGGGGATGTCACGCGCGGTTTGGCGACCATCCTCGCGCAGTGCATGCCAGCGCCGGCGTGACCCGGCAGCGGGCCAGCTGATCGGGTCGTGGTGCCCGGAAGCCGCGTCCGCTAACGCCTCGCACAACCCCACGCCGTCGATGAGGCAATGTGAGATAACGAAGCTCACCCCCGCGCCGCCATCGGTGAACGGCAGCACCGCAAGGCGCCATCCGGGTCCGTGCTCGATGTCCAGCGGGGTGTTGGCCTGCTCGCCCAGCCACGCGTCGAATCCTTCACGCGGCCGAGGCTTTTCGACGATCTCGACGTCGGACTGATCATGGGGCGAGACCCAGCGGTGGCGGCCGAACGGCAGGGGTGAGCGTTCGATACGCCGGGATAACCGTCCCCGCTGAAGATGCTGATAGAACTGGCGCAGGCCGTCGATGTTGATCGCGCGCTTGTACACCCAGACACACTGCAGCACGTTGGTGGCTCCCGTCGCTTGCTCGCCAACAAACGCTGTCTGGTCGACCAGATCGAGTACGTTGCTCACTTCGTTGAGTCCGAGATGCTGTTGACGGCACGCGCAAACGCCCGCCTTAATGCCGCAACGTAGCTCTGCACCGACTCACGCGATATCGCGTTGTCCGGAAAGGAGATCTCAACGGTGGTTTTTCTGGCGTGCCGGTCGATCCACACGTTGATTCCGCCGTGCGACAGACGGTCGCCGTAGACACCGAAATTCGTCTCTTCCCACAATGCGGCGACGGGCATCTTGCGAAAGTCCAAGATTGACACCATCATCCCCGGACGTGTGGGCAGCTTGATCCCCAGTTGATCCGGGGTCGCCAACTCGAGGACCCGTTCAATCGGCACGCGGGCGAGGTGCTGGGCGTCGTCGAATGATTTCTGCGCTGCCCTGGCCGCCTCAGAAAACGAGCCGACGCCTGCGGGCACGCTGACCGGAATCAGGCTGGCGAACCAACCTAACGTCATCGTGTCGGTGCCTGGCGTCCGCGTGTCGTACGGCGTGAATCCGTGGTAGATCTCGGTGCCGGTCAGTTCATGTTCGGCGAGAGCTACGCAGGCCAGGACCCCACCGCTGAACCTCGCACCCGCCGCACTACAGGCGGTGTCGAATGACTCCGACTGGGCTGCGTCCAACAACTCGATGGTCAGAAAATCGCCTTTGTTATCGGCCCAGGTGTCACCGAGCGGCAACGGGAAGCTCGGCCAGTCGCCGTCGGTGTACTGCGCGAACTCGATCCAGTCCTTGATCTCAGGGGACGACAGGGTCAAGCTCGCCACCTTCTCGTGCTGCCGCACGGTGTAATCGCGGTAGCTCGCAATCTTAGGAACGATGGTGGGTTGATCCACGGGCTGCGACAGGTGCTGGTACATCAGGTGGATGTCGAAGAAGATCAGGCCGGCGGACATACCGTCGATGTGGAGATGGTCGACACTGGCGTAGATCGTGAAATAGTCGATGTGCTGAACGATGCCGAATGTGAAGCAATCCCAGTCAAGCGTCTCCGGCGTCGTCGTCAATGCGTGTGTGCGTATTTGTTCGGCGTTCATATGGCCCAACTGAACCGGAACCAGATCGATGACTTCGGGGTTATCAATCGTGCGGCGGACAATGACGTCGTCTTCGAATTCGAACCAATTGTGATAGGTGTCGTGACGACGGACATGCGCGTTGATCGCAGCCGTCATCGCCGCCATGTCGCATACGCCGGAAATGTCCCACGCCACGACCATCAGGCGGGGTAGCTGCCTGCCCATCGCCTTGCCGTAGTGAGAGATCCGAAGGTGTTGAATCTGCTGATAGCTCGGAGCTAGATCGCTTCGTGGCGCGGCCTGGGCCGCGTTACGCGCCGCGGCTGAGGCGGTCCAGGTGGTAACCGGACCATGCGACGGCTGCCATCCATCGATGCTGCCTAGTATAGCCATTTTTCATCCTCTCCAGCCGCTGCCGTTCGGCGCCACGCAACCGTCAGTATTGCACCACGTGTGCCACTGTGCCAGAAGCGTTTTAGAAAATCGCGTCTGTAATGACTTGTGGTGTAGGTGATTTGGCAACAACAGTGATGCCGGCGGCCGTCAGGCGTCGAAAACAGCCTGCATAGCGGTTATTTCGGCCGCCTCGGTCGTTGGTGATGTTGTTGGGGTCGAACCTGATTGGCGTCACTGGCAACCGATGTTCTGCCAGTGGCCATGTTGGTCAGAAGTGGCCAGAAGTGGTCAGAAGTGGAGGGTGCCGGTCATGCGAAACGATCCGGGAACGGACCCGTTGCGGATAGCGTTTGCATAGACGTATGCCTCGTTAGCGGGGGTATGCCCCAGGGGCGAGGACCGCCTCATAATCCACGGGCCGCGTGCATTGACTGGCCGGGACCGGAGTGACGCGGCCCGCGGTGGTGCATGTCGCTGTGCAGTACCTCGGCGCGACGGATTGTCGCCCCCGAGAGTAGGCCTACGGCAGTATGCGCGGCTTCGTGCGTCGCGTGACCAAGTTCAAGTCGCTCGATGGGTCGAAGGTCGGCCAGTCCGTTGGCAATGTAGAACGCTAACCCCTGCAGTGCCGATGGGTTATAAGTCGTTGCGGGTGACCACAAGTACGCCTGACTCTGGGGCCCCCGATAAATACCCGACGCATCGCACTTTTTCGTCTATATAGACTTCACCGTTAGGCGTGATTCTCTTTGTCATTTCCATCCGGCGGCGGTCAACGTATATCTACCGGATGGCGCTTTCTCACGAGGTCAGCTACTGCAATAACGGTTGTTGTTCGAGGGCAAGAACCTGGTGTTGACACCCGGACCCGCTGGTTGGCATAGCCCTCCGCCCAGCAAGTTCTCCTTGGACCAGGCCGCATGTCCGTTGGCCACATTCAGGCACGCCTCATAGTCCGGCCCGGTCTGACCGAACGTGGCGGTGCACTGCGCCGACATATTCGCGAATGCCTGGTTCTTGCAGACATCTACTGACATCTGTGCCGGCGTGACATCGAGGCACATCGCCTGCCGCTGGCACGAACTCCAGAAATCGGTCGTCCGTCCGTCCTCGGATCGGAATTCGTTCGGACCAGACAGGCAGCGATCGGCATGCCGCTGCGCATACAGCACCGGATCGACACTGGCGGGCCGGTAAGCACCACCCGGGTCAACCACGTAATCTCCTGGCGCACCAATGATTTGCGCGGCCTTCTTCGCCTCTGGCGGGCCGCCCCCCTCGGGCAGCCCCTCCCAATCACTGGTCAGCTGGCCACTGGCCGGGATCGACGAGGCCCGGTAGGACAACGTGATCGTAATCGGGAACGCGAAGATATCGGCGGGTCCAAGATCCAAAGCGAGGTTGGACTGCTGATACATGTAGTCGCCATGGATCACCGGGTTCACCTGCACCGGATTGCCCTTGGCATCGCGTGCGACGGGCACCGACAACGTCGCGATGGTCGTGGCCGGCAGTCCTGGCGCGGCGTCGGACTCGACCAGCACCACGTTGCTGCCCTGGCGCACGTGGGTTCCCTCAGGAACCCGCAGACCGAAGGTGAAGTTCTCCGGCGTGAAGATGGTGCGCCGGATGATGTTCACGTCGGCACCACCCCCGGCGAATGGGGAAATCCGGTAGTCGGTATCGCGAGAGGTGAAAGTCGCCGCGCCTCCGTCTCCCCACTGCGCCGGCGTGAGCTCACGCTCTTGCGGCAGATGCAGTACGACATCCTTACCGGCGATCGCGGTCGGCAGATGGGTGCCATCGGTGGGCGACGGCGAAATCGTGACGTTGGAGCGTTCACGCCCCGCTGCCAACGGCCGACCGGTCCCCGGCCCGAGGCCCAACGGAGTATTCGTCTTTACCTGCGCCCCACCGATCGGGGCTATACGCGGCAGATCATCGGGCTGAGCCACCGGGTACGGAATCGGCTTTGGGGGCGGTGGCTGGACTGGATCCGCCAAAACCCCTGGAGCAGAACCCATCACGATTGCAGAAACGAAAGCCAGCGCGGCCATCAGCGCGACACCACGGGTACGGATAGTCATCACAGATCCTTGGGCTCGCCGTAGATGGTCTGGGTGTCGTTGCCGTTCTCGGTGCGGATCCGGAATGTCGCGAAGGACTGGATCTTCACCTGGCCACCACAGCCGTCGGCTTCGACGTTCTGGTTACGCACCTGCGAGACCGCACGCATGTTCCGGAAGTTGATCCGGTCCATCGGCAGCTGAGCCAAGCCACCCGGCTTGAGTAGCACGCGCATGTAGCCGCCGATGTGCTCCTGGGCGCCCAACGAACCGCCGCCGGACACACCACCGAAGCCACCACCACCGCCACCGCTCTGACTACCTTGCCCGTAGCCTCCGCCATAGCCCTGGCCAAAGACCTGCTGCGAGAGCGTCAAACCGAGGTCCCCACCCAACTCCACACCCGACGAGGAGTCGGTGCGGCAACCCACGAAGTAACCCGTCTCCAACTGCGCATCTTGAATGACAGCGGACCCCGAGCCCGTGATCGTCGCCTCGGCGCGGTAGGACACGCGCGCCTGCCAAGAGTTGCTCGCGCCCGCGATGTTGTCGATGTGATCGATGACCTCGTTGGTCAGCGTCAGGCCGACTGTCCAGCCGTCGTCCGTCACGAACTGCTGGTACTGGTCGGGCATCCCCTGCGGATCCGCAGCAGCGTCAGAAACGTCCACCATGAGCCCCATCGCAACAGCCACAGACGTTGCGATGGCAGCGACACAGCTTCGACGTGCCAAATTTGGCAACTTCATGAAACCGAACCCCTCCGTGTCCCGTCCAAACCCAATCGGGCCGGACCCCCGTACGCTCGCCTTTTCATAGGCAATGCCACTAACTGCGTCTTACTGCGAAAACACATCACATGGCAATGGTGGAAATCTAAGGCCGAGACACCCTCTTGTCAACACTGAGACTGTTTCGTCACAGTTTGCGCCTTCAAGATCGCGAACTTTGACGAGGTGACCGGAAATAAGGAGGAAAAGGTACCAGCATCACTACCGAAAACCTTTCCGGAGCGACCGTAGCGAACACCCAGCGCACGGCTCGGCGGCTCACCAGAGGATTAGGTCATTCGGCCATGCCGGATCTGCGGAAACATCGCAAGAGATCGGCTCGACCGTGACGCGAACATGGACGGCGGCCCATACCCAAGGTTGCTGAAAGGCAACGCCCAGACGTTTGCCTGCGAACTAACACCGATGAGGACAGGGAGCGTCCCACGCCCCGCTGCCGGCGAGCCCACCCGCGTGCGCGGCGAGTTGCCCCAGCCCATCGAACGTGTGTTCTAATGACTCTCGCCGCCCCCACCGCGAGCGAAACTTCAACAAGGAGCTCATTGTGACGATGACTATAGAGACCCCAGCAGTAGACGTATTGGACACCGACCCAGGCACTTCCGACGTACTGGTGAGCCCTGTTGACGTCCCGACGAGCACTGTTGCGCCGACCTCTGAAACGTCCACCGAGGAGAAGCCGCGGAAGACAACCCCTAAGAAGGCCGCGGGCAAGAGAGCTAAGACCCTCGAGCTGACCCTCACCGTCACCGGTACCGCCGACGGCGAATGGCACGCCGAGCTCAAGCAGGGCAGCACCTACCTGGCCCGTAACCTCGCCGTCGCGGCGGCCGCCGTATCCCGTGCAGCCAAGGAACTACACGAGGATCTCTCCACTCCGATCGATGCGGTCATCGAGGAAGCACGATCCCAGCAGGCCGCCAAGGTCGCCGCACTGGAAGCCGAACTCGAAGCCGCGCGCAAGGCCCTCGCCGACTTGGACTGAGCGCAACGGGGCTAAAAAACATTTGGCTCGTAGGGTTTCGAACCCGAGAGCGCTAACTCTCCGCCTAGGCAGTGAATGCCAGTTGCGAGAGCACGAGAGATGAAATGACCACTCACCGTGACCACAATCGCGGTGGCGCTGATGTTGTCCGGCACTGGCGGGCTTGCGTTCGCATGCGCAATTCCGGCGTCTCTACATCCAATGGTCCAAACGTTGGACGCCTGGACGCCAACCGTTCTGGGACTTCTACAACCGGTTCTTCAACAGGCACGAGGTACAGAAGGCCGCCTAGGTAGTGGCCGGCGGCCGCCTGCAGCACAATCCCGATGTACCGGGATGGCAGGCGCCATTCACGTCCTACTTCGCGGGATTTTTCGCCGAACCCCCAGGGGCCACCACTCTGGAAGCGAAAGCGTCGCGTGGACCGTCCGCTCAGTGGGGTGCAACAGGTGTGGCGTTCACCGGTCATGGAGACAAGACCCTGAACTCGCCCCCATCTGAAGTGCAGACCTCTGATCCACACGAACTTTCCTACATCGCTTGTCAGCGGATCGGCAAGCCAGGCCCTGAGAGACCTTCGGCACTCAACCACCTTCAGCCCGTTAGATCAGCAGTGCAGCTGTGGCTAACCCCAACCTTGGCTCGGCAGCGCAGAGAGCCTTGCCCCTCGACCAAACTGAGTTGCCCAGCAGTTAGCCCAGAAACTCCCGCATCGGGCCACGCAGAGCTACACAGTTGCTCGACCAGCCTCGCCACTGACACCCACCGGGGGCTGACGTGACAGTCATAGTATTGCCAGGTGGCTGCCGGTTACTCGCTGTTCCGACGTATCCTGCCGGAATAGACCGAGTCATAGCAAACATATTTATCGCCGTTTCGTCTGGACAAAACCAGATTCTGTCTGTCATGATCCTCCCAACGGCTATACCCGCAGGCGGCGTGTAGCAAGTATTGGGAGGGTCTTCTACACATGGTTATGAGTGATCGTTGGCGCATGTCACCAGGTTTGCGTACAACATCGGCGGTGGTGGCTATCGTGGCGCTCGCAATAGGTGGGGCGAAAGTCGCCGGCGATTACGCGGCGCCCGGTGCCGGGTTTTCTACTGTCCAGACAGCCGCCGCGGACCCGACGGGCCCCACCGGCGGCCCGGGGGGCGACGGCGGAATGAACGGGAGTCAATTTCAACCGCCTTCGATGCCTAACTCGATGCCCGATTATCAGGGCGGCAACAACCAGCCGCCGATGGATCAGAACTCGGGTATCAGTATCTACAACAGCGGATCACCTGGGGCGCAACAGGTTCCAGGTCAGCAGGGCGGACAGCAGCCCCAGCAAGGCTCGGACCAACCCGCTCACGGGACCCAGATCCCGGACTATCAAACCAATCCCGGTTACACCCAAGGCCCTGCTCAGCCCAACCCCAATTATCAGGCACCGCAGCAAAATTCGCCGCAACAGCCGCCTAGTCAGCAGCCGCCACAGCAACAAACCGGTCAACCCACACAAACATCCGTACCCACACAAACATCCGTACCCACACAAACATCCGTACCCACACAAACATCCGTACCCACACAAACATCCGTACCCA
>MAFD01000019.1:0-81125 GCA_002013775.1 Mycobacterium sp. D16R18
CCCGAGACCCCCGCCGCCCAGCCCCCCGCCTCGGGCTCGGGGCTGTCCCCCGCCGGCGTCACGACGTCCGTAGACGCCGCACCCAGCTCGCTGGAGGAGGAGTACTACCAAGCCTGCCGCGCGGCCGCCGACTGGATGACCGGGAAGCAGGTTGCCCCCGCCCAGCTCGTCGAGGGATACCTGCAATCCATACAGAGCAATGGGAACGTGGGCCCCGGGACTTTCCATAAGTCCTGGCATGAGCTGCCCGCAGACCGGCAAGCTGCGGTGATCGTGGCGACGAACGCCGCCGCCGAGCAGCAGTGCTAAGAACTGCCCGATAGGGCGTCCGTCGATATCCTTTGCGATTCAACAGAATTCGGAAAAATCTGACGCGATCGCATCACTCAGCAAACATCGAGTAATGCACGTAACCTCACCTTGGACGAACCCCCGCGCGGTGTTAGCATGCTCCGGTCAGTGCTCATGGGGTCACGGATGCAATGAATGTGTCCACTCACCGAACGGACGGTTACGACGTTGGCAAATTCAGATCAGCTTCCCCCGAAGCCCACGCTGGTTCATTGGACGATCGTCGGAGCGGCAGTTGTCGCAACCATCGTCGCGGCGGTTGTCGGCTTCACTGCGGGTGACACCGAACTCGTCCGATTCGTACAGGGCATCGTCACGCCACTGCTCGCGCTCGTCTCCGGAATCTTGATTGCCGATCTGTATCACCGCATTCAGCAGAGCAACAAGCTTGACCGCAATGTCGGGCAGTCGGCGTACTCGACCATGGTGACGCTGCAGGGCATGATCGACGTGGACAAGCACCTCGCGAGCGCATCGAATGACCTCAACGAGGGCAACAAGCAGTCCGCCTCCAGCGCCCTGAACCTCGCGCTGACGATCAGCCGTCTGACTTTGCGCCACGCCTTCCAGGCGCTGCGCGAGTCGGAGAATGTCTCGAGCACCGCGGTGGCCAAGGCCAAGACCGATTTCGCCACGGCCGAGACCGCCGGACAGCCGGAGCGGCAAAAGATCGAGACCGCGGCACGCCCGAACAACTACACCGTCGGCGTGGGCAATGCCTGAAGAGACAAAACCAGCGGAGCAATCGGCTGGTGACCTGGAGCCAGAGCCCGTCGACCCGATCATCGGGAAGGTCGCCGATATCGTCGACCGCTACTCGGTGCTGGTGAACAAGGGTGATGACGCGGGCGTAGAGGTCGGGATGATCTTCTCGGTCATCGGGGCCACCGGGACCGCTGTGCGCGATCCCGAAACCGGCGATGACCTGGGCACCCTGCCCATCGAGAAGGCACGCATCCGGGTCACCGAGGTGTACTCGAAGTTCTGCCAGGCCGAGACCTACCGGGTCACCGAGCCCGCGGTCGCGGGCCTGATCAGCGACATCCTGCAGGAACAGTGGCCGGGAACCACCGACGACTTCGGCCGCGAGCAGTTCCAGCTGAAGGTCGTGCCCACGCCCACGGTTCCGGATGCGGCCGAGGTACACATTGATGTCGGCGACTACGTCTGTGAGCTGATTCCCGCTTCATAGTCCACCACGCAATTTCGGTGCATTTTCGGGTGAATAGTGCGCGTCTTTGCGCCGAAATCACTTAATGGCCAATAGGTGAACATCGACAAACTCACCTAAATGGCTCGTCTACATTGTTACGTTCGGATCATGGATACCAATCTGATGAAACGAGTAGCAGGCGCGGTCTCCATCGCCGCCATGTCCGCGGCGGTTGTTGTCGCGTGTTCCCAAGATGACAAAAACGCCGCCAAGGACGCGCTATCCAGCGCGACAAGTGCGGCATCGTCGGCCATCAGCGCTGGTGGTAGCGCCGCATCGAGTGCCGCATCGTCGGCAAGCAGTGCGGTGTCCTCCGTCGTCGCCGGGGCGCCTTCCACCGTCAACGTGCCGGGTGTCGGCGATGTGACGCTGGAGCCGCCTGTTGCCGAGGCGTACACCAAGGGCGGCGGAGAAGCCAAGCTAGGCCTGCCGACCGGACAGCCCGAAAAGGTGGGCGACGGCACGGTGCAGGCATTCGCCAAGGGCACCATTTTCAGTTCGCCGTCAACCGGTGCGCACCTAGTACAGGGCGAAATCCTCAAGGTGTACACCGAGCAGGGTGGAGCGGGCGGCACACTCGGCTTCCCCACTGCTGACGAGGCTGAGACGGCCGGCGGGCCCGATGTGGCCAAGGGCGGCTGGATCGGCGAATTCCAGAAGGGCACCATCACCTGGCTGAACCAGGGCGACGGAACCTTCAAGGACACCGTCACCCCGAAGTAGCGATTGGCTGCCGCGGCGGGCGCTGAGCAGTCAGCGCCTGTCGCGGAACCAGCGCGGGTTCTCCGCCGGCGACCAACCCGGCAAGGTGAGATCTGGCCATGGTGGCCGACGGATGATGGCTGCGAGTCCGAGTACCGCCGAGATCAGGCCGGTGAGTATGCCCAATGTCGAGGCCAGATCGGCGTTAAAAGAGGGCTGCCATTGCGCATTCCCGTCCTTGACGACGAAGACGCCCAGCGGTCTCGCCCGTGTTTCCAGGGGTTCGCCGTCGGCGCCGCTGCCCCGGGTGCGCACCTTGGCAACGGTGATGACCATGGTGCCGTCAGCAGTTGTATACGGTTCGCCGTAGACGATGGACTTGCCTCCGTCGGTCACGAGTCCTTCAAATGAGCTAGGCAATTGCATGCCGCCCATTGTGGTCGCCGACGGCGTCGGTGGCGAGGAATTCTTTTAGGCCTCAGCGCCCGAGAACAGCAGCAGGTTCCCGTCGGGGTCCTTCACGATGAAGGTGACGCTGCCCCACTCCTCGGCCTGCAATGGCTGGTGAAAGTCTGCACCCGCCGCCTGATACTCGTCATGGAGCGGCCCCAGCTTGTACGTCGTGAGCGTGGCCGAAATCGGATCACGCTCCGTGGCAAGGAAATTACTGTCGAATGTCGGTCCTTTGACCTTGCGCAGATTCAGGCTCGCACCGCCGCGTCGCACCTGTCCATAGAACGGCGGCTCACCGTAGGTGAAGGCCAGCTCGAATCCGAGCGTGTCGACGTAGAAGACAATCGCGCGTTCGAAGTCGGTGACGAAGAGCTGTGGTTCTGCAGCCACAATGTCGGTGGACCCCATAACCAAAACGCTACCGCCGCGGCGGGCCCGGTGTGGGACTATCTGTAGGTGGAGCCGGATGGTGACCCCGAAGCCCGAATCCGAGAGCTGGAACGCTCACTGAGCGAGACGGCACGGAGGTCCGAACTGGGCGTCACAAACCCGAGCCCGTATCCACCCCCGGCATCGAGTCCATATCCACCGCCGGTATATGGCACGCCATATCCGACCCGTTCTCCCGTCCGCAAGTTTCGCCGACGATTCATCGTGTTCTTCGCCGTGATCACAGCGGGAGTGGCCGGACTCGTTTTCTACGCCGCCAAACCCACACTCCCGCACAATGTTCCGACTATCTCGGGTCCGTCCACCACCCGGCCCGCCAGGTCGACCGTCGTCAAGCTCCCGACTCGGACCACCGCGACGCCGTCGACCACATCAGCCCCCGGCCCCACGTATGCGCCACCCGGTTCAACCTTCAGCGTCTCCGGCACACACAAGCAGATAACGGTCAACTGCGACGACTGCTCGGTGAGCGTCAGTGGAGTGTCCAATACCGTTGAGATCGTGGGTAATTGCGACACCCTCACGGTATCCGGTGTCGAGAACACGGTGACTGTCGAGGCCGCGCGCAAGATCGGCGCCTCAGGCTTCGACAACAAAGTCACGTATCTCTCGGGCGAACCGGAGGTCTCCAAGTCCGGCAACAACAACAGCGTGGAGCAGGGCTGAGGGCCCTGCACTCAACTGACCGGTGAGCGGCCATTCGACGCGCGTTCGGCAGCCGCCAACAGGACGTCCCGGAACTGCGGGTGCGCGATTGCCGCGAGTGCTTCGCCGCGCTCGCGCACCGTCCTGCCCTCCAATTCCGCTGCGCCGTACTCGGTGACGATCACGTCGACCTGGTGACGCGGAGTGGTGACAACGACACCGGGACCAAACCACGGCACGATGCGCGACTGCACCACCCCGTCCTTCTCGAATGTCGAAGGCAGGCAGATCAACGAACGGTCCGATAGCTCCAGCCCGGCCCCGGCCACGAAGTCCTCGGCGCCGCCGATCCCGCTGAACTGCCCTCCAGAGATGGTGTCGGCGACAACCTGCCCCTGGATGTCGATCGCGAGCGCACCGTTGATCGAGATCATGTCGTTGTTGGCGCCGATCACCTCGGGTGCGTTGACAATCTCGACCGGGAGGAACGCAACATCGGGGTTGCCGTCCAGCCACGTATAGAGATCCGGCGATCCGAAGGCGAAGGTCGTCACACTCACGCCGTCGTACTGTCCCTTGCCGGTGTTGGTGATCTTGCCGGCGCGGTGCAGTTGCATGCAGCCGTCGGTGAACATCTCGCTGTGCAGCCCATAGCTGCCGCCCTCCCCCTCGGCCAACAGGGTCGCAATCTGGTTGGGAATTGCCCCGATTCCGGTTTGCAATGTCGACCCCGAACCAATGAATGCCACGGCGTGTTGGGCGATCGCCCGATCGACGTCCGACGGCCCCGCATCGCCGCCGGGCAACGCCAACGGCGCATCCGTCGACTGCACCAGGATGTCGATCTCGTCGACGTGTAGTGCGTGGCGGTGCTGCTCCCCGAACCCGAACGTGCGCGGATACCCTTCCGAGACTTCGACAATAAGCAGGCGCTCCGGATCAGCGCCCGCACGGCGCAACTCACTGATCGTCCCGCCCGCATGCAGCGACAGAGAACACCAGCCGTCGGCATCGGGCGGCGTCGCGACGGTGGTCATCACTCGCGGCGACTGGCGCTCAAGCAGCGGACCGAACCGGCGGAAATCCGCGGCGGCGAATTCGATATCGGCGCCCATATCCCGCAGCGCGCGCTCGATCGGCCCGAAAAACCCCGATAGGTAGTGCACACCCGGGCGGGAGAACAGTTCGGTGCCGACCGCGAGCAGTGCGCCGTAGACCCTCAGATCCGTCCAGTCCTGGCGCACACCGAGCGCGCGCAGTAAGGCCGGCGGCTGGCCAGGCCCCAGCGGGATTCCCAGCGTGTCGACGGGGTTCAACAGAGCAGCGGCATCTTCGGCGGTGAGCTTCTGCGGCATGGCACCAATCTTGCATGAACCGGTGGTCAGTGCTCGGCCAACTGGGTTGTCACGCTCACCTGAAAACCTCACGCAAGCCCGCATTTGGCGAGAGCGCCGGGAGTAGGCTCCGCATATCCCGACCGCGCCTCCGCGCGCCGGGCAACCCGGTCTCGCGGGAGGCCACCTTGAGACTGAACAACGCCGACACGACCCGGCGCGAACTGACCATCGAACTCCGCAATGTAGTGCGCGAGTACAGGATCGGTGGGCAGACGGTGCGCGCACTCGACGAGATCAGCCTGCGCCTGGTCGGCGGCCAATTCGTGTCGGTCATCGGGCCATCGGGGGCAGGGAAAAGCACGCTGCTGCATCTACTCGGGGCGTTGGACTCCCCCGACTCGGGGTCGATCACCTTCGACGGTGAGGAGATCGGCAGCCTCCGCGACGAGCAACAGTCAGAGTTCCGCCATCATCGGGTCGGGTTCGTCTTTCAGTTCTTCAACCTGCTGCCGACGCTGTCGGCATGGGAGAACGTGGCAGTGCCGAAGCTGCTCGACGGCATCCGGCTGGGCAAGGTCAAAGCGGATGCGGTTCGTCTGCTGGACCGGGTCGGCCTCGGTAAACGGACCGAACACCGCCCGGCCGAACTGTCCGGCGGCGAGATGCAACGCGTCGCGGTGGCACGAGCCATGATGATGGATCCACCGCTGATCCTTGCCGACGAACCCACCGGGAACCTGGATTCGCATACGGGTACCGCCATTCTGGCCCTCCTCGCCGAGGTCGCCCACGAGGAAGGCTCCGGCCGCCTGGTAGTGATGGTGACCCACAATGCCGACGCCGCCGCGGCAACCGATCGGATCATCACGCTGCAGGACGGTCGGCTCGGTTCCGACGAGATGTCGGTGGCGCCAGGGTGAGAGGCCGCGGACGCGAGGAGCAGCACCGCCCCGGAGCCACCATCGCCGCCGCAGCGAGCAGGCTACGTGTGTTCAGTCTGCGCGAATTGACCGTACATCGTCGACGCACGATCGCCTCGATTGCCGTAATGGCTGTTTCTGCAATGTATCTCGTTGCGATATTCGGCATCTTCGGGTCAATCACCGGATCGGTCAACCGGCTGGCGGACGGGGTCGCCGGAGTCGCCGCGCTCGAGGTATCAGGTATCACCGATGCGGGGTTCCCCGAAGCAGTATTGGCCGATGTCACCGGGATTCCCGGCGTGGCGACCGCCGCACCGATGATCCGGATGTCAGCACCCACGGATTCGGAACCGGTGCTGCTGTTCGGCGCCGACGACCGCAGCGCCGCATTGGAAGGCGCCTTGAAAGATGCTGTCGGAGTGAAGGTTGACGCACCATCGCGGACGGCCGCCGGTGTCCAGATCGGGCCGTCCGTCGGCCATGCGAAAGGCGAGACATTCCGGCTCGGCTCAGGTTCGGTCACCGTCGCCGAGGTGCTCAAGGGCAAGGAACTCGCGGATCTCAACGGCGGACACTATGTGCTTGCCCCACTGCCGTTGGCACAGGAAGTCACCGGACGGCAAGGTCAGCTTGATTCGATTCTGGTCACCACGACACCGGGGGCAGATCTCGCCGCAGTCCGGGATAAGGTCACGGCCGCCGTGAGCGGCCGGGCGATCGTCGCTGATCCGAGCCTGCGGGCGGTGCGGGCCGGCGACGGTGTCAAGCTCATGAACTACATGGCCCTGATGGGCGCGGCAGTCGCGTTGGTGGTCGGGGCATTCCTGATCTACACGACGATGACCATGGCGATTGCCCAACGCCGCCCGGTCATCTCGATGCTGCGCGCCATTGGTGGCCGCCGCGTGACGATCGTTCGCGACATGCTCGCCGAGGCCGCGATCCTCGGACTGATCGGCGGTGCCATCGGTTCTGCCCTCGGAATACTGCTGGGCCAAAGGGCGATTGGCCGTTTGCCGCCGACGGTAACCCAGGGGCTCGAAGCCCGCATCGAGTATTGGCTGCCCGACTACGCGATCCCGGCTGCCGTCGCTGCGACGGTACTCACCAGCGTGGCCGCGTCGGCGATGGCTGCGCGGCAGGTCTACAAAGTGTCACCGATCGAGGCGCTGGCACCCGTCGGAGTTTCCGTGGCCGACAACGTGCCGCGTTGGCTACGTATCGCCAGCGGGGTCGCGGCCGTGGCGGTGTTGGCAGCGTCGGTCCTGACGGTGCTCTACCAACCAGGGTCGCTCGCCTTCGTCGCGATCGCCGCCCTGTTCGTTGCCGAGATCGCGCTGGGCTTCGCGCTCGCCGGGCCCATCGTCAGCGCGACAGCCATGGTGGCTCGAATGTTCGGTTCGCCCGGGGCGCTGGCGGCACCGACGGTCCAGCGTGCGCCGCGGCGGGTGTGGGCCACCGTGATGACCGTGCTCATTGCCGTGGTCACCACCGTGGTCATCACCGGGACAAACAACGACATGATCCGATCCGCGCGCGACATCTTCGCGCCGGCCGCCAATGTCGACGTCTGGGTGAGCGCAAACTCACCCGACCGCTACCCCACCGATGTTCTGCCGCAAGGTCTTACCGAGAAGGTGGCGGCGGTGCCAGGTGTCGCGAAGGTCGTCGAAGGCGCCTCCGGATTCGCCGTCGTTGGCGGCACACGCGTGATGCTCGACGGATTCTCCTCAGGCACCTACGATCCGCTTTTTCGTGCGCTCGACGCACAAGTACGTCACGAAGTACTCGCCGGACGGGGCGTGGTGCTCTCGCAGAACCTGGGCAAGACTCTCGGCGTCCGGGTGGGCGACGAACTGCAGTTGCAAACACCCCACGGCCCACAGCGCACGCCCGTACTGGCCCTGGTGCCGTACTTCTCGACGGTCATCGGCACCGTCGGGATGAGCCTGGACCACCTGCGCACATGGTTTGACCGCCCTGGCGCGACGACACTCCAAATCACTGCCGTGGACGGCGCAGATCCGGGACGGCTGCTGGCCGACGTTCGCGCTGTGGTGCCCGTACCGAATTACGTGTACGACGGCCGCACCGCGTTGGCCGGTCTCGAAGCCCCACTGCACCAGAGCATGCTGATCGCCAACGCCGTGTGGATCATCGTGGTGTTCGTCGCCGCGGTCGCGCTGTTGAACACGTTGACGCTCTCGGTACTCGAACGACGCCGGGAAATCGGTGTGCTGCGGGCGATGGGATCCAGCCGCCGGTACACCTTGGGCATGGTTCTTGCCGAGGCCGCGGCCATCGGCGTGGTGGGCGGTGTCGTGGGGCTGCTGGTCGGTCTGGTCGATCAGTGGCTGTTCAGCCTCATCAGCGGCACCGTCATGAACTTCAACGTCACCTTCCAGCCGAGCCCGATGGCGGTGGTCTTCACCGTGGGCGCGTTGGCGATCAGCCTGCTGGGCTCGGTCCCACCCGCACGGCGTGCGGCGCGGCTCAACATCATCGAGGCCGTCAGTGTCGAATAACTATGTGGAATAGCACTACTCGGCTACGGTGGCGACACCTTGCAGGTGCGGTGTGCATGGCGGCGGCACCAGAGTTCGTCGAACGCTGCGCAGTCCTCTGATATCGAATCCGGCTGCGGCAATCGCTTCGACGGTCCGGCGGTTCGGCTCGCACCCGGAGGCAAGCCACGACCATGGCTTGGCGATCAAATCCTGGAACCGCCCCATCAAGCCGTCCCCGCGGACGTGCTCAAGGACCACCAACCTGCCTCCCGGGGCGAGCACCCGCCGGATCTCGCCGAGGGTTGCCGCCACATCGTCAACCGAGCACAACACCAGCCCCACATGTACCGAATCGAAACTGTTGTCCGGGAACGGTATCGACTCCCCCACCCCATCCAGGATGTCGACGTCAACGCCGCGGCGGCGAGCAAGGGCGCCAGCCATCCGACGCATCGCCGCCTCCGGCTCGACCGCCGCGACAAATGTCACCGCGGGCGGAAGAAACATGAGGTCGGTTCCCGGGCCAACGCCCACGATCAGCAGCCTGCCTGTCGCATGACTCATCGCCTCACGCCGGTATCGGCGATAGAACAATCGATCGAACACCGGCATGCCGAGCCGATATACGTATGGGAACAACGGATTACGATGCTTCACGTGTCACCGCCGCCCAAGTCCATTCGAAATGGCGGATATTCGTCGCACATCAACGAGACGTACACGGCCACCCGGTAACGCCACCGCACGATTCCCATGAGGAGGTCGAACATGCCCTGTGACACCGTGCCTCTGGCCAACAACCGCACCGCGGAAATCACGGCCAGAACCTGCAGCAGCGGCTCCATGGCCCAGCAGATGATGATCTGCGGCAGTGCCAGTAACAGCTTCACCAGCACCGCCCAATGGGTGAGCTGTTCCGGATAGTCGACGTCGAGTTCACCGGGGTAGTCGGGCCGCGCGGCGAGCGTGAAAGGCGGGTACCTATCGGTGCTGTTCATCGGAAACCGGTAGTTCATCACCCGCCATGACCAGCGCAGCACCCCGACGTTGAAGTCGAAGATGGTCCGCGGATACCGCCCGGTGAACAAGATTGCGATACCGGCGACGACTGTCAGCACCGGATACATCACATAAAGGACAATCAATATGGGGTAGTGCGGGACCGCCAGCACGCACCATTTGACGAGAAAGAGCCAACGCGAGGGCGCGTCGATCGCGCCTCGCACACGGACGGCGCCAGCCGGCACGGCCATCACGGCCGGCAGGCTGTGTCGGCGGCATGGCCCCGGTTGATGTCCACGGCCATCCGACGATGACTCACCGACTGTAAGAACGTCGCTAGTGCCCACGTCATGAAACGGTCCGAGACCATCGCCGCCGTTCTCAGCACGGCCTCACCGTGCGAAACCTGAAGCGAGGCAACCCGGGACACTGCTGCTGCACGGCGTCGCCGGGTCTTCTCATACCAGCGCAACGCATTGGGCAGGTCAGTGTTGTTACCGCGCTGGAATTCCGAAACCGCCTTGCACAGCACCATCGTGTCGAGCAGCGCCTGGTTGGCCCCTTGCGCAAGCGTGGGCGGCATGGTGTGGGCCGCATCGCCGAGCAGGGTCAGCACTCCGTGGCCTGGTCGGGGAATGGGATGTCGGAAGTGCGGATAGGGCGAATGGGCCAGATCCTCGTTGGTGAGCGTCGCAAGCACTCGATCGACGGGCTCGGACCACCCGGTGAACGTGGACCGGATCATGTCGATCGGGCGTTCCGGCCTGACAAAGCCGGCCGACCAGGGCAGGTCGAACCACCACTGCACATCGGAGCCTCCGGCCGGCCACAGGCCAAGGCTTCCGTGCTCACCGATGACGACGAAGGCGACGTGCTGATCGACGCCGTTCGGGAGGGTTGCCAGTCCCTGCCAGCTGCACCAACCGGTCGGCTCCCCGCGCCCCGCACCGACGACATCACGAACCATCGAGTGCCTGCCATCGGCGCCAATCACCAGGTCTCCCTGCGCCACGCTGCCGTCCGCGAACTCGACCCGCGCCCCGTCGCCGTTGCCGACCACTGCGACGGCCCGGGCATTACACCGGATACGTTCCGCCGGAAAGTCTTTGAGTAGCCGATCAAGCAGGACATGACGCGGGACCATACGAACCGGCTCGCCCAGCCGGTCGGCGATCATGGCCACGTCCAAAGTCGCCAGCGAGTGCCCCGTCGACGTCATGACCCGCACGGTGGACAGCTGCTGGCCGGCCCGGTCCATATCCACGCCCAGCTGCCTCAGCACCGTGGCGCCATTCGACCAGATGGTCACCGCACCGCCACCGGCGTGCACATCCGGGCGTTGCTCGTAAACGGTGACGTCATGGCCGTCGCGCAATAGCCCCCGCGCGATGGAGATTCCGCCGACACCGGCGCCGACGACCAGGACCCGCAACGACGGCGCCTTCGCTGCTGGCATCAGCTTCGTGGGTCGGCTCGTGAGCCGTTTTGGCTCCACGGCTCAATGTATGACCGCGACGGGCTCCCTGTACAGGGTTTGCCCCTAGAGCGGCCAAGCTGGACTAAACGGCCATCAGTTCAGTGCCTTTGCCGCTTCGTGCCTGGTGTCCCCCAGTCGGACTCGAACACGACACTTGGCGGATCTTAATTCCTTCGTTTTAACAGGGGTGAGGTAAGCACCGTTGCACTACAACAGGTTTAAGCACAGAGCTCAGCTAGGCCACACGGAAGGCAACACTTTCCCATCTCACTTAAGGCCAACAACTGGGCTAGGCAATGCGGGCTGCACCTGCCTGGCATCTAGTGCACTGAACAGTCGCTGCTGCTTGCGAGTGCCGAGGGGCTTCTTCTCAATCTGCGTGATGCCATCCACGATGCACCGGGTGTCACTGCGGACCGTCTCTAGCAGAGCGGCCAGACGTTCTCGCCCTTCACGGTCGCCGTCAACGAAAATCTGATCGGAGCTTGGTGGCTGAAGGATGTTGTCCCACTCATCCACAGCAACCCGAATGTCGGCTAGGAACGCGTGAATCTGCGCTGGCGTCGGCGCAATGTAGTCATTCACATGTGGTCGCAGGAACTCAATTAGGTTCTCAAGCTGCTCTTTGCCACTCTTCGATGGCATCCGCGAACCAACCTGGTTGAGGGACTTCGCAAGGTGGTGCTCATCCATCAGGCGGAGAACCTTTTTCAGCCCCGTCTGGAGTTGCATCTGCCTCTCATGGACCGGCTTGTACCGAAGAAGCCAGTAGTTACGTAGGCTCAGCCCCAGGCCAGCCAAGCCGGACATCGTCGCGATTACGGTGAAAAACCACACGTTTTTCAGCCTATCGAAGCGCTACGACACCAAGTTCTAGATAGCGGGTGGCGGAACTTTTGGGGTCTTCCGCTCGTAGTTGTCCCACGGCGTCGTCTTGAAGCCGGCCGCCTTCATCTCGTCCCTAGCGTGCTCAACGAAGTCATCCGTCTGACGCTGGAAGGTGTCAAGGAAGCTATACGCCGCCTTCTTCGCGTCGTCGGCGGTGTACTCGGTCTTGCCGATCTCGATACGGATGACGTTAATGAAATTGTTTAGCTCATCACTGGCAACTCTCTGCGCTGCCACGACGGCGAATGGTTCAACGGTCACACGAGCTACTGCGACGATAGAAGTCGTTACCTTGGTCGCGGCATCGCATACTGCGTTCGACGCGGTGAGCTTCAGCTTGCTAAACGGCACTGCGATTCGCTTCTGCGCCTCAGCTACCTTCGCGCCGTGGGCGAGCTTCTTCTCTGCGGCTGGGTCATCCCGGCCCAGCCTGTTGTTGAACATGTCGCGGAGCACGTTGAACGCGCCTTCTGTATCGACGGAATCGACGAGGATCTCAGTGCAGGTCTGAGTGAACTCCTCTGCTGCCGCGATCAGGCTCTCGTCCTCGCGACGCTTCTCCGCTCGCTCCTCTTTCTGCACATCTGAGAGATCTTCCCGCCACTCTTTCCTATCGAGCACGTCGTCCTCATGGGCGAACTTCCGCTTGTCGCTGGCCTTGGTGTTGAAGTACGTGATTGCACTGCCCACGATGCCCGACACAGTGGAGCCCGTCAGGAACTGTGGCGTCCAGAGGAAGTCTGACCAGATGCTCATGCAAGCAAGCGTAATGCTGAGCGCCGACAGTCCTATGTCACCTAATCCGACCACGAAGAATGGCGTGTCTATTCTGCTGTCAGTGCTTTACGGCTTCGCCGTCTGGCGAATCGGAACTCTCGTCAGCCTCAGGATTCTCCTTCTCCCAATCCTTCCATTTAAGCCTTGTGATCAACGCTGTTCGGATTCGGCCAGGCAGCTTGGGTTCTTCCGGTACACCTCGATAAGGCCGGCCCCACTCCACGCTGTTGGCGTCCATGAACGACAGTTTGATCAGGACATCCTCTGCGGCGAGTTGCTCGTCGTACGGAATCTCGACCATGTAACTGGTTTGTGCGTCAGGGAGGATCGTCCCAGTGATGTCATCTTTGATCCGAATGTTATGGCAAATGACTGTCTGCCTGTGTGGTCTGAACCAGCGATCAAACAGCGAAAGTCGCTGCCGCGCAGTTTTCTTTGTCATCTCGACAACGACAGCCGCGTTTGTCACCAGCGACGACGAGTGATTGTGAATGGTGCCACGAACCATAATGAGAGTCATGTTGTCTTCACCGAATGTACTGGTGTAGTAGTTGGTGAAGACGACCAACGACGCTTGCTCGCGACGCTTGTCCTGGCGATTCTTGCGGTAGGTAAACGCTGCGACCAGGAACGAGAAACCCGTGACGATGGTGCCAGCCCAGCCGTTGACCGTTCCCCAGACCGACGCGAGGAACGGATACTCCCACAGCTCTCCCAAATCCACCGGACGATTGTGCACGACTCCTGCCAGGCAAGCGCAGGTTATGACCCTGACTGCGACCCGTACAGCAACTCCGCTCCAGGGATCTATTCCACTCGCACCGCCAAGTAGTTCAGGCCATTGAACGTCGGACATCTAACCCTCGACCCCACATCAAGCTTGAGGCAGCGGACTATCGCTGCGTACGTCGAGTGGGAACACTTCGGCACGGTTTGACAGGGGTCATAAGCCCTTAACATCAGTGCCCCCAGTCGGACTCGAACCGACACTTGGCGGATTTTAAGTCCGCTGCCTCTGCCAATTGGGCTATGGGGGCTTCGCAGGTCAGCCCTAGTTCTACCCGGCAGGTCTCGGAACGCCAACTCCCCCACCACGACGGCAAGTCGTACGGCCAAAATCACACCCACAGGCGACACACCCCGGCGTCACATTGAATGTTTCCGGCAGATAGTGATACCCCTTGTACACCACCAGAATTCGATCGAGCTTTGGTGTGATTCGTCACCAGATCGCGCGATCGCCGACATTGAAAGTTGCCGCCCGCTCCTCGCACGACGGGTCACCTGCGAACAAAGAGATAGCTTAGTTAGCGCAGGTATTGTTTTCCATCGTGAGTCGGGAGTTGGATATGTCAGACGGAGTGGCCATTCGCCAGAACGGAATTGAGGATTACCTCGACGCCGATGGCGCGATCGACCTCCCTCCCGGCAGCACCCTGCTCTCAAACTTCGAACACAACATCGCCGAGTTCGGCAGCACCGCCGCCTACCGCTACCTCGACTTCACGCGTGATGACGACGGCGTGGCCATCGAACTGAGCTGGACCACCCTCAGCACCCGGATGCGGGCCGTCGGCGCACGCCTACAGCAGGTCACCCAGCCAGGCGATCGCGTCGCGATCCTGGCGCCGCAGGGCATTGAATACGTCATCGGGTTCTTCGCCGCCATCCAGGCCGGAAACATCGCGGTCCCCCTCTTCGCCCCCGAGCTGCCCGGACACACCGAGCGCCTCGATGCGGTGCTCTCCGACGCGACACCGTCGGTCATCTTGACCACTGATGCCGCCGCCGAATCGGTGAACGCCTTCCTGCGCAAGCTTCCTCGTCAGCGGCGGCCACGGGTCATCGCGATCGATGCGGTACCGGACTCGGTGGGCGCAACGTTCATCCCCGCAGAGCTCGATACCGAGGACATCGCCTACCTGCAGTACACCTCGGGCTCGACACGCACTCCGGCCGGCGTGGAAATCACGCACCGCGCGGCGTGTACGAACGTTCTGCAGATGATCCTGGCGGGCGGGCTCGATCAGAACATTCGCAGCGTGAGCTGGCTGCCGCTCTACCACGACATGGGCCTGATCATGATCCTGTTTCCCCCGCTGTGCGGCGGTCACATCACCCTGATGTCGCCGTTGGCCTTTGTGCGGCGACCACGACGGTGGATCAAGCAGCTGGCCGCCGAGTCCGCCTATGGACGGGTGTTCGCCGCCGCCCCGAACTTCGCCTTCGAACTCGCCGCACAGCGCGGCCGCCCACCGGCCGGCGAAACCTGGGACCTGTCCAATGTCGCAGGCCTGCTCAACGGATCCGAACCAGTCACTTTGTCGGCGATCGAAAAATTCAACGAGGCCTTCGCCCCCTACGGATTTCCGCCCACCGCCATCAAGCCGTCCTACGGTATGGCCGAGGCGACGCTCTCCGTGGCCACCATCGCCCCCGACGAACGCCCCAGCATGATCTACCTGGACCGCACCCAGCTCGCCGAGGACCGTGCCGTCCCCGTGTCCGCTGACGCCCCGACCGCGGTACCCCACGTCTCATGCGGTCAGGTGATCTCCAGCCAATGGCTGGTGATCGTCGACCCACGAACCGGAGCCGAACTGCCCGAGGGAGACATCGGTGAGATCTGGCTCCACGGCGACAACATCGGCCGCGGGTACTGGGGCCGCGCCCACGAGACCGAGGCCACCTTCCACAACACGCTGAGCTCACGCCTCGAACAGCGCAGCCATGCCACCGGAACCTCGGCGGACAGCCGTTGGCTGCGCACCGGGGATCTCGGGGTGTACCTCAACGACAGCCTGTACGTCACCGGCCGCATCAAAGACCTCGTCATCATCGACGGACGCAACCACTACCCCCAGGACATCGAGGCAACCGCCTCGATGTCCTCGCCCGCCGTCCGCTCCGGATACGTCGCGGCGTTCTCCGTCGCGGCCAATCAACTCGCCGAGGCCGCCATCGCCGACACCAGCGAGCGCCTGGTGATCGTCGCCGAACGCGCGCCCGGATCCGGACGCGTCGAGCAATCACCGGTAGCCGAAGTCATCCGCGCCGCCATCTCGCGCACGCACGCCCTGCCGGTAGCCGATGTCCGACTGGTCGCCGCCGGTGCAATTCCCCGCACCACCAGCGGAAAGCTGGCGCGCCGGGCCTGCCAGGCGGAATATCTCGCGGGCGTGTACGGCTAGTTCACGCCTCAACTGTGCGTTGAATCACACTGTGAGTCTGCCCCCTCACGTTGAGGGCTCACGACATCGGTGTTTGACTTAGTAGATGGCCACGACGAGCCCGCCGCAGGTGTCCCTTCAGGACGCCAAATCCGCCGACGCGAACCTTGCTGATCGCATCAATGCGCTCTTCCATTCGCATCGGCGGCCCGATGGGCGCATGTGGACCAATGACGAGGTTGCCAACGGCATCAAGAAGTCCAGCCCCGGCATCAAGGTAGGCGGCGCCTACCTCTCGGCGCTGCGCACCGGTAAGCGCGCCCGTCCCGCCATTGACCTACTCGGGGCATTGGCCGATTTCTTCCGCGTTCCGCTCTCGGTTCTCACCGATCCCGAGCGCACCTACTCGCTCGATGAGCGCCTCGGCGCCCTGGACGAGACCACGCGGGACGAGGTGGAGCTGATCGCGTTGCGCGCGATCGGTCTGAACAAGCAGAGCCTGGAAACAGTCGCCGCGGTACTCGACCACGTGCGCGCGTTGCAGGGCCTGCCCACGGTAGACAACTCGGTCAATAACGGGCAGTAAACATGCCGAAGATGCGTTGTCTCACAACCGATCTACGGTCCACTCGCGAACTTCAGGCCATCCACAAGCAATGCACCCGCAAGCTCGCGGATCTGGGCCTGGATACGCTGACCACCGTCGAGGACATCCGCGCCCGGGCCAGTGAGCTCAGCGAGCGCGATATCCAGCTCGTGCCCTACGCGCTCTCCGGCAGCGGCGTGCACGGCCTGCTGGTCCGTACCGACGCCACCGACTACGTGGTGTACGACAGCGACACCACCACCATGCATCGCGAGCACATCATCCTGCACGAACTGAGCCATGTGATGTGCGGACACACCGGGGCAAGCAGCCGCGAGCTGGCCGAAATCCTGTGCCGCGAAAGCTATCTGGACGATCAGGAAGTTGAGGCAGAGATGCTCGCCTCCATGATGGGGCAGCGCGTCAGTCCCGACAGCCACCGTCCCATCCCCGTCACGAACGCCAACCTCCGGCGCATCCTGGCATCACTCGTGCTGGAAGGCTCACCGGCGGCACCGTGACCTCAGTTTTTGAAGACTCAGCCGCGGCGTATTCGGTAGCGGCCGTCTTCAGCTTTGCCGCTGTGGTGGTGGTCGCCGCCGCGATGCTGCGCTCCCGGGTCCGTCCACCGGCCTCGGTGGCACTGTTGTTGTCATTCCTCTTCAAGGGAATTGCCGTCACCTTGGCGACTCCACCGTTGTACGAGAAGTTCGACAACCTGGTCGGCGTACACAACATGGGCCGGCTCGTCTTGAACCTCTCCGGCGGAATGGCCTGGACCGCATGCGTCCTCACGGTCATCACCTTTTGGGGTGAATCCGGTCCACGTGCGGTGCAGCGCGCACGGCTCTGGGTCGGCATGGCAGTAGCCATCGGCGCTGCACTGGTTCTCTGCTGGTTTGTGGCACCGACTTCCGAGCTGCCACAGGACTTCTATGCCTCACACGGCAACAAGCCAGCATGGGTGCTCTACATGCTGATCTATCTGATTACCTACGGCCTGGGCGCCCTCCTGATCACCGTCAAATGCCTGCAGTACGCCCGCTTCCACGATGTGGCGTGGCTGCGACGCAGCATGCTGCTCACCGCCGCCGGGGCCGCCATGTGCCTGTTGTTCTGCCTCATGCGAGCGCACTCGGCGATCTACGGCATGATCACCAACGACAGCTTCTCCTGGCAGCGCCTGGCACCATTGGCCGCCACCATCGGACAGATCCTCATCGTGATAGGCCTTGCGGGACCATCCTTCTCACAGCTGGCCTCTTCGGCGCGCCAACGCATCCAGGCCTACCTGTGGCACCGCCAGCTCGAGCCACTGTGGACCGCCCTGTATGAGGGCAACACCCAGATCGCGCTGGCACCGCCGCAGGCCGCGATCGGCGATCACAACTACCGGCTCTACCGCAGAATCGTGGAGATTCGCGACGGCCTGAGCGCGATCCGCCCATATCTATCCGAGAACACCTCGACCACATCGGCTGCCCACCAGATTCATTCGGCCATCGAACAACAGCGCACCGCGCCTCAGGCCGACAAGACCTCCGGAACCAAGATCATCGGCGAGCGCATAGGCGCCAACCGCAAAGAGGAGCTGAGCTGGCTCCTGGACGTCGCGCGCGAGCTCCGGAAGATCAACCGCCAACACACACTTGAGGAGCCGACGCCGGATTTGGTTTCTTCGTCCCACGGTCTGGCGAACTCCTGACGGCTCGCACGATCTCCCGGATGGCGATGAACACCAGGTAAGCGCCGAACACCAGCGCCAGCCACCGCGCATCGAGGGCGAGCGCCAACAGTGCCCCGATCACGGTGCCCGGCAAGGCGAATGCGGCCAGCCGGAAGCCGATCGGGGCATCGGCAGTGCCCTGCCGCAGATGGGTGGTCGAGGCGACGAGCGCATTGGGCAGCATCACCATCAACGAGGTGCCCTCCGCCACGTGCAGGTCGGAGCCGAACAGCACCAGCATCGCCGGAACCGTCAGCAGCCCACCGCCCAGACCCAGCGCAGCCGACCAGGCACCCACGACGAATCCGACCACAGCTCCGATCGCGATGACCGACGGGACATGGGACAACACGGCGTCGGGGAGCAACGCCTCCCCCGCGGACGGGTCGATTCCCGCCGCACTCAACAGCAGCTTGAGCGCCGTCGCCAGCAGCACAAACACGAACAGCGCCTTGAGGATCCATTCCGGGATTCGCGCCACCAGCTTGGCACCCACCACCGCACCGATCACTCCGCCGGCCATCAGCCCGGCGCCAGCCACCACGTCTACCTTGGCCCCGTGCAGCGCGTAGACGATGCTGCCCGCAACCGCCGCGGACACGTTCGGCAGCGTCGAGGTGCCGTGAATGACGGCCCGGCTCAACGTCGTTGCCCGCGCCAGCGCGGGCACGGTGATAACCCCGGTGCCACCGCCCAGCAGCCCGCCCGACAGCCCACCGAACACGCCAATGCGGGCAAGCGTCCCGATGCTCGGGCGCAGCCCAGAATCTCCGGTCACCCGGCCACCCGCAGCTTCTCGATATCGGAGAACTCGGACAAGCGGAAGAACGCCTCGGCGCGGTCCAGAATGCGCTCGCGCATCGTCACCGTCTGGCCGTGGTTGCAGCCGTCCAGCAGCGCGAAGTAGGCACGCGGCATCCGGACCGCCGCCTCCCGCGATTCGGCTAGCCGCATCGGATCCTCAGAACCCGCGAAAAACAGTGTGGGCGTCTCGATTTGGAGTAGGACTTCTTCGGCGACCCCCGGTTCGGCATCCCACTGTCGTAGCAGCGCCGCCAGCCCCCGCTGACCGAGCGCCTCGATGGTCGCCCGGAACCCAGACCCCATCTGCTGACCGCGATGTGCCTCCCAGCCGTCGACAAAGGCCTCTAGCCCGGATTCCTCAACCACACGAACGGCATCCGGGAAGATCAGTACGTCCACCGCACCGCGTTGTGGCCGGTGCGAGGACCCCGCCACGACCAGCGAGGTGAGCCGCTCCGGGGCAGTAGCCGCGAGGGTGAGGCCGATACGGCCGCCGAGCGAGTATCCGATGTAGTGGGTCCGATGGATGCCCAGGTGATCCAGCACCGCGCAGACATCCCGCGCCGACGAGGCGATGGCATATCCACCGGGATGGTCGGGCTTCTCACTCGCCCCGTGCCCACGCACGTCGATGGTCGTCACCCGGTACTGCTGAGACAGCTGCGCGATGTAGCCGTGCTTGGACCACACCGCGGAGTTCTGCAAGCTGCCATGCACCAGCACCACATCCGCGACGCCGGGCCGGGCACGTCCATATGTCCGGTAGGCGACTGCGGCACCGTCCGGGTCGGGCCGTCGCACGAAACCTGTTTCCGAGACCCCAATTTCGCGTACTTCGGCGTTCGACATCAATCCGGACATTAGGAATCCAAACCTTCCGCACCTAATCAAACATCTGCTGATCCGGGCTCGTGCGCGACGCTGCGCTTCTCAACTGGCCGTTTACCAGACTTCAACTGTCCGTTATCGGTCTGTGTTGATATATCAACTGTCAGTTGAATTGATCAACTTGTCAACTGGAGGAGGGGTTAGATTGTCAACTGTTACACAGGTCACAGGGGCACGTGTTAAGGCCCAGTTACCTGCGTAAGGACATCGCGATGCCGTCGAGGATGTCATGCTCGCTGACCACCAGCTCGGTGATCCCGGCGCGGCCGGACAATTCACGCGCCAGTTCCTGCACGACGATGGATCCGCCGCCGATGACGTCGACACGCCCCTCGTGCATAGGACCCAGGGCAGCCCGCTGCGCGCGCGGCATCGCGATCAACTCGGACGTCACCTCAGAAAGGCGCCCCAACGGCACCCGCGACAGATGGATCGCGGCCGGATCGTATGCGTCCAACCGATGCGCCAGCGCCGCCAGCGTGGTGAAAGTACCCGCGACCCCCACCCATGTTCGCGCCTGCTCAACCGACACCACCTCGAATGTCCGCGCCAGCTGCGCCCGCACCACCTCGCGTGCCGCGGCGATTTCCCCTGCGGTGGGCGGGTCGGAGTGCAGGCACCGCTCGGTGAGCCGCACACAACCGATGTCTGCCGAGAAGCTGGCGTTCACCCCGCCGGCATCACCGATCACCGTCTCGGTGGACCCGCCGCCGAGGTCCACCACCACATAAGGCCCGGCCGTCGAGTCCAGCTCCCCCACCGCACCAGCGAACGACAGCGCGGCCTCCTCGGTGCCCGTGATGACCTCCGCCACCGCTCCCGGAACGACGGACGCCAGCAGCTCGGCCGTCATCGCGAAAAATGTCTCACGGTTCGAGACGTCACGCGCGGCCGAAGTGGCCACCATGCGGACCCGCTGCACCCCCAGGGCGTCCATCAACTCGGCGTACGCGCTGAGAGCCACCCGGGTGCGCGCGATGGCCTCGGGTGCGAACTCGCCCGTCGCATCGACCCCCTGCCCCAGACGCACGATCCGCATCTCGCGATGCACGTCCGTCAGCCGCCCGGAGTCGTCGATATCCGAGATCAGCAGACGGATCGAGTTGGTACCGCAATCCACGGCGCCAACCCGAAGGGCGCTCACCACACCTCCGGCAGCACACCGGGCATGGTGCCCGCCAGCTCTCGAATCGCCTCGTCCCCCAAGGGATTGACTCCTGGCCCCACGGCAAGTGAGTGTCCGATCAGCACGTGCAGGCACTTCACCCTGTCGGGCATGCCACCGGCTGTCACCGTGGTGCCGAGCGGTTCGATGGCATCGCGTTCGGCAAGGTAGCTCTCATGGGCACGCAGATATGCGGCGGCCAGATCCTCGTCGAAGGCAAGGCGATCGGTCATATCGCGCATCAGCCCACCGGACTCCAGACGGCTCGCCGCGGCCGTCAGGGCCGGATGCGTCAGGTAGTAGAGCGTGGGAAACGGTGTGCCGTCGGGCAGCCGCGGAGCAGTCTTCACCACGGCAGGCTCACCGTTAGGGCACCGGTAGGAGACCTCCAGCATTCCTCGCGGCGCCCGGCCCAATTGCCCTGTGACCGCGGCGATGTCGTCGTCGGAGATCACGGCAGCGGAGCCGCCGGCGCAGTCGGTACGGCCGTGGGAGAGTCGGCGATGTTGTGCCACAGGTTGGTGTACCAAGGATTGCCATTGTCCACCGGCCCCTGCCCCTGAGGCTTGGCGTCGACGGGAGTGTTCGGCAGCTGTACCTGGAACGGCACCTCGCCCGGCATCACGAACCCCAGCCGCTCACGCGCCTGGGCCGCGATGTAGGCCGGATCCGCCAGCCGGCGCTTCTTGTCCTCAAGCAAGGCAATCTGGTCGCGCAGCTGGGCTTCGGCCGCTGCGAGCTGATTGCGTTGGGCCTGCTGCGAAAAATATGTGCGAACCGGACCGGCCACGGTCAGGGTCAGCGCACACACCACGGCGGCCAGGATGGCGGCCCGCCGTGCGGTGGACCCGAGGCGCTGCTCGGACTGATGCTCGGCGCTGCGTTCGATCGATTCGGCCACCGCGTCGGTGGTCCCGCCGACCTTGGCGGTCGCCGCCGGACCGCTCCGGGCGGGACCCCTGACGACCTTCTGCGCCGGACGCTTGACCGGTGACCGTTTACGGGCAGCCGGAGCCGGGCCCCGCGACCTACCGGACGCGGGGCGGCGTTTGGATTCAGCCATAGGTCGGCCTCAGCCCGTCGGCTTGTCCGCTAGTCGGACGTCTCGATCGAGAAACGCGGGAAGGCAAGGTCGCCCGCAAAGCGGGCAGCGTCGCCGAGCGTCTCTTCGATGCGCAGCAGCTGGTTGTACTTGGCCACCCGCTCGCTACGCGCCGGGGCGCCGGTCTTGATCTGACCGCTGCCCACCGCGACCGCCAGGTCCGCGATGGTGGTGTCCTCGGTCTCGCCACTGCGGTGGCTCATCATCGTCTTGTAGCCGCTGCTGTGCGCCAGTGTCACCGCGTCGAGGGTCTCGGTGAGGGTGCCGATCTGATTCACCTTGACCAGCAAGGCATTCGCGGCACCCCGCTCGATGCCTTCCTCCAGACGCTCGGGGTTGGTGACAAACAGGTCGTCGCCGACCAGCTGAACGCGGTCACCGATCGCCGTGGTGAGCGCCACCCATCCATCCCAGTCGTCCTCGGACAGCGGGTCCTCGATGGACACCAGCGGGTAGGCGTCGATCAGCTCGGCGTAGAACGCGCCCATCTGCTCGGCGGTGCGCTTCTCCTTCTCAAAGCTGTAACCGTCTGCGGCACTGTAGAACTCGGTGGCCGCGACATCCAGCGCCAACGCCACATCCGAGCCCAGCTTGAGGCCCGTCGCCTCGATCGCGACGCTGATCAGGTCCAGCGCGGCCCGGGTGCCTGCGACATCGGGCGCGAATCCACCCTCATCGCCGAGGCCGGTGGACAGACCCTGCTTCTTCAGCACGGACTTCAGCGAGTGGTACACCTCGGTGCCCCAGCGCAGCGACTCCTTGAAGCTCGGCGCACCGATGGGCGCCACCATGAACTCCTGGACATCCACCCCGGTATCGGCGTGTGCGCCACCGTTGAGGATGTTCATCATCGGCACCGGCAGGATGTGCGCGTTAGGGCCGCCCAGGTACCGGAACAGTGCCAGTCCGGCCGAGTCGGCAGCGGCCTTCGCGACGGCCAGCGAGACACCCAGGATGGCGTTGGCGCCGAGGCGTGACTTGTCCGGGGTGCCGTCAAGGTCCAGCAGCGCCTGATCGATGAGGCGCTGATCATCGGCGCTCTCACCGATGATGGCCGGGGCGATCTCGTCGAGCACGGCGTTCACGGCCTTGGTGACACCCTTGCCGCCGTAGCGCGCGCCGCCGTCGCGCAGCTCGACGGCCTCATGCTCACCGGTGGAGGCTCCCGAGGGGACGGCCGCGCGTGCGAACGTGCCGTCGGTCAAGGCAACCTCGACCTCGACGGTCGGATTGCCGCGTGAATCGAGGATCTCGCGGGCGCCTACCTGCTCAAGAATCGGCACTGTCTCTCCTTTGGGGTGCTGCGGTTCCGACGTCGTACGGGGATGAGCCGCTGAGGGCGACGAACATCGGATACAGACTAGTGCTACAGCGAGCCGCCCTTGGCGTAGGCCGTGGCCCAATCCCGTACCTGCTCGGCATACACGTCCGACATGTTGTAGGCCCACAGCGCCTTGATCCAGCCCTCGGTGGTACTCAGGTCACCACCGCGCGAGCACAGGTACCCCGCCGCCGACAGCGCGGCATCGTCGATGTTGTCGGGGCTGGGCTCACCCTCACCGGCGGCCCGGACACCGTAGATACGCCAGGTCTCGGGGATGAACTGCATGGGTCCCATCGCGCGATCCTGGTTCGGGTCGCCATCCATGACGCCCTTGTCCGTGTCGGGAAGCCGCAGGTTTCCGTTGGATCCGTCCAGGCGCACCCCGCGGATCGGCGGCAGTGCGTCGCCGTTGGGTTGCAGCTGCGCACCGTGGTACGTGCCGTTGTGGCTCTCGACGGTGCCAATTCCGGCCAGCGTCGTCCACGCGATCTTGCAGCGCGGGTTCTCCTGCTCGGCAACCTTGGCCGCATACGCGTACGCCTCCAGCGCGATGACGGGGATTCCCGTCTTCTGGGCACGTGGAGTCGACCATTCACGGAGCTGGTCGGCGGGACGGCCCTGGATGTGCGCGGGCGGCGTCGCGATGTCGGGCACCGGATCCCCGGTAGGCGGCGGCACTCCCTGCGGTAGCGGCGAGCGCCCGCCCAACTGCCAGGAACAGCCCGCGGCCAGCAGAAACATCGAAATGGAGACGACGAGCATAATTCGCACTAAGCGCGCCGACAGGGAGCGCACGGCGAGGGACGACACGACGGAACTCCTAGACGGTGCGATGGATTGCCCCCCATCGTTGCACGACCTGGACACACTCGGACGCAGCCGCTGCTGTGCCATCGCCTCCGAGCACCCCATTCGGGTAAGGTCAGCCGCACCTTGGCAAGCGTTGGCTAGCCAAAGTCACATGAGGGAAAAGGACCCTGGACATGGGCAGTACCGGCGTCCTAGCCGACGGGCCGACAAGCTTCTCGCAATACTTCAGCAGCGGCCTCATCGGTCTGCGCGAAGGCCTCGAATGCGGGATCGTCGTGATGATCCTGGTGGCGTTCCTGGTGAAGTCGAACCGCCGCGATGCGCTGCGGTGGGTGTGGCTGGGAGTGGCCGGCGCCATCGCAATGACCTTGCTCATCTTCGTGACGATCCATTTCGGCAGTAACACCATCAGCGATCTCGGCGCCGAAGCGATCGCCGGGGTGGCCTCGCTGGTCGCGGTGGCCATCGTGACGACCATGGTGCTGTGGATGCGCACCGCGGCGGCCAGCATCGCCGGCGAACTGCGCCACGGCATGGCCCAGGCATTGGAAACGGGCTCGTTGGCGATCCTGACCGTCGCATTCCTATCGGTCGGCCGTGAGGGTGTTGAGACCGCACTGTTCATGGTCGGCTACGCCAAGACCGGAACCGCCTGGCCCCTGGCCGGACTCGTTACCGGAGTCGCCGCCGCGGCCGCGTTGTCCTACGGAATGTACCGCGGTGCGATCAAGATCAACCTGAGCAAGTTCTTCAAGTACACCGGCGCCTTTCTGGTGGTGGTGGCCGCCGGCATCCTGTCCTATGGCATCGGCGCCCTCCAGACGGTCGGATGGCTTCCAGGTCTGTCCCACAAAGCCTTTGACATCACCGGCTGGTTCGACTGGAGCGCCTGGTACGGCGAGCTGCTGCGCGGGATCTTCAACGTGACACCGACCCCGACGGTGCTGCAACTCACGGGCTGGGTCGCCTACCTGGTGATCGTGCTCGGCCTCTTCCTGCGCCCGGTGGCCTTGCCGCCCAAAGAAAAGCCCCAAGAAATCAACACCACTGAACCCCAACCCGAGAGGACCGCTGGATGAGACTGTCGCTCGCCTTTGCGTCCACCGCACTTGCGGTGGCCACCGGTACAACCCTGGCGGCCTGCACCCCTAAGGAGCCCGCGCAGGGCGGTGCTGCCGGTGCCGGTCAGGAGATCACCGTGACCGCCACCGATACCAGCTGCGAGGTCTCCAAGACCGAGGCCACCACGGGCCCAGTCACTTTCCAGGTGACCAACAACGGGTCGAAGGTCACCGAGTTCTACGTCTACGACAAGGGCGACCGCGCGCTCGGTGAGGTCGAGAACATCGGCTCGGGCATCAACCGCAAGCTCATCGTGCAGTTCACCGAGCCGGGTACGTATCAGACCGCGTGCAAGCCGGGCATGATCGGTGACGGCATCCGCGGCGACTTCAAGATCACCGGGGCCGCGGTCAAGCTGGACGCCGAGGGCAAGTTCAAGGATGCCACCGACCGCTACCGCGGCTACATAATCAGCCAGGTGGACGCCCTCAGTGAATCCGCCACCAAGTTCGTCGACGCGGTCAAGGCTAAGGACATCGCCTCCGCCAAGGCGCAGTATCCGACCAGCCGGGTGTACTACGAGCGGATCGAGCCGGTCGCCGAGGCCTTCCCCAATGACCTAGACCCACGAATCGACTTGCGCGAGGCCGATCTTCAGCCCGGCGAGAAGTGGACCGGCTATCACCGGCTGGAGAAGGATCTGTGGGTGACGGGCCTGCAGCCGGACACCGACGCCATCGCCGATCAGCTGCTCAAGGACATCAAGGAGCTCTCGGACGGCGTGCGCGCCAAGGACTTCGACATCAACACCACCAAGATCGCGGGCGGAGCACAGACTCTGCTCGACGAGGTGGCCAGGACGAAGATCTCCGGCGAGGAAGAGACGTTCAGCCACACCGACCTGTGGGACTTCCAGGCCAACGTCGACGGCTCGCAGAACGCGATCGCTACCGTGCGCCCGATCCTCGACGAGCGCAAGCCCGAACTGGGGCAGGCTATCGACAAGCGGTTCAAGGAAGTCGACACGCTATTGGGCAAGTACCGCAAGGGTGACGGATTCGTCTTGTACGACACCGTGCCGCAGGATCAGCGCATCGAGCTGGCGCACGCCATCGACGCGTTGTCCAAGGAGGTCAGCGAGGTCCAAGGTGTCATCGCCGGACGGTAGTGGGTTCAACCGCCGCAAGCTGCTGGGCGCGGCGGGGGTCACCGCCGCGGTCGCCGGGGCCGCGGGCGCGGGCGTGCTGGGCGGTCGCGCGAGCGCGGCCAGCACCGGGCCGGTCAACCTCAAAGTCCCGTTCCGGGGCGATCACCAGGCCGGGATCACCACCCCGGCACAGGACCGGATGCATTTCAGCGCCTTCGACGTGATGCCCAACGCCACCCGCGGCGAGGTGCAGGCCATGCTGCGCCAGTGGACCGACATGGCCGAGCGGATGTCCCAGGGCCAGGAGACCACACCCGGCGGTGCGGTAGACGGCAATCCCTATGCCCCACCGACGGATACGGGCGAGGCGCTGGACCTAGCCGCCTCCGCGCTGACCCTGACGATCGGGTTCGGGCCGTCATTCTTCCGCAAGGACGGGGTGGACCGGTTCGGCATCGCCGACAAGCTGCCGCCCCCGTTGCAGGAGCTGCCGAAGTTCCGTAACGAGAAGCTGGACCCCGCCCGCTGCGGCGGCGATATCTGTATTCAGGCCTGCGCCGACGACCCTCAAGTCGCGGTGCATGCCATCCGCAACCTGGCCCGGGTGGGCTTCGGAACCGTCGCGGTCAAGTGGTCGCAGCTCGGGTTCGGCCGCACCTCCTCGACCAGCCGGTCGCAGGTGACGCCGCGAAACCTGTTCGGGTTCAAGGACGGCACCCGCAATATCAAGTCCGAAGACACCGGGAAGGTCGACACCAGTGTCTGGGTGGCCAAAGGCGACAACCCCGAATGGATGACGGGCGGCACCTACCTGGTGGCACGGCGCATCCGGATGCTGATCGAGAGCTGGGACCGCACCGTACTCAACGAGCAGGAACGAGTCATCGGGCGTGCCAAGGGATCCGGAGCGCCCATCGGGCAGGACGACGAGTTCGCGGCCATCGACTTCGGCGGTAAGAAATCCGACGGGGAACCGCTGCTCGACGTGGACGCGCACGTGCGACTGGCTTCCGCCGAGGAATTGGGCGGTATCGAGATCTTGCGCCGCGGTTACAACTTCACCGATGGGTCGGACGGCTTCGGGCATCTGGACGCGGGGCTGTTCTTCATCGCCTTCGTGCGCAATCCGCAGAGTCAGTTCATCCCGATGCAGCGCAAGCTGGCCACCGAGGACGCCCTCAACGAGTACATCCTGCATACCGGGTCGGCCATCTTCGCCTGCCCGCCGGGACTGGGCCCCAAGGAGTACTGGGGTCAGGAGCTCTTCGGCTAGCCGATCAGGGCCCTTCCATACCAGTCGTTCTCATCGGCAACACCGGGCAGCGCGAAAAAGTACCCGCCGCCGAATGGCTGTACGTAGTCGACGAGCGGCTCGTCGTTCAACCGGTTCTGCACGGTTTCGAACTGGCGCTCCAGATCTTGCTGGAAGCAGACGAACACATGGCCCGACTGCATGTTCCCGTTCAGATCCACGCCCAGGTCGTAGTTATAGGAGCGCCGCACCAGCCTCTGGTTGTCCGTTTCGGTGGTGCGCGGGTTCGCCAGCCGGATATGCGCATCAAGCGGAATGGTCTGACCTTCGGGATCAGTCGCGTAGTTGGGGGTGTCGAACTCGTTGTTCCCGTCCAGCGGTGCGCCGCTGTTGCGCCGGCGGCCGAACATCCGCTCCTGTTCATTGATGGAGACGCGGTCCCAGAACTCCACGAGCATCCGGATGAGGCGCACCACCATGTAGGTGCCATCCGCCGTCCAGGCCGGCTCACCCTCGCTCACCCAGATCAGCTTCTCGGCATCGTTGGACACCGGGTTGGCGGTGCCGTCTTTGAAGCCCAGCAGATTGCGGCCCGTTCCCGACGGGCGGGGCGGCGAGTTGTATCCCTCAATCCGCCAACGCATCTGCAGATCGCCTCGCAGAGCGCGGGTGATGTCCCGCAGTGCGTGGTGCACCGTATCGGGATTGTGGGCGCACAGCTGAACCAACAGATCGCCGTGCGACCACGCCGCCTCAGGAAAGTCGTTGGGGAACACCGTCATTGGTTTGAGCTTGGCGGGCTTGCGATCGGCCAGGCCAAATCTGGTATCAAACAGGCTCGACCCGACGGCAACCGTCACTGTCAGGCCATCCGCCTCGACCACAGGCCCGACCACCTCGCTGTCCGCGGGCGGTTGCCCCACACCCAGCTCCGGCGGAGTGCCGCCGGAGCACAGGAACCGCGCACGTTCGGTCAGCTTCTTGAAGGCACCAGCGAGCGCGTCCCTGTTCTTCCCCGTCACGTCGAAAGCCACATGGCAGGCGAAATTCTGCTTCTCGGCGGGAACCGGGGTGAGGATTCCCGATTGCTTGGCCCCGTGGAAGGGGTATCGATTCGGGGGCACGGCTACTGCCGCCGCGTTCGCATCGACCTCGGCGCCGTGGGCGAGCACCGCGCCCGTTACCGCGGTGCCGGCGGCACCGATCGCAGCGCCGCGTAGGAAATTCCTGCGGTTGACATCCATATTGTGCGACTCCTTGGTCAACGGCTCGGCGGGAGTTCGATCAGCAGCGGTACCGAGGCAAGCGTCTCAAGCACTTGCCCTAGCGCGGCATCCACTGCCTGGCGGCCGGCCAGCGGCACCTGGTCAAGCGGTCGCCAGTGACCGCCCTGCTGCGTTGCCTTAAGTGCCGCATCAAGAATATCCAGCTGGGAATTGCTTTCTCCCAACAGTTTTGGGTCACGCGTATTGATCAGCCCGGAGAACTGACCCAGTACCGCTCGCGTGGCTTCGACCGCGGCCGCCGCCTCCGGATACTCGGTCCCCGCCCCCTGGTTCGTGAAGCCCATGAGCTGGAATCGCAAAGTGTCCTCAAGGATTTCGTGTGGGCGTTTCGTCTGATCGGCCGGTTCGGTCATCACGTCCGCCAGATGCGCGCGCAGCGTGTCGATAGTGGTCACCAATTCGTCTGCCACCGGCACCAACACCGGCGCGGGCTGCCCATGCCACAGCCCGTACTCCAGGCGGCGCAAGCCTTTGAAATCGGGATCGTTCACTCCGTCGGGGAGCCCGTGCGGCAGCCCGGCGATGGCATCCCCGTAGTCCTTGAAACTGCCGTACGCCGCACCGATCCGATTCCAGGTCAGAATCGCCGGCACCCAATCCTTCTTAGCCGCTTCAATGTTTCCCGCGGCAAGGTCGGCGCGAAGTGCCCGCGCCTGGGTTCCTAGCGTCGCCAGGAGGTTGTCGGCGTAACGCTGGTAAGCCTCCATGGGCGGCTTGAGGTCGTCCTCGGTCACCCTGACGACAGGCCGGGGTGCGTCAGGGACAGCGTTCCCGCTGACCTGCAGGGCCGCGGAGTACCTGGCAGGTTCCCCGGCCATCAGACACGCGAACTTGTACGTTCCGTCAGAGAGCGTTGCGGTGATTGTGGCGCTGGTCGACGGCCCGAGAGTTTCGATCTCGGCCACCACACCGTTGTTGCCGTCCACCAGGTTGATCTCGCCGGTCTTGCCCGACTTGTTCACGACAGAGAATGTCTGGACTCCGGTACCGACGGACTTCCAGTCCTCTGCGCACCCGGTGGCGGTCACCGTCACCTGCGTACCGGCATGATGGTTGGTGGACGGGAGGATCGCGATGACCGCGGCCGCCGCGAGTACCGGTACCACCACGATGGCCGCGGCAACCGCGAGGGGGCGCTGACCGATCAGCCGGGCGAAGGCCGATGGCTCGCCGTCCGGCTCGGGCGCGCCAGTGGGCGAATGGTTTTCGCGCGATACCCGCAGAAACGGGGGTATCACCAGTATCAAGTACCCAGCCCAGGCCACCACCTGCAGCACGGTCATCCGCGGGGTGAGCTGAGTGATGCCGGTGACGATGGTGACCCACCAGGAGTCCGCGGAAATGCGTTGACTCAGATCGAATGCGTACCAGGTGCGCCCGGGCAGCCAACCCGCGGTCTGCAGGTCGCCGATGCCGTACGCAAGGATGCCCGCGGCGATCACAATGAGCACCACCGCCGTACGCGTGAAGAACACCTTGAGGTTGAGCTTGACCGCGCGGCGATACAGCAGCCAGCACAGTGCCACCGCGATCGCCAGCCCGATGGCCCCGCCGATCACCGGTCCGGTGGTCTCCCCCGCCGCCTTGGCCGCGGTCCAGAAGAACAGTGTTGTCTCTAGTCCCTCGCGGGCAACAGCCAAGAACGCCGTCAGGGCAAGCGCACCCGCACCGAGGATGAGGGCGTGCTCCACCTTGCCCGACAGCTCACCGGACAGGCTGGCGGCGGTGCGCGACATCCAGAAGATCATCGCGGTGACCAATCCGACAGCAAGGATGCTGAGCACACCGCCCACCACGTCCTGGCCATGTGCACCCAGCGAGCTGGTCGTCGAGTTGAGTACCGCCGCGAAGCTGGCCGACACGGAGAGTGCACCGAGCACGCCCAGCCACACCGGGGCGGTGGCCCGGCGCCCGTCGGCCGCCAGCGGTGAACGATGGACAGCGGCAAGCAGAATGCTCACCACAAGCCCCGCCTCGAGGCCCTCCCGCAGGCCTATGAGCAGATTGGGAACCGCATCCGATAAGACCACATAGATAAGGTATGGCGTACCTAAATGCTGTGCAAATGCTGTGCGGACCATCGTCCCGCGATGCCGGGCACAAAGGCCCACCCAGCACGAACGTAGCTACCGTCTAGGTCTGACCCGGCTCCGCGACGGCGTCCTCAGCCGGATTCCGCAGCCAATGTTCGCGCCATTCCTCACCGGCCACCCCGCGCAGGTCGGTGCTGGCCAACCCCGCGACGACATCCTCACCGCGCCGCCCCGCCAGAATCGCCTTCTCGGCACGGCGCACGGTATCCATGAACTCCAAAACATCTGCACGCAGCTGGTTCTCGGCGTCACCCTCGAGTTCGATGGTCACCGACAACAGCTGTGCCGGGATCAACTCTTGGGGCAGCCCCGCGGCCGTCACTCTGCCCAGCACCTTTTGGGTGAGCGCGAGCGCAGGCTGGCTGCTGGACACGCCGTCCAGGCACGAGTCGCGATCCTTCTCCTGCGCCTTGCGCTCTTCCCATTGCGCCAGTTGCTCTTCCAACGAGATCGAGCTGGAATCCCCACCGGCACCGAGTATTACCGGAATGCGGTTACCCAACTTTTTGAGCAGCGCCTCAGCGACGTCGTCGATGTTGAACGGATGCTCCGGAGCGTCTTCCGCGATGCGGGCGTGGAAGAGCACCTGCAGCAGTACATCTCCCAGCTCGCCGCGAAGCTCGTCCACGTCGCCGGTGCGCACGGCATCGAACAGCTCGTAGGTCTCTTCGAGTAAGTACCGGCGCAGCGAATCGTGGGTCTGGGTGCTCTCCCACGGGCCGTTCGTCCGCAGCCGATCCATCACCGCCACTGCATCGATGAGCTTTTCGCCCTGACGTGCCGGCGGCGCGATGACCTTGGCCCCAGCCTCGATCCGCGCCTTCACCTCCGGATGATCGCGGTCCGAGGACAACAGCGCGGGGGCATCCTCCCCGATGTACACCGGACGCGCGGTCGACAGCGTCCACGCCAGCCGGACCGGGAGCTCCTCGGTGTACTGCAGATCGCCGGCAAGCAAACCGACCGCCTCAACCGGGACCATCGACGGATGGCGCGGGTCCACAAGGATGACGGTCATTTGCTCACCTCCACTCGCGTGATATCAACACTGCCCGCGGGACGACCAGACAATGCCAGCAGCAGATCAACAATCATATGCACGAGCTCCAGGTCACGGATCCGCTCCGAGCCCACACCTCCGTCGCCGGCGCGCGGGATAGGAACCTGGACAACGGAAGTCGTCGCCCGATACTGGGCTGCCGGGTGTAAGCGTTTGAGCCTCAATTGCGCCGAATCCAGCAGCGGTAGCGGCTGTATCCGGATATTGGTACCGGTCACCGAAAGATCGGTGATTTCCATCTCGCGGCACAGCAACCGCAGCGAGGCCACCGCGACCAGGCGCTGCACCGGAAGCGGCAGCGGCCCATAACGGTCGAGGAGCTCTTCCACGGCCGCATTGATCTGCGTGGCGTCCCCGGCCGCTGCCAGCCTGCGGTACGCCTCGAGGCGCAACCGATCGCTGCCGATGTAGTCCGTGGGCAGATGCGCGTCGACGGGAAGATCGATCCGCACCTCCTTGGGCTCCTCCGCGGTCTGCACCGTCTTCCCGTCGGCGGCCGCGCGGTATGCCTCGACGGCCTCACCGACAAGCCGGACGTAGAGATCGAAACCCACCCCGGCGACGTGACCGGATTGCTCCACGCCGAGCACGTTGCCCGCACCACGAATTTCCAGGTCCTTCATGGCCACGGCCATACCGGCACCCAGATCGTTGTTCTGCGCGATGGTCGAGAGCCTGTCGTAGGCGGTCTCGGTCAGCGGCACCTCGGGCGAGTACAGGAAGTACGCGTATCCACGTTCACGGCTGCGGCCGACGCGACCACGCAGCTGATGCAGTTGCGACAGCCCGAAGATATCGGCCCGCTCCACGATCAACGTGTTGGCGTTGGAGATGTCCAGCCCCGTCTCGATGATGGTGGTGCACACCAGGATGTCGTACTCCCGATTCCAGAACCCCTCGACGGTGCGCTCCAGTAATTCCTCGGGCATCTGACCGTGCGCCACAACCACTCTGGCCTCCGGCACCAGCTCACGCAGTCGGGCGGCGGCCCTGTCGATGGTGCTCACCCGGTTGTGCACGTAGAACGCCTGCCCGTCGCGCAACAGCTCGCGGCGCAGTGCCGCCGCCACCTGCTTGTCGTCGTGCGGGCCCACGTACGTCAGGACCGGGTAACGCTCCTCCGGTGGAGTGAGAATGGTCGACATCTCCCGGATGCCGGCCAGGCTCATCTCCAACGTGCGCGGAATCGGGGTCGCACTCATGGTGAGAACGTCGACATGGGTGCGCAGTGCCTTGATGTGTTCCTTGTGTTCGACGCCGAAGCGCTGCTCCTCGTCGACGATCACCAGACCGAGGTCCTTCCATCGCACAGCCGTCTGCAGCAGACGATGGGTGCCGATCACGATATCGACTGAGCCGTCAGCCATTCCCTCGATAACCAGCTTCGAGGTGGCGGGATCGGTGAATCGGGACAAGCCGGCCACCTTGACCGGAAATCCCGCGGTGCGATCGGTGAAGGTCTGCAGGTGCTGGTCGGCCAACAGCGTCGTGGGCACCAACACCGCGACCTGCTTACCGTCCTGGACGGCCTTGAACGCCGCGCGCACCGCGATCTCGGTCTTGCCGTAGCCCACGTCGCCGCACACCACCCGGTCCATCGGGACCGGTTTCTCCATATCGGATTTCACCTCGGTGATGGCGGTCAGCTGATCGACGGTCTCGACGAAGCCGAAGGCGTCTTCCATCTCCCGCTGCCACGGAGTGTCCGGCGCGAAGGCGTGTCCGGGCGCGGCCTGGCGCGCCGCGTACAGTGCCACAAGCTCGCCGGCGATCTCACGAACAGCCTTGCGCGCCTTGGTCTTCGTGTTAGTCCAGTCGCTACCCCCGAGGCGGCTCAGGCCGGGCGACTCGCCACCCACGTACCGGGACAACTGATCAAGGGAATCCATCGGTACATACAGGCGATCGCTCTGCCCACCGGCGGCGGCTCCGCGCTTGCTCGACCCGTACTCCAGCACCAGGTACTCCCGACGGGCTCCGCCGACGGTGCGTTCCACCATCTCGACAAATCGCCCGATGCCGTGCTGATCGTGTACCACGAGATCGCCGGCACTGAGGGCGAGCGGGTCGACCTGGTTGCGGCGCTTGGCCGGTAACCGCTTGCCATCGGTGGCCGCCACCCGACTGCCGGTGAGATCCGTCTCGGTGACGATGACGATATTGGCCCCCGGCAGCACCGCGCCATCGGTGAGGTGACCGCGCAGCACTCCGACCACACCCTCGGCGGGTTCGGCCCCGGGCTCCAGCAGTGTTGCAGGCGTTTCTGTTTCGGCCAGCTGCTCGATGATCCGGTGGGTGGTGCCCGCACCGGCGGCCACCACGGCCGCCCGTCCACCCGTCATCACATGAGCGCGCAGCATCGCGAAAATCTCTGCGGCGCCCTCCTTGTGACCGCGCGAGGATGGCGACTGGCGCACCGCGAGCTCGACAGACAGGCCGTCACCCATGCTCAGCGGGCTCAGCGACCACCATGGATGTCCGGCCTCATCGGCCGTGTGCTTGACGTCGTCAAGCTCCCTGAACCCCGAATCGGCCAGCGCGGCAATATCGATCGGCGCATCGGCGCCTATCGCGGCGACCGACCAGGAAGCCTCCAGGAACTCACGGCCGGTGCGCTCCAGATCCGCCGATCGGGTGCGCACCTTCTCTGGATCGCAGACCAGCACGGGAGCGTTATCGGGCAGATGGTCGACCAGCATGGTGAGCTCGCCCGAATGCAGCACGGGCAGCAGAGATTCCATACCGTCGACGCAGATGCCGTCCGCCAGCTTGGCCAGCATCTCCCCCACCCCGGTCCCGATCCGGTGCTCATCGGGTACCTCCGCGGAGGCACTGGCCACTGCGGCGAGTTCGGCAGCACGGGCACGCACCTGTGCGGTGAGCAGCAGTTCGCGACAGGGCATCGCGAGCACGGAGGTGACCTCCAGCTCGGGGATCGATCGCTGGTCGGCGACCGAGAAGTAGCGCATCTCGCTGACCTCGTCGCCCCAGAACTCGACGCGCACCGGATGGTCCGCGGTGGGACTGAAGACATCGAGAATGCCGCCGCGCACCGCGAACTCGCCACGGCCCGCCACCATGTCCACCCGGGTGTAGGCGAGCTCGACCAGGCGGGCGATCAGTGCGTCGAATTCCGACTCGGCACCAACCGTGAGCTCCACCGGCTCAAGATCGAACAACCCCGGAGACATCGGCTGCAACAGCGAGCGAATCGTGGTGACCACGACCCGCAGCGGCGGCCCCATCCGGGAATCCTCCGGATGCGCGAGCCGGTGCAGCACCTGCAGCCGTGCACCCACGGTGTCGACACCGGGCGACAACCGTTCATGCGGAAGCGTCTCCCAGGACGGCAGCAGCGTCACCGCATCGCCGTACACGTCGCGCAGCTCGGCGGCGAGGTCTTGCGCCTCCCGGGTGGTGGCCGTCACAACCAAGACGGGCGCATCGCTCGCGTCGGCGATACCGGTCACGACGAATGCGCGGGCACACGACGGTGCCGTCAGATCAAGGCCGGTCTTGGCGGCGATGGCCGGGGCAAGAACATCGAATGCGGGATCCCGCAAGGCTGTCCGGATCACCCCGGCGAGAGGCGGGGCAGTCACAGTCATGGTCCGCTCATTCTACGGCGCCCAGATCTCGCCAATATCGGGCCCATCACCGTCAAGGCCACGTCAAGAAACTCCGCATGCGCTCGCCACAGGCGCACGGTGGATGCATGACACTTCTGGACCTCCTGCCGTCCTTACATAACGTGGCGCGCCCCCGCGTCGACCCGGCCGTATGGCCGGTCACCACACACCTGGACGAGCAGGGCCGGATGTGCGTCGGAGAGACGGTGCTCTCGGAAATCGCCGACCAATTCCGCACCCCCGCGTACGTGCTGGACGAGGAGGACTTCCGCTACCGCGCCCGCCGCTATCGCAGCACCCTGCGCGAGGTCGAGGTCGCATATGCCAGCAAGGCACTGCTGACGACCGACGTCGCGCGTTGGGTGGCGCAAGAGGGCCTGTCGCTGGACGTCTGCTCCTCCGGCGAGTTGGCGACCGCGCTCGCGGGCGGTTTCGATCCGGAACGAATCATCATGCACGGCAACGCCAAGACCCCTGACGAGCTGAGTGATGCGGCTGCGGTGGGTGTGGGCCGGATCGTGGTGGACTCGTACACCGAGATCATGTTCCTGGCGACTCGGCTGTCCAAACGCCAGCGGGTGCTGGTGCGCGTGACCCCTGATATCGACATCCACGGACATGCCGCGGTGACGACGGGAGTCACCGACCAGAAGTTCGGATTCCCGCTGCACGGTGGGCATGCCGCCGAGGCCGCACGCCGTGTTCTTGACCAACCGCTGCTGAACCTGGTGGGCCTGCACTGCCATATCGGCTCACAGGTCACCGACTGCGCGCTCTACGGCGAGACCATCCGCCGCATGATCGCCGCGATGGCCGATATCCGCGCCAAGCACGGCGTGATCCTGAGTGAACTCAACATCGGTGGCGGCCACGGTGTGCCCTACCGCTCGGGTGATCCCGAACTCGACCTCGCCGAACTGGCCGATTTCATCGACGACGCCCTCGACGCGGCCTGCGCTGCTGAGCGTTTCCCGCGCCCGCGCATCGTGGTGGAGCCCGGTCGCGCCATCTCCGCACGCGCGGGCGTCACGCTGTACCGCGTGGTGTCGGTCAAGACCCAGCCCGGCGGACGCACCTTCGTGGCCGTCGACGGCGGCATGAGCGACAACCCCCGCGTATCCCTGTATGACGCAAAATACAGTGTGGCACTGGCTAATCGGCATCCGTCTGCCCCACCGCAGCTGGTGACCGTGGCTGGGCGGCACTGCGAATCCGGCGACGAGATCGCCCGCGATGTCAGCCTGCCCTCGGATGTGCGACCCGGCGACGTGCTGGCCGTGGCCTGCACCGGCGCCTACAACCACAGCATGGCCTCGTCCTACAACCTGGTCGGACGTCCCCCGGTGATCGCGGTGCGCGATGGACGGGTGCGCGAGCTGGTACGCCGCGAGACGATCGCCGACCTGCTGTCGCGAGACTGCGGCGCGCACTAGGGCCGCACGGCCCCTGCGCTCGTTCGTCTAGAGCGCGGCGCCACTCTTGGTCGGGGCAACCGTCAACGGCGGTGCCGGGATGTGGGCTGTGGGTGTTGAGTGGAGCTCGGCGTCACCGGGCTCGGCGCAGACCTGCTCACCCGGTTTTGGCGCACTGCACTTTTCGTGCGCCCCTGCCGGCGGAACAACCGCGGTGGGCAGCGCGCAGGCGGCCGCACCCGGCGCACACGGCGGATCAGCGTGAGATACCCCCAAAGCCAGCGGCATACCGATGGTGACACCGGCCGCCACCAGCAGCGCCGCACGCCGTACCAGCACAAACATCATGAGAAGACGATAGATCCGCCCGCCTCAAGTTGCCATCAGACCGGCATTTTCCCAGTCAGTTCACAGCCAACTGCCAACCACGCCAAGACTCAGGGGTGATTGCGCGCCTCTCCGGGGGCATTGATCATCTGCCAGGGCGGCATGCCGCTCTGGGGAGCTTGCGGGATATCCGCCGGATTGGGCTTGGAGTGCAATTCGGCGTCCTCGTGTACCGGAGCCGCAGGGGTCGGCGCCTGGCACATGGCCGGATCCGCGCACGGCTGCTCCGCCCCCGCCACCGGGGCCAGTACCGCGGGCGTGACGACCAGCGCGGCCGCGGCCGCGGCTGCCACCACCCATCGCATCACTATTGACGTCATGACAACACCTCGCCTATCGATCAACCCCAGGGTTTGACTTTAGGCGCTTTTCGCACGTCATACAGCTAGTTCACAGCTTTTTTGAACCTGTTGGCCAGGGTTTCGCGTGCGCCTCCCCCGACAGCCATCTCAGAGGTTGTCGGGACGCAACGGCACGTCGGGCGGCGTCGGCAGATCGGCCGGATCCGGCCACGACCGCAGCTCGGCGTCACCTGGCGTTATGCACACCTCGGAACCCGTCCGGGGCTGCGTGCAGTGCCCGTGCCCGCCGCGGGCCACGCTCGTCGCACTCGCCACCTCACCACCGGCAGGAACCGCCGCAAGCAGACCCGCCGCTATCGCCGCCATGGCATATCGAAGGCCAGGCATGAAACAACACCCCTTTAGTGCTTAGGTTTCCTAACAAATCAAAATTAGACTCGTTAGGATCCGAAAGCAACTACCAAGGGGTGTTGTTCGGGTGTCAACCGGTTAGTGGCCACCCATACCGGGGTTACCGAAAACCATCCAGGGCGGAGTCTCGGCCTGCGGCACCGGTGGGATGTCTGCCGGGTTCGGCGACGAGTGCAGTTCCGCGTCTCCCGCACGGGTGCACACCATGTCGTCGGGTCCGCCATTGCAACTCTCGGGGTTGGGCGGCTCGGATTGGCACATGGCCGGGTCCGCACACTGCGGATCGGCCGCGGCAACCGATGCCAGCGACACAGGCAAGGCGCCCAACGCGGCCGCAGCAGCCCCGATCACTGCCCATCGCACAACTACTGACGTCATGACAAACACCTCATCCTGTGGTCAACCCCAACAAGTTAAATTCTAGGTGATCGAGGCATGTCACGCACTGATTCGACCCGGCTGCGCTTCCGTCATGGAATCCAGATACCCGAGCCGGTACCGCCGACGACCAGCCACGGCGATGCCTGCGGAACATCCGGGATGAACTCCCGATTCGGCGTGGAATGCAACTCGGCGTTGCCCGGCTTCACACACACCCGCGCAGTCAACGGGCCGCTGCAGTTGTCTGCGGCCGCAGTGGGAGCGCCCAGCACGGCTACGGCGAGCGCAGCACCCAGGCCAAGAACGAGGCGTGTCCCTGTCACGACCGACCACCTCCCTTGCGAACCACTCGTTATGTCAAACGGTGCGCAGGGCGCAGATGTTCCTGCCCGGCGCGTCATTCCTCATGTAGCTGCGGATCTGCTTCCAAGTGCTTCAAGCCATGCCAGCACAGGTTGACGATGTGCGCCGCCACCACTTCCTTCTTGGGCTCCCGCGCATCGAGCCACCACTGGGCCGTCATCGACACCTGGCCCACCAGCGCTTGCGCATAGAGCGGTGCCATCTCGGCATCCAGGCCGCGGCGCTGGAAATCGCCCGCCAGGATGCTGGACACCTGACTGACCGCGTCGTTGAGCAGACTCGAATACGTTCCCGAGCTGACCCCGGGCGGTGAGTCCCTGATCAAGATCCGGAACCCGTCGGTGCGGTCCTCGATGTAGCTCAACAGGGCCAACGCCACCTGTTCCAGGCGCACTCGTGAGCGATAACTCGTCAACGACGAGGTGATGCCGTCGAGCAGCACCGACATCTCCCGGTCCACCACGACGGCGTAAAGCCCCTCCTTGCCGCCGAAATGCTCGTAGACGACAGGTTTGGACACCCCGGCGCGTTGAGCGATTTCCTCGATAGAAGTGGCCTCATAACCACGCTCGGCGAACAACGACCGCGCGACATCGATCAGCTGGCGGCGGCGCTCAGTGCCGGCCATCCGGACGCGCGGAGTCCGCCCGGGGCCATCCGGCCTACTAGGTACCGCCATGTGCCATCACTTTCCTCGGTCATACAACCGAGCTTGTGGACCTACTATCGCTCGGGCAACCCTCGCTACATGGTCGACTACAGTCTTCATTCTGTAACAGTCCGTCGTGGTGTAATCGGCAGCACCTCTGATTTTGGTTCAGATAGTTCAGGTTCGAGTCCTGGCGACGGAGCAGCGAGCGAGACTAGATCGAGCGAGACGACAACGCCGGCTCGTCCGAGCGACACCTCGGTCGGAGCAGTAAGGAACAGGAATGCCAGACAGCACTGCAGTAATCGTGCTGGCCGCGGGTGCCGGTACCCGCATGTGTTCGGACATCCCCAAGGTGCTGCACACCCTCGGCGGCCGCTCGATGCTGGCGCACTCGGTGCATGCCGCGGCCAGCGTCAATCCCGACCACCTGGTGATCGTGCTGGGACACGACCGCGAACGCATTGCCACCGCAGTCGACATCCTCGCCGAATCGCTGCACCGTGAGATCGGCGTCGCCGTGCAGGAACAACAACTCGGCACCGGCCACGCCGTGGCGTGCGGTCTGCAGGCGCTGCCCGCGGACTTCGCCGGCACCGTCGTCGTCACCTCCGGCGATATCCCGCTGCTCGACGGGGACACCCTTGCGGGGCTGATCAGCCGGCACAAGTCCGAACCCGCTGCCGCAACCCTGCTGACCACCACCCTGGCAGATCCCACCGGCTACGGACGCATCCTGCGCACCCAGGACCGCGAGGTCATCGCGATCGTCGAACAGACCGACGCCACCGACAGCCAGCGTGCCATCGGCGAGGTCAATGCCGGCATATACGCCTTCGACATCGGACCGCTGCATGCCGCGCTGTCTCAGCTGCGCTCGAACAACGCGCAACACGAGCTGTATCTCACCGATGCCGTGTCGATTATCCGCCAGGGCGGAAAAGTAGTGCACGCCAACCATGTTGACGACAGCGCACTGGTGGCCGGCGTCAACGATCGCGTGCAGCTGTCCGAACTGGGCGCCGAGCTGAATCGGCGAATCATTCGCTTCCACCAGCGCGCCGGGGTCACCATCGTCGACCCGTCGAGCACCTGGATCGATGTCGACGTCCGGATCGGTCAGGACGCGACCATCGCGCCAGGCACCCAGCTGCACTCGCAGACCGTCATCGGCAGCCACTGCCACATCGGCCCCGACACCACCCTCATCGACGTCACGGTCGGCGACTCGGCCACCGTCATCCGCACCCATGGCCAGGGGTCCACCATCGGTGCGCGATCGGTCATCGGGCCATTCACGTACCTGCGGCCGGGCACGGTGACCGGCGAAAGCGCCAAGCTGGGCGCGTTTGTGGAGGTCAAGAATTCCACCGTGGGCCGCGGCACCAAGGTGCCGCATCTGACCTATGTGGGCGATGCCGACATAGGCGAGCACAGCAACATCGGAGCATCCAGCGTGTTCGTCAATTATGACGGAGAAACCAAGCGGCGCACCGTGATCGGCTCGTATGTGAAGACCGGTTCGGACACCATGTTCGTGGCCCCCGTGAACGTCGGCGATGGGGCGTACACCGGCGCCGGGACGGTCGTCCGCGAGGACGTGCCGCCGGGCGCACTGGCCGTGTCCGCCGGTACGCAGCGCAATATCGAAGGCTGGGTGGCACAGAAACGCCCGGGAAGCGATGCGGCCAAAGCCGCCGAGGAAGCGTCCAAGAACTCCTGACCGCCGGGTGTGAACACCGCTGCTCACGCCCGGCGAATACCGGGTTTAGCCATCTCGCGTTCAAATTCCGGCAACCCGCTCCCAGTCACCAGGGAAAGGTCCGTACGATTACCCCGACGGGACGGTACCCGGCCCCGTCGTTGCAAAAGCCCAAAATCACCAACCCAAGAGGACTAGCTGCGCCGTGAGCACCGACTGGACGGACAACCGCAAGAATCTGATGCTGTTCTCGGGTCGCGCGCACCCTGAACTGGCCGAACAGGTCGCCAAGGAACTCGATGTCGAGGTGACCGCTCAGATCGCCCGCGATTTCGCCAACGGCGAGATCTTCGTGCGGTTCGAGGAGTCGGTACGCGGCTGCGATGCGTTCGTCCTGCAATCGCATCCGGCACCGCTGAACACCTGGCTGATGGAACAGCTGATCATGATCGATGCGCTCAAGCGCGGCAGTGCCAAGCGGATCACCGCGATCCTGCCGTTCTACCCGTATGCGCGCCAAGACAAGAAGCACCGCGGCCGCGAGCCGATCTCGGCCCGCCTGGTGGCCGACCTGTACAAGACCGCCGGCGCCGATCGCATCGTCACGGTGGACCTGCACACCGACCAGATCCAGGGCTTCTTCGACGGACCGGTGGACCACATGCGCGCCCAGTCGCTGCTGTGCGGATACATCGCCGAGCACTACGTGAGCAATGGCGAAGATGTAGTCGTCGTGTCGCCAGACTCCGGGCGCGTGCGCGTCGCCGAGAAGTGGGCCGACTCGCTCGGTGGCGTTCCCCTGGCCTTTATTCATAAGACCCGCGACCCGCGAGTGCCCAACCAGGTCAAGGCCAACCGCGTCGTCGGTGACGTCACCGGCAAGACCTGCGTCATCACCGACGACATGATCGACACCGGCGGCACCATCGCCGGGGCGGTCGGTCTGCTCCACGAGGCCGGCGCCAAGGACGTCGTGATTGCCGCCACCCACGGCGTGCTGTCCGACCCCGCCGCCGAACGTCTGGCCAACTGCGGTGCCCGCGAGGTACTTGTCACCAACACGCTGCCCATCGGCGACGAGAAGCGGTTCCCGCAGCTGACGGTCCTGTCGATCGCACCGCTGCTGGCCAGCACCATCCGCGAAGTTTTCGAAAATGGCTCGGTAACAGGACTTTTCGACGGGAATGCGTAGCGCCGCGCTGGTCGCCGGGTGCCTGGTGGCGCTCGCGACGGCCGGATGCGAATCGAAACAACCTGAACCACAAGCCAGTTCGTCAAACAGCTCGGCATCAAATAGCTCGACGCCAAGCAGCACGGCGTCGAGTAGCTCAGTGCCTCCTACCGCCACGCCGCTCTCGATGAACGAGTACCTGCAAAGCGTCGGAGTCACGGTTGTCCCAGTGTCGCCGGCGAATCCGGCGAACGTGCGCGTCGAAGTGCCGCTGCCGGACGGCTGGGAGAATCTGGGCTCGCTCGATCCCGCCTACCTGATCACCGATAAGCCCAGCGGGGCCGATCAGGGCCGAACACCGAGTGCGGTGATCTACCTCATCAAGCTGGACGGCCCATTGGATGCCCGCAAGGCGCTCACCGAACACGGGTTCTCCGACGCGCAGAACACCCAGAACTTTCAGAAGATCACCTCGTCCCTGGACGACTTCCAGGGATATCCGTCGGCCGCCATCGAGGGCACCTACGACAACCAGAACGTTCGGGTGCACGCATGGAACCGGGACGTCATCGTGCCGGACGGGCCGCTGAACTACCTGGTGCAGCTCACGGTGACGACCACCGAGGCGCAGGCCGCGGCACTGTCCAAGGATGTCGCCACCCTCACCGAAGGCCTGAGGATCACCCGGCGGTAAGGCTCCGAACGAACGCGATGGCGTCCACGCCCTCCAGGCGGGCGGGATCTATCGGGTAACAGCCGGACTGCGGCGGCACGTCCTGCCGGGGCGGCAATCCGTCGGGAATCTCGGTGACGGGAAAGAGGATTCGATCGGGTCCCCAGCTCCACATCCATCCATGCAGGGTGGCGGCGTGCGGCACACCGATGTCGGTGGCCTCATGGGTGCCGAAATCGCCCGCGATGACCGCATACGGGACGCGACCGGCCGAGGCGACCAGCGCTCCGGCACACCACCAACTCGCCTGCGCAGGGCCCATGGACACCGTGCTCTGATGTCGCTGTAGGTGCTCGTTGTGAGCGAACACCAATGTTGGGCCCCTGTGCATTTCGGCCTCGGCGATGGCCTCCAGATTCTCGGCCATGAGCGCATCCCGGACACCCAACATGGTGGACATGCGGGAAGGACCAGGATCGGCCATCGCGAAATGTGCCCGCAGCAGGCTCACTGCCGCACGGGCGACGGTGCGCATCCTCCAGAACTGCTGCGGCGAGGTTGAGGCACGCAACGCGGGGGCATGCATCTCCAATGCGATCACGAGTTCATCGGCGATCAGCCGCAATGCGCGTGCCGGAGCAGATCGTCCGATCGAGGCGGTGGCATCGAACATGGCGTCGGGATGAGACCACGCGGCATCGTCGCCGACCAGATCGGTGATCACATCCTCCGAATACGGCAGGGCGGCACCACCCGCCGACAGATACCGGTGCACCGCAAGGAGAGTGTCGCGCGGGCTCGGCGCGGCCATCATCTCGGTGGTGGCGTCGAAACCGTAAAACCGCACCTGCTCCCCGGGGTCTCGACCGCTGTTCCAGTCGCGCAGCCACTCGACGAGCTCGCGGCCGGCCGGGTAGGCACCGAAGCCGTGGCTGAACCCGGCGTCGAGCACGTCCTCGAGAGTCCCCTCCCCTGCCGTCACATATCGGTCGACTGCGAACCCGGCCACGGCGTCGCTCTCCAGCGCGATCGACCGAAAGCCGCGCTCGGCCACAAGGTGACGAAGTAGCCGATTGCGCAGGTACCCGAACTCCTGCGGCCCATGGGTGGGTTCTCCGATGCCGAGCAGCCGGGGCGGGGTGCTCAAGCCCGAAAGGAAGGCGTCGACGTCTGCCTCAAAAGTCACACCCTCGACGGTATCGGCCTTGGCCATTAGGGTCAGCTCCCGTGACCAAGTCGACTAACAGATGGGCCGCCACGGAGCTGCCGTCATTCGAAGGCCGCACCGTCATCATCACCGGAGCCAACAGTGGGCTCGGTCTGGAGACGGCACGTGAGCTGGCCCGCGTGGGCGCCCATATCGTCATGGCCGTACGCAACACCGAGAAGGGCAAGGCCGCCCAGGCAACCATCACCGGAAGCACCGAGGTACGTCAGGTCGACGTGGCCAATCTGGCTTCGGTGCGCGCCTTCGCCGACACCGTCGAGGCCGCCGACATTCTGGTGAACAACGCCGGCATCATGATGGTGCCGCAGGCCAAGACTGTCGATGGCTTCGAAAGCCAAATCGGCACAAACCATCTCGGCGCGTTCGCACTCACCAACCTGCTGCTGCCCAAGATCACCGACCGCGTCATCGCCGTGGCGTCGGTCGCGCATCGTGCCGGGAAGATCAACCTCCGCGATCTCAACTACGAGCGCCGCGGGTACACCCGCGCGGGGGCGTACGGCGCATCCAAGCTCGCCAATCTGCTGTTCACCAAGGAGTTGCAGCGCCGCCTGACTGCAGCCGGATCATCGGTCCGCGCACTGACCGTGCATCCGGGCGTGGCCGCCACCGAGCTGCAGTCGCACAGCGGGAACCCACTCTTCGAGATCGCGCTGAAGACCGGCAACCTCTTCGCACAGAACGCCGCCCACGGCGCCCTGCCCGCGCTGTACGCCGCATCCCAGGACCTGCCGGGTGACACCTACATCGGGCCGGACGGGCCGTTCGAGGCCAAGGGCTACCCCAAGCCGGTGGGCCGCAGCCGCAGAGCCCAGGACGCCGACAGCGCGAAGGGCCTGTGGGACCTGTCCGAGCAGCTCACCGGGGTTTCCTTTGCCCTTTGACCAGCACTGACACCCGAGCTGATTGGCCTTTCGGGTTCGTGCTCGGCTAGTCTGAGCAGGCTGTCACGGCGAGGGTGGGTCTTCCCACCGTTATCGACGGGAATCTTGTACCTCTCGGGGCCTCCGCCCCGACTGTCCTCCCTGCGCCGTGCCTAACGAAACGCAAGGAGTAGACCAAATGTCCAAGAAGAACAGCTCCACCAGCAATAACCTCACCGTCACCGTCCGCACGGACACCGGCAAGGGCGCCTCGCGCCGCGCGCGCCGCGACGGCCTGGTTCCCGCGGTCCTGTACGGCCACGGCACCACCCCCGAGCACCTGAACCTGCCGGCCCGCGATTTCGCGGCCGTGCTGCGCCACACCGGCACCAACGCCATCCTGACCTTGGACATCGAGGGACGCGAGCAGCTGGCCCTCACCAAGACCATCGAGATTCATCCCCTGCGCCGCAACCTGGTGCACGCCGACCTGCTGGTTGTGCGCAAGGGCGAGAAGGTCACCGTCGAGGTGAACGTCCACGTCGAGGGCGACGCCGAGAGCGGCACCCTGGTAACCCAGGACGCCAACACCCTGGAGATCGAGGCCGAGGCGCTGTCCATCCCCGAGTTCCTCACCGTGTCGGTTGAGGGCCTTGCCGCCGGCACCCAGATCACCGCCGGATCGATCGAGCTGCCCAAGGGCTCCACCCTGATCTCCGATCCCGAGACCCTGGTCGTCAACGTCGTCGCGGCACCGACCGCCAGCGAAATGGACGCCGAGGGTGGCGGCGGCGAAGGCGCCGAGGCACCCGCCGCGGACGAGGCCGCCGAGGGCTCCACCGAAGAGTAGGCGAAGTAGTCCGTGCTCCTATCCGACGATGCCGTGCTCGTGGTCGGCCTGGGCAACCCCGGGCCGACCTACGCCACGACCCGGCACAACCTCGGATTCATGGTCGCTGACCTGCTGGCGGCCAAGGACAGCGCAACATTCAAGCCACACAAGAAGTCCGGCGCCGAGGCGACAACGATTCGTCTCGGCGGCCGGGCCGTGAATCTGGCCAAGCCGCGCACATTCATGAACACCTCGGGCCCGCAGGTGGCCGCGCTGGCCAAGTTCTTTTCGGTTCCCCCGGGGAACGTCATCGTGATACACGACGAACTGGACCTCGATTTCGGCACCGTGCGGCTCAAGCTCGGCGGCGGCGAGGGCGGCCACAATGGACTGCGCTCGGTGTCTCAGTCGCTGGGTACCAAGGACTACCTACGGGTTCGCCTCGGTGTCGGGCGTCCTCCCGGCCGCAAGGATCCGGCCACGTACGTGCTGGAAAATTTCGCCAAGGCGGAGACCGAACAGGTCCCCCTTCTGTGTGAGCAGGGTGTCGATGCCACCGAGCTGCTGATCCGGCTGGGCCTGGAGGCGGCACAGAATCAAGTGCATGCCTGGAGCTGACCGCCGCGAGCCGATATGGCCCGATAAGGTCTGTCTATGACCGATATCGCGGAGACCACCGGCGTCAACAAGATCGGCTTGCTCAGCCTTGGGGCGTATCGGCCCGAGCGCGTGGTCACCAATGAGGAGATCTGCGAGCGCATCGAGTCCTCGGACGAGTGGATCTACACCCGCACCGGGATCAAGACGCGCCGGTTCGCCGCCGACGATGAATCCGCCCAAACCCTGTCCATCGAGGCCGGACGCAAGGCCATCGCCAACGCCCTGCTGACCGGCGCCGAAATCGACGCCGTCATCGTCGCCACCAGCACCCACTACTTGCAGACGCCGGCATCCGCCCCGGCAGTCGCCACCGCGCTGGGGGCTCAGGGTGTCCCGGCTTTCGACCTGTCCGCGGGCTGCGCCGGGTTCGGGTATGCGGTGGGCGTGGCGGGCGACATGATCCGCGGTGGCAGCGCCAGCAAGGTGCTGGTCATCGGCTCGGAAAAGCTCTCCCCCGCATTGGATATGACCGACCGGGGCAACTGTTTCATCTTCGGCGACGGGGCTGGCGCGGTTGTCGTCGGCGAGACCGCTGAACAGGGCATCGGACCCACAGTGTGGGGCAGCGACGGCAGTCAGGCCAACGCTATTCGTCAGGACATCGACTGGATGGACTTCGCGGCTGCGCCCGACCCGGACGGCCCGCGCCCCTACCTGCGCATCGAGGGAACCTCGGTGTTCCGTTGGGCCGCATTCGAAATGGGCAAGGTCGGTCAGCGCGCCCTGGAGGCAGCCAAGGTGGGCGCGGAGGATATCGATGTCTTCGTCCCGCACCAGGCCAACAGCCGAATCAACGAGTTGCTCGCCAAGAATCTACATCTGCGTTCGGATGCGGTGATCGCCAACGACATCGAGCACACCGGCAACACCTCGGCCGCGTCGGTTCCGCTGGCCATGGAGGGCTTGCTGTCGACCGGAGCCGCCAAGCCCGGCGACCTCGCCCTGCTCATCGGATACGGCGCCGGACTGAGCTACGCCGCCCAGGTGGTCAGGATGCCACCCGTGCCATTTGAGTGATCAGCGCGCCCGCGCCCGCATCGCGATGCCATCGAGCAGCATGGCGATGCCGAGCTCGAATTCGGTTGTAGGGCTAGTTCTTTTCGCCACCTCGGCGAGTGCCGCCACATTCGGATAGCCGTCGCCGGCCACCGTGCCAATCCGCGTGGCCGCTCCCTGAGGGTCGGCCCCCAGACCGGCCTGTGCGGAGCCCAACGCAAAACCCAGCACCGCCCGGAACGCAGCCAGCCGGTTTTCCCCATCAAGGCCGCCGCGTCCCAGTGCGGCGATGAGCGCATCGATCACGGCGAACCCCGCGGGCGAGGACACCCGCCGCGTAAGCACCAACGGGATGGCGGCGGGGTGCTTATCCACTGCGATCCAGATGCCACGGGCAATCCGTTCGACATCAGCGCGCCAATCGGCCGATGACTCGGGTGCCGGAACAGTGGCCAGCACAGCCGTCACCACCAACTCTTCCAGGCCTTCCTTGTCCGTGACGTAGTTGTAGAGCGTCATCGGTCCGGTGCCCAGTGCCGTCGCCAATGATCGCATGCTCAGCGCCGACAGTCCCCTGGCATCCACGAGTTCCAGTGCGGCAATGGCTATTTCATCCCGCGTAAAGCGCGCTTTCATCGATCCCCTTGACAAGTACATCGTACGTATTGCAGTCTAATCATACACGTACATCGTACCTATGAAAGGTCCTCACGATGACCACTTCAACCACAGAGCGCCTTGAGTTCTACTCCAGTGGCATCCGGTGCGCGGGGTGGCTCACCCTCCCTGCGGGACCCGGCCCGCACCCCGCGGTGGTGCTGGTGCACGGCCTAGGCGCCACCCACGACATGATGTTGCCGCAGTACGAGCAGCATTTCGCGTCATCCGGCATCGCCACGCTGGCATTCGATTACCGATACACCGGCAGCTCGGAAGGATCTCCGCGTCAGCAGTTCTCGATGCGCGGCCAGCGCCACGATGTCGAATCGGCCATCGCCGTCCTGCAGGCCCACCCGGACATCGACCATGCACGCATCGCGCTGTGGGGCACCAGTCTTGGTGCCATGCACGTCACACTGGTGGCTGCCGCCCGCAGCGACCTCGCCGCCGCGATCATCCAATGCCCGATCGTGCACGGGCCCGGTGCCGCAGGTACCTCCAGCCTCTGGTCGACGCTGCGACTGGGACCGCCGATCGTTGAGGATCTGCTGCGCAAGGCATTCGGCCGTTCGAGACGATATGTGCCGATCGTCGGCCTGCCGGGAAGCCTCGCGCTGGTGAGCGCACGTGGCGCCTTGGCTGGTTGGGAGTCGACCTGTCCAGATGGTCACGAGTTCGACAATCGGATTGCGGCCGCTGATGCCTTCACACTGGTGTTCACCACCGCACTGGTGCGGTCGCGTGAGATCGCCGCACCACTGATGGTGTGCGTTTGCGACCACGAGGGACTCATGAATCCCCGATACGCCGAGCAAGTGGCCCGTCGCGCACCTCGCGGTGTCGAGTTCCACTACAAATCCGACCATTTCGATATCTATCACCCGCCGGTGTTGGAACGCACCCTCGCCGACCAAACCCTGTTTCTTCGGGAGCATCTGCATGTCGGCCGCTGACATCCTGCGCGGCAACGACCTCAGATTCCTCGACGCCGCCCAGGATCTCACCATGGAGGAATGGTTGCGTCCCAGTCTGTGCACCGAGTGGTCAAATCACGAAGTACTGGCACATTTGGTGGTCGGGCGCAGTGCATCGGTGCGCGATATCACCGCGGGCATGATCCGCCAACGGTCATTCGATCGGGAAAACACCCATGCAGCGAAGACTCTGGCCGCCGATCATGCACCCGCAGAACTCCTGAGCGACTATCGCGTCTTCATCGACCAACCCATCGGAATCGGCAAGGTGTTTCCGCGCACCCTGCTACTGGGCGATCACGTGGTCCACGAACTCGACATCCTGTTCGCGCTCGAGCGCACGTCGTCGATACCCGCCGGGACTCTCATCAAGGTGCTCAATACCCAAGTAGGGCTACCCAATCCGTTCGTGCCCGCATACTTCACCGCACGAGGGCTCCGGTTGCGCGCGACGGATGCGCACTGGGCTCACGGAAAATCGGGGCCGGTAGTCCAAGGCCCGGCCGCAGCGCTCACATCGGTTCTGGCCGGCAGGCCAAAAATGCTCGCGCACCTCGGTGGCGACGGAACCGCAGTGCTAGCGGAGCGGCTCGGCGCACGCGCAGGAGCGCCACCGCCTAGATGACGAGGGCCACCGAGGTCGAACGGCGCAGCTTGCCCGACGGGGTCTTCGGAATGCTGCCCGGTCCGAGCACCACCACATTGCGCGGCCGCACATCGACCTCGGCAACGACCTCGTGCGCAACCTGCTGCTCGATCCGACGCACCTCGTCCGCATTCTCGAATGCGTTGGACTCCACCACAACCGCGAAGGTCTCACGCTGATTCTTGGGGTCGACTCCGGCCTCCAGGCGCACGGCGACCGCGCAACCCGGCCGCACACCCTCGACGCGACCGGCCGCACGCTCGATATCGGTCGGGTAGATGTTCCGGCCCGCCATAATGATGACGTCCTTGACGCGACCGCAGACCACCACGTGGCCTCGCTCGGTCAGATAACCGAGATCACCCGTGTTGTACCAACCGTTTTCGTCCTGCGCCGCCAGGAATCCACCCATGGTGACGTAGCCGGGGGTCACCGACTCGCCACGCAACTCGATGACGCCGACACCGCGCAGGGGCAGCACATTGAGGTCCTCATCGATGACACGCGCCTCGATACCGGGCAGCAGCGGGCCGAGCGTCGCCAGGTGGCGCAGGTTTCCGCGGGTGGCGGGAACGGCCCGACGCAGCGCGGCCAACAGGTCGGCATCAACCTCGTCGACAATCAGACCAGAGGCCTCAACCTCCGAGAAGGACACGGCCAGAGCGGTTTCCGCCATACCGTAGGCGGGGACCATCGCAGAGGCTTTGAACCCGAATGGCTTTCCGGCATCACACAGGTCGTGGACCACCGCCGGGTCCACCGGCTCGGCACCGGAGAGTACGAACCGCAGCGTCGACAGGTCGAAGTCGCCCGACTTGGCCTGATTGCGCAGCCGCTTGGCGAACAGCGAGTAGGCGAAGTTCGGGGCGGCCGTCATGGTGCCCTTGTACTTGTCGATCAGCCTGCCCCACAACAGAACATCGCGCATGAAGTCCAGCGGGGTGATCTTCACCAGCTCGGCGCCGAAGAACATCGGCACCGTGAGGAAGCCGACCATGCCCATGTCGTGGAACAACGGCAGCCAGCTGACCATCACGTCGGACTCGGGCTTGTACTTGGAGGCGACGTACATGCCGTGCGCGTTGGCGTACAGGTTGCGGTGCGTGATCTTGACGGCCTTCGGGGAACCAGTCGACCCCGACGTCAGCTGCATGAGCGCGACGGCGTCCTCGTCGGCATCGACGGGTTCGATCGGATCGGCATCCCACAGATCCTTGATCTGGACGACGATGACGCCCTTTTCCTCCAGCACCGGAGCCGCGGCGTCGAATGGCGCGGACACGATGACGGCCTTGGCGCCGATCATGTCGACGACCTTGAGGGTGTCCTCGGCCCACACCGCAAGGTCGGTGCGCGGGGTCGGCTGGTGCAGCATCGTCAGCGAGGCGCCACGCATCCACACGGCCTGGATCGCCGGGGCGATCTCGACGGGCATGCCCACCAGCATGCCGATCGCATCGTCAGGCCCGAGGCCCGCGGCGGCCAAGCCGCCGGCCAGCTGCTTGGCGCGCTCGTGCACCTGCTTCCAGGTGTGCCGCACTGGAGTATCGGGCTCGCCGGTGACCATGCCTTTGGAGCTGGACAGCGCGTTGGCATACAGCTCGTCGGTAAACCTGCTCACAGTTCCTCCTGGCCTAGGCCTGTTGGGCGAGTCACGCGTCCTTATCGGATATTCCGTCACAGCTGCCGCGACGCGCGGTAGGCGCGCGCAGGGCCGTTAGCAGCGGATTCATATCGTTCAGGTGACAGTCCGGGTGCCTTCTTATGGTCCCGTAGCATCTTAGGCTTTTCTTAATCGACGACCAAACCCACTGTGATCTGGGCATTCGGCGTGTCGCGTTACTCGGCGTGTCTAGCCGTCGCTGCGGCCCTGAATGACCTGCGCCCCGTGCACGGGCCCGCTGGCCACTCGGACGGTCCGGCACACACCCGCACCGGCCAGCTCGGCACCCACCTGCACCGCGTCCTCGGCCGACGTGCACAAGAACGCACAGGTAGGGCCGGAACCGGACACGACCCCCGCGAGGGCGCCCGCGGACTCCCCGGCCCGGAGCGTGCGCCGCAGACCGGGATTGAGGCTCACCGCGGCGGCCTGCAGTTCGTTACCCAGCAGCGGCGCCAGCCGGCGCGCATCACCGGCGGCGAGTGCACCGAGCAATTCGTCGGACTCGTCCAGCCGCGGCGGATTACCGATCTCGCGCAGCCGGTCAAGCTCCCGGAACACATCCGGTGTCGACAATCCGCCGTCGGCGAATGCGAACACCCAGTGAAAGACGTTGCGCGCCAACACAGTGGCCAGCTGCTCGCCCCGGCCCGTGCCCAGGGCGGTGCCCCCGTGCAACGCGAACGGCACATCGCTGCCCAGCTGGGCGGCCAGGTGATGCAGATCGCGGCGTGGCACGCCGGCGCGCCACAGCTCGTTCATCGCGACCAGCACCGCGGCCGCATCGGCAGATCCGCCGGCCATACCTCCCGCGACCGGGATGTCCTTGTTGATGAGGATCGAGACGTCAGGGGCGCGGCCGACGTGATCGGCGAAGAGCTCGGCGGCCTGCCAGGCGAGGTTGCGCTCGTCGGTGGGTACCGTCCCCTCGCCCTGTCCGACGACATCGACGGACAGCACATCGGCATCCCGAACCGTGACGTCATCGGCCAACGACACCGCATGAAAAACGGTGGTCAGCTCGTGATAGCCATCCTCACGCAGGTCTTCGACAGCGAGGTACAAATTGACTTTGCCGGGCGCCCGAACGGTCACCGCGCCGGTGGGCACCCAATCGGAGACGGTCTCGGACACGCCCATGAGGGTACGTTCTGGCGGCGCAATTGGCCGTTACCCGTCAAACAGCAGAGACATCGCGGCTTTATCTGACTAGAGTCAGGTAAATGACGGATGCCCTGGTCGATGGCCTACGCAGCTTCAACAGAACCGTCACGCAACGAATAGGCGTCCTCGAGAGCGAATACCTCGCCCGGGACCGCCCACTCGGGCAGTCCCGGGTGCTCTGGGAGATCGGCACCCATGGATGCGATATCCGCGAGCTGCGCGCCCGCCTGAGCCTGGACTCGGGGTACCTCAGCAGATTGTTGCGTGCGCTGGAAGGCGGCGGCCTCATCGAAGTGACCGCCGCAGACGGCGATACCCGGGTGCGCACTGCGCGCCTGACCGGCGCCGGCCACACCGAACTGTCCGAGCTGGATCGCCGCTCGGATGATCTGGCGCGTTCGATCCTGGAACCGCTCAGCATCAATCAGCGGCGACGGCTCGCCGACGCCATGGCCGAGGTCGAACGGCTCTTTGTCGCCTCGCAAGTGCAGATCGCCGTCATGGACACCCGCTCGCCGGAGGCCCGGTACTGCATTCGTGCCTATTTTGAGGAGATTGCCACCCGGCTCGAAAACGGATTCGACCCGGCGCAGGCCTTGCCCGCCGGTGATGCCGAACTCTCCGCCCCCGCAGGACTGCTCCTCGTCGCAACCCTGCACGAGGAGCCCGTTGGCTGCGGTGGACTGAAGCTGCTCAGGAGCGCCGGCCACATCATCGAAGCGGCAGAGGTCAAACGCGTATGGATCTCTCCCAAGGTCCGCGGCATGGGGCTTGGGAAACGAATTCTCGCCGAGTTGGAGCGGCGGGCAAGGACGCACGGTGCCCGCACGATTCGCTTGGACACCAACCGGGCGCTCACCGAGGCGATCGCGATGTACCGCTCGGCGGGTTACGTCGAGGTCGCCGCATTCAACGACGAGAAGTACGCACACCACTGGTTCGAGAAGCTTCTCGACGCCTAAGGCGTTTTCACGGCCCCGATGCAGGTGGCGGTCAGCAGCCGGGTGAGCGTGCTGGCGAAATCGGTGTCCCAATCCTCCGGGAAACCCGGCTCTTCACTGAAGTCGTGTTCGAGCCCCTCGGGAGGATGCGTGAACTGCCATAGCATCCCGGCGAACGCAAAGGCCGATGTGACGATGTCGAGCGCACTCTTGCGGCCGAGCTCCGGCACCGCACGTTCAATCGCATCGACAATGGTCATCGCGGCCATCTGGTTGACACGCTGGGCCTCTCGGACATGGCCGAGTTCCACCTCGTGCTCGAGATGCAGATAGTGGCTGCCCAGCAGATCGCAGAACAGCGGCGCGTCGATGAGAGACCTCGACAGCACGGCACCGACGTCTGCGGGCGACCGCTCTCGTGAGCCGTCCAATGCCGAGCACACCGACTCGGCCAGCGCAGCCATGCCTTCTGTCGAGAGCCTCAGCAGCACCTCTTTATGGGAGCTGAAGTAGCGGCGCACTGCGGAGTGATGAACACCCGCACGATTGGCCAAACCAGTGAGGGTGACCGACGCGACACCGGATTCCAATGCCAGCGCGCGCGCGGCTTCCACGATCGTTGCCGCACGTTGACGCTTGTTCTCCTCAGAACGTGCGCGCCGGAAACCCAGATGTGTCATCAGTCTCAAGATAACGCACGGCGTGTGACTTGCGGGCACACTTACCCGCTGGTAGGTTCCCTGTAACGCACACGTTATGCGTTATGCGCGAAGACGTGAACGCTTCATACATTTTCCGGTAATCGATCTGGTCGGCAGCTACGGGTGAAGGGGTCCTTCGATTCTCAGCGCATTGAAGCGGGCGTGGATCCCGATGGTGATGGTGCTCGTCCTTGCCATCGCAGGCTTCGCGGTATGGCGGATTCGCGGCATTTTCGGCTCGTATCAGCTGCCCACCTACGCCGGCAGCATGACCGACGACAAAAACAACTCCAAGCCCAAGCATGTGGTCTACGAGATCTACGGCCCGCCCGGAACCATCGCGGACATCAACTACATCGACAAGGAAGGGGAGCCCCACCAGATCAACGGGGCGACGCTACCGTGGTCGATTGAGATCGTTACGACGGCGCCGTCGATGACGGGAAACATCCTGGCTCAAACCCGCAACGCTGACCAACTGGGCTGCCGCATCACGGCAAATGGCGAGATAAAAGACGAGAGGTATACCAACGAGGTGAGCGCCTACGTCTACTGCTTTGTGAAGTCCGCATGAGCGGGGCACACGCCAACGGCGAGCCCACCTTCATCGCCAAATGGATTAGACGCCTGTCGATCCCCATCGTCATCGGCTGGGTGGCGGTCGTCGTCATCCTCGCGCTCTCGGCGCCCCAGCTGGAACAGGTGGCTCAAGCGAACACCGTTTCGCTGAGCCCGAACGACGCGCCGTCGATGAAGGCGATGAAGAACATGGGGCGGCTCTTCCAAGAGTCAGACTCCAACAGCGCAGCCATGGTGGTGCTGGAAGGCGACCAACCGCTGGGCCCCGGCGCACACAAGTTCTACGACGAGATGGTGTCGCAGCTGCGCGCCGACACCAAACATGTTCAGCACGTGCAGGACTTCTGGGGCGATCCGCTTACCGAGTCCGGTGCGCAGAGCACCGACGGCAAGGCCACCTACGTCCAGCTGAACCTCGCCGGCGATATGGGCGAGACGCTCGCGAACGAATCGATCGAGTCCGTCCGTAACGTCATCAAGAAACTGACGACGGATGAGCACGGCAACCCGAAGCCGATGCCGGATGGGCTCAAGGTCTACGTCACCGGCCCCGCCGCGCTGCAGACCGACCTGGCCCATGCCGGCGACAGCAGCATGATCAAGATCACCGGGCTGACGTTCATCGTCATCATCGTGATGCTGCTGTTCTTCTACCGGTCGATCTTCACCGTCTTGATGGTGCTCCTCATGGTGGGCATCCAGTTGGGCGCCGCCCGCGGAATGATCTCGGTACTCGGCGACAACCACATCATCGGACTGTCCACCTTCGCGGTGAATCTCCTTGTGGTGCTGGTCATCGCGGCGGGAACCGACTACGCCATCTTCCTGATCGGGCGATATCAGGAAGCCCGAGTCAACGGGCTGGATCGCGAAGCCGCCTACTACGAGATGTTCCATGGCACGGCGCATGTCATCGTGGGCACGGGATCGACGATCGCCGGCGCCATGTACTGCCTGAGCTTCACACGCATGCCCTACTTCCAGACCATGGGAGTGCCCTGCGCCGTAGCGGTCCTGACGGCCGTGGCTGTCGCCCTCACCCTGGGACCGTCGCTGATCACCATCGGCAGCAAGTTCGGGCTCTTCGAACCCAAGCGCGCCATGCGAATTCGCTCCTGGCGTCGCATCGGCGCCGCGATCGTGCGCTGGCCCGGCCCGATCCTGGCGGCTTCGATGGCGATCGCCATCATCGGACTGGCAGCGCTTCCCGGCTACCAGACCAGCTACGACGACAAGAAGTACATCCCCAAAGACATCCCCGCGAATCAGGGCTTCCAGGCCGCCGACCGGCACTTCGACCCGGCCCGGATGAACCCGGAAATGCTGGTGCTGGAGTCCGATCACGATATGCGGAACTCCGCGGACTTCCTGGTCATCGACAAGCTCGCCAAGGCCGTGTTCAAGGTGCCGGGAATCGCACGCGTGCAGGCGATTACCCGCCCGCAGGGTACCCCGATCGAACACAGCTCCATCCCCTTCCTCATCAGCGCCCAAGGCGTGGGCCAGATTCAGAACCTGAAGCTGATGAAAGACCGGATGGCCGATATGAAGGTCCAAGCCGACCAAATGGGCCTCATGGTGTCCACCATGAAAAAGATGCTCGCCAACATGACGGAGCTCACCGGTGTGATGCACCAGATGATCGGCGACATGCATCACCTGCAGGGCACCATCCACGACATGCGGGACAGCCTCGAGAATTTCGATGACTTCTTCCGCCCCATCAAGAACTACTTCTATTGGGAGAAGCACTGCTTCGACATCCCGATCTGTCAGGCGTTCCGCTCGATCTTCGAGGTGCTCGACAAGATCGACGAGCTCACCGAGAACATGGACGGCATGGTCCTCTCCATGGAGAAAATGGACGTCATCATGCCCCAGATGGTGGCGGACATGCGGGACATGATCCCGCTCATGGAATCCATGCAGACCATGATGTTGACGATGCACAGCACCATGGCCGGCATGTACAACCTGCAGGACGAGACGAGCAAGGACTCGACCGCCATGGGCAGGGCGTTCGACAAGGCCAAGAACGACGACTCGTTCTATCTGCCGCCGGAGATCTTCGACAACCCGGATTTCAAACGCGGTCTCAAGATGTTCCTGTCCCCCGACGGTAAGACGCTGCGCATGATCATCTCGCATCGCGGTGATCCCACGTCACCCGAAGGTCTTTCACATATCGAACCCATCAAGCTGGCCGCGATCGAGGCCGTCAAGGGCACACCCCTTGAGGACGCCAAGATCGAACTGGGCGGCACCGCAGCGACATTCAAGGACATGTCCGACGGCGCGCGATACGACCTGATGATCGCCGGCATCTCCGCGCTCTGCCTGATCTTCCTGATCATGCTGCTCATCACGCGAAGCTTCGTGGCCTCGCTGGTGATCGTCGGTACCGTGCTGCTGTCCCTGGGCGCATCGTTCGGCTTGTCGGTCATCATCTGGCAGTACATCCTGGGCCAGGAATTGCACTGGATGGTCATGCAGATGGCGATCATCGTGCTGCTCGCCGTGGGCTCCGACTACAACCTGCTATTGGTCTCCCGACTCAAGGAAGAACTGCCGGGCGGCTTGAAGACGGGCATGATTCGGGCGATGGGCGGCACCGGCAGCGTGGTGACCTCCGCCGGCCTGGTCTTCGCCTTCACCATGATGGCGATGGCGATCAGCGACCTGACAATCATCGGCCAGGTGGGTACCACCATCGGTCTGGGCCTGCTCTTCGACACCCTGGTGGTGCGGTCGTTCATGACACCGGCCATCGCGACCCTGCTGGGCCGCTGGTTCTGGTGGCCACTGAACGTGCGCGCACGGCCGCTGCCCCCGCCAAGAACACCGAGCCCGGCGACAGACGTACCGCCGCCCCCCGCGCCGGTCGGTGCGGGACCAGATCCGGCGCCTGGGGCACCATCGGAGTTCCCCAGACACGCGTACTAAGCCGAAATCCGCCACCACGCTGGGTGACTCGTGACACCCTCGGTGCATGCCTGTACCGGGTGGCGCATTCAACGGCTACGTCATCGACGCCCTTGTGGGCCGTGGCGGGACGGCACAGGTTTACCTCGCACACCGCGCCGATGATGACGACGGGCATACGATCGCACTGAAGGTGCTGGATCAACGGCATCGAAATCCGGAGAACATCGACCGGTTGCACCGAGAATTCGATTTGGCCCAACGGTTCTCACATCCCCGCATCATCACGGTCTACGAGCGCGGTGAGCACTGGCTGGCCATGGAGGCGCTCACCGGCGGCTCGGCGAAGGACTTGGTGGGCACGGATCAGAGCTGGATCACGCCCATCAAACTATCTGCCCTGCAACAGATCGCTGGAGCACTCGACTACATCCACGAAGCCCAGGTGGTGCATTGCGACGTGAAACCGTCCAACATCATGCGCAGGCACTCGGGCAGCGCCGTACTCACCGATTTCGGCATCGCCCAGGAACTCGTCCTTGCGGACGGGCCGCGCCGGCCCCTCGTGCAAACCTCGCTGCCCTACGCCGCGCCCGAGGTGCTGCGCGGACAACCCGTCACGGCGGCCACCGATCAGTATGCGCTGGCCTGCACCGCGGTTGAGCTATTCGACGGTAAACCGCCGTTCACCGCACGCACCGCGATGAAGCTCGCCGACCTGCATCTCAACGCCACGCCCTGGCCTATTTCGTACCGCCATAAGCACATCCCACGAGCTTTCGATTCCATCGTCGCCAAGGCCATGGCCAAGGATCCGTTAAACCGCTATCCGACATGTACGGAGTTCATAACACTTTTGACACACGCGATGACCTAATCCCCGGTACCGTCGCCCCATGGCATCTCCAGCTAATTACGATACATCGGGCCTTGCGCGCGAGGACGAGGGATATCACAAGGGTCTGAAGAACCGCCAAGTCCAGATGATCGGCATCGGCGGTGCCATCGGCACTGGTCTGTTCATGGGGGCCGGAAAACGTCTACACGAGGCCGGGCCAAGCCTGTGGCTCGTCTACGCCGTCTGCGGCGTGTTCGTCTTCTTCATGCTGCGCGCCCTAGGCGAGCTGGTACTGCACCGCCCGTCCTCAGGGTCTTTCGTGTCGTACGCGCGTGAATTCCTCGGGGAGAAGGCCGCTTACGTCGCCGGATGGATGTACTTCGTCAACTGGGCGGCCACCTCGATCGTGGACGTGACCGCCATCGCCCTCTACATGCACTACTGGGGCAGCTTCAAGGCCATCCCGCAGTGGACCATCGCGCTGATCGCCCTGGTCATCGTGCTCACCCTGAACATGATCAGCGTCAAGCTGTTCGGCGAGATGGAGTTCTGGGCCGCACTCATCAAAGTCATTGCACTGGTGGCCTTCTTGATTGTCGGCGTGGTGTTCCTGGCAGGGCGGTTCACCGTCGAGGGTGCCACCACCGGGCCCTCGATACTCGCCGACAACGGCGGGCTCTTCCCCACCGGCCTACTGGCCCTGGTGGTAGTCACCTCCGGTGTGGTCTTTGCTTATGCCTCAGTGGAATTGGTAGGCACCGCGGCGGGCGAGACGGAGAATCCGGAGAAGGTGATGCCGAAGGCCATCAACGCCGTGATTGTCCGCATCGCGGTTTTCTATGTCGGCTCATTGATTCTGCTGGCGCTGCTGCTGCCGTACACCCTCTACAAAGAGGGCGAGAGCCCGTTCGTGACGTTCTTCTCCCGGGTGGGTCTGCCCTACGCCGGTGACATCATGAACTTCGTGGTGCTGACCGCCGCGCTGTCGAGCCTCAACGCCGGTCTGTACAGCACCGGCCGCATTCTGCGATCCATGTCCATGAACGGCAGTGCACCACAACTGTTGTCCCGCATGACATCCAATGGCGTTCCCTTTGCCGGCATCGCGCTCACCGCATGCTTCACCGTGGTCGGCGTCTTCATGAACATGGTCATCCCGGCCAAGGCCTTCGAGACCGCGCTGGATGTGGCCGCGCTCGGAATCATCGCCTCATGGGCCACCATCGTCATCTGTCAGCTGCGGCTGTACCAATGGTCGCAACGCGGCATTCTGCGGCGCGGCAAGTTCCAGATGCCCGGGGCCCCCTACACCGGATACTCGACGCTGGTCTTCCTGGTGGTGGTGCTGGCGCTCATGTGTTACGAAAACTATTGGAATCTAGTGGCTCTGGCAATCTTCACGCCGCTGCTCATCATCGGCTGGTACCTGTCCAGGGAACGCGTCCTGCAGCTGGCCCGTGAGCGAATCGGCTACACCGGGCAGTACCCGGTGATCGCGGAGACGCCGATGATGGACGACCCGCCCAACCTCGGTGACAAATAGAACCTAGACGATCGCCGAACGCTCCAGCAGGCGGGCGAAATCGGCGACGTCCAACGTCTCACCGCGACGCGCCGGGTCGATGCTGGCGGCCAACAGTCGGCGCGCCGACTCGTCACCGGAGCCCGCCCATTCCGCGAATGCGTTACGAGAAGTCTTGCGGCGCTGAGCGAATGAGATGTCGATGAGATCGAAAAGCTCCTTGCGGAACCCGGGATCGGAAGGCCATATCGCGTCCGGATGCCGATCGATGCGCACCAGACCCGAGTACACCCGCGGAATCGGCCAGAACACCGCAGGAGACACCGTGCCGAGACGCTTCACCTTGCCGAAGTAGCGCACCTTGACGCTGGGTACACCATAGATCCGGGAACCCGGCTCGGCCGTCAGCCGATCAGCAACCTCGGACTGGACCATCACCAAAAGGGTCTTCACCGAGTCGAATTCGGTAAGAATCCGCAGCAGTGCAGGCACCGCGACGTTGTACGGCAGATTGGCGACCATCGCCGTCGGGGGTTCCCCGGAGATATCGGCAGGGGTGAGTTTCAGGACGTCCTGGTGAATCACCGAGAACCGGTTGAACTCGCTGTGCGAGTGCTCCTTGACGGTGGCCGGAAGACGCCGCGTCAATACCGGATCCACCTCGACCGCGGTCACCGTGCAACCCTTGTCGAGCAGCCCCAGCGTCAACGAGCCCAGACCGGGCCCAACTTCGATGACGTGATCGTTTTTACCCACACCCGATGCCGAGACGATCCGGCGAATGGTGTTGGCGTCGTGAACGAAGTTCTGGCCCAGCGTCTTCGTCGGTCGGAAATCGAGATCCTTGGCCAGTTGTCGGATCTCGGTGCGGCCGAGCAGCCTGATGGTCAGCGGGCACCGACCCTCGCGCTGCACACTGGCCAAGCTCCCCAACCCTGCACGGCCAGCGTCTTCTCGGCGATGGCGATCTGCTCCTCGCGCGTGGCGAGATCGGCACGCGGCGCGTACTTGGCACCACCATGCGCCAGCCAGGTTCCGTAGTCGAACTGCACACCGCCGTAGAAGCCGTTACCGGTGTTGATGGCCCAGTTGCCACCGGCCTCACACGAAGCCAGCGCATCCCACGCCGATCCACGGGTCACTGTGGGTACCTCGGTGCCCGGCTTGGCGCCGACCCGAAGCACCGAGTTACGAGCGGGTGCCAGCACGTTGTTGGACACCGGCATCCGTCCGGTCTCGCGGCCATTGACCGACAGCACCGAGTACACGATGTCCTGGGATCCTGGAGCGCCCGGGTCTTCGACGACCGAGCGACTCATGTTCATCTCGGCGTCTTCGATCTTCTGCGGTGACGGTGCCAGCGGCGCCTGCTCGGTCACCTTGGTGACCCGAATGCGCGTCACGGTGATCGGCATGTCGGCCGTCACCGGGGTACTCGGCGACGGATCGACGGTGTCGAACTGCTGCAGCGGGTTACCGGTGGCCTCCAGGAGCGCTCCCACGGTAGGAGCCGCGATGCGCGGGGTGCTGACCGCTCCGCCGTCGTTGAGCTGGACGGTCTTGGCGCTCACCACCGCCAGCGACATGCCCTCCAGCGGGAGACGGCTGCCGCGGGTGGCGGCGGTCGGGGCGGTGTCGGTCATCGACAGCTGAGACAGCGCATCGCTCACCGTGTTGGCGGTGGTCCAGACCTGCTGGGTGCCCTGCCCGTCCACGGAGATGTCCAGCGGACGCGAACGCTTGAGAACAATGGTGTCCCCGTCGCGCACCGAATCGTGCTTGGCGGGAGCGACATCGTCGCGATCGGACAGCGCGTATCCGTAGTCGGAGAGGACCTCGGACACCTGCGACTTGACGGTGGTGACCGTCATGGCGTTTCCGTCGACGTTGAGAGTCAGTGTCTTATGCGCAGCGATGGCGTAGCCACCGCCCGCGCCGATCACCACCAGCAGGGCGGCCACGAGGGCGCGTAGCAAGGGCGATCGCGTTGCGTTGAGCTTCGTCAGTGCATTCACGAGTAGGAGATTCCTGCGTTCGTTTCGGTGCGTCGATACCGGATGTCAACGGTGACGAAACCCGGCGATCTGATCACGACACGGTAACGAAAGCATCGCACGGAGGCAACTCATCAACAATCTTGAACACCCGCAATGCCGTCGCGGTGGATGCGGCCGCTAATCGCTCGGGGTGTTGCCCGGTTATTTCCGCGAGGGCCCGGACGGTGTACGGCAGGCAGTACGACTCATTCGGCGCACCCCGGTAGGGATGGGGTGTCAGGTAGGGCGCATCGGTCTCCACCAGCAGTTGTTCGTCGGGAATGAGGACGGCGGCCTCCCGCAGCGCCCGCGCATTCTTGAAACTCACCGTCCCCGACAAACTCAAGATCCAGCCCTCAGCGACACACTTCTTGGCCATCTCGGCGTCCGATGAGAAGCAGTGGAAGATAACCGAGGACGGCGCGCCCTCAGACGCGAGCACATCGAGCACTTCGGCGTCCGCATCACGGTTGTGAATCATCAGCGGCTTGCCCGTCCGCTTAGCCAGCTCAATGTGCCAAGCAAATGCCTCGCGCTGAACCGACGGCTCCGCGCAGCCCTCCAATCGGCCCGGCCAATAGAGATCCAAACCGGTCTCCCCGATCGCGACGACGCGGGGGTGCGCGGCCAGCTTTTCCAACTCTCCGCGCGCGCTGTCGGTGAGGTCGCCCGCGCGGGTGGGATGCAAGGCGACAGCGGCATACACCCGCGGATCTGCGGCAGCGGCCGACACCGCCCATCGGGCCGACTCGAGGTCGTCTGCCACCGTCACCACGCGCCCCACACCGACGGACTCGGCACGGTCGACGATGACACGCACGTCCTCAGCGGTAACCGCACCGCACGCATCCAGATGGGTGTGGGCATCGATGAGGGGTGCGAGCGGCTCAGGGTCGGGTGGGCGGGAACGAACGCGATCGGGCGGGGCTTGCCTCTTATTGCCGGGCGTCATCAGAACACCAGTCTATAAAGTTGCTCAGACCATGCCTGAATCATCTGTTCCGAACTCTTCTGGGCCGAACTCGTCTGGCCCCTTCTACATCACCACCGCCATCGCGTACCCGAACGGTGAACCGCATATCGGGCACGCGTACGAGTACGTCGCGACCGATGCCGTCGCCCGTTTCAAGCGCTTGGACGGCTTCGACGTGCGGTATCTCACCGGCACCGACGAGCACGGTTTGAAGGTGGCGCAGGCGGCCACCGCTGCTGGAATCCCGACGGCGCAGCTCGCGCGGCGCAATTCCGATGTCTTCGAGGCGTTGCAGCGCAAGCTCAACATCTCCTTCGACCGGTTTATCCGCACCACCGACCCCGATCACCACGAGGCATCCAAGGCGATCTGGCGCAGGATGGAAGACAACGGTGACATCTATTTGGACACCTACTCGGGGTGGTACTCGGTGCGCGACGAGGCGTACTACGCGGACGCCGAGACCACGGTGGCCCCCGACGGAACCCGCACCGCCACCGAGAGCGGTACCCCGGTCGAGTGGACAGAGGAGCATTCCTACTTCTTCAGGCTGTCGGCGTACCAGGACAAGCTGCTGGCGCATTACGAGGCGCACCCGGAGTTCATCGGCCCGGTGGTACGGCGCAACGAGGTCGTCAGCTTCGTCTCGGGTGGTCTGCGCGATCTGTCCATCTCCCGCACCACCTTCGACTGGGGGGTGCAGGTACCGGACCATCCCGACCACGTCATGTACGTGTGGGTGGACGCCCTCACCAACTATCTGACCGGTGCCGGTTACCCCGATACGGAGTCAGAGCTGTTCCAGCGGTACTGGCCGGCCAATGTGCACATGATCGGCAAGGACATCATCCGATTCCACGCCGTGTACTGGCCGGCGTTCCTGATGTCGGCCGGAATCGAGCTGCCGAAGCGGGTTTTCGCGCACGGCTTCCTGACCAACAAGGGCGAGAAGATGAGCAAGTCGATCGGCAATGTGGTCGATCCGATCAACCTCATCGATACCTTCGGGCTGGATCAAGTGCGCTACTTCCTGCTGCGCGAAGTTCCATTCGGCCAGGACGGCAGTTATACCGAGGACGGCTTGATCGGGCGGATCAATGCCGATCTGGCCAACGAGCTGGGCAACCTGGCGCAGCGCTCGCTGTCGATGGTGGCCAAGAACCTCGGCGGAATCGTGCCGGAGCCGGGCGAATACACCGCCGAGGACACCGAGCTGCTTGCGGCCGCTGACAGCCTGTTAGAACAGGCGCGCGCGCACTTCGAGGTGCCCGCGATGCATCTCGCTCTTGAGGCGATGTGGCAGGTGCTGAGCGCGAGCAACCGCTACTTCTCCGCTCAGGAGCCATGGGTGCTGGGTAAGAGCGAGGACGCGGCCGACCAACAACGATTCGGCACCGTCCTGTACACCACGCTGGAGGTGGTGCGGATTGTCGCGCTGCTGGCGCAGCCGGTGATGCCCGAGTCCGCGGCCACACTGCTGGACCTGTTGGGCCAGTCCGAAGATCAGCGGGACTTCGCCGCCGTCGGCACCCGGCTGAAGGCCGGCGTGAGCCTGCCCGCGCCGACGGGCGTGTTCCCGAAGTATCAGGTGCCCAAGTAGGCCACACGTGATCCCGGTCACGGTCTGTCACAGATTTCATCGCGCCGGTGTCTTAAGGGCATCAGCGACTGAAAGGAAGTCACCGAAATGACCGAGAACACCAATGTGACCGTGATCGGCGGGGGCTACGCGGGAACCCTGGCGGCCAACCAACTGCTGGCCAACAAGAACCTGACCGTGACCCTCGTCAACCCGCGACCGCACTTCGTCGAACGGATCCGCCTGCACCAGCTGGTCGCCGGTAACCGGGGTGCGACGGTCGACTACGACGAGCTGCTCAACCCCGCCATCCGGCTCGTGGTCGACAAGGTCACCCACATCGATGCCGGCGCCCAAAAGCTGGAACTCGCCTCGGGTGCGGTGCTGCCCTACGACTATCTCGTCTATGCCGTGGGCAGCACCACAACAACTCCCAACATTCCGGGCGTGGCAGAACATGCGTTGTCCATCAACGAGTTGGAACACGCCCAGCAGGTGCGGGCCCGCTATGAGCGGTTGGCACCCGAGGCACCGATCGTGGTCGTCGGTGCGGGCCTCACCGGTGTGGAGCTGGCCGGAGAACTCGCCGAAATTCGACGGCGCGGCTCCGTCACTTTGGTCTGCGGTAAGCAACTGTTGCCCTCGATCGGCGAACCGGCCCGGCGCGCGGCCGCCAAGCAGCTGGAAAAGCTGGGCGTCGAGGTGCTGGCGCCCGCCACTGTCGTCGAGGTCGGCGAGGACACCGTGACGCTGTCCGACGGACGCGAGCTGCCGAGCGCGCTGACGGTGTGGACCGCGGGATTCGGCGTACCGCAGCTGGCCGCCGACAGCGGACTGCGGACGGACACACTGGGCAGACTGCTCACCGACGAGACGCTGGTCAGTGTCGACCATCCCCGCATCCTCGCGGCCGGTGATGCGGCCAGCCCGTCGGGCGTGCCGCTGCGGATGAGTTGCCAAGCCGCCGGGCCGCTGGCCTCGCGGGCGGTCAAGACGGTGCTGGCGTTGGTGGACGGCCTGCAGCCGGTGGAGAGCGGACAGATCTTCGTCGGACAGAACGTCAGCATCGGACGCCATGCCGCCGTCATCCAGACCTCACGTGCCGACGACACACCGCGCAAGCTGTTCATCGGCGGCCGAGCTGGTGCAGCGATCAAGGAAATGGTCTGCCGCGGAACGGTTTACTTCCTGAAACAGGCCGCCAAGCATCCGAAGGCCTATTACTGGCCGCAGGGCGGCAAGCGCGCCGAAGCCCTCAAGGCGCAGGCGTAGCGGTGTCCGACGCCGCTCACGCCGAGCTGTTCACCCACCTGCGCCCGCTGCTGTTCACCATCGCGTACGAAATGTTGGGCTCCGCCACGGAAGCCGATGACGTACTGCAGGAAAGCTATCTGCGGTGGGCGCAGGTGGACCTGGGCACGATTACCGACACCAAGGCCTATCTGGCGCAGATCGTCAGCCGCCAATCTCTGAACACGTTGCGCGCCAATAGTCGTCGGCGCGAGGAATACGTGGGGCCATGGCTGCCCGAGCCCGTGCGGGTGACCTTCGACGGCGACGCCGCGGACGCATCGACCGACGTGGTTCTGGCCGAGTCGGTGTCGATGGCGATGCTCGTGGTGTTGGAAACCCTGGCACCGGACGAGCGGGCCGTGTTCGTGATGCGGGAGGTCTTCGGCTTCGACTACTCCGAAATTGCTTCCACCGTGTGTAAATCGGAGTCCGCGGTGCGTCAGATGGCGCACCGCGCCCGAGAGCATGTGCAGTCGCGCCGACGCCGGTTCACCCCCACCGACCAGCAGGCCGAGGAACTGACCACCAAGTTCCTGCTGGCCGCCGCGGGTGGCGATGTCGACGCGTTGGTGGAAATGCTTGCCCCCGACGCGGTGTGGACATCTGACGGCGGCGGCAAGGTCAGTGCAGCACGGCGTCCGGTCTATGGGGCCGACAGAGTGGCACGCGTCGCCATCGGACTTTCGCGGGCTGCCGCCTCGTTCCCCGATGTCCGCATGGAGCTGAGCACCTACAACAGCACGCCCGCCCTGCTGATCTACAGCGAAGGACGTCTCGACGCCGTGCTGGCCGTCTCGATCGCGGACGGCAAGGTGGCGCACGTTTTCGCAATCCGCAACCCCGACAAACTGGCCACAGCCGAAACAGCGCGTCACATCAGCAGATAACCCGGTGGCGGTCCGGGCTGTTCATCGGACACAATCACCGGCGTGTTCTGTGATATCGATACCGCCGCGCGCATCGAACGTGCCGAAGCCGACACCATCGCCGCGGGAACCGCAGGGTGCGCCGGCGGTCTGGTGATACCGCTGGCAGGGGGCATCGCGTCATACGCCGGACCGGACTCACCGATGAACAAACTCGCCGGACTCGGGTTCAGCGGTATGCCAACCGAATCCGAGCTCGACGCCATCGAGCGGGAGTTCGCCGAACGCGATACCCCGGTGCAAGCGGAAATCGCGAGCCTGGCCGATCCCGCGATCTGTGAGCTGCTCACCGCACGGGGCTACCGGCTGGTGTCTTTCGAGGATGTTCTCGGACTTCCCCTGGTCGATACCCCAGCGCCGGCGATTCCCGACGGCATCACGGTGCGTCACAGCGGCACCGACGAGCTGGCCAGCTGGGTCGACGTGGTCGTCGACGGGTTCGCGGTGCCCGATGACCAGGGCGTGGCCTCTCACGAATCATTTCCGCGCGAGGTGCTTTCCCGCGCGATCGCCGCTCTGTCCACGGTGCAGGGCGAGCAGCGGTACATCGCCCTGCGCGAGGGCGCTGCCGCCGGGGGCGCCAGCATGCGCATCCTCGACGGGGTGGCCCAGCTCAACGGCGCCGCGACCGCCGCCCCGCACCGCCGGCGCGGTATCCAGACGGCACTGCTGACCACCCGGCTTCACGAGGCCGCCCGCGATGGCGCGGACCTGGCGGTGGTGACCACCCAGCCGGGGTCTAAGTCCCAGCAGAACACCCAGCGCCAGGGCTTCTCACTGCTGTACACCCGCGCGATCCTGGTGAAGGGTCTGCGAAACTAGGTCGATGAGCCGCCTGCGCGAAGAGCACTGCACCGTGCGCGTACAGCAGCTCGGCAACCTCGGTGCGCCGCCTGCCGTGCTGCGCGCCCTTGCCGGTGCCACCCGCGCGACGGGACGCCCGGCGCCTGCCGCATTGATCGGATCTTGGTTCGATTCGCGGGCGATCATCTCCCCGTCGCTGTCCGCACACCCGGTGCCGCCACGACAAGTGTTCAACAACAAGGCTTCTCATATGGGATCTGTTCCACCGGGCGCGGTGGGCGGCGGCTGGATCGGCTTCCTCGGGTATCCAGACCTGACCGCCGACGGCAAGGCTCGACGGCTCCCTGCCGCTGCCGGCGGCTGGACCGATGCCGTGCTACGGCTCGATGATGACGAATGCTGGTGGTACGAAAGCCTTCTGGACGAGGACTGTCCGGATTGGATACTCCAGGCACTGACCCACCCTCGCGATCCTGCGCCGTGGTTCATCGACTGGACGGCCCCCGACCGTGATCATCACCGCATTGCGGTCAACCGCTGCCTGGAGGCCATAGCGGCTGGGGAGGTCTACCAGGCCTGTGTGTGTACGCAGTTCCGCGGCGCACTGGCGGGCGATCCGTTGGACTTCTTCGCCGACGCGATCACCCAGACCGCGCCGGACCGAGCCGCATTCGTCTCCGGCGCCTGGGGCGCCGTGGCCTCGTTGTCACCCGAATTGTTCTTGCGGCGCAACGGTACCGATGTCTGCTCCAGCCCCATCAAGGGCACCCTGGCCGCGACCGAAGACCCCGCCGCGCTGTTGTCCTCGGTCAAGGATGTCGCCGAGAACGTCATGATCACCGATCTGGTGCGCAACGACCTCGGGCGCATCGCTGTCACCGGAACCGTCACCGTTCCCGAGCTTCTCGCCGTCCACCCCGCACCCGGGGTGTGGCATCTGGTGTCCACCGTCGCCGCTCAGGTGCCCTCGGAAGCCACCACGGGCGACCTCCTGAACGCCACCTTCCCGCCCGCCTCGGTAACCGGAACACCCAAAACCCGTGCACGCCAATTACTGCGCCAATGGGAATCGCATAACCGTGGGGTGTACTGCGGCACCATCGGCATGCTCTCTCCGGCCGCAGGTCTGGAACTCAATGTCGCGATCCGCACCGTGGAGATCGCGCCCGACGGCACCGCCGTACTCGGTGTGGGAGGCGGTATCACCGCGGACTCCGATATCGACGCCGAGTGGCAGGAATGTCTGCACAAGGCGGCCGCCACGGTCGACCTCACCGCGATCGCGGCTCTCAAGCCCGCGCTTTGACCACCGCGTCATAAAGATCGCGCCGCGACAGCGTCGCGCCGGATTCGCCGATCGCCATCGCGCAGGACTCCCGTAACCCCATCCCGTCGTCCATCAGCTCCTCCACCCTGTCCACCAGGGTTTCGATCTCGGGGACGGCGGGGCGACCGCCGTCGAGCACCACCGTGATCTCCCCGAGCACGTCACCCTCGGCCCAGACGGCCAACTCGCGCAGAGTGCCCCGCAACACCTCTTCATGAGTCTTGGTCAGCTCACGGCATACCGCGGCGCGGCGTTCCGGCCCCAGCACCTCCACCGCATCGGCCAGGGTCTCTCCCAGCCGTCGCGGCGACTCGAAGAACACACAGGTACGGGGTTCTGTCGCCAGCTCGGCAAGCCAGCGCCGCCGTGCCCCCTGTTTACGAGGTGCGAATCCCTCGAAACAGAAACGGTCCACCGGGAGCCCCGAGACGGCCAACGCCGTCGTCACCGCCGACGGCCCGGGCAGGCACTTGATCGTTATCCCCTTTTTCACGCAGGCGGCCACCAAGCGATACCCCGGGTCGCTGATCGACGGCATCCCGGCGTCGGTGACCACCAGTACGTCGTACCCGGCCTCCAGATCGGCCAGCAGCGGCTCGATACGGCTGGCCTCGTTCTGGTCATAGAAACTGATGATCTGCCCACTGATCTGCACATCCAGCGATTTGGCAAGCGCCCGGACACGACGGGTGTCCTCGGCGGCAACCACTGCAGTCTTGGCCAGCGCCTCACGCAATCGGGGCGAGGCATCCCCGGGCTCCCCTAGCGGTGTCGCCGCCAGCAGCAAGTTCCCCATCCCGCAAGACTAAGTCCCTCGTCGCGGCCGCTCGCCCCCGCATGCGGGAGGGGGCCCAGCCCGCCGCACCAAGATGCCAGTCTCGGGCCCTCCCCTACGATCGACCGTGTGACCGTGCCCGCAACCCTGCCGCCGACCTCGGCAGCCGAGTCGGATATCCAGTCGCCAGGGCCCCGGATACCGCCCGCGGACTTCGGCCCCACCGACCGGCTCCAGGGCTGGGTGATGACCGCCGTCATCACCGCAATCGCGGCGCTCACCCGGTTCATCAATGTCGGCGCGCTCACCGATCGCGGCACCCCCGTCTTCGACGAGAAGCACTACGTGCCGCAGGGCTGGCAGGTCGCCACCAACGGCGTCGAGGACAATCCCGGCTACGGGCTCGTCGTGCACCCGCCCGTCGGCAAACAGATGATCGCCATCGGTGAATGGCTTTTCGGATACAACTCGTTCGGCTGGCGGTTCGCCGCCGCGCTGTCGGGCACCATCCTGGTGCTGCTGGTCGCCCGAATCGCCCGGCGGATCGGCCGGTCCACCATGGTGGGCGCCATCGCAGGAGTGCTACTGATCGCGGACGGGGTCAGCTTCGTCACCGCACGCACCGCACTGCTCGATGTGTATCAGGCGCTCTTTGTGGTGGCCGCCTTCGGTGCACTGATCGTCGACCGGGATCAGGTTCGGGAACGGCTGTACAACGCCTACCTCGACGGACGGATCGGTGAGACCGTATGGGGTCCGCGCCTGGGCGTGCGCTGGTGGCGTTTCGGTGCCGGGATCCTGCTCGGATTGGCCTGCGGCACAAAGTGGTCGGGGCTGTATTTCATCGCGTTCTTCGGAGTGCTGTGCATCGCATTCGACATCGCGGCACGGCGCGCGTACGGCGTGCAGCGGCCATGGGCCGGTGCCGCGGTGCGCGATCTGGGGCCGGCCCTGTATGCCCTGCTGGTCGTTCCGTTTGTCGTGTACATGGCCTCGTACTGGTCATGGTTCGCCTCCGAGACTGGGATCAACAGGCATGCCGAGGGACGCCAGATCGGGGTCGGCAGTTGGGTACCCGATGCCCTCCGATCGCTCTGGTACTACACGCACAGCGTCTACACGTTCCATTCGACGCTGACCAATGCCAACGGCAATCACCATCCGTGGGAGTCCAAGCCGTGGACGTGGCCGATGTCGCTGCGCCCGCTGCTCTACGCCATCGAGGACAAGAACATCCCCGGCTGCGGCGCCAATTCTTGTGTACGCGCGGTGTTGTTGGTGGGTACCCCGGCCATCTGGTGGCTCGCGGCGCCGGTGCTGCTGTGGGCCACCTGGGCGACGGTGGTCCGGCGCGACTGGCGTTACGCCGCGGCACTGGTCGGCTACTGCGCGGGATGGCTGCCCTGGTTCGGCAGCATCGATCGGCAGATGTACTTCTTCTATGCCACCCCGATGGTGCCGTTCCTGGTGATGATGATCGCGTTCATCATCGGCGACTTCCTACGCAAGCCGGTGGCCAACCCGGAGCGAAAAACATTGCGAATGTTCATCGCAACGTTCTATCTGGCGCTGGTGGTCACCAACTTCGCGTGGCTGTATCCGATACTCACCGGTGCGGCGATCTCACCATTCATGTGGAACATGGAGATGTGGCTACCCAGCTGGCGCTAGCCCGTTTCACCGACACGCCGTGACACGCCGAACGGAACGCGCGCAACGCGGCGTGTCGACGGGCAGGGCTAGAGCAGATCGCGCGATACCGGGCACGACATACAGCGCGGCCCGCCCCGGCCGGTACCCAACTCTGACGCCGAGATGGCGAGCACCTCAACACCCGAAGCCTCCAGGCGCGCATTGGTTTCCACATTGCGTTCATAGGCGACGACCACACCGGGGGCCAGTGCCAGGGTGTTGTTGCCGTCATCCCACTGCTCGCGTTCGGCGGTGACCGGATCCAGCCCGGTATCGATGACCCGAAGCTTGCCGATGCCCATCGCATCGGCCGCCGCTTCCACGAATGGATCCGAACCCGAGATGCTGACCCCGCTGTCGGAGCGGCGAATGGTGAACGCCGACAACGAATCCTGAATCGCCGGATACATCACGACGGCATCGGTGTCGACCATGGTGCACACGGTGTCCAGGTGCATGGACGCACGTTCCTGCGCGATGGGCACCGCGAGTACGGTGTGGGCAAGATCGTCGTCGAATAGGCTGCGCGCCAAGGCTTCCGCACCGGCAGGCGTGGTGCGCTCCCCCACGCCGACCGCCACCACCCCCGGCCCCAGCAGCAGCACGTCGCCGCCCTCGACTGGGGCCGAATGCGACTCATAAGCCCGTCGCACTCCGAGGAATCGCGGGTGATGGGCATAGATCAGGTCGGTGAGCGAGGTCTCGCGCACCCGCGCCGGCAGCGCCAACGAGGTGATCGCGAACTTGCGGCCGATCCAAAACGACGAATCGCGGGTGAACAGCAGATTCGGCAACGGCTCGATGACGAAATCCGATCCGTGGTGCATGGTCCGCACCAAGGACGGCTGCGCCACCTTGCCTCCCACCGGCAGCTCGTCGAACGTCATCCCACACATCAGCACGTAGGCAAGGTCCGCGGCCTCCAACGACCGCAGGTACTCCGAAAGATCTTGTGCCAGCGCGTAGCCGAGCCTGCGTGCGCTGACCGCCGCAGATATGCCCTGCACCCGCGCGGCACCACTGGCCAGCGCCTCGCGCAGCAATTCGGAGAGCAGCAGCACCTCAACGCCGCGGGAGCGCAGCACCTCGGCGAAGGCGTCATGCTCCTCCTGGGCACGCGCCACCCAGGGCAGTCCGTCGAACAGCAGCTGGTCGTTGTTGCGCGGAGTCAGCCGCTTGAGCTCGTCACCGGGACGGTGCAACACGACCGCCCGCAGCCGTCCCACCTCTGAATTGGCACCCAGCACTGGAGCATCCGTCATGAGAAGACGCTAGCTTGCCGTGCAATCGAACATGTGTGCGATACCATGAGAGTGTGACAGCCTCTCCACACGCTGTGCAGGCATCCCTGTTCGGCGCACCACCGGTGCCGCGTCGCGAATTGGCGGGCGGCGCTTGGCTTGAGGTGCACCATGAATGGCTTGGCCGCGCGGACAATCTCCTGGGTCAGCTGTTGACGCAGGTGCCATGGCGTGCCGAACGCCGCCGCATGTACGACCGCACCCTCGACGTGCCCAGACTGGTCAGCTTCCATGATCTGACCGCGGGCCCACCGCCGCACCCGGTATTGGAGAGCATCGGCGAGCGCCTCAACAGCGAGTACACCGCAGAGCTCGGCGAGCAGTTCACCACGGTGGGCCTGTGCCAGTACCGCGACGGCACCGACAGTGTCGCCTGGCACGGCGACACCATTGGTCGCGGCCTACGCGAAGACACCATGGTGGCGATCGTAAGCATCGGCGCGACACGCACTTTCGCGTTGCGGCCGCGGCTCGGCGGCGACTCGATCCGCATCAATGTGGGTCATGGCGATCTTTTGGTGATGGGCGGCACCTGCCAACGAACGTGGGAACACGCGATCCCGAAGACGTCCAAACCCGTGGGCCCGCGCATCAGCCTGCAGTACCGGCCCCGCGACGTGCGTTAGGAACGGACCGCGGCTACCGCCTTGACCAGCAGATCCGATGCGCGCTTGCCATCGGGTGGCGCGGGCGGCACCTTCCCCACCGCGACCGGACTGACCGTGACCACCACCATGTAGCGGCCCAGATATGCCGAGTAGTTCAGCACCTCCTGGCCGATGGCCCTGCCCGACGTGCCACTGAGCACGTCACGCTTCATGCCGAGCGTGCGCGCACCGTCGATGGCGGGCGCGTCCACCACCTCGGTCTGTCCCACGATTCCGTTCCCGCGGAAACCGACCTTCTTGCATTCCTCCGACACGGAAGGATCGAAGGGGACCTCCTGGGAGGTCTCCACCGCAACCGCCACATACTGATTTCCCGCACCGGTGGCGGTGAGCGCGGCCATGTTCCCCTTGAGCCCGGCAGGCACCGCACTGCCACCGCTGTACTTGGCACAGCCCGCGGGGTCCACCGTCATCCCGGGCGGCAGCGGCGCGGGCGAGAGCAGCCTGGGGTCCATTCCCGCTGGTTCCATCGTCCTGATCGTGAACTCGGGCCCGAACTGACTCTTCAGCGCGGCGATGTTTCCGATCTTGACGTTGTGATTGACGGGATCCTGGACGGTTCGACTACAACCCGGCACAACGAGCGCAAGCGCACAGGTGGCCCAGATTCCCCAGCTCTTGACGGTCACCGGCTTCAACACCCGGCCACTGTATCGATTCGTACCGAAAAATCGATGGCACCTATAGGGAACAATGTCTGTGTGGCCAAGAGTTAAAAACTGTGAGGACGGTGCGAGATGAAGACGGTGGTTAGGCTAAGTCGGTTGTGTCTGACGGCAGTGGGCGTCGGAGCGCTGATGGCCCTCACCCCCGGGACGGCACTCGCCGATGACGCTCAGTCGGTCATCAACCAGTACCAGTCGCAGGGCTACCAGGTCATCATCGACCGCAACGGTTCCGCACCGACCAACAAGTGCACGGTGTCCAACATCCGCAACGGGCAGGATGTCTATCGCACCGAGTATCAGCGCACCTGGATGCCCAGCGGCAAGTGGCTGGTGCTGCCGGTGCGGGTGCTCGACCACAAATTGGTGTACATCTCCCTTAACTGCAACGTCTAGTTAGCCTTACCTAATCTGATTTGCCAGTTCGCTGTGTGCTGCGCGTCCGCGGGTCCAGTTACGCCCTTCACCTAAGAGCCCGCGCAGACCTTCCTATGAATTTGACGTTAATTTCGCCGAGCGGGAATCATTCCGAGTATTACCGCGTTGGACTGGACAGATTCACGAACGCTGATGATTCAGCGAGTCGGGAATTGGGTCTTTGTGTGGTATGCGGACACATTCGCGTAACACGCAGGCCACGAGGAATGAGGCGAGAGGAGTGAAATCGTGAAGAAATTGTTATTTGCAGGTATTGCCGCAGCTGGCATCATCGGTGCATCGCTAGGATCGGCAAGCGTCGCGCTCGCCGGACCAGCGGGATCGGGCGATGCCAGTGCCGTCATCAATGACCTCAAGTCAAACGGATACCGAGTGATCGTTTCCAAGACGGGTGCCGCCGACCTGAGCAAGTGCACCGTCGAATCGGTGACACAGGAGTCGCCCGTCAACAACGTGCAAGCGGCGCGTGATGTGCGAAACAACCCCACCACGGTGCCGACTGTCGATCGCAAGGTCGCGCATGTTGCGCTGAGCTGCTGAACACAGCCGTAACCTGACAATGCCCCGGGCCACAAGCCCGGGGCATTGTTGTCTCTACTTCAAATGGTCGACCAGAGTGCCCTCGGCGCCGAACAGCTCGGCGCGCCACTGCTCCAGCAGCGCATCGGTGTCGAGATCGTCGGGATGGAAGTCCTTCTTCATATAGACGGCCAGTTTGGCGATCATGCCGTCGTTCAGCAGAGGCCCCCGGACCAACCCGACCGTTTCGCGCAGCACCCGTCCGGGCTGACGCCGCCCGTCCGGATCACTCCACGCGATGGAGAACCACGAACCCGCAGTGGCGAACGGCACCGTCCCAGTCCAGATGACCGCCATCACGGCACGCCGCAGCCATTCAGGCCCGCCGACCGCACGGTAGACGTCGAAGGCCACCGATTTGTGCTCCAGCTCCTCGATCGCGTGCCAGTACAACAGATTCCGCACCTCGTCGTCGGTCACCATGTCTTGCAGCTCCCCGCTTTCCAGCAGGCGCTCGGCCAGAACCGCGGTGTAGTGCTCGAGCGCGGCAGTAGCGGCCAGCATGGTCAGCCGGACGTACTTGAGACGGTCCATATCGGGCAGGTACTTGTCGACGAGGTCTTCGACCTTGCCGGAGCGCCGACCTATCGTCTCGACCATCTTGCTGCGGTAGCCCATCTCCGTGAGCTTCTCGTTGAGCTCGCGATGATGCAGACCGTGGGTGACTTCCTGACCAATGAACCCGGCGACGCGTTTCTTGAGCGTCGGTTCGGTGATCCTGGCGGCGTAGCGACGCACCGATCGGACGAAGAACTCCTCGCCCGGCGGGAACACCGCGGAGGCGCCCGCCAGTACATGGCTCAACGCGATGTCGTTGTCAGCGAAGTGCCTTCGCATCGGGACCGGGTCACCAAACCAAAATCTGATGCGTCGCGTCTTCGGGTATGAGGCCGTTACCGGAGCAGCCATATCGCACCACCTCCACATTGATCGTGTAACTCAGTGTTACACGAATCGCTTACGTTTTGAAGTAGTGCGTAAAAGTCGGGGCTTAGGTCCCTACAACAGCCCGGGAACGATGGCCTTGCGCTCGCGCGGGTACTCGTCCGGGAACGTCTCGCGGTACCACCGATGGATCGACAGCGCCCTCGGCAGCAGATTGGCAATCGAGAACAGCACGAAAATCAGCCCCGGCAGCGTCCACGCCATCAGCGCCCAACCTGCCCACAGGATGATCTCGCCGAAGTAGTTGGCCGCCGACACCCACCTGAACGCTCCGCCATACGGGATGCGGTAACCATCGAAACCGTCGGCTCGCAGATTGATCAGAATGCGGTCGGCCTGGAAGTTCACGAGCCAACCGGTGACCGCGACAAGCACGCCGAGGATGAAGCGCGGGTCGGTGAACCAGGCCGAGCTCTGCAGATGCGCGGCGAACGCGACGGCGTACCCGTTGGCGAAACCGTTGACCGCGTTGAAGACGAAGCCGAACGCGATTCCGCTGTAAGGGAAGCGTTTTCCACTGCCCTTGCGCGAGAGCGGATAGATCAGTCCGCGATACAGGTAGTGACACTGCCACAGGCCGTAGAGCACGAGCGCCGGTGCGCCGTGGTCATACGCGACGATCCAGAAGGTGACGGTGAACGCCCACCATTGCGGGCATTCGAAGATCAGCCAACCGATCTTCGCGGGGGCGGTGAACCTCTCGTCCGGTTTGGCGAACCGGCCGTAGGGATTGGTGAACCAGAAGCCACTGATGAAGGTGACGACAGCCAGGACTACCAGGAAAACGATCGCACCGCGGTACAGCTCTGTAAGCACACCGGGACAGTACCCAGTGAACGGTGGTTCTAAGCAGGGTCGATGATGTTCGTCTTCATTTGGTTGGCAATCTGACCGGCGACCTCTGCGTTGTCGGTGGCACCGGACGAGGTCACCCCGTACACCACGTTGCCCGTGGTGTGGATGTGCGTGGCACCGGTGTTGTCGGCCCAGGTGATCGTGATCGGGTTGCGCATGCCGAACGTGTACGCGGCGGGCGAATGCGCCTTGCACGTATTGAAAGCCTCTGTGAGCCGACGGAATTCAGCTTGGGCGGCGGGCTTGTCCGGATAGATCGCAATGGCCTCGTGCAGTGTCTGATGCGGGTCCGCGCTGCTGTCGACATTCAGTTGACGAAACGCCTGCCAGCTGTCACCCAAGTCGCCCTGTGACGCCGCGTGCAGCATGCCGCACGGGTCCGACGGGTTGATGGAAGGCCCGTAGACCGGCGCCGTGTCGGTATGTGTGGTGTCCGCCGTCGGGAAGCCCAGAGACTTCACCACATCGATCCCCGCGAACAGTGAATCTGCGGCAGCGGCACTGACTTTGAGGTCCGTCACCTCGGGAGCGGATGTTTCTGAGGCGACCGGACTGACGGGATGAGAGCAACCGGCTACCGCGACAAGTGCGAGAAGGCCCGATCCGACCCATGCTGTCCGCGCCATCTGAAGATTGTGGACGGTGAACCTGGGAAATCCCTGGGTATTTGGGGACGATCAGGTGAAGTCTGGGGCGGGTATCAGCGAGCATGCGCTGAGTCGCCGTTTCCCTGAGGAGGTCTCGCGATGGGCTCGGCGTGATGGCTCGCACAGCGTGACTGCCACAGTCTCCTGAACATTCAACGTTGCCCGGTCAGGCGTCCTATGACTTAGAGTTCACCGCTATGAGCCGGACCGCAATCATCATCATCGTCGGCGTTGTCGCAGCACTAGCGTTTCTTGCGGCCGGCGCGCTGGTCAAGAAGATCGGCATACAGACAGCCCTCACGCACTTCCTGGTTGCCTGGGCCGGCGTTGCCGTGTTCAACATGGGGGTGGGCGTCTTCGAGGCAGGGTACGGCGTCGCGGAGGAACTCCCCGTGTTGCTGGCAGTGTTTGGGGTCCCGGCGGCGGTGGCAGGCATTGGCTGGCTGGGGGCGCGGCGCCTCTCGCGGTCTTGAGATCTCCCACGCCACAGCCTCGAAGCACAGGTCAGCGCTTGACGATACTGTGGGGCGTATGACGACAACGTTCGTCGGGATAGCAGCGATCGTGGCGATGACCTTTATCGGTATCGGCATGAACGCTGGGCTCTTCAATACCCGCAAGGCACGACAGGCGATACCGCCATTGATGGCGCGGGCAGCAGCTCCTGTGTATGCGCTGAACCGCCGTATCGGTAACCCGGGCCGCAACGCGAAGCCGCGCAACGAGCCCGAGTCGCCCGAGGAATCCGCGGACTGAACTGAGCTCCGTCGCGTGCGTCTACCGGTAAAGAAAAAACCCCCGCAAAGCGGGGGTTCATGGTGGAGCTAGGGAGAATCGAACTCCCGACCTTCTCGATGCGAACGAGACGCGCTACCAACTGCGCTATAGCCCCAAGACGCTAAGACCTTACCAGCCGTCCCGCGTCAGACCGAATCAGATACCTACTGGCCGACAGCATGCGGCATACGGAACTGCCGCGGCTCGTCGTAGTAATCCAGGTGCTCGAAAACCGGGTCCTCGTCATCGATTTCGAGGACAGCTGCTCCCGGACGGCGCAGACGCTGCGGAACCACATCGAGCTCGCGGTCCGCCACGTTCTCCACGCCGACCACACGCGCTCGCTGGTACCGCGCCGCACGGCGACGGCGCAGCTGCTCCTCGATGCGGGTCTGACGGCGCAGATAGCCCAGGTACAGCACCGCCATCACGGCCAGCGCGCCGCATGCCCACCACGCGGTGCCGGTTGCCGTCGCGGCCACCACACCGGCGATCGTCATGGCCGCAACCAGACCGATCAGCACACGCTTGCGGAAGGCGAACTTGCGCGCGTTCTCCTTGGCCATGGTGTCCGGGTCAAACCGGCGGCGGCGCGATGAGCTGTACATCGGCGGCGCCTGGTGGCGTTCGCGCGTCGGCTCGGCAGGAATGGCCAGACCTGAGGTGTCGTCGACGTACTCGTAGGTGCCCGAATTGGTTTCAGCGACGGGCGCCTCCTCCAAATCCTCAAGGTCATCGGACAGTGCCGCCGCACCTGCCGGCAACGCGGTCGCGTCCTCGTCGATGACATCAACGTCGACGGGGTCGTCGCTCTCGATCTTCTCGGGACGAACCTTGCGCACCGCCATGGCCTTCACGGCCTGCGCGGCGTCCTTGTCTTCCTCGGTGGGCGCACTGGCGATCACTCCGGTCGAGTCTTCGTCGTCCTCGTCCTCGAGTTCGTCGATGTCTTCACGACGGAAGTCCGGATCGCTGCGGTGACCGGCAGCGGGACCGGTGCGGCGCAGCAGCTTGGCGGCCTTTCCGTTGAGGACCCGTGTCGCCAGGGCGACGTCACTCGTGCGCTTCACCACGTCACGCTTGTTGATCAGCATCGGCACCAGGACGAACAGCCACAGCACGACCAGTCCGATCCACAACACCGATTGGGGGATGCTCGGCATGTCGGCCTGCTCCTTTCTGCGCGCGTCAGGTGTGCCTTGCACCTAAGCCTCAGGTCAAGGCTAGGTTGGCGATCTGCGCACGCTATGAGGCGCGCCGATACCAATTACACACCTGTAATTCTACAGGGGCAAGCATCACAGGCCCCAATAGTCACATCTGTCTCACAAATATCTGGCGAGCCTGCGTCTCACGACGGTTTTCCCCCCGAAAGCGTCGTGAGACGCAGACTCGCGGCAGGGTGTCGGAGCGCGATGGGACGCTGCGCGCCATGGGGGAGATTCCATGGCCATTTCGCTCAGCCGACGTACTCGCATCCGGTGCGATCTCGGAACGCCGGCTGCGCCGCTTGTATCGGCAGCTGTACCCGGGCGTGTTCGTGCCAAGAGATGCACAGCTCACCGCGGCCGAGCGGGCTGTCGCCGCCTGGCACTGGTCGCGGCGCTTAGGCATCGTCGCTGGGCTATCGGCATCTGCATTGCACGGTGCGAAATGGATCGACGGCGATCGACCCGCTGAACTCGTGTTTGGCAACTACCGGACACCATCCGGATTAACAGTCCACCAGGATTCGTTGCTCGCCAACGAGATCACCGAGGTCGACGGCATGAAGGCCACGACGCCCGCACGCACGGCGTTCGACCTAGGGCGACGGCTGACTGTCAACCATGCCGTCGAGCGGATCGATGCCTTGATGAATGCGACCGACCTGACCACCCCTCAGGTGCACACAGTGCTGGCTGATCATCGGGGCGTCCGCGGCATCGTGCGCCTACGCGAGGTGCTCGAACTCGTCGACGCGGGCGCCGAGTCACCACAAGAAACCCGTACCCGTCTGCTCCTGGTCCGCAGCGGATTCCCCAAGCCCCAGACACAGATTCGAGTGTTCGACCGATTCGGAGATTTCGTCGCGCGGGTGGACATGGGGTGGGAGGACGCAAAAGTAGGTATCGAGTTCGACGGCGCGCAACATTGGACGGACGCACGCCAGCGATCCCGGGACATCGACCGTGCCGCCGCGCTCACCGATGAAGACTGGACGATCATCCGGGTGACCTCGGAACTGCTTCGGCACCGTCCAGGCACGATCGTCAGCCGCGTCGACGAAGCACTTCGGATCGCGAGTCTGCGTCTCCCGACGGTTTTCCCCCCGAAAGCGTCGTGAGACGCAGACTCGGCGCAAACCAGCTCAGACCCAGGCAGCGTTTCCGGAAC
>MAFD01000020.1:0-79629 GCA_002013775.1 Mycobacterium sp. D16R18
GGGGTTGTTACTTGGGGCATGACCATGCTGGGCGCCCCCTCGATTCCTGGCGCGCACTCGTATGCCGAAATCTTCCCCGAAACCTTCACTTTCGATCCGTGGGGTCCCGGGTCAATTGAGGTGAGAACGCCATTCCCCGATGGAAACATCTCATATTCGGATCAACGCTGGAACCTCATCGAGCGGGATACACTGCCTGCCTATCAGAACTTGTTGCGCGACAACCCCGATCTTGCTCGTCAGATCATCGCGTCCAACTTCAATGAACGTATGGACAATCAACGCATAAGCAATCAAATCGATGACATCGTAAAACGATTCATCGACGGCTGGGATGTGAACTTTAAGAGATGAGTCGACTGACGCTTGCCTCACTACTCGCAATGCTGCTTGTCAGTGGATGCACATTCGGGATGAAACGAGAGGGAGATTCCGTGACGGGACCGACTGCTAACGATCAGGGCTTCTCATTGCTAACCGACGCAGGCATTGCAGAGATCAATAGAACCAAGAGTGGCCGATTCGACCTCCGCAGCGGGAGACTATCCAAATCGGCGGTGGGACTCGAAGGCCTGGATCGGGGCGCGATGATTGGCCATCCCGGTGGCAGCCAATACACTTTCGCGTTCTTAGGACCGATCAGCGATGAGCGGATCACAACTCAGAACATCACATTCGCCAGCCACGACACGCACGACTTCTTTACGATCGTATGGTTCAGCGCCCCAGAGTCACTGGAAGCCGCCCATGCAGAACTGCGTGCAGGAGTAGAACATTGGGGGTGGCATCCCAGATTGGTTCAGCAGTGGTTCGACAGCGTGAACTGGCCACCGTCCTCAAACACCGAGGCCTTCCGTTCGGTTATCTCAATGGGAGTCAGCAAGTCCGGGCTAGTTGTTGACGTCCAGGGAACGCGTAAGGACGGGAAGGAGGTTCTCCAGTACGGCATCTACCTCGGGGACAAGTACTACACATCCGAGACGCAGCAGAAAATCAGGGACACAGGCCGCTCCTAGTCGAAAAGCCGAGGTCTGCCGATGAGGAAAAGACGCGGCCTCCCGATCCTCTCCGCATTGCTACTGAGCGGATGTGTCGGCTGGATCCACAAAGGGGAGGAACTGACCGGGCCGACGGTCAACGATCAAGGTTTCTCCCTGCTCACCGAGGCGGGTATCGCTGAGATCAAGAAGTCCAGGCATGCCCGATTTGATCTGACAAGCCGCGAACTCACCAGACAAGCCGTAGGACTCGCCGGTTCAAAGTACGAGCCGATGATTGGAACCCCCGGCGGCCCCGACCTCACATTCATCTTCCTGGGGCCGACCGCCGAGGAGAACGTAGTCACACAAAACATCACGTTCGCGTCGACCGATCTCACCGACACGCTCAACCTCATCGTATGGTTTAGCGCGCCACCCAATATCGAGGCAGCACATGCCGAACTGCGCGCCGGAATCCATCGCTGGGGATTTCGACCCGAAGACGTCTAGCGCTGGATCGCCAACTCCGGCAAGCGGGACACCGACAAAGAAACACTAGGGATGGGCTTAGGGCCTGCGGGACTGATCGTCGAAGTCACAGCGCGAAAGAAGAACGGGAACGACATCTACCAGTACGGAATGGAACTCGATCCAGCGCTGTACACAGCCGAGGCTATCGGCTCCATCAAGAAAACCGGCAAGGAAGTTCGATAGCCGACCGACACGCCGCGTTTTGCGTCGGCTACTCGCGAAATGCGTCGAAAACCGGAGTCTCGGCTAGTCGATCTGTTCGGAAACCGAATTATCGGCCGTCTCGCGGCTCATCGCCGCCACCCAACCGGTGATCTTGCGAGCGATGTGCTGATCGGTCAAACCGAGCTGCTCAAGAACCTGCCCCCGGGACCCATGGTCTAGGAACTGTTGCGGCACACCGATATCTCGACTCGGCACATCTACATCGGCGTCTTGCATCGCCTTGGTCACCGCGCTACCGGCACCGCCGTGCACGCCGCTGTCCTCCAGGGTCACCACCAGCCGATGCTGCCTGGCCAGCCCGACCACGTACTCGGGCACCGGCAGCACCCACCGCGGGTCGACGACAGTGACCCCGATCCCCTGCTTGCCAAGCCTCTCGGCCGTCGCCAACGCGGTCGACGCGAACGGGCCGACCGCGACCAGCAGCACATCGGCGTGCAATCCGCCCGCCGGACGGGCCAGCACGTCGACGCCGTCGCGACGCTCGACCGCCGGGATATCCTCGCCGACTTCGCCTTTGGGAAAACGCAGCGCGGTCGGCCCATCATCGAACGCCAGCGCTTCGGTCAGCTCTTCACGCAGCCGCGAAGCATCACGCGGCGCAGCGACCCGCATTCCGGGCACCACGTTCAGGATCGACAGGTCCCACATGCCGTTGTGGCTGGCCCCGTCGCTTCCGGTGATCCCCGCCCGGTCCAGCACGAATGTCACCGGAAGCTTGTGCAGCGCAACGTCCATCATCACCTGATCGAACGCACGGTTCAGGAAGGTGGAGTAGATCGCCACCACAGGGTGCAGGCCGCCCATCGCGAGACCGGCCGCGGAGGTGACGGCGTGCTGTTCCGCGATACCGACGTCGAAGAGCCGATCCGGGAAACGCTCACCGAACTTGCTGAGCCCGGTCGGTCCCGGCATGGCCGCGGTGATCGCGACTATGTTGCGGTGTTCACTGGCCACATCGATGAGCGAGTCGGAGAACACCGATGTCCAGCCCAGCGCCGAAGCCTTGATGGAGCGGCCGGTTTTCGGGTCGATGATGCCGGTGGAATGCATCTGCTCGGCCTCGTCGTCCTCGGCAGGCGCATACCCCATGCCCTTGCGGGTAATCACGTGCACGATCACCGGGCCGCCATAACCACGGGCACGGCGCAGTGCATCCTCGACCGCATGCTCGTCGTGACCATCAACGGGCCCAACGTATTTGATCCCCAGATCGGTGAACATCACCTGCGGCGATACCGCATCCTTGACCCCCACCTTGAGGCTGTGCATCAACGCGTACGCCAACGGTCCCACCACCGGCATACCGCGCAGCAGCTTCCGGCTCTCGTCGAGCACCTTCTCGTAGGTGGGCGTGAGCCGCAGCCCGGCCAGATGCGAGGCGAGGCCACCGATGGTCGGCGCATAGCTTCGTCCGTTGTCGTTGACGACGATGATGATGCGCCGATCGGCGGCCGCGATGTTGTTCAGAGCCTCCCAGCACATGCCGCCGGTGAGCGCGCCATCGCCAACCACCGCGACGACATGGCGACGGCGTTGCCCTGTCAGTTCGAATGCCTTCGCAAGTCCGTCCGCGTAGGACAGCGCCGTGGACGCGTGGCTGGATTCCACCCAATCGTGTTCGCTCTCGGCCCGACACGGGTACCCCGATAGGCCGTCCTTCTGGCGCAGCGTGTCGAAGTCTCCGGAACGTCCGGTCAGGATCTTGTGCACATACGCCTGGTGCCCGGTGTCGAAGATGATCGGGTCATACGGGGACTCGAACACGCGATGGAGAGCCAACGTCAGCTCGACAACACCCAGGTTGGGTCCCAGATGGCCGCCGGTCGCGGCGACCTTATGGATCAGGAACTCGCGAATCTCGTCGGCGAGCAAGTCCAGCTCTCGCTTCGAGAGACCCTGCAGGTCACCCGGCCCTCTGATGTCGTCAAGCATCAGGTCAGTCTACGCAGCGATTCAGATTTGGTCGCTTGGAGCGGAGCCAAAAACATCGGGCACTCCATCGTGGTCGGCATCGAGGGTCTCCTTGGCCTCGATGCGTCGATATGCCCGGTTGCGCAGCCTCAGCACGACCGAGGCCACGGCCGCCGATGTCAACGATCCGGCGAGCACGCCGACCTTGACGTGCTCGGCGGCCGATCCGGCGCCGAACGCCAATTCGCCGATGAGCAGCGACACCGTGAAGCCGATCCCGGCCAGCAGGGCCACACCGACGATGTCCAGCCAGCTCAGATCGTCATCGAGACTGGCCCGCGTGAACCGCGCCAACAGATACGTCGTCAGGAAGATCCCTATCGGCTTACCCACCAGCAGGCCCAGGACCACGCCCAAAGCCACCGGATCCAGCAGCGCCTGCCACAGCCCGGAGAAGCCGCCGAGGGTGACGCCCGCAGCGAAGAACGCGAACACCGGCACCGCGACACCCGCCGACAGCGGTCGTAGCCGATGCTCGAATCGCTCGGCCATGCCGTGCACATCGGTACGCCCGTCCCGCCTCAATACCGGGACGGCAAATCCCAGCAGCACGCCCGCCACAGTGGCGTGCACCCCTGAGGCGTGTACCAACGCCCAAGCGGACAATGCCAGCGGCACCAGTAGCCACCATTCCCGACGGCGGCGCTGCACCGCCAGCGCGAACAGCGCGAGCGGAATGAGCGCGAGGCCCAGCGGCCCCCAATGCAGCTGATCGGTATAAAAGACCGCGATCACGATGACGGCCAGCAGATCATCCACCACCGCCAGGGTGAGCAGAAATGTGCGCAGCGCAGACGGCAGATGTGTTGAAATCACGGCGAGCACGGCGAGCGCGAAGGCGATATCGGTGGCGGTGGGGATCGCCCAGCCGCGCATCGCCTCGCCACCACCGGAGGCGTTCACCGCCAGATAGATGGCGGCCGGAACGAGCATGCCGCCGATAGCGGCGACAATCGGCAACGCGGCGCGCCCCGGGTCGCGCAGATCCCCCGCCACGAATTCACGCTTCAGTTCCACGCCTACGACGAAGAAGAAGATCGCGAGCAGCCCGTCGGTGGCCCAGCCCGCCAGCGTCAGGTTCAGATGCAGCCGCTCGGGCCCGACCGTGATGGCTCCCAGCCGGTAGTACCAGGAACTCCACGGCGAGTTGGCCCAGAGCAGTGCGCTCAGCGCCGCCGCCACCAGCAGCACGCCGCCGACGGTTTCCTGGCGCAGAATCTCGGCGACACGAGACGATTCCGCCCACGATCCGCGGGTAAAGACGCGTTGGCGCAGCCTCATGGGTTGGTGTCCGTCCTTTCTGGCAGGGCTGAATACCGCCGACCAGACTTCCCGGCACACCTGGGAAGCTACTTTATAAGATCTTTACGCCCGCCGCCGTCTTAGCGGGTGAGCAGCGCGAAGCTTTCGATGTGATGAGTGAGCGGGAACGCATCGAACAGCCGCAGCTCTTCTACCCGATACCCGCGCTCCAGGTACAAGCCCACATCACGCGCGAATGCCGCTGCCTCGCAACCGATATGGATGACTCGCGGCACGCCGGCATCAGCGATTCGCCCGATGACCTCACGTCCGGCACCCGCGCGGGGCGGGTCGAGCACCGCGACATCGGCCTTACCCAGGTCACGCATGGCGTTGCGTACCGAACCGCAGATCATGGTGACCTGACGCAGATCTCCCAGCGCACCCTTGGCGCTCCGGAACGCCGGACGTGAGGTGTCGACACTGACAACACGTCCCGTGCGTCCCACCGCCTCCCCCAGCACCGCCGCGAAGACCCCGACACCACCGTACAAATCCCAGGCACTCATGCCCGGCTCCAGCTCGGCCCATTCGGAGACCAGCTGACTGTAGGTGCTCGCCGCGTCGCGATGTGCTTGCCAGAACGCCGTCACCGGTACCAACCAGAGCCGGTCCCCGACCTTCTGAACCGCAACGTCCTCGCCTTCGACCACCGAACGCCCGCGCAGCACGTGCCGACGTCGCTGATCGTCCAGCACGGCATACAGGGGACCCTCGGAGCCGAGATCTGGTTCATCCAGCCCATCGAGCAATCCCGGCACCACCTGGGCACAGCGCAGGTCGGTCACCAGCTCGTCGCTGTGATACCGGTGAAAGCCGGGTTGACCCAAGGCGTTCACGTCCAAGCGCACCCGAGTCCGCCACCCCGTGGAGTCTCCGGGTCCGATCTGTTCGGCCGCACCCTGCCAGTCGTACTTGCCGAGCCGCGACAACTGCTGGCTCACCACATCACCCTTGAGCTCGCGCAGATACGCGGGATCGACGAAAGACAGGTCACAGCAACCAGACTCGCCGCTACCGTGCGCGATGGGGCATATCGGATCGATGCGGTGCGGTGACGGGTCCAGGACGTCGACGGCGACGCCATGCCAGAAGCTGGCTTGCCGGTCGTCGGTGATCTGGACACGCACCCGCTCGCCAGGTAACGCGTATCTGACGAAGATGACGCGCCCGTCGTGCCGGGCCACCACGCTGCCCCCGTTGGCGGGCCCGCCGGTCTGGACCTCCAGGATTTCGCCGATTGCCACTAGGAGTCGAACCCCCGCCGTGAGTCGCCGGGTGCGGACTGTTCGTCGAGCTCGCGGCGACGTTCGGACGAGTCAAGCTGCCACGGAACGGATGTGACCATGACATTGGGGACGAACAACAGGCGCCCCTTGAGTCGCAGCGCACTCTGGTTGTGCAGCACCTGCTCCCACCAATGCCCCACCACATACTCGGGAATGAAGATGCAGACGACCGTGCGCGGCGCTTCCTTGCTGATGCGCTTGACGTAGTCGAGGATGGGCCGGGTGATTTCGCGATACGGCGAGGCGATCACCTTCAGCGGAGTACTGAGATCGCTTGTCTCCCAATCCCTGACGAGTTCTCGGGTGTCCCGATCGTCAACACTGACGGTGATCGCCTCCAGGACGTCGGGACGGGTGGCACGGGCGTAGGCGAGGGCGCGCAGCGTGGGCTGATGCACCTTGGAGACAAGGACGACGGCATGGGTGCGGCTGGGCAACACCACTTCTCCCTCGTGGTTGTCCAGCTCGCGGGCCACCGTGTTGTAGTGCTTGTGGATCATCTTCATGAGCACGAACAGCAGACCCATTGCCAGGATCGCGATCCATGCTCCGGCAAGGAATTTGGTGACCAGGACGACTATCAGCACTGTGCCGGTCATGATGAAACCGATGGTGTTGATGATGCGTGAGCGGATCATCTTGCCGCGTACCGCCGGATCGGTCTCGGTCTTGAGCAGCCGGGTCCAATGCCGCACCATGCCGATCTGACTGAGCGTGAATGACACGAAGACGCCGACGATGTACAGCTGAATGAGCGCGGTCACCTCGGCCTTGAACGCCACCACGAACAGGATGGCGACTGCCGACAGAAAGATGATGCCGTTGGAGAACGCCAGCCGGTCGCCGCGCGTGTGCAGCTGGCGCGGCAGGTAACGGTCCTGCGCCAGAATCGATCCGAGCACCGGGAAACCGTTGAACGCGGTATTGGCGGCCAGCACCAGGATGAGGGCCGTCACCACGGTGATGAATATGAAGCCAATCCGGAAGTCACCGAACACCGCCTCGGCAAGCTGGGCGACCAGGGTCTTCTGGTGGTAATTGGCGGGTGCGCCCACCAGCTGCTGCGCCGGGTCCTCGGCGATCTTGGCTCCGGTGCGTTCGGCCAGCAGGATGATGCCCATGAACAGGGTGATGGCGACGCCGCCGAGGAGCAACAGGGTCGTGGCCGCGTTGCGCGACTTGGGTTTCCGGAAGGCAGGCACACCATTGCTGATCGCTTCCACACCCGTCAACGCCGCACAGCCCGACGAGAAAGCCCGCGCCACAAGGAACACCAGCGCAAAGCCCAGGAGGCCGTTTCCTTCGCCATGCATCTCGAAGGAGGCCGATTCCGCCTTCAGCGGGGTACCGAGCACGTAGATCTGGAACAGCCCCCAGCCCAACATGAGGTACATGCTGACCATGAAGGCGTACGTGGGAATCGCGAACGCGGCGCCCGATTCGCGGACTCCGCGCAGATTCATCGACATCAGGATCACAATGGCGACCACCGCGAAGGTGACCTTGTGCTGCGCGACTAGCGGGATGGCCGAGCCGATGTTCGACATCGCCGAGGACATGGAAACGGCAACGGTCAACACATAATCCACCAGCAGGGCGCTACCGACCGTCAGGCCCGCGGTAGGCCCGAGATTGGTGGTGACCACCTCGTAGTCGCCGCCACCGGAAGGATAGGCGTGCACGTTCTGCCGGTAACTCGCCACCACGACCATCATGACCGCGGCGACCGCAAGTCCGATCCACGGCGTCAACGCATAGGCGGACATGCCCGCGACCGAGAGCACCAGGAAGATTTCTTCGGGCGCATACGCCACCGAGGACAGGGCGTCCGAGGCGAAAACCGGTAGCGCGATGCGCTTCGGCAGCAGGGTATGGCCAAGGCTGTCACTGCGAAACGGTCGGCCGATTACCAGGCGTCGAGCCGCCGTCGACAGCTTGGAAAGCGTAGACACGAACGCCAACATTAGGCCACGCGAGCAATCGCGGTACGGTCTCACTTGACATCGCTGTGTCGGGTGCCGTGACACGGCGTTCAGCATCGCGGTGCGTAGTAAGACGAACGCCTATCCAGAAGGGTCTACCGGTGCGAGTAGTGGTGATGGGCTGCGGGCGTGTGGGCGCCGCGCTGGCCGGGGGCCTTGCCAGGATTGGCCACGAGGTGGCGATCATCGACAAGGAAGCCTCCGCGTTCAACCGGCTCAGCCCCGAATTCACTGGCGAACGCATCGTCGGCATGGGTTTTGATCGCGACGTCTTGTTGCGGGCCGGGATCGAGCGGGCACAGGCATTCGCCGCGGTCTCCTCCGGTGACAACTCGAACATCATCTCGGCCCGGGCAGCCCGCGAGACCTTCGGCGTCGAGCGCGTGGTGGCCCGTATCTATGACGCCAAGCGTGCCGCCGTCTACGAGCGCCTCGGCATTCCGACCGTCGCCACCGTGCCGTGGACGACAGATCGTCTGCTGCATGCCCTCACCCGGGAAAGCGACACGACCAAATGGCGTGATCCGTCCGGTTCGGTGGTCGTCACCGAGCTCGCGCTGCACGAAGAGTGGATAGGCAAGCGCGTCACGGCGCTGGAGACCGCCACCGGTGCGCGGGCGGCCTTCATCATTCGGTTTGGTACGGGCGTGCTTCCCGACACCAAGACGGTCATCCAGGACGGTGACGAGGTGTACGTGTCGGCGGTGTCCGGACGCGCCGCCGAGGCCATGGCGATCGCGGCGCAGCCGCCGGGCGAGGATGCCGACGATGACCACGGGGGTGCCCGATGAAGGTCGCCATCGGAGGCGCCGGCGCCGTCGGACGTTCCATCGCACGCGAGCTCATCGAGAGCCGCCACGAAGTCACCCTGCTGGAACGCAATCCCGATCACATCGATCCGGAGGCGGTGCCCGAGGCACATTGGCGGCTCGGGGATGCCTGCGAGATCAGCCTGTTGGAATCCGAGGAACTGCACACCTTCGACGTGGTGATCGCGGCGACCGGTGACGACAAGACCAATCTGGTGCTGAGTCTGCTGGCCAAGACCGAGTTCGCCGTGGCGCGCGTCGTGGCCCGGGTGAACGACCCGCGCAATGAGTGGCTGTTCGACGATGCCTGGGGCGTCGATGTCGCGGTGTCGACACCGCGCATGCTGGCATCCCTCGTCGAGGAGGCCGTCGCCGTGGGTGACGTGGTGCGGCTCATGGAATTCCGGCGCGGTCAGGCCAATCTGGTGGAGATCACGCTTCCCGACGACACCCCGTGGGGCGGCAAGCCGGTTCGAAAGCTCGAGCTCCCCCGCGACGCGGTGCTGGTGGCGATTCTGCGCGGATCACGGGTCATTCCCGTACAGGCCGACGAGCCCCTCGAAGGCGGCGATGAGCTGATCCTGGTCGCAACCGCGGACATTGAGGACGAGCTCCACCGCGCGGTCCTCGGCTAGGTACTGGTCGAGGATTCCTCGGCCACGTCGGTGTGGCGGCGCACATAGCGGATCACCAGCAAGGTGATCAACGCGCCGACGGCCGTCAACGGCCAGCCCATCGCAATCTTGGTGCCGCCCAGCCAGGCCGTGTTGCCCGCGAGGTATAGCCACTGCTGCACGACAAATCTGGTGGCGAACAACGCGATCCAGGCCACCGTCGCGATATCGAAGGCCGTCAGGATGCGCCGGTCACCGCGCCACGACATGTCGCCGCCGGTGGCCCAGCTGTACGCGTAGCCCACGATCGGGCGGCGGATGATCACCGATACCAAAAAGACCGTGCCCCAGAAGAAGTTGGCCCAGATCCCAATGAGGAAGTAGCCCTTGGCCTCCCCTAGCAGGTACGCGATCAGAGCGCTGATGCCGACGCTGATGAATCCCGAGACTGCCGGTTGCAGCGATTCACGCCGCACCAGACGCCAGACCAAGACCAGGGTGGCGGCCACCAGGGCAGCCACGATCGCCGGCATCAACGAGGAGATGCTGACCGCGACAACGAAAACGATCACCGGGACCGACGAGTAGACGATTCCCTGCCATCCCCCGGCCTGATGCCACATCTCGTGCAGTGGCGAGCTTCCCGGCTCCTCAGGCTTGGTCCCGGGCACGCTGAATTTCAGCTGCGGGCCCTCCGCGGTATCCGAGCCGACATGCGCTCCGCCCGAGCCGTCCGGCTCGTGCGATGGGGTCTCTGGCACTTAGCGCTGAATCTCGTAGTACGGGTTGTGAATCACCTTGCCGCCGTTCTCAAGCTTGCCGAGTCGACCGCGCACCAGCAGGGTGCGGCCCGATTCGATACCGGGGATTCGGCGCTGACCCAGCCAGACCAGCATCACCGTGTCGGTGCCGTCGAACAGCTCGGCCTTCACGCCTGCGACGCAACCCTTGGAATTGGTCTCGACGGTGCGCAACGTTCCGCACATGGTGACCTCTTGGCCGCGCTGACAATCGATGACGCGCTGAGCACCGGTGGCGGCGGCGTCGTCACCGATCTTCTCGGCGTCTACTTGCTCCAGGTCCTCTGTCAGCCGACGAGTCAGTCGACGCAGATAACCGCCTGTGGTAGCCACTTCTCGTCCTGGCCTCTCAACATGCCCGATCGTGTGATCGCTCGTGGAGTCACTTGGCGCAAGCGGCTCATCGGTGCAACCGCCACGGTAGACCTTTGCACGCCCCGATGCCAGGCGGCCCCCGGGGTGTCCCGCGCACCGGGCAAGATCAGCTGCGTGACACCCATCAACGGTCGTGCCGCACGCGGCCTATCCCCCCAACTTGATGGCCACACGGCTGTTCTCATGCCGGGCACCGGCTCCGACGACGACTACATCACGCGGGCCTTCGGCCCCGCCCTCAGCGGCGCCGGGGCCACCCTGGTCGCGGTGCGTCCAGAACCGAATAACCTGGTCAACGGCTACTTACGGGCGCTCGACCGCGCGGCTCGGAGTGGCCCGATCGTCGTAGGCGGGATGTCCATCGGCACCGCCGTGGCCCTGACGTGGGCCCTGCACAACCCCGGGGCGACGGTGGCGGTGCTGGCAGCCATGCCCGCGTGGACCGGAAACCCGGAAAACTCGCCGGCCTCGGTGTCCGCCCGGGTCACTGCGGAATCGCTGCGCGCCGACGGGTTGGCAGCGGTCACTGCCGCGATGCAGGCCAGCAGCCCCGCTTGGCTTGCGGCAGAGCTCACCCGCTCGTGGGCCGCCCAGTGGCCTGGTCTGCCCAGCGCCATGCAGGAGGTGTCGGCATTTGTGAACCCGACGGCCGACGATATCCGCGGACTGACCGTGCCCTTGGCAGTGGCAGCGGCCACCGATGATCCGATACATCCGCTCATAGTCGCCCAGGACTGGGCGGCCTGGGCGCCGCGCGCGGCACTGCGCACCTTCACCCTCGATCAGCTGGGCGCCGACCCGTCCTGTTTGGGCCGGGCGTGTGTCGGTGCGCTGAGCGACATCTGAGTCACAGACCGCGCGCCGCGGGGTCGGCCGTGGCCTCAATCTTGAGCACCAGGCCCTCGCGCACCGTCAGGGTGACCACCGCGAACAGCCTGCGCTGCGCGAAGGCCAGCAGAACCGGCTGCCCGAACGGCCCACCGACCAACGTGGCACCGTGACCGAGGTAGACGAGCAGGTTGGTGGCGACATCTGTGCGTCCACGGTTGACCTGTGGTGGGGGCGCCGGATCCCCGATGATGGTGCCCACTCCCCAGACGCTGGGATCCAGAACCCCCATCAGTCCGGTCAGATCACCGTTGGCACATGCGGTGACGAACTTTTCGATCAGCTGCTGGTGTTCGGCACCGGTGACATCACCGGTGCGCGACGCCGACTGCTGGAATCTGGTCCGCGCACGCCGGGCGAGCTGGCGGCACGTGCCCACCGGACGGCCCACTGTCGACGCGATCTCCTCGAACGGCACTCCGAACACGTCATGCAAGACGAACGCGACCCGCTCGCCGGGACTCAACGTGCGCAACACCTCCAGCAAGGCACCCCGCACCTCGTCGTCCAGAGTGACTCTGTCGACGGGATCAGCGCTCGCGGAAACATGCAGCGGTGCACCGGATTCCACGGTCAATGCGACGCCCGTCTGCTCACGGCGCATCCGTGCCGAACGCAACTGGTCCAGGCACAACCGGCCGGTCACCACCGATAGCCAGGCCCGCGGCTCGTCGATCTCCGTCTCGTCGGCGCGCGCCAGCCGCACGAACGCCTCCTGAGCACAGTCCTCGGCATCCCCGATGTCGCCGAGCATTTGATAGGCCAGATTCACCAGGTACGGGTAGTGCTCACGCCAGGCCGCGGCCACCAACGCGTCGTGCGTAGACGAGGAACTCATGTCACTACGACGATTCCGCGGCCCGGAAAGTTACCGCCCACTTCGGTAACTTCTCGCGCCCGTGCCCCGTCGTACTCATGTGGCCGAAACATGGAAAGCCATCCGAACCTCCCGAATTGGAGCACCCGACATGACAATTCTCGTCACCGGCGCAACAGGCAATGTGGGGCGCCCGCTTGTGGATCTGCTCAGCAGGGCAGGCGCCGACGTATGCGCGGTCACTCGCCACCCTGCGCACGCGGATTTTTCACCCCAGGTGAAAACCATCGAGAGGGCCCGAGCCGGCCTGCGCGGTGCCACCGCCGTCTTCCTGAATTCTCGGGCACTCGGAGAGGACCTCATCGATTTTGTGGATCAGGCTGTACGCGAAGGGGTTACCCGCCTGGTCGCACTCTCGGCGATCAACTGCGACGACGACGTCTCGCGGCAACCATCGCGGTTCCGCGGTGATCGAAACAAGGAGGTGGAACAGTGCGTCGTCGATTCCGGAGTGGAGTGGGTGAGTCTGCGTCCAACGGTCTTCGCGTCCAATTTTCTCGGAATGTGGGCGGGCCAGCTCAAGGCGGGTGACGCGGTCCGCGGACCGTACGCGGCCGCCTCTGTCGCCCCGATCGCGGACCGGGACATCTCCGAGGTCGCGGCACACGCCCTGCTCACGGACGACCTCGTCGGACATCGCATCCCGTTGACCGGTCCGCAGGCATTCACCAACGCCGACCTGGTGGCGGCACTCGGGGAGGTTCTGCATCGGCCGTTGGAATACCTGCAGGTTTCCGACGATCTCGTCCGTCAACACTTCGCCGGTCTGGGGTTTTCGGCGGGATTCGCCGACGCATACCTGGCCATGCAGGCAGCCACGGTGACCGTACCGGCGGTTGTGACGCACGAGGTGGACCGGATACTCGAGCGTCCCGCGGAGACCTTCGCATCCTGGGCCAACAGATACCGGTCTGAGTTCGCACGTGCCGAGTTCGCACCGCAGAAGGGATGACGGCCATGACCAACACCCCACCGCGGTGGCTCAAATCGATGAACAAGGTGGTGCGGGCATTTCACCGCCTCGGCATACCCACCGGTCCGGCGATGGTGCTGACCGTCCCCGGCAGGAAGACAGGGCATCCCCGCCCCACGCCGATCACACCATTCGAGATGGACGGTCAGCTCTATGCCGTAGGCGGCTATCCGGGCTCGGATTGGCCACGCAACGCCGCCGCGGCCGGTTCCGGAACTCTCACCCGACGAAACCGCGTCCAGCACGTCAGGATCATCAGCGTGCCGCCCGAGACGGCACGGCGCGCCCTGCGGGAATTCGCTGTGAAGGTTCCGGTGGGTGTGCGGTTCGCGAAAAGCGCCGGGCTGGTCCGTCACGGAACCCCAGATGAGTTCGAAGCCCTGGCCGGAACGCTGTCGGTGTTCCGGTTCGATCCCGACTAAACCCCAAGCTCGCGCTCGCCCGCCGGATCTAGCCGCCGGTGATCGTGGACCGCAGCTGCTGCATGGCTGACCCGGAGACGCTGCGGCGGGCCACGGGCGTCGGATCATCCTGCGGGGCGGGCTCCTCGGCGACGGCCTCGGCCTCTGCCTGGGCCATCGCCTGCGCCTGAGCCGCCTGCAGCTGCTCGAGCATCGGTTCGGGCAGTGCGACCGGCAGCGGGGTGCGCACGGGGTACGGGCTGTCATCGCGGCGGACGACGGTATCGGCCACCGCGTCGCGGGCCTCCTGCGCCAGCGCGTCGAAAGTCTCGGCGGGCCCCTGCAGCACGCAGCGGATCATCCAGCGGTAGCCGTCGACCCCGATGAAGCGCACAGAGCCGCCCTCGGCGACTCCGACGACCTCACGGCCCCACGGTCCGTCGGCGATGGACACCTCTGCCGCTTCCTTGCGCAGCGATTCAGCCAGCTCGCCCGCGATCTCGCGCCACAGTCCGGCGGATTTCGGTGCGGCGTAGGCGGCCACCGAGTAGCGCCCGTTGGGTGTCAGCACGAAGACCGCACCGGGAGCACCGGAAGCGGTCAGCTCGACCTGAATCTGTCCGGCCTCGGGCACCGGGATGAGTACCGAACCCAGATCCAGGCGCCCAGTTCCGGCGTCCTCCGGACTCTCGAAGTCCTCGACTTCGTATGGACCGTCGAATGTTTCGCCCGACGCGTCGTCAGCATCGTCCAGGTCGTTAAGACCACCACTTCGGTGCAAAGCCATCACAAACTCGCATGTCCGCCGCTGGATCCGTGTCCGCCCACACCGCGGGTGGTCACGGCCAGACCGGCCTCGTCAAAAGAATCCACTTCAACCAGCTCGGGCAACTCAACCTGCTGAACCAGCAACTGCGCGATCCGGTCACCACGGGCGATGACGATCGGGGTCTCCGGGTCCAAGTTGATGAGGCTCAGCTTCACCTCGCCACGATACCCGGCATCGATCGTGCCAGGGCTGTTGACGATCGAAAGGCCCACGCGCGCAGCCAGGCCCGAGCGTGGATGCACCAACCCGACCATCCCGGTCGGGACGGCCACGGCAACACCGGTACCCACCAACGCCCGGCGCCCGGGCTCGATCACGAGGTCCTCGGCGCTGTAGAGATCGACCCCCGCGTCGTCGGCATGCGCACGGGACGGCAGGGGCAGCTCTCGATCGAGGCGAACTATCGCCAATCTCGTAGGTGTGGGCACGATCGCCCAGACTACCCTTGGCCGCGTGACGGCCTCCCCCAACAACACGACCGATATCCGCTACGTCGAGCGGCTGTGGGTTCCGTGGTGGTGGCCCCTGCCCGGCTTTGGCGCGGCAACGCTGCTCGGGCTGGAAATCAATCAGAGCATGCGCCAGCTGCCCAGCTGGGTGCCATACCCGATCCTGTTCGCGATTGTCGCGGGAGTCTTGTTGTGGTTCAGCAGGATCCGCGTGGAGGTTGCCGCCGGACCGGACGGCGGCGCAGAGCTGCGCGCCGGATCAGCACATCTGCCGGTCAGTGTCATCGCCAAGTCAGCGGCAATTCCCGCCACCGCGAAGAGCTCGGCGCTCGGCCGTCAGCTCGATCCGGCGGCATTCGTCGTGCATCGGGCCTGGATCGGCCCGCTGGTCCTGGTGGTACTCGACGACCCGGAAGATCCGACGCCGTACTGGCTGGTGAGCAGCCGCCATCCCGATCGGGTGCTGGCAGCCCTACGGAGCTAGTACGCGGCCGGGCCGCGACTAGCTCCGACTCTCAGGCCGCGCAGTCGGTGCAGATCAGCTGGCCGTTCTTCTCACTGGCCAGCCGGCTGCGGTGGTGCACCAGGAAACAACTCGAACAGGTGAACTCGTCGGCCTGCTTCGGGATGACCCGGACCGAAAGTTCCTCACCGGACAGGTCGGCACCTGGTAGCTCGAACGATTCGGCGGTTTCCGCCTCATCGACATCGACCACCGCCGACTGTGCTTCGTTACGACGAGCCTTGAGCTCCTCTAACGAGTCCTCTGACACATCGTCGGCGTCTGATCGCCTCGGAGCGTCGTAGTCGGTAGCCATGCGTCCATCCCCTTATCACCATCTCGTCTTCAAGCTTCTGCATTAGGCGCAGCAAGGCTTTGTACCAGGCTGAAACGGACACCACAAACTATTAGTGCCCAGATCCCGTCGGTTCTTTGTGTGATTTACATCACACGGTAGTGGACACCCAGTCTATTTCGCCGTCTGTCGCCTAGAAGTCAGCTGGCCTAGAGTGCCATCCGTGGTCGCAGACATCACCGAGGGCACCTCGGTAGACAAGTACGGGCGCCCGTTCCGCCGCCGGAACTATTTGCCAGCCCTTTGCGCGGGAATAGCGCTCCTGGTCGTCACGGTATTTGTCTGGGCCTCGGCGCTCACCCGGGAAGCGCCGGTCAAGGAGGCGACGGCATGCAACCCGCCCGCTCAGCAGACCGAGCCCGGGGCCGGGTCCATCGGTAAGCCGGTGTCGCGCTCCTCGCTGTCGGGAACCACCCCGGCGACGCTCAACGACGTCAAGGCACGCGTCCTCAACGCCAACGGCCAGGCCGGTCAGGCCGGGGATGTCTCCACCGCGCTGCGCGATCTGGGGTTCCCCTCACCGACCGCCGACAACGACCCCTTCTACCCCAGCGGGTCCCGTCTGAACTGTGTCGGACAGATCCGATTCGGGGAATCCGGTTACGCCAACGCCCTGACACTCTCGCTGGTGGCGCCGTGTGTCGAGTTCATCGAGGACAGGCGATCCGACAATTCGGTGGACCTGGCGCTCGGCAGCGAGTTCACCGAACTCGCCTCGGGTAACGCGGTCACCTCGGCGCTCAACAGCCTCAAATCCGGCAACCAGGCCAACTCTGATTTCATCCTCAAGGCGCGGCAGAGCACCTGTTAGCCGGGAATCGGGGCCATCGCGTCGATATCGGTCAAGAGCTGCCCGAATTCCTGGGCGAGTCCGGGAGCCATGGCCGCGATGAGGGCGCCGTCGGCACTGCGGGCATCCGCGTCCGGCAGCACCAGCACCGCACCGGCCTCACGCGCGATGAGAGCACCGCCGGCCCAGTCCCACGGCCCCAGCCCGTGCTCGTACTGGGCATCGACACGCCCCTCTGCCACCGCACACAGATCCAGCGCTGCGGATCCGATCCGCCGCACGTCACGCACCTTGGGCAGGAGCTGCGCGACCAGTTGAGCCTGACGTTCTCGCCGCGCCGTCGAATACGCGAAGCCCGTAGCCACCAGAGCCAACCGTGCCTCCCGGACCGGATTACACGCCAAGGGCCACTGCAGGCCATTTGCCTCACGCACGGTCGCGCCAAGGCCTGAGGCCGCCGAGAAGACGCGGTCCGCCGCGACATCGGCCACCGCAGACGCCACCGACACCCCGTCCACCTGCGCGGCCACCGACACGGCATACGCGGGAATGCCGTAGACAAAGTTGACCGTGCCGTCGATCGGATCGATCACCCAGCGCACGTGCGATGAGCCGCTCGCGCCCCCTTCGGTCACCCCGTCCTCCTCGCCCAGGATCGCGTCATCCGGACGCAAGGTCGAGAGCCTGCGGCGCAGCAGCCGTTCACATTCGGTGTCGACGAGGGTCACCGGATCTGTCTCGGAGCTCTTGGTCCGCACAGAGGCCGCCCAATCGACGGTTCCGCGCCGATGCCGCACAAATTCGGCGGCCTCCGATGCCAGCCGCACCGCTACCGAACGCAACGCTCCCGGATCGATTCCCACGCGTCTATCGCAGCACAGCCACGAGCGTCACGCGCGGCGTCCCCTGGGGCATTAGGGTGTCACTCGCATTTAGTCTGTTCCGGCTGTGTTCGACCGTGTTCGCCAGCCATGTAGATCCAGGGCCAAGGAGCGCCGATGACCGCCACCGAATCCGCACCGTCCGCACCTGCGACGCAAGCCGGCGAGACCGCGCAGCGAGGGTTCGGCATCGACGTCGGCGGCAGCGGCATCAAGGGCGCGATCGTGGATCTGACTACCGGCGAGATGATCGGCGAACGGGTCAAATACCCCACTCCACAGCCCGCCACGCCGACGGCCGTCGCAGAGACCATCGCCACAGTCGTCCGTGATTTCTCCTGGACAGGGCCCGTTGGCGTGACCTATCCGGGCGTGATCGTGCACGGCGAGGCGCGTACCGCCGCGAACGTCGACAAATCATGGTTGGGCGTCAACGTCCACGACATCATCAGCGCCGAATTGAATGGCCAACCCGTCACCGTGCTCAATGACGCCGATGCCGCCGGAATGGCCGAGGACCGGTACGGAGCCGGCAAGGACCAGTCCGGCCTGGTCGTCCTCTTGACGTTCGGAACCGGGATCGGGTCTGCCGTCCTTCATAACGGAATCCTGTTGCCCAACACCGAGTTCGGACATATCGAAGTCGGCGGCATGGAGGCCGAGCATCGTGCGGCGTCGTCGGTGAAGGAAAAAAACGATTGGAGCTACAAGCAGTGGGCGCCCGAGGTCACCAAGGTCTTGGAGGCCGTGGAGAACGCGCTGTGGCCCGACCTGTTCATCGTGGGCGGAGGAATCAGCCGCAAGGCCGACAAGTGGGTGCCGCTGCTGACGAATCGAACCCCGGTGGTGGCCGCTGCACTGCAGAACACAGCGGGAATCGTTGGCGCGGCGATGGCCGCACACGCTGGCGTTTCACCTTAGCTTTTTCACAGGTTCTGCGCTGTTGTCGTTACAATGGCAACAGATAGCCGCACGCAGGGCCACGCAGGTGCTCCCCGGCAGCGACGAACATCAAGCAGACAGCCAAATTCTCGATTTTGCATGCCCATGCGCGTCGAAGAAGTAGCCAGGAAAGGGCGTACGTGGCAGCCACGAAAGCAGCTCCGATAACGCAGGCCGCCGACGAAGCACCTTCGACGACGACCGCCGTCAAGGCAGCACCCGCGAAGGCACCAGCCAAGAAGGCCCCCGCGAAGGCCGCCGTCAAGGCAGCACCCGCCAAGAAGGCACCGGCCAAGAAGGCCGCGGCCAAGGCCCCCGCCAAAAAGGCGGCCCCCGCCAAGAAGGCACCGGCCAAGAAGGTCGCAGGCAAGGCAATCGATCCCGCTCTCGAACCGCAGGGCAGCCCCGAGGACGCCGACATCGAGCCCGGTGAGGATCTCGAGCCCGACCTCGCCGAGGACGCCGACATCGAGGCCGACCTCGCCGAGGTTGCCGTCGAGCCCGAGCCCGAGGCAGAAGCCGAAAGCGACGAGCCCACCGAGAAGGACAAGGCATCAGGCGACTTCGTCTGGGACGAAGAGGAATCCGAGGCGCTGCGACAGGCCCGTAAGGACGCCGAGCTCACCGCCTCCGCGGACTCCGTGCGCGCCTACCTCAAGCAGATCGGCAAGGTGGCCCTGCTCAACGCCGAAGAGGAAGTTGAGCTGGCCAAGCGGATCGAGGCCGGTCTGTACGCGACTCAGATCGTCACCGAGCTGACCGAAAAGGGCGAGAAGCTTCCCGCCGCCCAGCGCCGCGACATGTCGTGGATCTGCCGTGACGGCGATCGCGCCAAGAACCACCTGCTCGAGGCCAACCTGCGTCTGGTGGTGTCGCTGGCAAAGCGCTACACGGGCCGCGGTATGGCCTTCCTGGACCTCATCCAGGAGGGCAACCTGGGTCTGATCCGCGCGGTCGAGAAGTTCGACTACACAAAGGGTTACAAGTTCTCGACGTATGCCACCTGGTGGATCCGTCAGGCCATTACCCGCGCGATGGCCGACCAGGCCCGCACCATCCGCATCCCGGTGCACATGGTCGAGGTCATCAACAAGCTCGGCCGCATTCAGCGTGAGCTGCTCCAGGACCTGGGTCGCGAACCCACGCCCGAAGAGCTGGCCAAGGAAATGGACATCACGCCGGAGAAGGTGCTGGAGATCCAGCAGTACGCGCGTGAGCCCATCTCGCTGGACCAGACCATCGGTGACGAGGGCGATTCGCAGCTCGGTGACTTCATCGAGGATTCCGAGGCCGTGGTCGCCGTGGACGCGGTGTCCTTCACCCTGCTGCAGGATCAGCTGCAGTCGGTGTTGGAGACGCTCTCCGAGCGTGAGGCCGGCGTGGTGCGTCTGCGCTTCGGTCTGACCGACGGCCAGCCGCGCACCCTCGACGAGATCGGTCAGGTGTACGGGGTGACCCGTGAGCGCATCCGGCAGATCGAGTCCAAGACCATGTCGAAGCTGCGCCACCCGAGCCGTTCGCAGGTGCTGCGCGACTACCTCGACTAGGACCCCGTTCCGCGCTGGCGGACGGCGTCGGCAGGTATTCACAGTGAGCTGACAGGTCAGCCACAGGTTTCGATCACGGTAAGAACAACCGGCGAATTCGGAACCTGTCAGCTCTACTGTCGAAACTCCTGCTAGACGCACAAATACCCGCCAGGAGCCCGTCCCGTGATCAAACTTCTCATCTTTACTCTCGTGGGTCTTGGTGCCCAGATCGTCGACGGGACGCTCGGTATGGCGTTCGGGGTCACGGCCACGACGCTGCTGGTGTTTACCGGTGTCGGTGCCGCCCACGCCAGTGCCGCCGTGCACTTCGCCGAGGTCGCCACGACGCTGGCCTCGGGTGTCTCCCACTGGCGGTTCGGCAATGTCGACAAGCGTGTCCTGCTGCGGTTGGGCATACCCGGCGGCATCGGCGCGTTCCTCGGGGCCACCGTGCTGTCACGGTTGTCCACGGAGTCCGCCGCCCCGATCACGGCGGGGATCCTGCTGGCCATCGGCGTCTACCTCATCTACCGATTCAGCACCAACCCGCCGCGTGGGAACTATGCGCCGACGACACCGTTCTCGGCGAGGTTCCTGGCCCCGCTGGGCCTCTTCGGCGGATTCATCGACGCCTCCGGTGGCGGCGGCTGGGGGCCCATCACGACAAGCACCTTGCTCACGAGCGGTAAGGCCGCACCCCGCACGGTGATCGGCTCGGTGAGTGCGTCGGAGTTCATCGTCGCCGTCTCGGCGAGCATCGGCTTCCTGTTCGGGCTCGGCTCTGAGTTCTTCAACAATCTGATCGTGATCGCCGGGCTGGCCCTGGGCGGCGTGATCGCCGCGCCGATCGCGGCCTGGCTTGTCTCGCGCGTCAACTCCGTGGTGCTCGGCACCGCGGTCGGCGGCGTACTGGTGCTGACCAACGCCCGCACACTGCTGCGGTATTTCGACACTCCCGACTCGGTGCGTACGCCGATTTACCTGGTGATCGTCATCGCCTGGGTGGCACTGGTCGCGTACACCTGGCGCAAGGCCAAGCTCACCCCCGCCGAAGCCGCGGGAGACCTCAGCGAGATCGCAGCGACCGCGGAACCCCAACGGGCGCTGGCAGACACGCCCGACGACGATATCGCTGCCGCACCGAAGTAGCAGACCCACAGTGGTCGAAGCGCGAATGGAGTAGCCCGCTACGCATGTCGAGCGGATGTCCACTCGCACAACATGGTGCCAACCCGGTGACAGTCATCGGGCTGGAATCGAAGGACACACCATGACCGCAACACTCGACACCGAAGTGACCGCGCCGCCGCCCCTGGACGGCGAGGTGGCCGATCGACGCAGTAAGTTCCGCAAGCTGACCGCCGAGACCGCCAAGGATCCGTACGCAGAACGAGCCTTCCTCGCATCGAAGCTGGCTGTGCTGCAATCACATCCGAAGCTCCCGGCGACCACCCGCCGCGAGGCCGAGGCAACGCTGGCCGAGGCTGCGGGGGTGGCGGATATCGCCGAACTCGCCGCCGGGATAACCCCGCCTCCAGGCGGAGTCGGCTACGGCATGTTCTACACGAACAGCTTTCGCACCCGCTTCGCGCGCGGTACCTCGTTCTACTACGAGATCGTCTGCCCACACCAGCCCGGCGGGAACGTGGCCGACTACCTGTACCTGACCGCCACCAACCGAGCACAAAAAGGTGTCGAGGCGTTCGTGTCCTACCACGCGCAGGACATCGCCCGATTCAAGGTGTTCGACTGGGCACGCTCGGATCATTGGCAGACCGACATCCCCTTCGCGAATCTGACGTCCTACCTGCGCAGCACCTCCTCACATGGCTGGGGTCTGCAGACACTGCTCGTGTGGAATCAGACCTTCGAAATCGCACCGAACCGGTGGCGCAACGAGGTACTGCTGCACAACCGTGCGGCGAACCGTTGGGATCTCGTGTACCGCTTCGACTACCAATCCTCCACCGCCGAGCAGACCTCCGGCTGGGTCGGCAGCTGGGGACCGATCGTCGAGACGTTCCAGAACAGCTACACGAACACCCGCTGGCTCGGATTCCTCAACACGATGCTGGTGGGCCGCGACGCGGCCGGTAACTGGGGACAATGGGCGCTGCTGCGCGCGGCCGACTCGACCATTCGCAATGACGGACATGGATTCTCGCCACTGTTCCTGGACCCGAATTACTCTTTCGTGGTCAAGAGTTGACCGAGCAGGAGCAGCCGATCATGAGTGATAACGGATCGCCTCCCCCTCCCGGTACCGGCCCCATCGCCGACCGGCGGCAGGAGTTCGAAGAACTCAGCCGCCAGCACCGGCAGGGGGCGGATGACCGCGCGTTCATCGAGCACAAGATCGAGATCGTGAAGAGCGATCCCGATCTGACTGCCGAGGAGAAGGACGCCGCAATCGCAGAACTGCGGCGCGCATTGCAATGACGGTCACGACACCCCACGGCACGGACCCACCGACGACAGCAACCTGTCGGTGGGTCCGGCCATACTGGACAACGTGAGCACTGTCGGCCACTGCTTCTTCGGCACCGCAATTGGCACCTGCGCCATCGCGTGGAGCGACAACGGCATCGTCGCGTTGCAGCTGCCCGAGCATGACGAAGCGGCCACCCTAGCCAGGATCCGACGCCCCGCCGGAAGCGAACTGATACCGCCGCCCTTCGTGGCCGCGGCGATCGATGGTCTGACGCGCGTCCTCGCCGGCGAGGACGACGATCTGCAGTGGGTTCAACTGGATTTGGACGGCATCACCGATTTCGATCGCGAGGTGTACGCGGTAACCAGGGACATCGGCCCCGGCACAACCCGCAGTTACGGTGAGGTGGCAGCAGCAGTCGGTGCGCCGGGCGCCGCGCAGGCCGTGGGACAGTCGTTGGGCCGCAATCCGATTCCGCTGCTCGTCCCCTGCCACCGTGTGCTGGCCGCCGATCACAGCCTGCACGGCTTCTCCGCCTACGGCGGCGTCGTGACCAAGCGCGAACTACTCAAGCTCGAGCACGCCCCTGGTTTCGACGACCCCACCCTGTTCTGACGCGAAAGACACAGCGCAGGTCTACGCTCTAGCGCATCAAGATCCGGCCAACGCATCGGGAGAACTCATGACCGGTTTGTATATAGCAGCACTTCTCATCGGGATCGTCGCGGGCTTGCGCGCGATGACCCCACTCGCCGTGTTGAGCTGGGCGGCATTCGCCAAATGCCTTCTAGTGGAAGGTACCTGGGCCTCATTTTTGGCCAGCCTGATCGTCGCCATCATCGCCACGGTGCTGGCCGTGGGTGAGATCGTCAACGACAAACTGCCCAAGACGCCGAGCCGCAAGGCGCCGCCCGCGTTCGCGGCGCGCGTGGTCCTCGGCGCCTTCTACGGCGCGGTGTTCGGCACTCTGGCGGGCGGCACCTCTCCCGGACTCATCATCGGTCTTCTGCTCGGCGCCGTCGGTGCGGTGATCGGCACGCTCGGCGGGGCGTGGGCGCGCGGCAAGCTGGCCGAGGCCTTCGGTAAGGATCTGCCCGCCGCCCTCACCGAGGACGTCGTCACCGTGGCCGCGGCCGTGGCGATCACCGTGGCGCTCGCCACGTGAGCACACATTTTGACGCCGTCGTCGTGGGCGCCGGCCAGGCCGGCCCCTCCCTGGCTGCCCGATTGCGGGGCGCGGGAATGACGGTGGCCATCGTGGAGCGACACCTGTTCGGCGGTACCTGCGTCAACACCGGATGCCGCCCCACCAAAGCGTTGGTCGCCAGCGCGCACGCCGCCCATATGGCGCGCGACGCGGCCCGGTGGGGAGTTGTCCTCGACGGCTCGGTGAGTATGGACATGGCCCGCGTGCGCGAGCGCAAGGATTCGGTGATCCTCCCGTCGCGCAACGGCGGCGAGAAATGGCTCAAGGATCTTGGTTGCACGATCTATCACGAACACGCACGCTTCATCTCGCCCACCGAACTCGCCGTGGGCGACGCGATAATCTCTGCCGAAAGAATCTTCCTGAACGTCGGTGGCCGGGCCGTGGTTCCGGATTGGCCGGGCGTCGATGAGGTTCCGCTGCTCACCAACAGCTCACTCATCGAGTACGACGAGATCCCCGAACATCTCATCGTCATCGGCGGCAGTTATGTCGGACTGGAATTCGCGCAGATCTACCGCCGGTTCGGCAGCAAGGTGACGGTGGTGCATCGTGGGCCCCGGCTGGTCGAACGCGAGGATCCCGACGCCTCGGCGATCATCCAGGAAGTCCTGGAGCGTGAGGGAATCTCCTTCCGCCTCAATGCCTCCTGTATCAGCCTGTCTCGCGGAGACGACGGCGTCGGCGTCGGCGTGGACTGCACACATGGTGCGCCCGAGGTCACCGGCTCTCACATACTCGTCGCGGTGGGACGCCGACCGAACACCGACGACTTGGGCCTGGAGAGCGCCGGTGTTACCACCGACGACCGCGGGTACATCACGGTCGACGATCAGCTGCGCACCAATGTGCCGGGCATCTGGGCCTTGGGCGACTGCAACGGTCGCGGAGCCTTCACCCACACGTCGTACAACGACTTCGAGATCGTCGCCGCGAACCTGCTCGATGACGATCCACGACGGGTCACCGACAGACTGCCCTGCTACGCCCTATACACAGACCCGCCGCTGGGTCGGGTCGGCATGACCGAGACGCAGGCACGCGCCTCCGGACACTCCGTTCTCGTCGGCCGCAAACCTATGAGCCAGGTCGGCCGCGCCATAGAAAAAGGCGAAACCGACGGCTACATGCAGGTTTTGGTCGATGCCGATACCGATCTCATCCTGGGCGCGACCATCCTCGGGGTGGGCGGCGACGAAGTCGTGCATTGCCTGCTCGACACCATGCAGTACGGCGTGCCCGCGCGACAACTTCAGCGCACCGTGCACATTCATCCCACCGTGGCGGAGTTCTTACCCACCGTCCTGGGTGAGCTTCAGCCACTCGTTTGACCTCAAGCGCACGTGAGCTCCTAGCATCCGGATATGAAGATTCACGATGTGCGAATCACCGCTACCGACGTGCCCGGCGCTGCTCGCTTCTACACCGAAACCCTTGATTTACCAGTACAACTGGATGGCGACCGGGCGACGGTTCATATCGGTGACAGCACGCTCACGTTGATTCCGGGACCGGCGTATCACGGTGCGCATCACATCGCCTTCACCATTCCCGCGGGAAGCCTGAACGCGGCCAAGGCGTGGCTATCGCAGCGCGTCGCGCTGCAGACCGATGGTCAATGGCACGACGAATTCGACTGCGCGCCCAACTGGCAGGCCCGCAGCATCTACTTCGCGGGTCCTGACGATGCCGTCCTCGAACTCATTGAACGCAACATCCTCGACAACCACATCGATCATGCCTTCGGCGTCGGCGACATCCGTTCTCTCAGCGAGGTTGGCTTCGGGGTATCCGACGTGCTGCAGACCCAACGCCTCATGCGCGAGACGCTGGGCCTGCTGCCGTTCGGCGAACCCGCGCGGGGCTTCGGCCCGGTGGGTGATCACGACGGGCTGTTCATCCTGGTGCCCTCGGACGTCACGTGGCGCCCGGAGAATCGGATCCCACCACCTGCCGCGCCCACCGTGGTGACGGCTGATGTGCCGACCGCGCTGAAGATCGGCGAGCACTACCTGATTCAACCGCAGTGATCAGCCGCGTTAGGAGCGTGAGTCCCGCCAGGCCAGCGGCGCATCGAGCACCGACAGGTCGTAATCGTTGTCGGCATCGATCCCCACGGTGAACAACCTCGCGCCCACGTCGGCATAGGCGTCCGCTTCGGCCGCCGTCAATCCTCGTTCGGGATCCAGCCCCCAGGCCGTCGAGCGCTCGATTTCGTTGTGGTCGCGGCCGATTCGTTCAGCCTCGGCGATGAGGATGTCGTTCTTACGCCGGTAGGTGTCGATGTCGGCGAACGCATGCCAGATATGAGCATGCCGGGCCACCAACGGAATGGTGCGCTTCTCTCCCCCGCCACCTATCAGTACCGGTATCGGGCGCACGGGCGCCGGCAGCAGCTGACCCAGCCGGTTCTCGATCCGAACCAGGCTCTCCTCGAACAGATCGAATCGCGAACCTGTCGTACCGAACTCGTATCCGTATGTGGTGTAGTCCCTTTCATACCAGCCGGCACCCACCCCGAGGATCAGCCGGCCATCGCTGATGTGGTCGACGGTCCGGGCCATATCGGCCAGCAGATCGGGGTTGCGATAGCCCACGCCGGTGACCAGCAGCCCGATTTCCGCCCGCGAGGTAATTTCGGCCCACGATCCCAGGGCGGTCCAGGCCTCGAAATTGTTGACGTCGGGCTGCACCTCGTCGAGCACCACTCCCGCACTGCTCAGGGTGCCGGCGGGCCAATGGAAGTGGTCATAACCGAAGATGACGTCCACCCCCCTGTCCTCGGCGCGGAGCACAGCGTCTCGCCACTGCTTGTAGTTCTGCGCCTTGGCGGGCCGCAGCTGGATTCCGATGCGAATGCGTCCTGTCACATCGCAGTCCAATTAATCGATCGCCGCAGGTATTCCCCGCCCCCTACGCTGCCGCCATGGAACGCGTGAACATCTCGTCGAACGGCGAATGGGAAGCAACAGTCGGCTACTCCCGTGCGGTGCGGGTCGGCGGTCACGTCGCCGTCGCCGGAACCACGGCGGCCCGCCAGGGCCGGTCACCCGTCGGCGGGGACGACATCGCCGAACAGACTCGCGAGGCACTGCGCCGCATCGAGTCGGCACTTAGCCAGGCAGGTGCCTCGTTACGCGATGTCATACGAACCCGCATCTTCGTCACAGATATCGGACGCTGGCGCGAAGTCGGTTTGGCCCACGGCGAGTTTTTCGGCGACATCCGCCCCGCCGCCACGATGCTGGAGGTGTCAGCACTCATCGATCCGGCACTGCTGGTGGAGATCGAAGCCGACGCCATCGTAGAATAAATTGGTCAGACCACTAGACCTCTTACCAATCGCGGTGTTATCGTGACGGCATGGCACTGCAGCCGATCGCCCGTCAGTCGATACCCGACGAGATATTCAGTCAGCTCGCGGCGCAGGTTCTGACCGGTGACCGCACTCCCGGCGACACCCTGCCCAGTGAGCGAGCCCTTGCCGAGGCCCTCGGGGTGTCCCGCACCGCGGTCCGCGAAGCCTTGGGCCGCCTGGAGCGCTCGGGCCTGATTCACATCCGCCAGGGTGGTTCGACGGTGATCCGGGACTATCGCAGCGAGGCCGGTTTCGACGTGCTGCCACTACTGCTCGCCTACGGCGGAGATGTGGACCGCCGCACACTGGCCAGCGTCATCGAGGCACGTGCGGTGATCGGCCCGCAGGTGGCCAGGCTCGCCGCGCAGCGCGCCCACACAAGCCCCGGGGTCGCCGACCGGCTACAGGCCATGGCCGGGGATCTCGAGTCCGAAGCTGATCCGCTGCAAAGGATGTGGCGTGCACTCGGTTTCTGGGAGCTGGTCATCGACACTGCCGACTCAATTGCCTTCCGACTGGTGTTCAACACCATGCGTGACTCATATGTCCGGGCCCTGGACGTGCTGGTCAACGTCATGGCCGCTGAAGTCGGAGACATCGGCCACTACCGCGCACTCGCCGATGCGATCGCCGCGCAAGATCCAGACGCCGCCCAAGAGGCCTCCGCCGCCATGCTTGCCTTGGGCACCAAGGCCTTTGACAAGCTACTCAAGGAAATCATGGACGAATCGGAGAACCAACAATGACCCGTGCGGCACGTAAGTCGATGACCCTGCGTGATGCCCTTGTCGAGTTCGTCAAACACCCCACCCCATGGATTCTTCTCACATGGTCGGCCGTGCTACTGGGCGCCCGAATCGCGGTGGGCGGCTGGACCATCGCCGATGCCATCACGCCCCTTGCGCTCGTGGCCATCTCCCCCGTCGCCGAATGGCTGATCCACGTCGGAATCCTGCATTGGCGCCCGCGTTCGTTGGGGCCGGTGAAAATCGACTCGCGGCTCGCCCGCGACCACCGTCTGCATCATCAGGATCCGCGGGATATCCCACTGGTGTTCATCCCGTTGCCAAGCCTGGTCGTGGTGATCATCGGATTGACCCTGGCCGCGCTCTTCGCATTCCCGCGCATCGGACTTGGGCTCACCTTCGCGCTCACGGTGGCACTGTTTTTGGTGTTCTACGAGTGGACGCACTATCTCGTCCATACCGATTACAAACCTCGTCACGCGATCTATCGCGCGGTCTGGCGAAACCACCGGTACCACCATTTCAAGAATGAGAACTACTGGTTCACCGTCACCAGCTCGGGGACTGCCGACCGTCTACTGGGAACCTATCCGGATCCACAACAGGTGCAGTCGTCACCTACGGTCCGAAATCTGCACGCGCCCAGCATAACTGGCTAGTCCATGCCGTCCGGCCCACAGCTGGCGCCCGAATAACCGTTCTGTTGATGATCCGGCGCAACATCCTGATTGCGCGGCCGGCTACCCGAATTGGTGGCCACGAAAAAGCCCAACCCCACAACCAGCAGGACGGTCACCGTCACTATGACGATGACCGCTGTCATCACGCCTCAGCCCGCTCCGGCCGTAATGCAAAGTAGCGCAGCTTCTTTCCGAATGCGATCTGAAGCTCGCGACGTCCGCCGCGGCGAACCAGTGCGATCCGGCGAAGCCCCTCGGCTACCTCGCGATCCATGATCCAGTCACGCAGACGTGGCAGCTCATAGGCGTACCCGCGGAATTCCTTGGCGTCGCACAGCACGCAGCACCGCATTGAGTGCAAGAGTGCGTACTGCTCGAATTCGTACTCCCAGTTGGGCGTTTCCGCGAGCCACGGCACCGCCGTGGCCATATCGACGCGCCGCTTGGTCCGCAGTTGCGCACCCGCGGTCAGCGCCGTGTACTCGTCGAATCCCGACGGCGCATTACCGGCAAGCAGGTCCGACAGCACCGAGAGCTGACGGCGCCGCAGCATCTCGCGGTTGTCAAGCATGTACGACACCCGCCTTGATCGCCTGTCGGACCACCGAAAGGTCGGTGCTCACGCTGGCCTCGTCGATCGATCCGTCACGCTCGATCAGCACGCCCAGGCCGCGGCCGGAGGTGAGCACCACGAGCTCGGTGAGCAGATCGGCCACCGGATCGATGATGGTGTCCGAGTGGGTATCCCAGTACAGGTTGCCCTCGAACCGGCCACCCGCGATGTGCACGTACGCGACGCGCTCGACGGGGAAACGGCGCAGCAGCGCGACGGGATCGGTGCCCGAAGCCACCGCCGTCGCGTACAGGTTGGCGATATCGAGCACCAGCCAGCAGCCGGTGCGCCGGGAGAGCTCACGCAGGTAGTCGGGCTCGCTGAGCTCGTTCTCGGGCCACTGCAGGGTGGTGGCCACGTTCTCCAGCGCCAAGGGCACCCCGAGATCGTCCTGAACCCGGGACACGTTGTCCACCAGGACATCCAGAGCCAATGTGGTGCGCGGTGGAGCCACCAGATGACCCGCCTCGAGCACACCACCGGCCCGCCCGTCCTCATAGCCGGCCCGCACAAACGCCACATGCTCACTGACCATCGGAGCCTTGAGCTCCGCGGCCAGCGCGGCCAGATGCTTGACGCGCTTGGCGTCGGGCAGATCGGCTCCGGCCAGACCCAAAGACACACCGTGCGGCACGACAACGGTCCCCGCCTCGCGAAGGCGCATCAGTTCGACGGGCAGCGCTCCGGGGCGAAAGTTCTCGGCGATGATCTCGGTGAAGGCAAGACTGAGGGTGTCGTCCGTGACGGCCCCCTGATTGAACATGGCAGCAAGCTCGGGACGCCATGAGGCACCGACCGCTGGCTCGTCGGCCAACACGGTCGTAAGCGGGTGATTTGAAGAGGCCACCGCGGTTACCCCCTTATCTCAAGACCGGCGAGTTACGCCAGTCTAGCTACCACGTTGATAGCTTAGGAAGTGCTTGGTGCCAGCGGGTTAAAAAAACCATCCGGTCCCGGCCGGAAACTCGCCACAGAAGTAACTGCGGCGATCGGCAGCGGTCCGTACAAGTGAGGGAACAGCATCGATTCGGGATCGCTGGGCACGCCTGGTTCCCAACGTACCGGAGAGTCAAGCAGATTCGAGGCGACTGACAATACGACCAGATCACACCTTCCGCGATACAAGCGGTTGGCCGGAAGGTGAACCTGGTGCGGCGCGGAAAGATGAATAAATCCTGTTTCGGCCAGTGACGTGGGCCGATGCTCCCCCTGTTCACGCGCAGACGCCCACTCCTGCACGGAGCAGATATGAACTAGTTCGGCTTCGTCCGGCGCCATCGACTGCATCACACCAGTATCTGATTCCCTTCGCGCACGCGGCTCATCGGCCTGCCCGACCCCCTGTAACACCCCGGACGTGAGCCGCGACACACCGGACACACATGGGGAACAACCGAAACCCCCCAAACGTCTGACAAAGTACATACATAGGCGCCGAGCGGTTCACCGGACCGCAAAGCTCAGGAGAGATACGGAGGAGCCATGTACGCAACTCTGACCAGTCCAGAGCTGACGAAGGCTGACCGCTGCGATCGTTGCGGAGCGGCTGCCCGGGTCCGCGCCACGCTCCCGTCCGGAGCCGAGCTGCTTTTTTGCCAGCATCACGCCAATGAGCACTCCGAGAAGCTGAGTGCCCTGTCGGCAGTGCTGTCCATCAGCGCCTCCGTCGAGGGTTAGTCGCCGCGGTTTCACCCCCGGTAACAACTGCTGACCATCCCATCAGGAATGCTGGTGTGGCCATGAGTGAGAAGCCGCGCCATGTCTCGATAGGTCGAGACGTCTTGCACGTGATGCGGCGCACCGCCGTAAAGAGTTGGGACGACTCGATTTTCGCGCAGTCAGCCCAAGCCGCTTTTTGGCAGGTGCTGTCGCTACCGCCGCTGCTGTTGGGCATCCTGGGGAGCTTGACGTTCGTCGGGCCGCTGTTCGGATCGGACACCCTGCCCGAGATCCAAGAGCGACTGCTGCGGGTGGCCAACAGCGTTTTCAGCAAGAGCGTGGTCGCCGAGATCATCGAGCCCACGATCATCGACATCATGCGTGACGGGCGTGGCGAGGTGGTGTCCATCGGATTCGTCATCTCGCTGTGGGCGGGGTCGTCGGCGATATCGAGCTTCGTGGACTCGATCGTCGAGGCGCACGGTCAGACACCGCTGCGCCACCCCGTTCGTCAGAGGTTCTTTGCGCTGGGCCTATACGTCGCCGCGCTGGCGATGGCGGTGGTGACATTGCCGGTAATCGCCCTCGGACCGAAACGGATCGCCGAGGTCGTCCCCGACTCGTGGAACGCGCTGCTGCGGTACGGCTACTTCCCACTGTTGGGTATCGCACTGGTCGCCCTGGTGACGCTCCTGTACCGGGTAGCCCTACCCAAACCGCTTCCGTCGCACCGCTTGTTGATCGGCGCGCTGCTGGCGGTGACGTTCTTTGTGATCGCCAGCCTCGGGCTGCGGTTCTACCTGAACTGGATCACGCAGACCGGATACACCTACGGCGCGTTGGCCACCCCCATCGCGTTCCTGCTGTTCGCGTTCATGCTCGGATTCGCGATCGTGCTGGGCGCCGAACTCAACGCCGCCATCGAGGAACACTGGCCGGCGGGTGCCACTCACGCCCGTCAGCTGCGCGATTGGCTGAGCCCACAAAATGGCCAGAACGATGCCGAGAGCAGCTCTGATGAGGCGACTCCCGAGAGAACCGCCGAAGGCTGCTAGTCGCCCTTCTTCATCATTTCGTAGATGCGCTTGCAGTCCGGGCACACCGGGGAGCCGGGCTTGGCCGACCGGGTAACGGGGAAAATCTCACCGCACAGGGCGACCACATGGTTTCCCATGACGGCGCTCTCCACGATCTTGTCTTTCTTGACGTAGTGGAAAACCTTCGGCGTATCACTGTCTGTGCTCTCGTCGACGGTGGTGTCCGGACGCTCGATCGTCTGCGTGTCCATTCCTACATTGTGACATTGTGGAGATATGAGAAAAGAGCTGTCGTTCGATGACGACGGCCATCCGGTACTCATCACAGCGGCCGCGGTCTCGGTCGAAGAACAACACCGCGCCCGGGTACGCCGTTATTTGACGCTGATGGCGTTCCGGTTCCCGGCCCTGCTGGGCGCCGCCTGGGCGTACAGCGTCTGGCACAACGGATGGATCTCGCTGGCGATCTTGGCGGCGTCGATCCCACTGCCCTGGATGGCGGTGCTCATCGCCAACGACCGTCCTGCCCGCAAGGCCGAGGAGCCGCGCCGGTACGGGCCCCAGGAACATCGTCACTCGCTGTTTCCCACCGCCGAGCGCAGAGCGATTGATCCCGCTCCTTCGCCGCAACCGCGCACCCCGCCGGAAGGGTCAGCTGACCCGTCTTAGGGACAGCTATGTCAATTCTCAGGACATTCTCAGCTGCCGACGGCATATCCGCAGGTCAGTGACGGCGCCGTTTGGGAACCTCAGGAACTTTCTGGGCCAACCAAGCGTTGCAACACATAAGACCTACGGATCAACTAGGAGGCAGCGATGGCAAACGCCACCACCCGTCCGGCTCGTACCATCGAGTCCGAGGATCTGGACGCCCAGAGTCCAGCCGCGGACCTTGTGCGGGTGTATTTGAACGGCATCGGCAAGACTGCGCTGCTGACAGCGGAGGACGAAGTCGAGCTCGCCAAACGGATCGAGGCGGGGCTATACGCCCAGCACCTTCTGGACACCAAGAAACGCCTCGGGGAAGCCCGCAAGAAGGATCTGGCCGCCATCGTGCGCGAAGGCAGTGCGGCACGCAGCCACCTGCTGGAGGCGAACCTGCGCCTGGTCGTTTCGCTCGCCAAGCGCTACACCGGTCGCGGTATGCCACTGCTGGATCTCATCCAGGAGGGCAACCTGGGCTTGATCCGCGCGATGGAGAAGTTCGACTACGCCAAGGGATTCAAGTTCTCGACCTACGCCACCTGGTGGATTCGTCAGGCCATCACCCGCGGTATGGCTGATCAGAGCCGCACCATCCGCCTTCCCGTGCACCTGGTGGAGCAGGTGAACAAGCTGGCTCGCATCAAGCGCGAACTGCACCAGCGACTCGGCCGCGAGGCCAGCGACGAGGAATTGTCGGAGGAGTCCGGCATTCCCGTGGAAAAGATCGGGGATCTGCTGGACCACAGCAGGGATCCGGTGAGTCTGGACATGCCGGTCGGCACCGACGAGGAAGCACCGCTGGGCGACTTCATCGAGGACACCGAGGCGATGTCCGCCGAGAACGCCGTCATCGCCGAGCTGCTGCACTCGGACGTGCGCAGTGTGCTGGGCACTCTCGACGAACGCGAGCAGCAGGTCATCCGGCTCCGGTACGGACTCGATGACGGACAGGCCCGCACGCTGGATCAGATCGGCAAGCTGTTCGGGCTGTCTCGCGAGCGGGTGCGTCAGATCGAGCGCGAGGTCATGACGAAGCTGCGCCACGGCGACCGCGCGGAGCGCCTGCGTTCGTACGCGAGCTAGTTGACCTACTACCCTGCCCTCGGGGCGCTGCGTTCTGGAAGCGCAGCGCCCCGATTTGCGTTGTAGATCGGTAGACTGAGCACGACCGTAAGGGGCCGAGTAGTGAACGATCTTGTCGATACGACAGAAATGTATCTGCGGACGATCTACGACCTTGAAGAAGAGGGCGTCGTGCCGCTGCGGGCGCGTATTGCCGAACGGCTTGAGCAGAGCGGGCCGACTGTCAGCCAGACGGTCGCGCGGATGGAGCGCGACGGCCTGTTGAACGTCGCCGGAGACCGCCACCTCGAACTCACCGATAAGGGCCGCGCACTCGCGGTCTCGGTGATGCGCAAGCACCGGCTGGCCGAATGCCTCCTGGTCGACATCATCGGACTGCCCTGGGAGGACGTACACGCCGAGGCGTGCCGTTGGGAGCACGTCATGAGCGAGGATGTCGAACGTCGGCTGCTCACCGTGCTCAACAACCCGACCACCTCGCCGTTCGGCAATCCCATTCCCGGCCTGTCCGAGCTGGGTGTCGTACCCGGCCGGTCCGAGAATGCCAGCGCGGTGCGGCTCACCGAGATTGCCGGCGGCTCACAGGTTGCCGTGGTGGTGCGCCGCCTGGCCGAGCACGTCCAGGCCGATACCGACCTGCTGACGCGCCTCAAGGACGCCGGCATCGTGCCCAACGCGCGCGTCACCGTGGAGTCCTCCCCCGAGGGCGTCATCATCGTCATTCCCGGTCACGAAAGTGTCGAGTTGCCGCATGAGATGGCTCATGCCGTCATGGTGGAGAAGGTCTAAAACCCTCGCCCGGATTCCGGGATGCTCCTGGGCGGCAAGCTGATGCCCAACTCCTGGGCGAGCCGGAAACCGGTATCGGCCAGGGTACGAATCTCATCGGGGCGCATACCCGAACGCAGCGCAGAGATCAGCAGCTGCCCCAAACGATGTCCCGGCTCGACGGTGAGTGCCGCCTCCAAAGCGACACCCGCCAGTGGACCGTCGCCCCGCACGTAGGCGCTGAAACCAAACAACACCAACGCCTCCGCACGCCAGGGGGCAGGCAGCAGTCGACTCAGCGCCAACCACAGCCGCTCCACATCATCGGCCAGCACCCCGACAGCCAAGGCGCACAACGTGTCTCGAACACGCACGACCGTCAGTGAGCGAGCGATGCCAAGCAGCTCACGATTGGACAGTGGACGAAATTCTGCCGTTCGGCACGCCGCACGCATCACTCGATTCACGGCGCGGCGGTCCGCCGCGGCATCGCCGGCCTGCCCCTGGGTCGCCCGCCGCAAGGAAGTGGCCAGTGCGCAGGTGCGGCGAGTGTCCGTGGGAGCGATCAGCGCCACGAGATCCCCTCGGCAGCGATGCACGGTCCTGCCTGCCAGTACGGCGGCTGCGGTCAGCGGTGAGCAGTCCGGGTCGTCGACAGGCCCGCCGGCACCGCATCCGTCGTAGCAGCGCCACCATCCCTGCGGAGAAATCCGGTCCACCGTGTGACCGGCAATCAACGAAATACCTTGATGCTCTAGATATCTGGCCAGCCGACGGATGATGTCGCCGGACGCCTGCGCATCCAGATCTGCGCTGATAACCACCGCGATCACCGCGTCGGCCGGCCCGGGACTCAATACCTCGGCCAGGATCTCGAGTGCCGCGTTATCGGGGTCGTCCAGGTCGTCCAGATCCCTGCGCAGTATCGCCTCGATCAGCCCATCAGCGAGCGTGACGACGACCAGGGAAGCTTCGGGAACGAACCCCAGCATCGCCGGTAGCGCGGCGATCAGGGCGGACGGCCGGTTCAATCGAAAGTCGGGGCGGCCGGGGGTCCCGGGAATCAGTGATGTCATGCCCGCACCGTGACAACAAGGACCGTCATCGCCGCGACGGCGACCTCGCGCCCCGACGGCGCCTACGGGTATCTGTGGATGCCGCCGCAATTGTGAACAACGCGCCTATAGCTTCCGTGCGTCAGCGGAAGCTGTCGTGCACAGTGAGTAGCGCAGCAGGCCCGGTGCCCTAAAAAGCCAGGTGATGGTCGGGCTTTGAGGCGCCGGAAGCAGGACAGTCACCGTGGATCGGGTACTATTAACATGTTGGTAATCTTGCCGACCCTCAGGGCAGACCACTCGCTGGACGTTGGGCTCACCGCCCCGCCTCGATCCCGTCGCCTTCTCTGAGACTTCTCAGAGGATCCCATGTCTTCTCTTGCAAGCGGTACCCCCTTTCTCAACGCGTCCGAACGCAGCGAAGCGATCCTTCCGGCAGCCCCCTTCCCGATGCCTGTTGGTTCCACCGCGATCGTCTACTGCGAGGGCCAATTCGGCGAGCAGGACGGCAAGACCGCAAACGGCCTGGTCCGACACTCGGAGAAGTACGAGATCCTCAGCGTCATCGACAGCCTCCGGGCCGGAGTAGATGCCGGGAAATTCCTCGACGGCACCGCGAACGGCATCCCGGTGCTGGCCTCGCTCGCGCAGTCCATCGCTCACGCCGGCCACGTACCCGACTACCTGATCTGTGGGCTGGCGCCTGCCGACGGCCTACTGTCCAATGAGCAACGGCTCGTACTGCTCGACGGCATCGCCCGCGGGATGCACATCATCAACGGCCTGCACGAGTTCCTCAACGACGACGCCGAGTTCGTGGCGGCGGCCGTGATCGCCGGCGTCACCATCACCGATGTGCGCCAACCGAAGGCCAAGCGCGACCTGCACCTGTTCTCCGGCCGGATCTTCGACGTCACCTGCCCCAGGATCGCGATCCTGGGTACGGACGGGGCGATCGGGAAACGCACCACCGCCACCTTGCTGGTCCAGGCGCTCAATGCACGCGGGATCAAGGCTGTCATGGTCGGCACCGGTCAGACCACTTTGATCCAGGGCGGGAAGTACGGCGTCGCGCTGGACGCGCTGGTCCCCCAGTTCTGCTCGGGTGAGGTTGAGCACCAAGTCGTCGCCGCGTTCGAGGGTGAAGATCCTGACGTCATCGTGGTCGAGGGCCAAGGCGCGCTCAGCCACCCCGCGTACATCACGTCGGCGCACATCCTGCGCGGCAGCCGCCCGGCCGGCGTGATCGTGCAGCACGCGCCAAAACGCAAGGTGCTCGGCGACTTCCCCATGGTGCCGATGCCGACCGCGGCCAGCGAGATCGCACTGATCGAAGCGTTCGCCGACACCCGCGTCATCGGGGTCACGATCAACCACGAGGAAATGACCGACGACGAGCTGAACGACGCCATCTCCGAGCATCATTCGGAGCTCGGCCTCCCGGTCACCGACCCACTGACACGCCCGTCATCGGACCTGGTCGACATGGTGCTGGCGGCCTTCCCCGTGCTTGCGGCGAAGCACGCAGGGAAAGCCGACACGACAACCTCGGTGTGACGCTTCGGCTGGAGACCGATCTCGACAAGGTCGAGCAGAACACGCGGATTCTGGTTGACCGGCTTGCCGCGGTGGGTATCCGGGTCACCGGCATCACCAAGGCCGTGTTGGGCTCGCCGGGAGTCGGCGCGGCGATGCTGCGCGGCGGTGCCCGTGGCCTCGGCGATTCCCGGATACAGAACCTCGCTCGACTAGTCGGCCTCGACCGGTTACCGCTACGCACGTTGATTCGCTCACCCATGCTCAGCCAAGTGGCGCAGATCGTTGCCGTCGCCGACGTCAGTCTGAACACCGAGGCCGTCGTGCTGGCGGCGCTCGATCAGGCCGCGTCCCAGCAGAAGCGGACGCACGCCGTCGTACTCATGGTCGAGCTGGGTGACCTGCGCGAGGGCATCGCGCTGGACGATGCCCCCGAGGCCGTGCGGGCCGTTCTCGGTCACCCCTGGTTGCGGCTCGCCGGGCTCGGCGCCAACCTCGCTTGTCAGAGCGGTGTCGTGCCTGATGACCGGAACATGGGCATTCTCACCGGGCTCGCCAACAACATCGAGGCACTGCACGGGATCTCGCTCGACCTGGTCTCAGGCGGCAACTCGGCGAACCTGAACTGGGCGCTGCACACTCACGATGTCGGCCGGGTCGATGAACTCCGGCTCGGCGAAGCCATCCTTCTCGGCGTCGATCCGCTGTATCGCACACCGATCCCCGGCCTGCACACGGACGCCTTCACCTTGAGCGCCGAGGTCATCGAGGTCGCCATGAAACCGGCTCAGCCCTGGGGAAATCGTGCTCAGGCGGCCTTCGGCGAGGCACCGGTCCGCACCGGCAGCGCGAACGTGCACCAAGCAATCCTGGCCCTCGGTCGCCAGGACGCGGACCCGGATGGCCTGCAGCCACCTGAGGGCATCACGATCCTCGGGATGAGCAGCGACCACCTGGTGGTCGACCTCGGTGATCACCCCGTCGCGGTCGGCGACGAAATCGACTTCGGTGTCGGCTACGGCGCGCTCGTACGGGCGATGACGTCACCCTTCGTCACCAAGATCGAGCACCTTGGCCGTTCCGCCGCGCCCGGAGCGGCTTAGGCGCCAACACCGATCCAGGGCGGATGCGGCCGCACCGTCAGCCGCTGATCAGCGGAAGTTGTCGTGCACCTTGAGTACGGCGGCGGTGAAGGCCTGATCCAGGAGCACCGCGTCGGGCTCGGTGCCCTGAAAAGTCATGTAGGTGGCCTGGATTCGAATATCAGCGATCTGCGCGATAAGCGACAAGGTCGTTTGTGTACCGCTACCCGTCGTGGCCGGTGCCACCGTTTGATTGACCGCAACCGAATCATCGGCATTGATGGGCGGAGCCACTGCCTGAGAGGCCGTTACCGTGCTCGAGATCTGATCCGGACCGGTGAAGGTAAATGAGGTACAGCGCTCCAGCTGGGTCTTGTACGTGGCCAGCGGCAGCGGCACACGAAGCACCGCCACCGTGATGGTCGAATTGTCAGAGCCGTTGGTGCCCACCGCCACCGCCGCATCCTGCGGCACGGCCGGCAGGGGTGCGGGCGCGCAGGTACTCGGGGCGACCGTCGCCGCGTCGGGCACGCCCCGGATGTCGCGGAGCGCGAGTCCGGCCGCATTCGGGTCCAGCGTGGTGGCGGGGTACTGGTGCGGGAAATCTGCCGGGGCCAGCAGCAGCGGGCCCACGGGGCCCGTCGGCGTCTGCAAGGCCGTCGTGGTGGGGGCCAGCGGGGACGACGCACCACCGGATGCCTCCACGGCCGATCCGTCGATCGCCCGTGTGCACGCGGGCGCGGTCACGGCGCAGCATCCAGCCACAACCATCGTCGCTACCAGCCGCGATGCCGCCACAGTCACATGCTGCCATCGGCACACCCGGCGCCCGAGGAGGCGCGCGCGAGATTCGGCAGGGACAACTGTTCACGTGGCCGTGACGCGCACGGCATGCGCGATTCGGCGAATCGGCGTATGAGTACAACCATGACCAACGGTCTTCGCCCCAGCGGCCCATCCGTGGCCGACACCCCGACCTACGACCTCGTCGTCATCGGCTCGGGCCCCGGCGGCCAGAAGGCCGCCATCGCCGCGGCCAAGCTGGGTAAGTCGGTGGCGGTGGTCGAACGCGACCACATGCTGGGCGGTGTCTGCACCAACACCGGAACCATCCCGTCCAAAACGCTGCGCGAGGCCGTGCTCTACCTGACCGGTATGAACCAGCGCGAGCTGTACGGCGCGAGCTACCGGGTGAAGGCCAACATCACTCCCGAGGACCTGTTGGCGCGCACCGAACACGTCATCCGTAAGGAAATCGAGGTGGTGCGTTCCCAGCTGCTGCGCAACCGCATCGATTTGATTACCGGCAACGGACGGTTCGCCGACGCGCACACCGTGATCGTGGAAGAACCCTCCCGGGGCGAGCGCACCACCCTGCACGCCGATTACGTCGTGCTGGCCACCGGCACCAAGCCTGCCCGTCCTTCGGGTGTGGCCTTCGACGAGCGACGTGTCCTCGACTCGGACGGCATCCTGGACCTGCGCTTCATTCCGGGATCGATGGTCGTGGTCGGCGCGGGCGTCATCGGAATCGAGTACGCCTCCATGTTCGCCGCGCTGGGCACCAAGGTGACCGTGGTGGAGAAACGCGACTCGATGATCGACTTCTGTGATCCCGAAGTTGTTGAGGCCCTTCGCTTTCACCTGCGTGACTTGGCAGTCACGTTCCGCTTCGGCGAGGAGGTCACCGCCGTCGACGTCAACGAGTCCGGCACTATGACCACATTGGCCAGCGGCAAGCAGATCCCCGCCGATACCGTGATGTATTCCGCGGGGCGACAGGGTCAGACCGATCAGCTCGACCTCGCCCAGGCGGGGCTCGAGGCCGACAACCGCGGCCGGATCTGGGTCGACGCGAATTTTCAGACCAAGGTCGATCACATCTATGCGGTGGGCGACGTGATCGGATTCCCAGCGCTGGCAGCCACCTCGATGGACCAGGGCCGCCTGGCGGCGTACCACGCATTCGGCGAGCCCTCGAAGGGCATGACCGATCTTCAGCCCATCGGCATCTACTCGATTCCCGAGGTGTCCTATGTGGGCGCCACCGAGGTTGAACTCACCAAGAACGCGATTCCCTACGAGGTGGGCGTCTCGCGTTACCGCGAGCTGGCGCGCGGGCAGATCGCCGGGGATTCCTACGGCATGCTCAAGCTGCTGGTGTCCACCGAGGATCTCAAGCTGCTCGGGATACACATCTTCGGCTCCGATGCCACCGACCTGGTACACATCGGACAGGCCGTCATGGGCTGCGGCGGCACCGTCGAATACCTGGTCGACGCGGTCTTCAACTACCCAACGTTCTCCGAGGCGTACAAGGTCGCCGCGCTCGACGTGATGAACAAGATTCGCGCGCTCAACCAGTTCAAAGCCTGAGGAATTTCGCGTTGGGCGAATACCGTGCGCCCTCCTGAAGAAACAGGAATTCGCATCCCGCCTGGGCCGTTGAGCCAGTAGGTACATTCGCCGTTTGCCTGCCGGTAAGGGACACTGGTGGGACGAGGGCGCGAAGGGAGGCGAACATGGCAAGCAGCAGTGACGGAGAGCAGCAGCCGTACAGACCGGATCAAAGCGGTATGTACGAGTTGGAATTCCCGGGACCCCAGCTGGCATCCGCCGATGGACGCGGCCCGATTCTGGTGCACGCGTTGCAGGGTTTCTCCGACTCCGGCCACGCCGTGAAGCTGGCCGCGGCGCATCTGCGCGACACGCTGCAGAGCGAGCTGGTCGCGTCGTTCGCCATCGACGATCTGCTCGACTACCGATCGCGGCGGCCGGTGATGACGTTCAAGAGCGATCACTTCACCGAGTACGCCACCCCCGAGCTCAATCTGTACGCGCTCAAGGACACCAAAGGCACGCCGTTTCTGTTGCTTGCCGGCCTTGAGCCGGATCTGAAGTGGGAACGGTTCGTCACTGCGATCCGGCTGCTGGCCGAACAGCTCGGTGTGCGCAAAACCATTGGGCTGGGGGCGATTCCGATGGCGGTTCCCCACACTCGCCCCATCACCCTCACCGCTCACGGCAACGACCGCAAGACACTTGACGAGCATCCCGGCTGGATCGATGAGGTTCAGGTGCCGGGCAGCGCATCCAATCTGTTGGAGTACCGGCTCGCCCAACATGGCCACGAGGTCATCGGGTTCGCCGTCCACGTCCCGCATTACCTGGCGCAGACCGACTACCCGGAGGCCTCGCAACGCCTGCTGGAAGAAGTGGCCAGGACCGGCGAGCTGGATCTTCCGCTCCAGGAACTCACCGAGGCTGCCGGCAAGGTGCGTAATCAGATCAACGAGCAGGTGGAAGGCAGCGAGGAAGTGGCCCAGGTGGTCCACGCGCTGGAACGCCAATACGACGCCTTTGTCTCGGCACAGGAGAACCGCTCGTTGCTGGCACGCGACGAGGAGTTGCCGAGCGGGGACGAGCTGGCCGGAGAATTCGAGAAATTCCTCGCCGAACAGGCCAAGTTCGGCGAGGATCCGTCCGCCGACGGCCCGATTCTCTAGCCCGGTTATGCGCTCGCCGCGCCAAATTTGCCGCGACGGGTCAAAATACTCCACATGAATCCACCACCGCGGCTCCTGCGTCCGGTGCCGGATACCGAGCACGCCAACGGTGACGACACGGTCCAACCCCCTACCAATACGACAACGCAACCTCAGATGGCGTTCCGCACCATCCACGGTTACCGACGCGCCTTCAGGATTGCGGGGTCGGGACCTGCGCTGCTGCTGATTCACGGGATCGGCGACAACTCCGCCACCTGGGACAGCGTGCATGCGCAGCTCGCCGAGCATTTCACCGTGATCGCCCCGGACCTGCTGGGCCACGGGCAGTCCGACAAACCGCGCGCCGACTACTCGGTGGCGGCCTACGCCAACGGGATGCGGGACCTGCTGGCCGTACTGGACATCGACAAGGTCACCGTGGTGGGGCATTCGCTGGGCGGCGGCGTCGCGATGCAATTCACCTACCAGTTCCCCCATCTGGTCGAGCGGCTCATTCTGGTCTCGCCGGGCGGGGTGACCAAGGACGTCAACATCGTATTGCGTTGCGCATCATTGCCCTTCGTCGGCGATGCACTCGGGCTGCTGCGGCTCCCGCTGGCGATGCCGATGATCCGACTCGGCGGCGCGGTGGCGCGCGCGACGCTGGGACGGGCGGGTATGGCTCGCGACATCCCCGACGTGCTGCGCGTCCTCGCAGATCTGCCCGAACCCCGGGCCTCGGCCGCCTTCACCCGGACACTGCGCGCCGTGGTTGATTGGCGCGGCCAGGTGGTGACCATGATCGACCGATGTTATTTGACTGAATCTGTTCCTGTGCAACTTATTTGGGGCAGTGATGATCTGGTGATCCCTGTCAGCCATGGCCATCTGGCCCATGCCGCAATGCCCGGGGCCACGCTGGAGATCTTCGACCACTCGGGACATTTCCCGTTCCATGACGACCCCGAGCGATTCATCGCCATCGTTCGCCAATTCATCGCCTCTACCGAGCCCGCTCAATACGACGAGAACGAATTGCGCCGATTGTTGCGCACCGGCGTCACCGAAGACACGATCAGCGGAGCCGCGCGCACCCGGATGGCGGTGCTCGACGCCATGGGCGCAGACGAGCGCAGCGCCACCTAGCAACGAGAGCTCAAGCGCTACCAAAGGTTTGCGCAATCCACGGGGTACTTGAGTGCGCAGCGCGTGGGAGACGTAGAGTCGAAGAATGAGCGTCGATGTCGCGGTTGTGCGCGTATTCACCGACCAGACAGGCAACTTCGGCAATCCCCTGGGGATCGTCAACGGCGCCGACGTGGCCGCGGCAGACCGCCAGGAGATCGCCACCCGGCTGGGTTTCAGCGAAACGGTTTTCGTCGATCTTCCTGCCGAAGGGTCCAACACCGCACATCTGCGGATTTTCACCCCGGCAGCCGAACTGCCCTTCGCCGGACATCCGACGGTGGGATTGGCCTGGTGGCTACGCGAACACGGAACGCCGGTCAACACCCTGCAAGTTCCTGCGGGCGTGCTCCAGGTCAACTACGACGACCACACGTGGATACGAGCCCGCTCCGAGTGGGCCCCGGAGACCGCCTTCCACGAGCTGGACTCCCCCGGCGATGTGGATGCCGCCGATCCGGCCGACTACGCGGACGAACTGTTGCATTGCGTATGGGCGTGGCAGGACCGCAACGCGAGCCTGGTGCGATCACGAGTGTTCGCCTTCGACCTCGGCGTCAACGAGGACGAAGCAACCGGATCTGTCGCGGCACGGATGACAGACTTGATGAGCCGTGACCTAATTGTCCATCAGGGCAAGGGGTCGCAGATTCTTACGCAGTGGAGCCCAGAGGGCTGGGTGACGATAGGTGGCCATGTCGTCGCCGATCAATCATTGACATTGACCTAGCAGCGCGTCGACCTCGGCCCGGGGTCAGGATCCGGTCGGCGCGTCCCGATGCGCGCGCAATGCGGCGATCTCGCGTTCAAAGTCATCGGCGGAGCTGAATCCGCGATAGACCGAGGCGAAGCGCAGATATGCGACCTCGTCCAGGTCACGTAGTGGGCCGAGGATGGCCAGGCCCACCTCATTACTGGGAATCTCCGGGGACCCGGCGGCCCGGACAGCATCTTCTACCTGCTGGGCAAGCAGATTCAGCGCATCATCATCGACAGCACGGCCCTGACAGGCCCTGCGCACGCCCTTGATGACCTTGTCGCGACTGAACGGCTCGGTGACACCGCTGCGCTTCACAACGGCCAGCACCGCGGTCTCGACAGTGGTGAAGCGACGGCCGCACTCCGGGCACGATCGCCGTCGACGTATCGCCTGACCCTCATCCGCCTCACGGGAATCGACAACGCGCGAGTCAGGATGACGGCAGAACGGACAGTGCATTACTGCTCCTTCGCCGGTTCTGGACTCCAAGTCACTGGGCTGGGTGGGCTGACACACAGCGCAGCGCGCCCAGACCGGTCTTGAGGATACCCGTGCTCCCACACGTTCGAAGGTCACGCCCGTTCGCCGATCAGCCGACCGGAGAAACCAGCGTCTGACCGGCTTGTACTGTCGCCGAGTCGAGTTCATTGAGTTCACGGATCTTGGACACCACCGCCGAGCGCGGAGCATCCGGCGCGACACGCGAGGCCACGTCGGCCAGGGTCTCCCCCGGAGCGACCTGGACCACCGCCACGCGCTCCGGCACACCAACTCCCCCGACTCCGGCAGCACTGACCTGGCCGAGCATCAGCAGCCACATCGTCGCCACCGCAGCACCCACCGAGACAACAATGGTCGCCTTGAGGCTCACCGAGCGCCGACCATGCACCCGATGCGGCACCGTCGAGACCCGGATCCCATTGCCCCTGTAGGCAGCCGGCCGACCGGCAGGCCGGCGATAGGCGACGGTGCGCACCGGCAGCGCGCGACGCTGCGTCAGCGGGTACTCCGCGCTGTAGGCGCGTGCCTGCGGGGCGCCATTGCGTGACGCGTACTCGGCAGCGCGAGAACGCGGTGTGGTGAGAACGTTTGTGCTCATCTGTATGCCCTTCCTGTCCTGTCGATCGGTAGGCCCGTTCGCTCTTATGTTCGAATGTACTCGATCATGTGTTCGATGTCCGAACATGTGATCGATTTGTAGCATCCGCCACCGACAAGTGGTCTTGAGCTGCGCAAACGCCACCCGTAACCGGCCCATCGGGCGCCATTCGCGACACGCATCGAACACATGTTTGATAAATGTCGTCGACAGGTCTAGATTCGGGCCCATGAGCGATACACCCAGCAAGGGACCCGCCACCGGTTCACTGACCGAGCGCCAGCGGACCATCCTGGAGGTCATCCGCGCATCGGTGAATGAGCGGGGCTACCCCCCGAGCATCCGCGAAATCGGAGACGCCGTCGGGCTCACCTCGACATCGTCGGTCGCCCATCAACTACGCACCCTCGAGCAGAAGGGCTTCCTGCGGCGCGATCCGAATCGTCCACGCGCCGTTGATGTTCGAGGAATCGATGATTTCCGTGGCCAGTCGGCGACCACGGACGTGGCCGGTTCCGGCGACCTGCCCGAGCCAACATTCGTGCCCGTCCTGGGCCGTATCGCCGCCGGTGGCCCCATCCTGGCCGAAGAGGCCGTAGAGGACGTGTTCCCGCTCCCCCGCGAGCTGGTGGGCGAGGGATCGCTGTTCCTGCTCAAGGTGGTCGGCGAATCGATGATTGACGCCGCGATATGCGATGGCGACTGGGTGGTAGTCCGTCAGCAGAATGTCGCCGACAACGGCGATATCGTGGCGGCGATGATCGACGGTGAAGCGACCGTCAAGACGTTCAAGCGGACAACAGGTCAGGTCTGGCTGATGCCGCACAACCCACTGTTCGAGCCGATCCCCGGAAATGACGCCGCCATCCTCGGCAAGGTCGTCACCGTCCTGCGCAAGATCTAGCCGACACCCGGCGGCGGCCCGGGTGCCGAATCATCGTCCGTCTGATCATCCAGGGACGGCAAGAACAGCTGGAAATGCGCCACGTCGTGCCAGCCGCCCAACTTGTAGCCGATGCGTCGGTAGCACGCGACCTGCTCGAATCCCATTGCCCGGTGCAGCTTTTCACTCGCCGCATTGGGTATCACGACAACCGCCAACACGGTGCGATAGCCGAGGGAGCGCAGCCGGTCGAGTAGCGCCGTGTACAACTGGCGGCCCGCCCCGCGCTGTTGCCGGGTGCCGTCCACGTACACACTGACCTCGCACGCCCACTGATAAGCGGTCCGCGATTTCCACGGCACCGCGTAGGCATAGCCCAAGATCTCACCGCCATCCTCGGCGACAAGCCAGGCATGCCGATGGGCCGCCGTGCGGATGCGTTCGGCAAGAACAGCATCCGACGGCGGCACCTCCTCGAATGAGATAGCCGTATCCGTTACATACGGCGCATAGATCGCCGCGCACGCGGCCGCGTCATCGGCGGCCGCATCACGAATGATCATGAGGCGCTAGAGCGAGCGCCCGATGATCTCCTTCATGATCTCGGTGGTTCCGCCGTAGATCGTCTGGATACGCGAGTCCATGTATGCCCGGGCAACCGGGTACTCGCGCATGAAGCCATATCCACCGTGCAGCTGCAGGCAGCGGTCGATCAGGTGAACCTGCTTCTCGGTGCTGTACCACTTGGCCATCGCGGCCTGCTCGACGCTCAGTTCCTTCCTGTTGAGCAGCGTGATGAACTCGTCGACCATGATCCGGATCATCGTGGCATCGGTGGCGAGCTCGGCCAGCACAAAGCGGCTGTTCTGGAAGCTCTTGATCGGCTTGCCGAAGGCCTTGCGCTCGGACGTGTACTGGATGGTCGCGTTAAGCATGGTTTCCATCGCCGCAGCCGCGACGACGGCAATCGACATGCGTTCCTGCGGCAGGTTCTGCATGAGGTAGATGAAGCCCTGGCCCTCATCACCCAGCAGGTTGGCGGCGGGCACGCGAACGTCGGTGAAGGACAGTTCGGCGGTGTCCTGAGCGTCCAGCCCCATCTTGTCGAGCTTGCGGCCGCGCTCGAAGCCCTCCATGCCGCGTTCCACGACGATGAGGCTGAAGCCCAGCGCACCCTTTTCGGGGTCGGTCTGTGCGACCACGATGACCAGGTCGGCGTTGATGCCGTTGGTGATGAAGGTCTTCGAGCCGTTGAGAATGTAATGATCGCCGTCCTTGACCGCGCGGGTCTTGATGCCCTGCAGGTCACTTCCGGTGCCCGGCTCGGTCATGGCGATGGCCGTGATCAGCTCACCGGAACAGAAACCGGGGAACCAGCGGGCCTTCTGCTCGTCGCTGGCCAGATCCCGGAAGTACGGGCCCGCAACATCGTTGTGCAAAGTGAAACCGATACCCGACTGGCGGGCCTTGGTGATCTCTTCGCCGATGACGGCGTTGTAGCGGAAATCGACAAGTCCGCCGCCGCCGAACTCTTCGGGCATGTCAGTGCCCAGGAAGCCCTGTTTGCCCGCCTCGACCCAGAGAGAGCGGTCGACGATCTTGTTCTCGTCCCACTCCTCCCGGTACGGCTCGGCATGCCGTTCCAGGAAAGTCTTGAACGACTCGCGGAACAGCTCGTGCTCGGGTTCGAAAATGGTGCGTTTGAACTTAACGGCGCCGGCCATGATCACCTTCCGGTTTGGGTTTACGTACTCGGCAGAATGTATACCAACCCACTGGTCGGTTGGTACTCGCCTACCTGGTTTCGACGGACAGAAAGCCTAGGCTGGCGAGGGTGACCAGGCTGGCACTTTCACATACTCACTGGGGTGCGTTCACTCCCGAGGTCCGCGACGGCGAAGTCATTGGCGTCACACCCATCTCCACCGACCTGGACCCCTCTCCGCTGCTGCAGAACATTCCCGGTTCGATCCGCCACCAGGCCCGAGTGACCGCGCCATCCGTACGCCGCGGCTGGCTACGGGACGGAGCCGGTCCCAGCACCGCGCGTGGCTCCGACGAGTACGTCGAGGTGTCCTGGGACGAGCTCACCGAACTGCTCGCCGATGAACTGCGGCGGATCGTCGACACTCACGGCAATGAAGCCATTTACGGCGGCTCGTACGGCTGGGCCAGCGCGGGACGGTTCCATCACGCCCAGAGCCAGGTGCACCGGTTCCTGAAACTACTCGGCGGGTACACCTTTTCACGTCACTCGTACAGCCTGGGCGCAACCGGCGTCATCATGCCGCACGTGGTCGGCACCCACGACGGACTGTTCAAGAGGTCGACGTCATGGGATGTCATCGTCGAGAACACCGATCTACTGGTCTCGTTCGGCGGCATCGCACTGAAAAACACCGGAGTCAACCACGGCGGCACCACCGCGCATCCGGCTCGTGATGCCCTCAACAGGTTCCGCGCCCGCGGTGGGCGCATCGTCTCGTTCAGTCCGCTGCGCGATGACATTGACGGCGAATGCGAGTGGCACGCACCTGTCCCCGGGACCGACGTCGCGATCATGCTGGCCCTGGCCCATGTGCTGGCCGTAGAAGGTCTGGCGAATCTGACCTTCTTGCGCACCTATTGCACTGGCTACGAACAGTTCGAGCGCTACCTCCTGGGCATCGACGACGGCGTGCCCAAGAGCCCGGAATGGGCGGCGAGCATCTGCGCTCTGGACACTGACGAGCTGCGCACACTGGCGCGGCGCATGGCGGCCGGACGCACCCTGGTGACGGTCAGCTGGTCACTGCAGCGGGTGCGCCACGGCGAACAGGCCCCGTGGATGGGGCTGACCCTGGCCGCGATGCTCGGTCAGATCGGCCTTCCCGGAGGTGGTTTCGGCCACGGTTATGGCTCGATGAACGAGGCCGGACTGGCCCCGGTCAGCTGCCCGCTACCAACCTTCCCCCAGGGGCCCAACCCGGTTGAGACGTTCATTCCCGTGGCGGCCATCAGTGAGCTGCTGCTGCGACCCGGCGAGACACTGGCCTACAACGGTCAGACACTCACTCTGCCGGACATCAAATGCGTCTACTGGGCGGGCGGAAATCCGTTCCATCACCATCAGAACCTGCCGCGACTACGCCGCGCGCTGGCGCGTGTCGACACCGTCGTAGTGCACGATCCGGTCTGGACGGCGATGGCCAAGCACGCCGATATCGTGGTGCCGTCTACCACCAGCCTGGAACGCGACGACTTCTCCGGAAGCCGAAACGACCCCCTGCTGGTGGCGATGAAAGCTGCGGCGGCGCCGTATGCCAACTCGCGCGATGACTACACAACATTCTCGGCGCTCGCCGAAAGGCTGGGGTTCGGCGAGCAGTTCTCCGAGGGGCGCACCGCCGCGCAGTGGCTCCGTCACATCTACACCGAATGGGCCGGAGCCCGCGACTTCGCGGTGCCAGACTTCGACGAGTTCTGGGAGCAGGGCTACCTACAGTTGCCGACCGATCCCGGTCTGACTCTGCTCTCGGACTTCCGCGACAACCCAGACGTGCACCCACTGCACACTCCGAGTGGGCGCATCGAGATTTTCTCGGAGACCATCGACAGTTTCGGATACGCCGACTGCGGGGGCCACCCGCAGTGGTATGAGCCCGCAGAATGGCTGAATGGCGAACGCGCCCAAAACTTTCCACTGCATCTGATCGCCAATCAGCCGCGGACCCGGCTGCACAGCCAGCTCGATTTCGGCGGCACCAGCCAGGCCTCGAAGGTTCAGGGACGTGAACCCATCCGCATACATCCGGCCGACGCCGCCGAGCGTGGCATCGGCGACGGCGACGTGGTGCGCGTGTTCAACGACCGCGGCGCCTGCCTGGCCGGGGCGGTCCTGGACGAAGGCCTGCGGCGCCGGGTGGTGCAGCTGTCCACCGGCGCGTGGTACGACCCGATCGATCCGTCCGATCCGGATTCGCTCTGCGCACACGGCAATCCCAATGTCTTCACCGACGACTCGGGAACCTCGTCCTTGGCACAGGGTTGCACCGGTCAGCACGTGCTGGTGCAGATCGAGCGCTTCGAGGGCTCACCGCCTCCGGTGCGGGCGCACATCCCGCCGCGGATCGTTCCGCGCGACTAGAGCCCGGCGAGGAGGGCGGCCAGCGACCGCGGCACCCGACCCACCACGCGCGTGCCGTCTGCCAGATGTTCGGTGGAGTGCACCTGGCCCTCGGCGTGAATTCGGGCCACCAAATCACCGCGGTCGTACGGGATGACCACGTCGACGGGCACATCTGCGCGGGGCACCGTCTCGGCGATGGCCGCTCGCAGCTTGGCGACCCCGTCGCCGGTGTGCGCCGACACGAACAGCGCCTTGGGCAGTGCGCGGCGCAGCTGCGCCAAGGCAAGATCACCCGCCGCGTCGATCTTGTTGATCACCAACAATTCTGGAGAGGACGAGCTCGTGTCACCTAAACTGTCGGCGACCACGTCGCTGATCACCGCGCGCACCGCCTCGATCTGGGCCAGCGGCGCCAGATCGGAGCCATCCACCACGTGGACGAGCAGGTCCGCGTCGGCCACCTCTTCCAGGGTGGATCGGAAGGCCTCCACCAACTGGGTGGGCAAGTGCCGCACGAAACCGACGGTGTCCGTGATGACGAATTCGCGTCCGTCGTCAAATGTTCCGCGTCGCGTTGTCGGTTCGAGCGTGGCGAACAACGCATCCTGAACCAGCACCCCGGCACCGGTAATCGCATTCAGCAGGCTCGACTTACCGGCATTGGTGTAGCCGACGATGGCGATCGACGGAGCATCACTCTCGAGTCGACGGCTGCGCTTGGTGTCCCGAACCGTTTTCATTTCGCGGATCTCGCGGCGCAGCTTGGACATGCGTTCGCGGATCCGGCGTCGGTCGGTCTCGATCTTCGTCTCACCAGGGCCACGAGTACCCACACCGCCACCAGCGCCGCCGGCACGGCCACCGGCCTGGCGGGACATGGATTCACCCCAGCCACGCAGCCGCGGCAGCATGTACTCCATCTGCGCCAAGGCCACCTGTGCCTTGCCTTCACGGCTAGTGGCATGTTGGGCGAAAATATCCAGAATCAGCGCGGTGCGGTCGATGACCTTGACCTTCACCGCCTTCTCCAGCGCTACCAGCTGCGCGGGGCTGAGTTCACCGTCGCAGATCACGGTGTCGGCACCCGTGGCCAACACGATCTCACGCAGCTCGATCGCTTTGCCGGATCCGATGTACGTTGCCGGATCAGGCTTTTGACGACGTTGAATCAACGCTTCGAGCACCTCGGACCCAGCGGTCTCGGCGAGCGCCGCGAGTTCAGCCATGCTGACGTCGGCCTCATGCGAAGTCCCGTCGGTCCACACACCTACCAACACAACCCGTTCCAGGCGCAGCTGCCGGTATTCGACCTCGGTGACGTCGGTGAGTTCGGTGGAGAGCCCCGCCACACGTTTGAGTGCTGCGCGGTCTTCCAGGGCGAGTTCGCCATCGGTGGGTGTCGGAAAGGAAGTCGAATTCATGTCTCTGCTGTCTGCTCTTCGCGCGCGTCGCTCATCGCGCACCGATGCTCCCACCTGTGGCTCATCGATCGCATCCCAATTATCCGCAGGCGCCAATGCCGCCCCACCATTCGTCGGAGATTTCGCCGTCGGCCAGCAGCATCGAAGGCCCGCGCAGGAAGCTTGAGTCACCGGTGATCGTCACCCGAACCTGTCCACCGGGGATGTTGACCACGATCTCGCCGACCGACCGTCCTAGGTGCCGCAGTGCCGCATAGGCGGCCGCCACGGTTCCTGTTCCACAGGAACGCGTCTCGCCAACACCACGTTCGTGGACTCGCATCTGCACCGCGCCGACGAGACCGTCGGTGCCGTTCACGGGGGCCGTCAGCACCTCGATGTTGACCCCGTCGGGAAAGAGCTCTTCGCCGAATTCCACCGGAGCACCCACGTCGAGCACGCGCAGATCCTCGGGCGTCAGATCGGCGTCCACGCAGGCCAGATGCGGATTACCCACATCGATGGCCAGACCGGAGAACCGCCGGCCACCCACACTCGCCTCGCCCGCGCCGAACTCCTTCACCGGCCCCATGTCGACAGTCACGTCTGCCGCGAGCTGGCTCCAGGAATTGATAATCACCGGCCGGGGTCCGGCCAGCGATGCGACAACGAACTCGTCGCGGTGTTCCAGCCCTACCGACCGCAGATAGTGCGCGAACACCCGGACACCGTTCCCGCACATTTCGGCGATCGAACCGTCGGCATTGCGGTAGTCCATGAACCAGTCTTCGCTGCTCACACCGACGGGCGTCTCGGCCAGCACCCCACCCTCGAGTGCAGCGCCCACGGTGGTCACGCGCAGCACGCCATCGGCGCCAAGACCGCGTTGCCGATCGCACAACGCCTGGACGGCGGGCACCGACAGATCCCGTTTGATGTGGACGTCCGGCAGCACCACGAAGTCGTTCTGGGTGCCGTGGCCCTTGGTGAACTTCACGTATTCGAGGATAGGCGCCACCGCGACTCGATTTCGCCGCAGAGTCCGGCCGCGTCACCGTCGCTGCCCGCCAGCCACATGATGCGGTGATCGCGACCAAACCACGATCGCTGACGGCGCACATAGCGCCGGGTGCCGATGAATGTCAGTTCGCGCGCCTGTGCCAGGTCACCGGCGCCTCCCCCGGCATCCACCGCCGCGATCACCTGGGCGTATCCGATGGCCCTCGATGCGGTGACACCGTCACGCAACCCGACACCGAGCAGCTGCTCGACCTCCGTGACAAATCCTTGCTCGAACATCAGATCCGTGCGCCGCGCGATCCGTTCGTCGAGTTTCTCGGTCTCCCAGTCCAATCCCACGATCAACGTGTCCCACCGCGGAGAGCCGATAGTCGGCGCCGACGCGGCGAACGGCTGCCCGGTGAGTTCGATCACCTCCAGCGCTCGCACCGTGCGACGCCCGTCGGTAGGCAGAATGACCGCTGCCGCCGCCGGGTCGCGCGTGGCGAGTTCGGCATGCAACGCGGCGACTCCGATCTCCGCCAGCCGCTGCTCCCAGCGCGCACGCACCTGCGCATCCGTCGCGGGAAAAGTCCAATCATCAAGCAAGGATTGGATATACATCATCGACCCACCGACGATCACGGGCACATGTCTTCGCGCCTGGATGTCATCGATGACCGCAACAGCCTCCTGTTGATATGTCGCGACGGTGGCCGTCTCGGTCACATCGAGCACATCGAGCATGTGGTGTGGAATGCCCCGGCGTTCTGCCTCCGGCACCTTGGCCGTACCGATATCCATACCGCGGTACAGCTGCATCGCGTCGGCGTTGACGATCTCGCCGCCCAGCCGCTCGGCGAGCTCCAGCGCCAGGGCCGACTTGCCGGTAGCGGTAGGGCCGATGATGGCGATGGGTCGCATCACGAGACCTGCCAAGTGCCCGCGAAGTACCCGACCCCATACGGGGATCCCTGGAAAAGACACCGCGCCCGGACGGTGTCCGAACCCACCAATCCGGCAAGTGCCTGGTAGGCGGCGCCGCCCGTGATGACCTCCGATAGACCGCACAGTGCGGCCACATCCCCCTGCGCAAGCGCGTCGACAAGTCCCTGCTGCGCAGCCCCGGCCTCGGGCCGATAGCCCCCGGGCGCCTTGTCGGTGAGGGTGTTGGCACCGTCGGCGATGACGAGTACGCCCGGCGGCGTCGGCAGCGCCTCGATCTCCTCGCGCAAGTTCCGCCCGCAGGCGACCGCGTCCACGCCGGAGACACCGACAAGTCGCACTTGTACCTGCGCGGCCGCCACACGTGCGCGTAGCCACCCGGCGATGAGCACCGGCAGCGGCAGTTCGGCGGCGGCACCGGGACTCGGCGAGAGCGAAACCCGCACGTCAACGCCATATCCGGCGAATGTGCCCGACACGTCGCTGCCATAGCGGCCGTTCCCCGCCCCAATCACGATCCATCGAGTTGGCAGGCTTTGCACCGCCGAGATCGCAGCCGCACGCAGGTCGGCGATTTCGCGGGCAGCATCACCGCCCAGCTCGGGCACCAGCAGCGGGGTCGACGGGCAGATCGCTATCGAAAGATCCACGATGCTAGGCGGCCTTCGGGGTAGGGGGCACAGCAATTCCGGACGCGTCGCCCGACACGGTATGCGCGGCCGCCTCGCTGCGCGCCAGTGCGACCGTCGCAGCAACCATGATCGCCACCGCGACCACGAGCGCGACGGCACCCAAGGTGTTGGTGCGGAACGATTCACCCAGGACCATGATTCCCAGCAGGGAGGCGATCACGGGCTCGGCCACCGTCATGGTAGGCAGCGAAGCCACCAAAGTCCCGGCGTGGAAGGCGGACTGCTGGAGCGCCACCCCGGTGATACCCACGACCGCCAGCGCGTAACTTTCCGGATTGGTGAGCAGGCTGACGATGCCGTGATCGAGCGAGTCGACGACTCCCTTGGTGAGAACTGCCATGAGTCCCCACATCATCCCCGAGGCAACTGCCAGGAGCATCGCCCGGCGCGGTCCGGGCCGGCGGCGGGCACCCTCCACGCAGAGCAGCGTGATGGGTCCGATCACCGCGGCAACCAGCATCCACGACTGCGGTGTGGCGTGCGGTTGACCCGCCACCGGGTTGCCCACCGACACCACTACCGCGATGGCCCCGGCGAGCAGAATTGCCGATCCCCACTGGTACCTGGTGACCTTGCGCTTGGCCCATCGCGACTCGATGACCAGCGCGAACAGTAGTGAGGAGACCATGAGTGTCTGCACCAGGACCACTGAGCCCAGCCCCAGCGCAGCGGCCTGCAACCCGAAACCCACCAGGCTGATCAACGTCCCCAGCCACCACGGCCAGTGACGCAACAACGTGGTGATGGGTCCCAGTGCGCCGACGTCCTGCGCGGGGACGGCATACGCCGCGCGCTGGTGGATGACGTCGCCAAATGCGACGCACGCGGCAGCTCCGACGGCGAGTGCCGACGCGATATCCGCCTCGGACATCGCAGCCTCCTCGCGGAATCATCTGGCATATGTTCGCCCGTGCGGCGATGACACCTGTTTGAATGAACGGTGTAGTGAGCTTAGGGCGCCGTGTTGCGCGGCAACAATTGCAGGAAGAGGTTTCGATGCCGGATCAGTCACCACAACAAGAGAACGTTGCTCCCGCCCCCCAGCCCGGAGCTGCCCCCGTCCCCCGGCCGGGGCCGAAACCTCATCCGATGCCGCGACGTCCCGCGGCGTCGGCGCCTGCTCCTGCGGCCCATCATGTTGATCCGCACAAGTTCGGCCGCGTGGATGACGACGGCAGCGTCTGGCTGATCACGTCCGCCGGTGAACGTCAGATCGGGTCGTGGCAGGCCGGAGACGCCGACGCGGCGTACACGCATTTCGGCCGCCGGTTCGAAGACCTCGAGACGGAGATCCAGCTACTGGAACTGCGGCTCGGCTCGGGTTCGGGTGACGCACGCAAGATCAAGACTGCCGCTGAGCACCTCGCAGAGACGCTGCCCACCGCGGCCGTCCTCGGTGATGTGGACTCGCTTTCGGCACGGCTGACGGCGCTGCTGGAGTCCGCGGACGCCCAGGCCGCCGCGGCGCGCGTGCAGCGCGATGAGGCTCGTTCAGCGAGCATCTCCCGCAAGGAGGAACTCGCTGCCGAGGCCGAGGAGCTCGCGAGCAATTCCACGCAGTGGAAGGCCGCCGGTGACCGGATCCGGGTCATTCTGGACGAGTGGAAGTCGATCCACGGCGTAGACCGCAAGACCGACGATGCCCTGTGGAAGCGGTACTCGACGGCACGCGAGACGTTCAACCGCAGGCGGGGCGCGCATTTCGCCGAAATGGATCGCGAACGCGCCGGCGCACGGGAGAAGAAGGAAGACCTGTGCAAGCAGGCCGAGGCACTCTCGGATTCCACCGACTGGGGTGCAACCGCGGGGGCATTCCGGAATCTGCTGAATGACTGGAAGGCCGCTGGTCGGGCTCCCCGGGAGACCGACGACAACCTGTGGCACCGCTTCAAGGCCGCTCAGGATAAGTTCTTCGCCGCCCGCAACGCCGAATCCGCTTCCCGCGATGCCGAATTCGTGGCCAACGCGGACGCCAAGCGCGCATTGCTGATCGAGGCCGAGAAGATCGATCCGGAGACCGATGTGGATGGCGCCCGCTCGGCGCTGCGGGCAATCGGCGACAAGTGGGATGCCATCGGGAAGGTGCCGCGTGAGCAGCAGACCGATCTGGAACGGCGGCTGCGCGCGGTAGAGAAGAAGGTGCGCGACGCCGGCGAATCCGGCTGGGGCGACCCCGAAGCGGAGGCACGTGCCGAGCAGTTCCGCGTTCGCGCGCGCCAGTTCGAAGAGCAAGCCGCCAAGGCGGAGGCCGCGGGCAAGGCCAAGGATGCCGAGAAGGCTCGTGCCAGCGCCAAGCAGTGGCAGGAATGGGCCGATGCGGCGGTGGCCGCGGTCAAGAGCCGGTCGCGCTAAGCGCTTTCCATAGCGAGGGCGCTACTTCTCGTCTTCCCCGAAGGCGTCGTCGAGGAAGGTGCGCTGATCGCGCTTGGCGGCCTCACGCCGCTGCTGCTCGGCAGCCAGTTGCACCGAGGTACGTGACCACACCACGCGCGCCCAGTGGAAGGTCAACAGAATGACGGCGATCCAGGCGACCACCAAACCGATCCCCGGGCCGGGATGTCCGGCTCCGGCGGTCTGACGGGTCCAGATCGCGAGCATGCCAATCACACTGGCGACGAATGAACCTGCCAGTGCGATCCAGGACAGCACCCATCGGCGGGTCAGTAGGGCCAGCATGGAAAACCCGACACCGAAGACCATCGCGAGCCACACGAAGATCCGGGACGGCACCCGCACAGATTCCTGATCCGCTATTGCTCCGTTGAGCAGAACGTCGAATCCCCTGGCATGTCCGGTGTGCGGCAGTACGAACGTGAGAAGCAGCGCGAAGACCAGGACCGCCACCACGAGGGCGCGGGCACCCGGATCGATCTCCCCGGCGACCTTCTTCTCGGCCGCGTCGATGTCCCTGCGGAACTCCTCGAACTCGGCGTCTTCTTTTCCGGATTCCGCGTCACTCATAGCCCGCACCCTGCAACCTCAATCTGCTCTGCCGCCTTCGGGGCTCCGATTGCCGGCATGCCCAAGCCAATTCCCGACGTAGACGGCTTCTTGCCGGTTTCGTGTGCATCACCGGCCCGGGTGCGCCGGTGACTGCGCACTCCCCCGTCGGCAATGAGGTGATGCGGTGCCGCACCGGTGACGTCGACGGTGATGACATCGCCGGGACGCAACTCCCCGTCCAGCTGTCCTTGCGGCCGGAAATGCACCAAGCGGCCGTCACGGGCACGCCCGCTCATGCGTGCGGTCTCGCCGTCCTTGCGGCCCTCCCCGGTGGCGATCATTACCTCGATCTGTCGACCGATCTGCTTCTGATTCTCTTCCAGCGTGACGGACTCCTGCAGCACGATGAGCCGGTCATAGCGTTCCTGCACAACGGCTTTCGGCAGCTGGTCAGGAAGCTCGGCTGCCGGAGTGCCCGGCCGGATCGAGTACTGGAAGGTGAACGCGCTGGAAAAGCGTGCGCGACGCACAACCTCAAGTGTCTGCTCGAAGTCCTCTTCGGTTTCGCCGGGGAATCCGACGATGATGTCGGTGGTGATGGCGGCGTCCGGCATGACCGCACGTACCTTGTCGATGATCGACAGGAAGCGCTCGGACCGGTACGACCGGCGCATCGCCTTGAGGATGCGATCAGAACCGGATTGCAGCGGCATATGCAGCTGGGGGCACACATTCGGGGTCTGCGCCATGGCTTCGATGACGTCATCGGTGAATTCAGCCGGGTGCGGGGAGGTGAATCGCACCCGTTCCAGTCCCTCGATGCGGCCGCAGGCGCGCAGCAGATCGGAAAAAGCGCCACGATCGCGGGCAATGTCAGGATCGGCGAAGTTGATGCCGTAGGCGTTGACGTTCTGACCGAGCAGCGTCACCTCCAGCACGCCCTGGTCCACCAGCGCCTGTACCTCGGCGAGGATGTCACCGGGACGACGATCGATCTCCTTGCCCCGCAAGGAGGGAACGATACAAAAAGTGCAGGTGTTGTTGCAGCCCACCGAGATCGACACCCAGGCCGCGTAGGCCGATTCGCGGGTCGCCGGCAGTGCCGACGGAAAGTGTTCGAGGGCCTCGACGATCTCGACCTGGGCCTCGTTGTTGTGACGCGCACGCTCCAGCAGCGTGGGCAGCGATCCGATGTTGTGTGTACCGAAGACGACGTCGACCCACGGCGCCTTCTTTAGCATGCCCTCGCGGTCCTTTTGGGCCAGACAGCCACCAACGGCGATCTGCATGTTCGGATTGGCGGCCTTGCGCGGCGCGAGGTGGCTGATGTTTCCGTACAGCTTGTTATCGGCGTTCTCACGCACCGCGCAGGTGTTGAAGATGACGATGTCGGCGTCGCTGCCGTCGGGGGCCTTGACGTATCCGGCCGCATCCAGGAGGCCCGACACCCGCTCGGAGTCGTGCACATTCATCTGGCAGCCGTAGGTGCGGACCTGGTACGTCCGGACCGCCGATTGATCGGAAGTCACGGTACTGGTCACGGACTTATGGTACGTGCCCGCGCTCAGCTGGTTTCCGTCGCCGACGGGCGACCTTTCCTGCACCGTTCTTTCATCGCGCCTCACGCTCCGGCACATGCCAGCCCTGCCACCAGTCGTCGATGCGGTAGACGGCGTGCACGCCCAACCAGATCCACCCGCCGGCCCATATCCAGGATTCGGGGAGCCCGGGCTCCTCGAATGCCCGGCCGATGGTCATGGCGGCCATGCCGCCGGTCAGCCCGATGACGATCGCGAACGAGACGTCTCGCCTCGGCCGCCGCCGCTCGGGCTTGTCGCTATCCAGTCGACGCGGTCCCGTATCGGCACTTACCTGCCCCGATAGGGTAACCAAACGCATTAGCGAGCTGGGCAGCAAGAACATCCCGATAACCAGCCCGCAACCTGCCGCAATCCAGCCCCACGACGTTGCCCCATGTATTACCGCAACGGGAAAAGATGCGATGAACAGAACAGATGTGATAACTCGTGCGAACGCCTTGATTCGCGGGCCTTCAACGGAAGGCCGCTGTCGCGTCCACATGGCCCCAGTATTACAGATGTTTGCTGAGGCCTGCCACACGAGCTGCCGGAACGCGGGACGCCCAATTCGCGGACCCATGCGTTCCACGCTGCGAATGTGTGGGGAACCCGTATTGTCTGACCATGCCGGTGAGCACCGACACCTCAACGAGCGGGGAAAACGCCCCCGCAACAAGCAGCCCGATGATCTCCCTTGAGCATGTCGACAAGCATTTCGGCGACCTGCACGTTCTCCGGGACATCACCCTCGAAATCCCCCGTGGCCAGGTAGTTGTCGTCCTCGGGCCCTCCGGCTCGGGCAAATCGACACTGTGTCGCACCATCAACCGTCTCGAACCCATCGACACCGGCACCATCCGGATCGACGGCAAAGCACTCCCCGAGGAGGGGCGCGCGCTGGCCAACCTGCGCGCCGAAGTGGGGATGGTTTTCCAGTCCTTCAACCTTTTCTCACACAAGACAATTCTCGACAATGTGACGCTCGCGCCGATGAAGGTTCGCAAGAAGGACAAGGAGTCCGCGCGCAAGCACGCGATCGAACTACTTGAACGCGTCGGGATCGCCAGTCAGAAGGACAAATACCCGGCGCAACTATCCGGCGGGCAGCAACAGCGCGTCGCGATCGCGCGATCGTTGGCCATGGGCCCCAAGGTCATGCTCTTCGATGAGCCCACCTCCGCGCTGGACCCCGAAATGGTCAATGAGGTTCTCGACGTCATGGTGTCGCTGGCCAAAGAGGGCATGACCATGCTGGTGGTCACCCATGAGATGGGATTCGCCCGCAAGGCCGCGGACCGAATCATCTTCATGGCCGACGGCGCCATCATCGAGGACACGGACCCGGAGAGCTTTTTCACCAACCCGAAGTCCGAACGCGCCAAGGACTTCCTCGGAAAGATCCTCGGGCATTGATGAACCGCTTGCGCGAAAAAGCTCAAGCACTGATGCGACGGCACACCACGCTGGTGGCGGCTGTGGCCTTGGTTGCCACCCTGATCAGTTCCTGCGGCAGTACCGAGCCACGTCAACTACTCGAATCGATCCGCAGCGGCACCGTCATCCTCGGCACCAAATTCGATCAGCCCGGGGTGGGCCTGCAGCACCCCGACAAGAAGATGAGCGGATTCGACGTCAAGATCTCCGAGTACGTCGTCAACGCCATCGCCGACGAACTCGGTGTCGCACACCCGACCATCCGCTGGTACGAGACACCGTCGGCACAGCGCGAACAACTCATCGACAACGGCACCGTGGACATGATCGCCGGCAGCTACTCGGTCAACTACAGCCGAGCTCAGAAGGTGTCCTTCGCCGGCCCGTATCTCATTACCTACCAAGGGCTTCTGGTTCGCAAGGCGGATGACTCGCTGACCACATTGGATGACCTGAACCGGGGCAAGAAGCTGTGTTCGGTATCGGGCTCGACGCCCGCGCAGAACGTGAAGAATCTGCTGGCCGGCACCCAGCTGCAAGAGTTCGACTCATATTCCTCCTGCGTGGAGGCGCTGCGGCGGGGCAAAGTCGACGCGCTCACCACCGACGAGACGATCCTGGCTGGATACGCCAAGCGCTACGAGGGCGAGTTCAAACTGATTCAGATGAACTACGAGCTGAGCAAGCCGCTGTGCATCGGAAAACCCAAGAAGCAGAAGAAGAACGGCGACCCGTTCTCCCGGGAGGTCTACGGGATCGGTCTCGCGAAGGGTGACACCGCCGCCATCGAGGCCATCGACCGGGCACTCGACAAGATGATCGCCAGCGGCGCCTGGGATGCCGATCTTCGGGACGCACTCGGTAACAGCACGATCGATGATTGGGAGAAGCGTGCCAAGGGCGGCACGTACGGTCTGCTGCCCGACCCATCACTGGCCGCGATAGAGAAGATCACCGGCGTCAAGCCCGTCGCCGACAAGGCGTGTGAGGCCGCATGAACGCGCTGTGGGCGAACATGGGGCCGCAGCTGTGGCCGGCGTTCTGGACCACCCTCAAGCTCACATTCTTCTCGGCCGTGGGCGCTCTGGTGTGGGGCACGCTCCTGGCAGAATGTCGGGTCTCGCCCGTGCCGATCATGCGGATCTTCGGAACCTGGTACGTCAACCTGATCCGGAACACCCCGCTGACCCTGATCATCTTGTTCTGTTCGGTGGGGCTCTACCAGAATCTCGGAATCGCACTGGCACCCGAGAACTCCAACTTCATCAGAAACAACAACTTCTGGCTATCAGTTCTCGGGTTCTCCTTGTACACAGCAACTTTCGTGTGCGAGACATTGCGCTCCGGGTTCAACACGGTCCCCTTAGGGCAGGCCGAGGCAGCCCGGTCCCTCGGAATGCCGTTCTGGAGGGTCTTGACGCTCATCGTGCTACCGCAGGCCATGCGGGCGGTCCTGGCCCCCATGGGCAGCGTGCTGATCGCGCTGGTGAAGAACACTTCGATCGCCTCGGCGATCGGGGTCGCCGAGGCTGCCCTGCTGATGCGATCGGAGATCGAGTTGTTCGCCGACCAGATTGTCTGGATCTTTCTCATCATCGCGGCGGGCTACATGGTGATCACGCTGACGATCGGGTTGACCTTCGGATACTTCGCAAAGCGGTTGGCGGTGAAGCGATGACCGGCAGCGCCACCGTTATGTATGACGCGCCTGGCCCAAAGGCCCGCGCGGTCAATCGGATTATCGCCGTCGCGTTCACGGTCCTCGTCGGCGCGGCTGCGGCCTGGGTGATCTGGACCCTCGTCGCCAACGAACAGCTCACTGCCGAAAAGTGGTCGCCCTTCCTGCGTCTGGACACATGGACGACGTACATCCTGCCGGGGCTGTTCGGCACCATCACCGCGGCGGCGTTGTCGATCGTCTTCGCGCTGATTCTCGGTGCGGTACTCGGCATCGGCCGGCTTTCCGAACACCGCGCGGTGCGCTGGATTTCGAGTACTCTCGTCGAATTCTTCCGCGCGATCCCCGTGCTGATCTTGATGGTGTTCTCGTACTACCTGTACGGGCAGCAGGCCATTTTCCCGTCCGAGTATCTGGCATTCGCCGCCGTGGTGACGGGACTGTCGCTGTACAACGGCTCAGTCATCGCCGAGATCCTGCGTTCGGGCATTCAGTCGCTACCCAAGGGGCAGTCCGAGGCCGCGGTGGCGTTGGGCATGCGCAAGTCGCAGATGATGCGGCTGATCCTGCTCCCCCAATCGATTGCCGCGATGCTGCCCGCGCTCATCTCTCAGATGGTCATCGCGCTGAAGGACTCTGCGCTGGGCTATGCATTCGGCTACATCGAGGTGGTGCGTTCGGGCATCCGCTCGGCGTCGTATTACGGAAACTATCTGCCCGCGCTCGTCGTGGTCGCGGTCATCATGATCCTCATCAACTTCGCGCTGTCCTCGCTGGCCACCAACATCGAACGTCAGCTGCGGGAAGGGCGCAAGAAGAAGAGCCTCTTGGAGGTTCCGCACGCACAGCCAGAACCAGGGCTGGTCACCAAAGATCTCCTCGAGACGCGTGGCGTGGATCCCGCCCACAAGGACTTACGCCAGGACTACGGCGAGTAGTCACCGGATGGGCAGTGGCGACTCGTCGCCGGCCGGGCGGGGACCGAAGATGCTGCGTTCCTCTTCGGCGATCTGTGTGTCGTTGATGCTGGCTTCGCGCCGTGACATCAGCCCTTCCGCGGTGAACTCCCACAGTTCGTTGCCGTAGCTGCGCCACCACTGCCCGGCCTCGTCGTGCCACTCGTATTGGAAGCGCACCGCCATCCGGTTCTCCCGGAACCCCCACAGCTCCTTGCGCAGCGCGTACCCGTTCTCCTTGGCCCACTTGCGGGTCAAGAAGGCGACGATTTCAGCGCGTCCGCTGATGAACTCGTCGCGGTTTCGCCATACCGAATCTTCGGTATAGGCAGCGGCGACCGTCTCGGGATCGCGCGTGTTCCAGGCATTCTCGGCGGCCCGCACCTTCGCGCGGGCAGAATCGATGTCGAACGGCGGCAGCGGTGGGCGCATGATGTGTCTTTTCTTGTCAGAGAGGCGGATTGGCGGGCGAAGGTTCAGCGTCACCCCACCGTAGAGGGCTGGCATTAACAGTCTCGACGACCTCGTCGATGGTGAAGTCGACGGAACATTGCGCACCCGGGGCGAAGGTAGCCTGATCCCAGTTAAGGCGCGCGGTCCCCGAGAGTTGCAGAGTCGATCCGGTGTGCCAATTCGGGATCAGCAGACCGCACCGGGGATCGACATGCAGGTTCCCCAGTGTCATGAACATCGAGTTGCCCAGGTAGTCGGGCCACCGTAGTTCGTTCGGTGAAAGCACCCGTAGGAAACCGGAATTCCCGCCGCGATGCGATGCGTCGGCATTGCCTTCGCCATCGGCGGTGCCAATGATGAAGGTGTCCGTTGTCGCGACCGTCTGCTGCTGTTCGTCGTTCAGAGCGGTCGCGTGGCGCGGCGTCCCGGGCAGTCCGGGCCCAATCCCGGAGACGTCGCGCCGTGCAATGTACTTGGGGCAGTTGGAATACACCTGATCGGTGGAGACACTCAGACCGTGTCCGGACGGCACCGCAGTGCCGTTGACCCGCATCCGGCGCCGCCGTTGTGGTTGCAACGCGATCATGCCGATCTTGCGTTGCGATTGCAGTGGCTCGGCCAGTGGATCGTCCGGCACCGGCACACCATCAATCACGATGGTGCGGGCGTCGGTGGCATGCGCAAACCCCGGCGGCCCGACGATCTGGCTCGCCCACATCCGGCCACGGTCGTCCCGGGCCGACACGAACACCAGCGGTTGGGCGGCAAGAAAGGCCGCTGCGACCTCCGGTATCTGCGCCGAGATGATCCGTCCGACTCGAATGGCACTGTCGGACTGCCCCATTTGATACTGAACCGCGAGCTCTCCGGGGTGGTAGGTCATCTCAGAAGAACCCGCACGTGGGCGCCTCGCCCGCCGGCGCCTCGTGCTGCTCGACGCCCGTTGCCGCGAACACCTCGAGACGGATTCCGTCGGGATCGGTGAAGAAGATCCCGCCCGATGATGCCCCTTCCCGGTGTGCCACGACGCCGTCGTGCGCGAAAACCGTTGACAGTTCCTTGAGAACCGACTCCACGTCCTGCACCTCCTGCACGGAATCCACTTGGAAGGACAAATGGTGCAAGCCCGGTGTGGCCGCCGAGAATTCCCCACTGCTCTGCTCCCAGAGGGTGAGCACGGGGGTCCCATCGAATCCCAGGAACGCGAATCGCTGTGCGCCGTCGGCGCTCGCCACAAGCTGGTCGAATCCGAACGCTCGCCGGTAAAACGCCACCGACCGCTCCAGATCGCTGACGTTAAGTCCGATATGCCCGGTGATGATGCGGGGTGTGATGGCAGTGCCCATGAACAATCCTTCCTAACCGATAAATTCTTCTTACTGGTTAGACCATAGACATACCGAACACACCCGTCAACCATCTATCTAAGTTTTATCGGTTAGAATTCATATGACACGCTACCCCGGAAAGGAGGCGATAGCCTCAGGCCATGTCCGATCCACGCCCCCATCTCGGCGAACCGCTCGCACTGGATCTGTTGAACACCCGGTGGATGAGTGGCGATGGACCGCAGGATCTGCTCACCACTCCCGCGGGCCTACGAATCTGGTTGCACACCAACAGTCTTCAGGATCGATGTGCGACCGATGAGAAGACCCGAGAGGCGCTACTCCTCGCGCGTGATGCCATCTACCGCGCGGTAAAGGATTCCGATATCGACGAGATCAACGCCGTGCTGTCCCACGGCGCGATCCGCCGCTCACTGACTGCTGACGGACCGGTCGACATCGCCGAGGTTCCCGACTCACATTGGCTTCCCGGCTGGCTCGCCGCCGACAACCTACTCGCCCTACTGACCGAATCTCCCGATCGGATCAAACAGTGCGCGCACCCGCAGTGCGTGTTGTTCTTCTACGACACATCAAAGAACGGGGCTCGCCGGTGGCATTCCATGTCGACCTGCGGAAACAGGGCAAAAGCCGCGCGACACTACGCGAAGAACACGTGATCAACCTTCACAGCTGCATCACAGGACTGATTCTTACTCAACTATCACAATCGAAGTATTACGTAACAGGTATCACTTCGTTACCATAGCTCCCATGCGAAACATCGTATTGACCGTTGGCGTGTCTGCCGTTTTCGGAGCGGCGTGCGCGGGCGCAGCACTCACGGGTGCGCCGGTGGCCTACGGAGCTCCGTTGAACTTCGATTGCCTGCAGGTCGCGACGCCGGTCGGAATGAATCTCACCTGCGTGAACCCGACTCCGTTCACCATGGACGCACACTTCAAGGGGAACTGCGGTCCGCTTCCCATGCTCAACGAGGACACCGAGATCGGGCCATTCAAGACAATCTCTCGCCAAGTACCGTGCCTGCCGGGTGTGCAGTCGCCGACGGCCGAAGCGTCGATGAGCATGAGGTCCAACGCGCCGGACGAGGGCGACCCGCCGCCCAATCCCCCGGCCCGCCCATTCGGCCTGTAGGCCGCTTCAGTCAGCCGACGTTGCGTCGGTCCTGTTCGGAAGCAAGGGCGTTCTTCACCACGTCATAGGCCATGGACTGGCCGTATCCGCGACGCGCAAGCATGGCCACCAAGCGCCGTGCGGCCTTGATCCCACCGTCATCGAGATTTTCTGACCGGAGCTTCTTGGCGACAAGCTCTGCCGCGCGCGACCGCTCGGCATCACTGTCGATCTGGGCGAGCGCTGCGGCCGCATTCTCTGCCGACACTCCCTTGGTCCGAAGTTCTGCGGCCAAGGCACGCTTACCTTTTCCGGCGTAGGTATGCCGGGACTGCACCCATTGAGCGGCGAAATCGGCATCGTCGATCAGTCCGGCGACGGCCAACCGTTCCATGATTCGATCGGAAACCTCATCGGGGTACCCGCGCCGAGCCAGCCTTTCGGTCAGCTCGGCGCGGGTACGCGCTCGACTTGTCAACAGGCGAAGGCAATATGACCACGCCTGCTCGTCCCGCGAATCAACCGGTTCACGCGTCGGGGCTTCGGGTACCGACGCGACCCGGGATCGCAGTTCGTCTAAGGATTCCCTGGAAGGGGAATCAGAAATCGACTGGGGCCGGGACAACTTCGTCATCGGTCAGCACCGCTCCGATACCGAGCTTCTCCTTGATCTTCTTCTCGATCTCGTTGGCGACATCGGCGTTCTCCAACAGGAAGTTGCGGGCGTTCTCCTTGCCCTGGCCCAATTGCTCACCCTCATAGGTGAACCAGGAACCGGACTTGCGGACGAAACCATGCTCCACGCCCATATCGATAAGCGACCCCTCCTTGGAGATGCCCTTGCCGTAGAGGATGTCGAACTCAGCCTGCTTGAACGGCGGCGACACCTTGTTCTTGACCACCTTGACACGAGTGCGGTTACCCACCGCATCGGTACCGTCTTTGAGAGTCTCGATACGACGCACATCAAGGCGAATCGATGAGTAGAACTTCAAAGCCTTACCACCCGTGGTGGTTTCGGGCGAACCGAACATCACGCCGATCTTCTCGCGGAGCTGGTTGATGAAGATCGCGGTGGTACCCGAGTTGCTGAGCGCACCGGTCATCTTGCGCAGGGCCTGACTCATCAGGCGAGCCTGCAGACCGACATGGCTGTCGCCCATCTCGCCCTCAATTTCGGCGCGAGGCACCAGAGCAGCCACGGAGTCAATGACGATGAGGGAGATGGCACCGGAACGCACCAGCATGTCGGCGATTTCCAGAGCCTGTTCACCGGTATCCGGCTGGGATACCAGCAGCGAGTCGGTGTCGACACCGAGCTTCTTGGCGTATTCCGGGTCGAGCGCATGCTCGGCGTCGATGAACGCGGCGATACCGCCGGCGGCTTGCGCGTTGGCCACCGCATGCAGCGCCACCGTGGTCTTACCCGAGGATTCCGGTCCATAGATCTCGACCACACGACCACGGGGCAAGCCGCCAATACCGAGCGCCACATCCAGCGCGATGGATCCGGTCGGGATCACGGAGATGGGCTGACGTACCTCGTCGCCCAGCCGCATGACCGAGCCCTTGCCGAAGTTCTTGTCGATTTGTGCGAGCGCGAGCTCGAGAGCCTTCTCGCGATCCGGTGCCTGCGCCATGGTGTTCTCCATTTCGTCTTGGTGTTCGAAGATCGGTCCGATTCGGGTTGCCGATCGGTTGAGGTGGACGCTAACCGACCCCACCGACAAGCGATCTACCTGCGCGGACCGTTCGTTCGACTGCGGTAAGACTAAGGCGAACATCTGTTCGAATCAAGCAGGCGCGCCGGTGCGGCGTGTCACCACGCCATCACCACTGATCGCGCGGGACATCGAAATCGACGCATAGCGCGCGCCACACGTCACGGGGTTCTGCCCCCTCTTCGACGGCCTGCGCCGCGGTGCGTCCACCAAGAGCAGTCAGTACATGGTCGGCCAATACCGACGAGCCGTAGGCTCCACCGAACCGATCGGTGACACGCTCATGAAATTCCGTCAGACGCACACGGTCACTTTAGGGCCGCCAGCGCGTCCTGGCACACCCGTACCGGATCCTCCACGTCGACGGCGCCGGCAGCAGCCCGGCGAGCGGCCTCGACATAGCGCCGCTCCCCCAAAATACGACCAACGGCTCCGGTCAGTGAATCCCGGCTGAGTGGACGGACCAACTCGGCACTACCTTGCCGCACAGCACGATTCGCCAGCTCCCACTGATCGCCGCCACCGGGAACCACCACCACCGGCACCCCTGCCAGCAGCGCCTTACTTAAAAACCCGTGCCCCCCACCACAAATGGCGAGATCCGCCCCGGCCAGCAACAAGTCCTGACGCGCCAACCCGGCAACCGCCCACGGCGGCAACCCCGATGCGGCCGGATCCAGCGCGGAGACAACCACGCGCGCGCCCGCCGACTCCAACGCTTGTAGCGCCAGTTCGGTCATCCCCTCGGCCCCGGTGAAAGCCGTCGACGGTGCGATCACAACAACCGGGCCCGAACCCGAGGGCGGCTGCAGCACAACGTCTGTGGGCTCCCAGTGCAGCGGCCCCACCAGCACGGCCTCATCCGGCCAGTCTGGACGGGGTACCTCCAGCGCCGGCAGTGTCGCGATCAACCGTCGGACAGGCCCGGGATCTTTGGCGGACAATCCAATGCCGACCCGCGCTTGGGAACGCTGACTCAGCCCCTCGTTGATCGATTTCTGGGTCAGCTTGCGCATCAGTACATCGCGCAGCCGGCCACGCAACCCCACCCCGGGAGCCAGACCACTTCCCAATGGCGGCAAAGCTTTTGACGGAAGATATAGCGGATGCGGATTGAGCTCCACCCACGGCACGCCGAGCAGTTCGGCGGCCATGCCGCCGCAGGCGGTGATGACATCGGAGACGATCAGGTCCGGTGAAAGCTCACGCAGCTGATCGACATTGGCCGCCGCCATGTATGCGGCGCGCTGATGGATCTTGGTGCCAGAGTCCAAGTCGTCATCCCCGGCACGCGGCTGCAATCCGAGTAGCTCGGCCGATTCCACACCGGCCGAACGGGCCTGGTCGAGCCAGCGTGTTCCCGTCAGCAGTACCGGATCGTGGCCGGCAGCGGCGAATTTGAGGCATAGCGCGATCGCGGGAAAGGCGTGCCCGGGATCGGGACCAGCGACCACGGCGACACGCACCGCCCTACCCTGCCACAGCGATTCGGACTACCTTGAAACGCATGACCTACAGCACGCTGGAACTGGCCGCTCTCACCCCGGCACAGACCGTCACCCGCTTCCTGGAAGCCGCTCAAAACGGTGACACCGAGTTCGCAGAAAGTGTCCTGGACGAGAATCTCGTCTACCAGAACGTGGGCCTGCCGACGATCCATGGACGTAGAGCCGCTTTGAAGGTGTTCGAGCCGCTCAAGCGCCCGGGGTTCGGTTTCGAGGTGCAGATCCATCGCACCACCACCAATGGGAACACCGTGATGAATGAACGTCACGATGCCATCGTGCTCGGTCCGCTGCGCCTGCAGTTCTGGGTCTGCGGGGTCTTCGAGGTCTCCGACCTGGGCACCATCACCCTGTGGCGCGACTACTTCGACATGTTCGACATGTTCAAGGCCACGCTGCGGGGGTTGGTAGGCATCCCATTCCCCGCCCTGCGGCCAAGTTTCTGACCGCTAGGCGGCCTACGAATCGGTCCAACCTGACTTGGGCTGCACCCCGATATCTGGCCGCACCCCTTCTCTGATCCGCGATGCGTGTCTACCGTTGCCCCATGACGGACACGCTCGCCACCACCGCCTCCATCGACATCGTCGAGGGATTCTGGGACGCCATGCGCCGCAGCGACCTCGCGGCCCTCGATGCACTGCTCGACGACGCCGTGCGCTGGGAAAATGTGGGTCTGCCCACGGTCAGCGGGCGCACCACGGTGCTGCGGGCCTTGTCCTTGCTGAATCTGCCGGGCGCCGGTTTTGACGTCAAGATCCACCGGATCACCGCCAAAGGCAACACCGTGATGACCGAGCGCACCGATGTCGTCATCGTAGGCCCGCTGCATATCGCGTTCTGGGTGTGCGGTGTCACCGAGCTTTCCGACGATGGCAAGGTCACGCTCTGGCGTGACTACGCCGACGTCTGGAACCTCACCAAGGGCCTCGCCCGCGGCATCCTCGGGACCGTGATCCCCGCCCTGCGCCCGAAACTCTGAGCCTCATGGCAACGGAGTCTTATCGGCATCCGTCACCGCTCGGTACAGCATCACGCCGCCGAGAATCAGCACACCGGCCACCAATATCGGGACCAAGAGCTTGAAGATGGCACCCACCACAAGGAATGCCAGCCATACGACCAGCAGCACGCCAATGATCTTCCACACCACAGGTACCCACCGTTCTCTCGACTTGCTGCGATAGAGCAAGCCTGGCAGGGCAATGAGCACCTGAGGAACCCCGGAACTCCAAGATCAGGGAAAGATCGGGGATTACCCTGACAGCTGGCCGAGCTCGTCGAGTGCGCCCGCCCACCCGGTGAGACGATCGGTGGCCGATACCAGGTCATCGAAGAGCGGCCCGCGCGACATCGGTGATGCCAGGACCGCGCCGCCGTTTGCGGCAGACACCAACTGTGCTGCCGCGGTGACCAACTCGTTGTACTGCCGCACACCCGTGTCAAGCTGCGCGGTGAACGCCTTGATGGTCGGTTGCAGATACTCCCGGGTGTGGGGTGCCTCGACCGCGGCCCGCTCCATGGACACCACTTCTTTGGCCGTCGCGGCCATCACATACGCAGCCTGGTTGGCTGCCGCAAGAATCTGTCGCCCCTCGCTGTCCGGAATCATGTTGCCGCGCTCCACCACTCCGAGCAGAGAGAACAGCCCACGCTCGGCGGCATCCAGGGCGGCCATGGGTGCACGGGAGGCCGAACCCACCGGCGGCAGCCGCCGCTCGACCCCGGGGCGCGGGGGCGGCAACGGCTCAGCCTTGAGGAAGCGGTACCGCACAAACAGATACGTCGCGGGAATGGCACAGCCGGCTGTGAGCAGCGCCGGAATGATCAGCAGCCAGGGCGGCGCACCGGTGGTCGCGAGCACCGTGGTGACCAGCAGGCCTGCCACACAGGCCAGCGCCCAGCGGATACTCCAGCGCTTAGCCCGCAGCCGCTTCCGCAGCAGCTTCTCGCGTTTGTCGGACATCGCGCGCATACGGTGGGCGAGTTCCTCACCGAGGTCATTGACGTTGGTGAGCACGCGGCGCAGCAGCTGGTCCCAGCCTCCTTGGACCGCGGCGCGGCGGGGCGGCTGGGGTGTCATGTTCACATTGTGCCCGAAAATTTCGCGCCCGCCGAGTACGAATGTCCATGCCAAAAATCCGCCGAGTGCGAGCGACAGCGCTCGCACTCGGCGGATTGAGGAGAAGAAAAGCTACTGCTGGCCCAGCGGATTGGCCGGGTTGGCCTGCTCGGTCGCTGTCGCGGGGGCCGGTGTCGGGGTGCCACCGGCGGGAAGAGCCTCGCCCTTCATGGAGGCGCGGATCTGCTCCAGGCGCGAATGCCCGGCCATCTGCACGCTGGCCTGCTGTACCTCGATCATGCGGCCCTGCACCGAGTTCTGCGCCAGTTCCGCCGAGCCCAGAGCGTTGGCGTAGCGGCGCTCGATCTTGTCGCGCACCTCGTCGAGGCTCGGGGTGTTACCGGGGGCAGCCAGCTCGCTCATCGACCGCAGCGAGGCGGACACCTGTTCCTGCATCTTGGCCTGCTCCAGTTGGCTCAGCAGCTTGGTCCGCTCGGCGATGCGCTGCTGCAGCATCATCGCGTTCTGCTCGACGGCCTTCTTGGCCTGCGCCGCGGCGGCGAGCGCCTGATCGTGCAGCGCCTTGAGATCTTCGACGCTCTGCTCCGCGGTGACCAGCTGGGCCGCGAAGGCCTCGGCGGCGTTGTTGTATTCAGTCGCCTTCGCCGCATCACCCGAGCCGGTGGCCTGGTCGGCCAGGGTCAGCGCCTGACGAACGTTGACCTGAAGTTTCTCGACGTCAGCGAGCTGACGGTTGAGTCGCATCTCGAGCTGACGCTGATTTCCGATCACCGAGGCAGCCTGCTGCGAGAGCGCCTGGTGGTTCCGCTGGGCCTCCTCGATGGCCTGCTGAATCTGTACCTTCGGGTCTGCGTTCTCGTCGATCTTCGCGTTGAACAGTGCCATCAGGTACTTCCACGCCTTGACGAACGGGTTAGCCATGAGATCGATCCGCTTTCTGTCGCAGTCGTCACTATCTAGGAGTGCGTGGGTCCCAACTTATCGGTTGCACGCCGATCCACACACCCCCTACCGGGGCGCAAAACAATGCGACCGCCACAGTAGTTAGGCGGCCGCCATTGCGCGAACCTGCGGAATGACCACCTTGGTGGCAACATCGATCCCGCTGAGTGAGCGGGATGCCGACGTCACCGCGGGCTGCGGAGCCGCGGCGGGCGCCTCACGACGGGCCAGCCTCTCGCTGACCTCGGATAACACCGTCGAAAGCGGGACCTCGAGCGCGCCGCAGATCGCGGCCAGCAGCTCGCTGGAGGCCTCCTTGCGACCGCGTTCCACCTCGGACAGGTATCCGAGACTGACGCGGGCAGAGTCCGACACCTCACGCAAGGTCCTCCCCTGCCCGGATCGAGCGCTCCGCAGGGTGTCGCCGATGGCCTCTCGAAGCAACAGCGCCATGTCCTTCTCCTTTGCGTCCTGAACGTCGGCGTCCATACCGCGTAGTAGTTGAGTCTGCCTTGCTCAACGTTGCCGCGCACGCGGAGGTTCCCGGAAGTTTGGGTGACAGACACCTCAGTCCGATGTAGGTTCTCACCTAACTTGTTTTTTTCTCACATTGATGTGACCGGTGTGTTGTTTTCTCACTTTCTTGTTCTCGTGAGAGCGTGGACGCATGGCAGAGCGACCGTTGACGCTTCTGGATCTCCATGTGACCTACTTATCGAGCGACGCAGTTCGAGTTGACACTGATCTTCGATCGGTGAGCCTCTCCGCCGTGATTCAGGGGACGCCCGTTCGCCGTGTCCACACGGCGGCCGGCAAGAAGAACTACATCGGCGAGTTTTGGTCGGCAACAACGGGTGCGCATCTGCCCTACGAAAGCAGGCTAGAACTGGATCGACTGTGGCTTGCCGACTTCGATTCGTCGGTGGCTTGGATTGCAACTCAACCGTTCTGGATGCGCGGAAAAGACGGCTGCGATGTGCGACGCCATGTGCCGGATGTACTCCTTCGGTTGACTTCTGGCGATTTCGTTGTAGTGGATGTCAAGCCGATCGAGTTCCAGTCTGAGCCCAAAGTTGCCGCCGTGTTGAACTGGACATCGCGGGCATGCGCCGCAAGGGGCTGGCGGTATGAGGTTTGGAGCGGTGCAGACCCCTTGCTGCTGGCCAACATTCGACATCTCGGACGGGCGCGGCGATCGTGGATGAACACTCCTGCCGCTGTCCAGGTTACGAGTGATTTCGATCCGTCCGGGAAAACCTGGCGTGTGGTCCGGGAAGAGTTACAAGCCGCCGGCGTCGACAGCGCCGACTGGTGTATTTCGGCAATGCTGTGGCGCGGGATGTGGACTACCGATCTGAGTAGTCCGCTAGGTGTCGAATCTGTCTTGTCGATGGCTGGAGCCTGTTCGTGAGTGCAGGCGTGAAGTTGGCGATCGGCGCGCAGTTCTGGATGGATGGTGCAGCGTGGACTGTTCAGGAACTCGTCGGCGGCGCTGTGGTTCTTGTCGCCGATGACCGCGTTCGACGGGTGTCAGTTAATCGCCTCGCCGTCGATGCCACAGCGTTGGGGAGTGAGGCCAGTGTCGCTGCGGATCAGCTGCCGGTTGCCGTTGCGTTGGGAAGTGTGTCGGCGCGGGTGAGGCACGATGCGGAGGCCAGATCTGTGCATATCCGCGAGCTGGCATCCGCATCGACACCTGCCGACCGTGCCGCGCTGTTCCGTTCGAAGGCCGCCGAGCTGGGTGTCTCGGTGATGACTTTGCGGCGGTGGCTTGCCGCATACGAAAATGCCGGTGTGGCAGGGCTTTTAGATGCGCGGGTAAGTCGACCAAGTCGCCGCTCTGTGCATCCGTTGTGGGATGCTGCGTGTTTGGCGGAGCTCCGCCTGTACACGAACCGGTCGACGCCGACCAAGGGTGCGGTCGTGGCAGCGGTTGCGCTGCGGCTGGAGACTGAGCACGGCCCCGGCACGGTGCCGATCCCTTCGTCAGCCACCGCGTACCGGCGGTTGGACGAACTAGCCAAGGGCAAGTACGCGTTTGGTAGCGGCAAGGCGCGCCGGTCGGTCGCCAAGGGGCCGTCGGGGCCTTATGGGCGGCTGCGTGCGGCACGTCCGGGTGAGTATGTGGTGTTGGATACCACGCCGCTGGATGTGTTCGCGATGGAGCCGGTGACGCTGCGCTGGGTGCCGGTCGAGTTGACCGTGGCAATGGATCTCTATAGTCGCTGCATTCTCGGGCTGCGGCTGACACCGGTATCGACGAAGTCGGCTGATGTCGCGAACGTGTTGTATCAGTGTGTTTCTCCGGAACGTGCCGAGCGGTGGCCGTTTCACGGGGTGCCACAAAACGTGTTGGTCAAGCATGAAGATCCAGAGGCGCTGACGCAGTGGAAGGTTGGTGATCGCCTCGCGTGTATGCCTGAGGCGATTGTGATTGACCGGGGTTCGCAGTACATGTCTGCGCATGTGTTAGGTGCGTGTGCTCGCCTGGGAATCACTGTGCAGCCGGCGATTCCGAACAAACCCACCGATAAACCCACGGTGGAGCGATTCTTCCGCACGCTGCGTGAGGGGTTGCTGCAGCATCTGCCGGCCTATAAGGGACCGGACGTGTATTCGCGTGGCGCCGATGTCGAGGATGAGGCGTTCTATTACGTCACCGAGCTTGAGCAGATCATCCGCCAGTGGGTGGGCGCGATCTACCACAGAACCAAACATGAAGGCCTGTGTGTGCCGGAGGTACCGGGCGCGGATCTGAGTCCCACGGAAATGTTCGAGATCGGAGTCGCCAAGTCCGGGGAACTAGTTCTGCCGACAAGCCCGGATCTGGCGTATGAGTTTCTTGATGTCCGCTGGCGCACAATCCAGCTTTACGGTGTCGAATTTGATGGCCGTATTTATGACGGCTCGGCGTTGAATCTGTACCGGAACCGCCGATCAGCATATGGCGGTGAGCATGCCGGCTTGTGGCCGATCTTCACCGACGTCCACGATGTGCGGTTCGCCTACTTCCAGGATCCCGAGACCAAGTCCTGGCATCAGCTGCATTGGGAACATGCCGCCGCGCTCGATCAGCCGTTCAGCAAGGATGGCGCCGAATACGTCAAACGGATCAGCCTGCGCGAGAACCGGCATGTCGATCCCGGACAAGCGGTACGAGATCTGTTGGCGCAGTGGAGTCGCGGCGAGGTGCAATCTCGTCGGGATCGTGGTCTTGCCCGCCGACTCAGCGCACAGCGCTCAGCTCTTGAGGTCGGGGCCGACGATGATGTCCAGCAAGACGCCGCGTCGCTGCCCGGTGTCATCGATCTGCTGCAGCACCGCAACAGCAAGAGAGCGCAGCTTGAAGTCGTCGACGACATCGACGTGTTCAGCCAGTACTACGCGGAAAACCCCGATACGCAGGGCCTGGAGGTATTCGACGAATGAGTAACTGGCCATGAGTAATCCGTGGGCGCAGTGGCTGAACCGGTACGACACCGATCCCTTCGTGCTCTACCGCAAGCAGGGGTGGGACAGTTTCGTCAACACCGGCCCGCGACCCCGATTCGACACACTCTCCCGCACCGAAATGACCGCTCTCAGCAGCGACGAGCTGGAAGACTACAACCACGCCAGGCGGGTGTGGAACGCGAATCTGCCCACCGTGAAGACCCAGCAGGTCATCGCCGCGTTCGGAATCATCGACCAAGTCATGTCATCAAATCACCGAGACGGAGACAAGCTCCGTCCGTCGGCGGTCATCGACGCGCTGCCTGCGTTGGGTAAAACCACCACAGCCGCCCAGTACGCCAAGGAGTTTCACCGCACGCAGTACCGCCGGTACGGTCCAGCGACACCGGAGGGCCATCAGCGGCTTCCGGTGATGTTTGTGTCACTATCGGCGGGGATCACCCTTAAGGGCCTGAATCAGAAGATGCTGGAATTCTACGGCCACCCTGCGGCGGCTAGGGCCAGTCGCACCCAGCTCGGTTCGCTGGCTGTCGATTGTGTGATCAGTTGCGCGACACGGTTGATCGTGATCGATGATCTGCATTTCATCGACTTCACCCACCGCAACGGCCTGGAAGTATCCAATCACCTCAAATGGCTCGCCAACGAGATGCCGGCAACGTTCATCTTCGTCGGTGTCGGACTGAAAAAGAAAAAGTTCTTCAACGAGGGCCTCTACGACGAGGACGCCGCCTACGCACAGACCGGCCGCCGTGCGACCCCGTGCCCGATCGTGCCGTTCGATATCCGCAGCGACGCCGGGTTCCGGGCGTGGGTCGAGCTGCTGGGATTACTCGAAGGCCATCTCAAACTCGCCGACGCCCGCGCCGGGATGCTCACCGATCATGCCCAAACGCTTCACGACCGCACCCAGGGCCGCATCGGGTCGCTGACCAGCCTCATCGACCGTATGTGCCATTTGGCGATCGTCACCGGCGCCGAAACCATCAACGAGAAAATTATCGCTCGCGCGGTGACGGACAACGCGGCCCAAAATGGCTCTGCAACAGCCTAATCAAGGCCCCGGCCCGCCCGCGCGCCGTCGCAAGCTACGCGACATCGCCGGTGGCTACGCAATTGATCGCTGGCCCATCAAAATCGTGATCGCCCAAGACGAGACGCCGTCATCATGGTTTCGCCGGGTCAGCGACCGCTACCAGCTGACCCCCAGGCAGCTGTGTGAGGCCATGGATATAACGCTCGTATACAAAGCGAAGATCACCGACGTGTTCGACGGCCACCACGATGTTCTGGAAGCTGTTCTTGACGTTCAGGTAGCCGATTTCACCACCACACACCACGGGTATCTTCGATCGCCGTGGCTGGGCTCATTCACCGAGAGCACGCACCGATTCTGCCCAATGTGCCTACAAGAGACCGGTTACTGGAATACCTCGTGGCAGGCACCATTGTCCGTGGCCTGCCCACAGCACCGGATCGTGTATGCCGACTGCTGCCCACACTGCGGTGAACAGCCATGGCACACCAACGCCTGGCTGGGCCAATGCGCGCCAGCTCACATCTGCACCGCCCGCCTGCCCCCGGAGGCCGCCCCCAAACGCAAAGTGGGCCAATGGTGCGCCGCGGACCTGTGTCAGGCACCCAAAATCCCGGCGCCCGATGCGGTATTGCAGGCGCAAGCATTCCTCACCGGAGGCAGGCGCCCGCGCATGGACGGAACAAAAAGCCCGGCAGCGTTGTTTCGCTTCGGGATTGATGCATCCGAATCACGGGAAGTGCTCGCCACTTTGGTGGGTGCGGCATGGACCGGCGCCCGAGGCGATCCTGCAACACCTGTCCGCCGCGCCAACGCGCTACACACAGGAATGCTTGCCTACCAAGAACTCTCCACGCAAGATCAGCCGACACCGCATCTGGACCAGCTCAGTGCCGTCATGGATCTCGACCAGATTCTCGTGGGTGGCTCAGACAGTGTCGGCCTGTACGGACCGGTGATCGCGGCCTGGTACATCGACCGTATCCGGGACCATGTGACCCCACGAAAACAGCTCGGATGGCGAACCAGCCGACCATGGCCGTCGCTGCCCGTCGATCCCACGACACCACGGCCCACCGCCAGCGCACGGCTGCCCGAACACCGTGACCAGCGGCCGTGTCTGCCTGCGGCCTGGATACCTCAAATACTGGTCGCAGATCGCCTTGCCCTTCCTTGGGAACCTGATCCGGTCGGGAGCGCCCTCGCCGCGATGTGCCTGCTCAATCTCGGGCGCGGCATCTCATGGTCGTACATCGCATTAGAGCTCGGGCTGCCGGCGGCGCTGCAACACCCCATGACACGGCGGCTGCTGCACACCACCAAGCCCGCCTGGCGGCGGTTCCTGTCGTCTCTGGAAGACGCATTCACCGAGATATGCCTGTCGCCGCCGCACATCAACTACCGGCGCCGCCGAATCACCGCAGCGGACCCCGAACTTCTGCGGCGCTGCATAGCAGAACAAACTTCCCAAGAGCCTCAGGATGTTCCGCAAGACTGGTTGGGCACACTCTGGGCCGCCTACACCGGCGGGCACATCGAATTCGCACCCACCGCAATCATTTCCGCGGTCACAAACGGCCGCGCCGTGCACTCCGAAACATCTCTGTCCAGTGCCGCCGCCGAGGTAACGACGGGGCCGGTGTACGCCAGGATCTGTCAAGATCTCGACACGCGCCGCACCCAGGTCAGGCGCCCGCCTTGAAGAGACGAACTCACCACCGACGACAGCACCTCGGCTGCCGCAACATGTCTCAGCGGCCTGTTGGAGCGGCTCATCGCAGACGGCGACCAGCAAACGCCGTTAATGTACGTGCCGCCAAACGATATTCAGCACGCACTGAGTGCCCACGCCCCCCGCACCCAACAGATCGTCGAGCTCACCCTCGGAATACAGGACCTGCAGCTCCAGGACGTGTTGTCTGCGCTGGCTAGCTCATGGTGTCTGGACACTCAGCCGCACCAGCATCCGTAGCCATCGCGCGGACCTCGCGTTCACGATTAATCACGCTATAGATCGATGAGCGTTTTAATGGGTACTTGCGCATCAAAGCCGTAAGACTGTATTCGTGAGATTCGTAGTCCGACAACAGTTGCCGCCGCTGCTCGGCATCCAGCCGGAACTGTTTCCCTGCCGGGCGCCCGCCCGCACGGCGCGATTTGGCCATGCCCTCCAAGGTACGGGCACTGAAGTGGTCGCTTTCGAATTTGGCGAATTGTGATGTCAGCGTGAGCATCAGCTGTCCAATCGGTGTGGTCAGGTCAAATATCAGACCATCGAACGCGATCGAGGCGCCTTTGTCGGCCATCGTGTTGGCGATTTCGGAGAAATCGCGCATCGACCTGGCTAGACGGCCCAAGGAGGCGGCCACCAACGTGTCCCCGGCACCACATGCTGCGCTCGCCCGCCTAAGAGCTGGCCGTTCGGCTTGAACGGTGTATCCGAGATCGAGATAGACCTGATCTTCTGGCACACCCAGCGCGACCAATGCTGCGTGCTGCACTTTCTCGTCATCACCGGCAAAGCAGCGCGCATACCCAATGACAAAACCTGCCATAACTACTCACGGTAGACCGGCGCGGATCTTAGACACTGCAATGACATTCACGTGATGTCGGGTTTCTTGTTCAGCGCCGCCGCGTCGTCAAATCGTGGCGCGGCGGCGATCAGGTGGACCCGTAACTGCAGTGGCCGCCCAGACCTGGCCATGCCCGGGTCGTCACCGCGGATTGGAAGGTCGAACATAACCACGACCGGCCCCGACCCGGCAATGCTCTAAACGAGTTCCGACAGGGCTGTGTGCCTGGACTGGGACTAGGACGACCGCATCCAAGAACACTGGGGCTGTGTTCGTCTCGGGGGGCCTGCTATCCGGTGTGTGGTGGGGTGCCTGACCCCGGCGGGGGGATGCGGGGGCGCATGTCGCGGGGGCCAGGCAGTTGAGGAGTCTACGCACAAAGGGACTGGGTTCGCCTGCTGTCTGCGTTTGATGTTTTAGTTGCTGGGTTGTAGGTTCAGCGAACTGCGGTATCAGGGATTTAAGGGGCGGATACTTGATGGGGAACTGGATAAAGTTGTGTCGATGCGCCGCGTCGGGGTGGGTGGTAGTGATCTTGATGGGGTCGGCCGCGAGCTTGCCGCTTGCAGGTGCTGATCCCCAGGGTATGCCGGATCAGTATCAGCAGTTCGTCACCGATGATGGCTGGACGGTCGGGTTGACGATGACTAACGAGGTCATTGATCACATCGACAACATCGCCGGGGCCTCCAACAGCTGGCAGGCGCGGGTGTCGTATCGGGCTGAAGCCACCATTACCGGCCAGGGCAGTGCGGTGATTCAGGATGCGCAGTTAGAGACCGGGTATTTCGTGGGGTGTCGCACTGATTCCTCCTCGGGGGTGGAGTTGGGCGGGGATCTGGGGTTGACGTTGAACCAGTCGGTGTTCGGGCAGGGCTACGGGGGCGGCTATGGGCAGGGCAGCCAATCCGGCGGCGGTGGCGGCGGGTTCGGCGGGGGCTCCGGCGGGGGGGCGTTGGGGGGCCCAGGGGATATCGGGCGGTTTATT
>MAFD01000021.1:0-74493 GCA_002013775.1 Mycobacterium sp. D16R18
TGCGCGCGATCGACACCACCAGCCGTGCATCGTCGACGAGCTGGCCGTCGAAGGCCATCAGCCCGCCGCGAAGTCCGTTGCGTCGCACGGTCGGGGCACGTCGAATCACTTCACCCGCGTCGATGGCGCGCGAGCGCGGCAGCACATCGGCCGAGGTATGTGCGAGCTTGCGTAACCCATCCCCCGCGACGAATCCCACCCGCACCAGAGTCCGGCTGAACATGCTTACTGCCGGGTGCAACGGAACCACCTGCGCCAGCGGATGAATGAGGTGCGGGGCGGTACGCGTCATCAGGATGTGCCGCTCGATCGCACTCTCCCTGGCGATACCCACCTGCCCCGAGGCGAGGTAGCGCAATCCGCCGTGCACCAGCTTCGAACTGAATCTGCTCGTACCGAAGGCTAGGTCGTGCTTCTCGACCAAGGCGACACGCAGGCCACGGCTCGCGGCGTCGAGCGCCACCCCGACGCCGGTGACACCTCCGCCGATGACGAGAACGTCGACCGGAGCGCCACCGGCCAACGCGGCGAGGTCGGCACTGCGTCGTGTGCTGTTGAGCTGGGTTGTCATGAATTCTCCTAGGGGGCAGATCAAGCCGTGAGATATCCGTCGATGGCAGCGGCCAATTCACTCACCAGTTCATCCGCCGAGAGAATGTCGGCGACGATCCGCGCCGACTGGAGAACCGATTGGCCGATCAGCAGCACCATCGCCGCCATCTGCTCCGGGGCGCCGTGGCGAATCGATCCGTCGGCCTGCCCCTCGGCGATGAGCATCGCGGTCCAGCCGATCAGTGCACGCTGGCTGGTCCCCAACCGCCGCACGATGTAGGTCAGCAGCAGTTCGGGATCGGATCGCAGGATTGCCGCAAAAATCGAGTGCTCGCGCACCTGGGTGACCAGACCTGTCACCGACTGGACCAGGCGATCGCGTGCGTGCCCCTGTCCGGTCGCGGGCAGGATCGAGGCCATTTCGCGCGTCAGTAGATCGGCGACCAGGGAGCGCACATCGGGCCAGCGCCGATACACCGACGGGCGGCTGACACCGGCACGCTTGGCGACCTCGACCAGCGTGGTGCGACGCACCCCGAACTCGGTGACACAGGACAACGCGGCATCGAGGATGCGTTCGGTGACGGGATCCGCCGGGACCTCCGCGACCCCGGCGATATCTGTCGTCTCGACGGTCATGTCACCTCAACCTTCATCAGAAATCTGCGTTACAACTTGCCATCGTATGTAATACTGTAACGCATGATGGAGTGGGACGCCTGGGGCGTGGCCGAAAAACGACAGACTCTCTCACCTCAGGTGAAGACGCTCTTGGCGTCCGCGCTGGGCATTCCCGAACGGGATCCGGTCAGCCGCGACGAATCAACCGTCACCCTGTCCCCCAGCTCCCTCACCGAAGATCAGTTGACCGCCCTGGCCGGCCTGCTCGGCACCGAGCACGTGCACACCGATCACGGCGCCCGGCTGCGACACTCGGGCGGCAAGAGCACCCCGGACCTGCTGCGCCGACGCTCCACCGGCGTCCAGGAAGCCCCCGACGCCATCGTCTACCCGGCATCGCATGACGAGGTATCCGCGCTCCTGGCACTCTGCGGTGAACAGGCCATCGCAGTCGTACCGTTCGGCGGCGGCACCAGCGTGGTCGGCGGGCTGGACCCAGAGCGCGGCGGATTCACCGCAGTCATCGCGGTGGACCTGCGACGGATGTCCGGCCTGATCTCCCTTGACGAGGAATCGGGAACGGCGGTGCTGCTGCCGGGAACAACAGGGCCCGAGGCCGAAGAACTCCTTGGTGCCCAAGGCTTTTCACTCGGACACTTCCCCCAGAGCTTCCGGTTCGCGAGCATCGGCGGTTTCGCCGCCACCCGCTCCTCCGGGCAGGCCTCCAGCGGATACGGGCGCTTCGACGCGATGGTCGATGCGATCCGGATCGCCACCCCGCGTGGTGACCTCAGCCTGGGCAGGGCGCCCGCCTCGGCGGCAGGCCCGGATCTGCGGCAGCTCTTCCTGGGATCCGAAGGTGCACTCGGCATCATCACCGAGGTGACCGTGCGCGTACACCGACTCCCCGAGGACACCTGGTACCAGGGTTGGTCGTTCCCCTCCTTCGAGGCCGGCGCACGGGCGCTGCGCACACTCGTGCAAGCCGATGCGGCGCCCACCGTGCTGCGGCTGTCCGATGAAGCCGAAAGTGGGCTAAATCTCGCCCTCGCCAAAGACATCGGCGGCAAGAACCCGGCTGCGGGCGTGCTGGCGATCACGACAGTCGAGGGCACCCACGGGCACGTAGAGGCCCGGTCGGCCGAGGTGGCGGCCGTCCTCACCGCTGCCGGCGGAACCGCCCTCGGCGACGAGCCCGCCACGGCCTGGGATCACGGCCGTTTTGATGCGCCGTACCTGCGTGATGCCCTCATCGACGCGGGCGCTGTGGTGGAGACGTTGGAGACCGCGACCTCGTGGCAGAACCTCGCCACCCTACGCACGGCAGTCACCACAGCACTCGCCGAAGCGCTTGGGGCCCAGGGCACCCCGCCGTTGGTGTTGTGCCATATCTCGCATACCTATCGCACGGGCGCCTCGCTGTACTTCACTGTGGTGTGCGCGGCTGCCGAGGATCCGATGGCTCAGTGGAACAAGGCGAAGAAGGCGGCAGGTGATGCCATCGTCGCCGCGGGTGGCACCATCACACACCATCACGCCGTCGGACGCGATCATCAACCGTGGCTTGCCGATGAGGTCGGTGAGCTCGGCATCGAGATCCTGCAGGCGGTGAAGCGAACCGTCGATCCGCGGGGAATTCTCAACCCCGGCAAGCTTATTCCCGTTAGCGAGTAACGCCGATGACTCATCTCACCGTCCTGACAAACCCGGCCGCGGGCCACGCCGCGGCGCAAGCAGCCGAGACCGCCATTGCGCATCTGCGTTCGCGCGGACTGACGGTGACTCCTCACGCGGCGTCGTCGGCATCGGAATCGCATGCACTCGCGCAGGAAGCCGCCCGCACCGGCGCACGCGGAATCGTCGCCGCGGGCGGGGATGGTCTGGTGAGCATCGCGCTACAGGCGGTGGCATCGACCCCGGTGGCCCTTGGTGTGATCCCGATCGGCACCGGAAACGACTGTGCCCGCATGCTGAACATCCCGCTGGGTGACCCGGTTGCCGCCGCCGACGTGATCGCCACCGGCAATACCCGGGTGATCGACGCCGGACGCGTTCAATACAGCGGAAACACCACGTGGTTCGCCACCGTCGTGGCGTCCGGATTCGACTCCTTGGTCAACGATCGGGCCAATCGGATGAGCTGGCCTCGAGGCCGTCGCCGTTATGACATCGCCATGGCGTTGGAAGCCGCGAAGCTGCGGCCGCTGCCGTTCCGCATCGAATTGGACGATCAGGTGATCGAGACCGATGTCACCCTGGTCGCCGTCGGAAACGGAACCTCATACGGCGGCGGAATGCGCATCTGCCCCAACGCCATTCTGGACGATGGACTGCTGGATGTGACGGTGGTGGCTGCCGGTGGACGGCTGCGCCTGCTGCGGCTATCCCCCACCGTCTACAAGGGCACCCACGTCAACCTGCCCGAGGTGAGCACCTTCCGGTCACGACGAGTCCGGCTGTCCGCCAACAACATCACCGCGTACGCCGATGGGGATCCGGTGGCACCGCTGCCGATCGATATCGATGTGGTTCCCGGCGCCCTGACCGTCTTCGCCTAACCGGTCTTCTGCGCGAGCAGGAAGGCGGAGTGCGGGGTGGCGTCGGGCAGATCGGCGGGAATACCCCGACCGTGACGCGCCAGCAGTGCCGGCGTGGTCTCGCTGGTCACCTGCCATCTGCGACCGGTGAGGAACTCCCCGGCGTCGGTACGTTCCTCCAGATACCACAGCTCCGCCACGTCGGGAATGTCCTGGTCTTGGAGATTCTCGGCGGCACGCCGAAACGCCTGCCCCCGTTCTCTTTGCCGCGCAAGTATTTCCGGATCAAAGAAGCCTTCACCGAAGTTCTCGACCGCGACGCGGCTGCCCGGCACACTGAGTGAATCAATGCGCTCGAACAACAAGTCCTGGGCCGCGGGCGGCAGATACGGCAGCAGACCCTCGGCGATCCAGGCAGCCGGCTCGCCGGCATCGAACCCGCTGGCCGCCAGCGCGGCGGGCCAATCGTCGCGCAGGTCCACCGCGACCGGAACATGGCGAACACGTGCCGTGGCGCCCTGCGCGTCCAGAGTGTCGGCCTTGAAGGCGAGAACCGTGGGGAGATCCAGCTCGAACAACACCGCGCCGGCGGGCCAGTCGAGTCGCCACGCACGCGCGTCGAGCCCGGCCGCCAGGATCACCGACTGACGAATCCCGGCCTGGGACGCTTCACGGAAGAAGTCGTCAAAGAACTTGGTGCGGCACGCAACATAGGACCGCATGGCGGCAATTCGCTCGACCAATCTGGGCTCGGCCTCCAACAGCGCGGCGGGAGGTTTTCCGTCGAAGCGGTACATGCTCCACACCCCGTCGCCGGCGGCCGCGAGAAAGTGCCCGGCGTAGGGATCACTGATCAACGGGTTCTCGCTGTGCGTTTCCGCGTCTCGGGCACTGGCCACCCCCAACGCGGTGCTGCCAACACTCTCCGTGATCTCCCAGCTGTCGCCATCGCTTCGTGCCATGCGTTCCTTTGTACGCCGCAGCGCGAAATTTTCGACAGAAGGTGTCTGATCGGTGGTGCACGGTTCGTCAGACAGGTAGAGAGTGGATCGCAGAGTTCCGCTCACTGATACCGACGGAGGGCTCCACCATGCATTACCTCGCACTGCTCATAGGTCCCCAGCAGGAACGCACACCCGACGAGGCTGCTCAGGAACTGACGGACTACCTGAACTTTCAAGCCAAGGCGGCATCGGCCATCCGCGCAGGCGACGCGCTGTATCCCGAAGCCGACAGCGTGCGAATCACCGGTGGACCGGATGCCCCTGTCATCACCGACGGTCCGTTCGCCGAGGGCGCCGAGGTCGCGAACGGCTACTACGTATTGGAGGCGGACAACCTCGATGACGCCCTTGCCTTGGCACGGGATATCCCGGAGACCAAGCGCGGCGCGGTCGAAGTGTGGCCGCTGGTCGACTGTTCCCAAGAATTCGGGGGGCAGGGGTCCACGAGTTGGCTCGCGCTGCTTCTGGAACCCCGCGAAGGCGCCTTCGACCCGGGCAGCCCTGAGTGGGAGGCGGTGGCGGCGCAGCACGGGGTGTTCAGCGAGAAGGCAAGTGGGCATATCAAGATCGCGGGACCGTTGCATCCCCCGTCCACGGCCACCACGGTCCGCGTGCGCGACGGAGAGACTGTTCTCACCGACGGCCCGTACGTCGAGGGAACCGAGATCGCGAACGGTTTCTACGTGCTCGCCACCGATGGCCGCGACCAAGCCATCGAGCTCGCCTCTCAACTGCCGGCATCTGCAGTGCAACTGCGGCAGCTCACCGGCGTCTCGGGTTTCTAGGCGGACCACATGGTCTTCGCGCAAGCGGCTCATCAACGATGACCGGCCTGGACGGCATCTTTCGGCGGGAGTGGGGGCCAGCGGTCGCTGCCATCGCCCGGTGGTCAGGGGACCTCACTGTCGCCGAGGACGCCGTCCAGGAGGCGTGCACCGACGCGGTGCGCACCTGGCCGCGCGACGGAGTACCCGACAATCCGGGCGGGTGGTTGTTGACGGCCGCACGGAATCGGGCGCGCGATCGGCTACGGCGCGAGACACTGCGTCCGGGAAAGGAATTGGCTGCCGTGCTCGACGACATCACCGCCCGCACCGACGTCTCCGATCCCCACTGCGTGCCCGATGATGAGCTACGGATGATGTTCACGTGTGCCCATCCAGCCCTGGAGCGAGTGTCGCAGCTGGCCCTCACGCTACGGCTGGTATCGGGCCTGACAGTGGCCGAGATCGCCCGGGCGCTGCTGCACAGCGAGGCCGCCATAGGTCAGCGGATCACCCGCGCCAAGAACAAGATTCGTACGGCCAACATTCCGCTGCGGGTGCCGCCCGCCGAGCTACTACCCGAACGAACTCCGCACGTGCTCAGCTGCATCTATTCGGTGTTCACCGAGGGCTACTGGTCGACGGGCGGACCGTCGGCCATTCGCGACGAATTGTGCGACGAGGGCGTGCGCCTGGCTGGTGAGCTGTGCAAGCTCATGCCACAGGAACGGGAAGCCAATGCGCTGGCTGCGCTTGTGCTGCTTCATGATTCGCGGCGCCTGGAGCGTATGGATCGCGACGGCGCACTGGTACCCCTGGACGAGCAGGACCGTACCCGGTGGGATCGCGATCGCATTGCCCGCGGGCTGGGTCAGTTGCGACAAGCTGCGGGCTCGACCGGCCCTTACCTGCCACAGGCGGTGATCGCCGCGCTGCATGCCACCGCCCCAACGTGGGAGCAGACCGATTGGCACGCCATCTGCCAGGCCTACGACCGGCTCGCGATCATGACGCATTCGCCCGTGGTGCTGGTGAATCGGGCATTGGCGATCGGCCTTCGCGACACCCCTGACGCAGGACTGGCGGCGCTGGAGAAAGTGGCCCACGATCCACGTTTGGCGCGATCGAATCTGACGGCTACCGTCCGCGCCGACCTGCTCCGTCGAGCCGGCCGACATGGCGAAGCTGCCAATTGGTACCGGACGGCGCTGTCCACCAACGGATCTGATCCGGGACGCGAATTTCTGCGGCGCCGCATCACCGAATGCGAAAACCGGAACAAGAACTAGACAGCGTCGAGGACGCTTTCTAGCCACAGGCCAACATCGCGCTGCACGCGATCCTTCTCCGGCTCGTTGAGGATCTCGTGACGTCCACCCGCGTAGAACCTGTACTCCAGTCGCCGGTGACCTTCGGCCAAGTAGCGAGTGATGAGACTCTGAATCGTCTCGGTTCGACCCCCGACCGGATCGTCACTTCCCGCGATGACGAGGATCGGCAGCTCGACCGGAATGCGCGATTCGTTTTCCGGCACCCACAATGAGTGAAATCCCTTGATCACCGAGTAGGTCATCGCGTTGGAAAACGGCCTGCCACACAAAGGATCCGACTGAAAGACACGAATCTCTTCGGGATCGCAGGTCTGCCACTCGGATCCGGTGGGGGTGACACCGCCGGCCACGAACGGGGCGTTGAACTCCGCCAGGAGCGAACCGAAGAACTCGCTCGGTGCCATCGCATTCGGACCTGTCGCGACGGCCTCGAGTTGGGCAATGGCCTGCTGGTACGCGTCCTCGCTGAGGCCCGGCACCGCACCGAGCGTCCCGCACAGGACGGCCCCCGCCAGCAGGTCCCCGTGGTTCTGGATGTGGGACTGCGTCAATGCCGAACCCATGCTGTGACCGAAGGCGATCAACGGCAGGTCAGGGTCCTGAGTACGCGCGATATCGGCCAGCTGTTTGATATCAGCCGCCATGTCATCCCAGGCCGTGACTCCGAGCTGTCCCAATCCTGCAGGTCCGGCCGTCTGTCCATGTCCGCGTAGGTCCAGCGCGTAGACCACACACCCGCGCGCGGCGAGAAATCGGGCCAGACGGTCGTAACGCGCACTGTATTCGGCGATGCCGTGCGTGATCTGCACGGCGACGCGCGTTTCGATCCCACACGGCGGATGCCAGGTCCGATACCAGATCGACATCTGGTCCACATCGGATACGAACGTGGAAAGTACAGGCCCGCCAACGGGATTCGAAGAGTTCCCGGGTGTGTCCTGGCTCATAGCGATCCTTTCATGAGGCGATTTCCTCGGCGTACTTACGGGCGTACAACGCATAGAGCACGGTGTCCTCCGCCTCTTCGATAGCTGAGAACGCGATGTCCACCGCGTATGCCGCATCGAATTCGGCGATATCAGCCTCCCGCTCGGCCAGCCTCGCATCGATCGTGTGTTCCTTGTGACCGAATGCGATCTTCACCCTCGCCACATGGGCCTTCCAGCTCATACCCAGTTCGGCCCAGGCAGAACCGGCACTGGCCGCCGCCTTGTCCGCTCGGGTCTCACATTCCTCACGGCGCGCATGGACCCTGTCCAGGTCTTCCTGAAGTTGCTCCCTCGTCTTGCCCAGAGCCAGCTCAGCCTTCCGTTGGGCTTGCCGGGCTCGGTCAACGATGGACAAATATGACCGGTCAGCCACCATCACCAGCCTCCTTAGCCGTCGAGAGGATTGCAGTGTATGAGAAATACCCCGCAATCAGCAGTTCACATTTTCAGCCATAGTCGGAACACGCTCCAGCCACGCGACAATGTCCCATTAATTTAACGTCAATGAGTAAGCGGCAAATCTGATAGCAGATTTACATAAGTACCACAGTCTGCAGGTATTCGTCCCCCTGGACGTTCAGCTATGACCGCGTCAGCGCCGACACCAGCAAGTTAGCACGGTCATTGCTCAAGTTCTCCGCGAGGAGTATTACTGATTTAGCAATAGAGTGTTACCCGCGGAGAAATAATGCCGGGCCATTCAGATAACCGCATTCTATCTGCGCGATATGATCACGCAGTGGGTCTTCAGAGCCTTGATATATACGATCTTCGCTGCTTTGTCGCGGTGGCAACAACACTGAATTTCTCCCAGGCCGCACGGGATCTTCATGTCTCGCCCCCTCCCCTTAGCCGAAGGATCAGAGACATGGAACGCCTGTTGGGGGTGACATTGTTTCTCCGTGACACCCGCCGGGTAAAACTGACCCCGGAAGGCGCTCGGCTGCTGCCGGCGGCGCGACGCGTACTCGCACAGTTCGACGAGCTGCCGGCCATCGTGTCCCCGGAATCCACGACGCCCACACGGTCCATTGACTATGGCGTACCCCCCTTGCTGCACCCCGACCTGCGCGCGACGTTGGCGGACCTGGAAAACATGCATGCAGGTGGCTTCACCTTGCGGAAATGGCCACGCGGGAGTGCAGAGATCATCTCCGCACTCCAGCGGGGGGACATCGCATTCGGGCTGGCCCGCCCACCCTTCGACTCGGATGGATTGATGAGCACGGTGGTACGCGAAGAGCCTTTGGGGGCAGTGCTTTCCAAGAAGAAGTACGGATCGAGGCACTCGATTTCGGTATCCGAACTCGCGAACCTCAACTACGTCACCGCGCGCCGTGACACCGACACCGAGTATCGACAGCATGTGGACAGCGCATTGGAAGCCGCAGGCGTACCTCGACGGGAGAACGTCGACCCTGGCGACTATGTGGGCGCCGCCGACGTCATCGGCGTTGGCGATGGATTCGCCATCGCACCGCTCGCCCCGACCAGCGGCGCCTGGATATACAACCTCGCCGAGGATGTCTGTGTACCGATCAACGACATGGAGCTGACCCTCGTCACCTGCCTGGTGTGGCAGGTGAATCTCGCCGAGCAGGACAAAGAGATCCGCGCGGCCATCGACACGGCAGTCGCGTTACTACACAGACCCGGTACACCTCAGCAATCCGGTTCGATATAGCCATCCCCGGCCGGGCTCGAACCTTTACGGCAGCGGTGCCGACCACACCAACCGGGTGCCACCGGTGTCCATCGCCGACACACTGAACGTGCCCCCCGACTCCGCAGCCCGGTTCGCCAGCCCGCTCAGACCACTGCGGGCGACCACTTCCGGTATCCCGATGCCATCGTCCACTACGTCGATGACCAACTCGTCGTCCACGGACACCGTCACCGACAACTCCCGGGCGCGAGCGTGCCTGACCACATTGCTCACGGCTTCACGCACCACCGCCTCGGCGTCACCGGACGTGCTGGCGGGTATTACATCCAACGGCCCGCTCATGCGCACAGATACCCGCAGCCCGGTGTCGGCCGTGAGCTCGTTGATGGTGGAACGCAGTGTGGCACGCAATGATTCGTCATTGGTGTGCAGATCGAAGATCGCGGTCCGAATCTCTTGGATCACCTCATGCAGCTGGTCGATATGGTCGGCGAGGCGTGCCGCCACCGTCGGATCCACGGACCGGCGGTGAGTGCTCTGCATCGCCAGGCCGACGGCGAACAACCGCTGAATGACGTGGTCGTGCAGATCACGGGCGATGCGATCACGATCGGCCAGCACATCCAGTTCATGTTTGGCCAAACGGACCTCGGCCTGTTCCAGCGCCAGCGCCGCCTGCCCCGCGAAGGAGGCCGCCATATCGAGTTGCTCTTCGTCGAAGGCCACCGATCCCACTGTGCGCAGCAGGATCAACACACCCGCGGTGGACTCCCCTCCTCCGAGCGGAAGTACCAGGGCCGGCCCGAATTCCAAGCCCGTACCCTCGGCCAGGTTCACCGCGAGCCGGCTCACGTTCCTCGGCTCATGATCAACGAAGGTGCGCCCCGAGGTTGACCCATCGATAGGAATCACCCTCTCGGACAGTACTTCTGAACCCGCGCCTTCGCAGACTGCCACCACCAGCTCGGCGGTGTCCTCCTCGTCACCAACAGGCAGCGCGATGAACGCGAAATCGGCCTCCGCGAGCAATGCCGCGCTGGAAGCCACCAGGTGCAGCGCCTTGCCCGGGTCCACCCCACCGAGCAGCTCAGCGGTGATATCGGCGGTGGCGCGCTGCCATTGCTCACGGCGCCGGGCATGCTGATAGAGGCGGGCATTCTCGATCGCGATACCGGCCGCCCCCGCCAGCGCACGCACCACCACCTCGTCGTCCTCGGTGAACTGCTGCCCATCGAGCTTCTCGGTGAGATACAGCCGTCCGAACACCTCGCCGCGCACCTGCACCGGCACACCCAGGAAGGTCCGCATGGGCGGGTGGTTCGCAGGGAAGCCGACCGAGGCCGGGTGCGCCGCGATATCCCGCAGCCGCAGCGGCTTGGCCTCGTCGATCACGACGCCGAGCACACCGTGCCCCGTGGGCAGCGGGCCTATCAGCCCGCGGGTCGCCTCGTCGATACCCTCGTAGACGAACTCCGCCAGCTTCTCATCCGATCCCACCACACCGAGTGCACCGTATCGGGCACTGACAAGTTCCGATGCAGCACAGACGATTTCCCGCAGGGTTGCGTCCAGTTCCAGCCCCGAGCTGACCGCCATTACGGCGTCAAGGAGGGCATCCATGCGGCCGCGCGTGCCGTCGACGATCTGCTCGATCCGGCCCTGCACCTCCGCGAGTAATTCACGCAGTTGCAGATGGGCCAGCTCGGCCGTCACCCGATTGGGTTGCGCACCAACATCCTCGACCACAATTCAACTCTCGCACACCTTGACCTCGAGTGAACACGAACCCGTCAGCCGTGCGGCCCCTGGTTCTCGCGCGCGAGTTTGGTGGCGAGCACGGCAACCTGTGTCCGGCGCTCGAGGTCCAGTTTGGTGAGCAGACGTGAGACGTAATTCTTGACCGTCTTCTCCGCCAAAAACATTCGCTGCGCGATCTGACGGTTTGTGAGCCCCTCCCCGATCAGTTCCAACAGCGTCCGCTCCTGCGCGGTGAGGCCGGCCAACGGCGACGGATTGTCGGCCGCCGCGCGCAACTTGTTCATCAACGCGGCCGCAGCGCGGTTGTCCAGCAGCGAACGTCCCGCCCCGACGGTGCGGACCGCGGAGATCAGTTCCATTCCCTTGATGTCCTTGATGACGTAACCACCGGCACCCGCCATAATCGCGTCGAGCATGGCGTGTTCATCGGTGAATGAGGTGAGCATCAGGCAGTTGAGATTCGGGAGCTTGGACCGTAACTCGCGACACAGCTCGACCCCGTTACCGTCGGGAAGCCGGATGTCCAGCACCGCGATGTCCGGTTGTAGCGCGGGGATACGCGCCATAGCCTCGGCCACCGAGGACGCCTGACCGATCACCGAGAAGTCCTCTTCCTCCTCGAGCAGGTCGGCCAGACCGCGGCGCACCACCTCGTGGTCGTCGACCAGGAACACCGTGATCATGTCCGTTTCCCTTCCATCTGCCGCACCCAGTGTGGCACCAGCGACGGAATCCAGCACCGGCATCACTACAGCCCAACCACGTAGAGATCGCCGATGTTCTTGTCGCTGTGCGATATCGCGTCCAGCAGATGACGAGCCGACACGATGTCCGGGATGCGCTGCAAACCACCGGACGCGAGCAGCTTGCTGTCGATCAGTGCCGACGCCTGGACCAGCGTTCCGGCGGTCACACTGCCTTGGAGTGGGATAGAGCGCGCCACCATGGCATTCCTTCCCGTCGTACCCCGTTGTTCAACGGTAGGACGGAACGAATCCGGGCCGCTACGGTCTTTGGTCCCTACTCACGACAAAACCCCCATTTCCTCCCTCGATATGAGGGGGAAATGGGGGCTTGTGCAGATAACGTGCGCGGGAGGCTACTGGACCTCGAGGAAGTTCCGGGTCACGCCCGGGTCAACCTGGATGCCCGGGCCCGTGGTGGTGGTGACGACAACCTTCTTCAGGTAGCGGCCCTTGGCCGACGACGGCTTGGCACGCAGGATCTCGTCCAGCACAGCACCGTAGTTCTCCGCCAGCTTCTCGGCATCGAACGAGGCCTTGCCGATGATCAAGTGAAGGTTGGAGTGCTTGTCGACGCGGAAGTTGATCTTGCCGCCCTTGATATCGGTGACGGCCTTGGCGACATCGGGGGTCACGGTGCCGGTCTTGGGGTTCGGCATCAGACCACGCGGTCCCAGGACGCGGGCGATGCGACCAACCTTGGCCATCTGATCCGGGGTTGCGATGGCGGCGTCGAACTCCAGCCAGCCGCCCTGGATCTTCTCGATCAGGTCATCGCTACCGACAACATCGGCACCGGCGGCCGTGGCCGCTTCGGCCTTGTCGCCCACCGCGAAGACGATGACGCGAGCGGTCTTACCGGTACCGTGCGGAAGGTTCACGGTGCCGCGGACCATCTGGTCAGCCTTGCGGGGGTCGACGCCGAGGCGCATCGCGACCTCGACAGTGGCGTCGTACTTCTTGGACGCGGTCTCCTTGGCCAGCTTTGCGGCCTCAAGAGGGGTGTACAGCTTCTCGCGGTCCACCTTCTCGGCGGCCTCGCGATATGCCTTGCTGTTCTTGCTCATTGGTATCCAATCAATTGTTGGTTCGTGGTCGTGCAGGCCGAAGCGGGCCTTACCACTTGTCGTTCGGTACTACAGCGGTGCTGTGTCTACTCGACCGTGATGCCCATCGAGCGCGCGGTGCCGGCAATGATCTTGGCGGCGGCGTCGATGTCGTTGGCGTTGAGGTCTTCCTTCTTCGTCTCGGCGATCTCGCGCACCTGATCCCAGGTCACCTTGGCGACCTTGGTCTTGTGCGGCTCACCGGAACCCTTGGGCACACCGGCGGCCTTCAACAGCAGCTTGGCGGCGGGAGGGGTCTTGAGCGCGAAGGTGAAGCTGCGATCCTCGTAGACACTGATCTCTACGGGGATGACGTTGCCGCGCTGCGAATCGGTCGCGGCGTTGTACGCCTTGCAGAACTCCATGATGTTGACGCCGTGTTGACCGAGCGCGGGACCGACCGGCGGCGCAGGGTTGGCTTCGCCGGCCTTGATCTGAAGCTTGATCAGCCCGACGACCTTTTTCTTCTTCGGGGCCATGGGGTGTTTCCTTACTTTCCTTCCGTGTTCCGGCCGTTATTCGACCGGAGGTTCTGCGGACCGTCACGCGGTCCGAAGTCTTGTTAGAGCTTCTCCACCTGGGTGAAGTTGAGCTCGACCGGGGTTTCGCGGCCGAAGATGGACACCAGCACCTTGAGGCGCTGCTGCTCGGCGTTGACCTCACTGATACTGGCCGGCAGCGTCGCGAACGGACCATCGGTAACGGTGACCGACTCGCCGACCTCGAAATCGACCTCGATGACCGCACGCTCCAGGCCACCGCTCTCGGCCGCCGCGGCACCGGTTTCGGCCGACGAACCCTTGGCGGGCTTCTTGGCCGGAGTCTGCGGCAGCAGGAACTTCACCACGTCGTCGAGGGACAGCGGCGACGGACGCGAGGTCGCGCCGACAAATCCGGTGACACCGGGGGTGTTGCGGACCGCGCCCCAGGACTCGTCGTTCAGTTCCATCCGGACCAGGATGTAACCGGGCAACACCTTGCGGTTGACCTGCTTGCGCTGGCCGTTCTTGATCTCGGTGACCTCTTCGGTGGGTACCTCGATCTGGAAGATGTAATCGCCGACGTCCAAGTTCTGCACACGGGTCTGCAGGTTCGCCTTGACCTTGTTCTCGTATCCGGCGTACGAGTGAACGACGTACCACTCGCCCGGCTCACGACGCAGCTGAGCCTTCAACGTGACGGCCGGGTCGGCGTCCTCTTGGTCTTCTTGCGCCTCCGCCTCTGCGGCCGGCACATCCGAAGACAACTCAGTCGGCTCCTGCGCCGTCTCCTCGGTCTCGGTGCTCTCATCCACCACGTCAACCGATACAGCGGTATCCGCGGTGTCTTCTGGCTCGCTCGTAGCGTCGCCGTCGAAGGTCGTCACCGTTCGTCCTCTCTCGTCTCTCTACTACCCGAACACCAGCATGACCAGCCGGGCCAGGCCCAGGTCGATCACACCGATCAGGGTCACCATGAACACCAGGAAGACCAGTACCACCGAGGTGTAACTGACCATCTGCTTGCGGTTGGGCCAGATGACCTTGCGCAGCTCGGCAACCACCTGCTTGAGGAACACCCAAAGCTGGACCAGCGGATTGCGCGACGGCCCCGTCTTGTCCTTCTTGGCGGCCGGCTTCTTAGCCTTCTTCTTCACCTCACCGGTCTCGGAGGCACCTGAATCGGTGAGCTCCGTAGCCGCGATCGAGGCGTCAGCACGGCGGGTGCGCTTACCCGTCGGGCGAAGCGGCTTGGTCGAGGTGACGGCCCGGTCGCTGTCGACTCCGGACTCGTCTAGCTCGTCGCTCATGCCCTTCCGTACCTCTCTTACCTTTCGGCGAGTGATCTCGTCGTTCCCTAGTGCGTACCCCAGGATGTTGCAGGGGTGACAGGACTTGAACCTGCAACCTGCGGTTTTGGAGACCGCTGCTCTGCCAGTTGAGCTACACCCCTATGGCTGGCATGCCAACCCGGTTGGCCGGGGCCTCACACAACACACGCGCCTCCCGAGTACCCGACAGGCGCGTTGTGGTGGGAAAACCCCGAATCTTGAGTGTACCCCGACGCTATCCCCAGACTGAAATTGCCTCGGGCAGGCGAAGACGACATCGAGCTCAGATGAGCTTGATGTCGGCCATCCGGTCCGAGTCGCGACCCATCAGGGTGGTGAACGCCTCCATGACCAGCTCGCCGGCCTGGTTGCGGACGATGTTGCGGGTGGTCACGATGTCCACTCCGAAGGCTTCCTTGTGGGAGTCCACCTGGAAGTCGCAGGACAGCTCGTCGCCTTCGGTGATGGGCTTGTGGTAGACGAACTTCTGTTCGGAATGCACGATCTGCATGGTTTCCATGCCGACGTCATAGGTGCGGAAGAATTCCTTCTGCACCAACAGCGCCATCACCGCGGGAAAGGCCAAAGGCGCGATAAGACCGTGATGCCCGAGTTCGGCCGCCGCTTTCGGGTCGAGACTGGCGGGGTCTACCGCTTTGACTGACTGTGCGAACTCGCGGATCTTCTCCCGGCCCACCACGTAGGTCCTGGAGTACTTGTGCGTCATTCCGACGATTTCGAAGCTGAGCGCCATGATTACGCCAGCGTCGCAGTCGCGATGGCGCGTCCGAAGATCTTCTTGCCGTTGGTGGTGGCGGTCAGCGCGATGGTCACCGACTTGGTGTCCTGATCGACCGATTTCACGCGACCGTTGAAGATGATCTCCGCGCCGACACCGTCATTGGGCACGGTGACGAAACTGGTGAAGCGCACGTTGTACTCGGTAACCGCCGCCGGGTCACCGATCCACTCGGTGACATAGCCGCCACCGAGGCCCATGGTCAGCATGCCGTGTGCGATGGCGCCGTCTTCGAGTCCGACCAGCTTGGCGGTCTCGTCGTCCCAGTGGATCGGGTTGAGGTCGCCGGAGACTCCGGCGTAGTTCACAAGATCCTGCCGGGTAAGCGGAATCATCTTCTCCGGCAGCTGGTCTCCCACGGTGACCGAACCGAACTCACGCAGTGCCATCAGTTGAACCCGCCTTCTTCTCCGTCTTCTGCAGTGCGCCCGGCAAGAGTCGTGATCAGCTCCTGCACCAGCTCACCCTTGTCATTGGTGATGAGGCTCTTGGTGACGATGATGTCGGCACCGAACGAGCGTCGGATCGAGTCGAGGTACACATCGCAATACAGCTTGTCGCCGGCAGTGATCGGACGCAGGAGCTTGAGTTCCTGGTCGACCTGGACGATCTTCTCGTCCTTGATCCCAATGCTTGCGCTCTCAAAAAAGGCTGCCTGAGCGGTGTATCCGAAGATACAGAGGAAGGTCGGCGGAGCGACCAGTGAACCGTAGCCGAGAGACAAAGCACTGGCCTCTTCGTGATGTGCGAGGTGATCGCTCTTCACAGCTTCGGCGTGCTCGCGAATCTTCTCCCGCTCGACCACGTAGTGGTCGGGGTATCGGTAGTGCGTTCCGACGAGATCTTGCGATAAAGCCACGGGGCGGAACCTACCTACTGATGTTGACCGATACCAAGTAAGGCTTGCCTATTCGTGTCGCGTTCAGACGACACGAGAAGGCCAAAGAGAAGCGCGATCAGCGCGACTCTTTGTGGGGCTGGTGCGATCCGCAGTTCGGGCAGAACTTCTTCAGTTCCAGCCGGTCAGGGTCGTTGCGCCGGTTCTTCTTGGTGATGTAGTTACGGTGCTTGCACGTCTCGCATGCCAAGGTGACCTTGGGCCGGACGTCTGTGCTGGAGGCCACTGCAGTTGCCCTCTTTCGTTCGTTGACTATGTACGGGTGGTAGCGGTGGGGAGGCTCGATCTCCCGACCTCACGATTATGAGTCGTGCGCTCTAACCAGCTGAGCTACACCGCCCCGCAGACAGAGCCGGCGTTTCCGCCTTCCGTCCACCGAGCCCCCTAACGGAATCGAACCGTTGACCTTTTCCTTACCATGGAAACGCTCTACCGACTGAGCTAAGGGGGCATAAAGCCCTCACGAGGGTACCCGGTGACGTCGGCGGATCCAAAACCGCTCTACCGGGAGGCAGACCCGTCTGCTTTCAGTCGCGGATCACCGGTGTGAGAGGGGCCAATGCGGGTATCCGGGGCCCATGAGTGAACCAGGCCTGATCATCGCGGGCAGTGGCCCGGCAGGAGTCGCAGCAGCGGAATCATTCCGTGAGCACAATGCGAACGCATCGGTGCAGATAATCACTGCAGACCCCAACGCCCCCTATGAACGTCCGCCGCTGAGCAAGCAGTATCTGCGGGGGCAGACCGATGATGTCTTCCTGCATCCCCGATCTTGGTACGACGAGCGCGCGATCGATCTCATCAGCAGTACAGCGATAGACCGTATCGATATGGACGAACGTGCCGTCTATGCAGACACACAGCGCTATGACTTCCGCACCCTCATCCTTACCTGCGGCGCAGCACCCACCCCCCTGCCTGTACCGGGAGGGCACCGCGCCCTGCTGTTGCGCTCATTGGCCGATGCCACCGCGCTTCGGGACGCAGCACGCACCGCAGACTCTGCCGTCGTTGTCGGCGCCGGGTTCATCGGCTGTGAAGCCGCGGCATCCCTGGCTCTACGCGGCGTTTCGGTGACTCTGGTTGCACCCGAATCCCTTCCACAAGAAAAGCGGCTCGGCAGTCAGGCCGGTAGGCGTCTGCGCGATCTGGTGACCGGGGCAGGTGTGCACTACATCGGCGGGGTGGAGGTCGAGGAAATCACCGAGAAGGGCGCGAGGCTCAACAGCGGTGTAACCATCGATGGCGATCTCATACTGGCCGCGACCGGTGTCACACCACAAAGCAGTATCGCCGCCAAAGCCGGTATACAGGTGGAGGATTCGCGGATCGTCGTGGGTTCCGATATGAGCACGTCCGCGAGCGGGGTCTACGCCGCCGGTGATGTCGCCCTTGCCTGGCACGCCATTGCCGGGCGAAATCTGGCCGTCGAACACTGGCAAGACGCCATCGAGCAGGGCTCGGTCGCAGGGGCTGCCGCTGCGGGCCACACCGCTGCATGGGATGCGGTACCAGGCTTTTGGACCACAATTGGCGACGCCACGGTGAAGTACCAGGCCTGGGGTGATGGCTATGAAGATAGCCGGATGATCAGTCGCACTGATGGATTCACCATTTGGTATGAAGCCGACGCCGCGGCGGTCGGGGTGCTTACTTACAACGCTGACGACGATTACGAACTCGGCGGAAAACTCATCGCCGCGCATCGGCCTGCACCGATCTCACCGCGTGGGGCCTAATGGTTACGAAGCTTGCCAATCAGTGCACTCTTGGAAAGCCGCGAGTATCCCGACATACCAAGCTCCTTGGCGCGCTTGCGGAGCTCGGCCACCGTCCAGTCATCGTAGGAACCCGACTTGCCGCCCTTGCGCCCTACCGCGGAGCTCCCACGGGCGGCGACCGCATTGGAGATCCGGGCCGACTTCTCTTGGGAATCGCCCTGCTTCCGCAGTTCCTTGTACATTTTCTCGTTCTTGATCGACGAGTTCGGCACAACATTCACCTCCGTAGTAAGACCATGTCCGGTAGGGCGATTCCCACTCACGTGACGTCCTAAACCTCCACCCGGCAAGGGGACAAGCCAGCGGCCCGTCCCCTTGCCGGGAACGGACCGCTGTCGATAGGTAGCTATCGCTGGGCTTCTTCGCGCGCCTCATTGACGTCCGCGGCCTTGCGCGCGGCCTCGGCCTCAGCTTCCTTCTTCGCGGCTTCACGCTGTGCATCGGCCTTGTCCTGCTGCGCCTGACCTTCGCGCTTGAGATCGTCGCGGCCCGTTACCGCGCCGGCGACTTCCTTGAACTTGCCCTTTGCGCCCTCAACGACGCCCTCGATACCTTCTTCGGGACCACTCTTGTCAGACATACATTTCCTTTCCTCTGGCGACCACGTATGCACGCGGCAGACGGTATTCACCGCCCTTACTTGCGGACTTCCCGTATCCAGTGCCCTTAAACCGCAAGGGAAGTAACCTGCACCACATGCGGCGGTGACCCGCGATCGGGACCGTGCCCGTCACTTGACGGGAGCCCTTTTCTTGGCCTGAGCCGCGGCCTTCTTCTCGGTGCTCGCATCTCCACCGGCCAGCTGGCCACCGGAATTCTCCAGGTGCGCACGAACGAACCACTGAAATTTCTCGAGTTCGCCGGCGTGGCCAATCAACAAATCCTGTGAAACGAGGTCTAGATCGTCGAGCGTCTTGATCGCCTTACGGGTGTCCTCGACCACGCCGTCGTACACCAAGTTCAGCGCCGCCAAATGAGCCTGCACCGTGTCACGGCTCACTGAATAGTCGTCCCACGTACGGTCTTTCAGTATGGCGCTGGGGGTTCCTTGCGGCGACCGGCCCAATGCGGCGATACGCTCGGCGACTTCGTCGGCGTAGCCGCGTACCAGTTCAACCTGTGGATCCAGCATCTCATGCACCCCGATGAAGTTGGGGCCCACGACATTCCAGTGCACATGTTTCAGAGTGAGGTGCAGGTCGTTATAGGTGCTGAGCTGCGTTTGCAGCAGATCGGCGATCTTCCTGCCCTGTGCATCGGAAAGCCCAGGGATAGTGAACGTGGCCATAATCAGCTCCTTCGCTAGGTTGCCTCAGAACAGGACTACCCACAGGATGCAAGGATCAAACAGGTGTTTTTCCGAGCCTTCTTATCGATCAACGTGACCCGCCCCCGGCACCCCGGTGGCTGCGGCGACCGACGGCACGAGGCCAACGACGAACACGTCGATGGCGACATCATCGTCGCGGTAACGCGCGGTCTGGTGCAATCCGGCCGTCGCGCCGATCAACCGGTTCGCCTCATCGCCGTTCAACGGATAACCGGCCACCGCATGACGCCAATGCGCGGCGAGGACCGTCGTTCCTTCCCGCATCCGCCCGAGCTCACGGTCCAGCACGTCGCGTAACAGGACAGCATCGAGATAGTAGGCCACCTCCGACAGCACCACTAGATCGAAATCTTCTGCAGGCCAATCTGAATCCAGCGACTGCCTGCGAAAACTCACCCGGTCCGAGTGTCCACACCGAGCGATGCGCGCATGAGCGGAATCGAGCGCCGAGCCCACCAGGTCGATGGCGGTGACCCGCTCGCAGCGCGCCGCCAACTGCTCGGTGAGTATCCCCACGGAGCAGCCGGGCTCGAAGACATGGCGATAGCCCGGCTTGGGCAGCATCGCCAAGGTGATGGCGTACTTCCTCTGTTCATACCAGCGCTGTCCGAGTTGCCACGGATCGTCGGACGTGGCGTACATCTCGTCGAAGAAGTCGTCCGGTACACGCCCCATCAGCGGAACACCGCCTCGTCAAGGACCAGGAGCCGATTCACGACGAGCGGTGGCAGTATCGCCTCCGAGTCCGGCTCCCGAGGGCATAACTGCGTCTGGAACGCATTGGTGGCCTGCCGTTTTAGACCGAGCGAGGTGTAGTCGCGGGGTACCATACACATCCGGTGCCAGGGCACCTCGCTGTCGTCCGGCACTGCCCAATGCCACATCCACACCGGGTACTCCAGCAGCACCGCGCCGGTGCGACCCGCCGCGGCAGCGGATGCGCGGCCGACGGCCTCGTGGTCCGGGTGTCCGTCGCCGCGCCACGTCGCCGCGCACCAAACCCCGGGCCGTGCGGCATCGAGAATCTCGACGAGACGGCCGCTCATTTCCTCTTCGCACTCGGCGAGCGCACCGTCGGTCAGGCCGAGCCTTATAGGCGGATTGAGTCCGAGAATATCGGTAGCGCGAAGTAATTCAGCATGACGATCTCGCTCCAGCCAGCGGCGCTCCCTCGCCGACAAGCCCGGGTATGCGCCGCCACCATCGCTCACCGATACGACAACGACATCGACTCCCCTCGCGCGCAGCAGCGATGCGGCAGAACCGAACCCCAATGTCTCGTCGTCGGGATGCGGCGCGACCAGGACCAGGGACGGACACTCGTCCAGATCCAAACGCGGAAATTCGCGGGGCCACGCCAGCCATTCCTCAATAGACGTGCCGCCGGCTGAAATTGGCCGCTCGGCGAGTCGCCCGCAGTTCCCGGGGTTGGCGGCACTCATCCGGCCGCGGCTCTCCCCAAGGCCGCGAGATCGCGCTCGGCATGGCTCTGCCGCACGTACATGGTGAGATCGGCAACGTGCTGGGCATGCCTGGCGTCGAGTGCCAGTGGCCCGGGCCCCAACGCCCGGCCGGTGCGCACGATCGCCTCGTCTGCAGCGTGCTCCACCACAGCTCTGACACGGCGCGCCATGAGTTCGGTACGGTCGCTGCGCGGTTCGGCGTCTACATAGGCGGCGGTCGTCATCAGAATGGACTCGGCCGCGGCAAGCGCCGCATCCACCGCGCCGAGGTGAGCGTGCGCGTGGGGATCATCGGAAGCGCCTCGCCGATTCTCGGCGACGGCCCGGTAGAGGGGTTCGGCCGCGCCGCGAGCCCCGCCGAGCCAGCACGCCGCCACGCCCATGGCGCCGTGCCAGAAGCCCGGCCGGTCCAGGTACTGTCCAGCCGCCCCAACGGGAACGCCGATCGCGCCACTTAATTGCACTGACCGCGTGTCACTTTCCCGCATTCCGGCGTTCTGCCAACTCTGTGGCAGCGCAGTGGCCTCCGGTTGGCTCATGTCAACGGCATAGAGCCCCCGCGTGTTGTCCTCTCCCCTGGCGGTGATGAGCGCATGGGTGCACGCACCGGCGCCCGAGCACCATGCCTTCGTCCCGTCCAGCACGCAGACGCCATCCCTGCGCACGACGGTGACCATCGTGTTCGGTGCTTCTGCCGCCCACACGCCCCACAGCTGTGCCGGGCCGGGAGCAGGGCCATCGAGTTCACACAGTATGGCCACGGCATCGCAGTGCGCCTCTGCGAGCCGTCCCGCGGTCACGTCGAGCTGGGTCAGCGCGGCAAGCTTCCGCCACCGCGCGGCGGTATGTCCGGCTCCCGGCATCGGGAGTGCCAGCTCGCCGGCGTGCAGCCACCGGCGCACGAGATCGGCCGTCATCTCAAACCCTCGCGGCGTGAGAAGGACCTCAGATACGTCGCGAATCCGTCGGGTGCTCTTCCGACGCGACGGGCCGACGTTTCGACTGATAGCCCGTCATCGCGGTGTATCCGGTAGCTCCTCCGTTCGAATCGCTGGGCAAGATCGACATCCTCTCCGCTGCCGATAGCAGCGAATCCGCCTTCTTTCCAATACTTGTCGGCACGAAAACCCATGTTCGCACCATGAACGTGGCCATGGCCGTCGGGCTTGCGCTTAGCGCGGTACGCATTCAGATAGCGGCGTACCGCACCTGCCGGGGTCTGCCGCCAGTTCTCCACGCGAACCACGCCGAGCACCATGTCCGCCCCCGAATCCGTCTGGCGCACCAACCAATCGGTGTCAACCCGGCTATCTGCGTCAGTGGTGGCGTACCACACACGATGCTGTGCAGAGGCCGCCACCCCGCACACCGTCCGCGAATACGCGAAACCGGCCGCTCTGGCCGCCCCGACATTGCGGGCGTCCACCTCGATGAAATGCACATCCGAGCCGAATTTCCCCGCCAGAAGATTGCTTTCGTCATCGCAGTCATCCAGCACGACGACGGTCAGCGTCGGCGCCGGGAAACACGCAGCTGCAGTCACCACCGCGTTGAGGCATCTCGGCAGATTGTCGACTTCATTGTGTGCAGGCACCACCACGACCGCCCGCTCATACGTGATGACACGGCCCGGCCGTTCGCCGAGACCCGAACAATCCAGCGGAACAGTTACCGACACGGCCGGTCCCGAAATGCAATGACGGACATCACTTCTCCTCGCAAGCTGAATCGTCCAGAGCGGCCCGATCCTCACGGTCCCCGACCTCTTGCCGTCGGTGTACCCGTTCTGACGCGATTCATGCATGGCAGCGCGGCCCGCCTGCTGACGCAGTGAAATACCCGGGCAACGCATAAACAACCGCAAACCGGGTATCCAAGTTCGATGTGCCGTACCCGACGAGAGGAACGCAACGATGTCGACTGTTCTTAAAGAGCGGACGATCGCGATACTGGCCGCCGACGGAGTCGAGCGCGTCGAACTTGAAGAGCCACGCAACTCGATTACCGCTGCCGGTGGCACCGTGGTGGTGCTGTCGATCGCATCGGGCGAGATCGCCGCTCGCGACCACGACCTGGAGCCGGCCGGGACAGTGCACGTCGACCGGGAAGTCGGCAAGGCATCCGTGGACGACTATGACGCGCTAGTGCTCCCCGGGGGCACCGTCAGCCCCGACAAACTGCGCGCCGACGCGGGTGCGGTGGCCTTCGTGCGTGCATTTGTGCGGTCCGGCAAGCCGGTGGCCGCGATATGCCACGGGCCGTGGACGCTGGCCGAGGCAGGTGTATTGCAAGGCCGGACGGTCACGTCGTATCGCAGTATCCGCACAGACCTGCGCAACGCCGGCGCCCACGTCCTCGATGAGGAGATCGTGATCGACCACAACCTCATCACCAGCCGTTCGCCCGAGGATCTACCGGCATTCTGCCGGGCCATCGTGGACAACGTTGCCGCAGCGAGCGCCAGAAGCTGACCGCGAGCTGCGGCGGGCCCCTGCCTGCTTTACCGAGGGTGGCAGGGCACGGGGGCGTACAGCGCCTGCCGGCACAATTCCTCGGCCTCAGCGGTCGACCGGTCCAGCGGCAGCCGCGTATCGATGACGTGTGCCTCGCCCCACCCGTTGTCCAGTCCGACGAATTCGGCGCCCAACGCGGCCGCGATATCGCCGCCGGCCTCCGATACCCCGTCGTGACGGGTCGCCACCCGATGTTGTGCGGTGACCAGTGGCGCCGCGCACAGGAATTCGACCATCGGCGCCCCGGCCTCGTAGGCCAGCTGATGTGCACGCAGCCGATGCCGCGGATTACGCCATGTTCCGTCCAGGATGACAGTGTGCCCGCCCGCCATGCACAGTCGCGCACGGCGCAGGACGGCGTCATACACGACGCCCACATTCTCCGGCGAGTACAACCCGGCGTCGAGCACGCCCTTACCTCCGGATATCACCCCTAACCGATGCAACTGTTGACGCACTTCGTCCGTTGAAATTATCTGGGCGCCATTATCTTCCGATATCCGCCGAGCCAGTGTGCTCTTTCCCGCACCTGGCCCGCCGCCGACAAGCACGAGCCGCACGGTCGCGGCCCCCAGGTGGTGCAGTGCCATCGCCAAATGCTTGGTGGCCCGGGCAGAGGCTGCTCGCTGCCCCTGAATGAACCGAACGCAGTCCACCTTGGCCCGCGCCAGTGCGCGGTAGGCGATGTAGAAGTGCCGCAGCGGTTCCGGCGCGGAATCCGCCGACAATTCCACGTAGCGATTCATGAAATAGTCGCCGAGATCCCGCCGCCCCAGGAACTCCAGATCCATGGCCAGGAACGCCGCGTCGTCGAGGCCGTCCACGTGTCGCAGCCGGTCGTCGAATTCCAGGCAGTCCAGCAGCACCGGCCCGTCGGGCAGGCAGAAGATGTCGCTCGCCATGAGATCTCCATGCCCGTCGACGATCCTCCTGTCGACGACACGCTGGGCGAACAGCACTGCCCGACCGGAAATGAACTGCGTCGCCAGTGTCCGGACCAGGCGCACATCGTCTGTGGGGAGCACCGTCCCCGCGTACTTCTCCAAGGACGCCAAGGTGTCCTCCCACCGATCGACAACGGCGTCAAGCGAGCCGGCCTCGTCGATCGACGGACTGCGATCCGCCCGCGTATGGAATGCCGCCAGCACCTCCGCGATCGCGTCCAGATGCGCCTTGGTGACTCGGCCGCTCTTGGACAGCGCCGACAGCCGCGCAGAGTCCGGATAACGCCGCATCACCACGACCGGCTCACCGGGTCCGCCGTCGGGATCGGCGAGATGCGAGACACCGATGTAGCTATCGCGCGAGATGCGGCTGTTGAGTGCGACTTCACGGGCACAAGCCCTTTCGCGAAGTTCGGGGGTACTGAAGTCGAGGACATTGGTGGTGACAGGCTTTTTGAGCTTGTATGCCCGACCTCCGACCAAAATGACAATTCCCGTGTGGGTTTCGCGGATCTCCGCACCGACGGAGGTGGGACTGACGGTCGATCGTGATGCGCGCATGAGTTCATCGTGGCCGCGCGTGCGACCCGGATATCCGGCCATGTGCCCTCGATCCGTAGGTCGGAAGTCACCAGTTCTTCCCGTGACGGGCTCGCTGACTCCGCGGCGTCTCGGGAATTCAGGCACTTCGGGCTCAGTACCGGTGACCAAGTGCCCTGTTCGCACCCGGGTACGTCACCAAGAGTCGATATCACCACCAGCCGAGCGGAGCCGATATGCCCAAGACAATGGTCCACATCGACGTCATCCAGACCGCGATCCAACTTGCCTGCCGTGCACCGTCTTTGCACAACACCCAGCCATGGCGGTGGATTATCGACTCGGGCTCCGGTGACCTGCACCTGTATCTGGACCGCTCGCGATGCGTACGGAGAACTGACGGCGCGGGCCGCGAGGCGATCATCAGCTGCGGCGCGGCGCTGGATCATTTCCGGGTTGCGATGGCCTCGGCGGGCTGGATGGCGCGCGTGGAGCGGATGCCCGACGCCGATAACATCGACCACCTCGCGTCCATCACCTTCTCACCCAGAACTGTGGTGGTGGTGAGTGATCGGCGACGCGCGGATGCCATCCTGCAGCGGCGCACCGACCGTCTGCCCTTCGGGTTGCCGCCCAACTGGTCACAGTTCGCACGGATGCTCAACTCGGTGATCGCCGATAGGGCGGTGATCCTGGACATGGTCGACGACGAGATGCGGCCGAGGTTGGCCGACGCATCGGCACTCAGTGACGCCCTGCGTATCTACGACTCGGCCTACCAGACCGAGCTCGATTGGTGGACAGCATCGTTCACCCTGCACGACGGCATCCCACGCAGTGCGCTGGTATCGGCCGGCGAGAGCGATCGCGTCGACATCGGCCGCACTTTCCCCGTCGTCTCGGAGCGGACCTCGCGGTCTGGCGTGCAGGAGGACCAGGCCAAGGTGCTGGCGCTGTCGACCGCCAGAGACACCCCGAAGCACCTCTTGCGCTGCGGCGAACTGCTGTCCGAGGTACTGCTGGAAGCGACGCTGGCCGGGATGGCAACCTGCACCATCACGCACATGTTGGAGTTGACGGCGAGCCGCGAGGTCGTCGGTGCCGCCATCGGGCGCGCGCATCCGCAGGCATTGATCCGGGTGGGACTGGCCCCGACATTCGGTCGTGTTCCTCCCCCGACACCCCGTCGATCACTTGCCGATGTGCTCGAGATTCGTGGCTAGGGCCCGGCCATGAGCGATATCCGCATTCCCGAATCCGCGGTGGTAGTCGGTATTGATGGCTCGCGGTCCGCCGTACGCGCCGCGCTATGGGCGGTCGACGAGGCGCTGCAGCGTGAGGTACCGCTGCGCCTGGTCCACGTGGTGCCTGCGCCACAGTTACCGGAGTTCAACGACGAGCCCAGTCCCGCCGGGTCCGCCGTAGGGCATGCCCTACGCGAGATCGGTGCGACACGAAAGCCGGTGCAGGTCCAGGTCGACATCCGGCACGGCCGGGTGGCGGACGTGCTCCTGGACTCCTCGCGCGGTGCGCTCATGCTCTGTGTGGGCGCGATAGGCATCAGCGGCTCCGATACCCGGAAGGTCGGGTCCACTGCCGCTGAAGTTCTCCGATCGGTGCGCTGCCCGGTCGCGGTGATCCGCGACGGACAGTCGCTACCCGGTGCGGCACCCGCAGTGGTGGTGGAGGTCGACGAGTCCCACGAGTCCGTGGCCTCGCTGGAGCTGGCCGCGCACGAGGCACGGCTGCGCGGAGCGCCGATGCGCGTGCTGCTACGCCATCGTGCGCAGAGCGTGGCCGGACACCGGGTCGCCATCCTGGCACGTGAGGACCGCCAGGTGGCGGCCGTCCTGCTGGAGCGACGCCTGGCGCCGCTACGCGCGCGGCACCCCGACCTGGATATCCGCGCCCTCGACCCGGTGGGCGGCACGCTGGATTACCTGGAACGCCACGGGCATTCCGTGCAGCTGGTAATCGTCGGAGCCGGCGACGCGGCGCACGTGCAGGAATTGGTCGGGCCGAATGGATGCGGCGTGCTGGGCAGAACCCACTGCTCGGTACTCGTCGCCGCGCGGCAGCGGCTGCTGTAGGCAACACCACCCCGCGGTGTCCACTGCGCGCACCGCTCGTCGTTTGGGGTACCTCGCTACTCGCGTCATCGTGACCGCGTCAGATCAGGATTCTGAGTATCGCTTTACACAGAGCCCGAACTGCACGGCCCTTGCCGGGAGGAGAAGAAATGATTACGCGAACTGCCCCACACAGCGTCTCGCCGGATGTCAACCTGCTCATCCTGGTTGAGGCCGGTCCCGCTCACGACCTTCGTGAGCACCCGGGTGGAACTAACTCAGCTACACCAATTTTCGAGGCCGTTCGGTTCGCCGGGCACACCGTTACGCCCCTGCACGCCAACGCGGCGGGCGTGCCACCCGAGCTTCGATCCATCTTCGTCGTCACCGCACCCGCCGGCCCCGAATTCGATCGGCTCGCCGAGCACCTGCGGGAGCTCCCCGGTGTTGCGGCCACCTACCTGGAATCTATTGACGTTCGCCCTCAGCCCGCCCGCATCAGCCCCGTCCCGGTATCGATCAGCAGTCAGCGTCGGGCAGCAATCCACCGTGTCACCCGTGCAGGACTCGGGGCTCTGCACGCGCGCAGGCTAGCCGGTTAGTACCGACCGAGAAGGGGCTGTGCGATGCCGCACAGCCCCTTCCTTCATGTGTCGTTACTGGATACCTGCGTTGGGTGGCGCGATATGCGTTCGCCCCTCCGGTTCCACGACCATGACTCCGGGAATATCCACCAGTGCAGCGGAATTCGCGATATCGCCGGACACCACACCGATCTCACGGTGCACCTGCATACCCGCCATGCCTGCGGCGCGCAAGGCAGCCACCGTGCCGTCGAAATCGCGCTCTTCGATCGTCACGGTGACCCGCTGTCCCGTCACTGTGGGGCCTGCACAAGCCCGGAGCCGACATCGACGGCCGGAACGTTGAGCGGCGTCGCGTGCTGCAACAGCACCGCCCACAACTGCCTGCCGGTGAGCCCGGTGGCCTCACACCACAACGCCGCGATACCCGACACATGGGGCGTGGCCATGCTGGTACCGCTGATCGAGTTGTAGCGCTTCGGCATCGGCCACGACGAGTAGACGTCGACACCCGGTCCGGCAAGGTCGATACGGCCGGCGGCCTTCGTCTTGGTACTCGAGCGCGCCGAGAACCAGCCTGGGTTCAAGGACGAATCCAGCGCGGCAATGGCCATGATCGAGCGGCTGTTCGCGGGCACTCCGACAAAGCCGTAGTTTCCGACCCGCCGGTTCGCGTTGTTTCCCGCCGCAGCGATGATCAGCGATCCGCGGTCTAGTGCACGCTGCCCCACCGTCTCGTAGGCGAGAGATGTCTTGTCGACGTTGGCGCCCAACGACATCGAGATGACGGCGCAGTTGTTGGCCACCGCCCAGTTGATGCCGGCAAGAATGCCGCCATCGGCGCCCGACCCGGCGTTGCTCAGCACCTTGCCCACAAAGATCTCGGCCTCGGTGGCCGCGCCATAACGACGGCTTCCCCGCGGGGAACGCGGTCCGCAGGAGGTCCCGATGCAGTGTGTGCCGTGTCCGTGCCCATCGTCGGCGGTCTCTCCATCGATAAACGATTGCATGGTCACGTGACGCTTCTTGAAGTCCGGATGCGAGGGGTCGAAACCGGTGTCCAACACCGCCACCCGCACACCGCGGCCGGTCTTTGAACTCGTGTCCGTCCTCGTTGCCTGCAGACCCCACGTCGATACGTCGGTATCGGCAAAGGCGGCGGCGAGCTCATCGGCGGTCAGCACCGCGGTGTCGGCCTGCAGCCGGGCGAAGAGGTCGGAGACGCCGTGCTGGTAGCCGCTGAGGTACTCGGGAGACGTGACGGTGAGCGCATGGTGGATCAGCTCAGGCTCCACGGACAGCACCACCTCGCCTGCCTCGGCGGCGGCCTGAAGGGCCACGGTCTGTTCGGCATCGGAGTCGACGACCGCCAGCCCCAGCTCGTCGAACACCGTGGCGTCGGCATCTACGACTGCGCTGATGTCCATTGCCTGATTTTGAAAATCACTGCTGTGCGCAATATTCGAAAGCCCCGCGACGCCGGCAAGGGTGTTGGCATGACTCCCGCGTGCCTTCGCCGGAGCGAGTACCACCACGTGCCTTCCTGTGTAAATCTGCGAGTCGATGTTAGTCATTTCTAGGTCCGTCCTTTCGCGACGTACATGATGGGAAGCCGCGGGCGCCCAACGGGATGCAGACGCACTAGCTCGGCTACCAGCAATAATCGGCAGATTCGTGCGATATCGAACGAGTGGTCCACTACCTGCATTGGCCGCTGTCGGCGCGAGCGCAGCGATGGCGCGCCAGCGCCCCCAACGAACGAAGTAGCCCGCTACTCGTGTGAGTGTCCGTCCGCCGGTCCTACGGTTCGATAAGACCCATCACCCAAAGGAGCGGATCATGACAACGCTTGAACGACAAGCAATCCGGCAGCCATCACTCACACCCACGACCAAGGTCGCGGCCAGCGGCACCGCCGGTGCGATCTCGGTTGTCCTGGTCTTCATCCTCGGCAAGTTCAATGTCGAGATACCCGGAGACGTCGGATCGGCCATCACCGTCCTCTTCTCCGTCGCATCCGGCTACCTGGTGCATGAGCGCACAGTTCTTCAGCCATCAGCATCAGAAGGCACCACGGAGGATTGACACGCAGCGGATCGCGTGCGGTACGCCTACTCCTGTGGGTTGGCCAGATCGCTCCACACAATCTTGGCGAGCTGATCGCGGTCCGCGACATCGAGTTTGATGCACGCACGGTAGATGTGGCCTTCGATGGTCCGCACCGACAGCGTGAGGCGCTCGGCGATCTCGCGGTTACACAACCCCTCCCCGATGAGCGCCGCTATTTCACGCTCACGTGCTGTGACCGGCAGAGGCCGGGCGGCGGCCCGGATCGCGGGTGTCGCCGCGCCACCGCATTGGCCTGCGATTCGAAGCGCGCGCGCGGCAGACTCGGCGCTCTTGCCTCTATCCCCATCGCGACCACGCAATGCCACCGCCTGTGCCGCGGAATCTGCCGCCGAGAGCAGCAGGCCGGCGTTCTCGAACTCCTCACTCACCGCGTCCAATGCCGCGGCATCCGAAGTGCCGACCGCGATCGCATGCCGTGCGTACAGCCCCACCAACGGGCCATGCACACGCGGAACCAGTGATCCGATGCGTCGCCCCACAGTCCGGTCACCGAACCGTGCCGCATGGTGCAGGGCCTCGGCCTCTACTGCGTACTGACCGGCGGTGTGTGCGGCGTCGGCCGCGCGCCGGGCGGCATCTACCGCTGACCGGTCCGCGCCGCGCGCTGCCGCGAGCCATGCTTTCGCGATCAATAACTGCGGGTCGTGCAGCGCAACAAACTGCCCCGAGTGTTGCCCCGATTCGGTCAACACGCGCTCGGCATCTTCGACCTTTCCGAGCGCGGCGTAGGCGCGGGCGAGCAAGAGCCGCGCAGGCAGCTGCCACGGCAGTGGCCTCTCGGCATTGAGCGCAGCCAGGGCCTGCTCAATCGAGGATATCGCCGTCGGGAAGGCGCCCCGGTGCACAGCGACCAGCCCTGCCATGATGCGCGCTATCGCCCATGCCAGAAACTGTCCAGCAGAGGAAAATTCGGTGTATTCCGTAACACGACGGTCGGCCAGCCGGAGCTGTCCGGTGTAGACGAGCGCCAGCACGTCGCAGTAGCGCACCATCACCGCGATCATGCCGTCGGTGGACCGTTTCTGAGCGCGGCACCTCGCCGCAATCGGCTCGAACTCGTCACCACGCCCGGCGACGGGCAACGCGAGCCCGATACCGAATGCCGCGAATTCCACTGCCTGGCGGGGAGCCTCCGGATCCGACAGCACCAGGGTCGCGGCCGCCAGACCCTCATCGAATTGGTTCTCGTGCACGGCCAGGGCTGCCCCCGTCGCGTCGACGACCAGTTTCAGGGCGGGATGCTGTACCCGTTCACGGAGCAGGGCCATCAGCTCGTGCGCACGCCCGACATCGCCCATCGACCAGAACGCGATGGACACCAGCGGAAGACCCCACAGGACCAGCGAGAGCTCGTCGAGTTGGTCCGGATCGAACTCGGCGAGTGCCTGCTCGGCTTCCTCGGGCCGTCCCTGCCACAGCAGCGCGCGGGAGAGCACCTCGGCCGCACGCAGTCCTCCGTCGCGTTCCACCGCGCACCGCGCCAGGTGTTCCCCGACGGGCAGGTTGGACAGGTACACCGCGTCTTTCGCGGCCGAGACCAAGAAGGCCGGGTCGGTGGCCTCATCGCTGTCTACCGATAGCTGTGCCAGGCGGATGCGCTTGGCGGCCGAGCCGATATCGCGCTCCCTAAGCGCCCGCACGAGCTGACCGCGCAGACGCCGCGCCGATGCGGTTCCCACTCTGCGTCGGACCACCTCACCCAACATCGGATGGCTGAACCGCACGTTGATCCGTTGACCGTCGGCCTCGACACGGACAAAACCGCTGAGCTCCGCGCCGTCCAGGGCATCGCCGCCGGCGATCTCACACAACGTGTCGAGATTGAGCGGTTCGCACAAGGACAGCAGTTTCAGCACGTTGAGCACATCGCCGTCCAACTGCTCAAGGCGATCTCCGAGCAATGCGGCCAACCCAGACGGGACAACCGTGTTACCGCGCAGCTGCCACACGCCGTGGACAGCGGTCAGGGATCCGGCCTCGACGGCCCCTTCCACCAGATGGCGAAGGAATAGCGGATTGCCAGCCGATGACTCCCACATCACGTCGGCGCTGAGCCCTTCGAGCGCTCCGCCGAGCACCGATTCGACGAGGGCGACGCTCTGTTCCTTGGTGAACGCCTCGAGCTCGAACCGGCGCAGATAGTCGTCTTTCCACAATGCTGTGACCGCATCCGGAACGGGCTCGCCGCTACGCACGGTAGCCACCAGTCGGCAGGCATGGCCGACGGCGATCTGATGCAGCAATGTCGCAGACAGGTCATCCAGCAGGTGCGCGTCGTCGATTCCGATAATCGGATGTGGCGTTGCGACAATGGATTCCCGCGCCGCCGCGATAAGCGCGGCCGGATCACGCGACCCGGTCGTCTGTATCCAATGGGCGAACACGCCCAGCGGAATGCTCCGCGACGACTCAGTGCATGCCACCCAGCGAACCTGGCATTCCAACGAGTCGGTGACCGTACGCGCGAGGGTTGTCTTGCCGACCCCGGCGGAGCCGACCAACACCACCCCACACGACACATCGTCCGCCAGCGTTGAGCGGACGGCCTCGAATTCAGTTGGGCGGTCGAGCAACTGCCAGCTCCCCGACATGGAATGAGATTCTAGATCGCGATACCGATTTGCGTGGGCCAGTCCGCCGGACGACTTCTCCTGCGCGGCGGATTTGGTGATCGTAGGTGTCATCGCAACCATCTCAGTCCGGCAGATCCTCGACCCCGGCAGGCTCCATCCGCGACACCCCGTTCTTCTCATGCCGAAAGTTGCTGGACGCCTCGTAGACTCGGAGTTTGAGCCGATTGATCGACCCCAATGGGCGATGCGCGGCCAGGGCGCGCCAGGAGTTGAAGGACAGCACGTCGTCGCCAAATACCTGCCGCTCGGCACTGTATGAATCTTGCACGGGGAAGACGATTTTGGCGATTGCCCGGTGTGGCGAATCCGCCTCCGGCCACGCGACGGTGGCATCCTCAAGTGGCATGGTCTTGGCATCGGTGCACAGCTGCGCCCTCAATTCGTACTCAGCGCTGTTGTGCCGGAAGAACTCTGCGACCAAGTGACGGAGCTCGTCGTCGGCAATGGGCTCCGGCAGCAGTACCCCCTCAAGGTCCCGCACCGACTGTGACAGGGGTACGTAGCTGAGCTTGGCCACGTAGTCTCCGTACCGTAGCGGCGCCGAAGAGTAGAAGGTGTCGCCAAGGATATGCGTGTTGGGGCGCACGAACACGGCCACCGATTCAGGTAGTGAGAGTCCCACGCGTGGAAGAAATTTCGCCACCCCGCCAAGAAGGTTGCTACCCAGCCTGAGCGCGGCGTCCGGTAGACGCGCTAGCAACCATGCCGTCGGCATTCCCCGCCGAAGATATGCCTTGGCGCCCGCGAAGAGGAACTCGCGATGGGTGACCAGGACGAAATCCTGGGTGGTGGCCTCGTCATCCGGGAGAGTACGGGCACCGTCGACGCCCAGGACCTTGATACCCAGGCCCCGCACGCCCCGAATCCGGTCGCTGCGCAGCAGACCGGAGGTCGTAGACAACCTCGAGATGACCGGGTATCTACCGGGAGTCGCGAACATGCCCTGGCGCAGGTGCGGCGGTAAGTCCGGATAGACCGTCAGCTCACCGCGCAAGATGCCGTGACTCTTGGCGTGTGCATCGCGGACGGCATGCCGGTACTTCCGGAAGGCCCGTTGGTTGTTGGTGTGCAACACCTTGATGATCTTGTCGATGACCTCCTCCTCGCCGGGCGGGGCCACACTCATGTCCTCGTGGTACCGAAGGTAGGTATGCGTCGCGTCGAGTGGTCGCTCCGTTATGCCCATCGCGGTCCAGTCCTCCCGTATTAGTGGTCCGAGACTGTCGATATCCGTCGGACACGGTGACTTGGTCAGTGTCGTGAAAGCCGGCGGCGCGCGCATGAGTACACGACTACTCAATCCTGCGCCGCGGCCCGGACCCATGCGGGTGAAATGACGAGGTATTCCCGGCGCTATCGGAAATCCGAAATTCATGGGATCGAGTAGCTCAATACTCACGTTCCAGGCCACCGGATTTGTCAGCATTATCGGTATGCCGAAAAAGGACAGACCCGCCAGTTCGGCCGCCACCCTGGCCTCGTGGCTCGCGACACGAATCGATCGGTCGGTCGGGTGGTCCCGGCTGCCGCCGGCGTTCGGCATCGCCGTACTCATCGGGCTGCGCAACGCATTACGGGCCGACAATCTGTTCGACACGGGACGGGCGCCGGGCGGATCACCGCCACCGGAGGAGACCGGCTACCGCACCGCCCGAACATTGGATGGCACCTACAACAACCTCGAGCAGCCGCTGATGGGTTCGGTGGGAAGCCGATTCGGGCGCAACGCACCACTGGCACAGACCTTCCCGGAACCTCCCGGGCAACTCCTGTCCCCAAACCCCCGGCTGATCAGTCGCAGACTGCTGACTCGTGACCAGTTCATTCCGGCGACAACGCTGAACGTGCTGGCGGCGGCGTGGATCCAGTTCGAGGTTCACGACTGGTTCAGTCATAACACCGCCGAGTCCGAGCCCTGGGCCCTACCGCTCGATGACGACGATCCGTGGCCACAGCGACCGATGCAGATACGTCGCACCGCACCCGATCCCTGCCCCGACGCGTCAGGTCCCCCGACATTCGTCACCCAGGACACCCACTGGTGGGACGGATCGCAGGTCTACGGAGGCACCCGGGCCATCGCCGATGCGCTGCGCTCCGGGACCGGAGGCACGCTGCGGCTGGACCGGCTCGGTCTGCCGCCGGCCGATGTCGAAGAACTGGCCAGCGCATCCGAGACAACCGCCAACTTCTGGGTTGGTCTGGCCATCCTGCATTCGCTGTTCATGCGGGAACACAACGCGATCTGCGCACACCTGGCGGCCAGCCATCCGGAAATGTCCGATCAAGAGCTGTACGACAAGGCTCGCCTGGTCAACACCGCACTCATGGCCAAGATCCACACGATCGACTGGACCCCCGCGATTATTGGGCACCCCACCACGGTGTTCGCGATGCACACAAACTGGTCCGGCGTTCTCGGTGAGCGCTTAAGCAAGCTATTTCGCCGTCGCCCCCACAATGCTCTGCTGCGTGGCATTCCCGGCTCACCGACGAGTCTGCATCACGTGCCCTATTCGCTGACCGAAGAGTTTGTCGCGGTGTACCGGATGCACCCGCTCATCCCCGATCATTTCGTGCTCCGGTCGGCATCCGACGACTCGGTGATCGCCGAGCAGAAATTGCCCGATCTGGCCGTTCAACATGTCCGGACCCGGTTCAGTGAGACCTCGATAGAAAACATCATCTATTCGTTCGGCCGTGCCAATCCGGGCGCACTGACCCTGCATAACTTCCCGCGCCATCTGCAGCGTCTGGAGCGACCGGACGGATCGATTCTGGACCTCGCGGCCATCGACGTGCTTCGGGTCCGTGAACGAGGCGTCCCCCGTTACAACCAGTTCCGGCGGATGTTGCGGCTGCGGCCGGTGTCTTCCTTCGCAGAACTCACCGACGACCCGGTGGTGGCCACCGAACTCGCGGCGATCTATGGCGACGTGGAGCGGGTAGACCTGATGGTCGGACTGTACGCAGAGCCCAAACCGAAAGGATTCGGGTTCAGCGACACAGCTTTTCGGATATTCGTGCTGATGGCATCCCGACGGTTGGAGAGCGACAGATTCTTCACCTCCGATTTCCGGCCCGAGATCTACACCCCGGAAGGCATTGCGTGGGTCAGGGATAACTCGATGCGCTCGGTCCTCCTGCGGCACTTCCCGTCGCTGGAGTCCGCGCTGACCGGAGTCGCCAACCCCTTTGCACCGTGGACGCCCGCGTGGGCCAGCGGGCCGGCCGAGTAGTCCAATACTCATGACCGGCAAGGGCCTTTGGGTTCACAATCGTCAGATGAACCTCAGTGGATTCATGCCTGCGGGGTGTGGTGACTAGCCCGGTGCCGCGCGGCCCTAAGCGGCCGTCGGTCATCAGCCCGATGGTGCTCGCCGATCCGCAGACGGCGCCACCGGGCGAGGCAAAGGCATTGGTCACCGATAACGACGACCGCAGGATGGTGCTGATCGAGCTTCTCGTCGGCGCCGGTGTCGACCCCGACCATGTGCGGGATCAATTCCTGCACATGTTCCACCGGGTGCTGCGCAACGAGCCACCCGCGCCAACGCCCGTCGGCCGCCACTATGTGCGATGCATGCTCACCCCCGACGAGATCCAGCGCCTGGTCCGCGGGGGCGCCAAGTCCTCGAGCGCCAAAAGCGCGCAACAAGCACTGCAGCTGATCCGGCGAGTATGGCCCGACCTGGTGGTCGAAGCGCACTTGGACCGGTCGCTCACGACGATCAAGGCAGACGCGGCGATCCGTACCTACGGCTCCGGAGGCACCGGCGTCGTCTGGGCGGTGCTGGATTCGGGAATCGATGCCGAGCACCCGCATTTCGCCGCCAACGGCACCCTCACCGCAGACGCCGTGACGCCCCTGCACAAGGACTTCACGCTTTGTCCGGACGCTTCGAAGAACCCACTTGTCGACGTGTACGGGCATGGCACCCACGTGGCCGGCATCATCGCGGGCGAATCACCCACCGACCCGAAACTCGTCCGGATCGCATCCACCCAGCCGACCGCCGAGGGACTGCCGGAATGGGTTCCGCGGATGCTGGCGCAGGGGTCGCGTCTGTCCGGGGTGGCGCCGCACGCCAACCTGGTGAGCCTCAAGGTCCTCGACGACGACGGCAAGACCCTGTCGAGCGTGCTCATCGACGCCCTCAACTACGTACGTGAGATCAACAGCTACGGCAACGACCTTCAGATCCACGGTGTGAATCTGTCTCTGGGATGCGGCTGGATGCCAAGGGATTACGCGGCAGGTCAAAGTCCGCTGTGCCGTGAACTCGATCTACTCACCGGCTCCGGGGTGGTGTGCGTCGTCAGCGCGGGAAACCTGGGTGCCGGCACCGCCACGGCCGGTGTGGGTGCTGCCATTCTCGGCACCACGGCCGACGTCTACGGGCAGTTGTCCACCATCACCGACCCCGGAAATGCCGCCACCGCCATCACCGTCGGTTCGGTCCACCGGTACCGGCCACACACCAGCGGTGTCACCTTCGACTCCTCCAAGGGGCCGACTCTGGACGGCCGGCGCAAACCCGACCTGGTGGCGCCCGGCGAGCGGATAACCTCCGCGGCAACCGGTCTCATGGCCAAGGGCATTGATCTGTTGAAGGACGACGGTACCGAAGGGGCCGCCAACTACATCGAGGACAGCGGGACCTCGATGGCTGCCGCGCATGTGTCGGGTGCGATTGCCGCGTTCTTGTCGGCCCGCACGGAGTTCGTGGGTAAACCACAAGAGGTCAAGGACATCTTCCTTAAGTCGGCTGTCGACTTGGGGCGTCACGAGTTCTTTCAGGGCGCGGGTCTTGTCGACCTGATGCGTGCACTATCCAACACGTAGAAACAAGCGAGGACATCATGACAACGACGGTAACGATTAGCGGACTGCCTTACTACGAACCGGATTTCAATGCCGATGGCTCACTCAACGACGCCACCGGTGACGGCGACGGCGGTCTGCCGGCCGCGGTCGCGGCCGGTGGCATCAACGATCTGTTCCTGATGTCACACGGATGGAACAACAGCGTGGCCTCTGCCCGCCAGCTCTACACCGCGATGTTCTCGTTGATCGCCGATCAGCTCGGCGGCGATACAGACGGTGTAGCCGTCGCAGGAATCAACTGGCCGTCGGTGCTACTGCCCGACGACAGCCCCGACAGCGCGCCGCCCGTGCCTTCCACGGGCGCGGAGCTCGCCGCGGCGCTGACGCCGCGCTTCCCCGGCCATGCCGCGGAGCTGAAAAAGATGGGCGAGCTTCTCGACGAGAAACCGCAGCAGTCCGCCAAGCTCATCGAGTTCCACACCTTGGCCGCCGGACTCGTCACCACCGCAGCGCAGTCGCAGGAAGACAGCGGCGAGTCGGACATTGCGAAGGGCGATCCGCTCGCGGTGTTCGGGCAAGCCGCCGCCATGGCACCGAAGTCGACGAGTGCCGCACAGGGGCTGGGTAATCCCTTCGCCGGGCTGTGGTCAGGAGCGCGCGAGATCCTACGCACGATGAGCTATTACGAGATGAAGAACCGGGCCGGAGTCATCGGCGAACGCGGCCTTGGCCCACTGCTGGCGTCATTGTCTGGTCCTGACGGCGCACCCCGCATCCACCTCATCGGGCATAGTTTCGGGGCGCGACTGGTCTCCTATGCCCTGGCGGGGCTGCCGAAGACCGGCACGAGTCCGGTCAAGTCGCTCACTCTGATCCAGGGCGCCTTCTCGCACTTCACCTTCAACCGCAAGCTGGTCTTCGATCCGGGCCGCGGCCCCGGCGGCCTGGCCGGGCTCGAAGAGCGGGTGGACGGGCCGCTGCTCGCCACATACACCGCGGCCGACCGAGCGGTCGGCTGGTGGTACCCGGCGGCCAGCATGCTCGCGCGACAAGATAGTCAGGCCGGACAGGACCTTTGGTTCCGCTGGGGGGCAATGGGTCACGACGGATACCAGCAGGACCCGGCCGCAACGGCACTTGAGCTGTCCGAGGCCGGCAAGCCCTACGACTTCCAGCGCGGGCATTTCTACCGACTTGACGCCAACAAGGTCATCGATGACGCCAGCCAATCCGAATTCAGTGGTGCGCATAGCGATATCAAGCACCCGGAGGTGGCGTGGGCGATCGTCTCCGCCGCCCGCGCCACCTGATCGAACACGAAAATCATTCCTGCACTGTGAGATCGAGTACCCGACTACGCGCGAACCGGGCCGCACATCGGAACACGATGAGCAGGTCCTAGCTCGAACCTCACGCACTATGCAAGGAGTCCATAATGGCCACCTCAGTCAAGTCAACGAATCACAAACCGTCCGAGACCGAATACGAAATCTCGGGAGCCGCCGGTGCGGCCGCTGTCACCGAACACGAATTGCCCTCGGCGCAAGCCGGTAACGCCGACACCGAGACCACCAACGCCGTCACGCAGGCGCATGGTGAAGCGGCGGTAAGCGAACTGGGTTCGGTCGACGGGCTGACTACCGATGAGTCCGAGCTCGCGCCGCTGGATGCCATCCTCGGTAGTTATCCCGAGTTGGCCAACAGTGCCGAAGTCATTATCGGTACCGATGATCGCGTTCGGGTCGGCAACACCACGACGTTCCCGTGGCGCGCCATCTGCCACCTGATCATCACCTCCGCCAACAACCGCACCTACGTCGGGACGGGCTGGCTGATCGCACCCCGCACCGTCATGACGGCCGGACACTGCGTCTACATGCATGCCGACGGTGGATGGGTGCGTTCGATCCAGGTGATTCCCGGCCGCAATTCGGGCGTTCGACCATTCGGGACCCATGTGGGTACCGCCTTCCGCAGTGTCACCGGGTGGACCCAGAACCAGAACCGCGACAACGATTACGGCGCGATCATCCTGCCGCCATCGTCGCGTCCGGGCGATCAGACGGGCTACTTCGGTTTCGCGACCCGCAACGACGACTTCCTGAAGGCGGCGGCACTGAACCTGTCCGGGTATCCCGGTGAGAAGAACGGCGAGCAGTGGTTCATGGCGCAAAGCGCCAAGGCGGTCTCCGATCGCGTCATCACCTACAACATCGACACCACGGGCGGGCAGAGCGGCTCACCGGTGTGGGTGCTGCAGAACGGCAACCGTTACGGCGTCGGCGTTCACACCAATGGCGCCAACTCGGGCAACTCGGCCACCCGCATCAACAGCGCCGTCTTCAACAACATGTCAACGTGGAAGAGTAACGGTATGTGACAAGGCATTTCAGGCAACCCGAGAAATCCGGACACTGGAGGATACGTGGTCGGTATCTCATTCCGTGACCCCGCCGGGCGTCCCATGGCCGGTGCTGTGATCAGCATCGCCGCGGCGCCCGGCGAGGTCCACGATATTGCGATGGTCGCCGACGACTGGGGCGAGATAGTGATCTCCGCACCCCTGGCCGGTGACTATCGATTTCTGGTGTCGCACACGGGAAAGACGTTTCACGCCACGGCCCATATCGCCGAGGGACAAGATCAACTCACCGTGACCGCCAGCTAGGCCGTCCGGGCACGGATCAGGGAGACGTCCGGCCCGAGATATCGCGCGCGGCCGGATAACAGCCGTGCAGCCCGCTGATGAGTCGATGCGCCTCATCAAGATCCTTCTGCATGGCACGCAAACGCCGATGATGCCGGGGTGTAGCGAGAGTCGCGTGGCGGTGAATCTGGCGTTCGGTCTTGGCGATTTGATCAGACACGTAGTCCACATGCTCATAGAGCGAACGCAGCAGCACCCGAGCCTGCGCCACCGCCGCGTCTTCCGCCATGCGGGCATGGTCGCACCATTTCCGTGGCTGTTCGCGGCGGCGCAGGCCTCGTCGGGAAATGAGCCACGACAGGCGTAGTACCTTGTCTGCCCAATCGCTTGCCCGCCGTTGACTTCGTAATAGTTTCGATATAACTTTCGTAATACTTTCGTAGGAGAAGAGAGGGGGCTCTGAGATGGCACGTTTCTTCCGTCACGGCGAGCTGCCGCTCGTGCTTCTGGCACTGCTGGCGCAGCGGCCGATGCATGGCTACGAGCTGATGTCCGAACTATCGAGGCTCTTCGGGGCCGGCGGGTACCAACCGTCGCCCGGCACGGTCTATCCCGCCGTCGAGGCGCTGGCCGTGGAGGGCCTGCTGACGGGTCAGACACGCGAGGGCCGGACGGTCTATCGGGCGTCCGCAGAGGGCGAGCAGGCGTTGACCGGCCGAGCCGACGTGCTGGCGGCGGTGGAATTGCGCACCGGCGCACGGTTCGGCCGCGGAGATTCCTTCGAGAAGATCCTCGCCCGGTTCTCCGCACGGGTCATGCCGTCCGCGGGCCGCGTGGATCCCGCCGCGGTGGAGAAGATCCTCGATCAGGCCGCCCATGAGATCGCCGGCCTTGCCCGAGTTGAAGACCGCAGGAGAGGAGCCAAGTAGTGAGCGGTGACGCCTTTGAACGAGCGGTGGAACGCGCCGAACGCCGGGCCGAGGAGGAGCAGCGCAGGCTCGACCGAAAACGCCGGGCGTGGATCGGACAGGTGAATCGAGCGGCCTTCCAGATCCACGTCGCCACCTATATCGCCGTGCAGATCCTTCTGGTCGCGATCTGGGCGCTCACCTGGCAATTCGACCACGGGACCGCGTACCCCTGGTTCATCTACCCCTTGCTGGGCTGGGGCATCGGCCTCATCGCGCATTACGTCGTCGCCAGGTCCATTTGGCGTCACGCGGAGGGCGAGCCCGCCCTCGAGTCCTGGCCCACCGAGGGCGCCAACCGAGCCACGCACGACACACCCACTCAGGAGTCACCATGACTGACCAGAGCACCCGGCCCATCAAGACCAGGCGGATCAAATTCCGTTATCCGACAGGCTCACTGAATCGCCACTACGTGCAGGGCGATCTGGTGATGAGCCACATCATCGCCATGCTCTCCGCGGTGTTCCCCGAGGGGGAGGACTACTTCATTCGCTCGGTCAAGCACTTCTCCGACCAGATCACCGACCCCGTGCTGAAGAAGCAGGTGGCCGGGTTCATCGGCCAGGAGGTGACTCACGGACGCGAGCACCGCGAGCTCAACGAGCGGTTGCAGCAGATGGGCTACCCGACACGCATCGTCGACCGGATGACCCTGCGAGGGATGAATCTCTACACGCGATTCCTGCCGCCTCGCTTCAACCTCGCCATGACGGCGGCCTTAGAGCATTACACCGCGACGCTCGCCGAGACTCTGCTGACCGATCAGCGCGCGCAAGATCTGCTGGGCGAGGGCGAGGTCCGCTCGATGCTTCTGTGGCATGCGCTGGAGGAGTCCGAGCACCGTGCCGTCGCATTCGACGTCTATCGAACGGTCGGGGGCACCGAACGGATGCGCAGGTGGTCCATGCGTCTGATCACCACCGTGTTCCTCTGCGGGACGGTTCTCGACACCCTGATGTCCCTGATTCTCGATAGGGCGACGTACAACCCGATCAGGTTGTTCAAAAGCGTTGCCGAGCTGAGGCATTCGCCATTCGTGACCCGGGACGTACTCGACCGCCTCAGGGCCTACAACCGCCCCGGTTTCCACCCGGATGAATTCGACAACACCGAGCTCGTGGATCGCTGGAACACCGAACTCTTCGGTGAGCAAGGACAGCTTGCCGGCCATCTGCGCTGAGCAGATGCGCAGGTCATGCCTTAGCGCAGTTGCCATCCAACGCAGCGCCCGATCTCCGCTAGAGCGTCGGGAGACAGCTCGGGGTGTTTCTCACTGAATCTGCCCATGATGTCGTTGACGCCTTCTACAAGCGTCTTGGTCCCCCAATCAATGGGCATCGCGACTGCCTCTTGAACGATCCCGATCACACGGTCGCCGAGATTCGCACCATCATCCTGGCCGTATCGGTCGATCAGCTTTTGAAGGTCAACCCGAGGTATCGCCGAGTCTTGAATACTCGTGACGATGGCTTGGTTGATCAGCTCTACGTCCATCTAGACCGGCGTCCCACGATTGGTGCCCGGCTTCTGAATCAGTAAGTCGTCATGCTCATGCTTTCGGCATGCCTCGACGAATGGAATCGCAGCGGATTTGTCGCCGAGAAACAGCTCGTACTGATCGGTGTCGATCGCGTAGTACTCGCCGTAGTCAACGAGCCCGTTGCTGACTGGTATGGAGACGTAATACCGACCGGAATCGATCTCCACGCCAATTGAGTACCGGCCCTCTTCGGAGAAATAGACATCATCAAATCTCATCGATGTCCACCTTCGTTCCGTATCTCGGTGACGAGCCTCCGCGACACGCTCCTCTGCGATCGCTTCGGCACAGACCTACTGCGGTCGCGGAGACCCCTCAAACGACCTCAGGCCCCCTCGAGAGGGGGCCTGAGTGCTGTGGCGGGTGCAGGATTCGAACCTGCGTAGGCGTAAGCCGACGGATTTACAGTCCGCTCCCATTGGCCGCTCGGGCAACCCGCCTTATCAGACGATGCAGGATACAACGATAGGGTCGGGCTAACGCAAACCGACTGGATACGGAACATACGAGGACCAGAAAGAGGGAGCAGTCATGGCGGATTCATCATTCGACATCGTGAGCAAGATCGACCGTCAGGAGGTCGACAACGCGCTGAACCAGGCGGCCAAGGAACTGGCCACCCGATTCGACTTCCGTGGGACCGAGACCACTATCGCCTGGAAAGGTGACGAGGCCATCGAGCTGGTGAGCTCCACCGAGGAGCGCCTGAAGGCGGCCGTCGACGTCTTCAAGGAGAAGCTGATCCGCCGGGATATCAGCATGAAGGCCTTCGATGCGGGCGACCCCGCCCCCAGCGGCAAGACCTACCGGCTCACCGGGACCCTCAAGCAGGGCATCGACGCCGAGCAGGCCAAGAAGATCAACAAGCTCATCCGCGACGAGGGCCCCAAGGGCGTCAAGTCGCAGGTACAGGGCGAGGAGATCCGGGTGTCGAGCAAGAAGCGCGATGACCTGCAGGCCGTTCAGGCCCTGCTGAAGGGCTCCGACCTGGATATTGCCTTGCAGTTCGTCAACTACCGGTAAGACGATGGTCCGGTGATCTCCACATCGCATCTGATCGGCTTCGCAGTCGTTGCGTACGCCCTCATCGTGATTCCGGGCCCCAGCGTGCTGTTTTCCATCGGCCGTTCCCTCAGTCTGGGCCGCCGCGCCGGCCTCATGAGCGTCCTGGGAAACACGGCAGGCACCGCAGTGTTCGTGGCGGCCGCGACGGCCGGACTGGGCGCCCTGCTGACAGCCTCCTCCTGGGCGCTGACAGCGGTGAAGCTGGTTGGCGCGGCCTATCTGATCTACCTTGGGGTGCAGGCGATTCGGAACCGCAAGTCACTTATCGAGGCATTGAATACAGACCGGCCCGCGGTGGGAAGGCCACGCGTCTTCCGCCAGGGCTTCATTGTCGGCCTGACCAACCCCAAGACGGCGCTGTTCTTCGCGGCGGTGCTCCCGCAGTTCGCCGATCCCGCAGCGGGCTCGGTGCCGACCCAGATCTTCGTGTTCGGCATCGTGTTCATTGCGATGGCTCTTGTCTCGGACAGTCTGTGGGCATTGCTGGCCAGCACCGCGCGCAATTGGTTCGCTCGTTCACCCAGGCGCCTGGAGGCGGTTGGCGGTGCGGGAGGCTTCATGATCGTCGGGCTGGGTGCCGGTGTGGCGATCTCCGGTACCCACGCCTAGCGGGTCTGCACGCACTCGCGAAGCAGCTCCGCCAGCAGGGCACGGTCTGGCCGGTACGGGGTGTTGAAACCCAACCGGTGCACCAGATCGCCGTAGCAGGACTGTAATTCGTGCGCACCCTGCACGACGTCGGTCACGGTGACTGCCGCGGTATCGACGAATTCGTCGTCGATCAGGGTGGTCATCGCATCCCATTCGCCTTGTTTGGACAGCTCTTTCAGTTTCGGGCCCACCTCTGCCCTGCCGTGCAGTTCCAGGATCGGCCAGTAGGCAGGCGTGGACCCGTAAAAGGCGAGCTGCTTGCGCACCGCCGCGCGGGCACTGGCCAGCTCGGCGTCGTCACGCCCGATGATGATCATCGGCGAGTGATGGATCTGAATGTCGGCGAGCGCTTTTCCGGATTTCTCCGCACCCCGAGCCAGCGTCGGAAGGGTGACCTGCGCGAGGTATTGGGGTGTGCAGAACGGATGCGACAGGAATCCGTCCGCCACCTCACCGGCCACCTCGGTCATCCCGCTACCGACGCCGGCCAGCCAGATGGGTGGCGGGCCAAAGGCGCTCACCTCAGCCGGATCAGGCATGAACATCGGCGTCATGAGGGTGTTCTGGTAGAACTCGCCGCGATAATCCAGGCGGCCGCGTTCCTGCCACGACTGCCAGATGGCGCGCACGGCCAGCACCATGTCCCGCATCCTCGCCGCGGGACTGCTCCACGGCATGTCAAACCGGCGGGTGATGTGCGGTTTGATCTGCGTGCCGAGCCCAAGGATGAATCGTCCACCCGAGTACGCCTGCAGGTCCCAGCCAATATTGGCCAACAGCATCGGATTTCGCGCGAACGCTACCGCGATCGAGGTGCCCAGGGTGACCTCCTTCGTGTGCTCGGCGGCCAGCAGCAGCGGCAGGAAGGGGTCGTGCGCTCCCTCGAACGTCCAGATACCGGAGTACCCGGCACCCTCGGCGTCGGCAGCGTCGGCAGCCATGGCGGTCAACCCGGTCGTGAGCGTTACATCGATCAGCACCACACTCATATTGCCGAAGTCCATATTCGAGGCGCACCGGGCCCATACCCTGGCGGTCATGGCAGCACTTCGTGAACCACAAGTCGTCGTCCTCGGGGGCGGATCCTGGGGCACCACGGTGGCATCGATTGTGGCGCGTCGCAGCCCCACTCTGCAGTGGGCCCGATCGCCGGAGACGGTGGCGGATATCAATGAACGGCACCGCAATTCGCGATATCTCACCGACGAGGTAGAGCTCACCGAAAGCCTGCGCGCCACCTCGGACCTGCACGAGGCCATCGAGCAGGCCGATGTGGTGATCATGGGGGTTCCCTCGCACAGCTTTCGCGAAGTGCTGACCGAAATCGGGCAGTCGCTGCGCCCGTGGGTGCCGATCGTCTCGCTGGTCAAGGGCCTCGAGCAGGGGTCACGAATGCGGATGTCGCAGATCATCGAGGAAGTGCTGCCCGGGCACCCGGCGGGCATCCTGGCCGGGCCCAACATCGCCAAAGAGGTAGCCCGTGGGTACGCGGCCGCCGGTGTTGTCGCGATGCCCGATCAGCACCAGGCAGCGCGTCTCGGAGAGCTTTTCCGCACCTCACGTTTTCGCGTGTACAGCACCAACGACGTGGTGGGCGTGGAGATGGCGGGCGCACTCAAGAACGTCTTCGCCATCGCCAGCGGGATGGGTTACGCGATCGGGATCGGCGAGAACACCCGCGCCATGGTGATCGCGCGGGCGCTGCGTGAGATGACCAAACTCGGTGTGGCCATGGGCGGTAACCCCGAGACGTTCCCGGGCCTGGCGGGCCTGGGCGACCTCATCGTCACCTGCACCAGCCCCAGCAGCCGCAACCGGCACGTAGGTGAGGAGATCGGCAAGGGCAAGACCATCGACGAAATCATCCAGGCGATGAACCAGGTGGCCGAGGGCGTGAAGGCCTCGTCGGTGGTGATGACGCTTGCCGATGAGTACGGCATTCAGATGCCGATCGCCCGTGAGGTCGACGGCGTGATCAACCATGGCTCCACGGTCGAGCAGGCCTACCGTGGGCTCATGGCGGCAACGCCCGGCCACGAGGTGCACGGCACCGGATTCTGATCAGGCCGGCAAGTACTCGGGCTTCACCACATCGCGCAGCGCGGAGAGCGCCACCCTGCTCTGCATCGGCCCCTCGGCATACGCCGCCACCTGGTAGGGCTCGAAGGAGAACAGCAGCGCGTCGCCGTCGAGGGAGAGGTTCTTGAAGTTCCCGGCCTCCGGAACTGTTCCGGTGTCGACGAATTCGGTTCCCACACCGCCGAGTTGCGCGCGCAGATCGCTGCGGACCAGCGCGGAGATCTTGGGCAGCGCCGCCGCTAGATCGATCAGCAGCGACCCCAGGGTGACGGCCTGTTTGGTGATCCGGTCGAAGGTGACGGTGCGAAACGCGAATCCCGGGTGGTAGCCGCCGAGCGACTCACTGATGGAGAACCGGACCCCATCGGTCGGGTGCACACCCTTGCCCTGGTACGCGTCAAAGGTGACGTTGAGCGCCCACTGCTTGCCTTCAGGCGGGGCCCCGGCACGCTCGGCGGACGTACGGAATTTGGCGCGGATATCCGCCACCAGCTCGTCAACCGCCTTCTGCAGCTCGGGGAACGACGCGTCCCACTGGACGGGGATGAGCAGGTGTTGAGTCGCCTGCGGCGTGACCTCGTCGATGACGCAGCCCTGGGTGGCATCCCAGCGACCGCCGTGTTTGGGGCACGCGGACGCCCCAGCCGGATCGACCGTCACGGTCGAGGTGGTCGCGGCGGGCTCTGACGCGCTGCTGGATTGTTGAGCAGGGGTGTCTCTGGGCGCTTCTCCCCTATCGCAACCGACGAGGACGATGCCGCACACGATGGCAGTCAGGCTGGCGATCAGCAGGTTCCCAAGACGCATGGAACCAATCTAACCGGCCACTAGGTGGTGTAGCTGCCGCCCGGACCGACCACGAAACCGTTCTGCCAGCGGTTGTTGACACAGGTCAGCGTGCCGGCGCCGTCCAGGCCGCAGCTGACCTCGCGGTAACTCAGGCGATGGCCTGGCGGCAACGGCTTGAAGGTTTCACCGCCGATGCCGTAGATCGGCCGATCGGTGCTGGCGAAACCGGGAGCGGTACTGCCGCTGACGAGGTTCGCCCCGTTCGGCGCCCCGGGCAGCGGGCCACTGCACCCGTAGCTGGCGTCGGCGCGCTTGATCAGACAGGAGATGCCGCCGGGGATGGTAAAACCGTAGGCCGTGTCCGCCATGATGCTGTACTCCAACGGCGATACCGCGGTAAACCCGTTGACGTTCGGAAGCCCGGACGGGTCAAGCGGATTCGGGGTGTCCGGGTCGGCTGACGCCACACCCGCCAGCATGACGGCGGCGACCGCGCTGGTCAGAGCGCCAAGGAGGGGCAGGGTACGCATCCCGTGACCATATCCAAGATCGCGCGCAATCTCGCGTCTACTGGTCAAAGACGATATCGACGCTGTCGGTGACCGGAACCGCCTGGCAGGCCAGGGTCAGCCCCATCGCGAGGTCGGCGTCGACCAGGGTGTCGTTGCGGAGCATCCGCACCTCGCCGCGGCGCACCGTGCAGGCACAAGCACTGCAGGCGCCTTCGCGGCATGAGTACGGCGCGTCGATGCCCCTGGCGAGCAGCACGTCGAGCAGCGGAGTGTTCCTGGGCCACTCGACGGTGATCTGAGTGCCATCGAGCTCCACGCTCGCCTGAGCAACGTCCCCATCACCGGTCCGCGGAACCACGATGTCGGCAAATGGGTCGCCGGTCAGCGACTGATAGAGCTCGACGTGAATGTGGTTGGCGGGCATCCCGACGGCCGACAACGCGGCACGAGCGCCGTCCATAAAGGGCGCCGGACCACAGATATACGTGCTGTACCGCCGATAGGCGGCGAACAGCTCGGCCATGGCTTCGCCGGTGGGCAGTCCACGTTCGGCTTCGAGCCAGTGCACCACCCGCAGCCGGTCCGGGAACTCCACCATGATCTCTTCGATCTCGGCGCCGAAAATGACGCTGCGCTCGTCCCTGTTCGCGTAGAAGAGGTAGACCGTTCCGGCGCCGCCGAGCAGAACCGATTTGGCTATGGACAGCATCGGGGTGATGCCGCTGCCCGCCGCGATGAGTAAGAAGTCACCGTCCAGTGAGCGCGGCACGAAGACCCCGGAGGGGGTGAGCACGGTGATGCGGTCTCCGACAACGACGTTGTCGCACAGCCAGTTCGACGCATACCCACCGTCTGTACGTTTGACGGTGACGACGAGGTCGTCATCGAGATGGGGCGAGCTGGACAGCGAGTAGCAGCGGGCCACCGAGCCCGTCTGCTCACTGGGGATTTTCAGCGTGAGGAACTGGCCCGGCCGGTAACGGAAGGCGGGCGCGAGCGCGTCCGGCACTTCGAACACCAGGGAGACCGCATCGCCTGTCTCCCTGATGATTTCGACGACCTCGAGCGAGTGAACGTGGGGGTTTCCGGTCACTGTGCGCGTATCGGGCGAGACGGTGTCTGTCATCAACGGCTGCCTAGAGCTCGATACCGAAGCGACTCGCGACCTTCTTGCCGATTCCGTACTTGCCGATTCCGTAGAAGGGCGCCATCAGGTCTCCGTAGCGCGGTCCGATGATGCGCGGTATGGCGTCGAACACCCGGGCATCGGGACCGATCAGCACGCGGGGCCGATTCTTCTCGACTCCCCGCAGAATGATTCGGGCCGCCGAGTCCGGCCGGGTGATCGCCGCGAGCTGGAAGCCCTTTCGGACGGTTTCCCGGTCTACACCTTCCGGGATGCCACGCGCGCTTGAGGCGATATTGGTCTTGATGCCGCCGGGGTGCACGCAGGTGACGCCGACGGGATACTTCGCCGCCCGGATCTCCTGACGCAGCGCCTCAGTGAAGCCACGTACAGCGAACTTCGCTGCGTTATAGGCACTCTGCGAGGGTATGCCCATGAATCCGAACACCGACGACACGTTGACGAGGTGCCCGTCACCCGATTCGATGAGGTGCGGCAGGAACGCCTTGGTGCCGTGCGCGACACCCCAGAAGTTGATGTTCATCAGCCAGTCGAAGTCATCCCATTCCATGTCCTTGACATCAGCAGAAAGCGCCACCCCGGCGTTGTTGAACACCAGGTTGACCTGACCGAACTCGTTCTTGACGTCGGCGGCGTGGGCATACACGGCGGCCCGGTCGGCAACGTCGAGTTCGAATGGGATGGCGGTCGCACCCGCCTTTTCGCAGCGGCCGGCGGTATCGGCCACCCCTGCGGTGTCGATGTCCGAGAGAGCCAACCGCGCACCGCGCTGAGCCAGCGTCAAGGCCAGGCTGCGGCCGATACCCGAACCGGCACCGGTGATTACGGCGACCTTATTGTCGAAGTCTTTCATCGTTTTCTCGCTTCTATTGGGGCGGGTGGCCTAGTTCGCGGCCATACTCGGCGAGCTCTGCCGAGGGCCGTCTGCGAGCGGGACGGTCTTGCGGACGGGCGGACGCACCGCGCCCTCGAACTCGTACTCGGTGGGATCCACTTTTCTTGTCTGCGACCAGTATTCGAAGGTGAATCCCGACCACAGCGTCCGATTCTTGCCGTGCTCGTCCAAATACCAGCTCTGGCAGCCACCGTTGTTCCAGACCGAGCCCTGCAGCTTGCGCTGGACTTCGGCGTTGAAGCGGTCCTGAGCCTCGCGGGTGGGCACGATCGCCTGGGCGTAGGCGGCATCGATGTGTTTGATCGCCTCGGTGACGTAGTGGATTTGCGACTCGATCATGAACACGATCGAGTTGTGACCCAAACCGGTATTGGGGCCCAAGAGGAAGAAAAGGTTGGGCATGCCGGCGATGGTGATTCCGCGGTGGGCGGTGACGCCCTCCCGCGACCAACGGTCGCCGAGATCCTCCCCGTTCTGCCCCTTCAGATCCAGATACTTGTACGAGTCGGTGACGTGAAAGCCGGTGCCGAAGATGATGGCGTCGACCTTGCGCTCAATCCCGTCACTGGTGACGACGCCGTCGGCGCTCACCCGCGCGATGGACTCGGTGACCAGTTCGGTCTTCGAGTTCTCGATGGCCTTGTAGTACGTCGCAGACCCCAGGAGTCGCTTGCATCCGGCGCGGTAATCGGGTGTCACCTTGCGGCGCACTTCCGGATCCGAGATCTGACTCTTGATGTACGCACGGCCTAGTAGCTCAACACCTTTGAGCAGGGCGGGGCGCCGGTTCATCGCGTACGCACCGGCCTCTGCGCCGAAGTACATGCCGCTGCGGAACAGCGCGCGCAAACCCGGGATACTCGCAAACGCACGCTTGGCCACCGAGCCGAACTCGACATTGGAACGCGGCAATACCCACGGTGCGGTGCGCTGGAACAGCTTCAGTTCGCCGACCTGGCCGACGATCTCAGGGACGAACTGAATGGCACTGGCGCCCGTGCCGATAACGGCGACCTTCTTGCCGGCCAGGCTGAAGTCGTGGTTCCACTGCGCGGAGTGAAAGACCGGCCCCTCGAAGCGGTCCAGGCCCTCGATCTCCGGGATGCTCGGGATGTGCAGTGCACCGACCCCGGAGATGAGGAACTGACAGATGTATTCCTGCCCGCTCTCGGTGAACACATGCCAGCGGTATTCGCTGTCATCCCAATACCCCCGGGTGACGCGCGTATTGAAAGTGACGTGCCGGTACAGACCATATTTGGCGGCGACTTCCTTGAGGTAGTCGAAGATCTCGGGCTGCCGGGAGAAGAGCTGTTCCCAGTTCGAGCGCGGCTCGAAGGAGAACGAATACAGGTGGGTGGGCACATCGCACGCGGCACCGGGATAGGTGTTGTCGCGCCAGGTGCCGCCCATCTCGCCGGCCTTCTCCAGGATGAGGAAGGGCACCCCCATCTTCTGCAGCGCGATCGCCGCGCCGATACCCGAGAAGCCGGTACCGACAATCAGCGCACGAACACGGATGGGCTCCGACGGGCCGCTGTCGGCGACACCGTCTGGCTGCCGCTCTTCGGACGGTGTATCGGTAACAGTCATGTGGCGCAATCGCTTTCTCTTTCGAAGGTGGACCCTTGACACGACAGAACTGGCTCATTGCCACCGGCAACGAGCCAGTTCTTGCGGCGCTTACCGCGCCTTGATCTCGGCCAGGATGTCGTCCGGCATCGCCCGCGACATCCGCAGCAGCCGGCCGGTGAATTTGCCATCCAGGAAACCGATCTCGTGCATGAAGCGCATCAGCGGCTCCGAAACCCACGTCGCATTCTCGCGATAGTTCGGCGAGGTGAGGAACGTGAACATACCGCGCAGGGGATGGATGCCCACCGACCGGTAAGCTTTGGGGTTGAAGAGCACTGGATAGATGCCGATCACCGAGAGGGCGAAGACTGCCCGGTGGAACGCGTTGGAGACCGGTCCCCGCTCGGCGATCTGCCGCACCAATTCCTCACGCGCATAAGTGATATGCCGCGCTTCTTCCAGCACGTGAATTTTCATGAGCTGACGAGCATGGGGCTGCACCGTCTCGTCCATCATCGTTTCGCGCTGCGCACGGTCCAGCACCTCCTCGACCAGCAGCAGGGTGCCAAGCCCCGAGGGCCCCAGCGGCACCAAACCAAGGAGCCGGATGACGCGCGTCGCAAACTTGGGGTAGGTGTACGGCTCGATGCCGAGCTTGTTCACCAGGCGGCCAAACATGGTGGAGTGCCGCGCTTCCTCGCTGATTTCGGTCAACGCATAGCGGCCGTGATCGGTCGCGCCCCCGTTCTGCTCGACAACCTGCCGCCACAGCATGGCGCTGAGACCGGTCTCGACGTAGATGCCGAAGCTCAACACGGAGCCGAGCTCATGGCGCGTCAGTTCGATGCGCTGTTCCTGAGTCAGCTTGTCCCACAGCTTGGTGCCGTACAGCGATGTCCGGCGCGGCGTGGCCCAGTACAAGCCGGGCACCACGGGGGCGTCCCAGTCGATGTCAACCTCGCCGTCGTAGGCACGCTCGGCGGCCGAGCGCAGCAGTCGTTGCGCTGTCTTTTGCCGGTCACCCACGGTCTTACCCCGTACCGACGAGGCTCCCGCCTCGTGTAGGGCCGTCGGTTGGTCGATGGTCGTCATTGATCCCGCCCTCCAATTTTATGCATTACTTTCAGTACCCGTTACTTTTAGTTTCATGCTCGCGCTGCCGTTTGTCAATCCCCAGGAACGGTCACAGGAGGCCGCGACCTTCGAGAATCGCCCGCGCGGCACTGGTTCTGAACATCCCCGCGTCCTGGGCGACGTCGAAGTACCTCCGCAGCAACACCCCGTTCCGGCGGCGGACATTCTCGCTTCGCGCGGCCGCCCTGCGACCGGCCCGCTCGGTCAACCCCACGCTGCGGTACACCGGGGGACGCACGATCAACGACGTCGCCAACACCGTCAGCAGCGCAAGCGAAGTGTCCGCCCAGGCCGCCGGGAGATACCTACGGGTATCCACGGCGCGGTAAAGCTCGTCCTCGGCGAACTCGAGCTGGCGCCGGCTGACCAGAACACAGATCTTCGCGACCTGCCGGACCACGGGCTGGGCCTGCTCATCAGCCTCGAGCTCGTACATCAGCTGATGGATCAGCTTGTGCAGCAGGAGGATGAAACCGCGACCGAGTGGACCATGCGGAATGAGCGGCACGAAGAACCGCTGCAGGCGCTGCACCGCCATCGGGGCGGGCTGAAGCTCCAATCCCGTCTTGTTGATCAGCCGCCCGACCATGGTGGCGTTGCGGCTGATATCGCGGACACTGGCCAAGAGGAAACGGGTGTAATCGTCGGTCAGGGTGTTGCCTTCGATGACGTCGCGGAACATCAGTGACGCCAGCGCGCCCTGGGCATCCATGACGAAGCTCAGCAGGCTGACCAGCTCCCGGCGGGCCAACTCGCCGCGCAGATCGGCCGAAAGCGCATCCCACTGCGGGGTGCCGTAGAGCGATACCCGCTGGGCGGCCAGCCAGTGCTTCCCTGTGTCCAGGGGTGCGTCCCAGTCGATATCGAGCTCGGGGTCGTAGCTCAGCTCCGTGGCCTCGAACAGCAGCCGACGGGCCGTATTGAGCCGATCACCTACCCGGCGCCGGCGCGCAGGAACCCCGCCGTCGACCGTGGTGGCCGGACTGAAGTCGTAGTCGGTGTAGTTGATGTCTTTGTAACTGCTGGACGTCACGTCATCGCCTTCTGGTCAGCCAAGATTGAATATCCGTATCCAAAAGTATGGGGTACTCTTTGTTACGCATATGTCAGCGAGTTTGTCGGGACGGCGTCCCGATTGTCAAGAGGCAACCCAGCCGGACGGAGAATCATGAGCCTTCCCCGACACGACGACACCAACAGCGTCTTCACGCACAGCCCGCACGATGATTCGGACTACATCGGCGCGGCGACAGTGACCGTTCGTGGTGTCGACGTCCCTGTCGAGCTGGAGCTCAAGGGGTACAGCGAGCCGATCGACGGCATTTACCGGTGGATCGGCCGCATCAGACCGAACGAACAGCTGACCGCGCTCGTCGGCGACGAGGCGCGAGTGAAAGCCACGATTCGCACCTCCCACAGTGCCCGCGATGCCTTCATCGGCGATCCGGATCCGTGGAACCGGTACCGGGTGATCGGGAAGAGCACTCCGCCGTTCCACGTCGCTACCGACCTGTCGGAAGTCGAAGCAGAATAAGGACTTTCGCCCTCACTGCCGCCGAGCGCGCAGCAGCGCAATCAGTTCATGCTCGACATCGCGCAGCGGTTGCACCGAGTGTGCGGCCTGCGCCTGCAGTAGCGCGCCCTCGATCGCACTGACCGCCAGCGACGCGAGGGTCTCGGCGCCGTCTGTCACCCCCGAATCCCGGAAGGATTCCGTCAGCCGGGCGCGCATCCCGACGAAGGCGTCGTTGGCCGCCGCGCGGATCTGCACCTCCCCCGGACCGGCGAGCGCGGCCGCGGCATGCGGACAGCCGGTGTCGAAGTCATGAGTCTCGAGTTGATTGACCCACCACGCGATGAACTTGGTGATGAGGTACTCGGCGTCTCCGCGGGCCCGCAGCGCGTCGAGAAATCCGTTGGCGAGCTCCGACGCCGCTAGCTCGGCCGCGGCAAGGAGCTCCGCCTTGCCCTCCGGGAAGTGCTGATAGATGGAGTTGCGCGCGGTGCCGCTGCGTTTGAGCAGGTCAGCAAGGCCAGTGGCATGCACCCCGCGTTCGCGCATCATGACGATCGCGTTGTCGATCAGACGCTGCCGTGGACCCGTTGCCACCTCGGCCTCCTCACTCAAAATGGACCAGTCGGTCCATGGCCTGCTACCGTCGGTATGGACCAATCAGTCTACGCGGAGGGGTGGCCATGACCACGGAAATCGAGAACATGACCGGGCTCGAGCTGCTGCGCAGCATGGGAGGGACGTCCGATGGGATGCCGCCCATCGGACGTCTGCTCGGGATGCAGATGGAGGAGATCGAATTCGGCTCGGTGTCCTTCAGCGTGGTGACCCGGCCCGATTTCGCCAATCCGCTCGGCACCCTGCACGGCGGAATCTGCGCGACGCTGCTCGACTCCGTACTGGGCTGCGCCGTGCACACCACGCTGGAACCCGGAATCGGCTACGGGACACTCGAACTCAAGGTCAACTATGTCCGGACCGTCTCCACCGACGGCGAACGGCTGGTGGCGACGGGCAACGTCCTGCATCCCGGCCGCCGGGTGGCGACGGCCGAGGGCAAGGTGGTCGACTCCCAGGGCAGGCTGGTGGCGCATGGCACCACCACGGTCATGGTGTACCGCTGATGAGCGCGAGCGAAGAAGCTCACGCACCGATGAGCGCGAGCGAAGAAGCTCACGCACCGATGAGGCCCGCCGATGACTTCCTGCGGGCCTCTACAGCCATCGAGGCCATGATCGTGGGCGTGCGTCCAGAGCAGTGGGACGCCCCGACGCCCTGTGCCGAGTGGAATCTGCGCCAGCTGGTGAACCACCTCGTCGAGGTGAACTACTCGCTGGCCGCGCGCTTCGGCGGGCTCAGCGGCGGCACGGACGATGATCCCGTGGCGGCATACCAGCAGTCGGCGCAGGCGTTGAGTGATGCGCTGGCGCTTCCGGGAGTGCTCGAGCAGACCTACCCAGGCCCGTTCGCACACACGACCGGCGACAAGCAGCTTCAGGTCCGCATGGCAGATCTGTTGACCCACGGCTGGGACCTGGCACAGTCCACCGGTGTTCCCGCGGATCTGCCCACCGACCTTGTCGAGAACGCATTGGGCTTCGTCGAGAAGGTTGCCGGGGCATTCGCGCGGTCCGGAAGGTTCGGTACCCCACAACCCGTCGGCGCGAACGCGCCGGTACTCGAGAGGCTGGCGGCGCTGAGCGGACGGTCCGTCTGACAGTTACGCCGAGTGTGAAGCTAGGGCTGGATTTTCGCCGATTTCCCGCCGTCGCTTCACGCTCGGCGGTGCACGGTCACTAGAAGCGGGCCATATCCTCAAGGCGCGCAATGCGGTCGGCCATCGGCGGGTGCGTCGAGAACAGCGATGCCATCCGGTCTCCGGCCCGAAACGGGTTGGCGATCATCAGGTGCGACTGGCTGGCCAGCTGCGGTTCCGGTGGCAGCGGAGCGGCCTGCACCCCACCGGATATCTTGCGCAGCGCGGAGGCCAAGGCCAGCGGATCTCCGGTCAATTCGGCACCGGACTGGTCGGCCTGATACTCCCGCGAACGGGACACCGCCATCTTCACCACTGTGGCAGCGATCGGGCCGAGCATCGAAACCAGAAAGAGCGCAAAGGGATTCGGGCGGTTCTCGCCACCGCCGCCGAAGAAGTTCATGAGCATCGCCATATTGGCCAGCCCCGAGATGACGGCGGCAAGCGCGCCGGCCACACTCGAGATCAGGATGTCGCGGTTGTAGACGTGCGAGAGCTCGTGACCCAGCACCGCGCGCAGCTCACGCTCGGAGAGCAGATCGAGAATGCCGCTCGTGCAGCAGACCGCCGCGTTTCTCGGATTACGGCCCGTGGCAAAGGCATTGGGCGCATTGGTGTCGCTAATGTACAGCCGCGGCATCGGCTGGCGCGCGACGGTCGCGAGCTCCCGCACGATTCGGTACATCGCGGGCTGCTGCAACTCCGTCACCGGCTGGGCGTGCATCGCGCGCAGCGCCAGGGTGTCGCTCTTGAAGTACATGAACGCGTTCATGCCGACGGCGAACAAAATGGCCAGCAGCAGGATGCTCTTGCTGTGAAAAAGCGAGCCGATGAACACGATCATCGCCGACATACCGCCAAGCAGCAGCACTGTCTTGAGCCCATTGGCGTGGCCGTGCATGTTGTCCCTTCCCTCTAGCTGGTTCACCACGCTAACGAAGGACAGTGCTCCTGGGTTCCGGACGGGTTGCCAGGTGCCTAACCGTGCCGCAGGACGGTGTACTCGATCAGCACGCCGAGGGCGTCGCGGGCAGCACCCGGAGGCAGCTCCACCAGTTCGGCCTTGGCACGGTCGGCATATTCGATGACGACGGACTTGGCCGCCACGAGTCCATGAGAGGCCCGCAGCAGCGTCAACGCCTCGTCCACCTCGGCATCGTCGGTAATGGGCGCCGCCAGCAAGGTACGCAGCCGGTCGGCGTCGGGACCGGTATCGCGCAGGGCGTACAGCATGGGCAGGGTGTGCACCCCCTCACGCAGATCCGTGCCGGGTGTCTTGCCCGACTCGTCCGTGAGGCTCTCGATGTCGATGATGTCGTCGGAGATCTGAAAGGCGGTCCCGACGATGGCACCCAGGCGGCTCAGCCGTTCGATCTGCTCGTCGTCGCACCGAGACGTCATCGCGCCGAACCGCCCGGCCGCCGCGATCAGAGATCCGGTCTTCTCGTGGATCACCTTGAGATAGTGCTCGGTCTCATCGCCGCCATCCGGTACCCCGACGGTTTCCCGCATCTGGCCGGTGACGAGTTCGGCGAAGGTCTCGGCGACGATCCGCACAGCCGTGGGGCCGAGCCGCGACACCAGGCGCGAGGCCGTGGCCAGCAGATAGTCCCCGGCGAGGATCGCCACGTTGTTACCCCAGCGGGCATTGGCACTGGGCACGCCCCGACGCTTCTGCGCCTCGTCCATGACGTCGTCGTGGTAGAGCGTGGCCAGGTGAATGAGCTCGCACACCGCTCCGGCGAGAATCACCTCGTCGTTGTCCGGATCCGGTCCGGTCTGGGCGGCTAGCACCGTGAACAGCGGGCGGAAGCGCTTACCGCCGGCGTGGAAAAGGTGCAGCACCGACTCCGTCAACAGCGGGTCGGACTGCCCCAGCTCGGTCACGATGAGGGTTTCAATGGCGGACAAATGGTCGCGCACTTTCGCGGCGAATACGGGATCGCCGAGATCAACTCCGGCCACCGTGGTCGAGTTACTCACCGGTCCAACATACTGGGGGGGTGCAGACGTCAGCGGACCTGGTCGTCGTCGGTGCCGGACCAGCCGGATCGGCGGCCGCGGCGTGGGCGGCGCGATCCGGGCGTGAGGTGGTCCTGGTCGATTCGGCGGTGTTCCCCCGGGACAAGACCTGCGGCGACGGACTAACCCCCCGCGCCGTCGAACAACTTGAGCTACTCGGCCTCAGGCCATGGCTCGACGAACACATCCGATACCAGGGTCTGCGCCTGCACGGGTTCGGCGGCAATCTCGAAGTGCCATGGCCCGGGCCATCTTTCGGCGGTACCGGCAGCGCGGTGCGCCGCACCGAGATGGACGACAAGATCCGGCAGGTGGCGGTGGACTCCGGGGCCAAGATGGCCGAGTCCACCAAGGCCGTTGACGTGGAACGCGACTCGGCGGGCCGGATCACCTCCGTCCGGGTGCTCGACAACAGCGGACCCGGCGAGATCGCCTGCAAGGCCGTCATCGTCGCCGACGGAGTGCGCTCCCCCCTCGGGAAGGTCCTAGGACGCGAGTGGCACAAGGACACCGTGTATGCCGTCGCGGGGCGCGCGTACATCGAGTCGGCGCGCGGCGACGAGGAATGGATGACCTCGCACCTGGAGCTGCGCTCACCCGAGGGCGAGGTGCTACCCGGATACGGCTGGATTTTCCCGTTGGGTGGCGGGCAGATCAACATTGGTGTCGGCGCACTCGCCACCTCGAAGCGCCCCGCCGATGCGGCGTTGCGTCCGCTCATCGAGTACTACGCCGAGCTGCGCCGCGAGGACTTCGGGCTCAGCGGACGCCTACACTCCATCGCCTCGGCGCTGCTGCCGATGGGCGGGGCGGTGTCCGGCGTCGCCGGCCCCAACTGGATGCTCATCGGCGACGCCGCGGCATGTGTCAACCCACTCAACGGCGAGGGCATCGACTACGGGCTGGAGACCGGTCACCTGGCCGCCGAGGTGCTCGACGCCGACGACTACTCCCAGTTGTGGCCGGAGCTGCTACGGGACCGGTACGGCCGGTCGTTCTCGATTGCGCGACGCCTCGCCGGGCTGTTGACCGTGCCGCGCTTCCTGCCCCTCATGGGCCCGGTCGGCATGCGTTCTCAAGTACTGATGCGAATTGCCGTACGGCTCATGGGAAATCTCGTGACCGACGAGGACCATGACGCGATTGCGCGCGCCTGGCGGGTAGCGGGCGGCGGCTCACGACGTCTCGACGCGCGTCCACCGTTCAGCTGACGGACGGCCGCGGCTAGAGCACCGCTACGTGCAGGGCGACGATGCCGCCAGTGAGATTGCGCCACCGCACATTCGACCAGCCCGCCGAGATGATCCGCTGAGCCAGCGCCTCCTGATCGGGCCATGCCCGGATCGACTCGGCCAGGTACACGTACGCATCCGGATTGCTGCTGACGGCGCGCGCGACCGATGGCAGCGTCTTCATCAGATACTCCATGTACAGCGTGCGAAAAGGCCGGTTGACCGGAGTCGAGAATTCACACACCGCAAGGCGGCCACCGGGTTTAGTGACGCGCGCCATCTCGCGCAGCCCTTCCACGTGATCGACCACATTGCGCAGACCGAAGCTGATGGTCACCGCGTCAAACGAGTGGTCCGCGAACGGCAGCCGTGTGGCATCCCCGGCGACCTTGGGCACATCGCGATGCGCACCGGCCTTGAGCATGCCGACAGAGAAATCCGCCGCCACACACCAGGCACCGGACTGGGTGAGCTCCGCCGTCGAGACCGCGGTCCCCGCTGCGATATCGAGCACCTTGTCGCCGGGCTTCAGCTTCAGCGACTCGCGGGTGGCTCGGCGCCAGGCACGGTCCTGGCCAAAGGACAACACGGTATTGGTGATGTCGTATCGCTTGGCCACCGCGTCAAACATGGACGCGACCTCGTGCGGGTCCTTTTCCAGGGTGGCGCGGTTCATACCGTGACGGTACAGCGCACTAGGCCGTCATGATGCCGCGACCCAGCGTGGTGCCGGCGGCCGCGGCGTAGTGCTCGAGCAGCTCATCGCAGATGGCGGGCCAGGTGCGCGACAACACTCCGCGGCGTGCGGCAGCCGAGAATCGGCTGCGCGTTGCCGGTTGCACCAGGTGATCAACCGCCATGCCGAGGCACGCCTCGAAGTCGGCCACCGGCAGCAGCATTCCGTTGCGTCCCGGGATCACCAGGTCTCGCGGCCCGCCGGCATCCGGCGCGATGGCCGGAACGCCGCTGGCCAGCGCCTCCTGCACGGCCTGGCAGAACGTCTCGTGCTCGCCAGGATGGATGAAGACGTCGAGGCTGGCGTATGCCCGTGACAGCGCTGATCCGGTCAGCTCGCCGGTGAAAATTGCTGTGGGCATCAGCTTTTCGAGTGCGTCCCGTTCCACGCCGCCGCCCACGATGACGAGCTGCATATCGTCGCGTTCGGCCAGCACAGCCAGACGCTCCACATGCTTCTCGGGCGCGAGCCGCCCGACGAACCCAACGATCGCCTTGCCCTCGGGCGACCAGGATCGACGCAGTTCCTCGTCGCGCGCCGAGGGCGCGAAGCGTTCGATGTCCACACCGCGCGACCACCGGAAAACCCGTGGGATTCCATGTGCGGCAAGACCTTCCATCGCAGACGAGGATGGGGCCAAGGTGCGGTCGGCGCGGCCGTGCAGGTGCTTGGTCCAGCGCCAGGCAGCGCGAGCGGCGAACCCGGCGCCATAGCTGTCGGCGAACCCGGCCACATCGGTTTGGTAGACGGCGACGGTGGGAATGTCGAGATGCTGCGCGGCGCGCAGTCCCCCGTAGCCCAGGACAAACGGCGAGGCCAGATGCACCACATCGGGCGCGAAGTCGCGCAGGATCCGCACCATGCGCGGCTGCGGCACACCCAACGGCAGGGTGCTCACCTTGGGGAACATGATGGCCGGCACCCGGTGCACGGGCACCCCGTCGTGTTCGGTGCCGGCGGAAGCCTGTCCGCGGGGAGTGTCCGGTGCGATGACGACGGCCTCATGCCCGGTGCGGCGGAGGTGCTCCAGCACCCGCAACACCGAGTTGGAAACGCCGTTGACGTTCGGCAAGAACGACTCGGCGACGATCGCGATGCGCACAGTGAGAGCATGTCAGCGTCACTTGGCAGTTAGGTTGCCCCCAGGCATACGACACGCAAACTTAAGCGTGAACGGGCGTCGGACTTCGGCGCTGCATCCAGGCAAGCCCCAGCAGCACCGTCCCAGCGACCATCCACACCACAACGATGATGGATCCGGCGGGCACGATCGATAGTGACGCGTTACGTCCTTGCACGCGAACCAAATCCGGGTTGGATTTGTCGTACTCGACGTAGATGCGCATACCCGGGCTGAGCTCGGAGGGGTAGAGAACGCCCAATTCTGGTCGATACGTGACGCGTTCGGGTGTGACGAACTCGATGGTGGATCGCCGTGGTCCGGCGCTGAGCACCTCGGCCAGCGCGACACCCATATCCCGTTCGATGGCCTTGTCGTTCCGCCAGGCCCCCGCGACCAGCAGCAGTGACTGCAGCGTCATCAATCCCGCCAGCACCAGCACCGCAATCCGGACTCTCTTGATGACACGGGAGCGCCGCTTCACAGCGCGGCCCGGATGGCCGCGTGCAGCTCGCGCAGGGTGGAGCGGTCGGCCTTAACCTCCAGAACCCTGATGCCACCGGCCGGTTCGTCCAACGCAGGGCCGAGCTCCTCCACCGAGATGGATCGCGAATCCACGTGATAGGCCCGACACAGGGCCGCGATATCGACGTCATGCGGGGTGCCGAAGATGCGGGAGGACACGTCGCGGAATCGCGGGTCACCCTGCTCCAGCAGTTCGAAGATGCCGCCGCCATTGTCATTTGAGACCACAATGGTCAGGTTCTCGGGACGCGGCTCGGTCGGGCCGATCAGCAGACCCGAGCTGTCGTGCACGAAGGTGAGATCGCCGATCAGGGCCACGGTGCGGCCCCCCTTGTGTGCCAGCGCCGCACCGATCGCGGTCGATACCGTGCCGTCGATGCCGGCGACCCCCCGATTGGAGCGCACGCGAACGTCTTTGGCTCCCCACGGAACGAGCGCAGCATCGCGTACCGCGTTGGAGGCGCCGAGCACCAGCTGGTCACCATCGCGCAACGACCCACACACCGTGGCCGCCACATGCAGACCCGTGGTCAGCGGGTGAGTACCCAACTGTCCGCGCACCGCATCGAGCGCCTTCTGGTGCGCGTGCGCGCACCGTTGCAGCCATGCGGCATCCGGCTCTCCGGATATGACGGCCCGGGTTCCGGTGGCCTGCGAGTTGCCGGACACATCGGGCCAACGCGGGCCGGTGGTCAACGCGTACACCGGAATCCGGTTGTCGGCCAACAGCGATGACACCTGTCGGTGCAGGGTCGGCCGGCCCAACATGATCACCTGTTGCGGATGCAGCAGGGCGAGCGCCAGCGGATGCACCGGGTTGTCAGGTTGGGGCGCAGTCGGTTCAGCCACCGTGGGTAACATCGCCAGGTTGGCGTGCGCGGGCGCACCATGGCCCGCGATCACCACAGTATCGGGAGTCAGATCGATCTCGACGGGTTCGTCGAACGTCACGTCGGGGGTGTACGTCCAGGGCACCCCGCCGGGGCGGCCCGCGGGTATCGGCCCCCCATCGCGATCGGGCACAAGCGGTTCCCTTAGCGGGATGTCGAACTGCACGGGGCCTGCGTTCGCGGTACGGGACCCCTTGGCAGCGGCCAGCACTCGGCAGGTCGCTGAACGCCAGTGCGGGTTCTGCGCCTCGATCTTCTCCGAACCGTCTTCCGCCAGGCCCAGGCTGATCGCAGCGCGGACCTGGGTACCGAAGTAGCCGAGCTGCTCCATCGTCTGGTTGGCGCCGGTGCCCAGCAGTTCGTAGGGGCGGTTGGCCGACAACACAATCAGCGGAACCCGCGCGTAATTGGCCTCAACCACCGCGGGGCCCAGATTGGCTACCGCCGTCCCGGACGTCATCGCCACCGGAACCGGGGCGCCGCTGGCCGCGGCCAGCCCGACAGCCAGGAAGCCCGCAGTGCGTTCGTCGATGCGCACGTGCAGCCGCAACCGCCCGGCCTTGTCCGCATCGTGCAACGCGAAGGCCAGCGGGGCATTGCGCGACCCGGGGCAGAGCACCACATCGCGGACTCCGCCGCGGATGAGCTCGTCGACGACCGCGTGGGCCTGAGCGGTCGACGGGTTCATGCCATCAGGGTGTCATACCGCCTGAGAGGCGCTCGCAAAGAACTCCAGGATCGCGCGGTTGACCTCATCGGGGCGTTCGATGAAGCCCAAATGGCCGGCGTCGGCAATCTCGACGTACTTGCCGCCGGGGATGGCGTCGGCCACCTCCTGCCCAAGGTAGGGCGGCAGGGTCATATCGTCACTGAATCCGATGACCAGCGACGGGACAGTGATCTCCGAGTAGGCACCGGGCCGGTCGGGGCCGGGGATGGCACCTCGCTGGTGATCGATACCACCCGAGGTCGGCTCGGGCCACAGCGTGAACATGTCGATCCAGTCCTTGATCGCGGCGTCGTTGTTCAGAGTCTTCGGGGAGAAGTTCAACAACAGGCGCATGGCCGCCTGGTACGCCGCCGGCACCTCGACGCCCGATGCGGACAGCTCGAGCTCGGCCTTGCGGAAGAACGAGCGCGTGGAATCCTCCCGCCCCCGCGTTCCCATGAACACCGCGGCAGTCACCAGATCCGGACGGGTGAGTGTGAGCTCCTGGGCGATGAGCGCCCCCATGGAGAACCCGACCAACCGCGCCGGGGCCGCACCGAGATCCTCGATGAGCGCCGCGGCATCGGCCACCATGTCCTGCAGGGTGAAGCCATCGGCGCACTCGGTGGTCGGCGGTATGCCCCGGTTGTTGAAGGTGATCGTGCGATATCCCGCCGCGCGGAATGCCGGCACTTGGTGAAGGTGCCAGCTGCGCCCCGCGCCACCGCGCCCGGAGATAAAGACGACGGGATCACCGGAGGCGCCGAGCGCCAGGGGCCCACGATCGTCGTAACTGATCTGGATGCCGTTGATGTTCGCGAGAGGCACGTTGACTGAACCTACCGGTTCAACAGCGGGTAGCAGTCGGCCACTCTGCGCCGCCACCAGTCGCGCCGGTCAGCAGGCGCGGCAAGCGCCGCCAGCCGGGCCGGGTCGGGAGTGAACGAAGCCACCGTCAAATAGCCGTCCGCGGGTGCCGGGGTCTCGGCCACGTCCTCGACGAAAAACCCTCCGGTCCCCAGTCCACAGGCATGCTCCAGCACCGGCATTGCCGCGGCCGCCCGCAGACCGATGCCGATGCCCACCGCGCTGTCCAGGGCACTGGAGATCACCACGGGCATGCCGATCCGCTCCGCGATATCCAACAGCGCGGCCACCCCACCGAGCGGAGCCACCTTGAGCACTGCGACATCGGCCGCGCGCGCCCGCGCGACCCTCAGCGGATCACTTGCCCGCCTGATGCTTTCGTCAGCGGCGATCGGTACATCCGGGAGCCCTCGGCGCACCTGAGCCAGTTCCTCGACGGTGGCGCAGGGCTGTTCGGCGTACTCGAGAGTGCCGTCGCGGGTCAGCGCGGTCAGCGCCCGGATCGCCTGCTCGACGGTCCATCCTCCGTTGGCATCCACCCGCACGGTGGGGATCTGCGCGCGGACAGCTTCGACGCGAGCGACGTCGTCCTCGAGGGTCTGCCCGGGCTCGGCCACCTTGACCTTGGCGGTGCGGGCGCCCGGGAAGCGGGCCAGCACCTCGGGTACGTCCGCGGCCGCCACCGCGGGCACCGTCGCGTTGACGGGTATCCGGGTGCGCCGAGCCGCGGGAAGTTCTGTGTACGCGGCCTCGATGGCGGCTCCCAGCCAAGCAGAGGCCTCGGGAGAGTCGTACTCGGGGAAGGCACCGAACTCGCCCCACCCGGCCGGACCCTCGATCAGAGCGACCTCACGGGTGGTGATGCCGCGGAATCGCACCCGCATGGGCAGCGCCACGACATGCAGCCGATCGAGCACATCGTCCAACGCGGGCAGCTCCACATCAGCGATCGTCGCACGCTGTTCAGAACGTCCAGCGCAGGCGCCTGGTCGCGTCACGAAAGTGACTTTGGTTTCTAGAGCCGCAGCGCTGCCGGATGCAAATCTGCCCACATCGGCGGACACGCGAAGGAGAGCACATGCTGACGGTTCACGGTGTCGCGGGATATCAATCGGGTTGCCGGTGCGGGGGCTGCTCGTCGGCGGAGGCCCAGCGATCGCAGCGGATCGGCGATGCGGAACGCGAACGCTGGGAGCCGATCAATCAACGGGCCGCACGGCGCTCTCAGCACTACTTCGCCGACGCCGCCGATCATCCGTTGAACTGGCAGAAACCCTGGACCACCGAGGAGATCGACACGGCACTGGACGCATCATCGACTGCCGCACAAGTCGCGACACGTTTGGACCGCTCGATTGGGGCCATCCATGCGGCACGCAGGCGGTTCCGGCGACGCATCAATTGATGCCATCACCTGGTCAACTTTTGGTCCCTAGCCAGCGCCACTCCGAGGTAGTACCGTAATGTCATGTCAGTTGACATCAAGCCTGTTCCCCGATGGCTCAGATACTTCAACAAGGTCGTCATCGGCGGGCACAAGATAGGCCTCAAATTGCCGATGGTCGTCCTCACGATTCGGGGTGCCAAGTCCGGCAAGCCGCGTTCGACCCCCATCACTCCATTCACGCTCGACGGCCAGCGCTATGCCGTTGGCGGAGTTCCCGGATCGTCCTGGATCGCCAACGCGCGCAAGGCCAAAGAGGGCACTCTGACCCAGGGACGCCACACCCGACAGGTACGCATCGTCGAGCTGTCACCCGAGGACTCCCGCCCGGTGCTGCGCGCGTTTCCGGTCGAGGTGCCCACCGGGGTCGGCTTCATCCGAAATGCCGGGCTGGTCAAGGAGGGCACCCCGGATGAGTTCGAGGCACTCGCCGGGATTGCAGCGGTGTTCCGGTTCGATCCGCTGGGGGGCTAGACGCCCGGCTGCCACAAGTAGTGATCGCCGGACTCGTATTCCGGGTGAAGAATTCGGGATTGGTTGCCACCATTGCGCTTTGCCTCATACATCGCACGATCTGCGCAGGCGGTCAGGACATCGATCGCCTCCCGTGATGTCGCCGCGGCCACACTCGCGACCGGCTGTGCCGCGACACCCACACTCGCGGTCACCATGATGCCCGCCGGTCTGGATGCGGTCACCGCTTCCCTGAGCCGGGTGGCGAAATCGACAACGGCATGCGCCGGGCAGATCGTCACCACCAGGAATTCCTCACCGCCCGAGCGGCCCACCGTGTTCCCCCGGATCGACTCGCCGGTGAACGCTTTGGCCAGATCGACGAGCACCCGGTCACCCGTCCCGTGGCCATACCGGTCGTTGATCGACTTGAACCGATCGATATCGACGATGGCGACGGCGACCACCCGGTCACCCTGCACCCCGTGCACGCGCATCAACCCGCCGTGCAGGCGCTGCCACTCACCGTAGATGCCACGGCGGTTGAGCAGCCCGGTGAGTGGATCACGCTGCGCGGCAAGCGCGTCCAGGCGCACCACCGCTATCCCGAACTGGATGACCGCGGGTATCAACACCACCACCAGCAGCATGCTCGTCACCTTCACGACCGCTGTCATCGCCGCGCCGACGGTGCCCTCGGCGAACAGGCGCGACGACAGCGCGAGGATCATCGGGCCGCACCACGCGACATGCGCCACCAGCAGCCGGTTTCCCAGGAAGAAGCTGACGTATGCCCCGACCGGGGTAAACAGCACCGCGCCCACCAGACCTGCCAGTGGGTCGGAGTCCTGCCAGCAGGCAATCGCGATCCCGGCGTCCGCGAAGGCGACGAATGCAACCGCCTCGCGCAGGGACGGCCACGGCCCCACCGCCCAGCGCACCGCCCAACCCAACGCCCCCACGGCACACACGCCGACAATGACGCGGCCCACTGTGCTCCGGGGACCGGTGTCGCTGAACTGCAGCGCGACGCAGATCCCCGCGAAAATCAACGCATATCCACCGATGAGGTTGCGGACGGTCCGGTCAAGCTTTCGATCACGTAGGAAGGACCGCAACCAGCCCGTGGGAACCGGCTCGGTCCACCACTGGAGCAGAAAAATCATCCAAGCGGTGGAACGGATGTACGCGACAACGTTCTTCAGCGGCATCTAAATCCCCGGATTGGCGGTCGGTGCATTGCGCCTCGGAACCATCCGGACGGTCGGCAGCGGCGGTGCGGGCAGGCGAGCCACCACGCCCTCGTATCCCTCAACGCGGCCGAAGCGCTCGGACTCGGCCTGCCACTCCTCACGGAACGCTGCGATCTCGTCGTGATCGCGGCCGACAAAGTTCCACCACATGACTATCTGCTCTCCGAACGGCTTCCCGCCCAACAGGATCGCCCGCGCTACCACATCCGTCGGGTTGAGGACGGTGAGCTGATCGACCCCGGTACCGACATACCCGAGCTGACCACGCGTCAACCTCGTGCCGGACAACTCGACCGCCTCCGTATCCACCAACAACCCATGTTCAAACTCGGGGTCCACATCGAATCGCACCATGCTTCGCGGCTCCAGCAGGAGTTCTGCGCCCAACAAGGGCGTGGCGGTACGTACGGGCGATACCTGCCCTGCCAGCGTCCCCAAGAACACCCGCAGGCTCGTTCCGCCCACGACAACCGCATCGGGCGCGTAATGCTGAAAATCGCGTGCCGCGCCCCGGGATTCATCGGGCAAGGCGACCCACAGCTGCACACCGTGCAGCGTGGTGGTCTGGGCCGTCGACACCTCCGAGTGGCAGATACCGCGACCACCCGTCATCAGGTTGAGCTCCCCTGGGCGCACCATCGCGTGCACTCCATTGCTGTCGCGATGCTCGATTTCGCCGGTGAACAGCCAGCTCACAGTCTGCAGTCCGGTATGCGGATGTGGTGCCACGTCCATTCCACCGGTCTGGCCGATGTCATGGGGCCCGTAGTGGTCGGCGAAGCACCACGCGCCGATCAGCGATCGCCCCGCCTGGGGCAGGGTCCGCAACACCGTCATCGCGCGCGGTCCTCCGAGCGGAACCTCTCGGGCAGTGAGTGTTTCGACCACGGGATGTCCGGCTGCATCCCGAGAGCACGGGCCGCCCTCGCAGCGGCTTTCCGTCGGGGTGGTCTCCGTATTGCTCATGTGCCCATCATCGGCCGAACTCGCGACGCGTGCGGCATAGTTGGTCACCATGGACGAATCCGACGCCAGCGCCACGGTCGCCGACGCGCCCGATAACCACCGGTTCGAGATCACGGCAGACGATGAACTCGCGGGCTTCACCGAATACCTGGATACGGCGCTGGGGGGCACCGACGTGCGGATTTTCTATCACACGGAGATCGACGAGAAGTTCGGCGGCCGCGGCCTGGCCGGGACGCTGGTGCAGTCGGCACTGACATCCACCCGGTCCACGGGACGAAGGATCGTCCCGGTATGCCCGTACGTCAGGAAGTTCGTCGGCAAGCACCACGAGTTCGATGACGTGGTTGACCCGGTGACGCGGGAGGCGCTGGCCGCGGTAGAGGCGCGCCAGGGATGACCGATCATCGCGTCTATATCGACAAGCAAACTCCGTCCGTCTACCAGGGGCTGACCAAGACCGCCGCCGAGCTCCGCACCCGGGCCACCGAGGCCGGGCTCTCGCGAACAACGTTGGAATTGGTCAACATTCGAGTATCTCAACTCAACCGCTGCCTGTTCTGCCTCGATCTACACACCCGCGTCGCGCTGGAGGAAGGCGAGTCCACTCAGCGGATCGCCGTGCTGCCGGTGTGGCAGGAGGCCGAGCTGTTCAGCGATCTGGAGCGCGCGGCGCTGACGATCGCCGAAGCGGTGACGGAGGTCGCCGATCACCACCTCACCGACGAGCAGTACGCCGCCGCGCGTGCACATCTGTCCGATGATCAGATATCGGTGCTGGTGTGGTCGGCCATCATGATCAACACCTTCAACCGGATCTCGATTCTGAGCCGTCACCCGATCAAGAGGCGCTGACACCCGATCAAGGGGCGGGAATACAACCGGAGCACCATGAGTTAGGTTTCATAAGCCAGACTAATGAACTGGTTACAGACTTATCTCACGGGGAAGGTATTCGACGATGCCGCAAGTGCGTGCCACATACTTCCGTAAGACAGCGCGCGCGGCGGTACTCGCCGCGACGCTCGCCACCGCCCTGTCCGGGTGCACCGTCTACCAGACACTCACCAAACCCACGGAGACTCCCCCGCCGCCTGCCACAACCTCACCGGTTAGCGACCAAGACCAGATTCGGCAAGTGACCGCCCAGATGGGCAAGGTGATCGGAAACCTCGATTTGGACGCCGCCAACGCCCTGACCTGCCCGCGCTACCAGGTGTCCAGCCGCACCGCCGACGAGAAGCTCATCCCCTCGATCAATTCCTGGCAGGGCGCCGAGGACGCGCTGGTGTACGGCGATACCTCCACCCTGTCCAGCAATGTGGCACAACGGTTCCCCAGTGCGGGTAGCGGCGAACGCGCCACGCTGGTCAAGGCGATCGTCGGCCGCGATCAGTTCGCCTACACAGCCACCGCGCTGCAGGTGATCCGCGAGTCCACCACGGTCGAGAAGTTCGCGATCGACAACATCAAGATCATCGGTGACAGCGCCACCGGGGACATCACCGCGACGTACAGCCTGGGTGGTGCCGCCACCCAGACCCAGACCAAGTCGAACCAGTTCCGCAAGGAGGGCGGCACGTGGGCGTGGTGCCAGCAGCCGCCACCGGGCCTGTTCACCCAGTGGACGACGTCCCCGGCGGCACAGTCGTCCGCGTAGCGGTTCACCGGTAGCGCCCGACCGACCACGAACCGGGCGGCCTCTAGAGTCGGAGCCATGACCCCAGACGACGGGCAGACCGCCAATCCCTTTGACCCGACACGCTGGCAGCCGGTGGCAGGGTTCGAGAAGCTGACCGACATCACCTATCACCGGCACGTCAGCCAGGGCACCGTGCGGATCGCTTTCAACCGACCCGAGGTACGCAACGCCTTTCGGCCACACACCGTCGACGAGCTCTACCGAACCCTGGATCATGCCCGGATGACCTCCGACGTGGGGGCGGTACTACTCACCGGGAACGGCCCCAGCCCCAAGGACGGCGGCTGGGCCTTCTGCTCCGGCGGCGATCAACGCATCAGGGGCCGCACCGGTTATCAGTACGCGGGGGGCGAGACCGCCGAGACCGTGGACCCGGGCCGTGCAGGGCGCCTGCACATCCTGGAGGTGCAGCGCCTCATCCGCTTCATGCCAAAGGTGGTGATCGCCTTGGTGAATGGGTGGGCTGCCGGTGGCGGACACAGTCTGCACGTGGTGTGCGACCTCACCTTGGCCAGCCGCGAACACGCTCGCTTCAAGCAGACCGACGCCGATGTCGGCAGCTTCGATGGCGGCTACGGCAGTGCATACCTGGCCAAGATGGTTGGACAGAAGTTCGCCCGTGAGATCTTCTTCCTGGGCCGGCCGTACACGGCCGAACAGATGCACCACATGGGCGCCGTCAACGAGGTCGTCGACCACGAACATCTGGAGACGGTTGCGCTGGAGTGGGCCGCCGCCATCAACGAGAAGTCGCCGCAGGCACAACGAATGCTGAAGTACGCCTTCAACCTCGCCGATGACGGACTCGTCGGACAGCAGTTGTTCGCCGGGGAGGCAACACGATTGGCGTACATGACCGATGAGGCCGTCGAAGGTCGCGACTCGTTCCTGGAGAAGCGCAAGCCGGACTGGTCGCCCTACCCCTGGCACTACTAGGACCTGAGCGCCCGGCTTAGTTGACCGGGCGGGGCCTACCGCTGGACGTCGACGGCACCTCGACTATGACCGTGGTGGGCACCGTGACCGTGGTCGTGCTGGTCGTCGTACTGGTGACGGTAGTCGGCACGGATTCCGTTGTTGTCTCGGTCGTGATCGATGTCGACGTCGCGGTTGATGTCACGGTGGCTGTCGAGTGGGAGGTCACCGTCTCCGTCGCCGTCCTGGTCGACGTACCGATTTCCGTTGCGGTGACCGTCACAGGGGTCACCGCGGGTGTGGTGGTAATCGAATGGATCACCGGCGTCGGCGCATCGCTCGCCCCGCCCGTCGACTGGGCGAGCGCGACGTGAGCACCCACCGCGCCGGCACCGACCACCATGGCCACCACGCCGGCCACCGTGTACCACATCAGGATTCGGCCGCGCAGCTGTCCGATTCCGGTCGCTACCGAACTTGGGACATCGACGCGCACCTCCTGCCGACCGCGCGCGGCGGATCGCAGCAGCCCACGAACGGCGGGATCGTTCATCGGCCCGGCCCCTGCGAGTGGGCGATCGGCGCCAGCACACCGTCGGCAATACGGAGTTCGGTCTGCACCTGCGAGGGCGTCAGACCGAGCATGTCCGACAGGTCTTCGATTCCGACCTCGGCGAACGCACTGAGCACCGCCGCCACCCGCTGAACCTGCGTCAACCGGGACAGCGGGTTCAGTCCCGCGCCGGGCTGCCCGGTCAGCGTCAGACGCGAATGCGCCATCAGCGCGTGGACAAACCAGCACAACGTAAAGGTCTGGATCGACTGGTGCACCGGCCCGCGCCACTTCAGGGTGGCTTGGGCGATTGCCGTTTCCATCAAGCGCTTGCCGACCTCCGGGTCGTCGCACAGCAGACTCGCGCACTCCTCGAAGATCGGCCTTTGGACCTCAAAGGTCCGCGCCAGCTCCTCTTCCCTCCTGGTGAGATCGGCAGTTATCCGCAGCCCGGACGGCAGACCGAATTCCACCTGTTTGATCGCGGGAAACAGTGCCAGCGTCAACGCCACCAATCCCACAAACGCCAGCACGCCCAGCAGCATGGGACTGCGCACAAATGGCCCGGCGGCCGTCGCGGCAATCGCGACCGCGACGGGCAGCATGACGCGCGGCTGGAACAGATCCGTCCATCGCCGAGGCTCGGTCTTACACATCGCGACTACCCCTTTGCGTCAACTGCGTGGGGGTAATCGTCGCCGGATCGCCGGTGCGGACGGACGAGTAGCCGACTACTCGATTTTCGGTGCGGTTACCGCGCCGCGCGTTCCATCCAGAAATCGAGTTCGAGGTCCTCTTCGGCGCATTGGCGATACTTCGAGAAGTCGGTGACACCGGCCTCGGTGAGCACCTCGTCGTCGATGAAGCTGTTTCCGGTGACCTCACGGCTGGGCTTGATCAGGATCTCGTACGCGGCGTCGGCCATGATCTCGGCCGAGCGACAGCGGGCCACGAGCTCCGCGCCGAGGATGTTGCGGATGGCGGCGGTGTCGATAGTGGTGCGCGGCCACAGCGAGTTGGACGCAATGCCGTACTTGCGCAGCTCGGCGGCAAGCCCGAGGGCCACCAGGCTCATGGAGAACTTCGAGATGGTGTACGCGGTGGTGGTCTGATCGAACCACTTGGGTTCCAGCGTGATGGGCGGCGACAGGGTCAGAATGTGCGGGTTCTCCGCCTCCTTGAGCGCGCCGATCGCCGACGTCGAGAGCGAGAAGGCGCCCCGCGCGTTGATGTCCTGCATCAGGTCGTAGGCCTTCATCGAAATCGATTCCGAGGGCGCGAGATTCAACGCGCTCGCATTGTTGACCACGATGTCGATCCCGCCGAACTTCTCGACCGTCTGAGCCACGGCCGAGGCCACGACCTCGTCGTCCCGGACGTCGCCGAGGATGGGGAGCGCATGACCACCGGCGGCTTCGATCTCCTCGGCGGCGGTGTAGATGGTGCCGGGAAGCTTCGGGTGCGGCTCGGCGGTCTTGGCCATGATCGCGATATTCGCACCGTCCCGCGCCGCGCGAAGTGCGATGGCCAGCCCGATGCCGCGGCTGCCTCCCGACATGATGATGGTCTTACCTGCCAGCGATCCCATAGCCACGTCCTTGTCGTCATAGGGGATTGAGTGAGGCCAGCGTAGGACACCGCCGGTAAGGCATACCTTCGAGACCTAAGTCACCCAGGCCCGGCATTTCGCACTCATCGCGGTGGGCATACAGTTCTTACTCGTGAGTAAGAACTCGGTGAGCAAGCGACTCAACACCGCTTTTGCCCGCGCCCTGATGCAGCCTTTTCCCAGCCCATCGCTCCTTCGGGCGAAGCTCGACGCCAACTACGGTGTTTCAGTCAAGGACAAGCGCGTCCTCATCACCGGTGCGTCCTCGGGTATCGGCGAGGAAGCCGCGTACCAATTCGGCAAGCTCGGCGCCAAGGTCATCGTGGTGGCCCGGCGTGAAGACCTGCTGAACGAGGTCGCCGCGCGTATCACCGCCGCCGGCGGCACCGCGGATGCCATCGCATGCGACCTGTCCGACCTCGACGCCATCGACAAGTTGGTGGAGACCGTCAACGAACGCCATGGCGGCCTCGACATCCTGGTCAACAACGCCGGTCGCTCCATCCGACGTAAGACCTACGAGTCTCTGGATCGCTGGCACGACGCCGAGCGGACCATGCAGCTCAACTACTTCTCGCCGTTGCGGCTGATCCGCGGGTTCGCCCCCGGCATGGTCGAACGTCGTAGCGGCCACATCATCAACGTGGCCACCTGGGGAGTGCTCACGGACGTCGTGCCGCAGTTCGCGGTGTACAACGCCTCCAAGGCCGCGCTGTCCACGGTCAGCCGAATCGTGGATGCCGAATACGGCAAGTACAACGTGCACACCACCACCCTCTACTTCCCGTTGGTGCGCACCCCGATGATCGCGCCGACCGACGCCTACACCAACGCGGCGGCGCTGACCTCCGCAGAGGCCGCCGACTGGATGGTGCTGGCGGCCCGTACCCGGCCGGTGCGCATCGCCCCGCGAATCTCGGTGATGTCGGCTGCCACCAACGCGCTGGCCCCTAGCCTGGTGACAAAGGTGGCAATGTCCGGGCGCGAAACCCTCTGATATATCTCCATACCCGTGATACACACGGGTATGGAGATATTGTCCAGCCGAATATTGTTGCGGCCTAAGGACTATGACGCGACGCTGGCGTTCTATCGGGACACGTTGGGGCTTGCCGTCGCGCGCGACTACGGGGCGGGCATGGTGTTCTTCGCCGGACAGTCCCTCATCGAGATCGCCGGACACGGCCGCGCGGATGGACCCCCGACGGCATTTCCCGGTGCGCTCTGGCTCCAGGTACGCGACGTCTACGCGGCCCAGGCCGACCTCGAAAGCCGCGGCGCATCGATAAGCCGTGCCGCGCAACAGGAGCCGTGGGGCCTGCATGAGATGCATGTCGCAGCCCCCGACGGCGTCACGCTGATCTTCGTGCAGATCCCGCCGGACCACCCACTACGCAAAGACACCCGGCGGTAACTCCCGCCGGGTGTCTTTGCGTACGTCGCGGTACTACTTGACGAACGGGAAGAAGTCGATGCCCGTGTGGTGGATGATCGTCGTTCGGGTGATCCACAGCAGCGCGAGGACGACAACCGCTCCGACCAGAGTGAAGAGCGCAAGTCCCAGGAACTTCACGGCCGGATTGGGTGCGGTAACGGTGCCGTCGTCATTGGTGCCGCCAACGCCCGACGAGTAGGCGACCAGGCCCGCCGCGAACACCGCAGGCAGGCCCGCACCGAGGACCAACCCAACAACGAGCACCTTGCCGATGGCTTCCAAGTAGTTCATGGAGGATTCCTTCTCTCGCTGGATTGAGTTAGACCGAAGCCGTGTCGTTCGCGGAGTCCTGCTTCGAAGCGTCCTTGCTCTCGGCGGACACTTCGGCCTTGGCC
>MAFD01000022.1:0-72353 GCA_002013775.1 Mycobacterium sp. D16R18
TCTTCGTGGGAGCCTGGTGGCTGCTCGCACCGCTATCCCGGTACCGGGGCAACGAACAAAAAGCAAAGCCCCGCTTGGGAAATGGCTTTGCACCGTTGGCCATCGCCGGCGTCGCCTCGCTGGTGCTGCTCTACCCACAGCTGCGCACCCTGCTGCAATTGTCCGAGATCATCGCCGGACACCAGTTCGGCACACCGTGGGGCAAGAAGCGCGCGCTGCTGGACGCCCTCACCCAGCACACCCGCCACCTTGCCGACTACCCCGTGCAGTCCGCACTGCTCTGGCTTGCCCTGCTCGGCGCGGTGGTACTGATCGTGAAGCGGGTGTACTGGCCGGTCGCCGTCTGGCTGCTCCTGATCGTTGCGATTGTCCACTCCTCCAGGGCCTTTGGCGGTTTCATCGGCCACGCGGTGGCCCTGTTCTCCGATGCCTTCTACAGCGACCCGCGCCGGTTATCGGCCATCGTGTGTCTGATCCTGGCACCGGCCGCCGGGATCGGTCTGTTCACGCTGGCCTACGCCGTGCTGACGAGGGTGCGGGGAGACCGCACCCGAAAGTGGGCGCTGGTGATCACGGCGATCGTGCTGGCCGGAACCTGCAGCTTCTCCGCACGGCACTACTTCCTGCCGCACAAGTACCTCGTCGGCGCCAAATACGACCAGGTGATGGTCGGCCCCAAGAAGCTCGACGCATTCGCCTATCTGGCGACCCTGCCCGGTGCCAAGGACACCACCATCGGGGACGGCAACGTGGACGGTTCGGGCTGGATGTACGCGGCCGCGGGCCTGCACCCGCTATGGACGCACTACGACTTCCCGCAGCAGCAGGGCCCGGGCTATCACCGGTACATCTTCTGGGCTTACGCCGACGATGCCGATACCGACCGGCGGGTGACCGAAGCTGTGCACGCGCTGAACATTCGCTATGTCATGACCAGTACTCCCGTGGTCCAGGGGTTCAAGGTTCCCGACGGACTAAGGTCGTTGGACAGATCCCGATCATGGAGAAAGCTGTACGACAGCGGCGCCGTCCAGATCTACGAATGGGCCGGCGACCAGAAACCACAGGCGGAAGGTGACAGATGACCCATCCCGGTCAGGACGATGACGACGACCAGGTGATCATTTTGGGCGCCGACGATTCCGACAAGGGCGCCGACGGGGTGGACGACGACCCGTCCATCACGGATCTCGTCGAGCAGCCCGCCAAGGTGATGCGCATCGGCACGATGATCAAGCAGCTCCTTGAGGAGGTGCGGGCGGCTCCCCTCGACGAACCCAGCCGCTCCCGGCTGCGCGAGATCCACGCTGCCTCCATCCGCGAGCTGGAAGACGGGCTGGCACCCGAGCTCCGCGAGGAGCTGGAGCGTCTGACCCTGCCTTTCGTGGAAGACACCATTCCGTCCGATGCCGAGCTGCGTATCGCGCAGGCACAATTGGTCGGCTGGTTGGAAGGCTTGTTCCACGGCATCCAGACTGCGCTCTTCGCCCAGCAGATGGCGGCACGCTCGCAGCTTCAGCAGATGCGTCAAGGCGTTCTGCCGCCGGGTCTTTCGGTACCGGCGCAGGGCGGCGGCAGCGGCACCGGTCAGTATCTGTAACCGTGGTCAGTATCCAGACCCACGAAGCGTGGGTGGAGTTCCCGATTTTCGACGCCAAGTCACGTTCTTTGAAAAAGGCGTTCCTCGGCAAGGCGGGCGGCGCGATTGGCCGCAACGAGTCGAACGTAGTGGTCATCGAGGCCCTGCGGGACATCACGCTGTCCCTCAAGGAGGGCGACCGGATCGGACTTGTCGGCCACAACGGTGCGGGCAAATCGACTCTGCTGCGCCTTCTTTCGGGAATCTACGAACCCACCCGGGGCAGCTCGTACATCCAGGGCCGGGTCGCGCCCGTTTTCGACCTGGGTGTGGGCATGGATCCGGAGATCTCCGGATACGAGAACATCATCATCCGCGGCATGTTCCTGGGGCAGACCCGTAAGCAGATGCAGGCCAAGGTCGACGAGATTGCCGACTTCACCGAGCTGGGCGAGTACCTCTCCATGCCGCTGCGCACGTACTCCACCGGCATGCGCGTTCGCCTGGCCATGGGCGTCGTCACCAGCATCGACCCGGAGATCCTGCTGCTCGACGAGGGCATCGGTGCGGTCGATGCCGAGTTCATGAAGAAGGCACGGATCCGGCTGCAGCAGTTGGTGGAACGATCCGGCATGCTCGTCTTCGCCAGCCATTCCAACGAGTTCCTGGCCCGCCTGTGCAACACGGCGATGTGGATCGACCACGGCACGATCAAAATGAGCGGTGGTATCGAGGACGTGGTCCGTGCCTACGAGGGCAATGAGGCAGGCGATCACGTGGCACAGATCCTCGCCGAAGACCGCCATGACTGACACGGGCGGCAGTGTCATTGCCGTCGTCGTCACCTACCGGCGTCTGGTCGAGTTGGCGGAGTCGCTGAAGATCGTCACGACGCAGACCCTGGCGCCGGCCCATCTTGTGGTGGTGGACAACGACAACGACCCCGCCGTCAAGGCCCTGGTCGACAGCCAACCCATCGCCACCACCTACCTGGGGTCGCGCCGAAACCTTGGGGGCGCAGGAGGATTCGCATTAGGAATACTGCACGCCCTCACTCTCGGCGCCGACTGGGTGTGGCTTGCCGACGACGACGGACGCCCCGGCGGCACCGACGTTCTGGAGACGCTGCTGGCCTGCGCCCGTAAGCATCGCCTCGCCGAGGTATCGCCGATGGTGTGCGATATCGACGATCCCGGCCAGCTGGCGTTTCCGCTGCGGCGTGGGCTGGTGTGGCGACGACGGGTCGAGGAACTACGCACCGATGCCGGCCAAGATCTGCTGCCCGGCATCGCCTCGCTATTCAATGGCGCACTCTTTCGCGCCGGAACCCTTGAGGCCGTGGGTGTTCCGGACCTGAGACTGTTCGTGCGCGGTGATGAGGTAGACGTGCACCGACGCCTGGTGCGGTCGGGCCTGCCATTCGGGACGTGTCTGGATGCCACGTATCTGCACCCCAACGGTGCGGCCGAGTTCAAACCGATTCTGGGCGGGCGTATGCACACCCAGTACCCAGACGATGCCACCAAGCGGTACTTCACCTACCGCAACCGCGGCTACCTGATGTCCCAGCCAGGCATGCGCAAGCTGCTCCCTCAGGAATGGGTGCGCTTCGGGTGGTACTTCCTGATCACCCGACGCGACCCTGCTGGCCTACGAGATTGGATTGCGTTGCGGCGCTTGGGTAGACGCGAGCAGTTCGGCAGGCCGGGCAATCCCGCACCGAGGGTTGAAGGAGAGTGACATGGCGGATGAACTGATGGAGTTATCGTCGGATTCCCGGACCTTCAAGCGCGCGTGGCGTGATCTGTCCGACGGCTTCGAACATCGGCAGCTGTGGCTACAGCTGGGCTGGCAGGACATCAAGCAGCGCTACCGGCGATCGGTGCTGGGACCGTTCTGGATCACCATCGCGACCGGGTCGACGGCCCTCGCGATGGGCATCCTGTACTCACAGCTGTTCAAACTCCCCTTGGCCCAGCATTTGCCCTATGTGACAATCGGTTTGATCGTATGGAACCTGTTCAACGCCGCGATCCTGGAGGGGGCGGACGTCTTCGTCGCGAACGAGGGCCTGATAAAGCAGTTGCCGACTCCGCTGAGCGTGCACGTCTATCGGCTGGTGTGGCGCCAGCTGCTGCTTTTCGCGCACAACATCATCATCTTCCTGGTGGTCGTCGCCGTGTATACGCCGCACTGGCACCTCACGGACCTGAGTTTCATCCCCGCGCTGGTGTTGATCACGTTGAATTGCATTTGGGTTTCACTGGTTTTCGGCGTGCTGGCCACCCGCTATCGGGATATCTCGCCGCTGCTAGGCAGCCTGGTACAGCTGCTGTTCTTCATGACGCCGATCATCTGGAACGAGAACATGCTGAGCGAGAAGGTCGGCAAGCTGGCCACGGTGGTGCAGTTCAACCCGTTCGTGCACTTCCTGGCCATCATCCGCGATCCACTGCTCGGGCTCGATCAGCAGGTCCACCACTGGATCATCGCGGGCGCCATTACGGTCGTCGGTTGGACCGTGGCGATCCTGGTGATGCGCCAGTACCGCGCCCGCGTGCCGTACTGGGTGTAGTGATGTCACAGATAACCGGCCGGGAGCGCCGCTGGCTGCTGGTGTCTGCCGGCGCTGCGTTCATCGTGTTCGCACTACTCTGGCTGGGCTACGCCCAGCAGTGGAATTGGCTGTCTCGGCTGGACATCGCGGCGCTGGCACCCGCGCACGACTATGGAATCGCTCACCCCGGCTGGGTCACCGCCTGGGATGTGTTCGCCACCGTCTTGGGCCCGGGTGCATTCCGCATCGCAGGGGCCGTCGTCATCGTCGTGCTGCTGGTGCGGCGCCGGCGGCGCGAGGCGGTATTCCTGCTGATCACCGTGGAGCTGAGCGCGCTGGTGACCGAGATGGCCAAACTGCTGGCGGGCCGCCCCCGTCCGGTGACCAAGTTGGTCGACGCGTACGGGTCCTCCTTCCCCTCCGGACATGCGCTTGGCGTCATGGTCTGTGCGCTGGCATTGCTCACGGTGTTCCTACCGAAAATCAGTGCCGCGCTGCGCCCCTGGCTCGCGGTGCTCGGCGGCGTGCTGATTCTGGCGATCGGTGTCAGCAGAGTTCTGCTCAACGTCCACAACCCCTCGGACGTGCTGGCGGGGTGGGCGTTGGGCTACGCGTACTTCGTTGTCTGCCTGTTGATCCTGCGTCCGCGGCCGGTCACGTTAGCGGACGAAAGACCGCCAGCGCCCGGTAATGAACTTTGAAGCTGGCCTCCGCGACTCTGTCGCCGGCCTCGCCGTCACGCGCGAGCACGGTGGGGCCGTCGACTGCGGTAAAGGAGAACTCGGGTACCTGTAGCTCGTGGTAGAGCGGGCTGCGCTGCAGCCGCCCGAGCGCCAGCGCCGTCAGGATCCGCACCCCGCTGAACTTGCGGCCTGTTTCCAGGATGCGTACGTCGATGAGGCCATCATCCAGACGGCTGCGTAGCGAAGGGGCGAACCCCGAAGGCAGATAGACCGAATTGCCCAGGAAGAACAGCGATGTCTGGACGGTCTTGTTGTCGAATCGGATACGCACCGGGTGGTCGCGCCGCAGCATGTGCAGCATCGCGTACACGGCCGCCAGCGGCTTGCCGATCCTGCGCTCGAGCTTCTCGCGGACCTGTACGAACTTGGGATACGAACCGATGCTGGCGGTGTTGATCACCACCTGGTTCTCGTTCAGGTAGACCAGATCCACGCGGCTGACGCTCCCCCGCCGGATGGCATCGACCGTCTTGGCCACCGTGTCACAGCCGATGTCCTTGGCGAAGTGATTGAAGGTGCCGCCGGGGAAAACCGCCAGCGGCGTATCCCTCTCGGCCGCAACACCGGCCGCGCAGGCCACCGTGCCATCACCGCCGCCCACCGCGAGCACCTCGGCCCGGCCCGCCGCGCTGCGCATCACCTCGATCACATCATCGTCTTTGTTCAGTTCGACGATCTCGGTACGCGGCAAGGCCTTCCGCACCTGGTCCAGAATCCGCTGCCCGGTTCCGTCACCGGAGGCCGGGTTGACCACCAGGACCACACCCTGGCCCTCGGGGCGCGCGGCGGTGTCCACCCGCAGCGGATCCACCGTGCGGACCGTCGGCGACACAATCGGCGGCACCACCCGTGCGCCCAACACCGCGATACCCGCACCAATCCCGAATCCCGCGAACACATCGCCGGGATAGTGGACACCGGTGGCCACGCGTGACAGGCCTACCAACCCGGCAAGCAGCGAGAGCCCAAAGCCCACCGGCGGACTCTCGAGGCCAACGCCCACCGCGAAAGCCGCCGCGCTCGCCGAATGGCCCGAGGGCAGTGACGACGACGTGGGGATGCGCCTGCTGCGCCGCATCAGCGGCACCGCGAGGTGGTTGGGACGCGTGCGCCGACGCAGCCGCTTGGCCACCTGGTTGGTGACCGCACTCGTCACAGCCAGTGTCACCAGACCACGGGAGGCGCCGCGCTGCATGGCCGGCTTGCCGAACATGGCCAGCCCGGCGCCGATCCCGATCCAGAGCTTGGAATGGTCGGCGGCGCGAGTGAGCCGCGGCATGACGGTGTCCAGCAGCGGGCTCGGCGACTCCGCGATCGCTTCGAACACTTCTCGGTCGAGCGTGCCGAGACCATCACCAATCTGTCGCAGACCACGCAGAGAACGTCGAGACGGTAGGAAACCCATGGAATTCAACATATCCGCGCCCGCACCATGGCCGCTGTGGATCGCCGGCGGGCTGAGGTCAGCAGCTGATCGCGGGCGGTTTGGCTCCGGCCCGGAAGGACACGTGCACGTGGTCCATGTGGTTGGCGGTGGGGCTGCCGCGGTTCTCCATCATTGACCAGCCGTTGCCGTCGTTGTACCGCTGCTGCCAGATCACGTACGTCACACCGAGCCGCTCGCGGTTGGCGAGCACGAAGTTCGCGAGCGCGGTACCGGTTGCGTTGGAGCTCGTCATGAAGTCCAGAGCTAGACCGCGACCGTGGTCTCCGCCGCCTCCACGCCCGCTGGCACCGCCGATGTCACCGATACCGAACATCGTCTTCAAGAAGTTTCCCGCCTGCGCCACTGCCGGCTGTGCGCCCGCCAACACGGTCGAACATGGCTTGATGGCTCTGGCTCTGGCCTCCAGGGCCAGCGCCTCGGCCGAGACGTAGCGCCGGTCCCGCTGGGCACGCGGCAGGTCGGCGATGAGCACGATCGCACGCTGTTCGGGCTTGATCGACAGCTGAACATCCGGCTTCTGGACTTCGCTCACGACCCCCATCACAGCGGCACCGGCAACGAGCGACAGCGCGAGGCCCGCGACGCGAGAGAGCGGCATCGCGGGCCTCTTCTCACCGTCTTTCGCACGCCATCTCGCCGAGATCACCCGGTCAGATTACGAAATGATCACGCTTCTGTCACGCCGACGGCAAAGAATGTGGCAAATCTAGCCACGCTTCGGAGGTGCGTTGCGGGTAGTGACAGCGATGCGATTCCAGGCGTTGATCGTCAGGATCATCCCGATGATCTGCCCGAGCTCGCGCTCGGTGAAGATCGCTGCCGCCCGGGCATAGGTGGCATCGGACACGTGCTCACCAGCGGAAAGGACGGTCGCCTCCTCGGTCAGCGCCAGCGCGGCCTTCTCACGTTCGGTGTAGATATCGCCGGCCTCGGCCCAGGCATTCAGCAGGTAGATGCGCTGCTCGGTCTCGCCCTGCTTGCGGGCATCGTGGGTGTGCATATCGAGACAGAACGCACAGTGATTGAGCTGGGATGCGCGGATCTTGATCAGCTCGGCGAGGCCGGGTTCGACGTCCTTAGCCGAGGCGATGCTCAGCGCCATCATGGCCTCGTAGACCTCGGGCGAGACCTTCTCCATACGGATTCTTGGGGCATTCAGGGTGCTTGTCATGCCTTAACCGTAGAAGCAGAAAGACCCATTCTCATGGTTCAATTTAGACGTGAGTTCGTGGGCCAATTCGGGAATATCGGAACCGCGCCCCCTCAGCCATGATCTACATCTCGACTTGCGTCACGCCATCACCCCCGGCGCCCGCGGCGTACGCGATGTGTTGATCACCGCGCTCCGCGAGGCGGTCCGGTCCGGCCGACTGACGGTGGGGGCAATGCTGCCGCCCTCCCGCACCCTGGCCATTGACCTCGGGCTCGCGCGGAACACCGTCGCCGAGGCCTACGCGGAGCTCGTCGCCGAAGGATGGCTCGAATCGCGACAGGGCTCAGGAACCCGGGTGGTCAATCGCGGCCAGCACCAGTTGCCGCCGCGATCGCGCGGAGCGGGCTCTCCCCCACCCCACAACCTCATGCCCGGCTCCGGGGACGTCACCGCCTTCCCGCGCACAGACTGGGTCACCTCCGTCCGCCGTGCACTGAGCAACGCCCCGCACGAGGCCCTGCGCGCCGGTGACCCCCGTGGTCGTCCCGAATTACGCTCTGCCGTCGCCGAATACGTGGGCCGGGTGCGGGGCGTGCGAACCTCACCGGATTCGGTCGTCATCTGCGCTGGCACCCGCCACGCCGTGGAGATCCTCACCCGCATGTATGGACTGACCAGGGCGATCGCCCTGGAAGCATACGGGCTCTTCATCTTTCGCGACTGCATCGAAGCAACAGGGGGCTCCAGCACCCCGATCGGATTCGACGAGGAGGGTGCCGTGGTCAGCGACCTCGACACCCTCGATGTGCGCGCCGCCATGATCACCCCTGCCCACCACTTTCCGCACGGGCTGCCGCTGCACCCGGCACGGCGCACCGCGGTAGTGGACTGGGCACGACGCACCGACTCCTACGTCCTGGAAGACGATTACGACGGCGAGTTCCGATACGACCGTCAGCCCGTCGGCGCGCTGCAAAGCCTCGATCCCGATCACGTCGTGTATCTCGGCTCGGCGAGCAAGAGCCTGGCCCCCGTACTACGCCTGGGATGGATGGTGCTGCCGCCGGACCTGGTGGACGCCGTCGTGGCGGCCGCGGGCGGCGGGCAGTGGTACGTCGACGCGATCTCGCAGCTGACCATGGCGGACTTCATCGCCAATGGCCACTACGACCGGCATATCCGGCGGATGCGCGGTCGGTACCGCCGTCGGCGCGACCTGCTTGTCGAGCGCCTCTCGGACTACAACGTCGGGGTCCGGGGACTGTCTGCCGGATTGCACCTGCTGCTGACGCTGCCCGACGGCGCGGAACCCGATGTGCTGTACCGAGCCGGTGAGGCGGGCGTGGCATTGGCCGGGCTGTCGCGGCTGCGGCATCCTCAGGCCGGTCCGCACATCCCCGATCCGGATGGGGTCGTGGTCAGTTTCGGCACCCCGGCCGATCATGGTTTCGCACCGGCCGTCGACGCGCTGTGCGGTGTGCTGGCGTCCGCGGGTCTCTAGAGCGGCCCGGATGGCACCGTCTGGCAGTGCCGCGCCTCGTCATGGCAGCAGGTCGGCGCCATGGTCAAGGCATGCCTACTTTCGAGTCTTCCGCCGGACCTATCCACTACCGCGATAGCGGGGACGGCCCTCCGATCGTCTTCGTGCACGGTGTCTTCGTCGCCGGGTCCGTGTGGCGCAAGGTCATCGAACCGCTGAGTCGGCGGTTCCGCTGCATAGCACCGGATCTGCCCCTTGGTGCGCACCAGACCCCGATGAATCCGGGCGCGGACCTCAGCCCGCGCGGTGTGGCCGGGCTGATCCGTGAGCTCATCGAGACCCTCGACCTCGACAACGTCACCATTGTCGCCACCGACACCGGCGGGGCCATCACCCAACTGCTGCTCGCCGACGGCTGCGACCGGATCGGACAGGTGGTGTTGACGCCCGTCGATTCATTCGACAACTTCCTGCCGAAATCGATTCGCGTCCTGCAGTACTGGGCACGGACTCCGGGAACCGATTTCGTCCTGCGGCCTTACGCCCTCAAAACAGTGCAACGAATCGTCGGAAAGACGCTCGCCAAGTTCCCGATTCCCGACGAGATACTCGGCGAATGGGTGCGCCCGCTGCTCGACCAGCAGGGAATCCGGCGAGATCTGCGCACCTTTCTGCGGGGTATCGACTATCACGACACCCTGGCCGCCGCCGAGACACTGCGCACCTTCGACAAGCCGGTGCTGCTGCTCTGGCCGCGCAAGCTGCCGTTCTTCCCGTTCACACATGCGCAACGGTGGGTACAGCTACTGCCCAACGCCAAGCTTGTGGAAGTCCCCGACAGCTACACCTTTGTCAGCGAGGACCAGCCCGAGCTCATGGTGAAAGAGATCGAGGCCTTCGTCCCGCAACGAGTCTGAGCGGTTACTCGTCCTCTTTGGCGTGGTCGGCGACTCCAGGGTTGGGATCGCGCGACAGGTCGATCAGCGGATCAACGCCTTCGCCCTCGGCCCGTTCGTGCCTTCCGTGCTCTGGAGTCGTCATGGCTGCCCCTCACGCGTCGATGTTCCAGCAATCCAGTTGCCGAGTCTGCCGCGACCCTACCTGCGCGCGGACTGTCGCGTGGGCGGGCACGTGATTGGCACCACGAGACGGCACCTGACATAGGCTCTGGCGCGTGTCAGATGCCCCCGCAGAGCAGGCGCCGCTGTCGCTGACCACGCAAGCGACCCGTTTCGTCCTCACCGGCGGGCTCTCGGCGATCGTCGACTTCGGGCTGTATGTGCTGCTGCTGCACTTCGGCCTCCAGGTCAACGTCGCCAAGTCCATCAGCTTTGTCGCGGGAACCACCACCGCCTACCTGATCAACCGGCGCTGGACCTTCCAGGCCGAGCCCAGCCGGGCCCGGTTCATCGCGGTGATGGCCCTCTACGGCCTGACCTACGCCGTCCAGGTCGGCATCAACTACGTGTTCTACATGCAGTTCGAGGACAAGCCCTGGCGGGTTCCGGTGGCCTTTGTCATCGCTCAGGGCACCGCGACCGTCATCAACTTCATCGTGCAGCGCGCCGTGATTTTCCGGCTGCGCTAAACGGCTCAAGTACGCTTTTTCACTGATATGTCTACAGACCTTCCCCTGACCCCGCGCGCACTGACCGGGTTCGGCCGCACCGCACCCACCGTGGCTCACGTGCTCTCCACACCCGATGTCGATGTGATCGCCGAGGCGGTGCGCCGGGTCGCCGACGCGAGCGCCACCAGTCCGGCGTATCTACGGCGCGGCATCGTCGCACGCGGCCTGGGCCGCTCCTACGGTGATCACGCCTGCAACGGCGGCGGGATCGTCGTCGACATGACCCCGCTGAACAAGGTGCACTCGATCAGTGCCGAGACGGCCATCGCCGACGTCGACGCGGGCGTGAGCCTGGATCAGCTGATGAAGGCCGCGCTCCCCTTCGGCCTGTGGGTGCCGGTGCTGCCCGGCACTCGCCAGGTCACCGTGGGCGGTGCCATTGGCTCGGACATCCACGGCAAGAACCATCACAGCGCCGGCAGCTTCGGAAACCACGTGCTGTCCCTGGACCTACTGATGGCTGACGGCCAGGTGCACACCATCGCCCCCGACGGACCGGACAGCGAGCTGTTCTGGGCCACCGTCGGCGGCAACGGGTTGACCGGCATCGTCGTACGCGCCCGCATCGCCATGACGCGCACCGAGACGGCCTACTTCATCGCCGACGGTGTCGCCACCCGGGACCTGGACGCGACCATCGCGGTGCACCAGGACGGCAGCGAGGACAAGTACACCTACTCAAGCGCCTGGTTCGACCTGATCAACCCGCCACCCAAGCTGGGCCGCGCGGCCGTCAGCCGCGGAAGTCTTGCGCGACTGGACCAGTTACCCGCGAAGCTGGCCAAGGACCCGCTCAAATTCACCGCGCCGCAACTACCCGGCTTTCCCGACCTCTTCCCGGTCAACTTCATGATCAAGCCGTCGCTCATGGCGATCGGCGAGGCGTTCTACCGGATGAGCGGTAACTACCAGGGCAAGATCGTCAATCTGACGCAGTTCTATCACATGCTCGACATCACAACCGGATGGCAATATGCCTATGGCCCAGCAGGTTTCGCGCAGCATCAGTTCCTCGTACCGCCCGATGCGCTCGACGAGTTCAAGAGCATCATCCGGTGGATCCAGACCCAGGGCCAGTACTCGGCGCTCAATGTCTTCAAACTTTTCGGCCCGGGCAACCAAGCGCCACTCAGCTTTCCGATGAAGGGCTGGAACGTCGCCATGGACTTCCCCAACAAGCCCGGTGTCAACGAGTTCCTCAACGAGCTCGACAGCCGCGCCATGGAGTTCGGCGGCCGGGTGTACACCGCCAAGGATTCACGCGTGAACGCAGAGAAGTTCCACAAGATGTACCCGCGCGTCGATGAGTGGATCGCCACCCGACGCAAGGCCGACCCCCACGGCGTATTTGCCTCCGACATGGCCCGCCGCCTCGAGCTGCTCTAGAAAGGCTTCAGCCTCACAATGATTGACGCAACGGGTAACCCCCAGACCATCCTGCTGCTCGGCGGCACCTCGGAGATCGGCCTGGCCATCGTCGAGCGTTACCTCAAGAACGCCAAGGCGCGCGTCATCCTGGCGGACCTGCCCAACGCACCCAAGCGCGAGGCGGCCATCGCACAGATCGAGGCCGCCGGAGCAAGGTCCGTCGAGTACCTGGACTTCGATGCCGTCGACACCACCAGCCACCCTGCCCTCATCGAATCCGCTTGGGCACAGGGCGATGTGGATGTCGCCATCGTCGCCTTCGGCGTCCTCGGCGACGCCGAAGAGCTCTGGCAGAACCAGGCCAAGGCAGTGCTCAGCGCACAGGTCAACTACACCGCCGCCGTGTCCGTCGGCGTGCTGATCGGCCAGAAGATGAAGGCACAGGGTTTCGGTCAGGTCATCGCGATGTCCTCGGTTGCCGGCGAGCGAGTCCGCCGCTCGAATTTTGTCTACGGCTCAACCAAAGCCGGCCTCGACGGGTTCTACCTCGGCCTTGGAGAAGCGTTGCGCGAGTTCGGTGTCCACGTGCTGGTGGTACGTCCGGGCCAAGTCCGCACCACCACGACGATCGAACACTGGAAGGCCACCGGCGCCAAGGAGGCTCCGTTCACGGTCGACAAGGAGGAGATCGCCGAGCTGATAGTGACGTCGGCCGCCGCGGGCAAGGAGCTGATCTGGGCGCCCGGCCAATGGCGCTTTGTGATGTCGGTGCTGCGCCACGTGCCGCGCCCCATTTTCCGCAAGTTGCCTGTGTAATCACGTCGAGATGACAGCCCAGATGACTTTGACGGCACGTCGGCATGTGCTGAACACCGCCAAAGACCTGACGCTCGCTGTGGTCATCGCCGCCGTGGTCAGTGCCGTCGCGCTCGTCGCGATCGCGCGGGTCCAGTGGCCGGCCTTCGGATCGTCCAACCAGCTGCACGCCCTGACCACGGTCGGACAGTTCGGGGCCATCGCCGGGTTGGTACTGGCCGGGGTCCTTTGGCGCAGAGGGCGCAGGGCCGTCGCGAAAATGCTGTCGCTGCTGTTCTTGTCGACATTCACCGTGGTGACTCTGGGGATGCCCCTGGGCGCCACCAAGCTGTACCTGCACGGGGTCTCCGTGGACCAGGCATTCCGCACCGAGTACGTCACGCGGTTCACCGACTCGCCCGCGCTGCACGATATGACCTATGCGGATATGCCGCCGTTCTATCCGGCCGGCTGGTTCTGGATCGGCGGGCGCCTCGCGGCGCTCACCGGAACCGCCGGTTGGGAGATGTACAAGCCGTGGGCCATTACCTCCCTGGCGATCGCGGTGTGTGCGGCATTTGTCTTGTGGAACAAGATGATCCGCTTCGAGTACGCGCTCGTAGTGAGTGCGGCGACCACCGCCGTCACACTGGCGTACTCCTCCGCCGAGCCGTACGGCGCCATCATCACGGTGCTGCTGGCCCCGGCGCTGGTGCTCGGCTACAGCGGATTACGGGCGACCGACCGCACCGGCCGGGCCGCAGTGGTGGGCTTCGGCGTCTTCCTGGGTTTCGCCGCGCTCTTCTACACGCTGCTCTTCGGTTTTGCGGCACTGACCATCACCGTCGCGGCCACCGCAGTGGCCATCGGCCGATGGCGACAGACCGGCTGGCGGTCGATACGGGAGCCGGCGCAGCGTTGGCTGGCCACCATCGCGATCGCCATTGCCCTCGCACTGGTCTTCTGGGGACCGTACGTGGTTGCCACACTGAGCCGTTCACTGGAGAAGGCGGCTTCGGCGCAGCACTACCTGCCCAACGACGGTGCCCAGCTGTCCTTCCCGATGCTGGTTCCCAACATGCTCGGCGGGCTGTGTCTGCTCGGAACGATCTGGCTTGTGGTGCGGGCACGGAGCTCGACGCGCGCCGGCGCGCTGGCGATCGGCGTGGTCTCCATCTATCTCTGGTCGCTGCTGTCCATGCTCGCCACGCTCGCCAAGACCACCCTGCTCTCGTTCCGGCTCGTACCCACCCTCACCGTGTTGCTTGCGGCCGCGGGTGTGTTCGCCTTCATCGAGGTGGCAGCCTGGGCAGCGCAGCGCACCAAGACCGCGACGATCGTGGCCACCGTGATCGGGCTGGCCGGCGCGTTGGCATTCAGTCAGGACATCCCCAACACGCTCCGCGGCGACCTCCTCGTCGCGTACCAGGACACCGACGGCACCGGCCAGCGCGCCGATCGCCGGCCTCCTAGCTCGGAGAGTCACTTCGGCGCCATCGACAAGGCCATCACCGAAATCACCGGCAGGCCGCGCGATGAGACCGTGGTGCTCACCGCCGACTACCCCTTCCTGGCGTTCTACCCCTACTACGGCTTCCAGGGACTCACCCCGCACTACGCGAACCCGCTGGCGCAGTTCGACAAGCGCGCGGCCGCGATCAAGGGCTGGGAAGACCTGCACACCGCCGACGAAATGATCCGGGCGCTCGACGCGCTCCCGTGGCGGGCCCCCACCGTGCTTCTCATGCGCCAATCCGGCGACAACTACTCCCTGAGGCTCGCCAAAGACGTCTATCCCAACCAACCGAATGTGAAGCGGTACACCGTCACGCTGAACAAGCAGCTCTTCGCTGATCCGCGTTTCACCGTGCGCACCATAGGGCCCTTCGTCCTGGTTGTGCGGGTCCCATCTAAGTAGCCAACTAACATCTTCCTCCGTGACGGTTCAGGGCAACGCGACGGAGAAGGTCGCCGGCAACGGCGACGGCGACTACCGCAGGGCCCGGCTGATCGCGATCGTCACCGGTTTCCTGGGGGCGCTGCTGGCCATCGCCACTCCGCTGCTGCCCGTCCGGCAAGACACCGCCACGCTGAACTGGCCCCAGAACGGCACCCTCGCGAGCGTCGACGCGCCCCTCATCGGATACGTGCCCACCGACCTCAGCATCACGGTGCCCTGTGCGGCCGCCAGAGGCCTCGACGGCCACAACAGCGTGCTGCTGTCCACCGTGCCCAAGCAGGCTCCCAACGCGGTGGACCGAGGCATGCTGATCCAGCGCATCGGCGGCGACCTCGTGGTCGTCGTGCGCAACGTGCCGGTGGTCTCTGCCCCCATCTCGGAGGTCACCGGGCCCAACTGCCAGCGACTCGAAGTCACCGGGCATGCCGACAAGGTGACCGGGAAGTTCGTCGGCCTCATCCAAGGCCCCAAAGACGCCAAGCCCGGACAACCGCGCGCCGGGGAACGCGGTGGGTACGACTTCCGGCCGCAGATCGTCGGCGTGTTCACCGACCTTTCCGGACCCGCACCCGAGGGTCTGAGCCTTTCGGCCACCATCGACACCCGCTACAGCAGCTCCCCCACCGCCATCAAGTTCATCGCGATGATTCTCGGTGTCCTGCTGACCGGCATCTCGCTGATCGCCCTGCACACTCTCGATGCCGCCGACGGGCGCAGACACAAGCGCTTCATGCCCGCCGGCTGGTGGAAGCCACGGCCGCTCGACGCGTTGGTCGGCACGGTGTTGGTGTGGTGGCATTTCGTCGGCGCCAACACCTCTGATGACGGCTACATCCTCACCATGGCCCGCGTCGCGGAGCGCTCGGGCTACATGGCCAACTACTACCGCTGGTTCGGCACACCCGAATCGCCCTTCGGTTGGTACTACGACCTGCTGACCATATGGGCGCATGTCAGCACCGCCAGCGTCTGGATGCGACTGCCCACGCTGGTCATGGGCGTGCTGTGTTGGGCGGTCATCAGCCGCGAGGTGATCCCGCGGCTGGGCCACGCCGCACGCACCAATCCGGTGGTGCCGTGGACGGCGGCCGCGATGTTCCTGGCGTTCTGGCTGCCGTTCAACAACGGCCTGCGTCCCGAACCGATCATCGCCGTGGGCATCCTGTTGACGTGGTGCTCGGTCGAACGATCCATCGCCACCAACAGGCTGCTTCCCGCAGCGGCCGCGTGCATCATCGGCGCGCTGACCTTGTTCTCCGGACCGACAGGTATCGCCTCCGTCGGAGCGCTGCTGGTCGCGATCGGGCCCCTGCGCACCATCGTGAGCAAGCGCGCCAAACGATTCGGCTACGCCGCGCTCCTCGCACCGATTCTGGCGGCCGGGCTGGTCACGCTGATCGTCATCTTCCGAGACCAAACCCTTATCGGCGAGATCCAGGCCAACGCGCTCAAGTCGGCCGTCGGACCATCGCTGAACTGGTTCGACGAGCATGTCCGGTACGAACGGCTATTCCTGCCTACCACCGACGGCGCCATCTCCCGCCGTTTCCCGGTACTGGCCCTCGTCACCGCACTCGGCGTCGCCGTGGCAATGACCTTGCGCAAGAACAAGATTCCGGGTACTGCGAGCGGCCCAAGCCGCCGGATTATCGGCATTACGCTGATCTCGTTCGTCGCGATCATGTTCACCCCCACCAAGTGGACCCACCACTTCGGGGTGTTCGCCGGTCTGGCCGGATCACTGGGCGCGCTGGCCGCGGTCGCGGTGACCGCGGCGGCGATGCGCTCCCCTCGTAACCGCACGCTGTATGCCGCCATCGTGCTGTTCGTCCTCTCGCTCTCGTTCTCCAGCGTGAACGGCTGGTGGTACGTCTCCAACTTTGGCGTGCCGTGGTCAAATTCCTTCCCACAGTGGCATTTCGGCATCAGCACAGTGTTCTTTGGACTGTGCGTGCTCGCCATCTTGTCGGCGGCGTGGATGCACTTCACGGGCCGCGACCACCCCGGCCGCACCCCGGTGCATCCGGCGCTGGCGCGCGTGGCCGAATCTCCCCTCGCCGTCGGCACCTGGATTGTCGTGATCTGGTCGGTGTTCTCGCTGACTGCCGGCATGGTCAACCAGTACCCCGCGTGGTCGGTCGGACGTTCCAACCTCGACGCGCTGCGCGGGCACGGCTGCGGACTGGCCAACGACGTCCTGGTCGAGGAGAGTCCGAACGCCGGAATGCTGCAGCCCATCGACGCCCCCGTTGGTCAGGCGCTGGCCGCCGATACCGATATCTTGTTCAATCCCAATGGGATTCCATCGGATGTATCTGCCGATGAGGAGAACAACCCGCAGAGCTCCGACAGCTTCGTGGAGCGTGACAAGAGCGGCAACGCGGCCGGGAGCCAGGAAGGCACCGAGGGCGGCACCACGGTTGCCCCCGGCGTCAATGGATCGCTGGCTCGACTGCCCTTCGACCTCAGGCCCGAGACCACGCCCGTCATGGGCAGCTATCAGATCGGCAGCCAACGCGCCGCCCGGCTGCAGTCGGCCTGGTACCGCCTGCCACCCAAGGACGCCACCAAGCCGCTGATCGTGCTCGCGGCGGCGGGCCGCTTCGATCCTGTCGAGCTGCAGGTGCAGTTCGCCCGGGAAGACGGAAAGGTTATGGGCGCCATCTCATTTGCCGACCTCGGCCCGGCTCCGGCGTGGCGGAACCTGCGGATGTCCCGCGATGCCATACCGACGGAGGCCACCCGGATCCGGCTCCTTGCCATCGATGACGACCTGGCGCCGCAACACTGGATAGCGGTTACCCCGCCCCGGGTTCCGGCGCTGCGCACACTGCAGGACGTGGTGGGCTCCGATCCGGTGTTCCTGGACTGGCTAGTGGGGCTTGCCTTCCCCTGCCAGCGGCCGTTCGACCACAAGAACGGGGTCATCGAGATCCCGAAGTGGCGCATTCTTCCCGACCGCTTTGGCGCGGAAGCGAACTCGCCGGTGATGGATTATCTCGGTGGCGGCCCGCTGGGCATCACCGAACTGCTGTTGAAGGCAACCCCGGTGCCGACCTACCTACAGAACGACTGGTTCCGTGACTGGGGTGCGCTGCAACGATTTACGCCGTACTACAAGAACGCCACCGTGGCGCAGCTTCAGCTCGGAACCGCCGTGCACAGCGGATTCTGGACGCCGGGACCGCTGCGTAAGAGCCGCTAGAGCCCGGCATCCAACATTTGGCTGATTTTCGATAGAAACTGGCAACTTATCGGAAGCCAGTAGCCGGTCCGCCGACTTCAATGGGGTTGTCTCCACAGAGATCCCAGAGGGGCGGATGCAGATTGGACCCTGGCCCGCCCCTCTGGACTACCAACCCAGAGGAAGGTTCCTGCGATGTTACGGCAGTTCGTCATGGCCGCATGTTTGACGGCGTCCCTGGTCACGGCCATTCCGGCCGCGGCCAAACCCGATAACGAGCCCTGTCCCTATCACCCGGTCAAGATCGATCCCAAGTGCGAGCGCTCCGGGGTAGTCCGGGAGAAATCACCGCACAACGATTAGCTCGCCGAGGCTACGGTTTTCGCGGCGAAGCATCAGTCCTCCTGTGCGCGAACAAATCCCGCAAATCCGGGAATAGTGAACTCCAGGAGTCCATGTCCCGCGACGCCGACTAGGCCCTTGTCAATGAGGCCGGCGCGGGCGGCGCTGATCGCCCGCGAATCCCGGCCCATGACGGCTGCGATGTCGGACCGGCTCGCCGACCGATCATCGGTCAGCGACTGCGCCATCGCCGACATGAATTGCCGCTGTACCGGGGTGGCGTTGTTCCAGCGCGCGCGAAAGAGCGAGTCCATGTCCTCAGCGACCTGACGCGTGGCGTGTGCGACATCGGCTATCCGGATCCGGCCCCCCGGATCCGGATAGCCGGCACGCGCCCAGGCGGCATCGGCGTAAAGCTGCAGAGTGTGCGGATACCCGCTGGTCTGCGCAATCACGGCATCCAGCGCATCCTGGGCCCACTCGACCCCGACCGCGCCGGCGGGCTTCACGAGTGCCACTCGGGACGCGTCGGGACCGAGCCGATGCAACGTGCGATAGGCGAATCGCTCACTGAATGTAGCTGCGGCACTGATGATCTCCGGCGTTTGCGGCAGACCCGCCGCGAACACACCGGCAGGCAGGCCGTCGGCCTCTGCCTGTAGGTCCTGCCACGTCACGGCCAAGGTACGCAGCCCCGCCCGGTCGGCGTCCTGGATCTCGTCGATCAGCAGCACCAGGCCGCGGTGTCCCTCGTCACGCGCCGCCGTGGCGGTCTCGACGATCAGTTCCTTGAACGATGACTCTGACAGGGCGGCGGGGGTGCCCTGCGACGGTTTGACGGTCGCGCCCACCTGAGCCACGCCCGGCACTCCTGCAGTGATACTCACCTGATCCACGGCGCGCAGCAGGCGACCGCGTGACTTCTTCTTCCACGCCGTGACACGGGCCCGGATCGCGGTCGCTATCGCCGCCGCGAGCGGCTCGTCTCCTCCCGCGGTGACCCACACCGTCACCACGCCACGGGCCTCCGCCTCGCGCTGCACCTCACGCAATAGTGAGGTCTTCCCGACTCCACGCGGGCCAGTGTCGACGCGGATGCGCCCGATCAGCCGGCCGAGCTCGGCCATGTACATCAGCCGCTCGCCGATCTCCGCAAGCTGTTCTGCGCGGCCTACCACCTCGCGTGCCACCTGACCTGGCGTGTACGGGCTCGGCTGCATTGATGTCCTACCTGATACTTTTTGATACTTCAATCAAAGTATCGACTCGTATCCGGGAAAGAGGTCTCAATCCGGCCAACCGAGCGCGCTGCATGGAGGCGCCCGAAGCTTCGTCACATACCATCGCCCTCGTGCCTTCGCCGCTTCTAAAGTCCGCGACAGCAGGTACAGCCCAGCGGGCACGTCTGATTTCACTGGCTGCGGCCACCGTCGGTGTGCTGCTCTGCGTGCTTGTTCCCCTGCTGCCGGTCCGCCAATCCACCGTCGACATCAGCTGGCCCCAGGGAGTCACAGCCGACGGAAACATCACCAGCATCACGGCGCCGCTGGTGTCGGGCGCACCGCTGTCCTTCGACGCGCACATTCCGTGCGCTGCCATCGCGAGCCTGCCCGCCAGCGGCGGCGTGGTGCTGTCCACCAGTCCCGACGGCGGATTCGAGGCAAGCCGGCACGCGTTGTTCGTTCGTGCCACCTCCGATCTGGTGGTGGTCGCCTTCCGCGATAACGTCGCGACGGTCGCCCCGCGCAAGGCAGTGGAATCCGGCGGCTGCACCTCATTGGACATCTGGGCCAACGCCGGCGGCGTCGGCGCCAACTTCGCCGGGCTCCCCAATGCCCACGGGACCCTGGCCATCGAGAACAAGCCCCAGGTGACCGGCCTGTTCACGGACCTCAAGGTGCCCGCGGCCGGCGGCCCGACGGCGCATGTGGTGGTCGACACCCGGTTCATCACCAGCCCAACCACATTGAAGCTGGCGGCAATGGTTCTCGGCCTTGCCGCAGTGGCGATCGCCATCGGCGCACTGGCGGTGCTGGATCGCGGCGGACGTAAGCGCGCCAGGCCCTCCTTCCGCCTCCCGGATCGCGCGGCCCTGCTGACCAATGGTGTCGCCGATATCGGAGTCGTTGGCACCCTTCTTCTTTGGCACGTCATCGGCGCTATCACCTCCGACGACGGCAATGTCCTGGTCGAGGCGCGGGTAGCCCCTCAGGCCGGATACGTCACCGAGTACTACCGCTACTTCGGCGCCTCCGCCTCGCCATTCGATTGGTACGCAACCCTTTTGAGCTGGATCACGCAGGTGAGCACGGTCGGCGTCTGGATGCGGGTGCCGGCCACCCTAGCGGGCATCGGCACCTGGTACATCCTGCGCAAGAAGATGCTGCCGCGGCTTGGCGAGCAACTCGCCGCGAGCCGCACCGCGGTGTGGACCGCCGCACTGGTCTTCCTGGCCGCCTGGCTGCCCTTCAACAATGGCCTGAGACCCGAGCCGATCATCGTGTTCGGCACCGTGGTCACCTGGATCCTGGTGGAGCGCTCCATCGCGACCCGGCGCCTATCCCCCGCCGCACTGGCCATCGTCGCGGCACTGCTTACCGCGACCGTCGCCCCCCAGGGGCTCATCGCGCTGGGACCGTTACTCGCCGGTGGACGCGCCATCGCCCGCGTCGTCGCCGTGCGGCGCCTGCGGTACGGACGATTCACCCCCATCGCAGTGCTGGCGGCATCAGTCGCAGGCGTACTGGCCTTCACCTTCCGAGACCAGACCTTGGCCACCGTCGCCGAGTCCGCCCGTATCAAGTACGTGGTGGGCCCGACGATCGCCTGGTACCAGGAATTTCTGCGCTACTACTTCCTGACGGTCGAATCCAATGTCGACGGCTCGCTGACACGCCGCATCGCGGTGTTCACCCTTCTGCTCTGTCTCTTCGGCACACTCGCGGTGCTGCTGCGCCGCGGGGTACTTCCCGGCCTGGCCAGCGGGCCGGTGTGGCGGCTCCTCGGCAGCACCGCGATAGGGCTGCTGTTGCTCACCTTCACCCCCACCAAGTGGGCCATCCAATTCGGCATCTTCGCCGGGCTTGCCGGTGCGCTCGGCGCCGTCGCCGCCTTCACCTTCGCCCGGGTCGGACTGCACTCACGACGCAACCTGGCGCTGTACGTCACGGCCCTGCTGTTCATCCTGGCGTGGTCGACCTCCGGCATCAACGGCTGGTTCTACGTCGGCAACTACGGCGTGCCGTGGTTCGACAAGCAACCGGTCATCGCAGGACAACCGGTCACCACCCTGTTCCTGGCACTGTCGATCGTGACCGCCCTGCTGGCCGGTTGGTTGCACTTCCGCATTGACTACGCCGGGCACACCGAAGTCGAGAACACCCGTCGCAACCGGCTCCTCGCCTCCACGCCGCTGATGATCGTGGCGGCCATCATGGTGATTCTCGAGGTCTCCTCGATGGCCAAGGGGGTCTACGCGCGCAGCGACACCTACACCACCGGCAAGGCCAATTTACTGGCCCTGACCGGCAGCCCGTGCGCGATGGCCAACGATGTCCTCGTTGAGCCTGACGCCAATGAGGGTCTGCTGCAGCCTGTTCCGGGCCAACAGGCGGGCAAGTACGGGCCTCTCGGCGGCACCGATCCCGTCGGCTTCATCCCGGATGGCGTGGAGACCGGCATGACCTCATTGCCCGTCATCGGCAAGCCAGGCCTGGTCAATTCCGATGCCTCGCCCAACGCGCCGATCATGGAGGTCAGTGATGCGGCCGGGACCACCGGCGGTGTCGGCCCCACCGGGATCAACGGCTCCAGTGCGCTGCTGCCGTTCGGACTCGATCCCGCCCGCACGCCGGTAATGGGCAGCTACGGCGAGAACACGATTGCCGCACATCTCACGTCGTCCTGGTACGAGCTGCCCACGCCCAGCCCTGATCGCCCCCTGGTGGTGATATCGGCCGCCGGAGCGATCTGGTCACACCAGCAAGACGGCACCTTCAATCCCGAGATCAACTACGGCCAACAACTGAAGTTGGAATGGGGCACTCGCGGCAGTGACGGCGCAGTGAAGGCACTCCGTCAAGACGAGCCGATTGATATTGGGCCACAAAGAGTCTGGCGTAACCTGAGGTTCCCCACCAAGACCGCTCCACCGGGAGCCAATGTAGTTCGGATCGTCGCCGATGACCCGAACCTGTCCAGTGACCAATGGCTGGCGTTCACCCCACCCCGGGTGCCCACCCTCAAGACCGCACAGGACCTGTTGGGCTCTGACACGCCGGTACTGCTGGACATGGCTGTCGCGCAGAACTTCCCGTGCCAGCGGCCGTTCAGTGAACGCCTCGGGGTCGCCGAGCTGCCCAAGTTCCGGGTCATGCCCGAGCACAAGCAGGTCGCCACGTCGTCAAACATGTGGATGTCGGCCGAGGACGGCGGACCATTCATGTTCACCACTGCTCTCCTCCGGACCTCCTCGGTGCCCACCTATCTGCGTAACGACTGGTTCCGCGACTGGGGCTCGATCGAGAAGTACGAGCCCGTCATCGCTCCGAATCTGGCACCCAACGCACAACTCACCGAGGGCACCGTCGTGGTGAACGGCTGGACCCGCAAAGGACCGATTCGAGCCCTGCCATGACACAGAATTCCGTGACAGACACCTCCCCTGAGGCCCGCAAGCTGAATATCGCACGTTGGACGGCAACCGTATTCGGTCTGCTCGGGTTCGTGCTGAGTGTCTCCATCCCCCTACTGCCGGTCAAGGTGTCCACCGCGACCCTCGACTGGCCACAGCAGGGACAGCTGACCAACGTCACCGCGCCGCTGATCACCCAGACACCCATGGACATGACGGTGACCGTCCCGTGCACGGTGATCAACTCCGTACCCGCCGAGGGTGCGGTGATCGTGGGTACCGCGCCTCCCGAGGGCAAAGAGGCTGCGCTCCAGGGCTTGTTCGTCAAGGTCTCCAAGGAACGCGTCGATATCACCGACCGCAACGTGGTCATCGCCACCGCCCCGCGCGCCAAGGTGGCCTCACCCGACTGCCGGCGGATCGTCATCACCTCATCGGACAAGGGCACCTTCGCAACGTTCGAGGGGCTGCGTGGTGACGGGGCCGACAAGACCGCTGACCTCAAGTCAGGATTCCCCGATCCGAATCTGCGCCCGCAGATCGTCGGGGTCTTCACCCAGCTCACCGGTCCGGCTCCGGCAGGACTGAGCCTCACCGCCCATATCGACACCCGTTTCTCCTCCAGTCCAACGCTTCTCAAGCTTGCGGCGATGGTGGGCGCGGTCATCTCCACCATCATCGCGCTACTGGCCCTGTGGCGAATCGACCAGACCGACGGTCATCGCATGCAACGGCTCGTCCCCACCCGATGGCGCCGTTTCGATTTCACCGACGCCATCATCATGAGCAGCCTGGTGCTCTGGTACGTGATCGGCGCGGGGTCTTCGGACGACGGCTACCAGATGGGCATCGCGCGTACCGCCGAGCACGCCGGGTACATGGCCAACTACTTCCGCTGGTTCGGCAGCCCCGAGGACCCCTTCGGCTGGTACTACAACCTGCTGGCCATCATGACGAAGTTCAGCGATATCAGCCTGTGGATCCGGCTGCCCGACCTCGTCGCCTCACTGGTCTGCTGGCTGCTGATCAGCCGGGAAGTGTTGCCCCGCTTGGGGCCCGCTGTCGCTCGCAGCAAGCCTGCGGCCTGGGCGGCCGGATTTGTGCTGCTGGCATCGTGGTTCCCGTTCAACAACGGTTTGCGCCCCGAGGGCCAGATCGCCGTCGGATCGCTGATCACCTGGGTGCTCATCGAACGCGCCATCACCTCTCGCCGACTCACCCCGGCCGCGCTGGCGATCGTCACCGCGGCATTCACCCTGGGGATTCAGCCGACGGGTCTGATCGCCGTCGCCGCCCTGCTCGCCGGTGGCCGGCCCATTCTGCGAATCATCGTGACGAAGCACCGGCAGGTGGGCACCTGGCCGTTGGTGTCGCCCATGCTGGCGGCGGGAACAGTTGTGCTTGCAGTCATTTTCGCCGACCAGACCCTGTCGACAGTCATCGAGGCCACCCGGATTCGCACTGCGATCGGCCCAGCACAAGCGTGGTACACCGACAACCTGCGGTACTACTACATGTTCCTGCCGACAGTCGACGGCTCGGTATCGCGGCGCTTCGGGTTCCTGCTCATCGCCGCCTGCCTGTTCATCTCGATGTTCATTCTGTTGCGCCGCAAGCGGGTTCCCGGTGTCGCCCGAGGGCCGGCCTGGCGCGTGCTGGGCGTCGTCTTCGGCACCATCTTCTTCCTGATGTTCGCGCCGACGAAGTGGGTGCACCACTTCGGGCTCTTCGCCGCCCTGGGAGCCGCGGTGGCCGCCCTGGCCACGGTGCTGGTATCGCCACATGTGCTGCGCTGGAGCCGCAACCGGATGGCGGTCGTAGCGACGGTGCTCTTCGTACTGGCTCTCAGCTGGGCCAGCGCGGCCGGATGGTGGTACGTCTCGAGTTTCGGCGTCCCGTTCAACAGCAGCATGCCCAAGATCGCCGGGATAAGCGTCAGCACAATATTTTTCGCGCTGTTCGCACTCGCCGTGGCGTACGCGGCATGGCTGCACTTCTCACCCCGGCACGAGGACAACCGGGTGATCAGGTCCATCACCTCCGCCCCGGTGGCATGGGCGGCCGGGTTCATGGTGTTGACATCTATCTGTCAGCTAACGATCGGTGTCGTTCGTCAGTACCCGTCGTATTCCAACGGCTGGGCCAACATCCGTGAACTCGCGGGCGGGTGCGGGTTGGCCGATGACGTCCTCGTCGAGTCCGACGCGAATGCTGGTGTGCTACAGGCGATTGGCACACCGTCTGGGCCTCTGGGCCCGCTCGGCGGCGCGAGCCCCTCCGGATTCACACCGGACGGGGTGCCGGACAAGATCGTCGCCGAGTCCATCCGGATGAACGACTCGCGCCCCGGCACCGATTACGACTGGGACTCCAAGGACCGCACCAAGACTCCGGGCATCAACGGCTCCACCGTGCGCCTGCCCTACGGGTTGGATCCGGCGCGGGTGCCGATTGTGGGCACCTACCGCGTTGGTCCGCAACAGCAGGCGAACGCGACATCCGACTGGTATCGGCTGCCGGCCCGCGATACCAGTCATCCGCTGGTCGTGGTCACCGCTGCCGGAACCATTGCCGCGAAGAACGTCAAGGGCGAAATATCGGGTCAGACACTGCAGTTGGAGTACGGCGTGGCCGCCCCGGACGGCACATTCACTCCGGCCGGACGACTCACTCCCTATGACCTGGGACCCGTACCGTCATGGCGCAATCTGCGCTTCGCCCGCTCGGATATCCCGGACACCGCCACCGCCGTTCGCATCGTGGCGGCCGACATATCGCTGAGTCCCGGCGATTGGCTGGCCTTCACTCCACCTCGGGTGCCCGAGCTGAAGTCGTTGCAGGAGTATGTGGGCAGCAAGCGGCCGGTGCTCATGGACTGGACCGTGGGACTCGTCTTCCCCTGCCAGCAGCCGATGCTGCATCAGTACGGGATCACCGAGGTCCCCGAGTTCCGCATCACTCCGGATTACGACCAGAAGCGCAAGGACACCGACACCTGGCAGGACGGCGAGAACGGCGGCCTGCTGGGGATCACCGATCTGCTCCTGCGGGCGCATGTGATGCCGACCTACCTGTCCAAGGACTGGGGCAGAGATTGGGGCTCGCTACGCAAGTTCGAGACCCTCGTCGACGCCCAACCCGCCCAGATCGAGTACGGGTCCGAGGTACACGGCGGACTGTGGAAACCGAACGAGATCCGGATCAAGCCGTAGCGCTACGTGTCAATGGTGGCCGCGGCGGCGATTGCCGTGGCCGCCCCCACCGCCGAACAGTCCTCCCATGATTCCGCGGTAATCCTGCGGTGGCGGCGGGGGTGGATACGCCTGCGGTGTGGGCGCCTGGTCGATATGCGCCGAGGGACCGAAGCGAGCGGCGCCGTCCACGAACTGCTGCAGACTGTCCTGTTCCAGCAGCACGGCCGCACATCCGGTGCATTGGAACGTGCGCACACCGAACCACTTCGTCGACAGCATCTGCGACTCACACTTGGGACACGTTAAGGGCTGAACGTTTGTCATTACACATGCTAGCATGCATATGTTTGCATGGATTATCGAGAAGGAGTGGGCATGGCAACGGACGCACACGATCACGGATCCGGACACTCACACGGCCACGGCGTGAGTGCGGATGCCGATCGCAAATGGCTGACCATCGCGCTGGTGCTGATCGGCGGGTTCATGGCCGTCGAGGTGGTCATCGGCTTCATCGCCCAGTCGCTGGCGCTGATCTCTGATGCCGGGCACATGCTGACCGACGCGGCCTCGATCGTGCTGGCGCTCATCGCCATTCGACTCGCCTCGCGCCCCGCCCGCGGCAGCTACACCTACGGGCTCAAACGTGCCGAGATCCTGTCGGCACAGGCCAACGGCGTCACGCTGTTCTTGCTCGCCGCCTTCTTCATCTACGAGGGCATCCGCCGCCTGATCACGCCCCCGGAGGTATCGGGGCTACTCGTGTTCGTCACCGCGCTCGCGGGAATCGTCGTCAACGTGGCGGCCACCTGGTGCATCAGCAAGGCAAACCGATCCAGCCTGAATGTCGAGGGGGCCTTCCAGCACATCCTCAACGACCTGTACGCCTTCATCGCCACCGCCGTCGCCGGTGCCGTCGTCTGGCTGACCGGCTTCACGCGTGCCGACGCCATCGCCGCACTCGTTGTCGCCGCACTGATGCTCAAGGCCGGCTGGGGCCTGGTACGCGAGTCGGGTCGCATCTTCCTGGAGGCCGCTCCGGCCAATCTGGATCCCGATGCCATCGGAGCTCAACTCGCCTCTTTGCCGTCCGTCGCCGAGGTGCACGACCTCCACATCTGGCAGATCACCTCCGGCCAGCCCGCGGTGTCGGCGCACGTTTTGGTGGCCCAGGATGCGGACTGTCACGGAATACGGCGCGAGATCGAGGGGTTACTCCATACGCAGTACGACATCGACCACACGACATTGCAGGTCGACCACGAGGACACCGAGACATCGACACACTGCCTCGACCCTCACGGACAGCAGTACCGCGCGGAGAAGAGCGCCTTGCCGGGCAAGGTCTAGGTATCTACTATCGGTTGTAGTAGGCCAATGGAGGTCGCGATGACAGAACTCACCACTCGCGCCGACAGGTTCCTGCGTGCGGCCACCATCGCCTTCATCGCGGGTTGGGCGCTGGATGTCATCGATCACCTTCGGCGCGGCGTGACCGCGGCGCCGCCGACTCTGACCTACCTCTCCGTGACCCACGCCGTGCTCATCGCGATCGCGGTGACGATGATCCTGCGTCACCGCAAGCATGCACCGGAAGCCACCGTGATCGTCGGCACCGCTAGCGTTTTGGGGCTCGGATACGTGCACCTGATGCCGACGTACTGGCCGGCGGTACAGGACAGCTTCATCTCCGGCCCACGCGTCGAGGAAAACCATGTCACTTGGTTCTCGTGGGTGACGGTCCTGATCTCGATCGGCGCCGCCATGGTGTGGGCCCATGCGGGCAGCCGCGCCCTCGTCCTGCGCGACTGACTCTTTCACACGAAGGCCCCCGACACGCGGTGCGTGCGGGGGCCTTCGGGTGCTGAGTCGTTAGATCGGGGTGAGGCCGTGCTTGCGCTGCACCCGGCTGATCTGCTTGTCCCGCAACAGCTTCAGCGACTGACGCAGTAGCAGCCGAGTCTGATGCGGCTCGATCACGCCATCGATATAGCCACGCTCGGCAGCGATCCACGGCGTGGCCAGGTTGTTGTTATAGCCCTCGATGAAGTCGGCTCGAATCTTCTGCACCTCGGGCGCGGTCGGGTCCGGGAATCGCTTGACCAACAGCTGCGCCGCACCCTCGGCACCGATCACCGCGATACGTGCTGTCGGCCAGGCGAAGTTCAGGTCGGCCGAGAGCTGCTTGGAGCCCATGACCGCATACCCGCCGCCATAAGCCTTGCGGGTAATGATCGTCACCTTGGGCACATCGGCCTCCACCACGGCATTGAAGAACCTGCCGCCGCGCTTGATGACGCCGTTCGTCTCCTCTTCCACACCCGGCATGGCGCCCGGGGTGTCGACGACGAACACCAACGGAAGATTGAACGAGTCACAGAACCGGATGAAACCTGCCGCCTTGTCGGAGGCCTCGTTGCCCACCGCGCCAGACATGTGCATCGGCTGGTTGGCAATCACGCCGACCGGGCTTCCGTCGACACGAGCGAACGCGGTGATCATGGACGGGCTGCGCTGGTCGGCGATTTCAAAGACGTCACCGTCATCGAAGATCCGCAGCAGGACCTCGTGCATGTCGTAGCCCTGGTTATCGGCATCCGGGATGATCGTGTCGAGGTACAGATCGTCCTCGGTGATCTCGGGCTCCAGGCCCGGATTGACGATCGGCGGATAGTCAAACGTGTTGGAAGGCAAGAAACTCAGGTAGTCGCGCACGTACCGGTACGCGGCCGCCTCGTCCTCGACCACCTTGTGGATGTTGCCCCGCTGAGCCTGTACGTCCGCGCCACCGAGTTCGTCGAACGTGACATCCTCGCCGGTGACGTCCTTGATGACGTCGGGCCCGGTGATGAACATGTAGCCCTGATCGCGCACCGCGACCACGAGGTCGGTCTGGATCGGCGAGTACACCGCACCGCCGGCGCACTTCCCGAAGATCAACGAGATCTCCGGGACCATGCCGCGCAGCATCTCGTGACGACGTCCCAGCTCCGCGTACCAGGCCAGCGACGTGGCGGTGTCTTGAATGCGGGCCCCCGCCGAGTCGTTGATGCCGATCACCGGGCAGCCGTTGGTGGCCGCCCATTCCATGAGCTTGGCGACCTTGCGGCCGAACATCTCGCCGACGCTCCCCTGATAGACCGTCTGGTCGTGGGAGAACACCGCCACCGGACGATCGTCGATGCGGCCCAGTCCGGTCACCACGCCGTCGGTGTACGGCGCGTTCGGATCACCCGGGGTCCGCCCGAAGGCACCGAGCTCCAGGAAGCTGCCCTTGTCGAGCAGGGCATGGATGCGGGCGCGCGCGCTCGGGATGCCCTTGGCATCACGCTTGGCGACGGCCTTGGCGTCACCCGGCTCCTGCGTGCGGGCGATGCGCTCGCGCAGGTCGGCGACCTTCTCCGCGGTTGTATGTGGTGGCACGTCTAGCCTTCCTGGTTCTTCGCATTGATGGAGCGCAATGCCTGACTCATATGAGCACCGACCTTAGCGATGAACGGTTCGTCGATGATCTGGATGTGCTCCCCACCGACCGAAACCACCTCGAGATCAGAGACGAACTCGCCCCAGCCGCCGTCGGGCTGGCGCGTCGCGTACGCGGGCTCGAAGGTGATGGCGTCATCGTGGTACCGGTCCGCCATGTACAGCGTCATATGCCCATCGAAGGGCACCGGCGTCGACGTGTCGATGGCCCGCTGGTCCAGGTAGGACGTGCGCTGGTGCTCGATGATCCCACCGGGGATCTCCACGCCGGCCGCCTTGACGGCCTCCAGCACGAACCTGACCTGGCCCTCGTCGTCGAGCTCCTCCAGCTGCTCGTACGGGATGGCCGGTATCTGCACGTTGAACGTCTTCTGCGCAAAGGCCGCATACCGGTCCCAGCGCTTGCGGGTCTCCTCCGTGGTCGTCAGGATCGGCGTCCCGGGGCGCACCCCGTCGATATTGCCGACCCACGCGACCTCGGCGCCGGCCTCCTTGAGGCCCACCGCGCAGGCGTACGCCAGCACCGCACCGAGTGACCACCCAGCGAGGATGAACGGGCCCTTGTGCAGCTCAAGGAGCTTCGGCACGTACTGGGCGGCCCGCTCTGCGATGGTGCCCTCGACGCGCTCGAATCCGAACATCGGTGTGTCCGCGGGCAGGCGCTTCAACAGCGGCTCGTAGACGACCGTCGACCCGCCCGCCGGATGGAACACGAAGACGGGGACCGTCGTCGAACCCTCCTGCCGGGGCTGCAGCGTCCGCACGAAGCCGTCGATCTTGCCGGCCTCCAAGTGGCTGCGGACAACCTCACCGAGTGCCTCGATGGTCGGCGCGAGCTTGACCTCCTCGGCGCCGATCTCGCCGTCGGCACGTTGCGAAAGGCGCTCTGCGAGTTTCTCGGCCGTCGCGTCGTCGATCTTGGGCAGCGCGTTGAAGATGCTGCCCGGCGACTCACCGGTGACGATGGCCCACGTCGCGAAGGCCACGCGTTCGGCCGCATCACGCGGTGGCACATCGGCATTCAGCGCCTCGGCGATGGCCTCCTGGTTCATCACGGCGGCGGCCTTGGCCAGTTCAGAGGTCTCCGCAGAGACGGCAGGCTCCGCGGCGGGAGCACTCTCGGCGACGGTCTCCGGCTCCGCGGCCTGCGGAGCGGCTTCCAGCGCCTTCTCGAGATCGGCCTTGGACAGCACGCCGCCGGTCGGCGCGGCCTCCTTGAATTCGTCGGTCTGCTGGTAGTCGTGCAGCTCGTGCACGGCGTCGGGGTTCTCCAGCGCGTAGACAACCAGCCGCTCGACATCGAGCAGGTTGGCATCGCGCACGGCCTGCAGCTGAATGGGCGGCAGATCGAAGTCGAACTCGACACGGTTCTTGATGCGCACGGCCATCAATGAATCCAGACCCAGCTCGATCAGCGGCACCTCGCGCGGTACGTCCTCGGGCTCGTAGCCCATGGCCAGCGACACGATCGCGGCCAGACGCTCGATGACCGGCTCGCCGGACTCCTTGCTCCACTTCTTGAAGTCCGCACCCGCACCCGCCCCGGAGAGCAGGTTGTCGTGAATCTCTTCGGGCACTTCGTCTTCGGCGGCCGCCTGCACCGGGGCCGCCGTCACCGTCGCCGAACCGTTGGTGGCGACACCCGCGGCAGTCGCGAACGGCAGTGCGCCCCCCTGGCCCGCACGGGACACCACCGCGTCGTAGACGAGGGTGAACGATTCACCGATGCGCGCGTGCACCTGCACGGTGGCCCCACCCGGGTGCCGAGACAGCGTGGTCACCAGCGTGGAACCCTCGCCCGGGATCGCCCGCTGCTCGGACGCGGTCAGCTGAGCGTCCGGAAGTACCGTTACCGCAGCGGCTTTCACCAGCTCGGGGAAGTTGACCGTAGCAATTTCAGCCAGACTCCATTCCCACACGTGCTTGCCATCGGGCAGCGATACGTGGGTACCGGGGATCCGGGTGGCGCCATCGACACTGAAATGCGCGGGGAGCCAATGTTCCTTGCGCTTGAACTCAGTCGCAGGAATCGGCGCGTAGTCCGCCGACCTGGTGGCCGCGCCGAACAGCGTCCGCGGATCCAGGCTATGGCCGTAGACATACAGCTGCGCCATGGTCTTGACCATGGACTCGACCTCGTCCTCCTTACGGGCGAGAGTCGCGATCAGCTGCGCGTCGGGCAACCCCGACGACATGGTGGTGAGCCCAACCTGCATGAGCGCCACAGGATTCGGTGCCAGCTCCAGGAAGGTGGTGTATCCGGCATCCACGGCGTTACGAGTGCCATGGGTGAAGTAGACCGAATGCCGCATCCCCTTCTTCCAGTAATCGACATCGTGCACCGGGTCACCGCCTGGGCGGATGAATGTGCCTTCGTTCACCGTCGAGAAGATCCCGATCTTCGGGGTCATCGGCTCGATCCCCTGCAGTTCGGCGGCGAACTCGCCGAGCAGCGGATCCATCTGCGAGGTGTGGCCGGCACCCTTGGTCTGGAGCTTGCGGGCGAACTTGCCCTCGGCCTCGCAGCGCGCCACGATCGCGTCGACCTGCGCCGGCGGGCCGCCGATGACGGTCTGCGAGGGTGCGGCGTACACGCACACCTCGAGGTCGGGGAAGTCGGCGAACACCGTCCTGAGCTCGTCTGCCGAGTACTCGACCAACGCCATCAGCCGGATGTAGTCACCGAACAGCATCGCCTCGCCCTCACCCATCAGGTGGGCGCGCGAGCAGATGACGCGGGTGGCATCGCCCAGCGACAACCCCCCGGCGAAATAGGCCGACGCGGGCTCGCCCAGCGACTGCCCGATCACCGCGGTGGGCTTGGCGCCATGGGCCTTGAGCACCTCGCCCAGACCGATTTGGATCGCAAAGATGGCGATATTGCTGGTTTCGATGCCGTACTCGTGCGAGTCGTCGAGGATCAGCTCGACAACGGAGTAACCCCGCTCGTCCTGCACGTACGCGTCGACCTTGTCGATCCACTCCGCGAAGATCGGATCGCGCAGGTACAGGCTCTTGCCCATCTTGCGGTGCTGCGCACCGAAACCGGCCATCACCCATACCGGACCGCTGGTGACGGGGCCATCCACGGAGTAGACGTACGGCTTCTGCTTGCCTTCTGCGACGGCGCGCAGGCCCTTGATGGCCTCATCGAAATCGTGGGCCAACACCACGGCGCGCGAGCGCCCATGATTACGCCGAGACAGTGATCGTCCGATGGACTCCAGCGAGTGAGACTGTCCTTCTTCGGATTCCATCCAGTCCGCCAGCGCGGCCGCAGCGGCCTTCTTGCGGGAGGACAGGAAGCCCGAGATAAAGAGCGGAACAACGGGAGTCACCGGCTCTTCGGCGGAGAGCGCTGCCAGCGCCTCCTCCTTGAGACGTTTGGCCTCGTCGGTCAGTCCGGGCAGCTCCTGCGGCCCATCGGAGTACCCGCCCATGAACTCGCCGTACTCGTCAAAACGAGATGCGTCGAAATCGGTGCTTGCTTCGGTATCCGCCTCTGCCGCAGCGTGTTTGCCATCGGCATCGGAATCGTCGTTTTCGGAGTCCGGCACCGGGCTTTCAGTGGGTTCCACCAGGTCGATCGGCAGCACCTCGCGCACCACGATGTGCGCGTTGGCTCCACCGAAACCGAAGCCGGAGACACCGGCGATGGCGTGCCCGCTGTAGCGCGGCCAGTCGGAGACCTGATCGACAACCTTCAGGTGGATCGCGTCGAAGTCGATGTACGGGTTGGGGCCGGTGTAGTTGATCGACGGCGGAACCTTGTTGTTCTGCAAGGCCAGCACGATCTTCGACAGGCTCGCGGCTCCGGCTGCGGACTCCAGGTGCCCGAAGTTCGACTTGGCCGAGCCCAACAGTGCCGGTTTATCGGCATCGCGGCCGCGGCCCACTACCCGGCCCAGGCCATCGGCCTCAATCGGATCGCCGAGGATGGTGCCGGTGCCGTGCGCCTCGATGACATCGACGCTGCGCGGATCGATACCGGCGTCCTTGTAGGCCTTGCGCAGTACTTCGGCCTGGGCGTCGGGGTTGGGCGCCAGCAGACCATTGGACCGGCCATCGTGATTGACCGCGGACCCGGCGATGATCGCCATGATCGGGTCACCGTCACGTCGCGCATCGGAGAGCCGCTTGAGCACCAGCATGCCGCCACCCTCGGAACGGCTGTAGCCGTTGGCGTCCTGCGAGAAGGACTTGATGCGGCCGTCCGGCGCGAGCACGCCGCCGACCTCGTCGAAACCGACCGTCACGAGCGGTGTGATGAGGGCGTTGACGCCACCGGCCAGCACCACATCAGCCTCACCGGAACGCAGTGCCTTCACACCCTGATGCACCGCGACCAGCGAGGAAGAACATGCGGTGTCGACGGCGACACTGGGGCCGCGGAAGTCAAAGAAATACGAAACCCGGTTGGCGATAATCGAACTCGCGTTGCCGGTGATGGCGTACGGGTGCATGACGGTGGGGTCGGCCACCGACAGGTAGCCGTAGTCGTTGTTGGAGCTGCCGATATAGACACCGACGCTGTCGCCCTTGAGGCTCGATGCCGGGATGCGCGCGTTCTCCAGCGCCTCCCAGGTGAGTTCGAGGGCCATCCGCTGCTGCGGATCGATATTGTCGGCCTCCATCTTGGAGAGCGTGAAGAACTCGGCGTCGAATCCCTTGATGTCCTTGAGATATCCGCCGCGGGTGGCGGCCTGCGCCACACGCTCGGCAATCCGCGGTTCACTGGTGAACTCTTCCCAGCGTCCCTCGGGCAGGTCGGTGATGGCATCGCGGCCCTCCAACAGCGCCTCCCACAGCTGCGCCGGGGTGTTGACATCACCGGGCAGACGGGTGGCAAGGCCGATCACCGCAATATCGAATTCGCCTGTGGCGGCCTTGGGATCGCGTGACCAGTCCTCGTCACCGGCATCCGGCAACTCCGGCTCGCCCTCGACGATGCGGGTGGCCAGTGACTCGATGGTGGGGTGCTGGAAGGCCACGGTGGCCGTCAGCGTGACCCCGGTGAGGTCTTCGATATCAGCCGCCATCGCCACCGCGTCGCGCGAGGACAGACCCATCTCCACCATGGGCGCCGACTCGTCGATGCGATCGGGGCTCACCCCGGTGGCCTTGGCAATCCAGTTGCGCAGCCACTCGCGCATCTCGGCGACGGTCAACTCGGCGCCGCTCGCGGGGGCCGCTGCTTCTGGAGCCTCGGGCTCGGTCTCGATCTCTGGTGTCGAATCCTGTTGCGTATCAGTCATGTTCGAGCCCTCTCCGAGGTATCGCGTACGGACGACCGTGTGTAACGGTTACTGCCGGTCGTCGGGGAATGCGGTCTGCTGGTAGCCGCCGCGCAGGCTGCCGTCCAGGTAGCTGGTCCGTGCGGCCCGGCGGGCGATCTTGCCGCTGGAGGTCCGTGCGATTGAGCCGGCCGGAACCAGCAGCACATCGCGCACCGTGACGCCGTGGCGCACCGCGACCGCGGCGCGCACATCGTCGCCCACGGCCTGGTTATCCGTTTTGTGGGCGCCCACGCTGCGCTCGCCGATGACGACCAGCTGCTCGGAGGAGTCCTCCGGGTCGTACTTCAAGCCAGCGTGCGGGTTGTCGAAGACTTCCTGTGGCAGCTGGTTGGCCGGCACCGAGAACGCGGCGACGTACCCCGGACGCAGCGCCTTGTTGGCTTCCTGCGCGGTGTACTCCACATCCTGCGGGTAGTGATTACGCCCGTCCACGATGATGAGGTCCTTGACGCGGCCGGTGATGTACAGCTCGCCGTCCACCCATACGCCGAGGTCTCCGGTGTTGAGCCAGTTGGCGTCGTCTGCCACACCCTCGGCATGCGATTCCGAGATCCGCGACTTCAGCGTGTTGTGGAACGCCTCGCGGCTTTCCTCTGGTCGACCCCAGTAGCCGGAACCAATGTTGTTGCCGTGCAACCAGATCTCACCGATCTGGCCGTCGGCCAGCTCCGAGGCGGTCTCACCATCCACAATGACGCCCCACTCGTCGCGGGCCATCCGTCCGCTGGACACCTGGGTCACCGAGTTTTCGGCGCCCGGCTCCACCTGCGCGATGCGCCCGGCGTTCAGCTCGGTGCGATCTACGTGCAGCACACGCGCCCTGTCGGTGTTCCAGATGGTCGAGGTGACGAACAGCGTGGCCTCGGCCATGCCGTAGGACGGGTGAATGGCCCTGGGGTCAAAGCCATAGGGCTCAAAGGCGTCGCAGAACTTCTTGATCGAGGCCGTCGACACCGGCTCGGAACCGTTGATGATCGAGTACACATTCGACAGGTCCAGTGGCGGCTCGCCCTCCTTGGGCAGACCGCGCAGTGCGCAATGCTCGAAGGCGAAGTTGGGCAGCGCCGAGAAGGTTCCCGAGCGGTCGTCACCCTTGACCGCCATTTCCCGCAGCCAGCGCAGCGGACGGCGAATGAACGCTGCCGGACTCATCACCGTCATGTGTTCACCGATCATGGACGGCACCATCACCGTGATCAGGCCCATGTCATGGAAGAACGGCAGCCACGTGGTCCCCCGGTGACCGGGCTGACCGTCCTTGCCTTCCTGCTGCGACAACGCGTCGACCAGCTGCAGCAGGTTGGTGGCAAGCGACAGATGCGTGATCTGCACACCGGCCGGGGCGCGGGTCGAACCGGAGGTGTACTGCAGGTAGGCGATGGTGTCCTTGGTGGCCACGGGCTCCACCCAGGTCTGCCCGACGTCCGCAGGAATCGCATCGACGGCGATCACACGGGGGCGCTCCTTGGGGGGACGGTTCCGGAAGAACTTGCGCACCCCCTCGGCGCATTCGGTCGTGGTGAGCACCGCGGACGGCTGGCAGTCGTCGAGCACCGCGTGCAGGCGGCCCGCATGGCCGGCCTCGCTGGGATCGAACAGCGGCACCGAAATCGCGCCGGCATAGAGGGCACCGAAATGCGCGACCAGGTAGTCGAGGCTCTGCGGCGCCAGGATGGCGACACGGTCGCCCGGCTTGGTCACCTGCTGCAGGCGGGCGGCGACGGCGCGGTTGCGTGCGCCGAACTCCGACCAGGTGATGTCGATATAAGCGCCATCGCGCTCGGTGGAGAAGTCGAGGAACCGGTACGCCAGGCTGTCGCCCTGCGACTCCGCCCAACCTTCGACGTGACCAACGATGCTCCCGTCTTCTGGGAACTTGATGTGGCCCGCCGAGTCGAGGAACGGGTTGTCGAACGCCATGTGTGCTTATCTCCTCTGACGGCGCATGGTGCGCGTTTCGCGGGCCTGAGGCATTCGCGAGCACGCGTCATCGCGAACGTCAAATCCTCGATGATGGTACCGAGAGGTGATCGCGTACTACGGCAGCTCAGGCGGCCATTCGCGACGAGATTATCGGTCGGCGTCGGCCAACCAAAATCCCGCGACCCCGCGAACGGCTTACAGTCTTATTTTTCTCTTAATCTTAGGCGAGCGTACCGTGCCCGCCAAATGTCTCGACGCCCTGTTGCCAAGATGACATCGAGGGCTGTCAGCCGTGCTTCGGATGGGGCGCCTTCTCGATGAGCCCCTCAGCCCAGTTGGTGGTCCACACCGTCGCCGGCTGACCCTCGATCTGCCAAAACTCCGGCGTGGCGTACAGCGCGTGTACGGGCGCACCCGCGCCGCCGGACAGAATGTCCAGCGTCTTACCCAGGTTGGAGATGTTGAACGCGTCCGGCGGCGCCGCGCAGATGAGATCCCCGGTGCCGCAGATCTGGTTGGTGCGATCGCTGAGCTCGCCGAATCCGCCGGGACGTGGACCGGACATCTTCAGTCCGAACGAATCCAGCACCCCAAGATCACCCAGGGTGACCTCCGCGCCCTGTCCGGGCGGATTGGGTCCGGGCGACAGCCCGATCCCGTCCTGACGGCGGCCGTCTGCGATCAATGTCACGCCGAGCACCAGGTCCTGGTCGACGGGCCCCTCACCGTTTCCGATCTGGTTCGCGATGTCACCGGCGATCACCGCGCCCTGCGAGAAACCAATCAAAACGTAGCTGGTGAGCGGGCAACGGCCATACATATCGGTGAGCTGCTTGACCGCGCGGTCAGTGCCTTCCTTGCGGCTGTCGTTGTAGGACATCTGGTTGTCATTGGCAAACGGGTTGTGGAACTGGGCCGTGTACGGCACCGTCCACGTCTCCAACCGGGCCTTGTCGAACTTCTCCGCGATCGGCCGCGAGACGTTCAACAACAGTGAGCGCGGGAACTGAGTGGGGTTGAGCGGATCCTCGGTGACCGAGGACTCCCACGTGCCCGGGATGACGAGCGCCTGCACATCAGGGCAGTCGGCGCTCTGGAAGGCCGGCCGAGGCTTCTGGCCGGGCCGAGTCAACGGCGGTGTCGTCGTCGTCACCTGACCGGCGGGCGGCGTGACGTCGTCTGGCCTGCGGACGATGACCACGACGATCGCGATCACCAGGATGACGACGACGGCCACGGCAAGCGCCGCGGCCAAACCGAGAATCCGGTGTCGTTTACTACTCGAGGTCTTGGGCATGTGTCTCCTGGCCGTTCTTGACGTGCGGTCTCGCAGCTTGCTCCACGGTACCGGGAGCCCCGGGCGAGGCTACCGAACTGATGCCACCTGCACCTGCGCAAATGATCGTCACAGCACAGAATTCGTTACGTGATTGTGGCCGTCGGCCATCACCCGAAACGACGAAAGCGGCGACCACCGAAGTGGCCGCCGCTTTCGCGATTGTCAGTGATGCTCAGTGGCTGCCCAGGTAGGCGACCATGTCAGACTTCATGGCCTTGAGCTGGTTGCCCCAGTAGGTCCAGTTGTGCAGACCACCCGGGGGGAACTCCACGTGGGCGTTCTTGCCGCCGGCGGCGGTGTAGGCATCGACGTACTGCTTGTTGATGCCGATCGCCATGCCCTCGAGGAATCCACCGGTGAAGTTCTCGAAGCCGTTACGCGTGGCGTCGAGGTCGGTGGCGTCGCCGCTACCGCAGTAGATCCACAGGCGGGTGCCGTTGGCCACGGTCTTGTCGATGTTCAGGAAGGGGTCGTTGCGAACCCAGGCCGGATCGCTATCCGGGCCCCACATGTCCTGTGCACTGAAGCCACCGGCGTCGCCCATGGCCATACCGACCTGCCCCTTCATGTCTGCGGGGTGCAGGAAGCCGGACAGCGCACCGGCGTAGACGAACTGCTGCGGGTGGTAGTTGGCCAGCGTGATGGCCGACGCGCCACCCATCGACAGACCGACGACCGCGTTACCGGTCCGGGAAACGCCGTTGTTGGCTGCCAGGTACGCGGGCAGCTCCTGGGTCAGGAAGGTCTCCCACTTGTAGGTGAAGACGCCATCCTTGCCCTTGGCGGGGGAGTACCAGTCGGTGTACCAGCTGGACTGGCCGCCGACCGGCATGACCACCGAGATGCCGGACTGGTAGTAGTCCTCGAACGCCGTGGTCTCGATGTCCCAGCCGTTGAAGTCATCGCGCGCACGCAGACCGTCCAGCAGGTAGAGGGCCTTGGAGCCGCCTCCCTGGAACTGGATCTTGATGTCGTGGCCCATGGAGGCCGACGGCACCTGCAGGTCTACGACCGGGAGACCCGGACGCGAGAAGGCATTCGCTACCGCCGAACCACCGGCAACGCCGATAAGTCCTGGCAGAACGGCAGCAGCAGCGGCCACGGCCGCAAGTCGACGCGCAGTTGCGCCACGCATGTTTGTAAAGAGCTTCATTACCTCAGTATCCCGTCTGCTTCAGTCGGCGTTACATGTCAGGCCGACAGACATCCTGTGGGGTCCCCGAGGTAGTCAACCACATCAGGACGCCTGTCAACACATCCCGTCACGGATGTTGGCGCTCCGCAACCGGACCGATGTGGTCTTGAGACACAATCCGGCGAAAGACGAAAAGAGCGGTGGCCACCGTGGTGACCACCGCTCTTTTGACTGCTTATGCCTAGTGGCTCTGCAGGTAGGCAACCATGTCAGACTTCATGGCCCGCAACTGCTGACCCCAGTAGGTCCAGTTGTGGATACCGCCCGGAGGAAACTCCACGTGAGCATTCTTGCCACCGGCCGCGGTGTAGGCCTCGATGAACTTCTTGTTCGAACCGATGGCCATACCCTCGAGGAATCCACCGGTGAAGTTCTCGAAACCGTTCCGGCTGGCGTCCAGGTCAGTGGAGTCGCCGGTGCCGCAGTAGAGCCACAGACGAGTGCCGTTGTCGATGATCTTCTGGATGTTCAAGAACGGGTCGTTGCGCTGCCAGGCCGGATCGCTGTCCGGGCCCCACATGTCGGAGGCGCTGAAGCCACCGGCATCGCCCATGGCCATACCGATCTGGAACTTCATGTCCGACGGGTTCAGGAAGCCCGAGAGCGCACCCGCGTAGACGAACAGCTGCGGGTGGTAGATCGACAGGGTCAGCGCGGCCGAGGCACCCATCGAGAGACCCACGACCGCGTTACCGGTCTGCGAGACGCCCTTGTTGGCAGCCAGGTACGCCGGGAGTTCCTGAGTGGTGAAGGTTTCCCACTTGTACGTCCAGACGCCGTCCTTGCCCTTGGCCGGGTTGTACCAGTCCGTGTAGAAACTGGACTGACCGCCGACTGGCATGACCATGGAGATACCGGACTGGTAGTAGTCCTCGAACGCCGTGGTCTCGATGTCCCAGCCGCTGAAGTCATCGCGCGCACGCAGACCATCAAGCAGGTAGACGGCCTTGGTACCGCCGGGCTGGAACTGAACCTTGATTTCGCGGCCCATCGACGCCGACGGCACCTGCAGGTACTCGACCGGAAGCCCGGGACGCGAGAACGCGCCCGCAATCGCCGAGCCACCGGTAACGCCGACAAGACCGGGCAGCACGGCTGCGGCCGTTGCCACTACAGCCAGTCGACGCGCGGTAACACCACGCATCTTCGAAAAGAGCTTCATTTACTTCGTTTTCCCATCTGTTTCAATCGATTTCCCACGCGCAGGCCAACGGATTTGATGGACGCCCGGCGCACGCTCGCGCGGTAGTCAACCACATCCCTGGACCTGTCAGCACCATCACTATGTGCGCCTGCAGACCTTCTCAAGGTGCCCCGCGACCCTAGCCATTGAGCGTGGCAATCAGATCACCCTTGAGGGCCTGCAGTTGCTGTCCCCAATACGGCCAGGAGTGATTCCCGGACGAGGGGAAGACAAATGTGGCGTTGCTACCGCCGGCTGCGGCATACGCCTGTTGGAATCTCTTGTTGCCGCTGACGGCCAGCGACTCCAAGCTGCTCGCGCTCAGTGCGACACCCGCATCGCCGTTTTCGTCGATCGGTGTCGAGCCACCGGGAGCGCAATAGACATAGAGGCGAGTCCCGGCCGCGACCAGCCCCTGGACCTGCACGGTGGGGTCATTGCGCCGCCACGCCGGATCCCACGGCGGACCCCACATGTTGTCGACGCTGTAACTGCCGGCGTCGAGCATCGCGACCCGGATCGCATTGGTCATGAAGATGGTCGAGGGATTGAGGAATCCCGAGAGCGAGCCCGCGAATCTGAACTGCGCGGGGTGATAGGCAGCCAGGATCAGTGCCGCACCGCCACTCATGGACAGTCCAACCACGCCATTACCAGTGGCCGATATCTGCTTGTTGGTGGCGAGATACACGGGCAACTCTTGCGTGAGGAAGGTTTCCCACTTGTACGTGTACGGCTGCTTGTTGAGCGCAGACGGCGAATACCAGTCGCTGTAGAAACTCGACTGGCCGCCTACGGGCATGACCACAGAGATTCCCGACTGATAGAACCACTCGAATGCGCCGGTGTTGATGTCCCAGCCGTTGAAGTCGTCCTGAGCGCGCAGTCCGTCAAGCAAGTAGACCGCCTTGGGTCCCCCACCCATGAACTCGACACGAATATTGCGCCCCATCGAATTGGAGTAGACGTCCAGGTACTCGACCGGAAGTCCCTCACGCGAAAAGGCATGCGCGGTGGCCGGACTGATCGCTACACCCGCAGCCATCGCCACGGGCATCACAACCGCCGCAAGCAGGGCCGTCAGCACGCGGCGGGCTCTCACGCGCACGCTCATCTGGGGTCCATCCGTTTCATTGGGGGAGTCACAACTGTCACTTCTGTAACGCAACATTGCGTCTGAAGTGTCTGACACGGTCGTCTTCGTATCGCCATGACGGGGCCGCGGCGTTACCTAATTGGGATCTCGATTCGGACACGGAAACCCGCAGACATGGTCGCTTCGAGGACTCCGACGGGGAACGCTCTAGGGACCGGTCGCCGGAAGCCCAGTGTACTGGGGCGTATCCAGCTTTGGCATCGGCAGACCGCATCGAGCCAGTTCAAAGCGCGGAACGCGGTCGATTCGGTAGGTGGTGAACTCGGCGGAGTGCAGCAGATTGGACACAAAAAGCCGAGGTGAGAGCGGCCGACGTATCGAACCCAGCATCGCATCAGTCTGGGGGCATTTGAGCGCCTCCACGGCCTCCGCCACCCAGTCCTGGTCGATGTACCGGGGGATGTACGGGTAACGCTTGAGCCAGGGCCCGTCGGCGATCATCCAGTCCGGGAAGAGGTTCTTGTCGTGGCCGATGCGTCCGTCGGTGATGCGCGCGGTGTGCGCGGCCAATGGGTTGGCCAGGCCGATCTGGTCCACGATCCGCACATCCAGGCCCAGGTTCATACCGAGCATGCCGAGGTTGGTGAACAGCACCGCATGCGGCCCGCGGTAACCGTGCGGAATCGGAGGTGGCGGCGGGATTGCCGGCACCACATCCCACTGGTCGTAGTTCCCCGAGGGGAGCAGTAGCGCCCCGTCCGGAGTGTTGTCGATCGCCACCAGCACGGCACGCATCCGCGGGTAGTTCAGGTAGTCCGCAGCGGTCAGCGGATGCGCGACACCGGTGGCCTGCGCATAGAAACGCCGCTCATCGACGATGCCGCTATAGCTGACCTTGGTGCCCTCCCCGCCCATTCCCGGAGAGTTGGCCACCCACACCGACCAGCCGGCGATACCGGCGAACAGGCCGATGGCGGCCGCGGTGAGCAGGCGAGCCCGCCTCGGAGAGAAGGACGCACTGTCCGGAGCCGCCAGCGGAACCACCGCGATCGGAAGCAGCAGGCAGAACACCGGGGTCAACAGCACGCGTGCGTGCATGAAATCCCCACCCTGACGGATCCAGTAGACGCCCTGAATGAATCCGCTTGCGAGCATGAAAATAACTACGGCGGTGGGGTTTTGGATAAGACGTGCCAGCCAGCCGTAGCCGGGGGCGGCCACCTGACGCACCCACCATTGACCGCGGCGGGCCTGGAACGCGGCCACGCCGAGCGCGATGAGCAAGACCGCCGGAACCCAGATGAGATACGGCGAGTTCATGTTCTGCAGGTAGACGAAGCCCTGCCCCCATTTGGAGCCCGACGCATCCTTGGCGATCGCCGTACTCGGCACCAGCATGCCGTAATAGCCCATCCGAAAGATCTGGTACAGCACGGGCAATGCTCCACCGGCCGCCACGATGTACACCCGGATTGTGAACCCGCGCGCGGCGATCAGCATCATCACCAGGAAGCCGCCACCGATAAGCGCGAGCTCCGGACGGATCAACACGCTCAACCCGGCCAAAAAGGCCAGACCTAGCGTGAACCGCTTACTCAGGACATCTTTCGGGTCTTTTTGGGCGGCATGCACGATCCGTGGGTCCACCGGCTGATGCGGGCCGCCGCGCCGATCGAGGGTCACCGGCATGCGCACGGCCTGCGCCCAGATCACCATCATGAGCCACAGCCCGCCCAAATACGCCAGCACCAAACCATTTTCGAGGCCAGAGGTGGCGAAGTCGCGGGCCGGAGGGATGGCGATGTACACCAGCATTCCGGCGGGCACCATGACGGCGGCGCGCCCGGCAAGCAGCGGCGCGTACAGCCGGGCGGTGCCAAAGATGGCCAGCGCGACGCCGACCAGGCTCAGCACCAGTGACAGGGTCAACGCCACATACTCCAGGCGCATACCTCCGCCGGCCCAACCACCCAGATACGTCAGATAGGTCCATACCGTGGAGGTATTGGCCTCCACCCGTTCTCCCTTATTGAAAACAGGACCGTTGCCCGCCAGCAGATTTCGCACGGTACGCAGCACGATAAGGCCGTCATCCGCTATCCAGCGCCGCTGCCAGGCACCCCAACCGAACAGCACGGTCACGGTGAGGACGCTGACCCACACGGTGAAGCGGGTCAGTCCGTTCATGCCCGGGCCGGGTTGGGTATTAGGAGAAGTAGAAGGCCGCACCGAGTGATCCGATCCATGCGACGAACAGGAACTGCAGCACCCTGTCCCCCAGAGCGATCTCCTCGGGCTCGCCTGCCTCGCCCCCGTCGACATCAACCGCGTAGCGCAGGATGGCGACGGTGAACGGAATCATCGATGCCACAAACCAGGATCCGGCGCGGTGGTCACGTTCGAAGGCCCACAGCCCGTAGCAGACCACGATGGCGGTAGCCGATAGCGTCCACACGAACCGCAGGTAGCTAGAGGTGTATCCCTCGAGCGACTTGCGAATCTTGGCACCCGTCTTCTCGACGATCTGCAATTCGGCATAGCGCTTGCCCGCGGTCATCATGAGCGACCCGAAGGCCATGATCAGCAGGAACCACTGCGACAGATACACCCCGGCGGCCACACCACCGGCGATCGCCCGAATGAGATACGCCGAAGAGACGATGCAGATATCGATGACCGGCTGGTGTTTCAGGCCGAAACAGTAGGCAAGCTGGATGGCGATGTAGATCGCTATCACGATGACCAGGTTGATATTGACCTGCGATGCGATACCCAATGACCCGGCGGCCAGCACGACCGCAAGTCCGTACGCGGCGGGTATCGGCAGCACACCCGCGGCGATCGGCCGGAATCGCTTGGTGGGGTGTTGCCGATCGGCCTCCACGTCGCGGGCGTCGTTGATCAGATAGATGGACGAGGCCGCCATGCTGAAGGCAACAAAGGCAATAGCGACCCGGATGAAAATGCCCCGGTAGTCGTGCGGTGAGATATCGCCGAGCGCCGCCAACGGCGCCGCGAAAACCAGGACGTTCTTCACCCACTGGCGCGGGCGCAGGGCCTTGACGATCCCCGAAACGAGATTCTTGGGCGGGCCCGCGGTGGGTGTTGGTGCCTCACTCATCGCTGTTCCTCCTTGAGCGCCAGGCGAGCGTCCGCCCGACGAACGGTCGCGCCGATCAATGCGCCAAGCGCGGCGCCCGCGGCCACATCTGTGGGGTAATGCACGCCAAGAACCAACCGCGACAATGCCATCGGCGGAATCAGCAGCGCAGGCAGGGGCAATCCCGTCAGCGGCGCGAGCAGCACCGCGGCCGCAGCGGTCGAGGTGGCATGGGAGGAGGGGAAGCTCAAGCGGCTCGGGGTGCTGACGTTCACCCGCACCGCCTCATGGCTGGGACGACGGCGTCGCACCACACGTTTGATGATCACCGAGGCGGCATGGGCGCCAAAGGCGCCGGCGCCCGCTGCCAACCAGCTGCGACGGCGGGGCTTGTCTCTCCAGTTGATGGCGGCGCCGACCAGCGCCGCCGCCACCCATCCGATGCTGTGCTCACCGAAATGGGACAGCCCGCGGGCAGTGCTGAGCACCCCGGGCCGTCCGGCGAGGGCCGACTGCACGGCGACCAGAACCGCGGTCTCACCCTGGGGCGCGGTCACCTCGCCCGGCAGCAGACCGGTCATGCACTCACCCCGGACGATGTCGACCGAGCAGCTGGATCGTCTTTACCGATGCCAAGGATGTTCTCCCACTGCTCTTTACTGGTCAGCGTCGGCAGCGCGTTGCGGTAGGTCTTGCGCATCTTGTTGAAATTACGCATCAGCTGCAGGTGGCGGCGCACCGACGCGCGCAGCAGCTCGAACATCTTGGCGCGGTCACGCTGGCGGTACACCACACCCCGCCCGTCGGCGGTGGTCACGGTGACACCATCGACACGGCACAGCAGGAACCAGCGAGCATCCTGGGTCGCCACATTCAGCTCCGGGCGCACGTGATGCGCGGGGTCTTCCTTCTTGAGCTGGTGCAGCACACCGCGGGAGAGCCGGAACCCGATGGCGGGCAAGGAGACCGGCGGCTTGTGTACCTTGCGGCGGCCGGACGGGGACGGCAGCGAGGTGGCCGTCGGGAGCACCACGGCGTCCGGGAACTCCTGGCGCATCTTGCGCACATCGGGCAGCGCCGACTCCAGAATCGATGCGATGTGTTCTGGCCCCGCTAGGAAGTCGTCAATGGCCCGGTTCTGGATGGCCACGGTCGAGTACTCGAGGCACAGCAGGTGTTTGAAGGTGGCCTTCAGCGAGCTGGCGAGCAGACCGCGGATCGGGTTGTCCCAGTGCAGTGCTGCCACTACCAGCCGGTTACGCAGGTGGAAGTAGGCCTGCCAGTCGATGGCGTCGTCCTTGTCACTCCAGGCCATGTGCCAGATCGCGGTGCCCGGCATCGACGCGGTGCCGTAACCGTGTTCGTTGGCGCGGAGCCCGTACTCGACGTCATCCCATTTGATGAACAGCGGCAGCGGCTGCCCCAGTTCCTCGGCGACAGCGCGCGGGATCATGCACATCCACCAGCCGTTGAAGTCGACATCGATGCGGCGGTGCAGCAGCTTACTGCGCTCCTCTTCGATGTCGCCCAGCGCGAACTTGGCGAAGTCGTGGTCGTACTCGGCGAACGGCGCATTGGTCCACATGAAGTTGTCGCGGTTGACCATCTCACCCATCACATGCAGGTGCGAGGGCTCCTGCAGATTAAGCATCTGGCCACCGACGAGCATGGGGGCCTTGGCAAACCGGCTCAACGCCAGGGCCCGCAGGATCGAATCCGGCTCGATCCGGATGTCGTCGTCCATGTAGAGAATCTGCTCGCAGTCGGTGTTCTTGAGCGCCTCGTACATGACCCGGCTGTAGCCACCCGAACCGCCCAGGTTCGGCTGATCGAACACTCGCAGCCGGTCCCCCAGCGGCCCCGCGGCAGCGGCCCACTCGGGATGATCCTTGGCCTTCTTGGTGCCCTGGTCCGGAACGATGACCGCGGTAATCACCTTGTCCACCTGCGGGTCCGAGGTGAGCGCCTTGAGGGCGTTCACGCAGTCTCCGGGGCGGTTGAAGGTGGGGATGCCCACGGTGATGCTGGCTCGGCCGGGCGCAGCGCTCGGCGCGTACCAGCCCGCGTTATGCAGCGCGACTTCGGTATCGGAGGTGATGTCGAACCAGATCCAGCCGCCATCCTCGAATGCGTCCAGGCCGATTTCGAACTCGATCACGGCGTTCTGGCCACTGAACTGGGTGCCGCCCACTGTGATTCGAGCTCCAGTGGCCTTGGTCCGGTACACGTCGATGCGCCCGGCGCCGCTCAGTTCAATGTGCAGCACCACGTTTTCCAGCGTCGACCAGCGGCGCCAGTAGCTCGCCGGGAAGGCGTTGAAGTACGTCGCGAATGACACCTCGGACTCCGCGCCGATCTCCAGGGTGGTGCGGGTGGGCGCGTGCGCACGCTTGGCATTGGTGTCGGACTCGACGATGTAGAGCTTGCGCACGTCGAGCGGTTCGCCCGGCCGGGGCAGGATCACCCGGGACAGCAGGCTCACCGCATGCGATTCCGCCGAATCGATGGGGCCGAATGGAATATCACTCATTGTTGTCACCTCCGGACAAGGGTGCACCGTCGGCCAGGTGCGGCGCGAGCACGTTGTCGAACATGCTCAGCGCACTGGCGATCGCCATGTGCATATCGAGATATTGATAGGTACCCAGCCGGCCACCGAACAGCACCTTGGCCGAAGCTGTTTCCTGCTTCGCGCGGGCACGATAGGCGGCCAGGATGGCCCGATCGGATTCTGTGTTGATCGGGTAGTACGGCTCGTCATTCCCCTCGGCGAACCGCGAGAATTCGCGCATGATCACGGTCTTATCCGTCGGATAGGCCCGTTCCGGATGGAAGTGACGGAACTCGTGGATCCGGGTGTAGGGCACGTCGGCGTCGTTGTAGTTCATCACCGGGGTGCCCTGGAAATCGCCGGTATCGAGCACCTCGACCTCGAAGTCCAGAGTGCGCCAACCCAACTGGCCCTCCGCGTAGTCGAAGTAGCGATCCAACGGCCCGGTATACACAACCGGAGCATGAGGCGACTGCGCGCGCAGGTCTTCCTGGACTTCGAACCAGTCGGTATCCAGGCGCACCTCGATCCGGTCGTCGGCGGCCATGTTCTGCAGCCACGCGGTGTACCCGTCGACCGGCAGTCCTTCGTAGGTGTCGTTGAAGTACCGGTTGTCAAAGTTGTAGCGCATCGGCAGTCGGGTGATGTTCCCGGCGGGCAGCGCCTTGGGGTCGGTCTGCCACTGCTTGGCGGTGTACGCCTTGACGAACGCCTCGTACAGCGGGCGCCCGATCAGCGATATCGCCTTTTCCTCGAGATTGGTGGCGTCCTCGGTGGCGATCTCGGCGGCCTGTTCGGCGATGAGCGCGCGGGCCTCATCCGGGGTGAAGTAGCGGCCGAAGAACTGCGAGACCAGCCCCAGGCCCAACGGGAACTGATAGGACTGCCCGTTGTGCATCGCGAAAACGCGGTGCTGATACCCCGTGAACTCGGTGAACTGCCGTACGTAGTCCCAGACTCTCTTATTAGAGGTGTGGAACAGGTGGGCACCGTACTTGTGCACCTCAATACCGGTCTGCGGCTCGGGCTCGGAGTAGGCGTTACCACCGATGTGGTGACGCCTCTCGACGACGAGCACCCGCTTGTTCAGTTGTGTGGCCGCACGCTCGGCGATGGTGAGGCCGAAAAACCCGGATCCGACGACGATCAGGTCGAACTGTTGGTTTTCTGCGCTATCCACTCTTCGCGCAAGCGGCTCATCGGCGGTCACGTGCAGTCAGGGTACTGGACCGGCACCGCGTGCCCCTGACAGCGACATCCGCCCCGCACGGAACGAGCCCACACGGGTTCGCAGGTACGGATCCGGTCGCGATTGGCTCACGATTTGGTTTCACCCCTCCAGTCACACCAGTAACTCTGGTTACCATCGAAAGCGTCGGTTCCGGTGCCGATCCGCCGATCCGACACCTACGGGAAATCCCGTGACAGAAAACGCAAAACCGCAGTACACCAAAAGTGATCGACCCGATATTGAGGAGACTTCCGTGCCTAATCGTCGCCGCCGCCGGCTTTCGACAGCCTTGAGCTCGGTCGCCGCGCTGGCCGTTGCAAGTCCGTTTGCCATCGCCCTCGCGACCAACATGACCCAGGCCGCCGCACCCGCGCCTTCACAGCAGGAATTCGTGCAGGCCGCGATCGTGTCGGACCTCCCCGGCGAGCTCATGGGCGCAGTTCAGCAGATGACGTCACAGTTCGGCGTGCAGATCCCCGGGCTTTCCGGTCTCAACATCCCCGGCCTGGGCGGTGGGGGGCTCGGTAGCCTCGGTGGCGCCAACCCGGCGCTCACCCCCGGCGGTCTCACCACGCCAGGCGGTCTGACAAGCCCGTCCTCGTCGCTGACCAACCCCGCTCTGACCAACCCCGGACTCACCAGCCCGGGCGGAGCCACCACGCCAAGCCTTACCGATCCGGCGCTGACCAACCCCGGCCTGACCAACCCGGCCGCTCCGGCAAGCACCGCGGGACTCACTCCCGCCACGGGTGTGAACCCGGCGCTTACCGATCCGGCCGCAAGCACCGCGGGTCTGACCTCCCCCGCTGGTGAAGTCCCGATCGCGCCAAACCCGGCACTGGGCACCGGCCTGACCAACCCGGCGCTTGCCGACCCCTCGCTGGCGGGCCTCGGTGCGCCCAGCGGACTCGGCGGCGGCAGCGGACTCGGTGGCGGCAGCAGCCTGATCAGCGACGCAATGGGGGCCGTCAACCAGCTGGGCATCACCCAGGCGGTTGACCTCATCAAGGGCGCCATCCCGGCGGCCGCCTCCGCGGCGGCTCCGGCGCCGGCCGGCTAGGTCGACACAAAAGCTAAGTAGCGAAACGGCACCGCAGGGCATAGAGGCTCTGCGGTGTCGTTGCGTGTGACCAACCCGCCAAATATCAAGATCGACATTTGACGCGTGTCGAATCACTAGTCACATTTGTCCCATACGTAACATCCCTGGTGGTCGTGTCGCTCCATGCGACGCGTCCGGTGTGATCCAGGAGAGACGACGTGCCAGTACGAGTCAGCAAGATGCCCATGAGACGGCAGCTTGCGCTGGCTCTTGCCGCGACCGCGACGGTGATGACCGTCAGCGTGGTCGATCACCTCAAGACCGATCAGGCCGAAGAGACTGCCATCACCTCCCAGTCCTTGCAGAACGCCGAGACTCATGACGTCCTGACCGCCGAGGTCGGGCTGCCCGGCCAGAACACCCCGGCCACCCTGCACGACATCCAGCAGGCCGACTCCTTCAGCCTTGTCGCCGTCCGTGGTGGGGACCTGGCCTCCGTGAACGTTTCTGTGCGGGCGCAACAGACCGACGGCAGCTGGGGACAGTGGTACGAACTCCACCCCGTTGAGTCGGGCGATCCGGTAGCCCCGGACAAGGGAATCCCCGCGGCGACAGAGCCGGTGTTCGTCGGCACCACTCATTCCGCTCAGATTGCGGTGCAGCCCAGGTACGGCGCGAACGTGAAACCCCCCGGCGGCCGGACATCGGCCGACCCGGGTTTGGGTTACCGGCCCGCGAGCATCGAGCAGCCATTGACCACCGGACTCGATGCCATCTTGATCAGCCCCAAGCTGGCACCCCCCGATGGGGCACGGTTCGAAGAGCGCTGGTCGGCACCGATAGCGCTGCCCCAGGCGGGACCACGGATCATCACGCGTGCCCAATGGGGCGCCAACGAATCAGACCGGTGCCCACCGGTTTACAACAGAGACGTGCGCGCGGGAGTGGTCCACCACACCGCCGGAAGCAACAACTACTCGCCGTACGACTCCGCCGCTATCATCCGGGCGATCTACGCGTATCACACCAAAACTCTCAAATGGTGCGACATCGCCTACAACGTGCTGGTGGATAAGTACGGACAGATCTTCGAGGGCCGCTTCGGCGGAATCACCAACAACGTGCAGGGCGCACATACCGGCGGATTCAACGAGCACAGTTGGGGTCTCGCACTGATCGGTGACTTCACCCGCGAGGAGCCCTCCCCCGCAATGCTGCAATCCGCGGGCCGGATGCTGGGCTGGCGTCTGCGACTCGCCGGGGTGGACCCTCGCGCACAAGTGGACCTGGCTTCGGAGGGCGGCCCCTTCACCACCGTGCCCGGAGGCAAAGTGGTCACGCTGCCAACGATTTTCACGCACCGTGACGTCGGGAATACCGAATGCCCGGGTGAAGCCGCCTACCGCTTGATACCTCGGCTGCGTGATATCGCCGCGGGCGCCGCCAACGGAGACCCGCCTGATCTCGTCGACGCGATGCGTGGCGGCGCCATCTACGACACCTGGATGCGACTGGGCAGTACCGACAGCACGCTCGGCGCACCCACCTCCACTGAACAGCAGGCTCTCGGTGACGCTCGCTTCGCCACCTTCCGCAACGGAGCGATGTACTTCTCGCCCGGCACCGGCACCCACCCCGTCGTCGGGGCGATCTACCACGCTTGGGCCGAAACAGATTTCGAGCGAGGGTCGTTGGGGCTCCCCGTGAGCGACGAGCTGGGCGAGCCGAACATCATCGTGCAGAACTTCCAGAATGGCTCGCTGATCTACGACCGGGCCAGCGGCCGGGTATCGAGTGTGATCAACGGCGAAACCCGTGAGATACTCGGGGTGGCGCCGGTGGCGCAGAACGCTCTGCCCGAACAGTTCTCGGCCCCCGCGGCGCCTGCCGCACCACCACCGCCCGCACCGGCTCCGCCTCCTCCGCCGCCCCCGGTCGAGCAGTTCGCACCCGCGGCCTAGTAGACCGCCGGAAGCTCAGAGGTTAAACCTCTCAGCCCCACCAGCGTTCGAGAACCTTGGCCACCCCGTCGTCGTCGTTGGTGGCCGTGATCTCGTCGGCAGCGGCGCGCGCATCCGGGTGCGCGTTACCCATCGCCACCCCGTGCCCGGCCCAGCGCAGCATGGCCACGTCATTGGGCATATCGCCAAAGGCGATGACCGATTCCGGCTGCACCCCAGCCTGATCCGCCACCACGGCGATTCCGCTGGCCTTGCTGATCCCGGTGGGCATCACCTCGATGAGCCCGTTGTCCGTGGAATAGGTGATGGCCGCACCCGCCTCGGTCACCAGCGGCGCGAGGATCTCGGCCATGTCTGCGCTGCGGGCTCCGGCCTTGCGCACCAACAGCTTCACTGCCGGAAAGCTCAGCAGGTCGTCCAGAGACACCTCGGTGTTGTCGGGGTTCAGCCAGGCATGCTCGTATCCGGGCGAGCTGACGAACTGCGGTGTCGCGGCGTCGTGGGCACTGCGGCCGACCCGCTCCACCGCCAGGCCGACCCCGGGGATGGCCGCTTGCGCAACCTCAGCAAGCACGGCGAGCTCCGCCGGGCCCAGTGTTGCCGCCGAGATGATCCGGTCAGCGTCCGCGTCGTACAGAACGGATCCGTTGGCACACACCGAGATCGGTGCGAATCCGAGGGCCTCAACGATCGGGGTGATCCAGCGGGGCGGACGTCCGGTGGCGAGGATGAACGTGGTACCCGATTCGACCGCAGCGGTGATGACCGCGCGGGTGCGTGCCGACAGCAGCTCGTCGGAGTTGATCAGCGTCCCGTCCACGTCGGACGCGATGAGTGCGGGAGGAGTCACGGGCGGCCCGGCCCTGTCTTCTTCTGGGCCCGCTTACGGGCGCGTTCTGCCAATTCCGCCTCGTCGAGCGCGGCGGCTTCCTCCAGGGTGGGAGCGCTACCGCCCAGACGTCTGGGCAGCCAGTACGCGCCGGGCTCTTCTGGATAGTCCTGCTGCGCCTGGGTCAGCAGCTGCGCCATCGCATCGTGCAACTCGGCCGTCGTGTGCTCGAAATCCGAGGATGCCGACAGCGGCGGACCGACAGCGACACTGACAGGAATCTTGCTGTGTCCCAGATCTTTTGGTCTGTCCTTGGTCCAGATGCGCTGAGCCCCCCAGACGATGAGGGGAACGATCGGCACGCCGGCCTCGTGAGCCATCCGGGCGGCGCCGCTCTTGAACTCCTTGAGCTCGAAGCTACGGCTGATGGTGGCCTCCGGGTACACCCCGACGATCTCGCCGCCACGCAGGCTGTCCACCGCCGTCGCGTAGGCGCCGTGGCCCGCGCTGCGGTCAACGGGTATCGCCTTGGCATGTTTGATCAGGAAGTTCATGATGGGCACCTCCTGCATTTCTGCCTTGAGCATGAACCGCAGCCGCCGACCGGCGCGGACCGTCGCCAAACCCGCCGGAAGGAAGTCGACGTAACTGGTGTGGTTGATCGCGATCACCGCACCGCCGCCGGACGGGACCTGCTCCAGACCTCGATATCTGATCACGGTCCCCGTGAGGAAGACCGCCGAGTTGGCCGTGATTTCGAGGAGTCGGTAAACCGGTTCCATCTAGCCGTCTTTCTGGGCCTGCTTTTCTGCCTCGCGAGCGGCGCGTTGTGCCTTGCGCTCGGCAGCGTCCTGAGCATCCCACTGTGCGGCCTCGGCCAAGGTCGGCGCGGACCCACCCAGCCGATGCGGCACCCAGTACTCCCCGGCCGGATGCTGGCCGTAGTCGTCCTGCACCTCCAGCAGCAGGTGTTGCATGCGTGCATGCAGAAGCGCGGTGAGCTCCGAAACCGGCAGCGTCGGTTCGATAGGCGCGCCCACCGCAATGGAGATCGGCGTATTGGTGCGGCCGAGATTCTTGGGATGCCCCTTGGTCCAGATGCGCTGTGCACCCCAGACGACATGCGGAACGATCGGCACACCGGCCTCGATGGCCATGCGTGCCGCCCCTGATTTGAATTCCTTGATCTCAAAGCTGCGGCTGATGGTGGCCTCCGGGTACACCCCCACCAGTTCACCCGCCTTGAGCTTGTCGACTGCCTCGGCATAGGACGCAGCCCCATCGACGCGATCGACCGAGATGTGCCGACAGCCCCGCATGATGGGGCCGGTGATCTTGTTGTCGAAGGTTTCCTTCTTGGCCATGAACCGCACCTTGCGTCCCTTTTTCTGAAGGAACGCCGGCAGCCCGGCGAAGGTGAAGTCCATGTATCCGGTGTGGTTGATCGCCACCACCGCCCCGCCTTCAGTCGGCAGGTTCTCAATACCCGTAACGGTGAACTTCAGGCCTTGAACGGCCCAGACGGTACGGGCAAGCCCGATCACCGTTCCATAAACAGGCTCCACGTGACGAGCCTAGCGCTGGTGGTCCACCCGGTGCACTCGATACCCGTCTAACGCTGCACGAGACCGCCGCCATCGGCCACGATCACCTGACCCGTGATGAACGAACCCGCGTCCGACAACAGCAGCAGCGCCGGACCGATCATCTCGTCGGTGGACGCCAGGCGCCCCATGAAGGACTGCGCGGCCATGGCGTCGATGATCTCCTGCGGATTCTGCTGCAGCATGTAGGTATCGACAGTGCCCGGGGCCAGCGCGTTCACCCGGATGCCGCGGCCGGTGTACTCGGCGGCCATCGACCGGGTGAAGGACATGAGCGTGGCCTTCATGGCCGCGTACATCGACAACATCGGCACGTACTGAAAAGCCGCCACCGACACCACATTGAGCACCGAGGCATGCTCACTGGCAGTCAGATGCGGCAGCGCCGCCTGCACCAGGAACACCGGACCGCGCACATTGACGTCGAATGACTTGCCCAGCGCCTCGTGCGTGTAGCTGCCCATGGGCTGCGCGACCGGGTTGGCGGCCGCGTTGACCACGATGTCGACGCCGCCGTACTCGTCGACCGTGCTCGCGACCAGACCGTCGATATCGCTCAGGTCGCCCATGTGGGCAGGCACGCCTAGCGCCCGATACCCCTTGCCCTGTAGCTCCTTCGCCGCGGTGGTACAGGCGTCGGCCTTGCGGCTGGACACCACCACCGATGCCCCGCAGGCACCGAGGGCCTCGGCGATTGCGTACCCGATTCCGCGGGTCCCACCGGTGACAATCGCGGTGCGTCCCGACAAGTCGTAGAGAGCCTGGAAGTCATTGAGGTTCACGCCCGGCACGCTACCCGCCGACCGATGGCGGCAGACTGGAACCGCGACGATTCCGATCGAACCGGTGACCATCCCCGACATCGGGTCGCATATCGCGGCAGGGCCACCGGTACTCCCGGTGTGGGACAACGAAACCTCTCTACAAGCCAGCCAGCTGCGGAAGTGTCGCGTGGGCGATAAGGAAGTAGATGAGCAGGCCGGTTCCGTCGACGAGGGTGGTGATCATGGGGGCAGATACCACTGCGGGATCGACCTTGAGCTTTTGGAGCAGGGGCGGCAGCAGCGATGCGACCAGCGCCGTCCATAAAACGATGGCGAAGAGCGTCAAAGAGACCGTGACGGCGATCTCCTTGCCGACACCGAGAGTCCAGGCGCGCATGATGCCTGCGACAGCCATCGTCAACGCAACAAGGACACCTGTCGACAATTCGTTGAACAAAACGCGAGGCAAATCGCGCGTGTGAAACTGGCCGGTGGCCATAGCGCGTATCAAGCTGGTGGTGATCTGAGTTCCAGTGTTTCCGCCGGTACCGATCAGCAGCGGAATGAAGAAGGCTAACGCCACCGCCGCCTCGAGCTCGTCTTCGAACGCCTTAAGCACGGTGCCGGTGTATGCCTCTGCGACGAACAACACCAGAAGCCACACAATGCGTTTGCGCCATAGATGTGCTGGCGAAGCACGCACGTAGGGCACGTCAAGAGGCTCTGAACCGCCCTGCCGTTCCGCGTCTTCGGTGGCCTCTTCGATCAAGATGTCGTCGGCGGCCTCGGCGGTTAACACCCCGAGCACCTCCCCCTGATCATCGACGATCGGCAACGCAGACAGGTCGTAATCGATCAGAATCTGAGCGGCGTGCTCCGCGTCGGTAAGGGGCCCCACCCGAATCGGGTCCTCGCTCATAAACTGTGCGACAGTCTGATTCGGCTCAGCCAGCACGAGATCATCGAATCCGACCGCCGCTAGCAGGTGCCGATCAGCGTCGGTGACATAAATCTGGCCTGTACCACTACGCGCCTTGCCGACTGCGCCTCGGCTTTGCACTCGCACGGATTCTTGGGCCGCGGGCACGTTCAACTCGGGACCGATGATGAACACATCCGGAATCATGTGCGCCGCCACCGACTCCGGCGGCCATTGCAACACCGCTCCGAGTGCCTCAACGTATTTCGGGCTCAGGCTCTGCAGGAGTGCCTTTCGGCGGACGCCTCCCAACTGCCGCACAATGTCGGCAGCCGTGTCGTAGTCAAGGGCCTCAATGAACCGGCTGCACCGTTCAACACCTGCCGCACGCACAACCTGAGCCGCGGCGTGCGCGTCAAGGGATCCCAGCAGTTCGGGGCCGGTCTGTTCATCCAGCAGTGAAACCAGATGCACGATTTGCTCTTTGGACATCTGGGCAACCATGCGGCTGCGCTCTGCGGTGCCGGCCAAACGAAGCCATTCCGACACCGCACGCGCAGAATCAAGCGCACTGGCGCGAACCGGCAACACCCCCAACACTCCGAGATCCATATTCGACTTCGACATCACGATCCTCTCCACGCCGACAGGCCCTGCGGGTATGCCCACACCGTCAAGCGAATCCACGATCCAAAGTGGCCTGGGCGCAAACATATTGGCACAGAGAACGAGGCCTGGCCATCCAACCGATTCTGTGCGGTGAGACGCCACACCCCTGGGTCCTTCATCACCCACAGCACCGCAAACCACACAGGTGGTGACGGCCAGCAGCGTTACGCGTTGCACGTGCCGACGGCGGATTTCCGTAACCTGGATCGCATGCGTCTCTCGACTCGTCGGGCCTTGATACTGGTAGCACTCGCAGCGACCCTGGCGGTCGTGGCGGGCGGCGCCATCGGTTTCTACCGTTCCCGCACCGCAAGCCCGGAATTTCCCGTCGTCGACACCTCAGCGCTATCCCCGGGGCGTGCCGCCGCGGTGCGGATTCTCGGGCAGGAATACGCGACGCAGGCCGGGATGGTGAAGTACTCCGACGGCAACGATGAGCCGTGGTGCGCCGACTTCACCAGCTGGGTGATGCGCGAGTCCGGCAAGCCGTTCTCCAACCCGAACTCCGGGAACTGGCGCATCCCTGGAGTGCTGACATTGACCTCATACCTCAAGGATGAGGGGCGTTACGAGACCCCCGACTACAGCCCGAGGCCCGGCGACATGGTGCTGTATGACGAACCGAGCCCGAAGGGCCAGCATGTCAATATCGTGCTGATCAACGACAACGGCACCCTCACCACGGTCGGGGGCGGCGAGGGCAGGGGAGTCGGGTTGTCGACCTATGTAGCCGCCAACGATTCGGGGATCACCGGATACGGACGTTACGAGTAGTCACCGCGCGACCGATCGCAGCGTCACCGGTGTAGCGGCGCGCTGCAGGTGACGCAGGAACTGCGACATCGCGGGTGAGACGGCCGAGTCCGCACGGCGGATGAACAGCGTCTCGACTCGTGCCTGCACCGAGGGCAGTTGGTGCAGGCGCAACGTCGAGGCACGCTGCGACGCCGTGACGACCGCGACCGGAAGTAGCGTCACACCCATGTCGGCAGCGACGCATCCGAGGATTCCTTCCAGGCTTCCGAATTCGAGAATCTGAGGGTCGGCGATGCCGTGGTCGACAAAGATCTCGTGCAATCTGTCGCGGTAGGCGCAGCCGTTGCGGAAGACGAGCATCCGCGCCGACGTGTCGAGGACTCCCCGGATATCGGTGTGGCACTGGGCGGTGACCAGTACCAGCTCTTCCATGAAGGCTAAATCCGCTGTGAGAGTGTCATTCTCGACGGGTCCGCAAATGAATCCACCGTCGAGCCGATGGTCGTTGACCATATCGGTCAACTCGGCCGTGGTGCCGGTGGTGAGTGTGAAGTCGACCCGCGGGCAGTCGGCGGCATATGCGGCCAGGATGCCGGGCAAGCGCAGGCCCGCCGTGGTTTCCATGGCTCCGATCGCCAGCGTCCCGGTGGGTTCTGCCTCATCGCCGACTACCTGAGCGGCTTCTCTCAGCAGTGCCGTGATTCGTTCGGCATACGGCAGAAAGGCTTCCCCCGCGTTGGTCAGGGTCACTCCGCGCGCGTGCCGACGAAACAGCTCGACGCCGAGTTCGTCTTCCAGCGCCTTGATGTGGGTGCTGACGTTCGACTGCACGGTGTGGAGCTGCTTCGACGCATGGGAAATACCACCGGCCTCGGCAACCGCGAGGAAATGCGTGATGTCACTGAGCTCCATACCTGGAGTCAATCACGCGTTCGCGACAGCCGGAACCGCCAGTTCGCCGGTGACGTATTGCGCCTGGCCGAAGCCGAAAGACCAATCCTGGGGTCCGTTTTCGCTGACCGCCACGAACAGATCCGCGCCTGCCACGCCGACGGCGACCAGTTTCGCGGCCAGCGCGGCGAAGACCTTCTGCTTGGTCTGCGTCGTCCGACCGGCTTGGGTGAAGATGTGCACGATCACCAGCTGGGCCGATCGGTGAAATCCCAGTCCCGCATCTTCGGCGATGATATCCACGGAGTCATGCGCGGTAATGATCTGGAATCGATCGCGCACAGGGATTTTCAAGACCTCGACCAGGGCCTCGTGCACCGCGTCGGCGATGGCGCGCTGCTGTTCACGCGTCCGCTCCGAGGTGACATCGATACGCACTAGTGGCATGAGTTGACTCCTTGCAGTGTCGGGTTGATAGCGGCGGCCTGGGCCACCATGGAATGGATGATGTCGGCGGCACTTTCGATACTCCGTATCTGACCAATGCCCTCGCCGACGATCAGATTCGCGACGGTGTAATCCTCACCGGCCAAACCTTTCTGGTAATCGGCGCGGGCCCGGTCAAGATGTCTGACGAGCTCGGCCTCGTGGTCGTGCCACGTGTTGACGAAGTCGTTGCGCAACACCCGGCCGCTGTACGCGGGCGGCCAGTTCTTGCCGCGCACAATGTCGTAGACGTGTTGGCGGATGGTGTCGTCGCCGCCGGCCTGAAGGGCATTTCGCTGGGCGGCTCCAGAGATCGCTGCCTCCTGCGCGGCCAGAAAGCGCGTCCCGACCAGGACACCGTCCGCGCCCAGGGCCAGTGCGGCCGCCAGGCCGCGGCCATCGGCCACTCCTCCGGCCGCCAGTACCAGCACCTCAGGTGCGTTCTTCGTGACGACGTCCACAACCTCGGGCACCAGCGTGAACGTTGATCGTTGTCCGGCCCCGTGTCCGCCCGCTTCTCCGCCCTGCGCGGCGATGACGTCGGCACCCACCTCGATGGCCCGCGCAGCCTGCTCGGTGTTGTGTACCTGGCAGATCAGTGGCACACCGGCGGCCCGGATGCGCGGTGCGTACGGCGCGGGGTCTCCGAACGACAGGAAGACCGCTGGCGGATTCTGCTCCAACACCAAGTCCAGAACATGTTCGTTGCCGTTCAGGGTCCAGGTGATGAACCCGCATCCCACGGCGGCGCTCGCCTGCTCGAACTGCTGGCGAATCCACGCCTCGTTCGTGTAGCCGCCGCCGAGTAGGCCCAGCCCGCCCGCCGCGCTGACGGCACTCGCGAGGTGCGCATCCGCGACGTCATCCATCGGCGCCATGACCACCGGATGCTCGATGCCGAAGTGGTGGGTCAGCCGAGTTCTCAAGGTCATGTCTCAACCGTAGGTTCGCTAGAAACCGCTGGTCCAACGGTTTCTAGCGATAGGAGCATTCTGTTTTTCAGAACGCTCTACAGATCACATCCCTCATCTTAAGAAAGCCGAGTCCCGATACCATCGGGGGGTGATCCTGCGCCAGATCGCGATCAATCGTGAAAAGCAGCCCGATGCTTGGTACTTGGAGATCCCTGCGATAGCACAGCTGGCGAGAGAGCCCCTCGTCTTGACCACCGGGGTCTCCGTGATCGTCGGGGAGAACGGCTCGGGCAAGTCCACCTTCCTGGAGGCGCTGGCATCCTCCTGGCGTTGGAAACTGCCCGCTGCCGTCAAGCATTGGGGCGCGCGCCCCAGCGGTGAAGACACCGACCTGCACTGGACGTTCACCCTCGACGCCGAGCATCCACGGCCCAGCGGAGGATGCTTCCTACGCGCCGAAGCAATGCACCAGCTGTTCACAGCGGTCGACGGGCGCACCCCGGAACAGATCTTCGACGGCAGACTCAATGAACGCTCCCACGGCGAGTCGTTTCTGGCGTTCCTCGCCGAGCGGGACATGGAGCGCGGGCTGTTCATCCTCGACGAGCCCGAAGCGGCGCTGTCCTTCACCTCGTCGCTGCAGCTGATGGCGATGCTCGACGCCGTGGCAGCCGCGGGATCCCAGGTCATCATGGCCACCCACTCCCCCGTGCTCGCGGCATTCCCTGGCGCCACAATCCTGGAATTCAGTGAAGACGGTGTGTCGCAACGCGATTGGGATGATCTGGAGATGGTCGGCCATTGGCAGCGCTTCCTGACCGATCCGCACGCCTATCTGCGGCACTTGTTCGAGGCCGAATGATGCAACGGGGTGTGATCAGCCCCGATAAGGCCCCCCTTAGGGAGTCGCAACCCAATCGAGACACAAGCTTTGGACGGCCATACCCGTATCGCTGAATACTCCCCACGGGAGGTCGGGGTGGACAGGAGTCTCCGATGGAGCGATTGGGTGCGCACGCCGTAGTACTGGGCGCCGGTATGGCCGGGTTGGCCGCCGCGCGGGTGGTCTCGGAGTTCTACGACCAGGTGACGGTTGTCGAGCGTGACGTGCTGCCGGACGGTCCGCAACAGCGGCGCGGAGTGCCTCAGGCAAGGCACCTCCATGGACTGCTCGTCGGCGGCATGCAGGCGCTGACACAACTCTTCCCGGGGCTGGACGAGGAACTACGCGCTGCCGGCGCTCCCGTCAGTGACGAGGGCGACCTGTCCCGCATGTCACTCTGGATGCGCGGACACGAGCTGAATCGGTCCGGGCGCTTCGCCGATCCCGATGCGCTGACACTCTGGCTTCCAAGCAGAGTCGTGCTGGAATCAATTATCCGCCAACGTGTTATCGACATCGAGAACGTTTCGATCCTCGATCGACACGATGTGGTGGACCTGATCACCGATTCCGCAGACGGCGTTACCGGTGTGCTGACCGCAGCCCGTGATGACGGCGTTGAGAAGACGCTGCACACCGATCTGGTAATCGATGCGACAGGGCAGGGCTCACGCCTACCCCTGCTGCTGGAAAAGCACGGCTACCCACGACCACGGCTCCAACAGATACGGCGGCCATTCAGCTATGCCAGCCAATGGCTGCGGATCCCGGTGAATACGGTGTACGAGAAGCTCCGATATCAGCACCCCGATCCGGGTCGCGTCCGTGGCGCAGCCCTCCAACAGGCCGAGGACAACACCTGGGTGCTCTCTGTCGTCAATACAGCCGGTGAGATTTCTCCGCCAGATCGCGATGGCATCCTCTCCTACGCACGCGCAGTGTTTCCCCCGGACCTGGTGCACGTGCTCCGAGATGCCGAGCCGCTCACCGAGGTTGTCCGACATCGCCACCCTGGTCCTCGGTGGCAGCGCTACGACAAGCTCCGCCGATTCCCTGCGGGGCTCCTCGTCATGGGGGACGCCCTATGCAGTCTCAACCCGATCTTCGGGCAAGGCATGGCGGTATCCGCGTGTGAAGCCGTCGCGCTGCACGACTGCCTCAACGAGGGCACCCGCGATCTTGCCCGCCGATTCTTTCGCCGAGCCACACACGTGATTCAACCGTTGTGGGTTGCCTATCTACAGTTCGACTGGGCCGTCTTCGACAGACATGGATGGCGGGCCGCTCCGCAATGGCTGTGGCGCCGCGGGTTCGACAGGATCTGCTCAGCGGCGGCCAAGGACATCACCGTGGCCGAGGCGGTCCTGCGCGTGCAACAACTCATCGATCCGCCGGCGCGACTGATGAGCCGCTCGTATCTGCGCGCGCTGCTGACCGGCTAGCTGCCGTCGACCGGCGCTGCCATCCGGCGGGTGAGGCCTTCGAGGATCTTGGCGGCCTCGGCAAGAGTGCGCTGCTCCTCGGGCGGCAGCGTGCTCAGCCACGGATCCAGAACGCTCTGCCGCTGCGCGCGCATGGCAACAAGAGCCTCGCGGCCCCGTGCGGTCAGTTTGATGCGCTGCGCCCGCTTGTCGGCGGGATCGACCCGTCGCTCGACGTACCCGACGTCCTGGAGCCGCTTCAACTGCACGGTCATGGTGGGTTGACTGCAATGGTCGGCCTGAGCCAGGTCCGAGATCCGCGTGTCCTCCATCTCACCCACGAGTGCCAGCAGCCTCGCCTGCCCGGTCGGTACAGGCAGCTCAGCCTGGCTGGATACCCAGCGGTTAAGCCGCGCGATCACGGTCAGTACGTCGGCGGTGAGGCCATCGGTGGTGGACACAGACCAATTTTACGTAGCGCCGTGCACAAGGGGATTTTGATGCATTTTCCTGCGTCTTACGCACCTTTTTGCACCGTAACCGCAGCTCGATAGGCTGGGGGCCATGCGAGTCACCAGTGTCGGCCACGCCGGATTCTTTATCGAGACGGCTGCGGGCAGCATCCTGTGCGACCCCTGGGTCAACCCGGCGTACTTCGCCTCGTGGTTTCCGTTCCCCGATAACAGCACCCTGGATTGGGGCCGGCTCGGGACCTGCGACTACCTCTACGTCTCGCATCTACACAAGGATCACTACGACCCGAAGAACCTGACCGAGCACGTCAACAAGGACGCAGTGGTACTGCTGCCCGACTATCCGGTGCCCGACCTGAAGCGCGAGCTAGAAGGACTGGGATTCCACACGTTCGTGGAGACCGAGGACTCGGTGAAGCATCGCGTGAGCGGCCCCAAGGGTGATCTGGACATCATGATCATCGCGCTGCGGGCCCCTGCCGACGGACCCATCGGCGACTCCGGCCTCGTCATTTCGGACGGCTTCACCACTTGCTTCAACATGAACGACGCCCGCCCCGTTGATCTGGATGTGCTGGCCCAAGAGTTTGGGCATGTCGATGTCCACATGCTGCAGTACTCGGGGGCCATCTGGTACCCGATGGTCTACGACATGCCCGCCCGTGCCAAGGAGGCCTTCGGCACCCAGAAGCGGCAGCGCGGAATGGACCGGTGCCGTCAGTACATCGCGCAGGTGGGCGCCACCTGGGTGATCCCATCCGCTGGGCCGCCGTGCTTCCTGGACGCAGAGCTGCGCGACCTCAACGACGACCACGACGATCCGGCGAACATCTTCCCGGATCAGCTGGTGTTCCTGGACCAGATGCGACAGCACGGCCATGACAAGGGCCTGCTGATGATTCCCGGCACCATCGCGGATTTCACTGGTTCCGAACTGAATTCGTTGACACATCCGGTGTCCGACGAGGAGGCCGAACACATCTTCGGCGCAGGCAAGGCCGCATACATCGAGGAATACGCGCGGCGAATGGCTCCCGTACTGGCCGCCGAGAAGGCGGCCTGGGCGCCCGTCGAGGGAGAACCGCTGCTAGAGCCGCTGCGTGCCAAATTCGAGCCGATCATGGCGCAAACCGATCAGATCTGCGATGGCATCGGTTATCCCGTCGAGCTGCGCATCGGAAGCGAGACGGTGGCGCTCGACTTTCCGAAACGCATTGTCCGTGAACCCATCCCCAATGAAAAGTTCCGCTACGGGTTCGGGATCGCGCCCGAGCTGGTGCGTACGGTGCTCCGCGATGACGAGCCCGACTGGGTGAACACCATCTTCTTGTCCACTCGCTTCAAGGCCTGGCGCGTGGGTGGCTACAACGAGTACCTGTACACCTTCTTCAAATGTCTCACCAACGAGCGCATCGCCTACGCCGATGGCTGGTTCGCCGAAGCCCACGACGACAGTGCCTCGATCACCTTGGACGGCTGGGAGATCCAGCGTCGCTGCCCACACCTGAAGGCCGACCTGTCGAAGTTTGGTGTGGTGGAAGGAAAGACGCTCACCTGCAACCTGCACGGCTGGGACTGGAACCTGGAGACCGGCCGCTGCCTGACGTCCAAGGGCCACGAGCTGCGGTCCAAGAAGCTCGGCTAGGCCGGTACCAGCTCGAACATCGGAATCACCCGGTCGATCCGCGACTGGTAACCGCCGAAGAAGGGGTACATGGCCACCAGCGCCGGGAACATCTTGTCGCGTTCGGTCGAATCAAGTTCGCGCACAACGGCGTTGTAAACATCCGGAACAATCTCGACGGTTACCTCGGGGTGGGCGCGCACATTGAAGATCCACGATGGGGGCTTCTGCTGTCCGCCGTTGGATCCCACGATGAACCTGCGCCCGTCGCACTCGAAGTACCCCAGCGGTGTCGGCCGTTCGATTCCCGACTTGGCGCCGGTGATCGTCACGATGAGTACCGGCATCTCGTCGTCAGGCACTCCGGGCAGCTTGCCGCCGTTCTCGCGAAGTAGCCTGATCATCCGGCTATTGTGTTTCTGCACACCGTTTTCAGAAAGCTCCCGATACGTATCCGATGTCACGCCTTCGGTCATTTTTCGACGCTAGCGCGAACTCAGCAGTCCGGACCCGGCCGTCCCACCTAGCGGACGTTACGTACCCGCTGCCGTAGCTCGGACGCCTCAGCGGATTCGGTGCTGTAGACGCGCACCACGGCCTCGTCGCCTGCCTGTAGATACGTGGATTCGCCCAGCGACGTGTACTTGGTTGCCCCGATGCCGATCAGCACATGCGCGGGATGCCCGGCGGCCACCATGAGTGCGCCCACATCCTCCAGCGGAGTGTCGGGCGAACCCTTTTGGTTGTCCAGGCGCTCGGTGATCCAGTCCAGCAACACCTCGCCATAGTACGAGTATCCGAGCAGCGGGCTGTCCACGCCGTACTCGTGCTCTTGTCCGTCAGCGGTGTGCAGGTGACAGTTCAGCCTCAGGCTCGCGGTGGGTCCGTCGGGGGTCAGATCGCTGACCTCAAAGAACTGTCGTGCAACGCCTTTGGATGCCGTACCCCAGTTCTTCTTGTAACTGATCTTGGGAGCATTGGGCCGGCGGATCGAGCAGTCGTTGAAAGCCCCCAGCGCGAACGGCTCCAACGAGGCGACTACGTCACCACGCCAGTGCACTCGGCATGCCAACCCCACCTCTGGTTCGATCTGCAGGTTCAGCGGAGTGTCGCTCTCGGGCAGCACCGTCTCATCATGCGAGAGCGGGAACTGACCCAGGAACCCACCGTCACCGGGCACGTACCAGGGGAAGATCCCCTTGGGGGCGACGCCGTTTGACGCCACATTAACGAAATCCGCTGACTCCCCGGCTTGTTCGAGATGCCCGGCGAAGTTCCCTGCGACCCCGAAGCCGAACCAGCTACGCAGTTCGTCCAGCTCGACGTCGAGCATCTTGCTCATTTGGGCTCCAACACTTCGGTTCCCACGAAAGGCACCAGGGCCGCGGGTACCCGAACACTGCCATCAGGTAGCTGGTGGTTCTCCAGGATCGCTACCAACCACCGCGTGGTCGCCAGCGTGCCGTTGAGTGTCGCGGCCGTCTGCGGCTTACCGTTCTCGTCCCGGTAACGCACCGCCAGCCGCCGCGCCTGGAAGGTGGTGCAGTTGGAGGTGGAGGTCAGTTCGCGGTAGGCCTGCTGTGTCGGCACCCACGCTTCACAGTCAAACTTACGTGCCGCCGATGAGCCTAAATCGCCTGCCGCAACATCGATCACGCGGTAAGGCACGTCGATGTGGGCCAACATCTGACGCTCCCAGCCCAGGATCTTGGCGTGCTCGGCCTCGGCGTCCTCGGGCTTGCAGTAGACGAAGGCCTCCACCTTGTCGAACTGGTGCACCCGGATGATGCCGCGGGTGTCCTTGCCGTAGCTGCCGGCCTCGCGGCGGAAACAGCTGGACCATCCGGCGTACCGCAGTGGTCCATCATTCAGGTCAAGGATCTCCCCGGAGTGGTACCCGGCGATCGGCACCTCGGAGGTGCCGACCAGGTACAGGTCGTCCTCCTCGAGGTGGTACACCTCGTCGGCGTGAGCACCCAAAAACCCTGTGCCGCCCATGATTTCAGGCTTGACCAGCACCGGCGGAATCAGCAGGGTGAAGCCGTTGGCCACCGCGGTCTGCACGGCCAACTGCAGCAGGCCGAGTTGCAGCAGCGCTCCATATCCGGTGAGGAAGTAGAACCGGGCACCGGAGACCTTCGCGCCGCGCTCCATGTCGAACAAACGCAGCGACTCGCCCAGTTCCACATGGTCCCTGGGGTTTTCGATGGCAGTCGGCTCGCCCACCAGCTCGCGGACCACAAAGTCCTGCTCACCACCGGCCGGGACGCCGTCGATCACCACATTGCTGATCGCCTTGTGTGCCTCGGTGAAGGCGGCCTCTGCGATCACCTGCTCGGCTTCGGCGGCCTTCACTTTCGTCGCGAGTTCAGACGCAGCAGCCAACAGCGCGGGGCGCTCCTCGGGCGTCGCCTGGCCCACCTTCTTGCTTGCCGTCTTCTGCTCCGCGCGCAGGGTGTCGCCGGTCGACACCGCCGCTCGTCGCGCCGTATCGGCGTCGAGCAGCACGTCGACGAGTGCCGGGTCCTCGCCTCGCAGACGCTGCGAGGCACGCACCGCGTCGGGGTTTTCGCGCAGAAATTTGAGGTCGATCACCCGCTGAACACTACTGGGGCGAGTTCCCATACCTGCGATTCAGCCCAGTGCTGACTCATCGGCTCGGACAATCGTCTCGACCTCGGCACGCAACCCCACCAGCTCGTCGCGCTCCGCCAGCGTGTAGTCGCGCGCCACCTCGTCGAGCACACAAACCGTCCCAACGACCTCACCGGCTGAGTTGTGAACGGGAAGCCCCAGATAATTAGTGAGGCCGAACTCGATTTCATCCTCGTTGCCCGCGAAAAGCTTCTCAACACGGGAGTCCCGCACGAAGACCTCCTCACCGGTGTCCACTACACGCTCGCAGTACAGCGGGACCCTGCCCTGGTCATCTCCCGCTTTCTTACCGACAGACCCAACCGCGTAGTGCTCGGCCGCCTCTCCGGCCGTGGCGGCGACAGCCATCGCACCGGGTTCTGAGCGCATGACAAGTACCGATCGGACACCTAGTAGGCGCGCGACCTCATCGAGCCGCGGTGCCAGGGCAGCGAGTTGCGGATTCGTCTCGGCAGATGCCACGCAGCAACGCTCGCCTACCGCTGTGACAGCAGCGAGGGTTGCACTCACCATGAATCCCCATGCGGTCTAAAGGCCGAACAGGCTCAGATACTCGCTCTTGCCGAACATCCGTGCCGCATCGAGAGCCGATGGAGTCCCGGCAGAGGGATCGGCGCCCGCCTTGACCAGGATCTCGACGATGTCGTCGGAGCCCTTGAACACCGCACCGGCCAACGGGGTCTGCCCCTTGTCGTTGGCACGGTTGACGTCGGCGCCGCGCGCTATCAGCGACCGCACCGTCGAGGCGTTTCCGTGGTAGGCGGCCAGCATGACGAGGGTGTCGCCTGCCTCATTCGTCAGATCTACCGGTGCACCCGAGTCCAGGTATGCGGCCAGGGTGGACGCGTTGCCCTCCCTGGCCATGTCGAATAGTTCGTGGGCGAGCGCGGCGACCTGCTCGGCAACGCGGGCCTGATGCTCGGCTTCCCCCGCTGAAGAGTCGCCGATGTCGTCGCCGTCATCACGGTCAGGTTCCATCGTTGTCACAGAGTTCAATCTAGCTGCGCGCGCGGACAGCATCACTGGGCTAACCCGCACCGCCACCTGTAACAATGACTGCAGTATGAGTGACGAAGCCGAACCCACGCCGAAGGTCGAGCGGGACGAGTCCTCCCCGGACGATTCCACCAACGACGAGGTGGGCACCGATACCTCCGCAGACTCGGCCGCCGAGTCCGCGGATGCTGCCGTGCCACCCGCGGAGATCCGGGAAGCCCCGGAGACCCCCGCCACCTCGGATTCTGATACCGAGTCGGTCGATGCAGCCGAATCTCCGCAGACGGAAGTCCTGGACTATCCCGATAGCGAGGATTCCGCCGCGTCCACAGATGGCGTCGATGACGCCCCTCCATCGGGGAAGAACCACTGGTGGGAAGGCGTGAAAGAGAGTCTGAAAGAGCGTTCTACCCACCGTGCGCTACTGCTCGTCACTTTCGGTGGCTTGTTCATCGCGGGTCTCACCCAGGCCCTACCTGACGGCTGGACCTCGGCAGACCGCTTGGTCAACAAGATCGACTCCAACCCGGTGCCGAGCACCGGCGCCCCGGGCAACAGCACCTTCAATTCGGCGAAGGGTGGCGACTGCCTCAGTTGGTCCGCGCCCACGTCCATGGCCGATGTTCGCACCGTCGATTGTGCGAGCGACCATCGTTTCGAGGTCGCCGAGTCCATTGACCTGCGCACCTTCCCCGGCGCGGAGTACGGACCTGATTCGCAGCCGCCCAGCATGGTGCGCATCCAGGAAATCAGCCAGGAACAGTGCCAGGTCGCCATCAATCGCTACCTGGGCGATCGCTACGACCCGAACAGCCGGTTCACCATGGGCATGCTGTACCCCGATAAGAAGGGCTGGTCCGAGGCGGGCGAACGGCGCGTGCTGTGTGGGCTACAGCTCCCCGGCTCCGACAATCAGCAACAGCTCTTCCGCGGCAAGGTCGCTGAGCAGGACCAGTCCAAGGTCTGGCCGGTAGGCACGTGTGTCGGTATCGACTCGACGACGAACCTGCCGACCGAGCTCCCGGTGGACTGCGACAGGGCTCACGCCATGGAGATCACCGGAACAGTGAGCCTGGCAGAGCAGTTCCCGGGTTCGGTACCACCCGAACCCGATCAAGATGCGTTCATCAAGGACAACTGCAACCGCCTGACCAACGAATACATGGGGAATCCCGACGGGTTCCGCGCCACCACGCTGACGCTGTCGTACAACACGATCACCTTGCCGAGCTGGACCGCAGGTAGCCGTCAGGTCAGCTGCAACATCGGTTCCACCCTCGGTAACGGCGCATGGTCGACCTTGGTCAACAGCGCTAAAAGCGGGCAACTGCTGATCAATGGGCAGCCGCCGGTGCCACCGCCGGACATTCCCGCGGACCGGCTGAACATGCCGCCGATCCCGTTGTCCACCACCCCGGCGCCGACCCAGCAACCGACCCAGCAGCCCAGCTACACACAGCAACCGACATACACGCAGCAGCCGACCCGCACCCAGCAGCCAACACAGCAACCGACCCAGCAGCCGACGAGGACCTCTGCGCCGCCGACGTCCTCGGCCGCGCCGAACCCCAGCAATCCGCCCGGCAACACGATCGTGACGACGCTGCCCCCGGGCGCGGGCCCACCACCACCGCCCGCGGGCCCGCCGATGGATGGCCCTCCCATGGAGGGGCCGCCGATGGAGGGACAGGTGCCAGGACAGGCACCCCCGGGAGCACCGCCACCCGGACCGGCCTAGCTGTGCCAGCCCACAACTCCGGCCCCTGATGGCGGTCCAGATGAGTGAGCAACGGTTCGAGGAGCTCGTATCCGACGCCCTCGACGCCGTGCCACCGAAGCTCGCCGCCGCCATCGACAACGTGGTGGTGCTGGTTCAGGACCGACATCCGGAGGATCCCGAGCTACTCGGGCTGTACGAGGGGATCGCGCTGACCGAGCGCGACAGTTTCTACGCAGGAGCGCTTCCAGACACCATCACGATCTATCGCGAGGCGTTGCTCGAGATGTGTTCTAGCGAACACGAGGTGGTCGACGAGGTTACGATCACGGTGATCCACGAGATCGCTCACCATTTTGGTATCGACGATGAGCGGTTACACCAGCTGGGCTGGGGCTAAAGAGGCGGCTGAGGTTTGCTAGAAAAAAATCCAAAAATCTTGGAGAATGATGGAACCGAATAGAGGGATCCGCCGTCCATCTCTAGTGAAAGGGCAAATCTGCCCTTAGGACGACGCGAGACATGTGGGGGAAAGGGGACAGAAGATGGCTGACGTACCGGCGCCCGCCCAGCGTGAGGAGATCCGTTGGGACCTGGCTAACCAGCCGGGAACTGTTCTGCAGGTCGATCCGGATGTGATGAAGGATGCCGCTGTCGAGTACGACGCGATGGCGCAGCGACTGCAGGATGCTCTCGACAAGCAGCTTGAGGCCACCAAGTTCGGCTCGGCGGGCCGCGACGAGGTGTCGACCGCGGTGGCCAACGCCTCCGCGAAGACCAACGAGAACTTCGAGAAGGTCGCCAAGGACGGCATCGAGCAGCTCAAGCGCATTGCCGAGGCGTTCCGACGCAACTCGCAGGCGTTCGTGGACCTCGAACGGCACAACGCCGCCCGTATCAATGGTGTGGGGGAATAGATCATGACCGGATTCACTGGCGTCAACTGGGTGGCCCGCAAGGCCAAGAAGCTGGCCCTGGACCTGACCACGGGTGCGGGCCCGACGCATGTCGTCGACAGCGCACTGGCCTGGCAAGAGATCAGCGCCGCATTCGCGGAGGTGCACGAGAACAGCCTGGGCGTCAGCGAGAAGCTCGTGGAGGGGTACCGCGGACCTCGTGCCGAGGAGGCACTGTCCAAGATGACCCCCTTCACCGAGTGGCTGGACAAGATGGCCGGACTGACCCAAGAGGTCAGCGACACCGCCAACACCTACGCCGAGTCGTATGGCACCGCCGTTCTCGACATGCCGCACATCAACGACCTGGCCCAGCTCGAGAAGGCCAAGGCCGAGGCTTTGTCGGCCGGCGGAGCGCTCTTCGGGCTCCACGCCACCACCGAGGGCATGGAGCAGGGCCTCGATCTGCAGGCCGCTAAGGCCATGGAGACCTACGAGTCGGCCAGCGAGCCCGCGGCCAAGGTCGTGGAGTTCCCGGCGGCTCCGGAGATCATCAAGTATCCCGAAGAGAAGTCCGAAGCCAACAGCGGCAACACCGGTGTCAGCGCCGCGGGCGTCGGTCTGTCCGAGATGGGCCCCAGCCCGCTGAGCCCCGACTCGGTGCCCGGCGTGCAGAGTGCCCGCGCGGCGGCCATCTCGATGACCGCCAACGCTGCCTCTGTCGGCGGCTCCGGTATGGGCATGGGCGGAATGGGTGCGCCGATGGCCGGCATGATGGCCGGCGGTGCGCTGGCCGCGAGCGCAGGCAAGGGCATCAAGGTCGGAAACGTCAACAGCAAGAAGGATGAGGACGAGGACGACGAGAAGCTCACCGCCATCGGCGCCACCGGCGTCTTCATGGGCGACGAGAGCAAGCCCGTCGAACTGCCCGACATTCTGACCAACAAGTCAGGTAGCGACAAGGTTGCCGACTTCGAAAACGTAGATGCCTCAACACTGTTCGAGCGCGGCGGCTCCAAGGGAGCAGTGGCGCCGCCGGTCCTCGGTGCGAGCGCGGAGCTATGACCGTCCGCCTCGACTTCGACGAACTGGAGCTGACCCGCGAGATCACCGGCAATGACCTCTTGCCGGTTGTGTTGGCCGCTGGTCCGCGCCACGAAGACGAAAACGAGCATCGAGACGCCCTGGAAAGCGCCCGCAGCAGGCTCAAGGAGCGCAACCTGCTGAAGGGCGAGGACCTTCACCCGACTCTGCGCGACATGCTGACCTCGGCCAGCAAGGCCACCGGTCAGGTGGCGGTCCGTCGTTGGGCGGGATCGCAGATGCTGCGCCTGTGCCTGGTCGAGCACGGCGAGGCATATGTGCTGCTGGTCAACGATGGCGAAGGTGTGGCCATGCGGTCGGTGTCCGGTTCACTCGGCGCCGAACTATGGCGTTACCTGGGCGATGCCACCCCGCTGAAGTTCGGGTCGATCAACGCACCCGCCGAGCAGCTGGCCCTGGCCCTCAATGCCGAGCCCTCCGATATGGCCCGGCACCTCATGGCACTCGGTGCCACCAAGGCCGACGCCGTAACCGTCGCGAAGGCGATGGCTCGCCGCGGCGCGATGACCGAGATCACCGCGATTCGCCGAGTCGACGGCATCACCGACCGCGCACCCGGCGGAGTCGCGGTGTACGACACCGCATTTGGTCGAATCATGGCTACTCCCAGCACGTCTACCGACGGTGCGTTGTGGGCCACACTCACTCCCGCGACACCCCAGCGGATGACGCACGCGCTCAAGAGCCTCGGCCTGGAGTAGTGCCGGTCCTACTCAGACCGTCTTGGTGACTCCGTAGTAGGAGATGATGTCTTCAGTTCCTGAGGTCGTGCTGGTGAGCACCGCATAGGACCGCAGGAACGACTGCCCGATGCACCCGTCGATCTTGATGTGGACGTCCTTGAGCGTGATGCGTGATTGCATGCCCTTGAACTTCTTCTTGGTGACAGAGACATTGATGACCTCACCGGGCTTGGGCCTCACCTCGATGTTTCCCACGAGGGGCATGCTGATGTTACCGAGCCCCGACTGGCCGATCGACGAGGAAAGACCGACGCTTCCGGTCAGACGAACACCACTCAGTGCAATACCGCAGCCAATCTGGTAGCCCGCCTCGACCGTGCCGCCTTTCAGCTTGGTGCTGCCGCCGCCCTTCACGGTGGCGATGAACGTTCCTCCGGCCAGGTATTCGCGGGAGGAGGTCGCCGTGGTCAGTGGCGGTATCGGCAGCTGGGTCTCTTCCTCTGCCGCGAGTGCCAACACCCAGCCATCCGGTGTTGTGACGGTCACCGGTGGTTCGGACGCGACAACGCCGTTGTCCAGTGCCGGGCCGGGTTCGCCATCGGC
>MAFD01000023.1:0-71887 GCA_002013775.1 Mycobacterium sp. D16R18
CTCGAGGCGGCAGAACAGGTGCTGAGTGTAGCGCCGCCGCGCTCGGATCGTGATGATGAGGAAAATCGATGCAAACCAATCCCTTTGACGATGACAGTGGCAGTTTTCTCGTTCTGGTCAACGACCAGGAACAACACAGCCTTTGGCCGTCCTTCGCCGATGCGCCATCCGGCTGGCGCGTGGCCTACGGTCATGCGGGCCGCGCAGCGTGTCTCGAGTACATCGATGAGCAATGGCCCGACATACGGCCGAAGGACTTACGCCAACGACTCGCGTAGAGGCCTTATTCGCCTTGCGCAACAAGGTATCTCACCGCTGATATTTCAGACACCAGTACGCAGGCCCAAGTAGGGAGTTCGTCGTCCTCATGCTCAACTATGGAACGCAGTCCGACGTTCTTGGACCTCTGACAGCCGCGCAGCGGTCGATTTGGGTCGCGCAGCAACTGCGGCCGGAGGTTCCCTACAACTTTGCGGGATTCGTCACGATCGACCATGACGTGGACGCCGAAAAGCTCATGGTGGCCTGCGAATCGATGGCCGCACGGTTCGGCACACCGTGCGCACGGCTGTCCATAGAGGACGGCGAGCCGGTCTTCGTCGTCGACCGTTCGTTCCCGGAGACGATGCCCTGCATTGATTTGCGTGCCGAGCATGACGCGGTCGCTGCTGCTCGCCGTTGGATGGACGAGGAGTACCGCCGGCCCATCGACTTGCTCAGTGAGCGGCTCACGCACTTCGCGCTCCTGCGGATTGCCGACGACCTGTCGTACTTCTACATGCGCACACATCACGTTTTGTTGGACGGCTATGCCACCAACAATCTGCTGCGGCACATCGCGGACGTCTACTCGGGGTCGGTCGCGGCCGAGACCGATGTCGATTTTTCGGAGTTCTCCGTGATTCGCGCGGCCGACCAGAAGTATCAGCAGTCCTCGCGCAGCGACGCAGATTTCGAATACTGGAAGAACGTCTTATCCCGTCCGGTCGAAACTGCCGACCTCGCGGGTATGGAACGTGTGGTCACGCCGCGTCACCCGCTGGTGCGCGACTTGGTGTGCGATGAGCTGTTGTCGGAGAACGGTCTTGGCCAGTTCGAGGTGGCTCGAGTGGTCGCGACGTTGGCCACCTTCTTTGCCAAAACCACCGGACGTCAAGATGTTTCATTGTCGCTGCCGGTGTCGGGGCGTACAACGGCAGCGTTGAAGAGATGCGGCGGCATGGTGTCGAACCTGGTGCCGTTGTTTGTCACCGTCGAAGACGCGGACACCATCGGAGCGCTGGACGATCAGGTCGCCAAAGCAGTGGTGGGCGCGCTGCGCCATCAACAGTTCCGGCGCTGGCCCGAACTCGTCGTCGATGCGGGGCGCCGCGACACCAACATCGAATTCGGCCAGGTCATCAACGTCTTCGACTTCGCGGATGTGTTCTTCTTCGGCGCCTCGGAGGCGGTGGTCAACGTGCTGACCACCTTCCCCGTCCAGGACATCGCGATCAATATCTATCCGCGTCCGGGCGGCGGCACGTCGCGCATCCAGTTCGCGTGGAATCCCGACAGGTACACCACCGCCGAGATCGACAGGCACATAGTCCGTTTGGAATCGCTCCTGGGGCGTCTCCTGGGGGCTGACGCCTCGGTGGTTGTGGGTGAGGTCTCGCTGCTGGATCGGCGGGAACGGGATCTGGTGCTGTCACAGTGGTCCGGTGCCGGCCCTCAGGCGCCGGTCGGTGTGGCACCGCAACTGCTGGCCGCAGCAGTAGCCGCCACCCCCGAAGCGGTGGCGGTGGTCGACGGTGCCCGAGAGCTCACCTATCGCGAGTTGGACGAATGGTCCACGCGATGGGCTCGGGTGCTGATCGAGACCGGGGTGGGTCCGGAACGTGCGGTGGGTGTGGCGATGGACCGCCGTGCCGAGCTCGTGGTGGCGTGGTGGGCCGTGGCCAAAGCCGGCGGAGTGTATGTGCCGGTGGACAGCGCGCATCCGGTCGAGCGGATCGCCACGGTCTTGGACTCGGTGGCGGCAGTGTGCGTGTTGACCTGCGACTCCGACGAGGTTCCGGGGGCCGGTGCGCGCCCGGTGCTGCGCATCGATGGCCGTGACGTGTCCGCGCAGTCGGCCGAGCCGATCACCGACGCCGATCGATCAGTGGCGCTGCGAGCGCAGAACACCGCGTACGTGATCTTCACATCGGGCTCCACCGGCACCCCCAAGGGCGTGGCGGTGGGACACGCCGGGCTGCCGGGAGTGGTTGCGGCGCAGCGTGATCTGCTCGAACTGAGTGGCGATGCGCGAGTGCTCATGGTGGCCTCGCCTACATTCGACGCCTCGGTCTTCGAGATGGTGTGGGCGGTAGGTGCGGGGGCCACGCTGGTGGTGGCACCGCGAGATGTGTACGCCGCCGATGCGTTGACAGAGTTTTTGCAGGCCCAGCGGGTCAGTGCCGCGGTGTTGACCCCGACGGTGTTGTCCTCACTGGACCGGGCACGGCTGGACAGGGTGGACACCTTGGTCACCGCGGGTGAGGACTGCCCGCGCGAACTGGTGGATGACTGGGCGCCGGGCCGGCGGTTGGTCAACGCGTACGGCCCCAGCGAGAGCACCATCTGGGCCACCTCCGCGCCGATGGCGGCGGGGCAGCCGGTCGGCATCGGCGCCCCGATTCCGGGCGTGCGCACCCTGGTGCTCGATGCCGGGCTGAACCCCACACCGATCGGGGTTGTGGGCGAGCTGTATCTGGCCGGACCCGCCCTGGCCTCCGGCTATGTGGGCCGGGCGGTGTTGACGGCGGAACGGTTTGTGGCCAACCCATACGGGCCGTCCGGGGTGCGGATGTATCGCACCGGAGATCTAGTGCGCTGGAACGCCGATGGTGCGTTGCAGTACATGGGCCGCGCCGATGAGCAGGTCAAGATCCGCGGCAACCGTATCGAGCTCGGCGAAGTGCAGGCCGTGCTGGCCGGTGCACGCGGAGTGGAGCAGGCCGTGGTGATGGTCCGCGAGGACCGTCCGGGCGACAGGCGCCTGGTGGGTTACGTCACCGGTGCCGTCGACGTGGCCGGGACCCGCGTGGCACTCGGTGATCGGTTGCCCGCCTACATGATTCCGTCTGCGATCATCGTTTTGGACGCGCTTCCACTGACCGCCAACGGCAAGCTGAACCTCCGCGCGCTCCCGGTACCCGAGATCGCGGCCGGTGCATACCGTGCGCCTTCGGACGATGTTGAGCAGACGCTGGCCACCGTTTACGCCCAGGTCCTCGGGCTCTCGCGGGTCGGCGTGGACGATTCGTTCTTCGACCTCGGCGGCGACAGCATCATGTCCATGCAGGTGGTTTCGCGGGCACGCGCCGCCGGGGTGCTGTGCCGACCTCGCGATGTTTTCGTTGAGCAGACCGTGGCGCGGCTGGCTCGAGTGGCCACCACCGTCATCGGCGATGCAGACGTGGCCGATGACGGACTGGGTGAGGTGCTCGCGACGCCGGTCATGCGATGGCTACTGGATGTACCCGGCGAGGCCGACCAGTTCAACCAGACGATGGTGCTGACGGTTCCGGCGGCGGTGACCGAAGCCGATGTGGTGGTGGTTCTTCAGGCCCTGCTGAACCGCCATCCCATGTTGCGGCTGCGTGCCGAAGACAACGGTGCACAGGGGTGGTCGCTGACCGTCCCCGACGCGGACGCGGTGGATGCGCGCAACTTCCTGCAATCGGTGAATGAGTTGTCCGACGAGGCCCTGGTGCAGGCGCGGGCCCGGTTGAGCCCGGCCAACGGAACGATGCTGAGCGCATTGTGGGCCAGCTCCACTGCACAGTTGGCGCTGGTCGTTCACCACCTCGCGGTCGATGGCGTCTCCTGGCGAATTCTTCTGGAAGACATCAATATCGGCTGGGCCCAGCATCGCGCCGGACAACCGGTGGCCCTGCCGCCGGGCGGCACGTCCTTCGCTCGGTGGGCGGCGTTACTCGACGAGTATGCGCGCACCGCCGAGGTGGCCGAACATGTCGAAGCGTGGAAGCGGGTGCAGGCGACCCCCGCACTGTTGCCGGCGGTGCGGCCAGAGTTGGATACGTATGCCACCGCCCACACGATGTCGGCGTCACTGGATGCCGAAACCACCCGCGTCTTGTTGGGTGAGGCACCCGCGGCGTTCCACGCCGGGGTGGGCGATATCTTGCTGATCGCATTGGGCATGGCAGTCGCACAGCTCTCGGGCAACACCGGTGCGCCGGTCGGTATTGACGTGGAAGGCCATGGGCGCCAAGAGGACTTGGTTGCCAGCGGGAAATCGCCGGTGGACCTATCACGCACGGTGGGGTGGTTCACCAGTAAGTACCCGGTGGCCTTGAGCCTCGGCCGGCCGGACTGGGCGCAGGTGAGTGCCGGCGGCCGCGCCTTGGGGGCGGTGATCAAGGATGCCAAAGAACAGCTCCGCGCGCTGCCCGAGGGCATAACGTATGGCCTGCTGCGCTATGCGAATCCCGAGGCGGATCTCGCTGGGGCAGAACCGGTTATCGGCTTCAACTATCTCGGACGATTGGGCGGTGTCGGTGAGCAGGGCGACGACTTGTGGCTGCCGAGCCCCGATGCCGTGTCCGCCGCCGCGGTGGCCGCTGCTGTGCCGCTGGCGCTGGCCCACACCGTGACCCTGAATGCCGGCGTCCTGGAATCAAGCACGGGCACGGGCCCCTGTCTGCAGGCCAATTGGACCTGGGCGTCCTCGATGGACGATGGACAGATCAACCTGCTGAGCCAGCTCTGGATCGAGGCACTGACGGGTATATGTGCGCATGTGCGTGGCGGCGGCGGGGGATTGACTCCGTCGGATATCGTGCCCGCACATCTCACCCAGCAGCAGATCGACGAACTGGAGCAGTTGCACCGGGTTGCCGACGTGCTGCCGCTGACCCCGTTGCAGCAGGGGCTGCTCTTCCATGCCACCGCCCACGCCAGCGGTGACGACGTGTACGCGGTGCAGCTGGACCTCACTCTTGCGGGCCTGCTCGATGCACCCAGACTGCGCGACGCGGTGCGCACGGTCGTGGCCCGGCACCCCAACCTGGCCGCCCGCTTCCATCCGCAGTTCGATCCGCCGGTGCAGAGCATCCCAGTCGACCCGGTAACCCCTTGGCAGCACGTCGAATTCGCGGGTACCGATATCGAGGACCAGATCGCGCGGCTGTGCGCCGCCGAACGCGCAGCGGTATGCGACCTGACCCATCCGCCGCTGTTCCGGGTGGTGCTGATCGGAGTCGGTCACGACCAACACCGCCTTGTGCTCACCAGTCACCACAGCGTCCTGGACGGCTGGTCGTTGCCCATCCTGTTGCAGGAGATCTTCGCGGGCTACGGCGGGCACAGCCTGCCGCCGGCCGTGCCGTACCGCAGGTTTGTGACGTGGCTGGCCGATCAGGATCTTGATGCCGCTCTATCTGCGTGGCAGGACGTGCTGGCCGGATTCGAGACACCCGCGCTGGTGGGTCCATCGCACAAGCTGGGATCGGGGCGCCGCGAGACGCAATCGCTGCGACTGTCCGGGCAGGCCACGCGGGCGCTGACCGATCTTGCCCGCGCACACCACACCACCGTCAACACCGTCCTACAGGCGGGTTGGGCGCAGCTGTTGGTGTGGTTGACCGGTCAGCACGATGTGGCCTTCGGTGCTGCGGTCTCGGGCCGTCCTGCCGAGGTGCCGGGCTCGGAATCGATGGTGGGCCTGTTGATCAACACCGTGCCGGTGCGTGCGCGTATCGCCGCGACAACCACCACCGCCGAATTGTTGGAGCAGCTGCATGGCGTCTCGAACCGGACGCTGGATCACCAGCACGTGGCGCTTCCCGAGATTCACCGTGTCACCGGGCAGGACCAGCTTTTCGACACCCTGTTCGTGTACGAGAACTACCCGATCGACCCGGCCGCGTTCGGGACGGTCATGGGCACAGGCGAATTGGCCATTACGGGCTTCTCCAGCCGGGAAGCCACCCACTATCCGCTGGCGCTGCAGGTGACACCGGGCCATGAACTGGTGCTGAGCATCGAACACGACACCGATGTCTTTGATGTCGAGAGCGTCGTGGTGTTGGCCAGCCGGTTGGAGCTCGTGCTGGCCGCGATGGTGGCCGACCCGTTGCGGCGGTTGTCCTCGGTGGATGTCTTGGGTGTCGATGAGCGTGTGCTTCTGGACGCGATGGGTAACCGTGCGGTGCTGGATGAGCGGGCGACGGGGGTGACGATTCCGGAACTGTTCTCGGCTCAGGTGGCAAGGACCGCTGATGCGGTGGCGCTGAGTTGCCGGGACCGGACGTGGACCTACGCTGCGGTTGAACGTGATTCGAACCGTTTGGCGCACTATCTGATTGGCTTGGGTGCGGGACCGGGTCGCTGTGTGGCGGTGATGTTCGGGCGGTCCGCCGAGGGGATCATCGCGATCTTGGCGGTGCTCAAGACGGGTGCGGCATACGTGCCGATTGACCCGGCGGTGCCCGATGCCCGGATTGATTTCGTGGTCGGTGACGCAAAGCCGGTGGCGGTGGTCACCACCGCGACGTTGGCCGGCCGGTTCGGGACACACGATGTCGTGGTTGTCGACATCGACGACCCGGCGATCGGTGCGCAGACCGACGCAGCGCTGCCGCTACCCGCTGCTGATGATGTAACGCACATCATCTACACCTCGGGCACTACCGGTATTCCTAAGGGAGTTGCGACAACTCACCACAACGTGACGCAGTTGTTGGAGTCGTTGCATGTCGGTCTGCCCTCGGGGCCTGGGCAGGTGTGGTCGCAGTGGTATTCGTTTGCCTTTGATGCCTCGGTGGAAGAGATCTGGGGCGCGCTGTTCCACGGTTCGCGGTTGCTCGTGATCCCGGAGTCGATCGGTCCGGATGAGTTCCAGGCCTTGCTGATTGATGAACATGTCACGGTGTTGCACCAGACTCCGTCGGCCGTGTCGGCACTGTCCGTGGAGGCGCTGCAGTCGGTGGCGCTGGTGGTGGCGGCCGAGGCATGCTCGGCGGAGCTGGTGGACCGGTGGGCGCCCGGGCGAGTGATGACGAACGCCTACGGGCCCACTGAAACTACGATGTGCGTCACGGTCAGTAAGCCGTTGGCCGCGGGTTCGGGGACTCCGACGATCGGTGGGCCGGTACCGGGTGCCGCGCTGTTCGTGCTCGATGCCTGGCTGCGGCCGGTGCCGGTCGGAGTGGTCGGTGAGCTGTATGTGGCCGGGCTCGGGCTGGGGCTCGGATATGTGAGCCGATCCTCATTGACCGCGTCACGTTTCGTGGCCTGCCCATTTGGTTCCCCGGGCGAGCGTATGTATCGCACAGGGGATTTGGTGCGCTGGCGTGCTGACGGGAACTTGCAGTACTTGGGCCGCGCCGATGAGCAGGTCAAGATTCGCGGGTATCGCATCGAGCTCGGCGAGATCCAGGCCGCCCTTGCCGACGTGGTCGGGGTCGAGCAGGCGGTGGTGATCGTGCGTGAGGACCGACCGGGCGATAAGCGCTTGGTCGGCTACATCACGCAGTCGCCCGAAGCGGAGCTGGCCGGGGGAGTCGATACAGCCGGTGTGCGTGTGACGCTGGGCGAGCGGCTACCGCCGTATATGGTGCCGGCCGCGGTCGTGGTGGTGGGTGCCCTGCCGTTGACGGTCAACGGAAAGCTCGACACGCGTGCCTTGCCGGTGCCGCAGTACCAGGAAACTCAGTATCGTGCCCCGTCGAACGCGGTCGAAGAGATCCTGGCCGATATCTATGCGCACGTACTCGGTCTGGAACGTGTGGGCGTCGACGACTCGTTCTTCGATCTGGGCGGCGATTCGCTGTCTGCCATGCGCTTGATCGCGGCCGTCAACAAATCGATGAACACGCATCTGACCGTGCGCGCGCTCTTCGACACCCCCACGATCGCCCAGTTGGCTCCGGGGCTGCGGACGGATTCGGGCGGGCGCGCACCGTTGGTGCCCGTCGCACGGCCCGACGTGATCCCGCTGTCGTTCTCGCAGCGACGGTTGTGGTTCCTGGACCAATTGCACGGTGCCTCACCGGTGTACAACATGGCGGTCGCGCTGCGGCTGAGTGGGCAGCTCGACCTGGATGCACTGGGTGGGGCATTGTCCGATGTGGTGAGTCGCCACGAGTCGTTGCGCACGGTGTTCCGCGACGAGGAAGGTGTGCCGTATCAGCTGGTGCTGGCACCCGATAGTGCGGAGTTCGGCTGGGAGGTGGTCGATGCCACCGCATGGTCGCCCGCACAACTTGACGAGGCGATAGGCGTCGCGGCGCGCCACACCTTTGACCTGGCGGCCGAGATCCCCATGCACGCAAAGCTCTTCACGGTGTCCGGTGACGAGCACGTCCTCGTGGCCACAGTGCATCACATCGCCGCCGACGGCTGGTCGGTGGCTCCACTCATGCGTGACCTGACGGTGGCCTATGCCAGCCGGTCCGGGGGGCATGCGCCCGATTGGGCACCGCTGCCGGTGCAGTATGCCGATTACACACTGTGGCAACGTGATCAGCTCGGCGACCTCGAAGACAGCGAGAGCGCCATCGCCACCCAGGTCGCCTACTGGCATGATGCGCTCGCCGGGATGCCCGAACATCTCGCGCTGCCGACCGACCGGCCCTATCCGGCGGTTGCCGACTATCGCGGTGCCAGTGTGGATCTGGAATGGCCGGAGCAGCTGCAACACGCAGTGCGTGCGCTGGCACGTGAACACGGGGCGACCAGCTTCATGGTGATCCAGGCGGCGCTGACCGTGCTGCTCTCGAAGATCACCGCCACGTCCGATGTGGCGGTGGGGTTCGCGGTCGCCGGCCGTGACGAGCCTGCTCTCGACGAGCTGGTGGGCTTCTTCGTCAATACCTTGGTGCTGCGCGTCGATGCCGGTGGCGATCCCACCTTCGCGGATCTGCTGGCGCAGGTTCGGACCCGCAGCCTGGAAGCGCTCGAACACCAGGACGTGCCCTTCGAGGTGCTCGTGGAGAGGCTCAACCCCATCCGATCCCGGAGTAGCCATCCGCTGGTTCAGGTTGGACTGACCTGGCAGAACCTTCCCGGACAGGATGCCGACGGACTAGGGCTGGGCGATCTGCGGATCACCCAGATACCCGTGCACACCAACACCGCCCGCATGGACCTGACGTTCTCCCTGGGTGAGCGCTTCACTCAGGCCGGTGAGCTCGCCGGGCTCGGGGGTGCGGTGGAGTTCCGCACCGATGTATTCGATCTCGCGAGTGTCGAGTCGTTGATTGCACGGCTGCAGCGGGTACTCGAGGCGGTTGCGGCCAATCCGTCGCAGCGGTTGTCGGCGGTAGACGTACTCGACGCCGCCGAGAGTGATCTGTTGGACCAGCTGGGGAACCGCGCGGTGTTGTCCACGCCCGTAACAGCGACGTCGATACCGGAATTGTTTGCGGCGCAGGTTGTTTCCCATCCAGACGCGATAGCGATGAGATGTGGGGAGCGTTCGTGGACCTACGGCGAGCTCGATGCGGAGTCCAATCGTTTGGCGCACCTGCTGATTGAGTACGGAGCGGGGCCGGGACAGTGCGTGGCGTTGTTGTCGGAACGCCGCGGCGAGGCGATTTGCGCAATACTGGCTGTGCTCAAGAGTGGTGCGGCATATCTGCCGATCGCTCCGGCGGTTCCCGATGCACGCATCGAATTCATGATCACCGATGCCGGTCCGATCGCCGCGATTACCAGTGCGGCACTGCGTTCGAGGCTGGACGGGTACACGTTGCCGATCATCGATATCAGTGATCCAGGGGTGAGCACCCAGCCCGGCACCGCCTTGGCGGGGCCGGCCGCCGACGATATCGCGCACATCGTGTACACCTCGGGTACCACCGGTATTCCCAAGGGAGTGGCGACAACTCACCACAACGTGACGCAAGTGCTGGGGTATGAGCACCTCGGGGTGCCGTCGGGACCAGGGCAGGTGTGGTCCCAGTGGTACTCATACGCCTTTGATGCCTCGGTGGAAGAGATCTGGGGTCCGCTGCTGCACGGCGGCAGCCTCGTGGTGGTACCCGAATCGTTGGTCCCGGAAGACTTCCAGGAATTCCTCGTCTCTGAGGGCGTCACGGTCTTGCACCAGACACCTTCCGCGGCGGCCGCGCTGTCGCCGGAAGCGCTGGAGGGCATGGCCCTGGTGGTAGCCGCCGAGGCATGCTCGGCGGAGATGGTGGATCGCTGGGCGCCGGGACGATTGATGGTCAACGCCTACGGTCCCACCGAGTCCACACTCTGCGTGACCGTGAGTCCGCCGCTGGCCGCTGGTTCGGGAACGCCCGCGATTGGTGTTCCGGTGGCAGGGGCGGCGCTGTTCGTGCTGGACTCCTGGATGCGGCGGGTTCCGGTAGGTGTGGTCGGTGAGCTATACATCGCGGGCCACGGGCTTGGGGCCGGTTATCTGCATCGATCGGGGCTGACGGCATCGCGGTTTGTGGCATGCCCTTTCGTTGCCCCGGGACAAGAAGGACTCCGTATGTATCGCACAGGGGATTTGGTGCGGTGGGGTAGAGGAGACAGGGCCGGGCAGCTCGAATACATGGGGCGCGCCGATGATCAGGTCAAGATCCGCGGCTATCGCATCGAACTCGGCGAAATCCAAACGGCACTGGCTGATCTCGACGGCGTCGAGCAAGCGGTGGTGATCGTGCGTGAGGATCGTCCGGGCGATAAACGCTTGGTCGGGTACGTCACCGGGGCCATCGAGCCGGCCAAGGCGCGCGCGGAGCTGGCCGAGCGGATACCGGCCTACATGGTTCCCGCGGCCGTGGTGGTCATCGACGTTTTGCCGTTGACGGTCAACGGGAAACTCGACACCCGTGCGCTTCCGGAGCCGCAGTATCAGGAAACCCAGTACCGCGCACCGTCGAACCCTGTCGAGGAGACACTGGCCGGTCTTTACGCGGACGTGCTCGGCCTGGAGCGCGTGGGGGTCGACGACTCGTTCTTCGATCTGGGCGGCGACTCCCTGTCGGCTATGCGCCTGATCGCCGCCATCAACAAATCGATGAACACGCACCTAACCGTGCGTGCTCTCTTCGACGCCCCCACGGTGAGCAGCCTGAGCGGCCAGCTGGACAAGCATGCCAGCGACCCGCGCTATGTGGCCGTACACGGTTCCGGGGTTGCAGAGGTACGCGCGGCTGACCTGACGCTGGACAAGTTCATCCAGGCGGAAACCCTCAGCCTTGCAAAGGCACTGCCGAAGCCCAGCGGGGAAGCACGCACCGTGCTGCTGACCGGAGCGACCGGCTTCCTCGGGCGATACCTGGTGCTGCAATGGCTCGAAAAGCTGGAACTGCTCGACGGCAAGCTGATCTGCTTGGTACGGGCCGCATCTGACGATGAGGCCCGGAGCAGGCTGGAACAGATTTTCGATAGTGGCGACCCGGAATTGTTGCGGCACTTCCAGGAACTGGCCGAGGACCACTTGGAGGTCGTCGCCGGTGACAAGGGTGAAGCAGATCTCGGTTTGACCGGAGAGACCTGGCAGCGGCTGGCCGATACCGTCGACGTGATCGTCGATTCGGCGGCCGTCGTCAGCGGCGCGCTGTCCTACGGCGAGCTGTTCGGACCAAATGTGGCGGGCACCGCGGAACTGATCCGGCTGGCACTCACCACGAAGCTGAAGATGTTCACCTTCGTGTCGACGGCCAATGTGGGTGACCCGATCAAAAAGGTTGCCTTCACCGAGGACGCCGATATCCGCGAGATCTGTGCCACGCGTGCCATCAAGGACTCCTACGCCAACGGCTACGGCAGTAGCAAGTGGGCAGGGGAGGTGCTGCTACGAGAGGCCCATGATCTGTGTGGGCTGCCGATCGGCGTCTTCCGCTGCGACATGATCCTGGCCGACACCACCTATGCGGGTCAGCTGAACTCGTCGGATGTGTTCAGCAAGATGATTCTGAGCATTGTGACCACCGGACTGGCACCCAAGTCGTTCTACCGCCTGGACGCCGACGGCAATCGGAGGCGTGCGCACTTCGATGGGCTGCCAGTGGAATTCGTCGCCGAGGCGATCACCACCTTGGGTGTTCAAGTGGTGGACGGGTTCCAGACCTATCACGTGATGAATCCTCACGATGACGGCATCGGTCTCGACGAGTACGTCGACTGGTTGGTCGATGCCGGGTACTCGATCGAGCGGATCGACGACTTCAAGGATTGGTTGCAACGGTTCGGGACAAGCCTGCAGGCGCTGCCGGACAAGCATCGGCGAAATTCGGTGCTGCAGATGTATCTGACGCTGGTGCAGGACCCCGACCGGGTGAGTCCGATCGTGCCGACAGTCGGAGCCTTCGCCCCGGCCGATCGCTTCCGCGCAGCGGTGCAGGAAGCCAAGATTGGCCCCGACAGAGACATCCCTCAGGTCTCGGCGGCGAACATCGTCAAGTACGTCACCGATATGGAGCTGCTCGGTCTGCTCTAGGCGTCGGCTGTCTGCTGTTCGGCCGCAGGACCGATGAACTCGAGACCGGCGTTGATCGCGGGGCGGTGCCGCAGGATTCGGAAGTGCGCCAGGCGACCGAGTCCCTTCGTCGCGATGAAACGTGCACCGGGCCATGTCTGCGCCAGACGCTCGCTTGACGCGTACGGCGTGTCCGGGTCGTCGGGGTCGTGGATCAGCAGCAGCGGAGGATGCCCGGCGGTCGCAGCGACGCGGACCAACTCGGTTTCGGGCAGCGTCATCTCGATGCGGCGCTCGAGCTGGCGCTGCAGTCCGGCGCGTATCCGCTTGCCGAAGCCATGGCGTGCAGCGAAGAGGTCCAGGTAGAGGGGGAAATCGCCCATCGGTGCCAGGTACACCAAGCGGCCCACCGATGCGCCATAGGAGGCCGCGAAGGTGGTCGCGTTGGCCCCCAGTGAATGGGCGACCACCGCGTGGGCGGGCCCGTGCTCCTTGATGACGGCCGCCACCGCGTGCGCGCACTCGATAAGCGTGGTGCGCCCCGGGGCGAGCGCACCGCCAGCGGACTCGCTATGGCTGGGCAGGTCGAAGGCGATGACGCGGTAACCGGCCTGCAGCAGAGGCTTGATGAAGATCCCGAGGTGCGTGCGCTGCCCGCCCCAGCCGTGGACCAGGTAGACCGTCGGCCCCTCGCCCCATGACTCACCCGCAATACGGTGCCCGTCCCAATGGGCCTCCAGCGGCTCGCCGGGTGGCACACCGGGCGGCATGCGCAGACTCGACTCGATGACCGGCGGGGTGCACCACAGCTCGACCGCCCAGCGGGATCCGATGGCCGGTGCGAAGCGCTCCAACCACCAGAAAGCCCTGCGTATCCGGTCGGACACCGGGGGTTGCACGCCGGAGCCCTCCACATCGAGTACGGCCCCCACGTCCTTGGTGGGTGCGGAATCCGTCTTCTCGTGTTCGGTCACGTCGAAGGAGTCTATTGACCTCCGATATGGCGCGTGCGGCGCGGACTGGTCAGGTGCGCTGGAGCGAGGCGCGCCCAGCCGTCGTGAGGTCACCAAAGAGGCGTAGGCGTGCCAGGCCACCGTCCGGGTAGATGTCCAGGCGCACGTCGGTGACGGGCTGCGGACTCTCCAACAGGAAACGGTGCCGGGTGTCGGGCTGCAGCGGGGTGCGTGGCAGCAGCGGAACCCAGTCGCCCTGGGCGCTCAAGCCCTGCAACGCCGCCGCGCCGGGACTGTTGCCCACGAAGTACGACGTGTCGATCTCGGCCAGCTGGAGCACTCCTTCGCCGGCGAGCCGCACCTGCACCCAGTCGTTGGCACCATCCCGGCGGCGGGCGGTCTCCCATCCGTCGCCCATCACCCGCGCGACGCCGGGGAACAGCAGATTCTGGGGTGAGCTGTAGAACCGGTTGGAGCAATCGGTCACCAGGCCGCCGTTCTCGATGGCGGCCAGGTCGAACTGCCCGGCGTCAAGGAATCGCGCGTCGGGCCGGCCATGGCCGTGCACGCGCAACCGTGCGACCCCGCCGTCGGGGTGCATGGTCAGCCGCACGTGTGTCCACCGCTGTGTCGAGTGAACGTCGAACACGTTGCGGGTGTCGCCGTACACCTTGGTGCGCCCGATGATGTTGTGCCAGGCAGTATCTCGGGCGATGTTGTCCGCCGACGGATATCCGTCGATCTGCGCGGCATCGACCGAGATTTCCGGCGGGTAGTTGCCCTTGAACCACGCGGTATCGACGACGATGCCCGCGATCACACCGGGGACGCCCAGCCGGACGATGGCGGCGTCGTGGCCGGGCTCGCCCACTGGGTCATGCCTGCGCCGGGTCTCCCATCCGTCGTACACCTGCCCCTTGTGCCCGAAGGTCGCGGGCCGGTAGTCCGCGGGTCCGGGTTTGATCAGGTTCTCCTTCTCGGCGAACAGATCATCGTTGGCCCAGATCACCGCTCCGCCCAGGGATCTCAGTGCCAAGTCGGGCAGCATCGTGAAATCGGGCAGCCCCGCGGGTGTATTGCTGGTCATTGCTGGTCGGTATCTCCTGTTGTGGTGCGTTGCACGAGTTGGTCCAGTACCGCGCGGTCGCATCCAGGGGCGACGGCGACCACGTCGTCGGGCGAGTAGGCGCCGCAGTCCAGACCGCGCAGTACTCCGGTGGCAAGGGCCTGTGCCGTGGCCGGTTCGTCCACGATTGCACCGCCCTGTCGCCGTAGGTAGGCATCGATGCGCGGTCCGGCGGTGGCCAGTGCGCGCTGGTGGAATTCATAGGTCGCCAGCCACCGGGTGATCAAGTGCCCGGGATGCATGTCCCAGCCTTGCCAGTAGCCGCGTTCGAGGGCACGAGTGACCAGCCGGTGGTGCCTGGTGATCGCGGCGGCCTGCTGTTCGGAGGAGCCATCCGGCATCACCTGCGTGGAGCCGTCGCACACCCACACACCGGTCTGGGCCGCCGCGGCCAACATCACCGATTTGGCGTGGTCTGCGACAGGGTGTTCCAGCGACTGGTGCGCGGCGGCTATCCCGCAGGCCGCGCTGTAGTCGTAGGTCCCGTAATGCAATGCGACGAGGCGTCCTTGCGCCAGGTGGATCGCCTTGGCCAGGGTGGCGGTGCCGTCGGCGCCCAGTACCGCCTGGGGGCTCTCGATCTGGAGCTCGAAACGCAGTGACCCGCTGGGTAGTCCGTGCACCCGCTCGAGCTCGTCGAACAGCTGGAGCGCAGCCTCGACCTGGGTAAGCACGCGGAACTTCGGGATGGTCGTCACGAATCCCCGCGGCACCCCCGATGCCCCGTCGAGCACCAGTTCCAGGGTGCGCACACTGCGCCGCAGGTGCACCGAGGTGAGTCCTTTGATCCGAATGCCCAGTGCCGTAGGGGGATTGGCGGCCACAGACAGCGCACGCAAGGTGCGCCCCGCCTTGCGTGCGTCGGCGTCCTCGGTGCTATCTGCGCGCCAGCCGTAACCGTCCTCGAAATCGAGCCGCAGGTCCTGGATGGGGGCGATGGCCAGCCGGTCCCTGACACGGGGCAGGACGCCCTGTGTATCGAGCGCCGTGAGCACCTGCTCATGGCGTGTGGCGAGCTCAAGTGCGCAAGCACCCCACTGCTCGGGCATCTGGACGTCGGCCAGCGCCGCACTGACGTAGGCGGTGTGGATCGGTTGCGGTTCGCCGCGGTCATCGGGATAGGCGCAGGCCAGGTCGGCGTCGGCGGCCGCCAACAGTTCCGCGATGGGAGCCAGCCAGCCGGGGCTATCGGCATCTGACGGGTGGGACGTGGATGCCTTTGACACGGGTCCCATGCTCGCAGACTCGTTTGTGCAGCGCTCAGCGGTGCACAGCGACGGGTTCTTCGTCCGGGTCGGCGGCGACCTGTTCACCAGCGAGAACCTTGCGCATGCGGCCCTTGTCGAGCTGGCCCTCCCAGTTGGCCACCACCATCGTCGCGACGCAATTGCCCAGCAGGTTCACCGATACCCGCATCGAGTCCATGATCCGATCGGCGCCCAGCAGCAGGGCGACGGCCGCCACCGGAATCGCGCCGTGGCCTATGGCCGCCACCGTCGCCGAGAGCGCCAGGAACGACGAACCCGGCACGCCTGCCATGCCCTTGGAAGTGAGCATCAGCACCAGCACGGCGGTGATCTGTTCGCCGATGCTGAGGTCGACTTCCAGCGCCTGCGCGAGGAACAGCACGCAGATCGACAGGTACAGGGTGGCTCCGTCGAGATTGAAGGAGTACCCGGTGGGGATGACCAGTCCCGTGGTCGTCTTGGAGCACCCCGCGTGATTCAGCTTGGTCATGATGCGCGGCAATACCACTTCGGTGGAGGCCGTGCCGAGGGCCAGGAACAACTCGTCCTTGATGTAGACGACGAACCTCCACAGGTTCACCCCCGCGAAGAGCCGGGCGATCACCGCCAACACCCCGATGAACAGCAGCGCGGCCACGTAGCAGGCGGCAATGAGCTTGCCGTAACTGCCGAGCGAACCGATTCCGTACTGGCCCACGATGTAGGCCATCGCCCCGAGCGCTCCCAGCGGTGCCAGCCGCATGATCCACCCGATGATGGTGAAGAAGATGTGACTGAGGTGCTCGATGAACTCCAGCACCACCGGTGGCCCCGACTCGCCGAACTTGGCCAGCGCCAGGCCGAAAAGTACCGCGAAGAACAGCACCTGCAACAAGGCGTTCTCGGCGAAGGCCGAGACGATGGAAGAGGGGATGATGCCGAGCAGGAACTCGACGGTGTGTGGCAGCTCGCCATTGTTGGTCTTCTTCGCGATGGCATCTGCCCCCGTCGCCAGCGTTCCGGCGTCGATGTGGAAACCGGCCCCAGGCTTGGCGAGGTTCCCGATGAGTAGGCCGAACAACAGCGCGAATGTGGTGACGGCCTCGAAGTAGATGAGGGCCTTGACGCCGATCCGGCCGACGGACTTGAGATCTCCGACGTGGGCGATCCCGAGTACCACCGTGCAGAAGATGATCGGCGCGATGAGCATCTTGATCAGCTTGATGAAGCCATCCGCTAACGGGCGCAGGTCGGCACCGAGCCCGGGCCACTGCCAGCCGATGAGCACACCGGCGACGATGGCCACCACCAGCTGCACGAACAGTGACCGGTACCAGGGCGGCTTGTTCGCTAAACGCACCATCTCGCTGGCGGGTACCTCGATCGCGGCCGTCATGGCCGCGACCGTAACGAGGGCCTGTTTAACGAATGTGAACGCGGGATGCAGCGCGTATTACGCGGATGGCGGTCATGGGGTTCGATAGGACTATGAGCTTCGCCGCGCCCGATGCCACGGCGGATGTCGTTGCCGGCGCGGTACTCGCGGCGGGAGCCGGCACCCGCTACGGCATACCGAAAATCCTTGCCGAGGAAGGGCGCTGGCTCGCGCTGGCGGTGGCGGCGCTGGACGGCGGGGGCTGCGGCGAGATCTACGTGACGCAGGGTGCCGCGCACGCCGAGATACCTTTTCCTGCACGGGGTATCGACGTTTCTCGGTGGCAGGGTGGTGCATCGGAATCGGTGCGGGCGGTGCTGGAACTGCTGCGGGCGCGGACGGATGTGGCGGGGGTCCTCATCCATCTGGTCGACCTGCCGTCCGTCGGCCCGGAGGTGGTACGCGCGGTGCTGCACGCAAGCGAGCACCGGCGTTCGGCACTGGCCCGCGCGACCTTCGCGGGTCGTCCCGGGCATCCGGTGTACATCGGTGCGGAGCATTTCGGCCCGGTGCTGGGTGCACTGGCAGGCGACCGCGGAGCCGGGCCGTACCTGACCGCCCGCGCCGATGTGATCGAGGTGCCGTGCGATCACCTGGGTGACGGCGCCGACCAGGACTATCAGCCATAGATCACGTGCGCCGGAAGGTGCCGCATGCCCAGCAGGTAGATGCCGAAGCCGATTCCCGCGCCCACGAACCAGGTGAAGCTCGCCAGGTACGCGCTGCCCCAGATCACCGTCGCAATGGCCAGCACGGCACCGACCACTGTCGCGGTCACCGCGACCGGATTGATGCCACCTCGGTAGTAGTACGCCCCCGATGGGGACAGCGTGAACAGATCGTCCACGATGATCGTGCGGCCCCGCACGAGATAGAAGTCGGCGATGAGGACTCCGAAGAGCGGGCCGATGACAGCGCCGAGCGTGTCGAGTGTGTAGTGGATGGTGTCCGGGTTGTTGTAGAGATTCCACGGCGTGATGAGGATCGATCCGACCGCCGCGATCATCCCGCCGGCACGCCAGCTGATCCGCGTGGGCGACAGGTTGGAGAAATCGAAAGCGGGCGAGACGAAATTGGCCACGATGTTGATACCGATGGTGGCGATCGCGAAGGTGAGTACACCCAATACTGCCGCGGTGGTGTTGTCGATTTTGTCCACGATCAGCACCGGGTCGGTGATGATCGCGCCGTCCTCGCCGCGGCCGATGACCGTTGCCCCCGCCGACACCGTGCACACCGCCAACACCGCGAAGAACAGGAAGTTCAACGGCAGTCCCAAGAAGTTGCCGCGCTTGACCTCCTCGAAGCTGCGCCCGTACCGCGAGAAATCGCCGAAGTTGAGCATGGGCCCCGAGAAGTACGACACCACCAGTGCGATCGCACTCAGCACTGTCGCCGCCGCGGCGAACCCGGTTTTCGGTGGACCCGACGCCAGGCCGAAATGCACGTTCTGCCAGCCGGCCGCGACGACGAGATAGAGCGCAAGTGCCAGCATCACCGCGTATACCGCGGGCCCACAGAAGTCGATGAACTTACGAATCGCCTCCATGCCGTTCCAGAAGACGGCGGCCTGCAAGACCCACATCAGCAGGAAGCCTGCCCAGCCGAGTAACGATAGACCGAGAAAGCCGTAGTCGTCGACATTGCCATAGCGGCCCAGGGAGGGCTGGAACTTCACCGCCAGCAGTGCGAATGCCGTTGAAGCTAAATATGTTTGGATGCCATACCAGGCGACGGCGATGAGGCCGCGGATCACCGCGGGAAGATTGGCGCCCCGCACTCCGAAGGCGATTCGGGCGGTCACCGGGTAGGGCACGCCTGCCTGCTGGGAAGGACGCGCCACCAGGTTGCACAGCCAGTACACCGCCGCGATGCCGACCACCAGCGCGAGCAGCACTTGCGATGCTGAGATTCCCAGCGCGAAAAGGCTTCCCGCGAAGACGTAGCCGCCGACACTGTGCACATCGGACATCCAGAACGCGAAGATGTTGTAGCTGGTCCAATTCTGTGTCCGCAGCGGCGCCAGATCGCCGTTGGTCAATGCCGGGTCATAGCCGGGTTTGATCACGCTGTCCCCGGCGGCGCTGTGCCCGCCGGCCGGGGCGATGGCATCAGCCGTGAGTGCGCCGGTCACACAACCTCCTGCGAATTGTCGACCAGCCGGGAATGGCTGGTGACACCCGAAACTAAGTGGCCGGTGTTGCCATTGTGTTGCGCAGAAACAATATTTTCCCTGGTCAGAATTCCTCCACCGGAACGTGATTCGGTGCGGTAAACCGGGCGGCCTACTATCGTGCCCACGATGGCTCCTAACGAGGCTGGACAGGTGACGCCCCGCGACATGGTGGGTTACGGGCGCACGCCACCGCACCCGCGGTGGCCCGGTGAGGCCCGGATCGCGGTGCAGTTCGTGCTCAATTACGAAGAGGGCGCGGAGAACAACGTCCTGGACGGATCGGCCGCCTCGGAGACATTTCTCTCGGAGATTGTCCCGGCCGAACCGTTCACGAACCGGCACATGAGCATGGAATCGCTGTACGAATACGGGTCACGCGCCGGGCTCTGGCGGGTCCTGCGCGTGTTCGAGCGCCGCGGCCTGCCGCTGACAATCTTCGCCGTGGCGCGGGCGTTGCAATGCAACCCGGAGGCGGTGGCGGCGTTCGGCGAGCTCGGGCACGAAATCGCCTGCCATGGGCTGCGGTGGCAGTCCTACCAGCTGGTATCTCCGGATGTCGAGCGAGAGCACATGGCGCAGGCGGTCCAGATTCTGCGGGATCTCACCGGCGCCGCCCCGTTGGGTTGGTACACCGGCCGCGACTCGCCACAGACTCGGCAACTGGTGGTCGAGCACGGGGGATTCGCCTATGACTCTGACTCCTACGCCGACGATCTGCCGTACTGGGTGCGGGTACCTGCACATGGCGGTGCGGCCGCTCACTTGATCGTGCCCTACACCCTCGACACGAACGACATGCGGTTCGCCTCACCGGCCGGATTCCCCAGCGGCGAAGAATTTTTCACGCACCTGCGGGATGCTTTCGACTGCCTGTACGCCGAGGGGGAAGCGGGCAGCCCGAAAATGCTGTCGGTGGGCCTGCACTGTCGGCTCGTGGGCCGGCCGGCAAGGACAGTCGCCCTCGAGCGGTTCCTCGATCATGTGCAAGCCCATGACGGGGTGTGGATCGCCAAACGCATCGACATCGCCGACCATTGGCGTCGGGTTCACCCCGCAGATACTGAACCGAACGAGTCCATCAGTCCGGCATAGGGTTTGATCGGGGGTGTGGCGAACTCGCCGCGTCCGGACTTGCGTAGGCCCATGGCTACCAGCGACTGCACCAGATTCACCGCGGCCGCCACTCCATCGATCACCGGTAGTCCGATCTCGGAGGAGATGTCCCGGCACAGCCCGGCCATTCCCGCACACCCCAGCACGATCACGTCGCTGCCGTCATCGCGGGCCGCGCGTCGGCAGTGCTCGATGAGAATGTCCTTGGTTTTGGGGTGCGTTTCCAGGTCCAATACCGCGATATCGCAACCGTGCACGCCACGGCAGAAGCGCGACATCCCATAGCGTTCGGCCAGATCCCAGGCGCGGCCGGTGGTGCGTTCCAATGTGGTGACCACGCTGAACCCCCTGCCGAGGTGACTGGCCATATGCATGGCGGCCTCGGCGATACCGACTACCGGACCGGTGGCCAGTTCCCGGGCGGCGTCGAGGCCAGGATCGCCGAAGCATGCGAGCACATACCCTTCGGCACCTTCGGATTCGGCGCGATGGATTTCGGCCAGCATACCGGGCACACTCAACGCCTCGTCGTAGTGGCTCTCGATCGAGGCCGGCCCCATCTCCGGGTTGACCGCGGTGATGCTGGTTCCCGGCCAGGCCGCTGATTGCGCTGCCGCTTCGATGGCCTTCGTCATGGCCTCGGTGGTGTTGGGGTTGATGACGCGTATGCGCATGGCCGACAGGGTACGTCGGCCGCGGCGGGTGTGTGGCGCGGTGTGGTCGCGGGTGCCGCGCCATGAAACGTTCGCGTTAACTCTGTGTCGCCAGCGATGGCGGCCGGGCGCGACCACTGACAAGATCGGGTTTCGGCAGACGGCGATGGAGGGCGAATGTCACGTACGTTCCGCTACCGGAGGCTGATCAACGAGCTGCGTGCCAACCGGTCCGGGCATGACCAGACGAGTGTGCTCGACGGATTGCGGCGGGCCATCCTCGAGGGTGCTGCGCCGCCGGGTTCCATGATCCCCATCAGTGAGGTGGCCGACACCTATCAAATCAGCCCCATCCCGGTCCGGGAAGCGCTCAAGACTCTTGTCGCCGAAGGGCTTGTCAACCATCGGGCCAATGGGGGCTACCGGGTAGCTCAGCTCACGCTGCCGGAGCTTCGTGAGATCTACTTCACCCGAGGTGTTCTCGAGCGTGCCGCGCTCGCACAGGCTGCGGCGCTCGCAACGCCCGCGGATCTGGATCGCGCGCTGGCCGAACATGAGCTGCTGCAACAGGCCACCATCGACGGCGACGCGCGTGCTTTTCATCTGCATTCCCGGCGTTTTCACCGCGCCTTGGTGGTTCCCTGCGGCATGCACCGCCTGCTGCACATGTTCGAGGCCACCTGGAATCTGACCGAGCCGTTCCAGGTGATGCGGACGGTTTCCGCATCGGATCAGCTGCAGCTACACGCCGATCATGAGGCGATGATCACAGCGGTGGCAAGGCGCGATACCGAGGGGCTGTTGGCCGTCGCGACCACCCATCATGACCGCTTGGAGTCGGTGATAGTCGCTGCCGCAGGACAATTGGATGTAATCGCCGAGACGTAGCGTGCTGACCCGCCGGGAAGATATAGACACCCGGCAACCTGGCCGCAACACGTTCGATCTAGCGTCGCTTCCGCGGTCGGCAGGTAGGCACGGACGCGCTGAGGCAGGGAGGTTCTGCGATGAGGAGAGTCCATCCCGTCGACGAGGTGCCCTCGCCGGGCAAGCTCGTTACTTTGGGGATCCAGCATGTGATTGCGTTCTACGCCGGCGCGGTACTGGTGCCGCTGCTCATCGCGCGCGCCATCAACCTGGACGCCGAGGCGCTGACCATGTTGATCACCGCAGACCTGTTCACCTGCGGTATTGCCTCGATCCTGCAAGCGGTCGGGTTCTGGAAGATCGGTGTGCGGCTGCCGCTGCTGCAAGGGGTCACCTTCGCGACCCTGGCGCCGGTGATCAAGATTGCCAACGACCACGGCGGCGGCAGGGTGGGACTGCTCACCGTTTACGGCGCCGTCATCGCGGCGGGCGCATTTACCTTTCTCATCGCGCCGTTCTTCGCCCGCCTGATCCGTTTCTTCCCGCCGATCGTGACCGGCTCGGTCATCACCATCATCGGGGTATCGCTGCTGCCGGTCGGTATCGGTGACGCCGTCCGCAACCCGCACAGCCCGGTGGCCGCGCACGATCCGGGAAACGGGCGCTGGCTCATGTACGCGGTGGGCACCATCGTGCTGATCGTGTTGATGCAGAGGTTTTTCCGAGGCTTCTGGAGCACCATCGCGGTGCTGCTGGGTCTGGTTGCCGGTACCGCTATCGCCTGGCTCGCCGGTGACACCGATTTCACGCGGGTGGGTGAGGCGGGCTGGGTCGGGTTCACCTCGCCGTTCGCGTTCGGCGCCCCGCGCTTCGATGTCATTGCGGTGGTGTCGCTGATCGTGGTGCTGCTGGTGACCGCCGTCGAATCCACCGGCGCGGTCTTCGCGACCGCCGAGATCGTCGGCAAGCGGGTGCGCGGGGCGGATATCGCCGCCACGGTCCGCGCCGACGGCATAGCCACCATGATCGGCGGCACCTTCAACTCCTTCCCGTATACGGCGTTCTCGGAGAACGTCGGACTGGTGCGCCTCACCGGGGTCAAGAGTCGTTGGGTGGTAGCGACCGCCGGGGTGATCATGATGGTGTTGGGTGTGCTGCCCAAGACCGCAAAGATCGTCGAGTCGATCCCGGCCCCGGTACTGGGCGGGGCCGCGATGACCTTGTTCGCGACGGTGGCCGTGGTCGGCATCCAGACACTCGGCAAGGTCGACTTCAATGATCACCGCAACCTGATCATCGCCAGCACCTCGCTGGCGATGGGGATGTACGTGCAGTTCTCGCAGTCCTCAGGCCCCTCAACTGTCCTGGACCACGGGCGCGGTATTGCGGTTCCCGCGCTGCCGGGAATCGACCAGGCGGTACCGGGGCTGCTGCAGATCCCGTTCAGTACCGGCATCACCATGGGCGCCATCACCGCGATCGTGTTGAACCTGCTGTTCTTCCACACCGGCAGCCGTGGCGTGGCGGTGGCGGGGGGAGGCGCCATTCGACTCGCGCAGGTCAATGAGATGACCCTCGACGAATTTCGGCACACGTTCGGCAGCCTGGTCCAGGACGTGCACTGGGTGGTGGACCGCGCCTACCAGCAGCGGCCCTTTGCCGACGCGCACGATCTGCGCAGCGCGTTCCAGGAGGCGATGCTCACCGGCAGCGACGAGCAGCAGCTCGAACTCATCAGATCGTTCCCCGATCTGGGCGCCGAGGACGAAGCTGGGGAGATGGCGGCCGTCGACCACACCATCTTGCAGACCCTCGATGAGGGTGAGCTGAACAATGTGGTGAGCCTGGCCAACGCCTATCGCGAACATTTCGGTTTCCCGCTGGTGATCTGCGCACGCGAGACCGAGCGTTACGAACGGGTGCTGCGCAACGGCTGGAGCCGTATGGAGAATTCGACGACCAGCGAGCGGTCGTTCGCCCTCATCGAGATCGCCAAGATCGCCAACTACCGGTTCGATGATCTGGTGGCGGACGCCAATCCCATCACGGCGGCCCGCTTCGGGCGTTACGAGGATTTCCATGCGACGCGTTGACTGGCGGGGAATCGAAAGCTTCAACGAGCTCACCGATAACCAGGCGATCCACTGGCTCTACGAGTGTTGCACCTCGCGGATATGGGCGGTGCGGGTGGCGGCCGGGCGACCCTTTCGCGATGAGGAGGCGCTGTACAACAGGGCGGACCTGATTCTGGCCGAGCTCACCGACTCGGACCTGGACGAGGCGCTCGACGGGCATCCGAGGATCGGGGAGCGGCCCGATAACGCGGCCTCGCGCCAGGAACAGTCCGGCGTGGCCGGTGCCGACGCCGCGGTGCTGGCACGGCTCAAGGAATGCAATGCGGAGTACGAGAAGCGATTTGGCTATGTGTATCTCGTGTTCGCCAATGGCAGGCCCGCCGGGGAGCTGCTGGCGATCCTGCAGGAGCGGCTCAAGAATGACCCCCGGAACGAACGCCGGGTGATGAGAATGGAATTGGGAAAGATCAACCGCAGCCGCTTGGTGCGGATGCTGGGCCCGGCAGGTAAGCATGCCGATGACTTCGAGACGGAGGGTGAATCGTGACGGGGTTGAGTACCCATGTCTTGGACGCGGTATCCGGGCGGCCGGCACAGGGCGTACGGGTGACGCTGCTGGACGCCGCTGGGTCTTCGGTGGCCAGCGGTACCACCGATTCCAACGGAAGGATCGCGGACCTCGCCGCGACGGTGCTGGCCGCCGGTACGTATCGGCTGGTGTTCGACACCGGAACCTGGTTCACCGACAACGGGATCGACGGTTTCTACCCGGAGGTGATCATCAGTTTCCAGGCGGACGGTAGTGGGCATCTGCATGTCCCGTTGCTGCTAAGCCCGTACGCCTACTCGACCTATCGCGGCAGCTGAGAAAGGAACGCATCAATGGCAATCGTCCTCGGAGGCAACCAGTACGGCAAGGCCGAGAACCGAGTCGTCCGGATCTACCGGGACTCTCCGCGTCATGAGATCAAGGACCTCAACGTCGGTAGCGCGCTGCGCGGGGACTTCGCCGCCGCCTACACCGACGGCGATCAGCGCAAGGTGCTGCCCACCGACAGTCAGAAGCAGACCATCTACGCCTACGCCAAGGAGAAGGGCATCGAGACCATCGAGCAATACGGTCTGGACCTGGCGTACCACTTCGTGGACGAGTACGAGCCGGTGACCGGTGCGCGCATCGAGATTGACGAATATGCCTGGGAAAGAGTCGTTGTCGATGGGCGTGAGCATGACCACAGCTGGGTTCGCAAGGGCCAGGAGGTGCGCACCGCGGAGATCAGCGTCGAGGGAGTGGGTGCGGCGCAGCGGACCTGGGTGATCGGTGGTCTCAAAGATCTGGTCGTGCTGAAGTCGACGGGCTCGGAGTTTCACGATTTCCTGGAAGACAAGTACACGGTTCTACGGCCCACCAACGACCGGGTAATGGCCACCTCGCTGGTGGCCAAATGGCGTTTCGTGGGTACCGAGGTCGACTGGGACCAGACCTATCTCGGGGTGAAGCAGATCATCCTGGAGCGCTTCGCCACCGTGCACTCGCTGGCCCTGCAGCAGACGTTGTACGAGATTGGCAAGGCGATCCTGGAGGCCTACCCGCTGATCGCCGAGGTCCGCCTCTCCGCGCCCAACAAGCATCACTTTGTGTACGACCTCTCGCCGTTCGGGCTGGAGAACCCCAACGAGGTCTTTCATGCCGATGACCGCCCGTACGGGTTGATCCAGGCAATCGTGACCCGTGATGATGCACCGGATGCCGGGCCGGCCTGGGACCCGCACCTGTCCTGGCTGACCTAGCAGTCGAGGTAGCCGGTGATATCGCGCCCGCGCACGTGCACCGAACTGATGGCCGGTTCCCGCAGCCCCATCAGCAGACGGAACAGTGTCTGCTCGGTGGCCAGCTGCTCGTCGTCGGATCGGATGCCGTGGGAGAGATTGTCTGCCAACGGTTCCCATCGGTGTGGATCGATAATCAGGAAGTCTGCGTCCTTGCCCTGGTCCAGATTGCCAAACGTGTCCTCGCGGTCCAGTGCGCGGGCCCCGGCAAGTGTGGCGGTGAACAGCAGCTCGGCGGGGTGCAGGGACACCGCGGCCGAAGCCGGTTCGGACATATGGACTTTGAAACAGTCGTTCAGGACGCGGGTCAACAGCCATTCGTCGCCACCACCCACATCGGTGCCGAGGGCGACGTTGACTCCACTGTCGACGGTCCGGCGCCACGGCATGGTCCCGGAGCCCAGGAACAGTTGGGAGGTGGGGCAATGTGCGATGGAGGTTCCGGTGTCGGCCATGCGGGCCAGTTCCGCGTCCTGGCAGTGCACGGCATGCGCCAGAATGCTCCGGCGGCCCAGCAGGGTCGAGCCGCCCTTGCGCGAGCCGGGCAGAAAATGACCGTCATAGGTATCCAGGTAGGTCCCGACCCCGTATGTGGACAGGGTGGCATCCACCTCGCCGGTGCCCGGCCGCGCGTTCTCGTTGAGATGAGAATGGAAGTAGACGCCCTTACCCCGCACTTCGTCATAGAGCTCGCCGAGCGCCGCGAGGGCGCCGGGCGTGACGGACAGCGAGAAGCGGGGTACCAGTGCCACATCCGTGAGGGAATCGCCATGCCAGCTGTCGATTTCTTCGGCACACAGCCGGATTGCATGCTCGGTCGTGGTGAGCAGCGCCGTGGCGCTGCCCGGCCCGGTGGTCTGCACACCGCGTCCGCTGACCATCCGCAGGCCCGCCGCGCGGGTCGCCGTGAACAAGGCGTCCTGGGCCTGAGGGAAGGCCGAGCCCATCACCATCGCGGCCGTGGTTCCGGCGGCGATCCGGCGCCGGCTGAAGGCGTTGGCAGCGCGCTGTGCCAGCACCGGGTCGGCCAAGCGGGCCTCTGCCGGAAAGATGCAGTGCTCCAACCACTCCAACAGTTGGCCGCCGCCGTAGGAATCGGTGCAGTAGGTCTGCGGGAAGTGCATATGGGTGTCCACGAAACCGGGCAGCAGGAAACCGGGGCGATGATCGTGCACGGGCCACGCGGAGTATGCCTGGGGCAGTTGCGGGTAGGTGCCGCAGTAGGTGATCACGCCGTCGATGCCGACCGCCAGCGCCCCATCGGGTATCGACTGCAGATGCGCGGCCGCATCCACCACGCCGGGGGAGCCGGTGATGTGGAAGATGTGCCCGCGGTAGACGGCGGCCGCAATCGGGTGCATCGCACCATAGTGCACACTGCGTGTCATATCCGCAGCCCAAGATGCAGCAGTAGGTCTCGCCGATGAGCTCAATCACATTGATCGAGAACGTATTCGCGGCCACTGTCGATCATGACGGGCGTGAGCTCGACGGTGCGACCGTGGTCATCGACGGCAGCCGGATCGCCGCGGTATTGCCCGCCGGAGAACAGAATCCGTGGCGGACACTAGAGGGTGCCGAACATGTCGACGGTCGTGGCTGTCTGCTCACCCCGGGATTGGTCAATACCCACCACCACCTCTATCAGTGGATCACCCGCGGACTCGCCGCCGATCACACGCTCTTCCAATGGCTTACCGCGCTATATCCGGTGTGGGAGGGTATCGACGCCGACAATCTGCACGTGGCGGCGCAGGGTGCACTGAGCTGGCTGGCATTGTCGGGATGTACCACCACCACCGATCACCACTATGTGTTCCCTTCCGGGGCAGGTGATCTTCTGGAGGCCGAGATTGAAGCGGCGGGGCACGTCGGGCTGAGGTTCGACCCGACCCGGGGCTCGATGGACCTGGGACAGTCGGCCGGTGGACTGCCGCCGGATGCGCTGGTGGAGTCGATCGACACCGCCCTGGAGGCCAGCGCCGCGGCGATTGCCCGCTGGCATGATCCGGCGCCAGGCTCCATGGTGCGCATCGGTCTGGCGCCCTGCTCGCCCTTCTCGGTGAGCGGCGAGCTGTTGCGTCAGTCAGCGTTATTGGCGCGCGAGCGCGGTGTCCGGATGCACACCCACCTGGCCGAGACCCAGGACGAAACCGACTATTGCGCCGAGCGGTTCGGGTGTAGCCCCATCGACTACATGGAACAGCTGGGCTGGCTGGGCCCCGACGTGTGGTTCGCGCACGGTATTCACTTCGACGATGCGGCCATTGCCCGGCTGGCCGGCACGGGCACCGGTATCGCGCACTGCCCGACCTCCAACGGGCGCCTGGGCGCCGGAATCGCCCGGACTCGCGAGCTGCTGGCGGCCGGGGTGCCGGTGGGCCTGGGGGTGGACGGCGCGGCCTCCAATGAGTCGGGACGGCTGCTGGGGGAAGCACACCAGGCGCTGCTGTTGGCACGCGCTGTCGGAGGGCCCACGGCGCTGAGCACCCGCACCGCGCTGGAGCTGGCGACGCTGGGCGGGGCCCGCCTGCTGGGCCGCGCCGAGGAGATCGGCTCGATCGAGGTCGGTAAGTGCGCCGACCTGGTGTTGTGGGATCTGCGCACGCTGGGCCACAGCGGAATCGACGATCCGGTGGCCGCCCTGATGCTGGGTGCGGTACCGCCCATCAGGTGCTCTTGGGTGAATGGGCGACCTGTCGTCAGAGACGGGGAGATGCTGACAGTCGACACCGATCGGATCGCGGCCGCAGTGCAGGCGGCGCATCATGGATTGATGGGCAGGGCACGCTGATGGATCTGCACACCATCGACTCGGTGCTGATTCCGCGAGACCGCGCTGACCTCAGCGGCCTCGGGGCACGGGACGGCGTGCTGGCGGGCGGAACCTGGCTCATGAGCCAGCCGCAGCCGGAGTTGCGGCGGTTAGTGGACCTGGCCGGCATGCGGTGGCCCGATGTCGTGGTCGATGCAAGCGGGCTGCAGATCGCAGCCACCTGCAGTATCGAACGACTCATCAATGCCTCCTATCCGCCCGACTGGCGTGCGACCGTCCTTTTTGGGCAGTGCGCGCGTGCGCTGCTGGCCTCATTCAAGATCTGGCGTGCCGCGACGGTCGGCGGCAACATCTGTCTGGGTCTGCCCGCGGGAGCGATGATCTCGTTGTGCGCGGCCCTGGATGCCGAGCTGCTCATCTGGCGCCGCGACGGCACCGATGAGCACTGTGCCATCACCGAATTCGTCACCGATATCAACAAGACGGTATTGCACGCCGGTGATGTGCTGCGCGCCATCACCTTTCCTGCTGCGGCACTCAGGCAACCGGCGGTGCTGCGTAAGGTCGCGTATTCGGCGCTGGGCCGCTCGGGTGCGCTCGTTACCGGCAGGCTCGACGGCCACGACATTGTGCTCGGGGTCTCCGCCGGAACACGCAGGCCGATCGTGCTCCGGGTCCCGGCCGATCCGGGCGGTGTGTTCGCGGCCGCGGCGTCGATACCCGGCGCGGAGTTCCATACCGATGCCCACGGCACCGCCGAGTGGAGGCGGGCGATCACCGGGCAGCTCGCTCGGGAGGTCGCCGAAGAGTTGACCGGAGGGCGCCTGTGAAGGTCAACGGCCAGATCATCGACACCAGCCCGCGGCCCGGGCAGTGCCTGCGTACCTTCCTGCGCGAGCACGGCCACACCGAGGTCAAAAAGGGTTGCGACGCGGGTGATTGCGGCGCCTGCACGGTGCTGGTGGACGGGGCGTCGCAACACTCGTGCATCGTGCCCGCACATCGGGTCACCGATGCCGAGATCCTCACCGTGCGAGGTCTCGGAGATGAACATGATCTGCATCCCATGCAGCGTGGTTTCGTCGGTCACGCCGGCTTTCAATGCGGATTCTGCACGGCCGGAATGGTGTTGACGGCAGCGACGCTCACCGAGGATCAGACAGAGGATCTGGGCAATGCGATGAAGGGCAACCTGTGCCGGTGTACCGGGTACCGGCCCATTCGCGCCGCCATCTGCGGCGTCGCGCCACCGAAGGACACTGTGAGTGCTCCGGCAGCCGCTCGGGTGGTCACAGGGACTGAGCCGTACACCATGGACCAGCTGCCCACCGATGTGGGACATATTGCGGTGCTGGGCAGTCCGCACCCGTCGGCCCGCATCATTCGCATCGACACCGCCAAGGCCGGTGCCTTGCCCGGGGTGCGCGCGGTGCTGTGTTACCGCGATGACCCCGGGGTGCCGTTCTCCACCGCGCGCCATCACGAGCGCACCGACGACCCCGATGACACGCTGGTCTTCGACCGTGTGCTGCGGTTCGCGGGGCAGCGCGTCGCGGCGGTGGTCGCGGACTCGCCGACCATCGCGCACCGGGCGCTCGCGTGCATCGAGGTCGAATACGAGCTATTGCCAGCGGTATTCGATCCCGAGCTGGTGCAGCGGCCGGGGGTGCACCGGGTGCACGGAGATAAGGGGGCTAGCGCGAGGATCGCCGACCCGGCACGCAATCTTGTCGCCGAGGTGCACGGTGAGGTCGGCGACGTTCAGACGGCGGTGGCCCGCGCGGGGGAGTCCGGTGCGGTGGTACGTGGCAGCTGGCAGACCGCCCGCGTGCAGCATGTCCACCTGGAGACACACGGCTCGGTGGGGTGGCAGGACGAGCGCGGGCGCTATGTTCTGCGTACCAGCAGCCAGGTGCCGTTTCTGGTGCGCGACGAGCTCTGCCATATCTTCGGCCTTGCCCGTGAACAGGTTCGAGTGTTCGCGCCTCGGGTCGGCGGCGGGTTCGGCGCCAAACAAGAGATGCTCACCGAAGACTTGGTGCTGCTGGCGGTGCGTGCGACTGGCGCTCCGGCCGTCTACGAATTGACCCGCAGCGACCAGTTCACGATCGCGCCGTGCCGCCACCCCATGCGGGTGAACGTGACCGCCGCGGCCGGTCTGGACGGGGTACTCACGGCGCTGGCCGTGGACGTGCTCTCGGATGCCGGGGCCTACGGAAACCACAGCGTGGGTGTCATGTTTCACGGCTGCAACGAGTCCATGGCCCAATACCGTTGTGCGAATAAGAGAGTCGATGCGCAGGCGGTGTACACCAACAACATTCCGTCCGGTGCGTTCCGCGGCTACGGCCTGGGGCAGGTGCTGTTCGGGATCGAGTCGGCCCTCGATGAGCTGTGCCGCGAACTCGGTATCGACCCGTTCGAGTTCCGGCGCCGCAATGCCATCGTCCCGGGAGACCCCTTTGTCAGCTGGGAGGTGGAGGAGGACGACCTGGAATTCGGCAGCTATGGACTCGACCAGTGCCTGGACCTGGCGCAACATGCGTTGGTGCAGGGCGCGGCCGACCCGGCACGCAACGGGTCGGACCTACCCGAAGACTGGACGGTGGGCGAGGGCATGGCCATCGCCATGATTGCGACCGTGCCCCCGCGCGGGCATGTGGCCGATGCGCGCGCCGAGCTGGATGCGCGGGGACGCTACCGGATCTCTGTGGGTTCGGCAGAATTCGGCAACGGCACCACCACCGTGCACGCTCAGCTCGCCGCGGCCGTGCTGGGGTGCGCACCGACTCAGGTCGATGTTCATCAGGCCGATACCGACGAGGTGGGCCACGACACCGGGGCCTTCGGGTCGGCAGGCACCACCGTTGCCGGGCTGGCCGTGCACCGAGCGGCAGAACTGTTGCGGGACAAGATTATCCGGTGTGCGGCAGTGAAGCTGGCCGTGCCGGAATCACGGTGTGTGCTGGGACCGGACGGGGTGCGGATCGGCGAGGATCTGTTGAGGCTGGCCGATATCGCGGGCTCGGCGCCGCAGCCATTGACGGCGGTGGGACGTCACGAGGGCACGCCGCGGTCGGTGGCCTTCAATGTCCAGGCATTCCGAGTCGGGGTGCAGCCGGACACCGGCACCGTGCGGATCCTGCAGTCGGTGCAGTCCGCCGACGCCGGGGTGATCATCAATCCGCAGCAATGCCGCGGGCAGGTGGAAGGCGGTGTCGCACAGGCCATCGGATCGGCGCTCTACGAAGAGATCCTGGTGCAGGACGGCATCGTCAGCACGTCGACCCTGCGCAATTACCACATTCCGCAGCTGGTCGATCTGCCCGATACCGAGGTCTACTTCGCCGATACCTATGACACCCTGGGGCCGCTCGGCGCGAAGTCGATGAGTGAGTCCCCGTACAACCCGGTGGCGCCGGCGCTGGCCAACGCCATCCGCGATGCCGTCGGGGTGCGGATGCATCGGTTGCCGATGAACGCGGCACGAGTGTGGCAGGCCATCAACGAATCCGGGATAGGAGAGCGCTCATGAAAGATATCCTCGGCGCCCTGGTTGACCTGCTGCAGGCCGGAGGCACTGTCGCGCTGGCCCGTATGGTGGAGGTCAGCGGTGCGGCCCCCCGTGAGCCCGGGGCCGCGATGATCATGACGGCCGATTCTGTGGTCATCGGGTCGCTGTCGGGTGGCTGTGTGGAGGCTGCGGTCATCGAGACCGCGCGCGAGGTCCTGGCGACCGGCCTGTGTGTCAGCGAGCGATTCGGTGTCGATGACGGTATCGCGCCGGGGCTGACATGCGGTGGTGAGATTGAGGTCGTCACCGAAAGTGTTGGGGCCGAAAGACTGCCGCTGCTGCTCCGGTTGCGGAGCCTGACCGAGGCGGGGGAGCCTGCGGCCTTGGTGAGCACGCTGTCAGGGATTCCGCAGTGGGCTTTGGTGCGACCGGGTGAGTCGGCGCCGTGGCCGCAGATCGACGGCGATATCGCATCACTGGTGCGGGCGGGACGCAGCGCGGTGGCGGGTGCCGATCGCTGTGAGCCCGATCAATCCGCCCTACCGCGGGTATTCGTACAGGCATTCGGTGTGCCGCCGCGGATGATTCTGGCGGGGGCCAACGCCTTCGTCCGGGCCTTGAGCCGCACCGGGAATCAGCTCGGCTACCGGGTGACAGTGGTCGATGCCCGTGAGGTGTTCGCGACGCGGGCACAGTTCCCACACGCGCACGAAGTGGTGGTCGACTGGCCGCACCGGTACCTGCGCGTCGAAGCAGCGTCCCGCCGCATCGACGGGCGCACGGTGGTGTGCGTGCTCACTCATGACCCGAAGTTCGATGTGCCGATGCTGGCGGCAGCTCTCACCATGGTGCCGACGGTGTTTGTCGGCGCACTGGGATCGCGACGCACCCACGCCGACCGGGTGGAGCGCCTGCGTGAGGAGGGCATTACCGACGATCAGCTGCGGCGGCTACACAGCCCGCTAGGCCTGGACCTCAACGCCCGCACACCCGAGGAAACTGCGATATCCATTGCGGCGCAGATCATCGCCGAGACCTCGGGAGGCTCGGGGTTGGCCTTGGGCGACACCGACGGGCCGATCCACCGGTAGGGGATGCAGACGGTGTACCTGAAGGCATGCCTAAACGGGGTACGGCGCAAGGACCAGCACCCCGCGATCCCGTGCACACCGGCTGAGATCGCGGCGGACGCCGCGGCATGCCGTGATGCGGGGGCAGCAGCGGTGCACGTTCATGCCAAGGACGCCAACGGGTTCGACTCCCTGCTGGCCGGTGCGGTCGATCCCGTCGTTGCGGCCATCCGTGCGCGATGCCCGGATCTTCCCGTCGGCGTCACCACGGGCGCCTGGGCACTGACCGATCCGGCCGCACGCTGCGCGGCCATCAACGCGTGGACCGAACTGCCGGACTTCGCCTCGGTGAATTGGCATGAGGACGGCGCGACCGAGGTCGCCGAGACGCTGCTGGCTCGCGGGATCGGTGTGGAGGCAGGGTTGTGGAACGAGGCGGCTGCCCTGTCGTGGTCGGGCTCACCGCTTCGCCGGGAGTGCTTCCGCGTCCTGCTGGAGCTTCCGGGTGGCGTCGCCGGCACCGAAGTCGAAGAGCAAGCGGTGCGCATGCTGGCACAGGTTCGTGTGGCTGGCGCCCGCGGTGTGCTCCTGCACGGTGAGGACTCATCAGCATGGCCCGTACTCGATCTCGCGGCGGCCCGAGGGGTTGCCGCACGGATAGGGCTTGAAGACACGTTGCGCATGCCGGATGGATCGCTGGCCGCAAGCAATGCCGAACTCGTCGCTGCCGGGCGTGCCCGGATGGGAGAGCGTTAGGCGGCCCGCTTGGCCAGCTGCTCCCGGTGCCATCTGCTTCGCGCCGAATGGTGTGCCGAGAATCCCTCATTGGGGTGGGTCCCCAGCCTGCCGTTGGGGCGGTCGAACTGAACGAACACCTCGAGATCTTCTGGGGACAAACTGAAATCGAAGATCTGGAGATTCTCGGCCAACCGGCTAGGCGAGCACGTCTTGGGGATCACCACATGACCCAATTGAATATGCCAACGCAGGATCAGCTGTGCTGGCGTCTTGTTGTGCTTGGCGGCCAGCGCAGCCAGTGGGGAGTCCCCGGTGGTGCCGATTCCTTGGGCGAGGGGACTCCATGCCTCCGTGACGATTTCCCTATCGGAATTGAACTGCCGCAACTCCCGCTGCTGGAAATACGGGTGCAGCTCCACCTGGTTGATTACCGGCGGCACGCCGGTCGCGTCGACGATGGCCTCCACGTGCTCGGGTTCGAAGTTGGATACCCCGATGGCGCGGATGTTGCCGTCGAGGTAGAGCTGCACGATCTGCTGCCATGCGGTCACATACTGACCGTGATCTGGTGCAGGCCAATGGATTAGAAACATGTCCACATAGTCGGTGCCGAGCATGTCAAGGCTCCGCGCGAAAGCACTTGCGGCATCGCAGAAATCGTCCACCCACAGCTTTGTGGTGATAAAGACTTCTTCTCGAGGTACGCCCGAGCGGGAGATGCCGAGGCCGACACCGCGCTCATTGCCGTATCTGGTGGCGGTGTCAATATGCCGGTATCCGGCGTCAAGTGCTTGCCGGACAATGGTTTCCGCTTCGATGTCAGGAATGGCGGCGACACCGAGGCCCAGTTGGGGGATTTCGACGCCGTTGTAGAAACGAACTTTTGGGACAGTGCAAGGTAGCACGACGGACTCCAATCACTCTGCGGCTGAAGGAGCAGTGGAATTGATACCCGGGAGCGACACGTCCTCGTGTCAGTTGAGACGGTACAACTGTCAGTTGAAGTTGGTATCTGTGACGCCGATCACTGAGTTGCTGTGAAGTTGCTGAAATCGCTGAACAGCAAGGGTTTTCGCCACGCGGGAGGCTTTAGGGTTTACAAGATCCTTACGTCGCGAGTGCCGCGATAGTTCCGTTCGCATTGACGGAAGCGAGCACTGCGGGGTGCCTATGCGGTGGCGTTGGCTTTGACCAGGCGAGCCACAGATTGGGCTTTGTTACTTGTGGTGTCAGTGTGTCCGTGTACCGATACGTCGATGATGTACTGCGATGCTTGGAGGGCGGCTCGTTGCGTTTGGCGTGGCGCCAGATGCTGAAGTCCGGTCGATTCGGTGACGGTCGCCTGCACGAAAGCTGATGAAATATCTTCCCCCGCAACGTTTTGAACTTCGATGTTGGTTACCGCGCCGGTTCCGGGGCCTTTCGTGGTGAACGGTTTGCCCTGGCAGCCTCGCCAGCTGGCTTCCAGTGTGCCGAACCATGTTCTGGCACTGGCGGGAGAATCCAGCTCGACGATCTGGATCTCTATCGTCGTTCCCGAACCGGCACCCCGAATCTTCCAATGTGTCGACCATTGCTGCTGTATCGCCTGACGTACGGGAGCTTCCGCGAGTGTGGTACCCCAACTCGGTGAGGCCACACCGAGGCACTCGACAGAACTTGTACGGGTGTCCGCGTTATGGGCATTGGCTGCTGCGAGATCGAGTCTTTCGACGCGCGCATCCGAATGGAGCCGGAGCGCCAGAAGCGAAGACAGCTGAGCATCATCGGGCAGTATCTCGGCGGCTGAGCCAACGTGTCCTTGACCTACGTTCGCGGCGCCGGGAACCACACACCCAGTCAACAACCCGCCCGCGATGAACAGGCTACCTAGCTTCACTCGAACGGCTTGCACCAGCAATTTCTAGTGGGGAAACTAAGGATCGTCAAGCCGCCAAAACGGACAGATTCTAAGTGCAGCAGCTACCTCTAAAGTCCAGAGATGAATGGCTTCCTCACCCGGGCGCAACGGGAAATGAACACATGACGGCGAACTGTTCGACACAGTGCCTACGCGGGTCAATCCATAAGGAGGCTGGTCCTCTGTCGGTTAACGAAATCTGAACCACCGGTTGACGGCTCGCACGTTGTGGCTCAGGCTTATGTCATGTCTGGGATGAGTGAGCAGGCATTGGTCGTGGCGGTTCAGCAGCGGCTGATGGCGAAGTACTCATGGTTGTCGTCTGAGCATGTACTGGCCGTCGTGCAGGGCGCGCACGCGCAGTTCGTCGATTGCCGGGTTCGTGAATTCGTGCCGCTGTTGGTGGAGCGGCGTGCCCGCGCGGAGCTGACGAAAGCTGGCTCGTCTAGTGCCGCGACGGTCGAGGAGACCACCGCGTGTCTCGCGTAGCGGGGTATCGGTGGTGTAAGCCGTCAATAAGGCGGTGGGCCTCGTAGACGTCCTTGCGCATGGCCGCCGCTCGGCGGTGATGATGTCGGTGGGTGGCGCTGTGGCGTGGGCTATGTCGGATGAGGTGTTCGGTTTTAGCGATCGTGTTCATTACCTCATCGACATGCTCGTAGAGCGATGTCAGGAGTGTCCGAGCCTGCGCCACGGAAGCATCCTCAGTCACTTGCGCATCTTTGCATCGGATTACCTATGTGTACAGCTATGTGTCAGGTTCGGCGACAGTGCTTCAACTGCTTGTTGAACTGCCAGCGTGGCTGGGCATGAGATGGGCGCTAAGTAATGTCGGTGCGCCAGCGGGTCGTCGTCCCACGTGGCACCTGTGAAGGCAGCGTGTTCGCGGTGGCGGGTCTGCTACCGGGCGAGATGCTCGACGCAGCTCACCTCTATCCCACTCACGGAAAGCTGTTCCTCAGATTGTGGTCCACTGGTCCGACAGTTAGGGCGGCTATAGCGATGTCGGCGTGATTGTCAGTGCGCAGCCCTACGATGCGTCGTATGACCCGCGTGCTGATTCAACCTTCATTTGGAACCACGGCGGCGCGGGCGAACTGGAAGAAGACTCTCGATAAGGAAGTCACCTTCACCAAAGGGCGGTTCCGCCGCGAACTGACCGATGCACAGTTCTCATCGCTGCTCGAGTTACACCCCGGGGGGAAGGCCCACTTCTGGGGAACCACGGACATCCACGATGCAAAGATGGATGAGTTGCAGGTCGGGGACGTTGCGCTCTTGACTGGCGAGAATCACGTTCTCGCGATTGGCGAGATCGGTGCGTCTTTCAGGAATTCCAAGGCGTGCAAGGTGATCTGGGAGCCGGACGGCAAGACGAAGAAGCTTTTCCAGAACTTGTATTCGTTCATCAGTTTTGAGCAGACCCGCATTCCGTACGACGTTCTGCGTCGGCTCACTTCCGAAGATGGAGGACTCACGGGCGACATTTACAGGCCGGCCAGATTGCTGCGAGGTGAAAAGGCTGATCGAGTGCTCGACGGCTTGCTGATACAGACCGTGACCGAGCTACAAGACCTTCAGCGCAACGCCGTCGAGGGCCCCTGGTTGCCAGGCACGGTGGTCGAAGACGAGGCTCACAATGTCGTTGAAGCAACTCGGACTCTGCCTGGGTCTGGCTTTGTCGCGATGCGGAAAGAATCAGCTCTCGTTGTCCGATACCGGCAATTCCTGGCTGGGGCGGGCGACAAGCGATTTCAGAAGCGTTTGAAGTCCGTGGTCGGAATCTCCGATCTGTATTTGTTGCCTACCGAACTGGAGCATTCGACTGAGCTGGTTGAAGCGAAGAGCAGTGCAGCCCACAAGCATGTTCGAGAGGCCCTGGCGCAATTGCTCGACTACGCCGCACACGCAGACCGGGAAGTGCACACGTTGACGGCCCTGTTCCCCGAGAGACCTTCCGCTCGTGACGTTGATTGGCTTGCCACGTACGGGATTCGATCCGTCTTCGAAGATTCCGACGGTGGATTTCAAGACAGCGGAGTGCAGCCAGATGTTTTGGCGCGCAGCAAGCCCTTGTGGCAGCCAGAGCGAGTGATCAAGGTAGATGCGGGTGGTGCCCACCCAAATGGTTCAACGCCGGCCGCCGAGAGCACTCGTAATCTTGCCGTGTGAGGTGCAGCGAGGGATAGGCGTTGTCGTGCAACTGTGCTGATGCTTATCGCCCCCTGCGCCGCCCGAGGGGGTCGAAGTAGAATGCCTCTTGCGAGGCATCTAGTTCTTGTTCGGTCATACCGCCCGCGGCTTGCGGTCGACTCTGTAGGGCGTTGGGCCGCTCCGGCGAGGTCAGGTTGCGCGGTTCGGATGATCCGAGTTGGCTCAATAGCGTTGTGACATAAGAGTTGTCAGTAATCTGAGACTGGATAGCCCGTACATTTTGCGCCGCGTGGGCGATTGCGATGCGCTGCGCGTCACGAATTGCTCGGCCAAGTTCGTGAGCGGGCATGGTGCGGGTCTGATCGTCGAGGTACATGTTGCTTATCTCCCCGTCGCCGGAAACCTCGATTCTCACTCGGCCACTCGCTGACTCGCCGTAGCCACGGACTTGTGAGACGGCATGGTTGACCTGAGCGGCAGTTCGCATCAAATCTTCAAGTCCCGCATTGGTATTCATACTGGCGCTACTTCTTTCCAGCAGGGAGGCGGCATCCGGTGTACCCGGATACTACGAGGTTGCCGGAGTATCCAATCTTGACAAAGATTCCAGCGGGACCGTAAAGCCCGACGTCGTGCTTACCGGGACTGTCCTGGAATACCTGAACTTCCGTTGCGCCGAGCCGAGCTGCGCTCTTCTTCGCCGAAGTCAGGATGGTGTCCCAATCATTCTCCGTAATAGAGATGTTCGCCGCAATGGCGTTGGGTAGATAGGCAGACTTGCCGTCTGTGGTCTCGTAAGGCGCAGGGCAGTTACCGCTGTCGGCGTTATCCGCAGTCTTCCAGGTGATTGACGGGTTTAACTGAGTTGCAGCAGTGGTTATCTCGTTCAGCACGGCCTGCAGTTGCGTACGGGTGTCCTCAAGCGATGGGAGGGCCTTGAGCACTTCGTGCGCTTTGGCGGCCTCCGTCGGCGGAGTGGGTGCGTAGCGATTGTTCATGTGACATCCTGGGGTCGTAGCGATAATGACTGCAGATAGCAATCCGATTGCGTTACGGGTTAACCGTTTTAGGTTCATAGGCTGTCACTTACGGGTTGGTTGATGGCATTTTGGTTTGCAACGGATCCGTCAGGTTACTTCTATTGGTGGCAGGGATGCGGCACCCCGTATAGCCAGATATTACGGTGTGTGCCTGCGAGGTAAGCGCGATCGCAGTGCCGGTCTCGTTCGAGAACCGAACGTCATGATTGTTCGGTGCATCATGGATGACACCTAGGTTTGGAATGTCGATGGACGCTGCGGTTTCCTTTGCAGCGGCAAGCGCTTCGTGCCAGCTTGATTCGGGTATGGCGACACTCGAAACGTAGAATGGCAGGAGGATGACCTTGCCGTCGGATTGTTCGTATGGCTTGCTGCACCCGATTCCCTGGGGCTGATCCTGCCATTTCCAAGAGACTGCCGGGACGATCGCGGATATTTTCGTACCGAGCTGTTGTATCGAAGAAGTCAACTTCTCATTGGTGTCTTCGAGTGAGGGGAGAGTCCTGAGTTCTTCGGGGACCTTGGTGGCGTCTGTAGTTGGAGCAGTATCGCTGGAATCGTTCACACGACATGCCGCGATCGTTGTGAGAATGATCGCGGCTATACATCCGATTATGTTGTGTCTCAACCAGTTTCTTGTCATATGTATCTAGAACTTTCCGCCTCCGCCTCGCATGGGCGGTGTTTCAACTATCGCGTTTCGGTCGGCGAGCCCGGAGATGACGGCGGCGATGTTGTACCCGGGGGTGTAGGGGAGCCCGTTGCTTGCGGTGCGTGGGTAGTCGCTATGGCCGGACGCTGCTTCAAGGCTACGTCCATCGGGCGTAGTGATTGCTCCGGTTTCGAGATGCGTGAAGTTGGGATTGGTTGCAGGGTTGGGGCCGAAGTCTCCCCACCCGAGGACCTCACGGCCGAAGATCAGTGAGCCGGCGACGGGGGCGACCAGAGGGCCGACAACGGGCAGTGTGGATAGCGCGGCGCCAGCCCCCTCGAGTATGGGCGGCCCGTCATAGACCCATTGGATCGGGTCATCTGGGGTTTCCATAGTAAACACGTGGCCGGGCTGGACGCCCAGCTCTCCTGGAGTGGTGGCCTCGATGCCCGGGGAACCATAGAAGATGACGTTGTTGATTCCGTGATTACCAGGCTCTTGAAGTGCGAGTCCCGTGGTGAGTGAGCCATACGAGTGCCCGATGGCGGTGACGTCCGCTGGTCCACCTTGGTGGGTGACTTGGAGGCCGTCATAGAAACGCGCAAGGCTGCGTGCTCCGTCCTTGGCCTGATCGTCGTGGATGACGTCGTTCACACCGGTGAGGTTTTCTCCAAGGCCCTGTTTGTCATTGATCTGCGGCGGGTCGTACCCGATCCAGGAAATCGTTGCGACGGTGTCGTTTTCATGACCAGGTGTGCTTTGTAGCTGTCTAACAGCTTCTTGACGAAGTTGTCGCGCTTCTTCGGTCATGCTGCCGATGGATTCGCCGACGGTGGTGTTGATGCCCGGTGTGGTCACTGATACGTGGTCGGCGGTATCGGGGTTGCCATTAGAAATGGCGGTATGTGCTTGTCGGCCGGTTTGGGTGTCCATGACCATGAGATAGCGATCGGGGTTGTCGCGCACGGACTTATCGGTGGCTTGCAGATCCGGTAGGTACTTGGCACGCTTGTTGGCATCATCGATTTGTCGTTGCCAGGCTTCGTAATCCATACGGTCTTTGCTGATTCCGCCGACCATGGTCTCGGGAATGTTCTTGCCTGCGGCCCAGTCCGGGTGCTGGGCCTTCAATTGATCAACTGCTGCTGCGGCGGTCGTGGCACGTCCGAGTTCGTCATCGAGCTTCATGCGGTTGAATCGGTTTCGGTCGACGGTGGGCATGTTGTCGTTGTTGCCGATGTACTGGTCGTGGAGGTACATCTCGTTCTTCTCGCCCTCGGACAGCGAGTTCCACCAGTCTTTAAAGGCTTTCGGGTCTTGGGGTGGACTAGCCTTGCCGGCCAAAATGTCATCAGCCAAAGAGGATGCCGGGGCTGCGTCGGGGTCGCGAATCAGCGATTCGATCTCTTGGATCTCGCCGTTGATGGCAGCTTCGGCCGCGGTGTCGAGTTCATCGAACAGATGTAAAGCGGGAATCAGGCGTGCCTCAAAGGCTTTGGCCTTCTCGTTGGCTTGATTCTGTGCCAGCAGATACGCGGCGGGGTCGGTCACCACGTACTTGAGATCTGGAGCCTTGACATGCCCGTCATCACTGACGGTGCACCCGGTGTTGATCGCATCGTCAGCAACGCCGAGTGCATTGGAGCGCGCGCTCGACAGTGAGTTCACGCCGTCCTTGATGGCCTGCTCTTGCGAGGCAATGGCATCAACGATATGTGTCCCGGCTAGGTGTTCGGCCAGGGTTTTGACCGATGCGGCGGCAGCGGCTTCGCCCTTCCACTCGGCAGTGGCGGTCTCCACGTTGTACTTCATGGTGTCCAGCTGAGCCTTGAACGATTCTTTGACACCCGCGAGCTTGTACGCCGTCTCGGTAACCAGCTCAGGTTTCATTGCTCTCAGCTGGGAAATCAGCACCATCGCTGGTTACTGCCCGTTCCCGTAGTCGCGCAACTGGGCGGCGAAGGTTTGTTCTTGCGTGTCGTAATCGAGGGAGGTGTCCCACGCCGCGTGTTGCATGCGGGTGATTTGTCCGCTCATCGCCTTGAATGCCCGCCCGTTCGGGTCACCGAGTCGTGCGATGGCGGCGGCGAACTTCGATCCCGGCATCGCTGAGCTCGCATCCTGTACGGGGGCTGCAGCGTCGATGTTGTTGATGTTGTTGGCGCGATATGACAGCTCGCTGGCTAACAAGCGCAGCTTGTCAGTATCGGCCTGCAGTGCCGGTTTCCCCACCTCAACCCCCTCGTAAAACACATGAACTGCAGGTCACGGTACGACGCTGGCGACGCTCTGGCAAGCAACCATCCCCAAAGGAAACTTCACAGGAAAAACTTCCGAAAGAATGGAACCGGATGCTTCGCTGCATCGTCGTACCTAGATGAATGACAGTTGTGACGACGAAACGTGAGATGGGCAGTGGGCGACTACAAGTTCGACATCAACAGGATGTCCACTGACGCTCGGCAGGACGCCGCCGAGGCTGCCCGGACCACGCTGCCAGGTCGCACCGCCGGAAATCTCACACATCCGGTGGGCAGTAGCGGCTTCGCAATGCTTCGACGCTTGGTGTCTGGGTGATCTTCTGGCCATCCAAGGACGAATAGAACTGGTATTGCGCCAGATTCGGGTCGACCTCTACCGACAGTGTGTCGGGGTTTATCGCGATGTGACCCGCATCGAAAAGGCGGTGAATGTCGGTTCTCAGCAGGAGACCTTCGTCGATGTTGTGTGATTCGTGCGTTGCGTAGGGCAGTACGTGCGCTGCCTCAAGCGCCTCGGCAGGACACGGTCCCGTCACCGCGCATGAGAGTCCGTAGGCGCGGAGGAGGCCGGTGCGAAATTGGCCTTGATTGACGCGAGCAAGGACTTGGGTTTGCCGGCGCCCGCCGTCGATCGGGACCTGGACTGGCCTGTCGGGGTTCGGAACTGAGACGCTGAGATCGCCGAGGAGACTTTTGAGCCCGTCAACGTCTATGGGGCGAATCGAATTCTGGCCGCTCTTGTCTAGAAGATGTGGCTCAAGCTGCGAGAGTGTTAGTGCGCCGTCGAGGGCTTGCCACCGGGTGTCGTAGGTGGCGACGTATCGAATGATCGGGTCGTTGGTCTCAGTGGCCGTAGCAGAACGATGCCTGCATCCTTTGTGGGGACAGGCGTACTCGTTACTGGTCTTTCGGAACTCCACTCCCGCACGGCCGCACTTCTCACACCGCCTACGCGGCTTAAAGCCATGGCTCTGATCAATCTGATCGACCCTTGATACGCCGAGGACTGATTCTCCTTCGCGGACCACAATGACGTGATTTTCCAAAACCTGTTTGAAGTACGACACCGAGTTGTCGTAGGCATATGAGGACCCAAGTACGTCCTCGTAGCCGTCGTTACTGTCATAACTCCGGTCGCCTGTAACTGACGTGAACAACCACCCGCTCATGTGCGGGGAGCCTAGCCGTCAGGACTGACGCTCAGTTCACATCGGCAGCGAGTGACTGTGTAACCGCGCGGGGCTCTGCGGGCACTCGTCCTGCAATCCATCTGCAAGTCCCATAACGGGAGAAGTTGCAGCCTATGTGTGTTAGAGCGTGAGATTCAGAAACTAGATCTGACCTGCAGTAAAACTGTGGTGCGCGATACTGGGATTGAACCAGTGACCTCTTCCGTGTCAGGGAAGCGCTCTCCCGCTGAGCTAATCGCGCCTGTCTAAATGGAGGTGGAGACGGGAATCGAACCCGTGTGCACGGCTTTGCAGGCCGTTGCCTCACCACTCGGCCACTCCACCGCAAGGGATGCCAGTCCACCTTCGAGCGGATGACGGGATTCGAACCCGCGACCCCAACCTTGGCAAGGTTGTGCGCTACCAACTGCGCTACATCCGCGCGCAACGGATGAGATCGTCACCCGGTGCGAAGTGAAACAGTAGTCGAACGAGAGGTTTATTCACAAATCCCTTGCGTGCGCGGCCCGTAGGCGGCCGGGCTGGGGTGTTTCCGGCCTCTCGTGCTAGCCTTTCACCTCGATTGATCAGCCATCACGGATCAACGCGCGGTCTCGTAGCTCAGCGGAAGAGCACTCGCCTCACACGCGAGGGGTCGCTGGTTCGAACCCAGCCGGGACCACAGAAGAAGTACAGGCACCTTGGACTCGAGAGAGCCCAGGACGCCGAGCGCCGTGCTCTGCACGCGAGGCGCCAGAGCATCGACTGCCGCGTAGCTAGCGCTGGTCCAACTCGGCCAAGAAGTTGTCGATCGCCGGCCACGTCTCGTTGACACCGGCCGACAATGCCACGAGCCCGAGATGACTCGCCTCCACCGTGGTGAACCGAACGTCCGCCGACTTGAGCATTGCGACGCCGTTATGCACACACTGCCACGGCGCGATGGCATCGCGGTGGCTGCCGAACAGCTGGATCGGCAACGTCAGAGCCGTCAAATCGAGGGTGTAACCGGCGACATTGACCACGCCCGCGGCGATCTCATCGTGATAGATAAATCGGCCCCACATCTGCGACACCGCCCGTCCTGGATAACCGGGGAAAGCGTCCTGAAACCGGTCGATAACTTCAGCCTTGGCCAGAGCTTCGGTGTTGTCCAGGTTGTTCAGGAGGAACCAAGGACGCTTGATTTCTCGGTCCCATGAGGTGGCGCGGTAGGCGGCCTGTACCACCGGTGCAGGAATGCCGCCGAGCGCTCGCAACACCGTGGTGACGGCATAGCCGTTGGTGCGTTTGGTGATCCGGCGTGCCTCGGGATATCCCGGGATTTGTCCGTAGTCCAACGGGGTGCCGATAGCCACGATCGAGCGGATCGGCAATCCGAGGTCAGCCGCGGCGGTCAAAAGGCTCAGGGTGCCGCCCAGGCTCCACCCAATCAGGTCGAGCTGCGTCTTACCGGAATCGATGAGTACCCGCTCGATAGCCTGCGGAATGATGTCGGCGAAAAAGGCCTCCAGACCCAGATGTCTATCTGCCCAGCCGATCTCACCGTAGTCGACGACGTAGGGCGTACGGCCCTCCTCGAGCAGGTGCGCCACCAGTGACTGACCCGGTGCGAGGTCGTAGCATGTCGCCGACGCCGCCAGCGGCGGAACCAAGAGGACTGGGACGGCGCTGGACTCACGCGGATCTTCGGCGCCGTAACGGCGCAACTGGCGATGCGGCTCGTCGAACAGTGCAACATGGCTGGTCGGTGTGGGTGGGCGCACCCCGTCGCCAAGAGTGAGGGCGAACAGGTTCTTCGCGGAGACCGGAATCGAGACCATGGTGAGTTCGTGTGCTCCTTCTTGCCGGCACTGCCCGGCTTATCGATTAGGTCTCGAAAAGGCTTTCAGTAGACCGGTCGGATACACAACGGTTTGTGGGATGCACGACACGTGGATGCACCTGCCGCAGGGCCGGACGCAGCGCACCCCGCGGGATTGCGGCCTATTGCGCGACCACGCCAGGTCGTCTTCGCGTGAGGGCAGTCTTGCCAGTCTGGGGATCGTGTGTTGCCATACTGGCTTCGGTCGGGTTGAAACTGAAGCACGATAGGGGACACATGGCTGCGTTCTCCGGCGCCGGAGGCGTCGCGCGCGCACTGCCTCTCGGTAACATGTCACGGTGGTGGAGCTCGCCATCCCGCTATGACCTGATGATGTCCTACTTTTCAACGCGCTCCATGCGTTTGGCGCTGCGTGGTGCCGTGGGCGGCAGTGCTGGCGCATTGGCCATCATCCCGTTGGCAATGGAGTTTTCGCCGATGGGGCCGCGTACTGGCGTATGGCGTTCACTCGACATCGTCTCCAGCCTGCTCGCATTTTTCTGGATGCTGCGATGGTGGTTCGGACCACTGCCAAAGGAATCGGAATCCGCGGTCTTCTCAGTGTCAGCGGTTGCCTCCGTGTGCATCGCCTGCTTCGCGGACAGCGACAGGGGCACCGGCATGCACGGCCTCATCGCCTTGTCGTTGATGGCGATCTACATATGTTCCTTCCACGGGGCACGGCTCATCGCCCTATACCTGTTCGTATCGTTAGCGACGCTCGCCTTCCTTGCGGTTGCCATCGATCTGCAGCACGGTTGGGCCGTCGCCGTGGCAGATTCGGTCGTCACCGCGACGCTGCTGGTTGGGGTACCACCGTTCATCCACTTTGCGCAATTGGCGCTCACCAGCGATGCCAGGGCAGCCGCGATTGACCCGCTCACCGGCCTGCACAACCGGAGAGGATTCGACGATCAGTCGACGATTCTGGCCCACGCGGCACGAACGGATCGGTCCGAGCTGAGCATCATCATGATCGACATCGACCGGTTCAAACAGATCAACGATCGCTTCGGACACGGCGTTGGTGATCAGGTGATCGCCGATGTGGGTTCCCAAATCAAGGCGATCTCGGGCGACGAGGCCGTAGTTGGACGCGTTGGCGGAGAGGAGTTTTGTGTCGCGCTACGTGGGCCCGCCTCGCAGGCGCGGGAGGTCGCAGAACAGATCCGAGCAGGCTTGGAATCGCTGGACGCGATGGTCACGGTCACGGTCAGCGTGGGGATTGCCACTTGCCTTCCGACAACGTCGAATAACCCTCCGGACAAAGTCATTGGGCAATTGGCCGCCGATGCTGATCACGCTATGTACTCCGCCAAGCGGCAGGGCGGGAACAGGCTCGAGGCGTGGGACCTCAGCGGGTAGAGCGGGACGGTCGTCGCTATACGCCGCCCGCCATCGCGCCTACCGGGTGTGAAAATGCGCGCAACATGGCGGGGAAGGCGAGTCGTTCCAACATCTGCGTCTCGGCCAGCTCGGGCTCGACATAGAACTGGGCCGCCACACCCTCGCGCAGGGCGGTGGCCAGCCGGGCGATGAGCTCGACATCGATGATCAGTTCCCGGTTCGCGATCGTCATCAGTTCGTTGATGATGCCGGCTGCCTCGCGCCGTAGTCGTGCGTCGTGCTCGGCCAGCACCACGGCGGCGCTCGGCTCGCGGATCGCGTACAGCGTGAACTCCATGCTGATGAGATACCAGCGGCGTTGCGTAGGGCCCTTGTCATCGATAGTGGAGATGAAGGTGCTGATGGGATCGGGGCTCTTACGGCACTCATCCAGTGCTGCCCGCAGTGCAGCGATCAGTTGGTCGCTGCTTGCGTCGAACAGGGTAAAGAAGAGCTCATCCTTGCCTGCGAAGTTCGAGTAGAACGCGCCTCGCGTGAATCCGGCTGTCTCGCAGATGTTCTCGATGCTCGCGCCATGGAATCCACGGTCAGCGAACACATCGAGCGCAGCCTCCATCAGGCGCGCACGGGTGTGTTCGCGCCTGCGAGTCGAAGCAGTCGGCATGGGACAGCCCTCCGGTGGTGCGGACTGGAGATCCAGTTTCGATACAACTACGTATCCTACAGTTCATCACAGGAAAATGGCTGGTGAATCACCGAACCGCTGATGGAAACGTTCACGGCCGACTGTCATTCTATTTACGTGCAATAAGCCGCTATTCACTATGACATCTTCTTGAGTGGCTCCTCTTGACGGGATTTCCATGGCGGGAGTAGCTTGTGATCTGTAGATACATATATGTATTGAAAGGTGGATACGTGACCTCCGTAGACGTTGTGGCGAGCGAAGAGCTGTCTCAGTACATGGTCGGTTCTGCCGACGTCGATACGATGAGTCCGACGCCCGCGGCGACGGTCGAGGAGGAGCGTGATCGCCGACTGCGTGAGTTGGCGGCAGCGTTCCGGATCTTCGGGGCATTCGGCTTCTCCGAGGGAGTGGCCGGGCACATCACGGTGCGCGATCCGGAGTTCCCAGACACGTTTTGGGTGAACCCCTTCGGCATGAACTTCCGGCACATCACGGTGTCCGATCTGATCCAGGTCGATCACGACGGCAACGTGATTACCGGCAACCGACCGGTGAACAGGGCGGCGTTCTGCATTCACTCCGAGGTCCACAAGGCCAGGCCCGATGTGATCGCCGCAGCGCACGCACACTCGATACATGGCAAGGCGTTCTCGTCGCTGGGGCAGCCGTTGTTGCCCATCACGCAGGATGCGTGCGCCTTCTATCAGGACCACGCGGTGTACACCGACTATCGCGGTGTGGTTACTGACCTGGAGGAGGGCCAGGCGATCGGTGCTGCGCTCGGGCCGGCCAAAGCGGTGATTCTGCAGAATCACGGGCTGCTTACCGTGGGCCATTCGGTGGCGGAGGCCGCCTGGTGGTTCATCACTATGGAGCGTTCCTGCCAAGCTCAACTGCTGGCCATGGCTGCCGGAGAACCCCGAACAATCGAGCATGACACGGCAGTCTCGGTCTACAACCAGATCGGCACGCCGATCGCCGGATGGTTCCAGTTCCAGCCGCTGTGGGACGACGTGCTCAGGACTTCCCCGGAGGCACTTCGTTGATCTCGTTGCCACTCAGAATCGAGGGTCACCGCAGATGACTACCACTGCCGAGCAATCCAGGAAGCTCAACGACACCGCGCTGACCATCGACATGCACACCCACGGTCTGAGTATCGTGCCGCGTTGGCTGCGTGCATTGGGCGCCAAGACAATAGACATGCAGTCCGAGCCGTTGTCGGAGCTGCCGAAGGGCAAGGTAAACCTTGCGATCGTCACCGCCGTCGGGGATGCATTGCTGGGCACCGCATGGCGACTGCGCTCGCCATGGAACGGCGTCAAGGCCCAGCTGGAGCTGGCTCGTGCCGAGGCCTCCGCGGCGGGTATCGCGGTGGTGGACACCGTCGAGCAGATCGAAGGCGGCAATGTCGCGACGGTGATGCTCGGTGTCGAAGGCGCCGATGTGGTGGGTGCGCAACCGGATCGACTGATCGACCTTCATCGCATGGGAGTGCGGGTGCTGGGTCTGGTGCACTACGCGGACAACGCCCTCGGAACGATCGGCACGTCGGTGTCCGGGAGCAGGGGCAGCAGGGCTGTGCGGGCCGGGCGCTACTCCTCGGGTCTGACCGCTCTCGGCAAAGATGTTGTCGCAGAATCAAACCGGCTGGGAATGCTGATAGATCTTGCACACGCCGACGCGGCGACCACCTTGGCTGTGTGCGATCAGACGTCCGCTCCGGTGGTCAGCTCACACACCGGGGCGTCGGAGGTCCATGAGTTTGCGCGCTACATCAGCGACGAGGAGGCGCGCGCGATAGCCGCCACCGGCGGACTGATCGGATTGTGGCCGATGGGGTTTCGCGGTGTGGGCATGCGTGACCTGGATGAGTTCGCTCGCCACGCCTCGTATCTGGCGGGGCTGGTCGGTCCCGACCATCTATGCATCGGAACGGATATGAACGGCATACCCAGGTATGTCCCGGGGTTCGACGGTCCTACCGGATTCCCATCGTTGATCGACGCACTGTTGCGTACCGGCTTCGATGCTTCCGAGGCCACCGGGATTCTCGGAGGCAACGCCCTGCGTGTATTGAAGCAGACCCTCCCCGGTTCGCCGGGGAGCGCACGTACCCCCTAACCGGCCAAAACATTGGTTAATAAAGGAGTTCGGATGGCGAAGGTCCAGATAGAAACCAACGTGGCGCCCGATCCCGTCGGCGCCTACTCGCAAGGAGTACGCATTGGTGACACTCTGCAGGTGTCCGGACAAGTGGGGATAAACGCCGAGACCCGTTCTCTGGCAGGCGATACGGTCTATGCGCAGACCGTCCAGGCGCTGCGCAACATTGAGGCGATCCTGCACGCCGGGGGCGCCGACCTGAGAGATGTGTTGATGCTCCGGGTATTCCTTCATGCCCCAGAAGGATTCGCCGAACTGAACCAGGCGTTCGAGGACACCATCAGCAAGCCCTATCCGGCACGCACGACTCTTTTCGGTGGACTCCCGCCGGGACTGTTGGTGGAGATAGACGCGCTCGCGAAACTATCTGGGGCAGAGGGTTGACCATGCGCATTCATCACCTGAACTGTGGCACCATGGCGCCCGTTGGGAAGCGGCTCATGGAAGGTGTGGGAGCGCCCTGGCAGCGCGGCCGATTGGTCTGCCATTGCCTCCTCATCGACACCGGTACGCGGTTGTTACTTGTAGACACCGGATTCGGCCTTCGGGACATCGCCGATCCGATGGCAAGAATCGGACGTCCCCTCAAGCTGCTGTTGAACCCGTTGTTCTCCGAATCTGAGGCAGCGGTGCGCCAGGTGCAGGCGCTGGGATACGACCCCGCCGATGTCACCGACATCGTCCTGACCCATCACGACCACGATCACGTCGGGGGAGTCGACGACTTTCCGCACGCGCGTCTGCATGTACACGCGATCGAGGCCGAATCCATACGCTCACAGCTCACTCTTCACGACAAGGTGCGGTACAGCGGGCAGCACGAGCTCATGGGGCGCAGAGTGGGTGACCGCTGGGCCGAGTACTCGATCGGTGGCGATCAGTGGTTCGGGTTCCGCGCTGCGCGGCAACTCGACGGTCTCCCCGAGGAGATCGCGATCATCCCGTTACCGGGGCACAGCCGTGGACACGTCGGCGTGGTGATCGACACCGGTGGCATCGGTCGCCCGCGCTGGCTGGTACATGCCGGCGACGCCTTCATGCACCCCGACGAGATGCGCGCCGATCCGCGATGCCCACTGGTGTTCAAGGTGTTTCAAAACCTCGTGCAGGCCGATGCTGCTTCACGGCTGTACAACGCCCAACAACTACGTGAACTGGGTGCGCGCGACGACGTGGAAATCATCAACTCGCACAATCCGTACTACTGGGACCGGGCATCTACGGCCGCGCAGAGCATGCAGGTTGGAGCCCAATGAGAATCGCCGTCGCCGGCGCCGGGAGCATCGGCTGTTATGTGGGCGGGCGGCTGCAGATCGCGGGCCACGACCTGGTGTACATCGGGCGGGCGGCCCTTGGTCAGTCAATCGCGCAGCACGGTCTTGCCCTGTCGGACTATCAGGGATGGTCAGAGGCCATCCCTGGACGCGATTGCGTGTTCTCCGAGGACATTGATGCGGTGCGCGCGGTCGACGTCGTGCTCGTGACGGTGAAGTCGGCTGCGACCGCGAAAATGGCGGAGTTACTGGCCGATAGGCTCCGCCCCGGTGCCGTGGTGGTGAGTCTGCAGAATGGGATAGGCAACCCGGCCCAGATATCTCGTTACATAAAGCAGAACAACGTGATTCCCGGCATGGTCGGCTTCAACGTCGCGCAGGTGGGCCCGGCCCACTTTCATCAGGGCACGCAGGGAAAGCTCTCGATCTCTGGCGGGGCGGGTTCCCTTGCGGAGGCACTCACGGACAGCGGGTTGCCCACGGCCGAGCGTGACGACATGCCAGCGGTGCAGTGGGGAAAGCTCGTGGTGAACCTCAACAATGCAGTCAATGCACTATCGGGCCTGCCGCTGAAAGCCGAACTGGGAGAGCGCGACTACCGCCTCGTGCTGGCCGCGGCCCAGCGCGAGGCCCTGAGCCTGCTGCGCCGGAACAACCAGCCGGTGGTCACCCCTCTTGCGGCGCCGCTGGCGCTCATGCCCTGGGTGCTCAGGATGCCCAACTCGCTGTTTACCCTGTTGGCGCGACAGATGGTCGAGATCGACCCGCAGGCGCGTTCGTCCATGCTGGACGACATCACCCGGGGCAGGCCGACCGAAATCGATTACATCAATGGCGAAGTCGTGGAGCTTGCCACGAAGCTCGGTATGAAGGCGCCCGTCAACGCCGCACTCGTCAGCCTCATCCGCGAAGCCACCTCGTCGGGTGTGAAGAAGTGGCCGGGCTCAGAACTGCGCCACGAGATCGATCATCGCAGTGCCGGGAGTCACGCCACCTAAGGTCCGACGGAGTGACTTGCGCGCGAACACGTCGTGGCCGCACGATTAATTCCACTGCAACACATATGAACTAGCGAGTCGAGCAGCTCTTTCTCACAGTCTGTAGGGCTTGGATTGCGACATGGTCGAGGTCGATTTCTCGCTGTTGGACGTGCCAAGGATCACGCCGGTGGTCGATCCCGAGGACTATCTGCGTGCCGCGATCGCCTGGCATTTTGGCGAGGACACTGGCTCGCCATTCTGGTTGCGCACCGTGCAGACCCTGGACTTTCAGCCGCTCACGGACATCAAGAGTTTCGATGACCTACGGCTGTTCCCGAACCTGGTCAACGAGCTGCGCCATGCACCCGTCGAGGACCTCATTCCGCGCGGCTACGGATCACCAGCACCCGTGCCCAGGATCTTCGAATCGGGCGGCACCACCGGCGCACCCAAACGCACAGCGCAGCTGCCCGACTGGGTGGAGCAGGTCACCCAGTGGCAGATCGAAGACTTCACTGCCGGTGGATTCGTGGCGGGCCAGGGCCTGCTGTTCCTCATGCCCAGCGGCCCGCACGGGGTCGGCCACTTCTCCCGCGCGGTCAGTGAGCGCCTCGGGTCGGTGTTCTACCCGGTGGACCTGGATCCGCGGTGGGTCAAAAAGCTCGCCGCACGCCAGGCCGCCGCCGAGGTATCGGGTTACGTCCAGCACGTCCTGGAGCAGGCGCGGTTCGTCCTGCAGACCCAGCACGTGGCGAATCTGCACACCAGCCCGCCGCTGCTGGGTGCCATCGCCCGCGACGAGGCCATGGTGGACCTGGTCAACCAGAAGATCCGCTACATACTGATCAGCGGTGCCCACGTGGACCTGGACACCCTCGATCTGCTCCGCGAGATCTTCCCGGCGGCCGCGATCGCGATGGCCTTCGGCAGCACAATGATCCTGTCCCAGGCCAAGACTCGAGTCGACGGAGATGCCTTGGTCTTCGACCCCCGGACGCCCTACGTCGTGTTCTGGGTGATCGATCCCGCAACCGGGGAGCGCGTGCCCTACGGAGAGCGTGGTCAGGTGGTGATGAACCACATCAGCAAGGGCATGTTCATCCCGAACAACCTCGAACGCGACAGTGCGATCCGATTGCGCGGCCCCGAGGGCCAGATTGGTGATTCCGTGAGCGAGGTGGTGCCCGTCGCCACCTTCGAGGGCGAGCCGGTGATCGAGGGCGTTTACTGATCGTGATTGCACTTGATGCACTCGGCCCCTGCGGCGAGTACCGCACCCGCGCCCACGAGGTGATTACCGACGTGACCGGGGCGCCGGTCGCCGCGTTGAGCATCGTGCCCCCGCTCTACGTGAGCCGCAGTATCCGGGCGCAGCGCCATGTCAGGCCGCTCCAGTCCGATCGTTTGCACGCCGGGCTGACCGAGGCCGCCAAGATCTTTGGCACCGCGGAAATCGGCGGGATGGGTTTTGAGCAGTACGTCGATGTGGTCAGCCGGGTATCGGGGCTGCCGATTGCGGTCGCGCGGTCCAGCACCCGCGGTGTGGCCGAAGCGGTCCTTCAGGCGGTGGACTCGGTGGCACCGGCCCGGCCGGTGAGCGCGGCTCTGGACTGGCGTGACGAGCGCACCAGGGAGGGGAGCGCGGTGTGGATACGTCGCGGCGAGGTGCTTGCTGTGCACGCATCGGGGAACAGTCCCGGTGTTCACGGTGCGTGGGCGCAAGCCCTGGCATTGGGATATCGGGTGGCCATCCGTCCGTCGCGCCGCGAACCCTTCACCGGACACCGACTCGTTACCGCAATGCGCCAGGCCGGACTTCGGCCCGAAGACGCGCTGTACCTGCCGATCGACCATGCGGGCGCCGCCGAAATCATCACCGCCGCCGATCTCGCCGTCGTCTACGGCGGGCAAGACGTCGTCGACGCGTACGCCCACGACCCGACGGTGATGGTGAACGGGCCGGGCCGCACCAAGATCCTCATCACTGCCGAACGGGACTGGCGTGCTTACCTCGACGTCATCGTCGAGTCGATCAGCGGGCAGGGCGGCATGGCCTGCACCAACGCCACGGCCCTTCTCTACGAGGGTGATCCGCGCCCGTTGGCGGAGGCGATCGCTGCCAAGCTCGCGACGATCGTGCCGCTGCCGATCGCCGACGAACGTGCCGCGCTGCCGGTCCAGCCCCTCGACGCCGCCAGGCGCCTTGCCGGGTATCTGGCGGCGAAATCTGGGGGCGCCACGCCGCTGTTGGGTGCCGCTCAGGTGGTGGCGGACCTGGGCGACGGCTCGGCCGCACTGAGACCGGCCGTGCATCTGCTCGAGCGAGCCGATATCGACACGCTCAATATCGAGCTGGCCTTTCCATGCGTGTGGATCGCTCCGTGGTCACGTGCTGACGGCCTTGCCCCGCTGCGGCATTCACTGGTCATCAACGCGATCACCGACGACGAGGGGCTGATCGACGATCTGCTCAACGATCCGACGGTGGCGAACGTGTACAGCGGCGCTCACCTCACCTCGTACTCAGCACCCGACATTCCGCACGACGGCTTCCTCGCCGACTTCCTGATGCGCACCAAGGGCGTCGTTCGGGACTGAGGTCAGGGTTGTGGTGCCCAGGGTCCTTGGCCGCCAACCGACTCGATGCGGACGCGGGTCAGAAATCCCTCCGGTGAGTTGGGTGGCGGGAAGTGCTCGTTGGATCCCAGCAGCGCGGTGGCCAACTGCTTGAGGAGCTCCGGTGCGCCGCCTTCGACCACCCGCGCGGAACCGGTGACGGACAGGTATTGGCGCTGCTGCCCGGGTTGGCTGGGGGTCAGGATGGTCAGGGCGACGTGGGGATCGCGCCGAATGTTGCGCAGCTTCTTGTAATTGCCCGACAGATGGGCCGCCACCAGCTCATCGCCCTCGGGCGTGGATTGCAGGGCAACCCAGACGACGGATACCTGAGGGGTGCCGTCGGGGTTAATGGTGACGAGCGTGGCGTCAGCACCCGCTCCGATGAGTGCGCGCGCGGTGTCGTGGAGTTCCATGTGTGATGTCTACGCCGTTGCGGCCGGTTTCATTCCCGCAATGGCGGGACGCACTGGCGTGGAGGCGCGATACGTCCTGAGACGGCGGTGCCCGGCCGACAACGTTGTCAACCGGGCGCCGTGTCGAAATGTATTACTGCAGAACAGTTGTGGTGTTGGTGCCGAAGGGAACCTGTGGGTTTGTGCCCAGCGGAGTGCGCGGGTTGGCGCCCTCATGGGTGGGCTCGTGGAATCCGCGGTCATACAGATTGGTACCGGGCTGTGTGCAGGCTCCGCCGACGCGCGGTGCGCCGCCGGCGCAGGCGGTGCGGCAACTGTGGTTGTACGGCGTCTCTCCTGAGGAACACACCGGGAGATCCGCGGCCGCCACCGGGGCGAGGTACATCGCGGCCGAGGCGCCCAGGGCCCCGGCGAACAACGCGATGCGACTGGGCAGTGAAAACATGGGGTTCAGAGCTCCTAACAAAGCATGAATCTGAGTTGAACCACAGGTTACCTATCATAACGATTCTAACGCTCAGAATGTTTGCTAGATGCCGCGCAATGAGTCTTGATTGCACGCAAATACCAGTTGACACGCGGATGGTTCGACACGCGAAGGGGTAGCTACTGAAACTATCCAGCTAACCCGTAGGTTACCGGGGGAGGGTTATATCGCGAACGGTTGACCGCGCGGCGCTCAGAGTGCGCGCAGATATCGCTGAGTTACCACTCGCTGTAGCTGTTTGACTACCAGGTTGCCCATCCGGACCCACCAGTACGAAGGCTTCGAGAAGGCTGTGATCTCCACGGATACAACATCATTGGACGGATCAAGGCGCACGATGAAGACCTCTTCGCCGGTTTCGGGGTGGCCGCGAAGCGTGCCGTAAGCGAAACCGCGCCGATTCGGCTCGTCCACCACGTACACGATGCGGCACAACGCCCAGAACGGCCACAGGTGTGTTGCCACGTTGACGCCCTCGGCGGCCTGTGGTGCAGACGTCTGCACCGGCAGCCCGATCCCGCGTTGGATACCGAACCGCATCAGGCTCGCGGCAGCCTCCTCAAACCGTGCTCTACCCGTCCCGAGCTGCCGTGATTCGCGTACGTGGTGATATCCGGCGGGCAGCTCACCGGCCGTCGCGCCGATCTCGGGGTAGGTGAACGGGAGCTGGCTCAGCTGTGCAATATCCACCCCAATAACGTAGGTGAGCATGACCACCGAGGAAGCAGTAACCGCGCATGAGGGAGGCGGGTTCAACCCGCCCGATCCCACCCTCAAGGGCGGCCCGGACTACGGCCGTTTCATCGACGCGTTGCGAATCCTGCAGGACCGCGCCCGCGCTGCCCTGCCGCCCGATGAGATGGTCACCACGCTGGCCGACCAGCTCGACGCCATGAACGAGCTGCTGGCTCCGTACGAGGTTTCGGAATGGGACTCACCCTCGGGAAGGCGCACCGATCTCCCGCTGCGCGGAAACATCCTGCTGGTCCCGATGACGGTCGACAGCTTTGACGGTGGAGTACTCAGGGGCACAGCCACTTTCGGTCGCTATCACCTGGGGCGAAACGGTGCCGTGCACGGCGGATGCCTCGGGCTGCTCTTCGACACCATTATCGGAACCGGCACGATGCTGCTGACCGACCTGCGTAAGTTGCGCACCGCATACTTGAACATCAACTACCGCAAGGTCACGCCGATCGAGAAGGAGCTGCAGTACGACTGCACTTTGGATCGCGTGGAGGGGCGCAAGGTGTTCCTGACCAGCAGATTGCTCGACGGCGACAATGTGCTCGCCGAAGCTGACGCGCTTTTCGTGAAGCTGAATCCCGGCCAGCCGTGAGCAGGGCCACCCGCAGGTGGGCCCGGTGGCGTGACACCGTGCGGGATCGGCCGGCGCTCGACATTGTCTACCGCGTGGTGGTCGCCGTCATCGGGCTGGTGGTGCTTGGTGTGGGCATCATCGCCATCCCGTATCCAGGACCCGGCTGGGCGATCGTGTTCCTCGGTCTGGCCATCCTTGCTACCGAATTCTCCTGGGCCGCAAAACTTCTCCACGCAGTCCGGGGGCGATACGACAGATTCATGGCCTGGTTCTCCACCCAGCCGCAGTGGGTGCGGGGGATCGGGGTGCTGTTCACCGCGGCCTTAGTGGTGGCGACGCTGTGGGTACTGGGCGCGCTCGGCTGGGTCGCCGCGCTGCTCGGGATTGAGGCGCCCTGGCTGAAGAGCCCGCTAGGGCTTGGCAGCTGACCTACTCCGTACCCGGTCGATAACGTTCGCCCACATCACTTTTGAGCCCGCCACGAGCTCCGTGCCGGCATCGCGCGCTGAGATCATGCCCTTCATCATCCGTGCCGCGTCTGCCTTGTTGCGGGCGGAGGCCTTGCTCATGTGGCCCGTATCGAAGGGCGGCTGCGGGTCGTACTCGATGCACAGTTGCGTGGCCTCGGCGCGTGGCCGTCCGGCGATCTCACCGACGAGCCATAGCCCAAGATCGAGTCCCGCCGATACTCCCGCGGCGGTGATCACCTTGCCGTCGCGGACGATGCGCTTGTCCCGCTGGGGATTCGCACCGAAGGTGGAGAGCACCCGCTGTCCGGCCCAGTGGCAGGTGGCGTCCTTACCCCGCAGGATTCCGGCGGCGCCGAGAATGAGCGACCCACTGCACACCGACGCGGTCCATGTCGTGGTCTGATGTGCCCGCCGGAGCCAGTTCAGTACGCCCTCGTCGGCGGCGGTGCTCATGGTGGCCGGTATCGAACCCCCGACCAGGACGACGTCGGGTGCCGCCGTTTCCTCGAAGGAATGCGTCGCGCCGAGCACCAGTACACCGCTGTCGGTCACTATCGGGCCAGGCTCGTGCCACACGAATCGAAGCTCGGCGTCGGGTAGCCCCCGGAGCATTTCGTACGGACCTATCGCGTCGAGTGCCGTCATGCCCGGATACGCCAGGATCGCTATCTGCATGACTGCCATGGTTGTGGTGTCGTTCCGGGAGCAGAAGTGGCCAGATAGACACTATTCGACGAGATATTGCCAATGGGAGTTAGGCTGATGGCATGCACTCCGTGCCGTCGGGTCGTTCGGGCCAGCCTCACTCCGCACCTTCGGGTCGCTCGGATAAGCCTCACTCCGTGCCTTCGGGTCGTTCGGACAAGCCTCACTCCGTCGTCGTTCTTGCGCTTCCAGACACCATCGGGTTCGACCTGGCCACCGCGGTGGAGGTGTTCCGGCGTGTGCACCTCGCCGACGGCACCCGGCCTTACCGGGTGCGGGTGTGCGGGACCGCGCCGATCGTCTCCGCCGGACCGTTTGGCATCGCGACAGATATTGGGCTGGAGGCTTTTTCGGACGCTGACACGATCGTGGTCCCGGCGCGCAACGACGTGACGGCTCCCATGCCAGACGGTGTCGTCGAGGCACTGCAGGACGCCCACAGGCGCGGTGTGCGCATCGCCTCCATCTGTGCGGGCGCCTTCACCCTCGCTGCCGCCGGGATCCTCGACGGCAAGCGCGCCACAACTCACTGGATGGCCGCCGACCTGTTCCGGCAGATGTTCCCGGCGGTGCGCCTGGACGCCGATGTCCTCTACATCGACGAGGGGCAGGTGCTTACGTCGGCGGGCGCGGCGGCGGGATTGGACCTGTGTCTGTATATGGTGGCGCGCGACCATGGGGCGGCGGTCGCAGCCGAGGCCGCACGCGTGGCGGTTACCCCGCTGCACCGCGACGGTGGCCAAGCGCAGTACGTGATCAGGAGCCGTCAGCGCACCGAGGTCGGCCTCGGGGAGGTCCTGGCGTGGATCGAGCAGAACGCGCACCGCGAGCTGTCCCTGGAGGACCTCGCGGACCAGGCTTCCACTAGCGTGCGCAGCCTCAACCGGCGGTTTCGTGCCGAGACCGGGCAGACGCCCATGCAATGGCTGACCGGTGCGCGGGTCCGTCATGCCCAGCAGTTGTTGGAAGGTTCGGCGGACTCGGTGGAGTGGATCGGGCGCGAGGTGGGGTTCGGTTCACCTGCGAATTTCCGGGAGCAGTTCCGCCGGCTCACCGGGGTCTCACCGCTCGCTTACCGGAATACGTTCCGGGCTCGATCGGCCTGAGCGCTCGCGGCGCCCATCAGGCTGGGAAGGCGCTGGTGCGGACCGATAGCATGAGTTCGCAAACCCCCCGTCTCTGAATTGGAGAACTGCTGATGACTGCGCCCAACCCGTCTTCCCTTGTGGCCCCAATCCGGGTGCCGGCCGGGACGACGGCGGGGACCGCGGTACGCGAGGCCGGTCTGCCGGGCAAGGGCGACGAGGCCGTCGTTGTCGTGCGCGTGGACGGTGCCTTGAAGGATTTGTCCTGGACCCCGGAGACCGATACCGACGTGGAGCCGGTTGCGGCCAACACCGAGGACGGTCGCAGCGTCATCCGCCACTCGGCCGCGCATGTGCTTGCCCAGGCCGTGCAAGACCTCTTCCCGAAGGCCAAACTCGGCATCGGCCCGCCGATCACCGATGGCTTCTACTACGACTTCGGGATCGATCACGCCTTCACTCCCGAGGATCTGGCTGCCCTCGAGAAGAAGATGAAGCAGATCATCAAGGAGGGGCAACGCTTTTCACGCCGGGTTTACGGCTCGGTGGAAGAGGCTCAGGCCGAGTTGGCCAATGAGCCGTTCAAGCTTGAGCTGGTCTCCGATAAGTCGGGTGCGGACGACCCCGAGGTCATGGAGGTCGGTGGCGACGAACTGTCCGCCTACGACAACCTGAATCCTCGTACCGGGGAACGGGAATGGTTCGACCTGTGTCGTGGCCCGCACATTCCCACCACCAAGCACATCCCGGCGTTCCGGCTGACCCGCAGCTCGGCGGCCTACTGGCGTGGCAATCAGGCCAATGCCAGCATGCAGCGCGTCTATGGCACCGCCTGGGAGTCCCAGGAAGCCCTCGACAAGCATCTCGAACTGCTGGAAGAGGCGCTGCGACGCGACCACCGCAAGCTCGGTGTGGAGCTCGACCTGTTTAGCTTCCCCGACGAAATCGGTTCCGGCCTTCCGGTTTTCCACCCCAAGGGTGGCATCATCCGCAAGGAGCTGGAGGACTACTCGCGTGCGAAGCACTCCGCCGCCGGGTATGAATTCGTCAACACCCCGCACATCACCAAGGAGAACCTGTACCAGACCTCCGGGCACCTGGACTGGTACTCCGACGGCATGTTCCCCCCGATGCAGATCGATGCCGAGCTCAACGACGACGGCACCGTGCGCAAGCCGGGCCAGAACTACTACCTCAAGCCCATGAACTGCCCGATGCACCATCTGATCTACCGGGCCCGGGGCCGTTCATACCGTGAGTTGCCCTTGCGGCTCTTCGAATTCGGATCGGTGTACCGGTACGAGAAATCCGGCGTGGTGCATGGCCTGACCCGCGTGCGCGGTATGACGCAGGACGACGCGCATATCTACACCACTCGCGAGCAGATGCACGAAGAGCTGACCTCCTTGCTGCGGTTCGTGCTGGACCTGCTGTCCGACTACGGGCTCGACGACTTCTACCTGGAGCTGTCCACCAAGGACGACACGAAGTTCGTTGGTTCTGACGAGGTCTGGGAAGAGTCCACCAAGACCTTGGAGCAGGTGGCGCGCGATTCCGGCCTGCAGCTCGTCCCCGACCCGGGTGGCGCGGCCTTCTACGGCCCCAAGATCTCGGTGCAGGCCAAAGACGCTCTGGGCAGGTCCTGGCAGATGTCGACCATTCAGCTCGACTTCAACATGCCTGAGCGGTTCGAGCTGGAGTACACCGCTGCCGACGGAACGCGCCAGCGCCCGGTACTCATCCACCGTGCGCTGTTCGGGTCCATCGAGCGATTCTTCGGCGTGCTCACCGAGCACTACGCGGGTGCCTTCCCGGTCTGGCTGTCCCCAGTGCAGGCCGTCGGCATTCCGATCGCCGATGCCCACGCGCCGTACCTGAGTGACATTGTCGCGCAGCTCAGATCGCAGGGTATTCGGGCGGAGGTCGATACCAGCGATGACCGGATGAACAAGAAAATCGTCAACCACACCAACCAGCGGGTGCCGTTCCTGCTGCTGGCCGGTGACCGTGATGTGGAGGCGGGCGCGGTGAGCTTCCGCTTCCGGGACCGCACTCAGGTCAACGGAGTGCCCCGCGATGAGGCCGTCGCAGCCATCATTGACTGGGTGAACCGACGTGAGAACATTTCTCCCACCGCCGAACTCATGAAGTTGGGAACCCGTGACTGACGAGGACTCGACCATCACCGACCGGGGAGTGGGTGACCCCGACCATCTGCAGCGGCTGTGGACGCCGCACCGGATGACTTATCTCGTCGAGGCCGTGAAATCGAGTGGGGCGGAGTCCGCTCCGTTCACCGACATCCCCGAAATGGCCGATGAAGACGGACTGGTGGTTGCGCGCGGTGATCATGTGTACGCGGTGCTCAATCTGTACCCGTACAACCCGGGACATCTCATGGTGGTGCCCTACCGGCAGGTCGCCGAGCTCGAAGACCTCACCGAGGACGAGAGCCGCGAGCTGATGTCGTTCACCCAGAAGGCGATTCGGGTGATCAAGAAGGTATCCCGTCCGCACGGTTTCAACGTTGGGCTGAACCTGGGCACCGCCGCGGGAGGATCGCTGGCCGAGCACCTGCATCAGCATGTGGTGCCGCGCTGGGGCGGCGACGCCAACTTCATCACCATCATCGGTGACTCCAAGGTGTTGCCGCAGTTGTTGCGGGACACCCGCGAACTACTCGCCAGTGCCTGGGAGCAACTGCCATGACCGGCATGGAGCAATCGCGATGAGCGCCATCCTGTCCCGGGAGACGTTCGCGAAGATCCTCAATCCGTTGGCCAACGCGGTGTTACGTGCGGGATTCACCCCCGACACGGTCACCATCTTCGGGACCGCGGCGACAGTTGTCGCGGCGCTCACCTTGTTTCCGACGGGCCACCTGTTCTGGGGTGGCATTGCGGTCGCGCTGTTCACAATGTTCGACATGCTCGACGGGGCGATGGCACGGGCCCGCGGTGGTGGCACCCGATTCGGCGCGGTGCTCGACGCGACATGTGATCGCGTGGCCGATGGCGCGGTGTTCGCCGGACTGCTCTGGTGGGCCGCGTTCGGTTGGGGATCGACATCTTTGGTTGTTGCCACCCTGATCTGCATGGTCACCTCACAGGTGATCTCGTACGTGAAGGCGCGGGCCGAGGCCTCCGGATTGCGTGCCGACGGCGGGCTCATCGAACGCCCCGAACGGCTCATCATCGTGCTCGCTGGAGCGGTTTTCAGCGGCGGTTTCGCAGTGCAGTGGCCGCTACACGCGGCGATGTGGGTACTGGCGATCGCGAGCCTGGTGACGGTGGCCCAACGGATACATGCGGTGCGCACGTCTCCGGGCGCTTCTGATCTGTTGCCCAATTCCGATGCCGGACAGGACACTGCGGAGAAGAATCAGTCATGAGTGTGTGGGGCGAACGCGCTGCCGATTGGGGCTATGCCGCCGGTTGGAATTTGACGCAGGTGACACCGGATCTACTCGCTCGAGCCATATTCGACGTCGGTGCCATGGTTGGTGCTCGCAACGGTGGACCGGAACAACTGCGCAAGAACCTCGCCCGGGTGCTCGGCGTGCATCCCCGCGAGGTGCCCGACCGGCTGATGATCGACTCGATGCGTTCCTACGCCCGGTACTGGCGCGAAGCGTTCCGGCTGCCCTCGCAGAACATGGAGCGTCTTGCCGGCCGCCTGGACAGCTGCGCATTCGGGCGGCGGAATATCGACGCCTCCCAGGAGCAGGGCAAGGGCACAGTGATCGCCCTGCCGCACAGCGGCAACTGGGACATGGCCGGTGTCTGGCTGGCCCAGACCTACGGCACCTTCACCACTGTGGCGGAGCGTCTGAAACCCGAGTCGCTGTACCGCCGATTCCTGGACTACCGGGAAACCCTTGGCTTCGAAGTGCTTGCCTCGAGCGGCGACTCCACCGGACCCTACGAGACCCTGGCGGCGCGGCTGCGGGAAAATCGTGTCGTCTGCCTCATGGCCGACCGCGACCTGAGCCGCAACGGTGTACCCGTCGACTTTTTTGGCTCGGAGGCACGGATGCCTGCTGGGCCGGCCCGCCTGGCGATCGACACCGGAGCGCGTCTACTACCGGCGCACTGCTGGTTCGATCCACATGGTCAATGGGGAGTACGCATCCAGGAGCCCATCGACACGTCGGCGGGCGATGTCGCAGTGGCCACGCAGGCCCTGGCCAATGAATTCGCCACCAACATCGCCGCGCGCCCGGCGGACTGGCATATGTTGCAACCCTTATGGCTTGACGACCTGTCCGAAGAACGTCGTACCAGGCTGCGGACGCCACCGGCTAGCCGGGAATCGGACATCGATGATCGGGCAGCCCCTCGGGAGACCGATCCCGTGGGCGGGCAGGCGTAATGCGCATCGGGATGGTCTGCCCGTACTCCTTTGATGTACCGGGCGGCGTCCAGTCCCATGTGGTGCAGTTGGCCGAGGTCATGAGAGATCGCGGCCACCACGTCAGTCTGCTCGCGCCATCCTCCTCGGATCTGGAACTGCCCGAGTTTGTGGTCTCCGGCGGCAAGGCAGTTCCGATTCCGTACAACGGCTCGGTGGCACGGCTGCGATTCGGTCCGGCCACCTACGCCAAGACCAGACGCTGGCTGGTTGACGGCGACTTCGATGTGCTGCACCTGCATGAGCCGAACGCGCCGAGCCTGTCCATGTTGGCGCTCATGGTTGCCGAGGGGCCGATCGTCGCCACCTTTCACACCTCCACGACGAAGTCGTTGACGCTGAGCGTCTTTCAGGCGGTGCTGCGCCCTTGGCACGAGAAGATCGTCGGCCGGATCGCCGTCTCCGAGCTGGCCCGGCGCTGGCAGATGGAGGCGCTCGGATCTGATGCGGTCGAGATTCCCAACGGCGTCGACGTCCGATCATTTTCCGGGGCACCCATGCTGGAGGGCTACCCGAGAGCGGGTAAGACGGTGCTGTTCCTGGGCCGCTACGACGAGTCGCGCAAGGGTATGGACGTGTTGATGGGCGCCCTACCGAAGATCGCGGCGAGCTTCTCCGATGTGGAGATCCTGATCGTGGGTCGTGGAGACGAGGCCGAATTGCGTGCGCAGGCAGGACCATTGGCGAAACATCTGCGGTTCCTCGGTCAGGTGGACGATGCCACCAAGGCCTCGGCGATGCATAGCGCCGACGTCTACTGCGCGCCCAATATCGGCGGCGAGAGCTTCGGCATCGTGTTGGTGGAGGCGATGGCGGCCAGGACCGCAGTGGTCGCGAGCTCGCTGGACGCCTTCCGGCGTGTGCTCCTGGATGGCAAGGCGGGCCGGTTGACGCCCACCGGCGACTCGGATGCCTTGGCGGCCGCCATCATCGACGTGCTCGGCGACGATGAGGGCCGGGCAGAGCTGGTCGCGGCGGGCACCGACGCGGTCCAGCGATACGACTGGTCAGTGGTCGCGCAGCAGATCATGCTTGTCTACGAGACCGTTACCGCCTCCGGCGCCCGGGTGAAGGTCGACAGTTGGTGAATCCGCTGATCGCGCGGCTGGATGCAGCGTTAGCTGCGGTACATCCAGAGTTCCTCGCCGCGCACATGCCGGGTGCGTCGGACGAAGAGATCGACAGGTTGGAGGCATTGGCTGGCAAGCCATTACCCGCGACTCTTCGTGACCTGCTCGCATGGCGCAACGGGGTGAAGAAAGGTGGCGTGCTCATCTCGTTCGCCGGCCCGTGGAACTTCATGTCTGTCGAGGCCATTATCGAGGCCGTCGACATGCTGCGTGATTTACTCAGATACGAGGAGGGTTGGGAAGAGCAGACTTGGTGGGGTCACGGCTGGATTCCGTTTCTGGAGGACGGATTCGGCGATCACCTTTGTGTGGATCTTGATGGCGGCGGCAACCTTGTGGACGATGGGAAGCCGTTCATCGGGATCGCAGAACAGATCATTCAGTTTGACCACGCGGCCGAACTTCGTGTGATCAAAGCGCCGTCCTTCGATGTGTGGTTGACAGCCTTCATCGAAGCGGTGGAGGAGGGGATTCTCGTGCCCGTCACGGAGGGCCGGGACTGGGGAACGAGCTACTCGCTTGATGCCGTCGACAACGGTCCAGATCTCGCCGACGTTCTTGGACGATCCGCGCCCGGATACCCAAAGTATCTGACATGCCCTGTTGTTTCGTAATAGCGACTCGCCTTACCCCTGAACGAGAACATGATGCTGATGGCGAGGATTCGTCGGGCAGCTGAAGATCTGTAGATCGCCTCCGCGTCCCAACGTGAGCCCAGTGATGTTGCTCAGGTCCAAATTTCGCTCAGCGGCGTCGATGGCGTCCCAGCAACCAGCACCGTCGTCGCATTCGCACGTATCGAACGAGATGAGCAGATCGAGCTGTTCTCCGCAATCCGCGCACGGCATCGGGTACGGGTCCAAGGCATGCCATCGCGCCCAACCTCCCGCCTTGGTACCTGGCGCAACCGATAAGTCGTACTGATAGCGCAGATTAGTTCCGTTCCAACCACGCTCGTCGAGGTCGCGGATTTTTTCCGAGAGTTCTTCTCCAAGTTCCTGTCTGTACTCAACGACTTGCTCGGGGTGCAACGTGCAGGAGATCGGAATCGACTCGTCTTCAAAGTCGATTGGGTCTGGGGGAACAGCATAGGCGGCGGTTACGTCGGCCGAGTTGCGCCAGATCATGGTCACTGCGGGCGCATATGCGTCACGCTGTCCAGGGAGGTCTCGATGAACAGCCGGACACCAAAGTAGCTGCAGCAGATCCGATCCCACAGGAAAATGAACTGTCGGCGCATCTGCGGCGAAGAGCTGGAGCACCGGCACTAGCGGGTTCGGCGTGCCGTGCGGCTGCCAGCCGGTCGCGCCATTCCCGGAGTACCAGGGTGTTGTACATGTCGGCCAAGGCTCACTGTCGGGCCAGAGCATCGGCCCACCGATCGAGCTCTTATGAGCCTTAGGCGTGTCAGGCCTCGGATGTAGTCGCGTGGTCACCCGTGCGAGTTCCGCCAGCTCAGGAACAAACGCAGTTACATCGACGGGGCGAGGCCGTGTTCCGGGTTGGCTAACCACATCTGGATAGTTGCACGTAGCAGTCCGGTTTACATTGAGGTCCTGATCCGCAAGCTGCGCACGCTGCGGTGTCGGGTCGCATAGATTGCTTGTCGTTAGGATCTGACCGGAAATCGCGCTTATTGCATCGGAGTGCTCATTGGTGACGTTCTCGGCGTTGACCGTCATCGTCATCGCCCTCATCGGCACGCTGGTCGCGCTGGGCCTGCTCTGGGCCTACTTGGTGGCTAACCGGCTGGACCGGCTGCATGTGCGCAGCGACCTGTCCTGGCAGTCCCTTGATGCCGCGCTGGCGCGCCGCGCCGTTGTCGCGCGGGCGGTGGGTGATGCGCTCAAGGACGATCAACTCATCAAACTTGCCGCGAAGGCCGAGCGTGCCGATCGTGACCGCCGCGAGTACGCGGAGAACCAGCTGGCCTCGGCATTGTCCACCGTCGACGCCGAGCGGTTGCGCCCCGCGCTGGTGGCCGAGCTCGCTGATGCGGAGACGCGGGTGCTGATCGCGCGGCGCTTCCATAACGACGCCGTGCGCGACACCCTGGCCCTGCGAGTGCGTCGTCCGGTGCGTTGGCTGCGGCTGGGCGGAACCGCGCCGATGCCAACGTATTTCGAAATCATCGACCGCCAGGGTGCGGGCACCGAGGATCCGGCACTGGCCAACTTCCGCACCTCGGCGCGGATCATCCTGTTGGACGAGGATGGCCGGGTGCTGCTGCTGCGCGGCTTTGATCCTGCTGCGCCGAGCCCGGCGGTGCACTGGTGGTTCACCGTTGGCGGCCAGACCTTGCCGGGGGAGAAGCTCTGCGACGGCGCGGTGCGCGAGCTGGTCGAGGAGACCGGACTGTCGGTTCCTTCTGGGCGGATCGTGGGCCCGCTGTGGCGTCGGGTTGCCGTCTTCGACTTCAACGGCACCACCATCCGCTCCGAGGAATTGTTCTTCGTGCACCGCACCAAGAGGTTCGAACCGGCGACCGACGGCCGCACCAATTTGGAGCAGCGTTACATCACCGGCCACCGCTGGTGCGATGCCGAAGAGATCGCCGCACTCACGGCCTCGGGGGAGCAGGTGTTCCCGAATCAGCTGGGAGAGCTGCTCGGCGAGGCCGCCACTGCGGCAGATGCGGTGGCCACTAGTGGGCGCCGTGAGCCGATCCTGATCGGGTGAGCCCCGTCACCGCACCTCCCGCCACAAAATCGCTGGTGTGGCGGCATTAGACTGGCCTGAGAACCCGAACACTCAGGAGCCCCCAGTTGACTAGCACGACCAATGGAACGTCACCCGAGACCGGAACCGGTACCGCTCGCGTCAAGCGCGGTATGGCCGAGATGCTCAAGGGCGGCGTCATCATGGACGTTGTCACCGCCGATCAGGCGAAGATCGCTGAAGATGCCGGCGCCGTCGCCGTGATGGCGCTGGAGCGCGTCCCCGCCGACATCCGCGCCCAGGGTGGCGTGTCCCGCATGAGTGATCCGGACATGATCGACGGCATCATCAACGCCGTCAGCGTTCCCGTGATGGCCAAGGCCCGCATCGGACATTTCGTCGAGGCGCAGATCCTGCAGAGCCTCGGCGTGGACTACATCGACGAGTCGGAGGTGCTGACCCCGGCCGACTACGCCAACCACATCGACAAGTGGAAGTTCACCGTGCCGTTCGTGTGCGGTGCCACCAACCTGGGCGAGGCGCTGCGCCGCATCACCGAGGGTGCGGCGATGATCCGCTCCAAGGGAGAGGCCGGCACCGGCGACGTATCCAACGCCACCACGCACATGCGCAAGATCGGTGGCGAGATCCGTCGGCTCACCTCGCTGTCCGAGGACGAGTTATACGTCGCCGCAAAGGAACTGCAGGCGCCCTATGAGCTCGTGGTCGAGGTCGCTCGCGCCGGCAAGCTCCCGGTCACGCTGTTCACCGCAGGCGGTATCGCCACTCCGGCCGACGCCGCGATGATGATGCAGCTGGGTGCCGAGGGTGTGTTCGTCGGCTCCGGAATTTTCAAGTCGGGCAACCCCGAGCAGCGCGCCGCGGCGATAGTGAAGGCCACCACCTTCTACGACGACCCGGACGTGCTCGCCAAGGTGTCCCGCGGTTTGGGTGAGGCAATGGTCGGCATCAACGTGGAGGACATCGCGCAGCCGCATCGGCTCGCCGAGCGCGGCTGGTAAAACCATCTGATGGCCGATATCGAAGAGATCCTGACGCTCGAGCAGCTCGAAAAGGACATCTTCCGAGGCAACGTGACCCCCAGCAGCCTGCGCCGTACCTTCGGCGGACAGGTTGCCGGGCAGTCGTTGGTCTCGGCGGTACGCACCGTGGAGCCGCACTACCTCGTCCACTCCCTGCACGGGTACTTCCTGCGACCTGGAAATCCCAACGAGCCCACGGTCTTTCTCGTCGACCGGGTGCGTGACGGCCGCTCGTTTGCGACCCGTCGCGTGACCGCGATCCAGGGCGGGCAGGCAATCTTCACCATGTCGGCGTCATTTCAGACCCTGGACACCGGCATCGAACATCAGGATCTGATGCCGCCGGTACCCGCACCCGAGGACCTGCCGGATGTACAGGACGAGGAGGGGTCGTTCAGCCACGATCTGTTCCGGCAGTTCGCCGAATGGGACATCCGGATCGTTCCCGACGAGTTGATGGATCGGAATCCTCGGCTGGCCGCGCAGCAGCGGGTGTGGTTCCGCTGCCGCAAGCACCTTCCCGACGACCCGGTGCTGCACATCTGTGCGCTGGCCTACATGAGCGACCTGACGCTCTTGAGTTCTTCCAAGGTGCCGCACCGGGACGCTGTGCTGCAGACCGCATCCCTGGATCACGCGCTGTGGTTCCTGCGGCCATTCCGTGCCGATGAATGGCTGCTGTACGACGAGACATCGCCGTCGGCCGGATACGGACGGGCGCTGACCCAGGGCCGGATCTTCGACCGCGAGGGCCGGATGGTCGCGGCGGTGGTGCAAGAAGGTCTGACCCGGTACGAGCGCAACCCGGACGAGGCGTCGATCGCCAAGGGGAACATGGCGTGAGCCCGCTGGTAGGCGTGCTGGCATTGCAGGGTGATGTCAGGGAACATATTGCTGCCCTGAAAGATTCGGGTGTCGAGGCGCTCGGTGTGCGTCGTCCCGAGGAACTCTCGAAGGTGGACGGGTTGGTCATCCCCGGCGGGGAGTCCACCACGATGAGCAACTTGCTGCGCGTGTTCGAGCTGCTGGATCCGCTCTCCGAACGCCTGCGGGACGGGCTGCCGGTCTATGGCTCGTGCGCCGGCATGATCCTGCTCGCCAGCGAGATACTCGACACCCGTCCGGATGCGGTGGCGCTCGGTGCCATCGATATGACGGTGCGGCGCAACGCCTTCGGGCGCCAGGTGGACTCATTCGAGGGTGATCTGGATTTCGCCGGGCTTGACGGTGCATTGCATGCGGTGTTCATCAGGGCGCCGTGGGTGGAACGGGTGGGCGCCGACGTCGAGGTGTTGGCCGTTGCGCAGGGGCATCCGGTCGCGGTGCGGCAGGGGAGTGCGTTGGCGACGTCGTTTCACCCCGAAGTCACCGGTGACCGGCGGGTGCACCAGCTGTTCATCGACATGGTGCGCGCGTCCTGACGGCGCGCGGTGCTCACCAGCGCAGCATGGGCATCGGGCGCAGCGGGTGCTTGAGCGTCCACTTTCCCGCCGTTCGCACTAAGAATCCGTGAAAACCGCCGTACGGCAATGCCTCTACGACCTCGCGCACATCGGCGCGTTCCAGACCGGTCCAGGCGTAGAGCCCATGGAAGGCGTCGATCCGGTCACCCAATCGGAATGTCTCGACCCATAGATCGTCCGCCGACCTGAGCTTGTGATGATCGGCCACCATCGTCGTGGTGCGACCGGGATCGTCGATTCCGAACTCCGGTGCCAGCTGCTCGGCGAGGGCCACCGACGGATCGAGGTAGTCCCAGGTGCCGGCCGTCCAGATGCCGATATCGTGCGTCGCCCACGCCAACGCGATCTCGGGTGGCGCCGTCGTCATGCCGAGAAGACGCAGCTGGTAGTTCATGCCTCGATACAGGTGATTGCGGTAATCGGTGAGGCTGTCGCCGATGGTCGACGCGTATCGGTCCAGAATTGCATCGACTATCGGGTCTTCTACCAGGACAGTCATGCGGTTCACCCTATGTTCCTGGCACTCGCCCCGCTATCCAGTGGCCACCTGCGCTGCGCGAGTACACTCGGGCAGCGCAAAGATAAGACGGAACGTCAAGAGAAAGCGGTACAGGGGTACATGAGCGGCCATTCCAAGTGGGCCACCACCAAGCACCAGAAGGCCGTGAAAGACGCGCGCCGTGGCAAAGAGTTCGCCAAGCTGATCAAGAACATCGAGGTCGCCGCGCGTACCGGTGGCGGAGATCCGGCGGGCAACCCGACGCTCTACGACGCCATCCAGAAGGCCAAGAAGACGTCGGTGCCCAACGACAACATCGAGCGGGCCCGTAAGCGCGGCGCCGGCGAAGAGGCTGGCGGCGCCGATTGGCAGACCATCATGTATGAGGGCTACGGCCCCAATGGTGTTGCGGTGCTTGTCGAATGCTTGACCGATAACCGCAACCGCGCCGCCGGTGAGGTCCGGGTCGCGATGACCCGTAACGGTGGCAACATGGCCGACCCGGGTTCGGTGTCCTACCTGTTCTCCCGCAAGGGCATGGTCACCCTCGAGAAGGGGAACCTGGCGGAGGACGACGTGCTGACGGCCGTGCTGGAGGCGGGTGCCGAAGAGGTGAACGACCTCGGCGAGAGCTTCGAAGTCGTCTCCGAGCCCACCGACCTGGTCGCCGTGCGTCAGGCGCTGCAGGCCGCCGGTATCGACTACGACTCGGCGGAAGCGAGCTTTCAGCCGTCTGTAACCGTTCCGGCCGACGTCGAAACCGCTCGCAAGGTCTTCAAGCTGGTCGACGCTCTCGAGGACAGTGACGACGTGCAGAACGTCTACACCAATGTTGACCTGTCCGATGAGGTGCTGGCCGAGCTCGCCGAGGACTGACCGGCAACCCAGAAGGCCAACGTCACCACCGCGGTGGTGACCAGTACCGCACCGATGGTGTCGGTGAGATAGTGATATCCACAGGCGACTTGGCCTAGCAGCCCGAGCGTGCTGACGATCCCGGCCACGATGTATGCCCATAGGGCTCCACCGGCGACCAGCACCAGCATCCCCATGACGGCCACCACGAAAGTGGTGTGGCCGCTGGGGTAGGCGAGGTAGCCGCCCTTCTCGCGACCAACGAGCATCTTGGTGCCCTGGGTGGTCCAATTCGCGACGAACGGGCAGACGAGTACCACCGCAGCGACCCGCCACCGCCGCCGGTACAGCTCGAACCCGACGCACACCACGAGCACCGGGACGAGAAAGACCCAGTCGGTGAAGAACAGCAGCCAGCGTGGCTGCACTCCCAGTACGAGCTGCGTCCTGTCGAAAAACCAGGCGTCGAACGGCGTTGAGCCCTTACCGACGGAGAACCCGAGCACCAGCATCGCGATGACGCCGAGGGGCGGCCACCACTGAATCGTCTTTTCGCTGGGCAGTTTTCCGACAGACACGCCGACGACAGTAATCGGCTGAGGACGTCGACCCCGAATCGTGCTGGATGTCGGGAATCAAACGTCACTGAGCGGCGTTACTGTGATGTCAACGACTGTTGGTCAACGATTGTTGACATCAATGTCAAGTGGGCGTACATCTAAGACATCCACGAGTGATGGGAGGCCGGTCATGGCCACACAAACAGTCGCCCCGGCGCCTGAATCGACAAGCCTGTGGCGCACAGCGCGCGCAGTTCTCGCGCTACCGTTCACCATGACGGTCCTGATTCCGCTGGTGATTCTTTACGGATCGGGCATTCAGGTGCCTTCATGGATATCCGATGAGATGTCGATGACGGCGACGGTGATCGGGACCTTGCTGGTCGCTGCCGGCCTGTTCCTGGTGACCCGGACCGTCATGCTCTTTCACCAGATGGGCAAGGGCTCCCTGGCGCCCTTCGACCCTCCGGTTCATCTCGTCGTACGCGGCCCGTACCGGTATGTACGTAACCCGATGATCACCGGTGTCGTCGCGATTCTGTTGGGTGAGGCATTCGCCCTGAACTCAGTCGCCTTGCTGATCTACGCAGCCGTTTTCGTGACCATCAACGCCGTGTACTTTCCCCTGGTCGAGGAGCGCGGCTTGTTGAAGCGATTCGGCCGCGACTACGCCGAGTACTCGCAGCATGTGCCAC
>MAFD01000024.1:0-70822 GCA_002013775.1 Mycobacterium sp. D16R18
CGTCGGCGCCGGGACCGGTCACCTCGTAGACCGCGCGGCCCGAATGGAACCACTCACGGGTCAGGCGGTTGCGGTCCAACGGGAACACACCGTTCAAGAAGGTGTCCCACTGCTGAATCCGCAGTGTCCGCCCCTTGCCATCAACCAGCGTCAGCTCATCATCCAAACCCGCATGCGCCGTCGCCGCCGTCGCAAAGAGAGCAACCAGAGTCATGACTAGGGCGCCAACCGCCAACAGACCACGGCGGGCCCAGCCCGATACCTTGCTCAACAGCTTCATTCGGTTCCTATCAGTCCCTCATGGCGAACATGAGAAATTCCTAAGCGACGGACAGAAGGACGATATCGGCACGGTGACGGCGCGGCAATCTGAACACCCATTCTGTTCAAGATCGCCTCACCCGGCCGCGGGCGCGCCTGTGAACCGGAAGTTAGCCAAACCCAAGACATCTCTGGGTTAACAATTGGGTGAACGAGCGATTTGCTGGGAAACATGCGAGCACCACCAGGGAACCGACACCCCGAATGGGTATCCAGGCTTCGCGACCAGCCGGATTTACGCGTTCGATATGCGGGAATTCCTTAGCCGTGATGGGGCGGAACGTTATCGCGCAACCACTGATCACTTTCGTGCATGCCGCGCGAATCGTTCACATCGCGTTCATCTGGACCCAGGGACGGCTCGGCTTGACCGAAGATCCGGTCGATATCCGCATTGCTAGCGCTTGTTCCCTCCCCGCCACTTTTGTGGCGAAGGTCACAATCGCGGCCCTCTGGAGCCAGCACCCGCTCAGATCTCCAGGCTGGATAGCTGCTCGATGATCTGAATCGCCATCGGCGTTACCGTGGCCATCCCATCGCGTACCGCGGCGCGCGTGCCCGCGATATTGACCACCAGGGTGCTGCCCGAAATACCCGCCACTCCGCGTGACAGACCCGCCTCGGTGACACCCGCAGCCAGCCCCGACGAACGGATGGCCTCGGCGATGCCGAGCAGCTCACGGTCGAGAAGCGGCGCAGTGGCCTCGGGAGTGACATCGCGCGGGGTGACACCCGTGCCACCCACGGTCACCACCAGGTCCACACCGCCGATGACCGCCATATTGACGGCGTTCTGGATCTCGGCCAGGTCCCCCTCGACTGCCACCACACCGTCGACGACGATGCCGGCCTCCGAGAGCAGCTCGGTAACCAGCGGACCACTGGTGTCCTGGTCGCCGTGGGCTGTCCTGTCGTTGACAATGACGACCAGAGATCGCCCCACCGGTCCCACCTCAAGCTCAGTCATGGAAGCAACCGTAACGGCTCGCAGGGACATCTGGGTCATCGGGCGACCTCACCCAGGATCACGTCGCCGGTCTTCTCCGGTCCACCGTTGCCATCGGTATACGTCAGCGTCACCTTGTCTCCCGGCGCCTTGGAGCGCACCGCCGCCACGAGGCCGTCGGCGCTGTTCACCGGGCGGTTGTCTACCTTCGTGACAACCGCACCGTTGGGTATCCCGGCCTTCTCGGCAGCACCACCGGCGACCACCTCGACGATCCTGGCGCCCTGGATCTCCTTATCGTTGCCAACCCGAACCCCCAGGGAGGCGTGGGTGGCGTGGCCGTTGGCGATCAGCTGATCGGCGATCCGCTTGGCCTGATCGACCGGAATCGCAAAGCCCAGGCCGATCGATCCGCCCTGCGTCTCGCCGCTGGAATCGCCACCCATGGTCGCGATGGCAGAGTTGATTCCCACCAGCTCGCCGTTCAAGTTGACCAACGCACCACCTGAGTTACCCGGGTTAATGGCGGCATCGGTCTGGATCGCATCGAGCACGGTGTCCTGATTGCCTGCCTGTCCCGCCGTGAACACCGGACGATTCAGCGAGCTGACGATGCCGGTGGTCACCGTGCCGTCCAGGCCCAGCGGCGAACCGATCGCGACAACCGACTGGCCCACAACCAGATTGGCGGACGACCCGAGTGCGACGGGCGTCAGGCCCGAGGCGCCGGTGATTCGGATCACGGCGATGTCGGTGGCGGGATCGATTCCGACCACGGTGAAGGGTGAGTTCTTGCCTCCCGCGATGGTGGCGGTGGTCTTGGCACCGGGCTCCCCTGCCGCCTGGACGACGTGCGCGTTGGTGAGCACCAGACCATCGGCGGAGAGAATCACCCCAGATCCCTCTTCACTTGAGCGACCCATGATCGTTTCCAGCTTGACGACGCTCGGAAGTACCTTGGCCGCCACCTGCTCGACCGATCCCGCGGGCAACGCGGCAACCGGCTGGGCAGCAGACGAGCGCCCCGGCGAGATGGGAGTCAGGCCGGTGCTGCCACTGGTGACGACGGGTGCCCGGTGCTGACGGTCGGCAACAACCGCGCCCACTGTGCCGCCCAGACCACCTGAGACCAGAGCCAGAACAACAGCACCCACCACGAGCCCGCCGCTACGTCTGGTCCGCGGCGCCTGAGACTGCTGCGGAGCGGGGCGCTGTTGATTCGGCGGCGTAGACGGGTAGCCATACGCCTGCCCCTGGTACTGGTGACCCGGCTGGGCATGGTGCGTCGGAGCTTGATGCCCATGTTGCCCGGGATAAGGGCCGGACGGCCGGTAGGACCAGCTGCCGTGGGGATCGTTGGTCATAGGAGCTTCCTCACCCGTTCTTCATAGGCGTTCACGATCGACTAGCTCGGGTGCCACGCTGCCGGAGGGGACTGAGAATCCACTGAGATCTCCCTCTCGTTTGACACAGAGTTCCGGCGACCGGTCGTGGCCCCCATGCTTGGCGACCTGACGGGTCCCGGCCTGCCCGGAAGCAGTACGTGCATTGACGTACCGGGGGCCGGGTTACCGTCGACCACCGCACCGGAATCCGTCTCCTCGACCTTGATGGCGCCACCATGTTTCAGCACAACCTGTTTCACGATGGCCAACCCCAAACCGGAGCCCGGCATTCCCCGGGCGGGGGTGGCGCGATAGAACCGCTCGAAGACCAGATCCCGCTCGGCGGGCGGGATCCCGGGGCCGCGATCGGAAATCACCAGCTCGGCGTGCGCAGCGTCAACCTGGGCCAGCCGCACCGACACCGTGGTGCCCGATGGGCTCCACTTCGCGGCGTTGTCGAGCAGATTGAGAACCGCCCGTGAGAGTCCCGCCGCGTCTCCGTAGACCTGCCACGGCTGCATGATGACGTCGAATTCGATGTCGTTGCGGCGGCGTCGAACTCGTTCCAGCGCAGCCTCCACCACCTCGACCATGTCGACCGGCTCGTGCACGATATCGGCGCCATCGCCTCGCGCCAGATCAACCAAATCACCCACCAGTGTGGACAATTCTTCGATTTGGGCGATCACATCGAGTTGCAGCGCCTCCATTTCCTCGTCTGGCAGACGCGGGGCCCCCGGTTGCATGGCGGCCATCAGCAGCTCGGTATTGGTTCGCAGCGAGGTCAGCGGGGTACGCAGTTCGTGGCCCGCGTCAGTCACCAGCCGCGCCTGGCGGTCTCGCGACTCTGCCAGGGCACGCAGCATCGTGTTGAAACTGATGGTGAGTCGCGCCAATTCGTCACTGCCCGTGACAGCAATGGGTCGCAGGTCGTCGGTGCGGGCCACTCGTTCAGCGGCGTCGGTGAGCCTGGCCACCGGCCGCAACCCGGTACCGGCCACCACTGCGCCGGCCGCGGCGGCCACCGCGACACCCGCCCCACCGACGATCAACAACACCCAGCCCAGTCGCCGCAGCACGGTATCGGTGGGATCGAGCGATTTCGCCATGATCAGCGTGCTGCCGTTGTCCAGCCGAAGAGCAAGCACGCGTTGGTGATTGACGGTGCGCAGCGACTGCTCCAGCTCGCCGCGAGTCACCGCCTGCTCGGGTGCACCGTAGGGAATGGTCTGTCCCTGCTGGGTCGCCGAGAAGGTGATCAGCCCCGGGAAGATCAGCTTGGCGTTGACATCGGCCGAGTACGCGGTGCCCTCGATGGCGCGACGCGGATCCACCGACAACAGTCCGCTGCCGATGAGCAGGTTGGCGCGATCATTGAGCTGCTTGTCGACGTCGCGATACAACGCGGTGGATACCAACAGGTACGACGCGACGGCCATCAGCACCACCACCATCGCCACCATCGACATCGCGAGCAGCATCACGCGCCAGCGCAGCGATACCGATGAGCTGGTTGCCCGCAGCGGAGAGAACAGTGCAGAGCTCGGTCTGCGCATTCGTAGTGTCGCCATGGGGATTACGGAGGGGTCTCCCGGAGCACATAGCCGACACCGCGGACCGTATGGATGAGCCTGAGCTCCCCCTCGGCTTCCGTCTTGCGCCGCAGATAGCCGACGTACACCTCAAGCGCGTTACCGGATGTCGGGAAGTCGAACCCCCACACCTCCTCGAGGATGCGGCTGCGCGTCAGCACCCGACGGGGGTTGGCCATGAGCATTTCCAGCAGCGCGAACTCGGTGCGGGTCAGGCTGATCGACCGAGTGCCGCGGAACACCTCGCGGGTGACGGGGTCGAGTGTGAGGTCACCGAAGCTCAACGTGGCGGCGTCGGCCGACTCGTCGATGGTGGTCCGACGCAGCAGAGCACGCATCCGGGCCAGGAGTTCCTCAAGCGCGAAGGGCTTGGGGAGGTAGTCGTCTGCACCCGCGTCGAGGCCGGCCACTCGCTCCGAGACCGAGTCCCGCGCAGTGAGCACCAGAATCGGCAGATCGTCTCCCGTGCTGCGCAAGCGACGGCATACCTCGAGGCCGTCGAGCTTGGGCATCATCACGTCGAGCACTAAGGCATCCGGCCGGTCGTTGGCGATGACGTTCAGCGCATCAACGCCGTCCTCGGCGAGATCCACCGAATACCCATTGAAGGAAAGGGACCGTCGCAACGACTCGCGCACAGCACGGTCGTCATCGACTACAAGAATTCGCACAGGCACCAGTGTTAACCGTGCGGCTGAGATATTACTGAGGAAGCCTGAGAATCAGGTCTCTCAGCGTTCAGCGACGGTCGAAATCGATGAGCCCGAGGCGGGCAGCCTTGAGCAGGCGACGGGGAACCTTGTGGTTCTGTCCGCCGACAGTGACATTGACCAGCTCAGTGGCAGTGGCCTTCCACTGCGCGCGCCGGCTACGGGTGTTCGAGCGGGACATTCTCCGCTTGGGGACGGCCATGGTCGCGCCCTCTCCTTATTTCTCAGGTTTCTGTGTCATTCGCCAGCGCCGCGCCAGCATGTTGGGCGCAGCGAGCGACAATCAACACACGATAGCCGGTGGCTCACATGAGCTGCAAATTTGCCCCGATCGATCCAGGCCGACACGCCGCCTAGTGGCGGTTTCGTATCGCATCGCGCCACCAGAACGCGTCGTATGGAGGCGGCGACCCAGCTCGGCCAACCACTTGGTTGGCCCCACAGATTGACGTTTTGGCGGGTGGGGTAATTTAGCAGCGCACGAGCAGTCGACGCCGACCTCGAGAGGACCACTGTGACCGCTGCGCCGGTAAGAATTGGGAACTGTTCAGGCTTCTACGGCGACCGAATATCGGCCATGCACGAGATGCTCACCGGCGGTGAACTCGACTATCTGACCGGCGACTATCTGGCCGAACTGACGATGCTCATCCTCGGCCGCGACCGCGCCAAGGCACCCGAACGCGGCTACGCCAAGACCTTTCTGCGTCAGCTCGAGCAGTGCCTTGGCCTGGCTCAGGACAAGGGCGTCAGGATCGTCGCGAACGCCGGCGGCCTCAACCCGGCGGGCCTGGCGGATGCCATCCGGGCACTCTCAGAAAAATTGGGCATCCCGGCCGACGTCGCCCATGTCGAGGGCGACGATCTGCTGCCCCGCGCCGCAGAGCTCGGACTGGGATCTCCGCTCACCGCCAATGCCTATCTCGGCGCGTGGGGCATCGTGGAATGCCTCAACTCCGGCGCCAACATCGTGGTCACCGGTCGCGTCACCGATGCCTCCGTGATCGTCGGTCCCGCCGCCGCGCACTTCGGCTGGCGCCGCGACGACTACGACAAGCTCGCCGGTGCGGTCGCGGCCGGGCACATCATCGAGTGCGGCACCCAGGCCACCGGAGGCAACTACGCCTTCTTCACCGAGATCCCCGACCTCTCGCATGCCGGGTTCCCGCTGGCCGAGGTGCATGAAGACGGATCGTCTGTGATCACCAAGCACGCGGGGACCAGCGGCGCGGTCAGCGTGGGCACGGTCACCGCACAGCTGCTCTACGAGATCACCGGGGGCCGGTACGCCAACCCGGATGTCACTACCCGGATCGACAGCATTGAGCTGACCCAGGAAGGTCCGGACCGGGTGCGCGTCTCCGGCGTGACGGGCGAGGCACCCCCACCGGACCTCAAGGTGTCACTCAACGCGTTGGGCGGCTTCCGCAATCAGATGACCTTCGTACTGACTGGGCTGGACATCGACGCCAAGGCCGACCTGACCCGCAAGCAGCTTGAGTCTGCCCTGTCTTCCCCGTCGGGGCCCCCACAGGACATCCAGTGGACGCTGGGCCGCACCGACCACCCGAACGCCGACACCGAGCAGGCCGCCAGCGCCCTGCTCCATGTGATGGTGCGTGATTCTGATCCGAATAAGGTCGGCCGTCAGTTCTCCAATGCCGCGGTGGAGCTCGCGCTGGCGAGCTACCCGGGCTTCCACGTCACCTCACCCCCCAAGGACGGCGAGCCGTACGGCGTGTTCACTCCGGGATACGTCCCCGCGGAAAAGGTTCCGCATGTCGCGGTCCTCGCCGACGGTTCCCGGATCGATATCGCGCAGGCGTCGCAGACGCTGCCGCTCGCCGATGCCCCGGCGGCGGCGCTGCCCGAGCCGCTTCCGGCCGGGCCGACACGCCGAGTTCCCTTGGGCACCCTCGCGGGCGCCCGTAGCGGCGACAAGGGTGGCAGTGCCAACGTGGGCGTCTGGGTACGCACCGATGAGGAATACCGTTGGCTTGCACATGCTTTGACAATCGACGCGCTGCGGGAGCTGCTGCCGGAAACCGAGCAGTTGGAGGTGGCACGCTACCTGCTGCCCAAGCTGCGGGCGGTGAACTTCGTCATCCAGGGCATCCTCGGCAAGGGAGTGGCTTATCAGGCCCGGTTTGACCCGCAGGCCAAAGGTATTGGCGAATGGCTGCGTTCGCGTGAGATCGACATCCCCGAAACCCTGCTGGAAGGCGCCAAATGAGTCAGTGGAACACCCCGGAACGCAAGGCACTCCGGGAGACGGTGCGTGATTTCGCCGAGCGCGAGATCCTGCCGCATGTCAATGAGTGGGAACGCGAGGGGCTGATCCCCCGCGAGTTGCACCGAAAGGCCGGCGATCTCGGACTGCTCGCACCGGGTGCCCCCGAGGAGGCCGGCGGTGGCGGTGGCGATGCCATCGATCCGGTGATCGTGTGCGAAGAGCTGCACTACGCCGGCGTGCCCGGCGGCGTATTCGCCTCCCTGTTCACCTGCGGCATCTCCACGCCACACATCATCGCCTCGGGTGATCAGCGGCTCATCGACAACTACGTAAAGCCCACCCTGGCCGGCGATCTCATCGGCTCACTGGCCATCACCGAACCCGGCGGCGGGTCCGATGTCGGGCATCTGACCACCTCAGCCAAGCGGGATGGCGATCACTACATCGTTAACGGCGCCAAGACCTTCATCACCTCCGGCGTGCGCGCCGACTACGTGGTGACCGCGGTGCGCACCGGTGGACCGGGCGCGGCGGGGGTCTCGCTGCTGTTGATCGACAAGGACACCCCGGGATTCGATGTCACCCGCAAGCTCGACAAGATGGGATGGCGCTCCTCTGATACCGCCGAGCTGTCCTTCACCGATGCACGGGTGCCCGCCGAGAACCTGGTGGGTGGCGAGAACACCGGCTTCGCGCAGATCGCCGGCGCCTTCGTGTCAGAGCGCATCGGCCTTGCCGCCCAGGCATATTCGAGTGCTCAACGCTGCCTTGACCTCACAGTGGAATGGTGCAGGAATCGGGAGACCTTCGGGCGCCCGCTCATCTCGCGCCAGTCAGTACAGAACACTCTGACGGAAATGGCGCGCAGGATCGACGTGGCACGGGTGTACACCCATGTCCTGGTGGACCGCGCGATCGCGGGCGAAACCAATCTCATCGCCGAGGTCTGCTTCGCCAAGAACACCGCCGTCGAGGCCGGCGAGTGGGTGGCCAACCAGGGAGTCCAGCTGTTCGGCGGCATGGGTTACATGACCGAGAGTGAAATCGAACGGCAGTACCGCGATATGCGCATCATCGGGATCGGCGGCGGCACCACCGAGATCCTCACCTCGCTGGCCGCCAAGCTCCTGGGGTTCCAGTCGTGACGATCCTGCGCACAGCCGTCAACACCAACTCTCCCGAATACGTCGCCGCCGCCGAGGCCATGGCGACCAAACTGGCGGAGGTCAACGCCGAAACCGCAAAGGCGCTCGCCGGCGGTGGCGACAAATACGTTGCCCGCCACCATGAACGCGGCAAGCTGCTGGCACGTGAGCGCATCGAGCTCTTGATCGACCCCGACTCCCCGTTCCTGGAGCTGTGCCCGCTGGCGGCATGGGGCAGCGACTTCACCGTCGGCGCATCCCTGGTCACCGGGATCGGCGTGGTGGAGGGCGTCGAGTGCATGATCGTGGCCAACGACCCCACCGTAAAGGGTGGCACCAGCAACCCCTGGACCCTACGTAAGGTACTGCGGGCCAACGATATTGCCTTCAAGAACCGTCTACCCGTGATCTCACTGGTGGAGTCCGGCGGCGCGGATCTACCCACCCAGAAGGAAGTGTTCGTTCCCGGCGGGCAGATGTTCCGCGATCTCACCCGGCTGTCGGCGGCCGGCATACCCACGATCGCCCTGGTGTTCGGGAACTCGACGGCCGGTGGCGCCTACATCCCCGGCATGTCGGATCACGTCGTGATGATCAGGGAACGCTCGAAGGTGTTCCTGGCCGGTCCCCCGCTGGTCAAGATGGCCACCGGTGAGGAGTCCGACGACGAATCCTTGGGTGGCGCGGAAATGCACTCCCGCGTTTCCGGTTTGGGCGACTACCTGGCAGTGGACGAACAGGACGCGGTACGGCTCGGGCGACAGATCGTGTCCCGCCTGAATTGGGTCAAGAAGGGCCCCAAGCCCGCTGCGGTGGTCGAGCCGATCGCTGACCAGGAAGAGCTCATCGGCATCGTCCCGGGAGATCTGCGCATCCCGTTCGACCCGCGTGAGGTCATTGCGCGCATTGTCGATGGTTCGGAGTTCGACGAATTCAAGGAACAGTACGGATCGTCACTGGTGACCGGCTGGGCACGGCTACACGGCTACCCGATCGGCATCCTCGCCAACGCCCGAGGCGTGCTGTTCAGCGAGGAAGCGCAGAAGGCCACCCAGTTCATCCAGTTGGCCAACCAGACCAACACGCCACTTCTGTTCGTGCACAACACCACCGGATACATGGTGGGCAAGGAGTACGAAGAGGGCGGCATGATCAAGCACGGGTCGATGATGATCAACGCCGTGTCCAACTCCACCGTGCCGCATCTGTCGCTGATTGTCGGCGCCTCATACGGAGCCGGCCATTACGGCATGTGCGGACGCGCTTACGACCCCCGTTTCCTATTCGCATGGCCCAGCGCCAAGTCAGCGGTAATGGGCGGCACTCAGCTGGCGGGTGTCATCTCCATCGTGAGCCGTGCCGCCGCGGTGGCACGGGGCCAAGCCGTCAACGAGGACGCGGACGCAGCGATGAAGGCAGCCATCGAGGCGCAGATCGAAGCCGAGTCGCTACCCATGTTCATGTCCGGCCGCCTGTATGACGACGGGGTCATCGACCCCCGCGACACCCGGGCCGTGCTCGGTATGTGCCTATCCGCCATCGCCAATGGACCAATCGAGGGGACGTCGAACTTCGGCGTCTTCCGGATGTAGTGATGAGCGCCTGCGCGAAGAACCGAAAGCACAGAAGGGCTTCAAAATGATCACCTCTGTTTTGGTGGCCAACCGCGGCGAGATCGCCCGCCGCGTCTTCGCCACCTGTCGCAAGCTGGGGCTTGGCACGGTCGCCGTTTACTCCGACGCCGACGCCGACAGCCCACACGTCTCCGAGGCCGATGCCGCGGTCCACCTACCCGGCACGTCCAGCGCCGAGACCTATCTGCGCGGTGAGTTGATCATCGCTGCGGCCAAGGCCACTGGTGCCGACGCCATCCACCCCGGCTACGGATTTCTTTCCGAGAATGCCGATTTCGCTCGCGCAGTGGCCGATGCCGGCCTCACCTGGATCGGCCCGCCTGTCACGGCCATCGAGTCGATGGGTTCGAAGATCGAGTCCAAGAAACTCATGGACGCCGCCGGCGTACCGGTATTGGGACAGCTCGACCCGGATACCGTCACCACCGAGCAGCTCCCGGTGCTCGTCAAGGCCTCCGCCGGTGGCGGTGGTCGCGGCATGCGGATCGTCTCAGAGCTCGACAAACTTCCCGCCGAAATCGCTGCCGCACAACGAGAAGCCCAATCGGCGTTCGGCGACCCGACAGTCTTCTGCGAGCGCTACCTGGGCACCGGTCGACACATCGAAGTGCAGGTGATGGCCGACACCCACGGCACAGTGTGGGCAATCGGTGAGCGCGAGTGCTCCATCCAGCGCCGCCACCAGAAGGTCATCGAAGAGGCCCCCTCCCCCTTGGTGACCCGAATCGCCGGGATGCGAGAGCAGCTCTTCGAGGCGTCACGCACCGCCGCGGCGACCATCGGCTATGTCGGCGCGGGGACCATGGAGTTCCTGGCCACTGAGAACGGCGAGTTCTTCTTCCTGGAAATGAACACCCGCCTACAGGTGGAGCATCCCGTCACCGAGTGCACCACGGGTCTCGATCTTGTCGCATTGCAGATCCAGGTGGCAGAGGGTGGCGAGCTTCCCGTCGAACCACCTGCCATTCAAGGCCATTCGATTGAGGCACGCCTGTACGCGGAGAATCCCGCGGCCGGGTGGCAGCCGCAAAGCGGCACCGTGCACACGTTTGACGTCCCTGGCGCCTCCGCGGAATTCCATGTGCCCGGACACCCGGGGCGCAACGGGGTGCGTCTGGACTCGTCCATTGTCGACGGCAGCGTGGTGTCGGTGCACTACGACCCGATGCTCGCCAAGGTCATCACGGTGGCACCGACACGCACCGAGGCTTCCCGGCTGTTGGCGTCGACATTGGAACGCACTCGCCTGCACGGCCTGACCACCAATCGCGACCTGCTGGTCAATGTGTTGCGGCATCCGGCGTTCCTCGCCGGTGACACCGATACATCCTTCCTGGACAAGCATGGGCTCGACGTCCTTTCGCGGCCCCTAGCCGACGAAGCGGCGCACCAGTATTCGGCGCTCGCGGCAGCACTTGCCGATGCCGCCGCCAACCGGGCAGATGCCGTCGCCTGCGCGGATCTGCCCAGTGGATGGCGCAACCTGGCATCTGGCTACCAGACCAAGGAATTCGCGGTGGGCGAAGGCGTCCACAGCGTGCGCTACCGCCTGACCCGCGCCGGGCTGGAACTCGATGGGGATTGGCCCGCCATCGAACTGGTCTCGGCGACACCGGATCACGTGGCACTGGTGATCGACGGCGTCCGGCGGGGCTTCGACATCGCACGCTACGGCGACACCGTTGACGTCGACTCGCCGCTGGGTCCGGTGGCGCTGACCGTGGTGCCCAGGTTCACCGATCCCAGCACCGAGGTTGCGGCGGGCTCGCTCATCGCGCCGATGCCGGGTGTGGTGCTGCGACTGGGTGCCGCGGTCGGAGACACTGTCACGGCAGGGACGCCGATCGTCTGGTTGGAGGCCATGAAGATGGAGCACACCATCGTCGCCCCCGCCGACGGCGTCATCGAGATCCTCAATGTCGAACCGGGACAACAGGTCGAGCTAGGTACCGTACTGGCCCAGTTGGCCGCCAACGAAGGAGAGTCATGAGCAGCACCACCCCCCAACCGAATCCGTACGTCGAGTCCGATGAGCGCAAGGCGCTGCGGCAAGCGGTGGCCTCGCTCACCGGCAACTATGGCCACCAGTACTACCTGGAGAAGTCCAAGACTCACGCCCCCCTGACCGAGTTGTGGGATGAGGCAGGAAAGCTCGGCTTCTTGGGAGTGAACATCCCCGAGGAGTACGGCGGCGGCGGTGCCGGCATGTACGAGCTCGGGATCGTGTTCGAGGAGCTCTCGGCGGCCGGGTGCCCGCTGCTGATGATGGTGGTGTCCCCCGCCATCAATGCCACCATCATCGCCCGTTACGGCACCGACGAGCAGAAGAAGAACTGGCTGCCCTCGATGGCCGATGGCACCTTCACCATGGCGTTCGCCATCACCGAACCCGACGCCGGCTCGAACTCGCACAACATCATCACCACCGCCAAGCGCGACGGTGGTGACTGGATCCTCAACGGACGCAAGGTCTTCATCTCCGGTGTCGACCAGGCCAATGCCGTGCTGGTGGTGGCGCGCACCGAGGAGGCCAAGACCGGCAAGCTCAAGCCGGCCCTGTTCGTGGTGCCCACCGACACCAAGGGGTTCGAGTACACACCCATCGATATGGAGCTCACCCTTCCGGAGCGGCAGTTCCAGGTGTTTCTCGACGATGTGCGGGTGCCCGGTACTGCGCTTGTCGGCTCCGAGGACGCCGCGCTCATGCAGCTGTTCGCCGGTTTGAACCCCGAGCGAATCATGGGTGCTGCCAGTGGAGTTGGTCTCACCCGGCTCGCGCTGAACAAGGCCACCGACTACGTCAAGACCCGTCAGGTGTGGAAGACCCCGATCGGCGCGCATCAGGCCATCGCGCACCCGCTGGCGGAGATCAAGGTCGAACTGGAACTGGCCAAGCTCATGATGCAGAAGGCCGCCACCCTGTACGACTGCGGCGACGACTGGGGCGCCGCGGAGGCGGCCAACATGGCCAAGTACGCCGCGGCAGACGTGGCCTGCCGCGCCGCCGACCGCGCCGTGCAGTCCTTGGGTGGCAACGGATTGACCTCCGAGTACGCCGTGGCGCCCCTGCTGAATCTGTCACGCTTCGGCCGTATCGCCCCCGTGAGCCGGGAGATGATCCTCAACTTCGTGGCGCAGACGTCCCTCGGCCTACCCCGCTCGTACTAAGGAAAGGTCCGCCCTCATGGCGAAAGAATCCGACACTCTGGTCCAGTACGAGGTGGAGGGCCGTGCCGCCCGCCTAACGCTCGACTCACCGCACAACCGCAACGCGTTGTCCAGCGGGCTGGTACGGCAACTGCGCGAGGGGCTGCAGCGGGCGGCTGCCGACCAGACGGTGCGCGCCGTGGTGCTCACCCACACCGGCAACACCTTCTGCGCGGGCGCCGATCTGTCGGAAAGCTCAGCGGCATCGTCCGATCCTCAAGATGTCGCCAAGGATCGGGCCGGCCAACTCACCACGCTCTTGCGCGAAATTCTTGAGCTGCCCCTGCCCGTCATCATCGCCGTCAACGGCCACGTGCGCGCCGGCGGCTTCGGTCTGGTGGGTGCCGCGGATATCGCGGTGGCGGGACCCGACAGCACCTTCGCACTGACCGAGGCACGCATCGGAGTCGCGCCGTCGATCATCTCGCTGACGCTGCTGCCCCGACTCAGCGGCCGGGCGGCCGCGCGCTACTTCGTCACCGGCGAGAGGTTCGACGCGCGGGTGGCCGAGGAGATCGGTTTGGTGACCAAGTCCGTCGACAGTCCCGAAGCGGTCGAGGCCGCGGTCACGTCGTTGGTGGATGACATTGCGCTCGGTTCGCCGCAGGGGCTGGCCGAGTCGAAGAGACTCACCACGGCGCCGATCCTCGCCGATTTCGATGCGCGTGCAGTCGAGTTGACAGAGACCTCCGCGCGTTTGTTCGTGTCTCCCGAGGCGCAAGAGGGCATGCTGGCGTTCCTGCAGAAGCGTCCTCCCGCCTGGCAGGTGTGAACCAGACAGCACTACGCGTGTAGTGCGCTGAGCAACACTAATGAACCGCGTGCCTTTAAGCGCCGTTCGTCGTAGGCTCGGCGGTGATGAGCAACCTCCCTGAGCGGGTTACCGCATCGATGCGGGCCGCAGACGCCGATCGCATGCGCGTCGCACAGCTGTTATCCGACGCTGCCGCGCAGGGTCGGCTGGAGCTCTCTGAGTTCGAGGAGCGCCTCACGAAGGTGTACTCGGCAAATACATATGGTGAGCTTGATCAGCTCAGTGCGGATCTGCCCGCGGTTGCCACTTCTCAAGTCCGCGGTCAAGACAGCAAGCCAGCCCCCTCGACGGTGCTGATGGCAATCATGAGTGGATTTGAACGACGCGGCCGCTGGAACGTGCCCAGCAAGCTCACCTCATTCGCGCTCTGGGGTGGCGGCGTGCTGGACCTGCGCTACGCCGACTTCACCTCCAACGAGGTGGAGATCCGCTCCTTCTCCATCATGGGCGGCCAGACGATCCTCTTACCGCCCGAGATCAACGTGGACGTCAAGGGCGTCGCGGTGATGGGCGGCTTCGATCACTCAGCGAGCGGCAGTGGCGTACAGGGCGCCCCGCACGTGACGGTCAAGGGGTTCTCGCTATGGGGTGGCGTGAACGTCAAGCGGAAGCGGCGCAAGCGGCGCGAGTCGATGGAAGAGCGCTAACAAGATCCAAAGCACCGAAGCGCCACAGTGCATTCACAACCTGATGGCGCAGGTCGATATCCAGTTCTGCCGCAAGAACTGCATCAAGATCAGCCACGGTGAATTCCCCGGCGAGTGCTGATAATCCGTCAAGGTTCACCACGCCGCCGAACGCGATATCGCGACCACGGGCCACCAGGTGGGTCCGATCCGCACCGGCGATCGATTGCACCACTCCCGGATACGCCCAGCCGAAGGTGGCACCAACGGGAGGATCACCGGCGCGCAAGGCCGCTACCTTCGGCGCCCGCAGATACCCAGCGGTGCGCTGTTTCGCCGCCGCCAGTTCCATGGTTGTCGCCAATCCGGACATCGCCTCGGGGTCGCGGAGCGTCTCCATAACCAGCTGCCGGACATCGTCGAAGCTGCGCGGTTCACCCGCAGCATCGAGCCGAGCGCCGAAGTGGTCGATCATCAAGTCCGAAAAAGATTTTCGGACGTTTGGTGGAAAGAGTGTGACACCCAGAAACACCGAGGGGCCCGCATTACGGAAAAGGTGGTAGCGCCCGCGGGGAATGCACACGAAGTCACCCGGGTGCAGGGTGTAGCGGCTCGCGCCGGGAAGCAATCGGTCGAAGTCAAACGAGACCTTGCCCAATGACGGGTTCTCGAACAACTGGTGTTGGTCGATTCCGTCCGCGGGCCACACCCAGAGTTCCTTGACACCCGGCCCCAGGTGGAAGATCAGCGATGGCTCGTCATCCTTGTGAATTCCGAAGGGTGTCCATTCCACATCGGCGATAAAGGTGTAGATATCCGCGCCCGACACCAGGTCTCGGTCCGGGACAAGGCTGCGCACCACGGTCTGAGCCAACGCGGCAAGACCCAGATCCCAGGAGGAGACGTCGTTGATGGCAACGCATGCCGGACGATCGTCGGCGTTCTCGGCGAGCCACTCGGTCAGGGACTGACCGCCTCGCGGCGCGCTGCGCGAGAGCCGCTCGGTGAGCTTGAAGTCGAACTCGCTGCCCCGGAATGCGCGCAGTCGCAGTCCTTTTCCGTTAGCGGCGGTCGCTGAACTCACTGCCGCTGCTATGCGTTCAGCGATCGCGCTCTGGCCCGGTATCAACCCGGGAATGAAGACCGTGTCCTCATAGTGAGGTGCCCGGTCCGCGACGAACTGGCGCCACCGTGGGTCATGGACGAACACTGTTTCGCCTCCGTGCTTGCGTCCGGGCGTGCGCGGTCAGGGGGATGGCCACGCACGCCCGACGTCCACTCTTAGTGGCTGGCAACCATTTCCGTCGCGGTGACGATTTCATCGTCCTCAACAACGATCTCAACAGCGATATCGCGCATGGCGGTTCCTTTCGTTTGACGGTTTACTGCCAACTGAACAGAACACCGAGGTGACATCCGTCGCGTGGAGCCACCGCGGCTGACACACGCCCAGCCTGCGGGCGCCGTCACTAGATCAGTCGTACGGCCGTAGCCAAAAGTTCCCACCCGCCCGCTTCATACCGGCGAGAGCTCCCATGCACCGCTACCCGTCAGCTGCAATCGCGACTGGTGGTGGCGGTCGATCGTCGACCTGTGCCCCACGCTGAACACGACACAATCAGGTAGCCGTTCCCGCACCAGCGCATACATCGCGTCCTCCAGCCCCTCATCGAGGGCCGAGGTCGACTCGTCGAGGAACACCACCGTCGGGCGCACCAGCAGCACCCGCACGAAGGACACCCGCTGCTGCTCCCCCAGTGAGAGCACGGCCGCCCAGTCGGCTTCCTCGTCCAACCGTTCGGTCAAATGCCCAAGCGAGACATCGCGCAAAGCCTGCGTCAGCTCCTCGTCCGAAACTTCCTCTACCGGAAGCGGATACACCACGGTCTCGCGCAGATTGCCCAACGACAGATACGGCAGTTGCGGCAGGAATAGAGTCGCCCATCCGTCGGGACGCGCGACCAAACCCGTGGCCTGCGGCCACAGCTGCGCCAGACTGCGCAGCAGCGTCGTCTTCCCGCATCCCGATGGGCCCTTGACGACGACACTGCCACCCGCGGTCAGCTCGAGGTTCAGGTCCGCGATCATGTCCAGTCCCTGCAGATCCCGAACATCGACATCGGTGAGGATCAGGGCATTATCCGCGCCGGTGACGTCGATCCGCGGCAGCTCGCGGGCACGGTGATCGCTGTCGAGCATCTGGTCGATGCGCATGAGCGCGGCCCGATAGACGGTGAATTCGTCATAGCTGTCCCGGAAGAAGGACATGGCGCCGCAGACACTTCCAAAGGCCGCGACGGTCTGCAGCAGATCTCCCACCTTGATCTGCCCGGTAAAGAACCGCGGCGCCTGCACGATGTACGGGATCATCCCCGTCGTCACATCGCCGACACCACGATTCCAGCCGTTCAGTCGCAGCTGCGCGAAGACGATCCGCCACATGTTGGCGATGATGTCGGCGAAGCGTGCATGCAGCAGTCTGCGTTCACGTTCGCCGCCACGGTAGAACGCCACCCGCTCCGCGCTGTCGCGCAGGCGCACCAATGCGTAGCGGAAACTCGCGCCGAATCGTTCGTTCAAGAAATTCAGCCGCACCAACGGCCGGCCGATCCAGAACGCGCACACCGTCACGGTGATCGAGAACACGAAGGCGATGAACACCATGGCGCGCGGGATCTCGACTCCCCACAGCAGCAACGGACCCGAGAGCTGCCACAGCACCCCGGTGAACATGACGATCAGGAGCGTCTTGTTCACCGCGCCGAGAACCAAATCCACCGACTTGGTGGTGTGCGTCTCGATATCGATCTGGATTCGCTGGTCCGGGTTCTCCACCGGAGTATCCAGAAAACGGTTGCGGTAGAACGCATCCTTGCTCATCCAGTCGTCGACGAGACGCGTGTTGAGCCACACCCGCCACCGGATGGCGAGAACTCTCCGCAGGAAGAGATCCACCACCGTGTACGTCACGGTGAGTACTACCAATACTCCGCTGATCGCGAATGACGTGAAAAACGCCTGACGCGCGTCCGCCAGCAGTCCGGAGTCATGCGTGACAAGCGCCTCCGAACCAACTTGCAACGCATTCATCAGGTCCTTGTACTGGTACGTGAAGATGACCGTCACGCGCGCCATGTACACGGTGTGCCACATCATGAACGCCACCAACGCCCACGTGCGCCAGGTATCGCGCCCCCAGAAGAACGGCGCGTTGACCCGCCAGAACTGTTGTCCCCATTGAGTGAAACGGGCGATCATGAAGGCCACGGCAAGGAAGACCACCATGGTGATCACCCAGGCCTGCAGCGTCCACACCAGCGAGCGCAATGGCTCGCCCGGCCAATCCAAACTGGGCTGAACCATTGGCTCTCCCTCTTAGTGCACCCTAGTGGGCAAAGTGGCGTGCTCCGGTGGTGTACAACGTGATTCCCGCGGCCTTGGCGGCATCGGAGACCAGCTCATCGCGCATCGACCCACCCGGATGCACGATCGCACGCACGCCGGCCTCTGTCAGCACCTCCAGCCCGTCGGGGAAGGGGAAGAACGCATCCGAGGCCGCGACCGCACCGGAGACTCGATCCCCACCCCGTGAGACCGCCAGTCGCGCGGCGTCGACGCGGTTGACCTGTCCCATACCGACACCGATGGTGGCGCCGCCGGAGGCGACGACGATCGCGTTGGACTTGACGGCCCGACCGACCTTCCAGGCGAACACCAAGTCCGCCAACGTGTCCGCGTCTGCGGCGGTGCCTGCCACCAACGTCCAGTTGGCCGGGTCGTCGCCCTCGGCGTGGAGCGCGTCGCGCTCCTGTACCAGCAGACCACCACTGATGTGTCGCCACTCGGTGTGCCCGGACTGCGACGGGGCCACGCGCAGCAGACGCACGTTCTTCTTGCGGCTCAGCACCTCCACCGCGCCATCTGCGTAACCCGGCGCGACAATCACCTCGGTGAAGATGTCGGCGACCCGTTCGGCCATCTCCACGCTCACCTCACGGTTGACGGCTATCACCCCGCCGAAAGCACTCAACGGATCGCACTCGTGGGCCTTGAGGTGGGCGTCGGCAATCGATATGTCCGACACCGCTATACCACACGGGTTGGCATGTTTGATGATTGCCGCACAGGCCTTGTCCTGGTCCCACGCGGCACGCCAGGCGGCATCGGCATCGGTGTAGTTGTTGTACGACATCTCTTTTCCGTGCAGCTGCTCGGCCTGTGCCAAACCGTGCCCCGTGGCACCGATGTACAAGGCGGCTTGCTGGTGCGGGTTCTCGCCATAGCGCAGCACAGCCGAGCGGTTCCACGTCCCGCCGATCCATGCGGGCAACTCCGCGCCCGCGGGCTCGGCGACGGCCGACAGCCAGCCGGCCACGGCCACGTCATACTCGGCAGTGTGTCGGAATGCTTTGGCCGCCAGCACCTTCCGTGCCTCCAGGGTGAACCCACCCGCATCGACGGCGGCCAGCACCTCGCCGTATGAGGTGGGGTCGACGACCACCGCCACGCTCGGGTGGTTCTTGGCTGCAGCGCGCACCATCGAGGGTCCGCCAATGTCGATCTGCTCGACGCATTCGTCCTCGGAGGCACCCGAGGCCACCGTGGCGGCAAACGGGTACAGGTTGACCACCACCAGTTCGAAGCCCTTGACGCCCAGCTCCTCGAGTTGGGTGAGGTGCTCCTCGCGGCGGGTATCGGCCAAGACGCCTGCGTGCACGTGCGGATGCAAGGTCTTCACCCGGCCATCCAGCACCTCCGGAAACCCGGTGACCTCTTCCACCGGCGTCACCGGAATTGAAGCGGCGGCAATCGTTTTCGCGGTGGATCCGGTGGACACCAGCTCCACACCGGCGGCGTGTAGACCGCCTGCGAGCTCTTCCAATCCGGTCTTGTCGTAGACACTGATCAATGCCCGCCGTACGGGTCGCTGCGTGCTCACTTGATGGAGGCCCTTCTTCCGTTCCATGTCAAACCTCTGGTGGCCACCGCGGCCAGCACATCTACCAGCAGCGCACGTTCCACCACTTTGATGCGTTCATGCAGGCTCGTCTCGTCGTCGTCCCCGTGAACGGGGACCGCCTGCTGCGCGAGGATCGGCCCGGTATCCATCCCGGCATCGACCAGGTGCACCGTGCAACCGGTGACCTTGACCCCATGCGCCAGCGCTTCGGGCACCGCGTGCGCGCCGGGAAAGGACGGCAGCAGCGCGGGGTGCGTGTTGATGACCCGGCCCAGGAACTGCGAAAGAAACTGTGGTCCAAGAATCTTCATGAATCCGGCCGACACCACCAGATCGGGCCGGTGCGCGGCGGTGGCCTCGGTGATCGCGGCGTCCCAGTGTTCGCGGGTGTCGTACTCACCGAGCCGCACGGTGTAGCTGGGCAGCTGCGCGCCTGTGGCGATACTGACGGCATCGCATTGCCGGTCGGTGCCCACGGCGACGATCCGCGCGGGGAAGTCACCCGTGGCCGCGTCGAGCAGCGAGCGCAGGAGGGTGCCCGTACCGGACGCCAGGACCACGACGCGCGCGGGGGCAGACGGGGCAATCTCAACGGCCTGCTTGGGCTCCGATGAGCCGCTCGCGCGCAGAGAATCCGACACCGACACGCCGCTGAGCGTAGCCGGACTGGTCACTTGGCCGGTTCCGGAGGGTCGCTGGAGTCGCTCTCGAGGCCGGGCTCCGGTTCTGTTTCGGGTATAGGTTCCGATTCCGGCTCGGGTTCGAATTCCGCTTCCGGATCCGGCACGGGTTCGGGTTCCGGTTCCGGTTCCGGTTCCGGTGAAGGTTCAGGTTCCGGCACGGATTCAGGTTCCGGCGCACGTACCGGTTCCGGCCGCGCCTTGGCGGGGAGACGGGTGGCCCCGCCCAACATGAACACCGTCAACAGGCCGATGACCAGGAACCAGAAGAACACCCCGGGGCCGAACGTGCCCTGGTCGATGCCCAGCCGTCCGAAGTTCCCCAGCTGTCCACCGGCGAGCTTTCCGACGATCGCCAGAAATGTTGCGGCCAGAAGCGCCGCCGTGACCACTTTGTGGATCGCGGTGGGCCACGGCGCGGGTCGGCGTGCACATTGCTGGCCGACGGCCACCCCGGACACCGCGCCGATGATCATCAGTGCCACCCACGCGGGACCGAGCGGTGGTGTGGGAACGGCCGCGAGGATCGGTACCGCCGGCAGCTGGCCGCCGAACACCGCGAACGCACTGAAGGCCGCGGTGCCCACATTTGCGCTGGATCCCACCGCCAGCGCGCATGCACCCAGAATGACGTTGGGCGCGTAGAGGAGCGCCAACAGCGTCAGGCTCAGCTGACCTACGAAGTCGTTGGTGACCGAGTACAGCTGATCCATCGTCGCCCAGTGGACCACCAACGACCCCGCCGTCACGGCCGCGGACAGCCCGAACAGCGCGAGTACGCCGGCCACGGCGCCACGGGCGGCCTCCAGCGGCCATGACGGCAGCTGTAAGACCACCGCGAGCCGCCTGCCGACCCGCAGTAAGACGCCGGCAATGGCACCGGCCGCGTGAACACCGAGGACAGAACCGAACGCGCGCAAGGCATTCGGCGATTGCAGCTGCGTCAGCACCGTCGATGCGTCATGGATGATCGCCAGCGATATCGCCGTCATGAGGAGCGGGCCGGCCAGTGCCGAGGCGATCACCCACCGGATCACGTACCAGGAAGCAGTGGGTGCAAGCGTCGAGGCGACCGTGCGGGCAACACCCCACACCATCGCGGCGGTCGGCAGGAGCGGCAACACCTCGATGACTCGCCCACCGATTGAGATCGGCACCAGATGCGCGCCCAGCCACATGCTGGCCACCGCACCGAACGTCCCGGTCATATCGCTGTTGGCAATCACCAACTGCACCAAGACGATTGCCGCAATGATGACCAACGCAACTGCTGACGGGCCAAAGGCAACCGTCAGCAGTGCGCGAGCCTGTGCGGGATTGGCGCGCGAGGTTTGATTCACGCGCCGATCACGGCAGTAATCACCGTCTAGTTGGAGGGACGAGAGGTGCCGAACAGATCGTCACCGCTGGCAGCGGCCGAGCCACCACCGGTAGCGGCGGCGCCCTGCTGCTCACCACCGGGAGCCTGACCGCCGGCCGCACCGAAGCTGGGGTACTGCTGGGTCGGCTGTGACGATCCGGCCTGCTGGGTCGGCTGTGCTGACGGCGGGGTGAACCCGGTGCTGCTGAAGCCCTGCGGCGGAGTCGGAGGCGCCGACTGAGGCGGCTGCTGGCCGTAGCCACCGTACGACGGCGGCGCGGCGGGAGCCGGCTGCTGCTGGCCGTAACCCTGGGCACCGGCCTGGCCGTAACCCTGAGCGGCCTGCTGGCCATAGCCCTGCGGCTGCCCGTAGCCCTGGGCACCGGCCTGGCCGTAGCCCGGCCCCTGCTTGGGAAGCTGCTGCTGCGGCTGCTGAGGCGGGGTGTAGTACTGGCTCTGTTGCGTCTGGTACTGGCTGCCGAACGGGTTGGTCGCCGGCGAGGCTGTCTTGGCCTTGACGACACCCACCTCACTGAGCAGGGCGTAGACGGCGGCCGCGGCCTGCAGGCCGGACACCACCGCGAGGGTGATCAGACCCCACCCGATGCCGACCTCACCGAAGGCGGCCGCGAACGGGTTGCCGAACAGTCCACCGAGCACGAAGAGGAATCCGACGATCGACAGGATCGCGACGGGAGCTTGCTTGTCGTCCTTGCCCGAGAGGAGCGAGACACCCGCGGTCAGACCGGCGATCAGCAGAGCGAACTGCGCGAAGCCGAAGACCGGTGACAGGGCCAAGAGGTCGAACCCGCCGAAGCTTCCCGACGTCCCCGAGCTGGCCTTCCCGGTGTAGAACGGCCCGAAACCAGCAATGAAGCCGATCAGGCTGAGCACCAAGACACCACCGGGCAGGTAAACCCCCAGCGCGCCCGTGTTGGGCTCGGCCACAAAGGACGGGGTGCCGTACGGATTGGACGGCTGCGCGGGCTGGTATCCGGGCCCACCGGTCGAATACGTCATTACATCTCCTACATCACGGTTTCGGTCGTGGTCTCGGGGTGGATCGCCTCCACGCTACTGCACCCGGCGCCGGTACGGACGCAGACGAGGCCAGACGCGGCCGAGGCGCAGCGGTTAGCTCAAAACCGGTACGCGATATTCGCTGTGGGTTTCCTGAGCGTCGGCCGCCTCGATCTCGCGGACCAGTGGTAGCACCTTGGCGCCGAAGTATTCGATCTCCTCTTGGAAGTGCAGGAAGCCACCCAGGATCAGGTCCACACCCCGCCGTCGGTAGGCGACAATCCGCTCGGCAATCTGTTCCGGGGTACCGATGAGCTGGGTGCGGAATCCGTCGTTGTATTGCACGAGGTCCTCGAACGAGGAATCCGCCCACATTCCCTTCTTATCGCCGGTGGCCGAGCCTGCCTGCTGAACGGCCGCGCGGAAACCCTCGACAGCGGGCCGATTGGCCTTCGCGACAATCTCCCGCAGCACCTCACGCGCTTCGGCCTCGGTGTCTCTGGCGATGATGAAACCGTTGAGCCCGACGTTGACCTCGCGGCCGACCGTGCGGGCGTGATCGCGGACCTCCACGATCTGGTCGGTGATACCGGCGAAGTCCTTGCCGTTGGAGAAGTACCAGTCCGAGTACAAACCGCCGTTGCGGCGCGCGGCCGTCGAGTTGCCGCCCTGAAACAGCTCCGGGGTGTGCAGCGGCTTCGGTTTCAGCGTGAAGTCGTGGATCCGATAGAAATCACCCCGGAAGTCGACGTCATCCTCGGTCCAGATCTTGCGCAGCACCTGGAGGAACTCGCCGCTTCGCCGATACCGCTCGTCGTGCTCAAGCCAGGGTTCGCCCAAGTGGGTGAATTCGTCCTTGAACCATCCCGAAACCACGTTGACGGCGAAGCGACCGCCCGACAAGTGGTCGGCCGTCGCGCCCAGCTTGGCGAGTACACCCGGCTGCCAGAGCCCCGGGTGCACGGCGGCGATCACCTTGAGTCGCTCGGTGGCCAGCAGTAGCGCAAGGGAGAAGCTGGTGGATTCGTGTTGGTACTCGGCGCCGTAGCTGGCCTCGTAACGCACCTGGGTGAGCGCATATTCGAAGCCGTTGTTCTCTGCCGCGCGCGCCAGGGCGACGTTGTAGTCGTAACCCCAGTCCGTGCGCTGCTCAATGGTGCTGGTGACCAGCCCACCGCTGACGTTGGGGACCCAGTACGCGAATTTGACGTGGTCAGATATCCGTTCGGTCGTCATGGGGGTATGCAAACAGCGAACCCTTTGGGCGGTCATCCGTCTTACTCACCGTGATCCGTTCCCTCGGCGATTTGGCCCCCACCCTCGACAACAAAACTGGAACACGTTCTAATTGGTGGATGGACTACGGGCTCGTTCTGTTCACCAGTGACCGCGGCATCTCGCCGGACATCGCCGCCAAGGCGGCCGAGGACGGCGGGTTCAGCACTTTCTACGTTCCCGAACACACGCATATCCCGATCAAGCGGGAGGCCGCACACCCCGGCACCGGCGGCGCGGAACTACCGGACGACCGCTACATGCGCACCTTGGATCCGTGGGTGTCCCTCGGTGCCGCCTGCGCGGTGACGTCAAAGATCCGCCTGGCCACCGCGGTTGCGATCCCCGTCGAGCACGATCCCATTACTCTCGCCAAATCGATTGCCACCCTTGATCACATGAGTGGTGGCCGGGTCACCGTCGGCGTCGGATACGGCTGGAACACCGACGAGCTGGCCGATCACAACGTTCCCGCCGGCCGTCGCCGCACCATGCTGCGCGAGTACATCGAGGCGATGCGCAAGCTCTGGGAGAACGAAGAGGCAAGCTATTCAGGCGAATTCGTCAACTTCGGCCCCAGCTGGGCGTGGCCCAAGACGGTGCAGAAGCACGTGCCGGTGATCGTGGGCGCGGGCGGCACCGAGAAGAACTTCAAGTGGATCGCGAAGAACGCCGACGGCTGGATGTCTACCCCGCGCGACGAGGACATCACCGGCAAGATCGTGGCACTCAAGCAGGAATGGGCGGCGGCGGGCCGTGCGGGCGACCCGCTGATCTACGTGCTGGCGGGCAAGCCGGATCCCGAGCAGCTCGCCGCATGGCGCGAGTTGGGCGTCACCGAGGCCATTTTCGGGATGCCCGATCGCTCCGAGGACGAGGTGCGGGCATACATAGAGCGGCTGTCCGGAAAACTGGCAGCGTTCGCCTAACGCAGGGAGAACGGCGGCAAAGCGGCGAACTTCTGCCCCGCTCTGATGGTTGGCGTCACCCTTGCCACCCATCGACGCAGACGCGACAGCGGATGATCGGGAAACTTATCGTCCCAACGTATTTCGTCGGCGATGTTGTAAGGAATGCCCGGCTCGAGATCGGGCGCGTACGGGTGCGGGGGCCACATGCGCGATGACGGATCGCCAACCGCCAGCAGCTCTTCCAGCACTTTCGCCTCGCGCACCCCGGTCACCGGCCCCTCCGCGAATGCCCCGCAGACCATCGCGTACGAATGCGCGCGCGGAACGACTATCGATGCCATAAAAGTGAGCCCTTGCGGGGCATCAGCTTTGGGAACCTTCACCACGTACAGCAGGCCCGGGAGCGTGTCGACGCCAACGATGTAGGCCTCGATGACACCCGCACGTCGGGCGAGCACAGTCTCGACGAGCGCGCGGCGCACCACGCTCAGATCCTCCAGCGGCACCGATAGGTAGGGGCCTCGCGAATCCGAGACCCAGAACTGATCACCGGTCGCCGGGTCGTACCAGCCGTCAGCGCTCGGCACCAGCCCGGAAGTGTCGAACGAGAGGCCCACGAACCGAGAAGGTAGCCGGTCACCAGCGGTGCCGATGCCCCGTCATCCGATTGTTCATGCGTAGGTCACACAATCTCACTGAACGAAACTCGATATCGCCTGACAGTAGATTCGGCGGCTTCAGAGAGACGAAAGGTGCTACCGGAGGCGCGATTTCGGCCAGAATGCCGATCGCACCGAGTGAGAACATCAGCGGGCGACACGGCAACGGGCAATACGACAAGGGCCCCAACCGGAAGTCCGGTCGGGGCCCTCGCGTCAGTAGTCCGTTACAGGCTCTGCAGGATCTCGCGAGCCAGCTTCGCGGTCTCGGACGGCGTCTTGCCGACCTTCACACCGGCGGCCTCAAGGGCCTCCTTCTTGGCCTGAGCGGTACCCGAGCTGCCGGACACGATGGCACCGGCGTGACCCATGGTCTTGCCCTCGGGGGCCGTGAAGCCCGCTACGTAGCCGACGACCGGCTTGGACACGTTGGCCTTGATGTAGTCGGCCGCACGCTCCTCGGCGTCGCCACCGATCTCACCGATCATCACGATGATCTTGGTCTCCGGGTCCTTCTCGAACGCCTCGATGGCGTCGATGTGGGTGGTGCCGATGACCGGGTCGCCGCCGATGCCGATGGCGGTCGAGAAACCGAAATCGCGCAGCTCGTACATCATCTGGTAGGTCAGGGTGCCGGACTTCGACACCAAACCGACCGGACCGGTGCCGGTGATGTTGTTGGGCGTGATGCCGACCAGCGCCTCGCCCGGGGTGATGATGCCGGGGCAGTTGGGCCCGATGATCCGGGTCTTGTTGCCCTTCTCAAGGTTGTAAGCCCACGCGTATGCGCTGTCCTGCACCGGGATTCCCTCGGTGATGACGACCAGCAGCGGGATCTCGGCGTCGATGGCCTCGATGATCGCGTCCTTGGAGAACGCGGGCGGCACGAACGCGATCGACACGTCGGCGCCGGTCTTCTCGATAGCCTCGGCCACCGAACCGAATACTGGGAGCTCAACATCGTTGCCAGCGGAGTCCTTGTGCGACACCGTGGTTCCGGCCTTGCGGGCATTGACGCCGCCCACGACCTGGGTACCGGCCTTGAGCATCAGCGCGGTGTGCTTGGTGCCCTCGCCGCCGGTGATGCCCTGGACGATGACTTTCGAATCCTTGTTCAAAAAGATAGACATTGATTCAAGCTCCCTTACTTGCTCGCCAGCGCGGCGGCCTTGTCGGCACCGGCGTCCATGGTCTCGGCCTGGATGACCAGCGGATGGTTGAACTCGGCCAGGATGGCGCGTCCCTCTTCGACCTTGTTGCCGTCGAGACGGACTACGAGCGGCTTGCTGGCCGTGTCACCGAGAGTCTTCAGAGCGCCGACGATGCCGTTGGCAACCGCGTCACACGCGGTGATGCCACCGAATACGTTGACGAAGACGCTCTTGACCTGTGAATCGCCCAGGATGACGTCGAGGCCGGCGGCCATGACCTCGGCCGAGGCGCCACCGCCGATGTCCAGGAAGTTGGCGGGCTTCACGCCGCCGTGGTTCTCGCCGGCGTAGGCGACCACGTCGAGAGTCGACATGACCAGACCCGCGCCGTTGCCGATGATGCCGACCTGGCCGTCAAGCTTGACGTAGTTGAGGTCGTGCTCCTTGGCCTTGAGCTCCAGCGGATCGGTGGAGTCCTTGTCCTCGAACTCGGCGTGGCCGGGCTGACGGAAGTCGGCGTTGCCGTCCAGGGTGACCTTGCCGTCCAGGGCCAGGATCTGGTCATCGGGGGTGCGCACCAGCGGGTTGACCTCCACCAGGGTGGCGTCCTCACCAACGAACACCTCCCACAGCTTCTGGATGGTTACCGCGGCGGCATCCAGCACCGCGGCGGGCAGCTTGCCCTTCTCGGCGATCTCACGAGCCAGAGCCAGATCGACGCCCTTGACCGCGTCGACCGGCACCTTGGCCAGCGCGTCGGGGTTCTCCTCGGCGGTCACTTCGATCTCCACGCCACCCTCGACCGAGCACATGGCCAGGTAGGTGCGGTTAGCGCGATCCAGCAGGAAGGAGATGTAGTACTCCTCGGCGATATCGCTGGCCTCGGCAACCAGGATCTTCTTGACGATGTGGCCCTTGATATCCAGGCCCAAGATGTTCTGTGCGTGTGTAAATGCGTCATCGGGGGTGGCGGCGTACTTCACGCCACCGGCCTTGCCACGTCCACCAACCTTGACCTGCGCCTTGATCATCACCGGCTTGCCGATTTCCTCGGCGATCGCCTTGGCATCCTCGGCGGTGGTGGTAACCCGGCCCGGCGTCGTCGGCACGTTGTGCTTAGCGAACAGCTCCTTGGCCTGGTACTCGAAAAGATCCATCTACTAGCCCTCATCTTCGATCGGCACTATTGCACTACGGACTGTAGCCAAGGCCACAGCGAGGCCCCTCACTACTTCTGAGTAAGTGGCCGAATTCACCACCTGGTCACTCATAGAATTCATCGGTTGGCCACCTGCTGGCAGGACTCGAACGCGTCTGTAACGGGTTCCAGTTCGGTCACGGGGGGTCGCCATACGGCTGTGATCTGTGGTGAGGTAGCCCCGACGAGATTCGGCAACGATGCCGGGGCTTGGGAGCCCTATCAGGGGCTTCGTGACACAAGTCACATTTATATGCGTTTCCGCGCATTGAGTTGCGACTCCCCTTGCCCAACCGTTACCTTCTCTTGGGTTAGATCACGTTTTGGTCACGCTACGTCGTGACGCCGAACGGAAGACTGGCGAGGTTTTGACACAGCATCGAACGACACGCACGCGTGATGATCGGAGCGCGGCACCGAGTGCGAACGAGATCACGAACATCGTGCCGATCGACGAGTTCGGCCTGAAGGACGCGTTGGAACGGCCCGAGCTTGAGGATTACGACGTCTACGAGGACGCCCCGGAAGAGGGCGCCGAGACGGAGCACCAGGCCGCTCTCGCCCAGATAGAGCAAGACTGGGAAGAAGACACCGACGAGTCCGACCGGATCCGCGCCTCCATCGAGGCCACCGCGGACTGGTTCGCCGCTTCTGCCGCACGCACCAGAGATCCTCGGGACACCCCCACCGACAGGCTGCCCAGGATCAGCAGCGGAGGCGCACACCGCCGCCGCGAGATCGGTCAGATAGGCAAGACGCGCATCGCGCTGGCAGCCATGGCCGCCGGTGCTGCTGCTGCCGCCGGCTACACCGCGCTCAGTGAGCATGATGCGGCGACTGCCGCGGATCGTCACAGCCTCGCGTTGGGTACCTCCGCAGCGGTGATGGCCACCCACGGACCGCAGTTGATCTCCGCTCCGCTGGCCACCGACACCTCGATCACCGATGAGCAGCTGGCGAAGGCAACGGCCTTCGCTTCCGAGCGTGCGGACCGCGAGAAGCGTCTGCTGGCTCCGCGCTTCGTGATGCCCGCGAACGGCACCTTCACCTCCGGCTTCGGTTACCGCTGGGGCGCCCTGCACGGTGGTATCGATATCGCCAACAGCATCGGCACTCCGATCGTGGCCGCCGCGGACGGCGTCGTCATCGCGACGGGCCCGACCGCCGGTTACGGCGCCTGGGTCAAGATCCGCCACTCGGATGGCACCGTGACCCTTTACGGCCACATCAACACCTGGGAAGTATCGGTGGGCCAGCGCGTGATGGCGGGTGACCGCATCGCCACCATCGGCAACCGCGGTAACTCGACCGGTCCGCACCTACACTTCGAAGTGCTGCTGGGTGGTTCGCAGCGCATCGACCCGCAGGGCTGGTTGGCCAACAAGGGCATCACGTTCAGCCGCTTCGGCGACTAATTCACAACTTTCAACGCCGAGTGTGAGCAGCGCTGCTCACACTCGGCGTTTTTGTTCTAGAGCTTTTGCACGGGCGCGAAGTTGTGCATCAGCTTCACGCGTCCGTCGCTGCCGAAGTCGATGAGCGATGTGGCGCTCTCGCCGACACCGGTCACCTCCATGACCTTGCCCAGCCCGTACTTGTCGTGGCTCACCCGATCGCCGGGCTCCAGTAGCAACAGCGGCTTGGTGCGCTTTTTGGACGGAGCACCCAGCGAGCCGCCGCCCCCGCGTGATCCACTGGACCCGTAGCCCCCGCCGCCGTAGCTTCCGGCACCGGTCGCGATACGCCCGGGCAGCGGATCAGTGCGCCGCCATTCGATCAGATCTTGCGGAATCTCTTGCAGGAAGCGCGATTCCGGGTTCATCATGGGCTGCCCCCACGACGAGCGCACCTTGGCTCGGCTCAGGTACAGCCGCTGACGGGCCCGGGTGATCCCGACGTAGGCAAGTCGGCGTTCCTCGGCCAGCTCCACCGGATCGCCGAGGGCACGCATGTGCGGGAACATGCCGTCTTCCCAGCCGGTCACGAAGACCACCGGGAATTCCAGCCCCTTGGCGGTGTGCAGGGTCATCATGGTGACCACACCGGCGGTCGATTCGGGTAGCTCGTCGGCATCGGCGACCAGCGACACCCGCTCCAGGAACGCCTCCAGGCTTCCCGGTGGCGCGCCGACATCCTCGTCGTCGATCGGCAGATCTTCCCCGGCCGCCTGAGCATTTGCCGCATCTGCACTGAATTCGTGTGCGACGCTGACCAATTCGTTGAGGTTATCGAGACGCGCCAGCTCCTGGGGGTCGCTGCTGTTCTCCAGTTCGTATCGGTACCCGGTGTGGTTGAGCACGGCGTCGACCACATCGCCGATATCCGGTAACGCCCCCGGGTCGGTGCGCAGGGTCGCGCGGATCACGTCGAGCATGTCCATGAACGCCACAATTGCCTTCTCGGAGCGAGAGTTCAGCATCGCAACCTTGCCGGCGGCAGCATCGGCGAGCGCCTCTCCGAATCCGATGCCATTGGTTTCGGCATGGACGGCCACGCACGCCTCGGCCCGATCTCCGATGCCGCGACGAGGCGTGTTGAGGATCCGCCGCAGGCTCACCGCGTCACCCGGATTGGTCAGCACCCGCAAGTAGGCGACTATGTCGCGGATTTCCTTGCGCTCGTAGAACCGCACTCCCCCAATAACTTTGTACGGAATACCGGTTCGGATGAAGATCTCTTCCAACGACCGGGAGCTGTTATTGGTGCGGTAGAAGACCGCGACATCGCCATAGTTGGCGTCACTGCGATCGAAGAGCCCGTCGATCTCGCGAGCAATGAAGGATGCCTCATCGTGTTCGTTGTCCGCGACATAGCCGACGATCAGCTCGCCCTCACCGGAGTCAGTCCACAACCGCTTTTCCCGGCGGTTCGTATTTTTGGCAATAACAGAGTTTGCAGCGCTCAATATGTTCTGCGTAGATCGATAGTTCTGTTCCAGCAGAATGGTTTTCGCGTTGGGGTAGTCGCGCTCGAATTCCTCGATGTTGCGGATGGTGGCACCGCGGAAGGCGTAGATGGACTGGTCCGCGTCACCCACGACACACAGTTCCGCGGGCTCCGGGCTATCCGGATCGACTGTGCGATCCACATGGGCACCCGCCAGCTCTCGCACCAGCACGTACTGAGCGTGGTTGGTGTCCTGGTACTCGTCGACAAGGATGTGCCGGAACTTGCGGCGATAGAACTGAGCGATCTGCGGGAACTGTTGCAGCACCGCCACGGTCTCGCCGATGAGGTCGTCAAAGTCCAGGGCGTTGGCCGCACGTAGACGCCGCTGGTACTCGCCGTACACGTCGGCGACGATCTGAGGAAGATCCCCGCGCTGATCTCCTTCTGTGTCATTGACCGTGAGATTGGCGACGGCCTGCTCAGGCGAGATGAGCTCGTTCTTCAGGTTAGAGATGGCGGTGGCGAGCAGTCGTGGTGAGTAGCGCTTGATGTCCAGGCCCATATCGCGGCCGATCATCTGCAGCAGCCGCCGCGAGTCATCGGAGTCGTAGATCGAGAAGTTGGAGTTCAATCCAGGCAGCAGCGAGGCCTGGTTCCGCAGGATGCGCACGCAGCTGGAGTGGAACGTCGACACCCACATCGAGTTGGCACGCCGGCCCACGAGGTTCGCGACGCGCTCGCGCATCTCGGCAGCGGCCTTGTTGGTGAAGGTGATGGCCAGGATCTGTCCCGGGCTCACGTCCCGCGCGGCCAGCAGGTACGCGATGCGACGGGTCAGCACCGCGGTCTTGCCGGACCCGGCGCCGGCGACGATGAGCAGCGCCGACCCCTCGTGTGCGACGGCAGCTCGCTGCTGCGGGTTCAGCCCCTCGAGCAACGCATCGCTGTGCGAACTCGAGGTGCTGGGCATATCGAAGAGCGCGGGCTCGGGAAGGGCCGACGAGCCGCTTGGGCGAAGAGAATCAGGTATAGCCATGACCGATCTAACTTACCGCTGACGAGGGACAATCTCGGCCTGGCGCACTTCCCGCAAGCGTTCATCGCACGTCGGCTAGACTCTTCGATGTGCTTGACCACCAGCAGCGATTTTTTTACGGGTACCGGACTCCGGTGCCCGTGGTCTAGCCGATCCACGAGCCCCGCAGTCCGCTATCGGACTACGGGGCTCCTCTCTTGTGAGGCCGGATTCCGGGGCGGCATTGCGGATCGAACCGCTCCAAGAGAAAGTGTGAGACAGAATGACTACTCAAATGACCGAGAACGCCAGCCAAAAAGATGTCGACAACGCTGCCCAGCCAGCGTCCGATATCGATGAGCTGCGCAAGGAGATCGACCGGCTCGACGCGGAGATCCTTGCCGCGATCAAGCGCCGCACCGAGGTGTCCCGCGAAATCGGTAAGGCGCGGATGGCCTCGGGTGGCCCGCGCCTTGTCCACAGCCGCGAGATGAAGGTTCTCGAACGCTTCAGCGAACTGGGCCAGGAAGGCCATACTCTCGCCATGCTGCTGCTGCGCCTGGGGCGCGGCAGATTGGGACACTGATCCCGGCTGGAACCGACAAGGGAGGAATCCGTTGAGCGACCAAGACAAGGCCGAGGGCAAGCCCGAATCCACGGGTGCCGACCCCTCGGAAGCCCAGGGCAAGAACGTTCCCGCCCCGGACGAGGTCGCAACGGAGGACGGCGGCGGCGAGTCGGTGGACTACGACCTGGAGGCCGCGGTCGCCGCCGAACCGACACCCACGCGCAGGTTCGTTGCGCGGCACGCCACCAAAATCGTCATCGCGGTGCTGGCGGTCTGCCTGGCCGCGGTGACGGCGGTGGCTGCGGGACTCTGGGTCGAGAACAACCGGACGATCGAAGACCCGCCCCAATCGCGTCCTACCGTGAAGCTCGGCGTGCCGCTCGTGAACCCCGAAGCACCGACAAGCAGCACGACGACGACCACGACAAAGTCACGAACCAGGACGAGCAGCAGCACCACAACCACCACCAGCTCTTCGGGCACGCCCACCAGCCCCGGACGCCCCACCACGGCCACGACGTCGAGCACGGGACCGACCACCACCAGCATCTCGGTGCCGGGCCCCACCACCTCGTCGGTGCCCCGTGAGGCGAACAAGGAAGAGGAGCGCGAGCTGACGAACGTGCTCAAGGCGTTCTATGCCGCGCTGAGCGCCAAGAACCTCGACGTACTCAACGCGCTGTCCTGCGTGAAGATCACCGACGAGGATCTTGAGGGTCAGCCCGATGATCTGAAGATCAACGTGGACAAGGTAGAAAAGTCGGTCGTCAATGGCGATACCGCCTCATCGCGGGTGACCATCACCGCATCGGCCGGCGGGAAGACCGAGACCAAGACGGGTATCGCCGGGTTCGCCCGGATCAGCAGTCGATGGGTCACCTGCGCCAACCAATAGGCAGCCCTGCAGCCTCTGCGCGCCACTACTAGGCTCGGTTGCATGACACTCGCAGCGGCGTGGCAGGCACTGGAAACTCATCACAAGCAGATCGCCTCCACCCACCTTCGAGAATTCTTCGCCGACGACCCGACTCGGGGAAGCGACCTGACCGTCACGGTCGGTGACCTGCACATCGATTACAGCAAGCACCGTCTGACCCGCGAAACCCTTTCGCTGCTGGTCGATTTGGCCAAGGCGGCCAATCTCGAGGGCCGCCGCGACGCCATGTTCGCCGGGGCGCATATCAACACCTCCGAGGACCGCGCGGTGTTGCACACGGCGCTGCGCCTGCCCCGCGACGCACAGCTGGTGGTCGACGGGCAGGACGTGGTCGCCGATGTGCACCAGGTACTCGATGCCATGGGCGACTTCACCGACCGGCTACGCAGCGGTGAGTGGACCGGGGCCACCGGGAAGCGCATTACCGCCGTCGTCAACATCGGGATCGGCGGTTCCGACCTGGGCCCGGTGATGGTCTACCAGGCACTGCGTCACTACGCCGACGCCGGGATCTCGGCCCGATTCGTCTCCAATGTCGACCCCGCGGACCTGGTGGCCACCCTCGCTGATCTGGACCCGGCGACAACACTTTTCATCGTCGCCTCCAAAACCTTCTCGACGCTGGAGACACTCACCAACGCGACGGCAGCACGGCGCTGGCTCGTGGACGCACTCGGCGAGGACGCCGTCTCCAAGCACTTCGTCGCCGTCTCCACCAACGCGAAGCTGGTGTCGGAGTTCGGAATCGACACCGCCAACATGTTCGGCTTCTGGGATTGGGTCGGCGGTCGCTACTCGGTGGACTCGGCGATCGGCCTTTCGGTGATGGCGGTGATCGGGCGTACAGCATTCGGAGAATTCCTGGCCGGGTTCCACACCGTCGACGAGCACTTCCGCACCGCACCCCTGGAAGAGAACGCGCCGGCGCTCCTGGGCCTCATCGGTCTGTGGTACTCGAATTTCTTTGGCGCACAGTCTCGTGGGGTGCTTCCCTACTCGAACGACCTGGCAAGGTTCGCGGCCTATCTGCAGCAGCTGACCATGGAATCCAATGGCAAATCGGTGAAGGCCGATGGCGCACCCGTGACCGTCGACACCGGCGATATCTACTGGGGCGAGCCCGGAACCAACGGCCAACATGCCTTCTACCAGCTGCTGCACCAGGGCACCCGGTTGATTCCGGCGGACTTCATCGGCTTCAGCGAGCCCACCGATGATCTGCCCACCGCCGACGGGACGGGCAGCATGCACGACCTGCTGATGAGTAACTTCTTCGCGCAGACGCAGGTGTTGGCCTTCGGCAAGACCGCCGAGGAGATCGCCGCCGAGGGCACCGCGCCGGCCGTCGTCCCCCACAAGGTGATGCCCGGAAACCGGCCCAGCACAACAATTCTCGCCACCAAGCTGACGCCCTCGACGGTCGGTCAGCTGATCGCGCTCTACGAGCATGAGGTGTTCACCGCGGGAACGGTCTGGGGTATCGACTCCTTTGACCAGTGGGGAGTGGAGCTGGGCAAGAAGCAGGCTGTCGCCCTGCTGCCCGTCATCACCGACGACGCCTCACCGGCACAGCAGACCGACAGCTCCACGGACGCATTGGTGCGTTACTACCGACAGGCACGCGGAAGAACCAAGTAACCGCGAGGTCTTTCGAGCGGGTCGCGGGCGGCCTACTCTGGATTTATGCAACGCCGGTTGCCTTCGACCGCTGCTCCGGCCCTCACCCGACGGCAGCTGCTCGCCGGTATGGCAGCACTGTGCGCTCTGACCAGCTGGAGTGCGCCCGCTACCGCGGTGGCCGATCCGACGACGCCGCCCTCACCGAATCCGGCGATCTCACATACCGACGCCGAGTGGCGCCAGCTGCTAACCCCCAACCAGTACCAGATCCTCCGGCAGGCCGGCACCGAGACCCCGTACAGCAGCACCCTCAACAACGAGCACAGGGCCGGCGTCTTCAGCTGCGCCGGTTGCGGTTTGGATCTGTTCTCGTCGGCCGCCAAGTTCGACAGTGGCACGGGGTGGCCGAGCTTCTGGCAGCCACTGCCGAACGCCGTGTCGGAAAGACCAGACAACAGCTCGGGGATGACTCGCACCGAAGTGCTCTGCCGCCGCTGCGCGGGACATCTGGGCCATGTGTTCGACGACGGCCCCAAGCCCACGGGGTTGCGTTACTGCATGAACGGTGCCGCGATGAACTTCCGCGCCACGTAGTTTCCGGAAAGTCGAACGGAAAGTCGCTAGGTGGCAGCGATGATGACCACCAGCGCCGGCGTCTTCGACGTGCGGCGAATCCGGTGGGTGCGGGTGGCGTCAAGGTAGGCGCTGTCCCCTTCGTCGAGGACATAACTGACGTCCTCGCACTGCAACTCGATGGACCCACGGTGCACGAACACGAACTCCTGCCCTTCATGGGAGGACCTGTGCTCCGCGAATTCCGTGGACGGGCTGGCCAGGAACGGCGTCATGATCTTGCCGAGCATCTCGGTGCTCAGCGCATGAAACTTGCTGTCATCCCATTCATCCGCACCGCGATCCACCACCACCCGGGACTCATGGGCGTCGTTGGTGAACAGCCGGCTGACGTCGACTTCGAGGGCCTGTGCGATGCGTATCGCCACGGACACCGACGGCGTGCTGTGCTCGCGCTCGACTTTCGATAGATAGCTCTTGGTCAGGCCGGTGCGGCTGCCCAGTTCTTCCAAGGTCAGGCCACGTTCCCGGCGCAGCGCGCGCACCAGCGATGTCATCAGGTCAGTGTGACACGAAGGTTCCCATCGGCCACTTATCACGACATACATACAACAATGTTGACTATATGACACACTGTGTCCTATGGTGGTGATCGAACAGCCCGAGACCAGAAAGGAGCACGGAAATGGCCAGCACACTTCACGACACCAAGTCCGACCTGATGAATCGCGCCGAGCGCAGCATGGAGACGCACTTCTCCGACTCGGAATGGACCACACGACAAAAGGTCGCGCTCACGTGCCGCGCGCTCTTCGACCGCGGACATGATTCCGGCCTCGCCGGACAGATCACCGCACGCGCGGAGGAACCCGGCACCTTCTATACGCAGCGACTCGGACTCGGGTTCGACGAGATCACCGAGGAGAACCTGCTACTCGTCGACGAGGACCTCAACGTTCTCGAAGGGTCCGGAATGGCCAACCCGGCCAACCGCTTCCACAGCTGGATCTATCGAGCTCGCCCCGACGTGCGGTGCATTGTGCATACCCATCCGTTCCACGTCGCAGCACTGTCCATGCTGGAGATACCGCTCGTGGTGTCGCAGATGGATATCGCACCCCTGTATGACGACTGCGCCTTCCTGCCCGATTGGCCGGGCGTACCCGTCGGCAACGAAGAGGGTGAAATCATCTCGGCAGCATTGGGAGACAAGAAGGCGATACTGCTCGCCCACCACGGCCATGTCGTCGCCGGTGCCTCCATCGAAGAGTCCTGCTCCCTGGCGGTATTGATAGAAAGAGGCGCGCGGCTCCAATTGGCCGCCATGGCGGCGGGAACCATCGCCCCCCTTCCCGACCGGCTGGCCCGCGAGGCCCACGACTGGACGCTCACTCCCCGGCGCAGCATCGCCAACTTCGCGTACTACGCCCGCACCGCGCTCGCTAATCACCCCGAGACTCTAAGGAAGACCACATGATCTCCACACCCCAGTTCCACGGAATCATCGCCTACCCGGTGACTCCCTTCTTTCCCGACGACACCGTGGACACCGACCGGCTCGCCGAACTGGTGTCCCGGCTCGTCGAGGATGGGGTTCACGCCATCGCGCCGCTGGGTAGCACCGGCGAATCCGCCTATCTTGAGGAACGTGAATTCGACGCCGTCGTCGATACCACCGTGGCGGCCGTGAACAAGAGGGTGCCCGTTATTGTCGGGGCCTCAGATCTGACCACCGCCAACACCATTCGGCGGGCTCGTCACGCCCAGCAGGCCGGAGCCGACGCGGTGATGGTGCTGCCGGTGTCCTACTGGAAGCTCAGCGATCGCGAGATCGCACAGCACTACGCCTCCGTGGCGGCAGCCATCGACATTCCGGTGATGGCCTACAACAACCCCGCCACCAGCGGCGTGGACATGAAACCCGAACTCCTGGTGTCGATGTTCCGTGATATCGATAACTTCACCATGGTCAAGGAGTCGACTGGCGACCTCCACAGGATGCTCGGCATCCAACGCCTCAGCGACGGACAGCTGCCCTTCTACAACGGCAGCAATCCACTGGTGCTCGACGCCCTCAACGCGGGCGCCTCCGGATGGTGCACCGCAGCACCATGTTTGGCGCCACAGCCGTGCCTGGATCTCTACGAGGCCGTGCGTGCCGGGCGCAACGACGACGCCGCGTCGATCTACAAGGGGCTCAAGCCGTTGCTGCAGTTCATCGTCGCGGGCGGGTTACCGACAACCGTCAAGGCCGGACTGGAATTGCAGGGGCGTGCCGTCGGCGACCCGAGGCGCCCGTTGCTCCCGCTGGATTCCGAGGGCCGCGAGACGCTGAAGGGCATCCTGGCGTCCACTCCTTAATGATAATGGTTATCATTACCATGTGACCACAGCCCAGCTCTTACCCGTAACCGTGCTCTCCGGATTCCTCGGAGCGGGAAAAACCACCCTTCTCAACCACATCCTCGCCAACACCGAGGGACGCCGCGTCGCGGTGATCGTCAACGATATGAGCGAGGTGAACATCGACGCCGCCCTCGTTGCGGGCACAGGACACCTGGACCGCACCGAGGAACGGCTCGTCGAGCTCACCAACGGGTGCATCTGCTGCACCTTGCGCGAGGATCTGATCGAAGCCGTCGGAGACCTGGCCCGGCAGAACCGATTTGACCAGCTCGTCATCGAGTCGACAGGCATCTCCGAGCCCATGCCGGTAGCGGCCTCCTTCACCTGGGAGTTCGAGGACGGAACCAGCCTCGGACAGGTCGCCAAACTCGACACCATGGTGACGGTCGTCGACGCCTCCACCTTCCTGCCCGAGCTGGCCCGCGGTGAGGCGCTGGCCGACCGCGATATGGCCGCCGCAGACGGCGACGGCCGGTCCATCGCCGATCTGCTCACCGACCAGGTGGAGTTCGCCGACGTTCTGATCCTCAACAAGGTGGATCTGGTGAACGAACGGACCCTCGGGATGGTGGAGACGCTGCTGCGCCGCCTCAATCCGTCGGCGACGATTGTGCGGTCCACGGGCGGCGCCGTCGACCTGGACCTGGTGCTGCAGACGGGATTGTTCGACCCCGATCTGGCCGCCCAAACGCCCGGCTGGGACGAGGAGATCGCCGACGGGCACACACCCGAAACCGAGGAATACGGCATCAGCAGCATGACCTTCCGCTCGGACCGGCCGTTTCATCCGCAGCGTCTCAACGCAGCGCTGGAGTCTCTGCAAGGACTGTTGCGCAGCAAGGGATTCTGCTGGATCGCCAGCCGCCCCGATATCGCCGCGATCTGGTCGCAGGCGGGGCCGAACCTGACGATCGAACCCGCCCAGTTCTGGCGCGGCACTGAAGTCGCGCCTGGCCAGGAGGTCGTCTTCATCGGGGTGCGGCTGGACAGGCCGCGCGTGCAGCATCTCCTGGAATCCGCGGTGCTCACCGACGACGAGCTCGCCGCCGGAGCCCAGGCCTGGCGCGACTACCCAGATCCGCTACCGGCGTGGGGCGTCATGCACGCCCACTAGCGCAAGCGGCTCATCGGGTTCAACGCTCTTCACGCAAGCGGCTCATCGCAGCCTTCTTGGCCCTGTTCCCGCAGGTGTTCATATTGCACCAGCGCCGGTTGTTGGCGCGGCTGGTATCGACGTAGAGGCCATGACAGTGCTCATCCGAGCACGCCTTCACCCGATCACGATCGGGCCCGCCCAGTGTCTCGATCGCATCAGCGGCGATGACCGACAGCGCGTCCGCGACGCTCGCACCCTGCCAGGTTGCCTCGCCATTCCCGAACAACCGGTGCGCATTTCCATTTCGGGAGAACGCATTCAACGTCCGGACCGCTGCCGGGGCGATCCTGCCGCCACCCGCGACCGCAGCACCCGCGCGGTGGATGGCCTCGCGCAGCTCCGTGGCGGCGACCAGATCGGCTTCGGTCAACGACGCATCCGAGAAGTCCAACCCATTGGCCCGCAGCCACAACCCCAGCCGCCCCGGGTCGGTGAGCCGCTCGGTTGCAGCCCCGGCGCGGTCGAAGACCGTCGCGGTGAAACGGAATGCCAGCACCGCGTTGTCCAGCCGGAAGAGCGCCCCCGCATCCAGCGACACACCCTGAGTCATGCGAACCATCTTAACCGGTTCGACAAACTTCCACAGGTGATCTACGTTAGAACCGTCTAAACCGGTTCATTGGAGAAGAGATGTCCGTCAACCACGTCGGGATTACCGTTCCTGATATCGCAGCGGCAATAGATTGGTATCGCGAGGTGTTCGGATTTGAATGCATCATGGGTCCGCGCACACTCGAACCCGGGCCAGCCGGAGAGCTGCCGCCGGGACTGGACGCCCGATTCGGCCGGGCCCGAATGGCCGGTCTGCAGACGAACAATGGCGTGGGTGTCGAACTCTTCGAATTCATCAGTCCCGTGACCGACCCGGCGCCGGAGCGGCCTGTGGACTACACCCGGCGCGGAACCTGGCACCTGTGCCTCACGGTTCCCGATGTGCAGGAGCTGACGTCCACCGCCGCCGCCAGCGGTGCACGCATCATCACAGCACCGCGACCGGTCGTTGCGGGCAGACCGTGGACCATGTCCTATCTCACCGATCCATGGGGCACCGTCATCGAACTGATGAGCCATGACTACACCGAAATATTCACCAACTGGCCCACCGAATCAGGAGCACACCAATGAGCACAATTGCCGTCGTCGGACTCGGCGCCATGGGAAAGGCAGTAGCGCACAATCTTGTTCAGGCGGGCCACGAGGTGTCCGTCTGGAATCGGTCTGCTGGCCCCGTGGCAGAACTCGCGGCCCTCGGCGCTCGCCCACTTCAGTCGGCCACGCAGGCGTTCGAGTCCGGCGTGGTGTTCTCCGTACTGGCCGACGACCGTGCCGTGAACGAAACCTTTTTGACCCCGGAGGTTCTCGCGGGCGCATCGGGAGCTCTGCATGTCAATCTTGCCACCGTAAGCACCCAGCTGGCCGACCGTGCCACGGCCCTGCACGCCGAGCACGGCGTGGGATACGTTGCCGCCCCGGTGTTCGGCAGGGTCCCGGTGGCACAGGCCGGTCAACTGCAGGTGCTGGCTGCAGGCGACACCGACCAGATCGACAGAGCTCAGCCGTTCTTCGACATCATCGGGGCGCACACGTGGCGACTGGGCGATGTACCGCGACAGGCCAACGTCGTCAAGATCATCGGGAACTTCCTCATCGCATCGGCCATTCAGTCATTGAGTGAGGCCGTCAGCATGGCCGAACGATCCGGCGTGAACTCCGAACTGCTGGTCGACTTGCTGACCAGCACCCTGTTCCAGGGCCCGGCGTATAGCAGCTACGGCAAGCTCATCGCCACCTCCACCTACCAACCCGCCGGGTTCACAACCGCCCTGGGCCGCAAGGATGTTGGACTGGCACTTGATGTTGCGGCAGACGCCGGCCTGCGACTGCCGTTCGGCGAGGTACTGCGAACGGTTCTCGATGAGGCATTGGCCAACGGTCAGGCCGACCTCGACTGGTCCTCGATTGCCGATCTACAGCGGGCGCGCGACGCCGGATAACTCTGGATTCACCGGAGATTGCCGGTCGGTTGGGCCCCCGCCGTTAATACGCAGGGGCCCAACATCATCAGAGCTTCGGTACTTGATTCTGCGGTTTGGGTTTCTGGAACACCCAACCGCCCTGCACCACACCACCGTTCACCTCGGTGCCATCGGGCAACTTAACAGGGCCAGGCGCAGGCGTCTGGGTGGCAGGCTTCGGTGTACTGCTGGCTGGCACCTTAGGTTCCTGCGCGACCGGCTTCGGCGTACCGGAGGGCGCCGTATTGGGTTCCTGCGTGACATGCTTCGACGTATTGCTGGAATCCTTGCCACTCGTGAAGCCGCTGTTGACAGATCCTCCGGGACTTGTTGACGATGCGCCCGGTTTATTAGCCGGCTTGAGTATGGGTACCCCATTGAGTGTGGGTCCCTCAGATTTTGGGTTGCGGTTCGGCGACCCGAACCGTCCACTAACGGGCCCGTTCCTTATGCCACCACCCTTTTGAGGACCCTCGGACCCCGGTGCGACTCGTCCATCCGAAGACACCGAACCTCCGCTCGGCGGTGCAGTTGATGCATCGTGATCACCGTTTGTATTGGTGTTGCCGTCCTCTGAGGTAAGTGCGATTGCGGGGCTCAAGGCCGCCATTTCCGGACTCGCCACAAGCCCTGCGCCCAGCGCCAACACCGCCGCGACAGGAACAACCAGCGCGCCTGCGGCCGACAGACATCGCGAGACCTCCGGACCATCGGTAGTGCGATGTCGAAACACGTCTAGGTGAAAGATCATCGTTGAACCTTCTGCTAGTAGTAGTAAATGTTCACACTGACTTAATACGTATGACTTAATTTTGTCAATCCCCACGTTTACTGCACGGGCAAAACATCATCCCTAGCTGTGCAATAGATAGGTAAGACGCATGCCTTATAAGAAGCGGCGTGCATGCTTGCCCGCTCCGATCGTCGAAGTGAGTACTGGACCCGCATAGTCCGATGAGATCGGTCTAGCAGTGTCCGACAACGCTATTCACCAATGCGCCATCGAGCGTTCGACAAGACACTGCGAACGGTCCTCGATCTCCGATCTACCGCGGGCGCACGACGCGGGGTGACTATGGCATGATGTCCGCAGGAAATGCCTCACGTACACAGGCGAATCGCACTGTCCCGTATGGAGGTTTCCTGTGGCTACATCATCTCTCGAACTCGCGGCAAGCCGTCCCTTTCCCCCGCGGCTAGGGCCTAAAGGCTCTCTTATCTACCGACTTGTTTCCACAACCGATCACAAGCTGATCGGAATCATGTACCTCGTCACATGTTTCGCCTTCTTCATGGTGGGCGGCCTGATGGCGCTGCTGATCCGCGCCGAACTCACCATGCCGGGGCTGGCGTTCCTGTCCAACGAGCAGTACAACCAGCTGTTCACCATGCACGGCACCGCCATGCTGCTGTTCTACGCGACGCCCATCGTGTTCGGGTTCGCCAACGTGATACTGCCACTGCAGATTGGCGCGCCCGACGTCGCCTTCCCGCGTCTGAACGCACTATCGTTCTGGCTCTTCCTGTTTGGCGCCCTCATCGCGATGGCCGGATTCATCACCCCCGGTGGCGCCGCCGACTTCGGCTGGACCGCCTACACCCCACTCTCCGATGCCATTCACTCCCCCGGAGCCGGGGCCGATCTGTGGATCCTGGGCATCGCGGTGGGCGGCCTCGGCACGATCCTGGGTGCGGTCAACATGATCACCACCGTCGTGTGCATGCGCGCCCCTGGCATGGTGATGTTCCGGATGCCGATCTTCACCTGGAACATCCTGGTGGTCAGCGTGCTGGTGCTGCTCGTGTTCCCGCTCTTGGCCGCAGCGGCCATTGGGCTGGCGGCCGACCGGCACCTGGGTGCCCACATCTTCGATCCCGCCAATGGCGGTGTTCTGCTGTGGCAGCACCTGTTCTGGTTCTTTGGGCACCCCGAGGTGTATGTGTTGGCCCTACCCTTCTTTGGCGTGGTGTCGGAGATCTTTCCGGTGTTCAGCCGCAAGCCGATCTTCGGTTACACCACGCTGGTCTTTGCGACCCTGGGGATCGGGGCGCTGTCGATTGCGGTGTGGGCGCACCACATGTACGCCACCGGCGCCGTACTGCTGCCGTTCTTCTCGTTCATGACGTTCCTGATCGCGGTTCCGACCGGTATCAAGTTCTTCAACTGGATCGGCACGATGTGGAAGGGGCAGTTGACTTTCGAGACCCCGATGCTGTTCTCGATAGGCTTCCTGGTCACCTTCCTCTTCGGTGGCCTGACCGGCGTCCTTCTCGCGGCTCCCCCCATAGATTTCCACGTCACCGACTCGTACTTCGTGGTGGCGCACTTCCACTACACCTTGTTCGGCACCATCGTGTTCGCGAGCTTCGCGGGCGTGTACTTCTGGTTCCCGAAGATGACGGGCCGTCTGCTCGACGAGCGTCTGGGCAAGTTCCACTTCTGGCTTACCTTCATCGGCTTTCACGCCACGTTCCTGGTGCAGCACTGGTTGGGCAATGAGGGCATGCCACGCCGGTACGCCGACTACCTGCCCACCGATGGCTTCACGGGCCTGAACATCGTGTCAACGGTCGGTGCCTTCGTTCTCGGTTCGTCGATGCTGCCGTTCGTGTGGAACGTGTTCAAGAGTTATCGCTACGGCGAGGTCGTCACGGTCGACGATCCGTGGGGCTACGGCAACTCCCTGGAGTGGGCCACCAGCTGCCCGCCGCCGCGACACAACTTCACCGAGCTGCCCCGAATCCGTTCGGAGCGACCGGCGTTCGAGCTGCACTATCCGCATATGGTCGAGCGTATGCGCGCCGAGGCGCACGTGGGGCACTAGCCCGGAACGTGGCCGCCGTCCGGTTCGTGCCCGAAAACGAATCGGCGGCCGGTGATCTGCGCCGGGATGATCCGCACGTAATGCAGCTTCACGGTGGGGATCCACGGGTACAGGCCGCCCCGGTCTGCCTCATCGATGTCGGCCGACGAGTTCAGTACCTGCGCCGCACCGCGCACGACGATGCTCCAGCCACCGATATCGTTGTGATCGTCCGCCTCGAACAGCACCTCGTCGCTCACGACCGCACCGAAAAGCTTGGTGCCCTCGGCAGTCCGGAACAGCACGGTGCCGCGTTGAGTCACGAAGTTGATCGGGAAGATCTCGGGTCTGCCATCGATCACCACCACCAATCTACCCAGCTTGGCGCTCGACAACAGCGTCCAGCTTTCATACTTCTCGAGCAGGGTCACGGGTTGCGAATCGGGCGTCATGACGCCGATGATCGCCGACCGTAGCATCCGAGACTAGATGCGAAGGTCCCTATGTGAGGGCGGCGATCAGCGAATGAAAATCCTTGAGTCCACGTGGATCTACTCCCATGTACGTCAGATAGGAGATGCCCAGTTCTTCGCGAAGCGCGAGGACCCGCTCGATGAGCTCCCCCTTCGAGCCGTGCAGCAGAGTGGGCGACGCGAGTAACTGATCATCGGAATCATGTGGCCGGTAGACGCGCATGAGCCCTAAGTCCGGTGTGCGATCGATGGCGACATCGAAGATCCCCAGGTTCAGCTCCGGCGAGTCGGCACGGTGACCGGCCGCAGCGAGGACATATGCCGCACGTTCGGCGAGATCGGCGCGCGTCTTAGCATCGGAGATGGCCACGATATCCGCTTGCTGTGCCGCGAGTTTCAGGATCTTGTCGCCCTTGCCCGCGATCATGATCGGTACGGGAGACTGAACCGGTTGTGGCCAATGATGCGGGCTGGAGAGTAGCCCTCGCAGCACGCCGACGGCATCGGCGAGCTGCTGCACACGTCCGGCCGGGCTAAAGAATGGCACCCCCGCTGCCTCGTATTCCTGCTGGACGTATCCGGCCCCCAATCCGATCTCGACACGTCCGTCAGTGAGCCGGTCAGCCGTCGCGATATCGCGCGCAAGTAGACGCGGAGAATAGAAACCTGTCGTCAGCACAAAACTTCCGACCCGGATATTCGTCGAAACGCTGGCGGCGGCAAGCATGACCGGGAAGGGCGCACCGACACCGAGGTGGTCGGGAACCACGATGACGTCAACACCGCAATCCTCGGCCTGCCGCACCTGATCACGAATCTGGCCAATGTCCCCATGCGAGATCAGATTCGTGCCAAACCGAAATCCGTGTCTAATCACCGAGATTCCCACCTCTCAAGATCTGGACCAAGCACTTGTTTGGTGTTATGCAGGTCTGAGGTTACCGGTTGCGAGGAGGCAATGACATGGTCTATCGGGTGGTCCAATGGGCGACGGGCGAAGTGGGCAAGGCCGCCATTCACGCTGTGCTCGCACACCCCGAACTACAGCTGGTGGGGTGCTGGGTGCATTCGCCACAGAAGACCGGCGTCGACGCCGGCGAGCTCATCGGCCAGACACCCATAGGCGTCATAACGACCAACAGTCTGGACGAGATCCTCGCGCTGGAAGCCGACTGCGTGATCTATAGCCCGCTGCTCCCCAATCCGTCCGAGGTCGCGGCATTGCTTACCTCAGGGAAGAACGTGGTCACCCCGGTTGGTTGGTTCTACCCTGACAGCTCCGGCCATGACCTGGATGCCACTGCCCGCCAGGCCGGAGTAACGCTGCACGGCACGGGAATTGACCCCGGCGGTATCACCGATCTGTATCCGTTGATCTTCTCGTCCATGACGTCCGCTGTCACCTATGTGCGCGCCGAGGAGTATTCGGACATCCGCACGTATGGCGCGCCGGATGTCATCCGACACATCATGAAATTTGGTGGCACACCCGAAGAAGCAATCAGCGGACCGATGCCCAAATTGTTGGGCGGCGGCTTCAAACAGTCCCTACGAATGATCCTCGATGGCATGGGTTTCGCCGAGGTGGAGATCCGGCCCAATCTCAAGGTCGCCGTCGCCACTGCGGACATCGAGTCTCCGATAGGCGTGATCGCACCCGGATGCGTTGCTGGTCAGCAATTCTCGTGGGAGGCATTCGTTGGGGACGAGGCGGTCGCGCGAATCGCCGTGAACTGGCTGATGGGCGAAGAACACTTGGAACCTGCCTGGTCCTTCGGCCCGAGTGGTCCGCGCTACGAGGTCGAGGTGCGCGGCACCCCCTCGTCATCGTGCACCATCACCGGCTTTCATCCCCACAGCGTCGAGGCCGGGCTTCTCTCCAACGAGGGCGTCGTCGCGACGGCCGCACACTGCGTCAACTCCGTGCCCTATGTCTGCGAGGCCCAGCCGGGCCTCAAGTCGTACCTTGACCTTCCGCTCATCGCGGGTAGAGCGCATCCTCGGCTCCACCGATGACCGACGGAGCCGAGGATCGCTGGTTAGGCAGCGTCCTTATGAGCTGAACCGCTAGCTCCCGATCCCTCGGGCCCGCTGCTCTTCGATGTGCTGGAGGTGGCAGGTTTGGCGGCCTTAGACTCCGCGCCCGCCGGTTCACTCTTGTTGCCGGTGCTCGCGGCAGGTTCAGACTTGGACGGAGTACCGGTGATCTTCTGGACCGCATCAGAGGCCTTCTGAAGCGTGGCCGCGAGGTGGTCCTTCACCCTCTGCACACCGTTGGGGGTCTTACCCGGCTCGGACTTGTTGCCGCCGGTCAGACCCGTTGCGCCGTTTGCCTTCACCGGCCTGGCGGGCAACGTAATAACCTTCGCCGGTGTTGTGACCTCCGGCGCCTTGACGCCCGGCTCCTGCGTTTCCGGCGTATTCGATTCTGGCGCTTTGACTTCTGGTGATTTCACTTCCGGTGAGGCCGATTCCTCGGCCTTGGTGGCCGGCTTGGCGGATCCGGCCGGCTTGTCCGCCACCGCCTCGACCACCGTGACGGTCTTCTTCACCTCGGCGAGCTTCGACTCATGGGTCTCGGTGTTGACCTTGGATTCGCGCACGGCAGTCGACTTGTTTTCCGTCACGGCGGCATCCGGCTTGACGGATTGATCCAGCGCCTTCGGTAATGCGCCGCGCACCTCGTTGATGACGTCACGGGCCACTGCCACCGGGAAGTGAACCGTGGACTTGATGACATCCACCACTCCCTTGGCGACCTCATCGGCCACCTTGGAGATATCGCCAGTCGCGATCGCCTGCTGAATGCGGTATGCCGTCGTCTGCGGCTGCACGAAGAAGTTACGGAAGTCTACGAACAGCTTGGTCGGCAATGACGGATTCTGGTTGACGGGCTTGCCATTCCACTCTTTGAGTGTCCAGCCGCCCTCGGGTGTGCCCTCCACCTTCACCACCGAGGTGTTGCTCAGCGGATCGGAGAGCAGCAGGGTGGGATCCGGATTGTCGACGTTCATCATGACCCAGAACATGATGGTGGCCCCGTGGGAGTACACCACCGCATTGCGGTCGCCGTTCTCGTAGATCGTCTTCACCGAGTCATCGACACGTGCGTCAAATGCATTGCCGTCCTCACCGCCGGGCACGGGCACGAAGCGAGCGCCCAATGTCCACAACAAGGGCGCGGCGATGTATCCGATGCGGCCGATGCCGTCCTTCTCCGACTGCCCTTCGAAGATGCCGGCACCGATCTCACGCAGACCGCCGAGCACCGTGGCCTTCTCACCCAGCTTGTCCTCCATGGGCTTGGCGGTCTCCTGGGTACGGATCATGTCCGACGCGTAGATGCCGTCGAAGCCGCCGCCGAGCTTGTCTGCGACATCCTTCGCCTGCTGCTGCCCGGTCGGCGTCAGATGCGGCCCGGGGACCGAGGTGTCAATCTTCCCCGACGCGTTACCTTCGGACTCACCGTGTCGCACAAAGGTAATGGTCATCGGATCGGCCGCCCAGGCAACAACCGCGGTGACTATCGAGAAGACGACGGCAGCGATCACCGTCGTCAGGACACGCGACATTGCCCGCGTTTTCGATTGACGCATCAAGAATCCCCATCCATAGGTCATGTGAGTGCGCTCACATTAGCGATGCCTGATCCGAGTTAGGCAATGTTTCATCCCACTGAGCGGACCATATGAATGTGACCAGATCTAGAACGAGATACTACGCGAAAACCCTTGCAGGGCTGAATATTCAGTGCTTGAATGCTTCGCCCGGCTAACGCGAACCGGCCTTCTCTCCCTCTTCGAAGATGGCTGAGGCGGGTCCGACGATCAGCGGGTCCGGGGCACCCACGATCTCCACGTCCTTGTTGTCGTAGTCGAACTGCGAGAGCACGTGGCGCATCGCCTCCAGCCGAGCACGTTTCTTGTCGTTGCTCTTGACCACCGTCCAGGGCGCACTGTCGGTATCGGTGTAGAAGAACATGGCTTCCTTGGCCTCGGTGTAGGCATCCCACTTGTCCAGAGAAGCGAGGTCCGTCGGCGAGAGCTTCCAGTGCCGAACGGGGTCGGTGCGCCGGGCCTCGAAGCGCGCCAGCTGTTCCTTGCGACTCACCGAGAACCACAGTTTGATCAGGTGCGTCCCCGAATTCACCAGCATGCGTTCGTATTCCGGCGCTTCGCGTAAGAATTCAGCGCATTGCGCAGGAGTGCAGTAGCCCATCACGCGCTCGACACCTGCCCGGTTGTACCAGGAGCGGTCCATCAGCACGATCTCCCCACCGCTGGGCAGGTGCGCGGTGTAGCGCTGGAAGTACCACTGCGTCTGCTCCACGGAGGTCGGCTTCTCGAGTGCCACCACCCGAGCACCGCGGGGATTGAGATGTTCGGTGAATCTCTTGATCGATCCGCCTTTACCGGCGGCGTCTCGGCCTTCGAAGATGATGCAGATCTTCTCGCCGCGCTCCTTGACCCACAGTTGCAGCTTGAGTAGCTCGATCTGCAGCTTGCGCTTGCTCTTCTCGTACTCCTTGCGGCTGAGCTTCTCGTCGTACGGATAGCCCTGCTTCCAGGCGTCCTTGCCCTCTTTGGTGCGACTGATACCGCCGCGCAGGCTCGCGAGTTCATCGAGTTCAGCGGCGTAATCCACCGTGACTGAGGCGTTCGGTTTTTCTTGGTCGGCCATGGGTTCAGCATCCCACGTGGGCACAAAGTCCCACGTGGGAAACCCCTAGCCGGTTAAGCCAGGCGTCCCGCCAGCCGCGGGGGAATCAGTCGCATGATCAAGGTCACCGGGGCCCATGGCCAGCGCGGCACCGCAGCACGTCCCGGCTCCCTCTCGATGGCGTCCACCATCGCTGTCACACCGGTCTTGGTATCCACCATCATCGGCGTGGTCGGCGACTTCGCGCTCAGGTCGGTCTGGATGTAGCCGGGCTCGATGGTGCTGACTTTGATAGGGCCGCTGGCATACTCGGCACGAAGCGACTCCCCCAGCGAGGACAGTCCGGCCTTGCTGGCCGCGTAGGCGGCCTTGGTGCCGGGCAGCCCCTTGGCCGCGGTTACCGACGAGATGAGCACCAGGTGCCCATGACCCTGCTCTTTGAACAACGCGAGCGCCGCCTCGATCTGCACCAGCGCGCCAATGAGATTGGTTTCGATGGTCTGGATATTGGCCCATGACTTGCCGCCGCCCAGATGCCAGCCTTTGGCGATACCGGCATTCACGACTACGCGATCCAGACCGCCGAGCTCCTCCCGCAGCTCGCCGAAGACCACCGGCACCGAGTCATGATCGGTGACGTCCAGGGACCGCACGGCGACCGTGATGCCCGGGTTGGCAGCCAACAGCTCAGCCTTGAGTTCTTCCAGCGCCTCGGTGCGCCGGGCGCACAGCGCCAGGTCGCGTCCCTTCGCGGCGAACTGACGGGCCATCTCGGCGCCCAGGCCGGAGCTCGCCCCGGTGATGAGGATCTTCTGTCGCGTCACGTTGCCACCCTAATGGCACAGGAAATTGCCCTGGGCCACAGCTAGGCCATATCAGGGCGTGTGGCCACTGTGTTGAGTCATGCGGCATCGATCAAGGTCGCGGACTGTGCGTCGACCCCAGCCTTCTGGTGAGCTGCGAAGAGTTCGCCCAGTAATGCCGTCACGACGCCAAAGGCGAAGTACAACGGCGGCAGCCACGGCCCGACACCAAAGAGCCCATCGGAGCCCGGTGTGTATCGGAATACCCCGATAGCGGCGAGTACTGCTTCGACTGCCGGCCCCCCAACCGCGACCAGCACGCCGCACAATGCGGCAGCACGATCACCCAGTGCACACCAGATGATCACGGCAAGCACACAGATCAACGCCGTGACCGGGACCGCGGGTGAGGCATGGAGCAACGCGGTGAAGGCGTAGGTACCAATGACGGCGGCGACCCCGGCGACACCTTGCCGGAATGTGACATCTGTTCGGGGCGCGGGAAGATGCAGTCGTATCTCCGCGAGGAGAACGGTGGTGAGGCCGACAGCTGCGGGGAACCAGATCGGGCTGCTCCATACGAATGGAACGGCATGTGCGGCAGCGAAATACTCCGTGGTGCCCGTTACGACGTGGAAGTGATCCCCGAGAAGCGCGGCGCTCGCCCCGAGCAGGAACAAGCTGAGCGCTGAAGGCATCCGTAATTGCACACGTGTACAGTAGCAGCCGTTCGCCTTTGCTAGCGGGCTCTCACTTGAGGAGCCGCGAGAGCCGGCGGTCTGCCAGCACCTTGCCGCCGGTCTGGCATGTCGGGCAGTACTGGAACGACTTGTCGGCGAACGACACCTCCCGCACCACATCGCCACACACCGGACAGGGCATCCCGGTGCGGGCATGCACCCGCAGCCCGGATCGCTTCTCCCCCTTGAGAGTCGCCGCTTGCTGCCCCACACTGCGCTGCACCGCGTCGGTGAGAACCGACTGCATGGCCTCGTACAAAGCCGCCAATTGGCCCTCTGTGAGCGCCTTTGCGCTGGCGAAGGGAGACAGCTTGGCCACATGCAGGATCTCGTCGCTGTAGGCGTTGCCGATCCCGGCGATCACTCGCTGGTCGGTGATCACGTTCTTAAGACGTGCGGTGGTGCCGGACAAGATGTCGGCCAATCCGGCGGCGGTCAGCGAGAGTGCATCGGGCCCCAGGGAGGCGATCTGCGGCACCGCAGCCGGGTCCGCCACGACCCACACCGCTAACCGCTTTTGGGTGCCGGCCTCGGTGAGATCGAATCCCGCTGCCTCACCTGGTGTTCCAAGATGCACCCGCAGCGCGATGGGGCCCTTGCCCGGCTTGAGCGGCGCCGCTGCCAGCTTGTCCGACCAGCGCAGCCACCCGGCTCGCGACAAATGAGTGATGAGGTAGTGACCGCCAACCTGAAGGCCCAGATACTTGCCCCAGCGCGTCGCACCCGTGACCGTCTGGCCGTAGAGCGCGGTGACCGGCGGATCAAAGGTCTTGAGCACCGAGAACGCCGAGACGTCGATGCGGGCGATGGTGGTCCCGGTGGCATGACGACGCAGGTGATCGGCAAGCGCCTCGACTTCCGGCAGTTCGGGCATGAGCTCAGTCTGCCTCTACTCGCCGACACTCCGCAGCAGGTAGGTATCCATGATCCATCCATGTTCGGCGCGTGCCGAGGCACGAATCTCGGCGATTCGGGCACCGACCTCCCCGACCGCCCCCGACACCAACAGTTCGTGTTCGGTGCCCAGGTAAGCACCCCACCAGATCTGCGTTGACGGCTCCAGCTGCCGGAAAGCGCAATCGCCGTCGAGCATCACCACAACGGTCCCGGTGCGGGGCCACTCGTCCAGCAACCGGCGCCCCGTCGTGATGAGCACCGGTTCCCCGATACCGTTCAACACAATCCGGTGTCGCGCGGTGAGCACGGAAATCGCCGTAATACCCGGTAGCACGTCGTACTCGAATGCGTGGGGATCGTCGACCAGGATCGCATCCAGGATCCGCAGGGTGCTGTCGTAGAGGGACGGATCACCCCAGGCCAGAAACGCGCCGACTCCACCCTCGGGCAGCTCAGACGCAATTGCTTTACCCCACAAGGCTGCCCGTTCGGCATGCCACTGCGTCACCGCGCCCCGATACTCGCCCTTGCCGCGCACCGGATCGGACAGTTCCACGAAGCGATAGTCGGGGTCTGTGATGTACCGCTCGCAGATATGGCGACGCAGTTCGACCAGATCGCCCTTGGTGTCACCTTTGTCGGCGACGAAGAAGACGTCTACCTCGTTGAGCGCCGCGATGGCCTGCACGGTCAGGTATTCGGGATGGCCGGCGCCGATCCCGATGACGCGAATCCGCCGCATCAGTACTTAGGATGCAGCCGAATTGGGAGTCAACACCGTCGAGATCTCCTCGGTGATCGCCGATACGGTGAGCAGGTTGCCGATGAAATCGCCCAACTGCTCATCGGTCTGCGTCTCGACCACACCGGGAGTCACCAACAACGAGGCGGCGATCCGGAAGCTCCACTCGGCGGCGGCCTTCACGTTGATGCTGGCGAGCTGCTCCTCGGTGAGCAACTTGCGGAAGTACGGGGCCAGCAACACGGTGGTCTGGTCGATGAACGGACGCGCCTTCACGGTCAGATACGGCAGCACCTGCTCGGGGTTCTCCTTGAGACCCTTCTGCAGCAACGGATGGTGGCGACCGTGCTGGACGATGCGCACGATGGCGTCGATGAATCCGGTGCGCGGCGTCTTGGCCGTCGCGAAGACCGGTTCCAGAATCTCCCCGAAACGCAGAAATTCACGATGGAACAGCGCCTCGATGATCGCGGCCTGGTCACCCACGTGCTTGTAGACGGTGGGCCTCGACAGGCCGGCCTTCTTCGCGATCAACGCATGCAGTCGCGCCTCATAGCCGTGTTCCAGCAAGCATTCTTCGGCGGCATCGAGGATGCGACGGCGAATCTCGCCGTGATCGCGGGTGCGGCCACGATGGCTCGACCGGCTCACTTTCATCGGTGCCTACTTTCGTTCGCCACTAAAATTACGTGGCACTTCGCGTCTCACTTGACGCCCCAACCTGCAACGTTTACGTTTGACATCCTAACGGAAAGGACGGCCAACGGTGACCGCAACCCTCAATAACGGCCCCACTCGCGAGGAGTACTCAGACCGGCTGCTCAAAGGTTCCGTCCGCCGGTCTTACCAGCCGATGGTCGACCTGGACTGGGACGCACCGTTAGATCCCGACAAGTACTTCCTTCCCCCGAAAGCAATCTCGCTGTATGGCACCGACATCTGGAACAACATGTCACGTGCCGAACAGATTGAGCTGTCCAAGCACGAGATGGCCAACGTCCTGTCGGTCGGCATCTGGTTCGAGAACATCCTCAATCAGAGCCTGCTGCGCGCTCTCATGCACGCCAGACCGAACAGCAGCGAGACCTTCTACTCGCTCACCGAGATCGGCGACGAGACCCGTCATATGACGATGTTCGGTAAGGCGATATCGCAGGCCGGGGTCGAGCCCTACCGGTTGCCGCGCTACCAGCGCTGGCTGGCCAACGCCCTGCCCCTGGTCCTCAAGGGCCCGATGCTCTGGGTTGCCGCCCTGATCGGCGAGGAGATCTTCGACGCCATCCAGCGCGAGATGATGGACGATCCCGAGCTGCAACCAATGGTGGCGCGACTCATGCGAATTCACGTCACCGAGGAAGCCCGGCACATCCAGTTCGCCCGCGACGGCCTGCGCCAGCGCGTTGACAAACTGCCGTGGTACGCGCGTTTCATCGTTCGGCAGGTCAACGGCTTCGGTGGACCCATCTTCATGTACCTGTTCACGAATCCGAAGATGTACCGCAATGTCGGGTTGCCCGGATATCAAACCCAGCGGATCGCGTACCGCAACGAGAACTTTCGCGAGACGCAGCAGCTCGGTTTCGCACCGCTGTACAACTTCCTCAGCGGTATCGGTCTGATGGGCGGCACTTCACGCTGGTTGTGGCGCAAAGCAAAGTTCGTCGCATGATGGATGACGACGACCTATACGACGGCCCCGCGGTCATCACCGCGGGAGAGTTCACCGTCGAGTCCCGGGTACGGCTGATCGGGTTCTTCAACCCACTCGATGGCAAGTTCCACTGGCAGGGAACGATTTACGCCAAGCCGGAGGGCGGGGAGCTCAAGGGCGGTACCCAGGTCACCATCGCCGTGGGCGAGACCAGTGCACCGGGTCGCATCACCGAGCAGACCCCGTGGGGCCACTTTTCGGTGGCGGGTGTCGGCGCACCGCCGTACCCGCTACCCGAGATCGAGCTCGACGTCGCCAACTGACTTATCGGTGCGCAGACCACGCCAGCTGGAATGCTTGAGAATCCCGCCGGGCGTGCGATCACCGTAGCGGACCTCACCAACCAGCACCGGCTCGACGAACTGCACATCCTTGGCCTCGACCGCGGAAAGCGGTGCGCTGAAGGGCGATTCATTGCGGTGCAGCGGTTCTAACCGCTCCTTGAGCGATGCCAATTCTTTCTCTGTGAATCCGGTACCTACCCGTCCCGCATAACGAAGTCCACTCTCGTCGGGTATCCCCATCAGCAGCGCCCCGATCCCGCTGCTGCGTCCGCCCTGCCCCTTACGCCATCCGCCGATGATGACCTCGTGGCTACTCCAGTTCTTCGCCTTGATCCAGGACTGAGTGCGGCCCGGGGTATAAGTGGAATCCAGCCTCTTGGCGACGACGCCCTCCCACCCTTGCTCATGCGAATGCGCCAGCGCCGCAGCGCCATCGCCGTTCAGCTGTTCCGGTACTGCCATCGCCTCGGTGCCGGAACCGAGTACGTCGAGCAGTCGGCGCCGATCACGGTACTTTGTGCGCAACAAGGATTTTCCATCCAGATACAGCAGATCGAAGGCCCAGAACTGAGTCTCGGTGCCTGCCGTCCGGTTTTGCAGCAGCGAGAAGCTCGGCAGCCCTTTCGGATCGAGCACCACCACCTCGCCGTCTAGAACCACACGGTGATCGGCCAATTCGTGGGCGAGCCGCTGCAGGGCCGGAAACTCCGCGGTGACGTCACGCCCGCTGCGCGCCAAGGCCCGCAGCTGACCGTGGTCGCATTCGAGAATGAGGCGGTAGCCATCCCATTTGCCTTCGAAGGCCCACTCATCGGCGGCCAGGCCCGCCACGGATCCGGTAGTCGGCAGCATCGGCGCGAGGCCGGCCGGCATCGTGGCGGGTGATCGCTGATCCTTCATCCGGTGCGCCAGCCACTGCTTGCCATTGGTTTGGATCAGTGCGTATCGCCCCGAGATTCGCTTGCCGTGCAGGGTGACAATGACCTCGCCTTTTGCGCCGCCGGGTTCGGAATCGTCGCGCGGATCGATGAACTTCTCGGTGTCGTACGTGCCCGAGTCCCAGATGGTCACCTCACCCGCGCCATACTCCCCCTTCGGAATGGAGCCCTCGAAGGTTCCGTACTCCAGCGGGTGATCCTCGGTGTGCACCGCAAGATGATTGACCGAAGGCTCCGTGGGCAGGTTCTTGGGAACCGCCCAGGACACCAGCACACCGTCACGCTCCAGCCGAAAGTCGTAGTGCAGTGCGGTGGCGTGATGCTCCTGGATGACAAACGAACTGTCGTGGCCTGCCTGCGGTTCGACGGCTGGGACCGGTTCGGGAGTACGCGCGGGGTCACGCATGCTGCGGTACGTGGACAGCCTGTCCTCGATGAGCCGCTTGCGCGAAGAGGATTCGGCACCGACGATCTCGACATCGTCAAGACCTGCCAGTAGGTCACCATCGCGCTCGGCACGCTCCAGCACTTCGTCAAAGCGCAGCTGACGCAGCTCTGGATCGTCCAGTTCCTCCCAGGTGCGCGGCGCGGCAACGGTCGGCGCCTCCCGGCCGCGCAATGAGTAGGGGGCAACCGTCGTCTTGGAGCCGCTGTTCTGACTCCAGTCAACGAACACCTTGCCCGCACGCAGCTCCCGGGTCATCGTCGCGGTCACCAGATCCGGCATCGACTGTTCCAGCTGAATCGCGACCTTTTTAGCGACGGTCACCGCACCGGATGAGCTGACCGGCTGCGCCAACGGCACATACAGATGAAGACCCTTGCTACCACTGGTCAAGGGGAAGGTGGCCAGACCGATATCGTCGAGTACATCGCGCACGGCTCGAGCGACCTGCGCCAGCTGCGGCAAACCCACCCCCTCACCCGGATCCAGATCAAACACCAATCGTGTTGCCGGACCTGGATTCTCGCCAGAGAATCGCCACTGCGGCACATGCACCTCCAGCGCCGCCTGCTGGGCTATCCAGGCCAGCGCCACCGAGGTGTCGATCAACGGGTAGGTGACGTAGCGGGATTTGTGCTCGATACGCCGCCGCGGAAGCCAATCCGGGGCCGACGAGGCCAGATCCTTCTCGAAGAAGGATGGCTGGCCAACTCCGTTAGGCCAGCGCTTACGGGTGACCGGGCGCCCCACAATATGCGGCAACATGAAGGGCGCGATGGCGGTGTAGTAGCCGAAAATGTCGGCTTTGGTAGTCCCGGTATCCGGGTACAGCACCTTTTCTGCGTTGGTAAGGCGCACAGAAGGTCCCGAAGTTGGCTGCGTGGGCCATACTTGGGATATGCGTTCCATCTGGAAGGGCTCCCTCGCCTTCGGGCTGGTGAACGTCCCTGTCAAGGTATACAGCGCGACCGAGGACCACGACCTCAAGTTCCATCAGGTCCACAACAAAGACAACGGCCGAATCCGCTACAAACGCACCTGCGAAGAATGCGGTGAGATCGTCGAGTTCCGGGACATCAACAAGGCCTACGAGGCCGAGGACGGCCGCACCGTCGTCATCACCGATGAGGATCTGGCGAGCCTGCCCGCCGAGTCCAGCCGCGAGATCGAAGTGCTGGAATTCATTCCCGCCGCCGAACTGGACCCGCTGCTGTATGACAAGAGCTACTACCTGGAGCCGGACAGCAAGTCTTCGAAATCCTATGTGCTGCTGGCACAGACGCTCGCGCAGACCGATCGTGTTGCGATCGTGCATTTCGCGCTGCGCAACAAGACACGGCTCGCGGCCTTGCGGGTCAAGGACTTCGGCGAGCGTCAGGTGATGATCATCCACACGCTGCTATGGCCAGATGAGATTCGTGAACCCGACTTCCCGGTGCTGGACCAGGAGGTGAAGATCAAACCGGCCGAACTGTCGATGGCGGGGCAGGTGGTGGAGTCGATGGCCGACGATTTCGATCCGAGCCGATACAACGACACATACCAGTCACAGCTGCTGGAGATGGTCGAGGCGAAGCTCGAAGGTGGTGAGGCGTTCACCAAGGAGGAGGCGCCCACCGAACTCGACGCCACCGATGTCTCCGACCTGCTGGCCAAGCTCGAGGCCAGCGTCAAGAAGCGTCAGGCCGAGAAGGCCAGCACCAACTAATCACCGGGCGCCGCCGCGCCTGTTGGGGGCCTCGCCGCATCCCAAAGTTTCGGGTACTCTAACTTTTCTATTCGGCGTACTTGAAATCAGGAGGTTTGGGTGCTGGAGCGGCCAAAGCAAGCGCGGCAGGTGCGGGGGCTCTACCTACTCGGACCTGCCTTCGTCGCGGCCATCGCCTATGTCGACCCCGGAAACGTCGCCTCGAACGTCAGCGCCGGCGCCAAGTACGGCTTCCTGCTGGTGTGGGTGATCGTCACCGCCAACGTGATGGCAGGGCTGGTGCAGTACCTCTCGGCGAAACTCGGCCTTGTCACCGGGCAGTCGCTGCCGGAGGCCGTCGGCGATCGCATGTCACGGCCCACCCGACTCGCGTTCTGGATGCAGGCCGAATTGGTTGCCATGGCAACGGATTTGGCTGAGGTTGTGGGCGGGGCCATCGCGCTGTACCTACTGTTCGACCTGCCGCTACTCATCGGCGGTGTCATCACCGGAATCGTCTCGATGGTGCTACTTGCAGTGCAGGACCGGCGCGGACAACGCTCCTTCGAATACGTGATCTCTGCACTGCTGGCCGTCATCGCGATCGGATTCCTCGCCAGTGTTGTGGTGGAACCGCCGCCACTGGCCGCGACGGCCGCGGGACTGATCCCACGCTTCCAGGGCGCCGAGAGCCTGATGCTGGCGACGGCAATGCTGGGCGCCACGGTCATGCCACACGCGGTCTATCTGCACTCCGGCCTGGCCCGGGACCGGCATGGCCATCCCGAGGCGGGCGAGCCGCGGCGCAGACTGCTGCGCATTACCCGCTGGGACGTGAGCCTGGCGATGCTGTTCGCCGGCGCCGTGAACATGGCCATGCTGCTGGTGGCGGCCACGAATCTGCAGGGTCGCGACGGCGTCGACACCATCGAAGGTGCTCACGCCGCCGTGCGCGACAGCCTGGGCCCCACCGTGGCCCTGTTGTTCGCGATCGGCCTGCTGGCGTCTGGGCTCGCGTCGTCCTCGGTTGGCGCCTATGCCGGCGCGATGATCATGCAAGGACTCTTGCGCCGCTCCATCCCCATCGTGACGCGCCGGCTCATCACCCTGATACCCGCACTGGCGATCCTCGCGGCCGGTATTGACCCCACCCGGGCACTCGTGGTGTCACAGGTGGTGCTGTCCTTCGGCATCCCCTTCGCCCTCATACCCCTCATCCGGTTGACCAGCAATCGCGGGCTGATGGGTACCGATGTCAACCATCGTGTGACGACAATGCTCGGCTGGATAATCGCCGCGCTCATCACGCTGTTGAACGCGGTACTAATTTTCCTTACCCTTGCAAACTAGTTTTGCCTGGGAGTAGGCTGTGAGTCATGAAACGAATCCTGCCGTCAGCCTTGGCAATTGGAGTCGTTGCTAGTGGCTTGTTCGTTGGAGGTATCGCCTCTGCAACCCCGGCAAAGGCAGATCCAGACATTTGCGGCTCCGTGGACACCTACCCGCGAGTGACCGTTTGCGCGGACGGCGACTGGGACCGTGGCTGGGATCGCGGCTGGCGCGGCGGACATGGCAACGGCTGGGGCAAGGGCCACTGGAAGCACGGCGACTGGGACTGAGTCAGCACCGCTGACCGACCCGCGAAACGCCTACCGGCGTGAAATGCTCAGCATCCCTGGATGTTTCATGCGGTGCGCTAGATAGGACCGCTACTGGAGTAGCCGTCACCTGAACGCGGTCCGTATCGCCGCGCGTAGTCTTCGTGGATCCATGCGTCCTTCTGACGCTTGAGCACATCAACCAGGCCCGGGTCCAGATCATGCTGCACCAGCCGGTGACGACGCCACACCTTGTTGAGGGCGTGCGCCATGATCAGCACCCACACGTAGATGGGCACCGTCATCTCCATATGGACATATAGCGAGGCGGGCAACAGCCAGAACGGCGCGAGGATGAACAACGGCGGAATCGCACACCGCAGGATGTGCCGCCGCACCGCACCCTTGCCCGCCAGATCATTGGCGACCCAGTCCTTCATCGAGTCAGGCAGACGTCGCCCGTAGCAGTAGGCGATGTACTGAAGAAGATTCGGGCGGTCGGCGGCCATAACTAGATTGTAGACTAATAGTTAGTGCACTAACTAATGGTTAGGATAGTGAGAATGACCGCAGTCTCACCCGACGTAGACCCGCTGGCCCTGGAACGACAGGTGTGCTTCGCGCTGGCCGTGACCAATCGCGCGGTACTCGCGGTCTACCGGCCTCTACTCGCACCCCTCGGGATCACACATCCGCAGTATCTGGTGATGTTGGCGCTCTGGGATCACGCCAAGAGTGGCAGCGAAGACGCACGGGAGGCCTTGTCCGTCAAGCAGATAGCCGCCCTGCTGCAAACGGATTCGGCGACCATCTCTCCCATGCTCAAGCGGCTCGAGACATTGGGCCTCATCACTCGCCCGCGTAGCGCTGCCGACGAGCGGACCACCCACGTCACCCTCACCACCCAGGGCGCCGCGCTGCGCCGAAAGGCACTCAAGGTGCCCATGGCCGTGGTGGAACGTCTGGGTGTCGACCTCTCCGAACTCGAGCACCTGCATGCGGTGCTGACCAGGATCAATAGTGCCGCGCTAGCTGCTGGAGCCTTGGACGCCGAGTAGTCCGCATGACTGCCGTGTGGCGTCCGCCACACCCCCCTGTACACCGATCGGTATACGTGCTGCAATTAGATGTAGACCGATCGATATACCAAGGAGGTCATCATGTGGAACGACACAATGGTGCTGGTCGCCATAACGCTCGTCACCATGGCCATGCTCTGGACCGCGAGCGGAGATAACTCGATGAACTATTACCAGCGCGATGCCCAGAAAGATCTGTGGCAGCGCTAGTTTGCACGGACGGCAGGCGTCTGTTTGTCTGACGTCATGACCAAGGACGAAGCCGCCGAACTGATCTCAGCCCGCCGCCTCGAGAAGAACCTGACGTGGCAGCAGATCGCGGAAGCGATTGACTCACCGCTGGTTTGGACAATTGCCGCGCTCTTGGGCCAGCATCCCGTGCCCGAAGCAAAGGCCGCGAAGGTGGCCGAGCTGCTCGAGCTGGAGCCGCAGGTCAGTACCGCGCTGCGCGCACAGCCCTATCGCGGCACGCTGGACGGCGGCGCTCCGTCCGACCCGACGATCTACCGCCTCTACGAAGCGCTGAGCGTCTACGGCCCGGCGATCAAGGAAGCCATCCACGAGGAGTTCGGTGACGGCATCATGAGCGCCATCAACTTCAAGATCGACATCGCGCGACGCCCCGATCCCGATGGCGACCGGGTGGTCCTGACCTTCGACGGGAAGTTTCTCGACTACCGCTGGTAATCGCTCACAGCAGGCTGCGGATGTTACGGCCTGTGATGGCACCCCATTTGGTGTCCAGGGCGTTCATGAGCAGCTGCCAGTACGGAGCCCATAGCGTGCGCTGCGCGGTGGCCGGGGGCATCGTCTTATAGGTGGCCGCCTGCTGGGTCCACCGCCATGCCAGCCCTCGGGCCACATCGTCGATGCACCAATAGATCAGCTCGTTCGGGTTGGTCGTGGTCTTCCACACGAAACCCGTTTTCGGGTCACGCGTGTGGTACCAGAACTGTGCTCCGTCGAGCACATACTGCGGAGCGGTGTTGGAGTGCCGTTCGTTCTTGGCCAGCTCGGTGGGCACCGGCACTTCGGAGATCGCGACTTCCCCAGCGAGACGGCCGAGCACCGCGATACGAACGTCGAGCTGCTCGCGGATCCACTCCGAACTCCCCGGGCTCCCCGGCTCGGGCACTGCCGCCACCGGACCGGCCGGCGGTACCGACTCGGCGATCGCCTGCTCATCCGTTGCCCCCGGGGCTACCTGCTCGGCCGGCACCTCTCCGTCGACATCGACAATCGCCCCACCTGCCCAGTCCACCTTGGCAGGGTTGAGCACTCCGTCTTCTTCCAGCGACAAATCGACTACATAGGCGACATCGACGAGGACGTCGCGGGCACCGGGCGCGAGGGAGACCCCGGGGCGGCGGGGCCCCAGCAGCGCGACATGCACCATGAAGAACTCGCCGTCGTCGTCCCGGTCGCAATACTCACGCTCGTACCGGGCGGCATCGGAGGTATCGAACCGGTGCTTGACCGGCGGTTCCAGGAGCACGCTGCAGAACTGCACAGGGTGGTTGGCATCTCCGTCCAACATGCCGAGTTCTGTTGCGGTAATCGGCAGTTCAGCAGCCAGGCTCGGCGCGGCATCGTCCGCCGCCGCGCGGATAGTGAACGTGCGTGCGTCGGGTGGCCAATCGTCTGGCTCCGGCGCGGCCCCCTGGTGACCGGTGGAATCAACCGTCATGTTCTTAACCGTATGGCAATCGTGTACTTCGGGCGACGATGGTGCACCCAGACCTGTTAGTTTTACGACAGACCGTCCCCGCTGGGGGGAGCATTCAGGACGTCAAGGAGACCACCATCGTGAAGATCAACGTGCCCATCACCGCCGCCGTGGCGGCCGCCGCAGCGGCGGCCGGACTGGCTCTGATGCCGACCGCCGGAGCCGACACCACGCTCGGCCAGCAGGGTCGCCTCACCAACGGCGACGTCGTTCAGGCGTGGACCATCAGCGACCTCAAGGTTAGTGCCGACCAGCTGCCCTACCAGGCCAAGGGCACGCTGTGGGAAGCCACTGCAACCGATGAAGCCGTCCAGGGCAGCGTCATCCCGATCGTCGCCAACTTCAACGCGAAGACCAAGGATGGCGAGACCTACCGCGTGCTGTACGGCGTGCCCACCGAGCAGGGCGTGAACCCGGGGACCCTGTCGCAGGGCGAGAAGACCAGCGGCAAGATCTACTTCGACGTGACCGGTGCCGCCCCCGAGACGGTGACGTACACCTCCGGTGACGAGGATCTGCTCACCTGGAAGGCCGCTCCCGTGGCCGCGGCACCGCGTTCGGGTGGTTCGAGCCAGTCACACGGCACCAACCCCGCACCGGCCACCAGCGCCGCGCCCACCACTTCCCCGGCGCCTGCCGCTGTTCCCGCCGGCAGCCAGGGCACCCCGGTGGACGGGCAGCAGCCCGCCGCGACTCCGACCCCGACGGTGGCACCGGTGACCGCGACGCCGGGTCCGACACCTGCCACCCCGGTACCCGGTGCCGAGGGCACGCCGTTGAACAACACCGCGGTGCCTGCTTCCCCGGCTCCCGCATCGCCCGCACCTGCCTCACCGGCTCCCGCGGCTCCCGGTGTCGAAGGCGCCCCGCAGGCCGTCACCCCACCGGTGGCCGCAGTTCCCGCGGTTCCCGCCGTTCCGGCCTCGGACAGCACCCCGCACGGGCAGCGCGCGGCCGGCAGCCAGGGCACTCCGGTTCCCACCGAAGGCTAGATAAACGCTTCGGCATTGACCGCCGGCCGCCTCGCGCGGCCGGCGGTTTTTGTTATGAGTGCGAAGACCACCAGGCGTACAACTGGTCGAGAGTTGGACCCGTCGCACCCGAACGCGTCTCGCTGAGCAGAAGCCGCTCCTCATCGGTCCAGCCGACCACCGGGTGCCCCTGATTGCTACCGCAGAACACTGTGCCGCTCACCTGATCCGGTGTGGCATTACGACGCCATGGCCCCGGCGACTGGATCCGGCCGGGGCACACCACCACCGCGTTCCGTTTCGTCAGACGACCCAGCCCCGCTGCAAGCGCCGACTTGTCCTTGACCAGTGAGTAGCTCGCCTCCACGGGCCCGTCTGGATCGTCACTGCGGCCGCACTTGACTTGTGCCACTGCCTCATTCGCGGGTTCGACGGCCTTACAGGCCGACAGCCCGTATCCCGTAGGGAGCATGGAGAGCAAGCGCGTCTCCGCATCGGAGTTCCTGCTGGACACCGTTGTCGTTGGGGCCGCGCTGGGCTCGGCGGGCGCGTCATCGTCGCCGCTGCCCGCGAACGCCGCGACCACACCACCGATGACCACCACCACGGCCGCCAGCACCGCGCCACCAATCACCAACGGCCGCTTGCTTCTTTCAGGCTTGTCTTCCCAGGACGAGAAGTCGACCGGAGCCGTCGGCTTAATAGGTCCCGGGACGGTAGGCGGCGCAGTATTGAAGGCCTCGTGGCCCGGCCACTGCATGTATTGATTACCAGGCTCCACCGCAGGTGGGCGCGGTTCGGTGAATGCCGGGTGCGCGATGAACGGAGGCTGATCAAACTCGTGTTCCGACGGAGCGAACGGACCGGGTTCGGACATCCCGGGAAGCGCGTTGAGGACTGGCAGCGGCGCGGTGTCCGCGGCGTCAGACGAATCCTCGGCCGCCGGCGAGCCCGCTCCGATATCCCTGTCCATCCACTACCCCCAAAATCTCGTCGTTACGTCCCCGGCCGTGGTCAATGCACAAAGATTACTTGGCCCCGCCGGGCCGCCGGCCGAAAGCGCGCACAGTGGCCGCCTCAGATGCGAACTAGCTCGCCGAGAAGCTCCAGCACGAGGCGCTAACGGACCACCTTGCTCGGCTCCCGCACCAACGCGCGCGCGATGGGCAGTATGTACTGACGGGCGTACCGTTCGGCGTCTTCCCTGGTGACAAGATCCCGCCGTGGGCTGGGTGCGAGTATGAGCGAATGTGTCAGGCGCACAAATACTTCCGCGACACCGTAGGAGTCGTCGACAAGGTCGCCGGCACTTCGGCTCACATGACCGGCCAGGTATGTGGTCGCCATATCCAGGGCTGGACCCGCCCCGCTTGTGATGACCGGCAGCACCGACTCCGGATCGGTCTCCACCGCCCGCTGCATCAGCGAATGGGTGCGCACATGCCAATAGATCCCGGTGAAGCCCGCCACGAGCTTGTCCTCGGGACTCTCCAGGGCGGCAATTTCGCGATCCACCGCGGAGAACATCGTCTGCGCCTCCCGCATGAGGACAGCGAGCACAAGTTCTGTCTTGTTGGACCAGCGGCGATACACCGTCATATGCGATACACCCGCGCGCCTTGCGATCTCGTCGACTGTGGCACGACGGATGCCGAAGCTGAGCATGGTCTGCAGCGCAGCCTCGAGGATGCGCTCGCCGGTCGGATCCGGATCTGCAGACACAGCTCAGTCTCTCACGCACAAGTCCTTCCCAACCCGATGTTGCAATGTTAGTGTTCAACTAAGTTACTAACACCGACGGAGGATGCAATGACGCATGTACTGCCGCGCGACATCACACATGACGGCGAATCGAGTGGGGACTCCCACGAGGACGGCCTGGGTTTCCTTCGCGGGGACGGAGTGCGGCCACGCGTCATGGACGCGTTCCGCAAGCACCTGGGCAGTCCCCTTGTCGGCGTCTTCGGCGGGGTGCTGTTCGACGAGGTCGCCCTGATGCCGGTGGCCGCATCCGTCGATCGCACGGGACGATTCCGTGAAAACTTCACCGACCGCGGCATCCGGAGCGGACTGAGCGCGCTGTCGCTGTTGTCCGGCAATCAGCAGCAGCGGGCCGACACGGCGCAATGGCTCAAGGAGCGACACCGCGATGTGCGGGGCACCGGAGTTGGCGAGTACGAGGGGATTCGTTACAGCGCATTGGATCCCGAGCTATGGATATGGATCGCGGCCAGCGCGATGAACGCCACGATGGAGGCCTTCCCCTACTGCACGGGCTACACGATGACTGCCGCAGAGCAGGAGGCCGCGTATCAATATCAACGCTACCTGTTTAAAGACCTCGAACTGCCCAGCGCCAAGGGAAAATTCCCGGAGAGCTACGGCGCCTTCGTCGATTACTACGACGACATGGTGGAGAACAGGCTGCAGTCCAACGGCTTTCTGCGCGAGCAATTCGCCGGTTTGATGCGACTGCCGCTGCCGACGCTGCTGCTCCCCGCTGCCCTGCGCCCAGCCCTGCTGCCACTGTGGCTCGCGATTCGCCCGATGGCGGGCCGGGTAATCCAGGTGTGTTCGGCCAAGGCAATGCATCCCCAGATACGCGAGATGATCGGGTTCCGGCTCAAGCCCCGTCACAATGTGGAGTTCGCTCTGTACACCCGGCTGCTGCAGCTGGTGTGGCGCGTTACGCCTGATCGGCTACTCATAGAACCCATGCTGCACAACAATATTCGCATCGATGCGGCCCGCTCCCAGCTCGACGGTTCGCGTAGCGCACAGCGCAAATTCGACAGGGTTTCGCGTTCCCTGACACGGCGCAATGAGCGGCTGGCCGACTTCTACCACAGCTACCGGCTGGACAGCTTTGCCGTTCCAGAGCGGCCCACCGGCACCTGCCCGTTCGGGTGAGTGCCGGGGCTACGGCGGTCCAGGGACGAATGTGCAGCGCTGACCCGTTAGAGTTTGGTCAGCTATTCACAGCTCCCCGCCCTCGGGGACGTGTTGAAAATGCCGTTGTTGCTGATAGCTATAGGTCAAGTTCTTGCCGCCGGAACGCGTATTGGCCGATTTCGGAACGTGGCTCTGGCACCCTGTGAGTGCTACCGCCGGTGGGGGCCATAGGCGCTCCACCCGTTCATGTGAGGTTCGAGGTCGGCGTACCTGGCGGTTGTGATGCTAAGGAGCTGCAGTGGGCCGTTGATCGGGTCCGTGCGGTCGGCGTGCTGACGAATCCACGCAGTCCACTTTCTGGCTTCGTCCGCGTCAGAGGCATTGAGCTGCTCGGCGCGTACCTCGATTTCGTTGGCGTACGTCCGCATAGCTGCGACCGCCTGTCGACGCCGCAGCTGCTCATCGAGCATCTCAGCATTGCGCTGATACGAGAGTTTCGTGAACGCCTCCTGTTTCACCTCTTCCCACCGGGTTTCGCGAATCTCCGCACGCTCCGAACCGACCAGCTACGCAAGCCAGCACAATCCGACACCCTGGATGTGAGCTTTCTCGTGCTGCTACTTAAGCGGACCGTGCATCTTCGGCGTCGAGTCTGTAGACGGCGCAGGACTGGCGGCATGCTCCTTGAGGGGCCCGGGCGTATGCGTTCACGTCAAGCACCCTGATCACCAAGAAGATCAACTCCAGCGGTCGCGCGTAAACGAAATCAGCACAAGGAGACTGATTCATCCACGCTTAGGTGGTCAGCCTTCGGGGACCGTGATCGGGTTGGGGATGCTCAGGGTCGGGACCACACCTTGTCCGATGGGGAAGCAGTTGAGGTTCTTGCCCGTTTCGGCCATCTTGTTCAGACAGTTAGCGATGGAGATTCGAAGGTCCGGTGGTGGCATCTTGGCAAGTTCCTCGGCGGCTTCACGCTTCTTCTTGTTGGTTTCCACTTCTTGGCCAGCCTTGGTGGTATTCGCGCGTTCCTCGTTGATCTGGTTTATGCGCTCTTCGGTCTTGTCGTCGTAGTCGATCGTCGGTACCGACACATCCAAAATTTCGACTTCTTTGCCGACCTTGGTGCGTAGCAGACCTAATGCCTGGGCGGCGATACTGGGCAGCGGCGACTCTTCCAAGTTCTTTTTGTCCAGCGGGTCGAACTTGGCGAACGCCTCGTTCAAGGCGACCTTGAGGTTGCGCTCAATCAGGTTCACGCGAACTCCGTCGAAAGTCTTGTACTGCACGAATAGTTCGTCTGCCGAGTCCGGCTTGATCTGCCACCGAATCGAGGCGTCCGCCAATGCGGTGGAGTTGTTGCCCAGCCGAACCGGGATCCGGCGGTCGCTGCTCGCGACGACCTGGTAGGTGTCGATCTGTACCGCACCATCCATTTCATGTACCTGCACCCATGGGAATTTGAAGTGCAGCCCGTTGTTGAAGGTCTGCCCGGTGGGCCGGTTGAACGCCGTCGCGATACCGACCTGCCGGGTACCGACAATGGTTACCACCGACGACACCAGCACCACTACAGCAAGGAAAACCGCCGCCACGCCCGCACCAAGCAACACCGCACGCCGGGCAGATACCCTGCGCCCCAGCATGATCAACACCACACCGATGAGGACCAGCACGACGGTAACAAAACTTGAGGTCATCGAATCTCCTTGCAATGGTGGTGCATTGCAGCCCTTGCGTGCATGCACCTGTTAGACCCGGCTGCGGCAGCCGCCCCAACCGGTAGGCCAAAGGCGGGCGAGCAGCGCAGGCTGTTAGCGGCTATTACCAGGCAGCCGGAACTGGAAGCCCTCCATGATTGCTTGCTTACCTGCGGTGTAGGCGGGATTGCCGGGCTCGGCGGTTTGGATGGTCAGCACCGTGGCCCAGATCTTGGGCCCGGCCTCAATCCCAGCGATCAGGGCAGTCACCGGCCGGTTCTGCAGGGTGTAAGTGATCGTGCTACTCGGGTGCCCACACACCGTCCCCGCAGTGCGGGACTCAACGGCCATGCCACCTTGCTCCACACTGGCGATCTCTGCATCAACACCCTGCTGCGCTGAGGCGACCTTGCCAGTCAAATCTTCCAATGTCACCACCGCATTCGGTGTGAAATCGTTCGCCCGCAACCCCACATTGGCCACAGCCCCGCGAATCACCGGCGAATTCATCGCCGGCGAATACTGCCACCCCTGCGGTGTCGGCACTGCCAACATCGGCTCGTCCGGCGCCTTGGCATCCAACGTGACTCGAGGAATGTCACTGGTCGCGCACCCATCGGCGGTAGCCATAGACGGCGATGTCGATGACGACGTCACCGACGCGGCAGATGTGTTGGATGCGTCGCTTGGCGACTGCTGCGAAGAACACCCCGCTGCAACGGCGACGAATACACCCAATACGGCGACAGCAGTACGTTTGGGTTCCCTCACAGCTAGCATCCCTTTCTCAATCCTCATCTCTTATAGACCGTTCACGCTTCTCATATCTATTAACTCGCTTAACAGGCAACCGAAAGGGTCTAAATATCTTCGCGAAAGTACTATCACCCAGAGGGGTGAGCCATAAGGCAAATATAATCCGGGCAATCATTACCCCCACGATACAGCCGAATGCGATAGCAAGATTGGGCGCGACAAAGATAAACAGCGAAGACGCTGCCAACTGAACATACCATCCGCTCTTGGAGGGCAGCTTTCTATTAAAATCATCACCAAACACAAGCGAGACGATGAGTACACAGTTCAGAACCAGGACCAGCGCATACAATCCGTTCATCACCCGGTGCCCATCATTCTTCGCCGCCCACCGATATAGTGACGTATCGACGGCGCCTGGCCAACTTGATGATGTTTAGAGCGATCACTAGACCGCCGCATAAAGTACCGATTCGTAGCGTCTGCGAGTCAGTTAGCCAATACAGTCCGCTAGCTGTGAGAGCCACGCAACATATTCCGCCCATCGCCAGTGTTAACAGCTGTACTGGCGACGAATATGGACGTACTTGCATCAGAGTGAGCAGGGTTACCGCTCCGATGAAACCGATGAGTACTGCAGCTACCGTGAGCATGAGCTGATCCTCGTTCCCTGTCTGTCACAAACTACCGAAGAAGGATGCGACGGCACCGCCGGCCGTTGACAGTGCTGATCCGGCTGAGCGGGCAGCGCCGCCGAGTGCTTTTCCTACCTCCGAACCGATTCCGCTGCCGACGAACCCGCCGACCACGCCTCCTACGACGCCACCTACGGCCGTGCCCGGGCCCGGGAGGAATGATCCGATTGCCGCGCCGACCAAGGCGCCAGCTTCTGCCCCCGCCCATGCCCCAGCCAGCGATCCCGCAGTTGCGCCTACCGTTTCCGGTATAGGGGCACCGTTGGCTAGGTCAACCCCCATCTTGCCGACTTCCAGAACGCGGCCTACCGCTGTGAAGCGTTCGCCCGCCTTCACGAAGTTCTCGGCCTGGCTCTTGGTGATGGCGCCGATAGTCTTGCCTGTGTCACCCCAATGCGTGCCGGTGGGACTGTATGTGCCGCGGGCTTTTAGACCGTCAGCGACCTGCCCGAGGTGGAAATCAGCGGGGAACTGGTCGCCTGGTTGCGCAGCCTTCTGCGTGCCCTGTTCGGCAGCTTTCGCGGCCTGCTGGGTCGCTTGCTGAGTAGTTTGTTGTGTCGCCTGCTGCGTGCCTTGTTGGCCAGCCTGCTGGGCGGCTTGTTGGCCAGCTTGTTGTGAGCCGCGCCGGGTGGCCGCTGTTGCCAGATCGGTGGGGTCGATCGGGTTCTTTTTCGGCGTGTCAGGCTGCTTTTGAGGTGTCTGATCAGGCTGTTTCTGTGGCTGCTGTTGTGCCGGGTTCTGTTGGTTTGCCGGGTTTTGTGGCTGCTGCTGGCCCGGTTGAGTTTGTCCGGGTTGGGGCTGCTGTGCTGGTTGCTGACCAACGGGGTTTTGCGGTGCTTGAGGCGCCTGAGCCGGGTTCTGTGGAGCTTGGGCTGGTTGCTGCGGAGCCTGAGGCGCCTGCTGGACCGGTGCTTGGGCGGGAGGTTGGGCGTCGGGTTGCCAGGGGCCGTAGTTGGGCAGTGGCTCGCCATGCGCGGCGCGTTGGCCGGACATTTGCGGGCCCCCATTTTGAGAGGCTTGCTGACCGCCGCTCTGAGCAGGGCTTTCGTTGTAGATCGAGATTCCCGAGTTTTGGTTCAGGGGCGCCTGGTTGATGCCGCCTTGATAGTCGGGTTGTTGGGCGGGCATGTCCGGTGGTCTGAACTGGCTGCCGCCCCCCGGGGGGCCGTCAAGACCGCCTCCGCCGCCGCAATCTGGTGGGCAGGCAGCCCGCGCCAGGGGTGCAGCGCCGGGGCCGGTGTAATCCTGCGGTGACGCCAGTCCAAATCCCATGGCGGAGAACCAGATCAGTGCGATCACGGCGGCACCGGCCTGCATCTGTCCCAGCGGACTGGCGCCACCACCGCTGCTGCCGTGGGTGTGGGCCCAGGTCCACCATCCCGATAGTGCTTTCCACCACCACGTATTCGCGAAGAACGCGACGATCAGGATCGCGGCGATGGCCGCCAAGGCGGCCATCGGGTCATCGCCGGAAAGCCACCCCGACACCCTCGGGACGATGTACCCGGACAGGAACACGAGCGCGGCAGCGCCGGCCAATAGAAGCAGGCCCAGTCCTGGGTGGCTGGTCCAAAACAGCGCCCACCGCTGCTCGGCGGTGTCTCTGCTGTCGCGGTGGCGTGTGCCCGAATTGGCGAAGATCGTGGCGACGAGGTTTTTGGCGCCGCCGAACAGAAGCGCACCGAAAACGGCGATCAGCGCCACCGCCAGCAGTTGCGAGGTCAGAGTCCACCCGGCTGTGCTGCCGGTGCCCGTAGTGTGTGTCCACCAAGTGGCGGCGTGCCCGCGCATCACCCACCAAATACCGCTGGCGCCGATAACGATTCCGGCCGTGGCACGCACGGGGGCAGAGACAGACGCCAGTGGTGCCAAGGCTGCGGCAGTGACGGGTGCCAGGGCCCTGCGCAGCAGGGTGATGCCTTTACCCAGGGCGGTAAACGCCAAGCACAGCAGCACGACCCAGCCGACCGACCCCACCGCACCGCCACCGGGAGTCAGTACATGAAAACCCCACACCCCGACCACGACCAGTGCGGCCCCGGCGGCAAAGCCGGTCAACTGCGTACCCGATGACCGACCAGCGTCCGTGGCGGCGGGCAGGGTTTCAGTGCGCGCATCCTCACTCATTGACAAGATCCTTTTCCCCGAAATTTGCTGTGGAAGGTGCTGTGTAGGTGGACATGTCAGATTCCCGTTCCTGTGGCGGTGGGGCCGGG
>MAFD01000025.1:0-68717 GCA_002013775.1 Mycobacterium sp. D16R18
GGAGCTGGCGTTCGCCCTGAGACGTTCTGCTGGGCGAACGGTACGGCCGGTCGGTTCATCGCATTCCTTCACCGAGCTGTGCGTCACCGATGGTGCGCAGGTGGACCTCTCGGAACTACGGCAACTGATATCGGTGGACGATCAGGACCGGGTGCGGGTCCAGGCCGGCATCAACCTGCATGATCTGAACCGCAGGTTGTTGCGCCGGGGCCTGGCCCTGCCGAATCTCGGCGATATCGACGTCCAGACTCTCGCCGGAGCCGCTGCCACCGGAACTCACGGGACGGGCCTGAAGTTCGGCAACATCTCCCAGACCATCGTCTCGATGCGAATCATGGCGGCCGACGGCACTATTCACGAGATTACCGGTGGCGATGAGCTGCGCGCCGCGCGGATCTCATTAGGTGCGCTGGGAGTGGCCACCGAGTTCACCCTGCAGTGTGTTCCGGCCTTCCGGCTGCACCGCCGCCAGTCCGTACACGACCTGGACACCGTGCTGGCCGATCTGCCCACATTGCTGACCGATACCGATCATCTTGAGCTGTACCTCTTTCCGCACACGCGACGGGTCCTGCTGCTGCAGTCGACACGCACCCAGCAGGCCCCTTGGCCTCGCCACCCGGTACGGCGTTGGGTGGAGCGCGATCTGGTGGAAAATGGTGCGCTCGGCGCGCTGATGTGGACGGCCGGGCGGGTACCCGCTGCTGCCCCGTACATATCGAAATTTGTTGCCAACCTTGCTGGTTCCAATGAGTCGCAGGATGAGAGCGCTGCGGTGTTCGCGAGCCCCCGCAAGGTGAAGTTCACCGAGATGGAGTATTCGCTTCCGCTGGAGAATGCCCGCGATGCCATCGAGACCGCCCTGGCCACGATTGAGCGGAATCGTCATCAAGTGGCCTTCCCGTTGGAGGTCCGCTTCACCCAGGCCGATGACGCACTGCTGGCACCGGCCTACGGCCGCGAAAGCGTCTACCTGGCAGTGCACCAGACGATTCACGGTCCGTGGGAGTCCTATTTCCACGACCTCGAACCCATCCTGATCGGACTGGGTGGCCGCCCGCACTGGGGTAAGCGGCACACCTTGACCGCCGCGCAGCTGAGCGAGCGCTATCCGCAATGGCGAACATTCCAAGACGTCCGCGCCCGGTTCGATCCCGAAGGGGTGTTCAGCGGTGGCTACCTGGACAGGCTCCTGGGCCCGGTCAGCCCCTGAACCAGGGCGGCGGTGTCGGAGCGAGAGCGCCCTCGGGTTCAATCACCACGTGGGACGTCCCGGGGGTTCCGCTGTCCCAGACGAAGCCGGCAGTCCAGTCCGCGTCGGACGGAGATGTGTCCATGACGGGCGCATCGTCTGTGGCGGAGGGCCGGTTGTGTCGTCCCATGATGCACTCCATCCCATGACCACGACGGCCATCTGGTTACGTACAATGCCCAAATATAGATGAGGTGCGGGGTGCGGGATTCAACCCCCGGCACGCTGCGGCTTCTCTCCTGGTGAGCAGGCCCGAGCGCATAGACTCAACGGTCGTGGCCAAACGATTGACTCGCTCTGAGGCTCAGGCTCAGACCAAGGCCCGACTCGTGGAGTCCGCGACGCAGCTCTACTTGCAACACGGTTTTGCGGCGACGTCGAATGAACAGGTGGCCGAAGATGCCGGCTACAGCCGCGGTGCCGTGTACTCGAATTTCCCGAGTAAAGAGGCCTTGGCGCTGGAGGTCATCGATCATCACACCGAGCAAGTTCTGGAAAGCTCGCGCCAAGTGCTTGGTGAGGGTTCATCAGAGGATCGCCTTGAGAAGTTTCAGGACTGGATTGAGCAATCACTCAGTGACACCGGCTGGGCACTGCTGAAGATCGAGCTCGCCCTGGTTGCCCGGCACAATTCGACACTGAACGAGGAACTGGCCGCCCGCGACAAGACCATGCTGGACCACGTTGCCGCCGTGATCGCGCGGCTGGACGACGATCTCGAACTTCCCGAGGCAAGCGTGCGGGACCTTGCCCGCCTCTGCGTCGCTGTCGGTCAGGGAGTGGCCATCGACAGCATCAAAGACCCCACGTCGACTACCGACTGGACCGAACGACTCCTGGCTGCCGTGCAACGACTGCTCCCCATGCGACCGATGCTTCCCATGCTGATTGCCGCGAGCTCGAATCAGACTGCACCCGAAGAGAAATAGCCTCCATGAACTTTCGGTTATAACGGCGAACGGCCGGGTGTCAACAGTTGACACCCGGCCGTTCTGCAGAAATGGTCTAGCCGTTGACGGCCACCGGCGCGGTCTCGGCCGCCGCCTTCTTCCTGCCGAAGCGCATGCCCTCGGAGATCCGGCTGCGCCGCATCATCCCAACGTCATAGGCGTAGTTCTGCTTCAAACGCCACGGGTGCTTATCGCCTTGCTTGGGCAGCTCTTCCAAAGCACGCAGCACATAGCCCGGGGTGAAGTCCATGAACGGCTGCTTCTCCAGCGTCTCGTCGGCGAGCTCGGGAACCGCTGTGACATAACCGTTCTCGTCCATGTAGTTCAGCAGTCGACCGACATACTCGGACACCAGGTCCGCCTTGAGCGTCCACGAGGCATTGGTGTACCCGATGGTGAACGCCATGTTCGGGATGCCGGTGAGCATCGCGCCCTTGTACACGGTCTGCGCGGGCAGGTCCACGGGCACACCGTCGACCGTCGGGATGACACCGCTGAAGAACTTCAGGTTCAGACCCGTCGCGGTGATGATGATGTCGGCGTCGAGGTGCTTGCCCGACTTGAGCTTGATGCCCGTCTCGTCGAACGTCTCGATGTGATCGGTGACGATATCGGCCTTGCCCTTGCGGATCGTCTTGTACAAGTCGCCGTTCGGCACGACGCAGAGGCGCTCGTCCCACGGGTTGTACTTGGGGCCGAAGTGGGTCTTGTAGTCATAGCCCTTGGGCAGCTGAAGTTTGGCCTGCTGCATGATGATCCGCCGTGCAGCCTTCGGAAACTTGCGGCTGGCCTGGTAGCTGAAGATCAGCTGGCCGATGTTGATCCACCGCGCGATCGGGTAGGCGACCTTGGCCGGCAATATCTTTCGCAGGCCGTTGATGATCGGGTTCTCGTTCGGCAGCGACAGAATGTAGGTCGGCGAGCGCTGCAGCATGGTGATGTGTCCGACATCGGGCGCCATCGCCGGAACCAGGGTGACCGCGGTAGCGCCGGAGCCGATCACCACGACCTTCTTGCCCTTGTAATCAAGGTCCTCGGGCCAGTGCTGCGGGTGAATCACGGTGCCCTTGAAATCGGCGACGCCGGGGAACTCCGGTGAGTAACCCTGGTCGTAGTCGTAGTAGCCGCTGCAGCAGAACAGGAAGGAGCAGGTGTACTCGACGGTCTGGCCGTCGCGGTCCACCTGAACCGTCCACTGCTGGGTCTCGGTGGACCAGGCCACACCGACCACCTTGTGCCGGTACCGGACGTGTCCGTCGATGCCGGAGTTGGCCGCGGTCTTGTGCACGTAGTCGAGGATCGAGGGGCCGTCCGCCAGGGTGCGGCTGTCGTTCCACGGCGAGAAACGGAAGCCCAGCGTGTACATGTCCGAATCGGACCGGATACCTGGGTACTTGAACAAATTCCAGGTGCCGCCCATATCGTCGCGGGCCTCGAGCACCGCATAGGTCTTGGACGGGCAGCGGTTCTGAATGTGCCAGGCCGCGCTGATGCCGGAGATGCCGGCGCCGACGATGAGCACGTCAAAGTGTTCGGACATGCCGCGATGCTACCGCTTACGGATCGGGGAGAAAAGTAAAGTTAGACCCTTGCGGTCGCACTCACACTGTGCCGACGATGCCGCAGGTCAGGGCCCTCCGGCGCTGGTGAACACGTACTCGGACCAGTCCGGACTCCGGACAGCGTGCCAGTACTCGGGCAATCGCCAGGGACTGACGGTGTGTATCTCGCCGTCCACGTTCTTGAAGTAGGAGTGTTCGACGGCGGGGTGCGACCACACCATCTTCTTGATCCGGTCCTGCGTGCGGCGGTGCCACTCGGCCGCCGCCTCCGGCTCCGGCTCCATCGCGAGGGTGCTGTCGGCGGCCAGGCGTTCGAGGCATTGCGTGATGTACCGCATCTGCAGTTCGGACTGGAAGATCAGGCTCCCGCCGTGGGCCAGGTGTGTGCCGGGTCCGTAAAGGATGAAGAAGTTGGGGAACCCTGGAACGGTGATGCCGCGATGCGCGTAGGGCCGTTCCCCCCACATGCTGCGCAGCTCGACGCCGCCGCGGCCCGTGATCCGCATCGGCCATAGCACCTCGGTGGCCCGAAACCCCGTGGCGTACAAGATCACATCGGCGGGGTGGACCGCACCGTCCCCGGTGACGACACCGTCCGGTTCGATTCGATCAATCGGTGAGCGCACCAGAGCGACATTGGCGCGCCGCAGGGTGCGTAACCAGCTGCCGTTGTCCTGGAGTGTGCGTTTACCCGTGGCCGGGTAGTCGGGCAGCACCTGGGCAAGCAGTTGTTCATCACCCTCCACCTGCCGGGTTATCCAGTCGGTGAACATCATTCGCGCGGCGGCGTTGATCGCGCTCACCGCGTAATCCTGGTCGGCGTAGTCGGGGTCGACCTCGGCGGCGTCCAGCCCCTTGTCGGCGCCGGGCCACATCAGCAGGAGCCGGTACCAGCGCCCGTAGAACGGCAGATGTCTCATGGCCCACCGCACACCGTCCTCGACTCTGTCGTGGTACATGGCATTGGGAAACATCCATTGCGCGGTGCGCTGGAACACGGTTAGGTGCTCCACGACCTCGGCGATGGCCGGTGCGATCTGAAATCCGCTGGCGCCCGCCCCGATGAGGGCGACACGCTTCCCGGCCAGATCCACCGAGCCGTCCCATCGCGCGGAGTGGAAGGCCGAGCCCGTGAAGGTCTCGGCGCCATCGAAGTGCGGGATGTTGGGTCGGTTGAGCTGACCCACCGCACTGATGACGGCGCGGGCCGCGAGCTCCTGTATCGCGCCATCTTTGGTGCGCACCCGAATGTTCCAGTGCCCGTGCTGTTCGTCCCAGCTCGCCGACTCGACTTCGGACTCCCACCGCACATGCTCACCGAGGCCGCGCCCGTCGACGACCTCTTGGAAGTAGTCACGTAACTCGGGCTGCTCGGCGAAGTAGTGGCTCCAACGATCGCTCGGCTCGAAGCTGTAGCAGTAGAAGTGATTCGCGACGTCCACGCGGGCGCCCGGATACGTATTCTCCCACCAGGTTCCGCCAGGGCCTGCGTTCTTCTCGACGATGGTGAATGGGATGTTCGCCTGCGCGAGCCTGATTCCGGCCAAGATCCCCGATTCACCACACCCGATCACCACGACGGGCAGGTCGTGCATCTGTCCAGGATCCAGGGGTGTGGCGCGTCGCGGATCGACGCCCTCCAGATCGAGTTCCTCCAGAATCAGCGGTATGTAGGGTTCGGGAACCTCTTCGCAGGCTGTCCAATTCATCATCTCCCGGACGAGATCGGCATCCAGCGGCTCCGGCTCGGGGCACCCCCGATCGCGGTAATCCACAATCACGTCGAGCGCCACCTGTCGGGCCCTCGCCTTGTCCTCCTCAGGCATGAAGCCCTGGACTTCGTTGAGGAAGGTGGCCACCTGTGTGAACTCGCGGATGTACCGCGGATCCCCGGTGATATGCACCAGTGAAAGCAATAGTGTCGGGATACTGACATCCGCCAGGGCCGCAGCGATCTCCGGCGTGGAAGTGGAAAAGGAGTGCCCCGCGTAGCGGTTGCGCACGGTGTCTACCCGCGGTAGTTCGCGGGCAGTGACACGACACCGTTAATCCATCCCGATCTGAATCGGGTGGGCTCTCCGGTTGGCATCAGATCCGGCAGCCTGTCCGCCATGGCGTCGAACATGATGCCGATCTCCAGCCGGGCGAGGTTGGCGCCAAGGCAGTAGTGAATCCCATGGCCACCGAAGGCCAGATGCGGGTTGGGGTCGCGCTCGATGTTGAAGGTGAACGGGTCGTCGAACACCTCCTCGTCGAAGTTGGCCGACGCGTAAAACATTCCAACGCGCTGGCCGTCCCGGATCCGCACGCCTCCGAGGTCGACATCCTGCAGCGCGGTGCGCTGGAAGGCGATGATGGGGCTGGCCCAGCGGATGATCTCGTCGGCGGCGGTCTGCGGGCGCCGCTCCCGGTACAGCTCCCATTGCGCGGGGTTGTCGGCGAAGGCCAGCACGCCGTGTGTGATGGCGTTCCGTGAGGTCTCGTTGCCCGCGACCATGAGCTGGATGACGAAGTAGGCGAACTCCAGCGGGGTGAGCGGGCGATCGTCGTACGCACCCTGAACCAGACCAGTAAGGATGTCGTCGCGTGGATTCAATTGCCGCTCTTCGGCCATCGCGTAGGCGTAGCCCAACATAGAAACAGTTGCGGTGGTGGCCGTGTCTTTGCCGATCGCCGGGTCGTCGTAGGCGAACATCTGGTTCGTCCAGTCGAGCACCTGCTGACGATCCGATTCGGGGATGCCCACCAGATCCGCGATGGCATGCATGGGTAGCACCGAGGCTATATCGGACACGAAATTGCCACTGGTCTTTTCGGCGGCGGCCTCCACGATGTCCTTGGCGCGCATGACCAATCGTTCATGCAATCCATTGACGGCCTTTGGCGTAAACAGTGGAGAGACGATGCGCCGCAGGACGCGATGTTTGGGCTCGTCCATGTCGATGAGCAGGTTCTCGCGCTGGATGTCGAGTTGCTCAGCGGTGATGTCCTCGTTGTAACGCACCACCGTCGTGTTCACGCTATTGGAGAACACCTCATTGAGCCGCGACACTTCTTTGACATCCGCGTGTTTGGAGACCACCCAATAGCCGTCGTCGTCGAATCCGGCCACTCCCCTGGGCTGTGCGTTCCACCAGATGGGGTCGGTCTTACGCAGGTACGCGAACTCCTCGACAGGGATGCGTTGCTGGATGAGGTCGGGGTCGGTGAAATCGAACCCGGGCGCGAACGGGCATGTGGTCATCGCTTCAGGTACCCCTTGTCGACGGGAATTTGAGCTCCTGTCATGACGCCGGATGCATCGCCGGCGAGCCAGGCCACCACTTCAGCGATTTCGGCGGGTTCGACGAGCCTGTCGTTGTCCACCAAGGTCTGGCTGAAGCTCTGTAGGTATGCCGGGTGCTTCTCGAACATCCGCAGCACCGACTCATCGGCCGCCAGCGGCGTATTGGTTCCGTAGGGGTGAATGGAGTTGACACGAATCCCGTACTCCCCCAGCTCGACCGCGAGCGAGTTGGTCAGCCCCACCACCCCGAACTTGGCCGCCACGTAGTGGCCGCAGCCGGGCATGGCCTTGATCCCGGCAGAGGAGCTGACCGTGATGATGGATCCACCGTTACCGGCTTCGATCATCGCGGGGACCGCCGCCTTGATGGTGTTCCACACGCCGGTCAGATTGACGTCGATGACGTCGCGCCACTGGTCGGCCTCGATCTCCCACAGCCGCGCCCAGCTCGCGATGCCCGCGTTGGCCACCACGATGTCCAGGCGGCCGAATCTCGTGATCGCCTCATTGATCACCTTCTGCTGTCCGGCGAGGTCGCGCACATCGACACGTTCAGCGATGATCTCGCGGCCTAGATTCCTTACTGCTGAGACAGTTTCATCAAAGTCCTCGGCAGTGGTGGCCGGGTACTCGTTGTAGGGCGAAGGCTTGTCGCAGGTGTCGATGGCCACAATGTCTGCTCCGTCGGCGGCGAGCCGAATGGCGTGCGCGCGGCCCTGGCCGCGGCCCGCCCCGGTGATGTAGGCGACGCGCCCGGCGAGCGGCTTGTCAGGCTGATTGCTCATGAAACACCTTTGCTTCCAGGGAGACAGAACGAAATGAGTAGTCGGAGAGTGGGGAATGTCTTGAGAACCAGTTCATTTCACTCACTGTTTGGGGCCGGTAGTAGCGGGCCTCGCCCTTGGAGTTGACGAAGTAGGTGCTCAGCGGCGGCTGACAGTCGGTGGCATATAGGCGGATTGCCTTGCCCTGATGGGCCATCCGGCGCACCCATTTGTCGAAAGCGTCTTGCCTTACTTCCGCGACCTCTCGGCGGGTGCGACTGGATTCGGCGATGACGCGGGCGGCGTGGCGTGCATTGGCCTCCACCATGGCGTGCCATCCCTGCCCTTGGTTTCCCTCCGGGCCCACCAACACCCACCGGTTGGGCAGGCCCGGTAGCGACGAGCCGCCGTAGGTCCGCATCTCGTGGTCGCGGTAGTACTCGCCCAGGTCAAACCCATTGCGGCCCCGAACAGTCCCGATCTTGTAGTGCTCCGGGTCGGTGTAGATCTCGTACCCAGTCGCCAAGACTAAGAGGTCGACATCGTGATGTGTGCCGTCGCTTGTCTCGATACCGGTTTCGGTGGCGCGCACGATGGGGTCGGTAACCAGCCGCACCGTCCCAGCATCGACGGCCTGCAGGAAATCATTGGACAAGACGGTACGGCGCGCGAGAATCCCGTAGCCGGGCATGAGGGCGTCACGCAACCCGGGGTCGCTGACGGCGTCTGCCAGCAGCTTGCGGTACCACCGCCGCGCCATGCCGTCGTAACGAGGGATTATCCTGCGTAACAACGATTCTGGAAATAGTGGTAGCAGATGGAACAGCACCGCCTGCGCGGCGTCCATGGCTCCGACGATCAGCGCGTTGATAGCTGTCAGCACGAACGGTGCGCTCAGTATCCGCTGGGCGCGGGGCGAGAGACCGGGGTTGGGTTTCGGAATAATCCATGCGGGGGTGCGCTGGAATGTCGTCACCGAGTCGGCCGTGCCGGCAATAGCGGGGGCAATCTGGATGCCGCTGGAACCGGTGCCTATCACCGCGACACGCTTACCCGCGTAATCGTAGGTGTGGTCCCACGCATTGGGCCGCATAATTCTGCCGCGGAAGTCGCTGAGGCCGGGGATATCGGGACCGGGTTTGATGTCGATGTATCCGCCCACCGCACTGATGACGTACCGGGCCCGCATGACCGGCTTTCCGGCCACGGTCAGTTCCCAGTGTCCGCCGTCCTCGTTCCAGCGTTCTGCGGTGACGGCGCTGCCTCCCTGAAAGTGCTTGCGCAACCCCAATTCGTCCGCCACCGACAGGTGATAGCGCTGGATTTCGGCGCCGTCGGCGAATAGCTTGTTCCACCGGCCTGTTCGCGCAAAACTCAACTGGTAGAACAGCACCGGGATATCGACGCCAAGACCTGGATAGGTGTTGTCTCGCCAGGTGCCACCGAAATCCTCGGCACGATCCACAATCACGAAGTCGTCAATACCCTGCTGGCGCAGGTAGTGAGCGGCGGCGATACCGCCCGGACCCGCCCCGACGATCGCCACCTGACAGTCGATGTCGCTCATGTGAGTCCGCGCAAGATGAATCGGGAGAAGTAGTCGCGCACCACGGCCGGGTCCTTCAGATTCACCGAAATGGCAGGCAACACTTCGATGCTCATCAGCGTTCGCATGATCCATTCGGCGCCTTCGGTGGCGTCGACATCCTTGCCGATCTCACCGCGCTCCTTGGCGGCCTCGACCTGCGGCGCCCAGAACTCGACCGACCGGCGCATCAGATCATCACCGCATTCGTCGAGCACCAGCTCTAACACGTTGGACACGTGCAGCGTCGGGTCCAGGCGATCGGACCAGGCTCGGTGATCGCTGATGCGCACCGCCGCCTCACCGACCTGGTCGGTCAGGGTGGTCTTGGCGCTCACCGCCCCCGCGAACAACTCGATGAAAGCGCCGGCGATGAAGCCGACGGCGACGTCGATGGCTTCTTTCTTGCCACCGAACCAGTTGTAGATGGTTCCACGGGAGACGCCCGCCTCGTCGGCGGCGGCCGACAGGCTGAAACGTTGAATCCCCGAGCGGACCAGGGTCTGTGCGACGGCCGCGACGATCGGCTCGGGTACCTCACCGCGCGGGCCCGTTGTCTTCACAAGCTTCACGCTTGAACACTTTGCGCGAATGTGTTCAAAGTGTCAATAGGCGATCAGCCGTGCTGCGTGGTCCTGACCAACAGCTGCTCAACGGGCCAGGTGTTGATCACTCGTTCTTCGGGAACGCCGGCCTCAAGCGCGCGCTCGCAGCCGTATCCGGAGAATTCCAGCTGCCCCGGTGCGTGCGCGTCGGTGTCAATGGAGAAGTCGCAGCCGATGTTCAGCGCGAGGTCAAGCAGTCGGCGCGGCGGATCGCGCCGCTCCGGGCGAGAGTTGATCTCGACGGCGGTGCCCGAGTCACGGCAGGCGCGGAAGACTTCTGCCGCATCGAATTTCGATTCACCACGGGTGCCCCGCTCCCCCTCCACCAGCCGTCCCGTGCAGTGCCCCAGCACATCGACGCGCGGGTTGGCGACGGCCGCGATCATGCGGCGGGTCATCGCCGCGGAGTCCATCGCAAGCTTGGAATGCACACTCGCGACAACGATGTCGAGCTGATCGAGAAGCTCGGGGTCCTGGTCAAGTGCGCCGTCGTCCAGGATGTCAACCTCGATACCGGTGAGGATTCGCATGGGCGCCATCTGATCGCGTAGTCCATCGATGACCTTCAGCTGCGCGCGCAGCCGCTCCGCCGACAGACCATTGGCCACGCGCAGGCGGGGCGAATGATCGGTGAGCGCACAGTATTCGTGACCAAGCGCCTTGGCGGCACTCATCATCTCTTCGATGGGCACCGACCCGTCCGACCAGTTCGAGTGCAGGTGCAGGTCCCCCTTGAGTGCGGCCCGCATGGTGCCACCGCCGGTGCTCTTGGCGCTCGCGCGCAGCTGTTCGAGAGTGACGGGCACCTTGCCGGCCCAGGCCTCGGCGGCGACGGTCGCGGTTTTGGGCCCCAGGCCCGTCAGACTCTTCCAGGTCTTGCCGGCCCCATGACGTTCTCGTTCTTCGGGACCGAGCGCGGCGATAACGTCGGCGGCCTTGCGGTACGCCATGACGCGTCGCGACTCCTCGCGAGCGAGTTCCTTGTAATAGGCGATCTCACGCAGGGCGGCGACGGGGTCCATGTCCTGGACTCTAGGCGCGTACCGCCAGCTCCTCATCACGATTATCTGGCGGATAGTCTTCAATTTCCGCAGACAGCATCGCCAGCTCGTCCAGTTCGTCAAACTCCATCGGCGCGCTCAGCCGCAGCCAGCTGCCGGCACCGATCATGAAGCACAAGAACGCCAATGGGTACCAGCCGCTCATCAGCTGGCCTATCCAGAACGGTCGCAGGTCAAGGAAGTTCCAATACACTCCGCTGAAGTAAATCGTGGTGTGCCCGCGACCCGGCCGATGCAGGGTCCACATGAAGACCATCGCGAACAGCCCCACCGCGCGCCAGGCCCATCCACTCGACCATGGCCGCCCGGTGGTGCACGCCTTCGCGATGAGCCAGATGACCGCGGGGGCGAACCACACCCAGTGCGCGGCCCAGCTGAACGGTGATACCGCGCAACCGGTAAGTCCCACCAACACCACTGCCAGCACCCGCTCTCCCCTGCGGTGCGCCCACACCGCGACCGCCATACCTGTGGCAAGTACCAAGAGAATCAACACAATCCATAACCACTCCGGGCGCGCATGCGGAAAGAAGTACCGAGCCAGGAATCCGTTGATCGACTGGTTCGCCAGGTGATCAATCCGGCTGATGTGCGCGGTGTCGCCTAGATGACTCCAGAACCATGTGCTGTCGCGCGACAGCAGTGGCCAGGTCAACGCCGCGGTGGCGGCGAAGGTCGCCGTCGCGGTCACGGAAGCACGCCATTGCCGGGTGAGCAGCAGGTAGGGCAGAAAGATCAGCGGGGTGAGCTTGATACCCGCGGCAAGGCCGAGGCCGATCCCCTGCCACCGTCCCTGGTTCGGTCGCACCAGGTCCACGATCACCATCGCCATGAGCAGGACATTGACCTGCCCCCACCAGAGGGTGGCCTGCACCGGCTCGATGTCGATGACGACCACCGCGAGTGCGGCACTCAGCGTGGCCAGCCGGATGTCCGCGCGCACGCCGGCCAACCGCAGGATGCGCCACGCGATCACCGCCAACGCGGCGATGGACAGCGCAAGCAGCACCCACTTCGCGACGGAGAACGACGCCCAGGCAAGCGGTGCGAGAACCAGCGTCGCGAAGGGTGGGTAGACGAACCAAGCCTGATTCAGCGCCGGGGCTTCGTACAGCCGCTTGCCATCCCAGAGCCCGCGGACCGCGGCCCGGTAGGTGTCCAGGTCGTAGCCGTTGTCGGCCAGCCCGAAGAACCGCGTGTCGAAGGGGACGAGGCGATTGTGGACCACCATGGCCAGGACTGCCACGACCAACGCACCCAGCGCGACGCCACGCGGCAGCCGCATCTCCCCACCCCAGCTGTGCATCCGGCCGATTTTACGGCCGCGGCGGTTAGGACGCCGCGCCGATCTTGGCCTCTTCCTGCCAAGCAGCCGCGACGTCGTTGAGGTCGAGATGCAGGGTCGCGGCCAGCTGGACGACGGCACCAAATGCGGGCGTGGGGAGCCGTCCGGTCTCAATCTTGCGCAAGGTTTCCGGGGAGATCCCCGACGCGCGGGCGACGTCGTCGAGGAGTCGGTCGCCGCGCGCGGCGCGCAGCAGCCCACCCAGACGCTTACCCGCGGCGAGTTGCTCTGCGGTGAGCGGCTGACGAACCATGGCGCCCACTCTAGTCTTGGTATTTAAATACCAAAAGCCTTAAGGTGGTATTTAAATACCGTCCAGGAGGTACGCGTGATCGAGTTGAAATCGCCCGCGGAGATCGCGCGCATGGGGGTAACCGGCGGGTTCGTGGCCTCGGTGCTCTCCGAGCTATCGGCGATCGCCGCGCCTGGAGTCAATCTGCTGGACTTGGAGCTGCGCGCGCGAGACATGGTCACCGAACGCGGAGCGGTGTCCTGCTACTGGGACTACTCCCCCTCTTTCGGGCGCGGACCGTTCCGCAATGTCATCTGCCTGTCGGTGAATGACGCGGTGCTGCACGGGCTGCCGCATGATTACGTGCTGGCCGACGGTGATCTGCTGAGCATGGATTTCGCCGTGAGCATCGATGGTTGGGTGGCCGACTCGGCGGTGAGCGTTGTCGTCGGCACCCCAGATCCCGAGGACGTGCGGCTCATCGACACCACCCGAGCCGCGCTGGATGCGGCCATCGCGGCTGCTCAACCGGGCAACCGGCTTGGTGACATCTCGGCGGCAGTTGCCGCGGTGGCCGAGGGAGCCAAGTACCGAATCAACACAGATTTCGGTGGACACGGTCTGGGCCGGACCATGCACGAAGATCCCCATGTCCCGAACAAGGGGACCGCCGGCCGGGGGCTGAAGCTTGAGCCCGGGCTGACGCTGGCATTGGAGCCGTGGTTCGGACGCGGGACCCATCGGCTGACCGTGGATCCGGACGGGTGGACGCTCCGGATGGCCGACGGCTCCCGTGGTGCGCATTCCGAGCACACCGTCGCCATCACCAAGGACGGGCCGCAGGTACTGACGTTACCGGGCTAGCTGGGCTCGACTACGGCACACCATCCGCTACCGCCACCACCCGCACTGGTTACAGGTCTATAACGATCTTCGGCGGCAGGCGTGTCCGCGATCCGACACGCTGCACGGTCGCCGTGAGCAACGCTCAGTGACTGAAGCGCATGACCTCTTCGGGAGTGATGAGCCGCTCGTTCTTCGCTGGGAAACTGTGGCTTTTCATGGGATGACGGAGCAGTGACCAGGCAATTCGGCCAACCCATGTCTTCGTAGCGGGTGTGTTGGGCACGAGAACATCTCCTGCGTCGGCAAGCTTTCAGAACCGGTCAGTAGCATAACGCAAATCCCGACCTAGATCACGTGTCTCACCCGCGTTAGGCAAACATGTCGGCCAACATCCTGCGATACTGCCCGGAGCTACCGATTCTCTCGGGCCTGGCAACAGTCCCGAGTCTCAGCGCTGCGGCGCGGCGGTCGGCTTGATCGGCGCGGGCAGCGCCGTCTCACCGGTCAGGTAGGTGTCCACCGCGGCGGCGGCGGAGCGACCCTCGGCAATCGCCCACACAATCAGCGACTGGCCACGGCCCATGTCACCCGCCACGAACACACCGTCAACGGACGTCGCGTACAAATCGTCGCGCGCCACATTGCCGCGTTCGGTGAGTTCCACGCCCAGGCTCTCCAGCAGGCCGGGCTTCTCCGGCCCCACGAATCCCATTGCGAGGAAGACGATGTCGGCCTGCAGCTCGAAGTCCGAGCCCTCGACCTTCTCGAACTTGCCGGCATTGAAGACAACCTCATGGGCCCGCAGACCGGTCACCTTGCCGTCTTCACCGAGGAAACGCTCGGTGTTGACGGCGTAGATCCGCTCGCCGCCCTCTTCATGGGCGGAGGCCACCCGGAACAGCGTCGGGTAGGTGGGCCACGGGTCGCGCTCGGAACGAAGCTCCGGCGGCCTGGGCATGATCTCGAACTGCTGGATGCTCGCCGCACCCTGGCGGTGGGCGGTGCCCAAGCAGTCGGCGCCGGTATCGCCGCCGCCAATGATGATGACGTGCTTACCCTTTGCGGTGATCGGGGGCTGGCCGTTCTCGTCCACGACGTCGTCGCCCAGCTGCACCTTGTTGGCCCACGGCAGGTACTCCATGGCCTGGTAGATGCCCTCGAGCTCACGGCCCGGAACGGGCAGATCGCGCCAGGCCGTCGCCCCGCCCGCCAGCACTACCGCATCGAAGTTTGAGCGGAGGTCATCCGCTGTGATGTCGACTCCGACGTTCACGCCGGCCTCGAAAACCGTGCCCTCGGCCCGCATCTGGTCCAGACGCCGGTCGATGTGGCGCTTTTCCATCTTGAACTCGGGAATGCCGTACCGCAGCAGGCCGCCGATGCGGTCGGCCCGCTCGTAGACAGTGACGTCGTGTCCGGCGCGGGTGAGCTGCTGGGCCGCGGCCAATCCGGCCGGACCCGAACCCACGACGGCAACCTTCTTGCCGGTCTTCACCTCGGATGGAATGGGCCTGACCCAGTCGTTCTCGAAGGCGTTGTCGATCAGCTCGACCTCGACCTGCTTGATGGTCACCGGATCCTGGTTGATGCCCAGCACGCACGATGCCTCACACGGCGCGGGACAGAGCCGGCCGGTGAACTCGGGGAAGTTGTTGGTCGCGTGCAGCCGCTCGATGGCCTCGCGCCAGTTACCGCGGTACACCATGTCGTTCCACTCGGGAATCAGGTTACCGAGTGGACAACCCTTGTGACAGAAGGGGATTCCGCAGTCCATGCAGCGCGACGCCTGCGTCTGCAGGGCCGTGTGCTCGAAGTCTTCGTAGACCTCTTTCCAGTCGAGCAACCGCAACGGCACAGGACGCCGCTTCGGCAGTTCGCGGGTGGTATGGGTCAGAAAGCCGCTTGGGTCACCCACGAGCTGCCGCCATGATCGCTTCGTTCACATCGCCTCCGGTCAGCTCCGCGTCGGCGATGGCCTCGAGCACGCGACGGTAGTCGCGGGGCATCACCTTGACGAAGGAGTCGCTTTGGCCGCTCCAGTCGGCCAGAATGCGTTGTCCGACAGCAGAGTCGGTCGCCGCCACATGCTTTTCGATCAGACTCCGCAGCACCTGCTCATCGTCAGGGTCTAACGCGTCCACATCGACCATCTCATCGTTGAGGTTGTCCACCAGCTGCTTCGCCGGGTCGTACACGTACGCCACACCACCGGACATACCCGCGGCGAAGTTGCGCCCGGTCGGGCCGAGCACCACCACGGTGCCGCCGGTCATGTACTCACACCCGTGATCGCCCACACCCTCGACGACAGCGGATGCACCCGAGTTACGCACCGCGAACCGCTCTCCCACCAGGCCGTTGAGGAAGGCCTCCCCGCTGGTGGCGCCGAACAGGATGACGTTTCCGCCGATGATGTTCTTCTCGGCCTCGAAGTCGGCCGGCGCCTCACGCGAAGGCCGCACCGCAATGTGTCCTCCGGACAGGCCCTTGCCCACATAGTCGTTGGCATCGCCGAACAACCGCAGCGTGATGCCGCGCGGGACGAACGCACCGAAGCTGTTGCCCGCCGAGCCGGTGAAGGTGATGTCGATGGTGTCGTCCGGGAGGCCTTCGCCGCCGTAGGCCTTGGTGACCTCGTGACCAAGCATGGTGCCCACGGTCCGGTTGACGTTGGTGATCAGCGTCTCGAACTTCACCGGGGCTCCGCGATCGAGCGCCTCGCGGCTCATCACGATCAGCTGCTGGTCCAGCGCCTTCTCCAGGCCGTGATCCTGTGAACCACTGCAGTACAGATCCTGGTTCATGAAGGCCGACTCCGGCTCCGTCAGCACCGGAGTCAGGTCGATCTTGCTGGCCTTCCAGTGCGCAATCGCCTTTTCGGTGTCCAGCGCGGCAACCTGACCCACCGCCTCGTTGACGGTGCGGAAACCGAGCTCCGCCATCAGCTCCCGGACTTCCTCGGCGATGAATAGGAAGAAGTTCTCCACGAACTCCGGCTTGCCGTTGAACCGCTCGCGCAGCACGGGGTTCTGGGTGGCCACACCCACCGGGCAGGTATCCAGGTGGCAGACACGCATCATGATGCAGCCCGAGACCACCAGGGGGGCGGTTGCGAAACCGAATTCTTCGCCGCCGAGCAGCATGGCGATCATCACGTCGCGGCCGGTCTTGAGCTGACCATCGACCTGCACGACGATCCGGTCACGCAGACCGTTGAGCAATAGCGTCTGCTGTGTCTCGGCCAGCCCCAGCTCCCACGGTGCACCGGCGTGCTTCATGGAGGTCAGCGGGGTGGCGCCCGTTCCGCCGTCGTGCCCCGAGATGAGCACCACATCGGCGTGGGCCTTCGAAACGCCCGTGGCGACCGTGCCGACACCGTTCTCCGACACCAGCTTCACGTGGATACGCGCCTGTGGGTTGGAGTTCTTCAGGTCGTGGATCAGCTGGGCCAGATCCTCGATCGAGTAGATGTCGTGGTGAGGCGGCGGGGAGATGAGTCCCACGCCGGGCGTGGAGTGCCGCACCTCGGCCACCCATGGGTAGACCTTGTGCGCGGGCAGCTGGCCGCCCTCACCGGGCTTGGCGCCCTGGGCCATCTTGATCTGGATATCGGTGCAGTTGCTCAGGTAGTGCGAGGTGACACCGAACCGGCCGGAGGCCACCTGCTTGACGGCACTGCGGCGCCAGTCGCCGTTCTCGTCGGGGGTGAACCGTCGCTGATCCTCGCCGCCCTCACCGGAGTTCGACCGGCCGCCCAGACGGTTCATGGCGATCGCCAGGGTCTCGTGTGCCTCGGCGGAGATGGAGCCGAAGCTCATCGCACCGGTCGAGAAGCGCTTGACGATCTCGCTGGCGGGCTCCACCTCGTCGATAGAGATCGATGGACGCCCACTGTCCTCAGGGCTCTTGAATTTCAGCAGACCGCGCAGTGAGGCCATCCGCTCGCTCTGGTCGTCAACCAGGGCCGTGTACTCCTTGAAGACCGAGTACTGACCGGTCCGGGTGGAGTGCTGCAGCTTGAAGACGGTGTCGGGGTTGAACAGGTGGTACTCACCCTCGCGCCGCCACTGGTACTCGCCGCCGACCTCCAGTTCCCGGTGTGCCCATTCTTCGGGACGCTCCAGGAAGGCCAGGTGGTGGCGCGAGGCAACATCGGCAGCGATCTCGTCCAGGCCGATACCGCCTGTGGGGCAAGCCAGTCCGATGAAGTACTCGTTCAGAAACTCCTGCGACAGGCCGATGGCCTGGAACAGCTGGGCACCCGTGTAGGAGGCCAGTGTGGAGATGCCCATCTTGGACATGACCTTGAGGACGCCCTTGCCGGCGGCCTTGATGTAGTTGCGGATCGCCTTGTCGCGCTCCACTCCCGAGATCATGCCGCGGTCAATCAGGTCCTCGATGGACTCGAAAGCCATGTACGGGTTGACGGCGGCAGCACCGAAACCGACCAGCGCCGCGACATGATGCACCTCGCGGGCGTCGCCGGCCTCGACGACGAGGCCGACCTTGGTGCGGGACCGTTCGCGAACGAGGTGGTGGTGCACCGCCGCAACAGCCAGAAGCGAAGGGATGGGAGCCATCTGGTCGTCCGACTCGCGGTCCGACAGGATGATCACCTGCGCGCCGTCGGCGATGGCGGCGGAGACCTCCGCACGCACCGACTCGATCGCCGTCCGCAGCCCCGCGCCGCCCTCGGCGACGGGGTACAGGCAACGAATCACGCGGCTGGAGAACCCATGCGGCCGACCGTTGACCTCATCCAGGGGGTCCAGGTGGATCAGCTTGTCCAGCTCGTCGTTGTGCAGCACTGGCTGCGGCAGCAGGATCTGGTGGCACGACTCGGCGGTCGGGTGCAGCAGATCGCCCTCCGGGCCGATCACACCGCCGAGGCTGGTGACAACCTCCTCGCGGATGGCGTCCAGCGGGGGGTTGGTGACCTGCGCGAAAAGCTGCTGGAAGTAGTCGAACAACATCCGGGAGCGGTTGGACAGCACCGCAATCGGGGTGTCGGTGCCCATCGACCCGAGGGCCTCGGCACCCGTACGGGCCATCGGCGCGACCAGGAGGTTGATCTCCTCGTAGGTGTAGCCGAATACCTGCTGGCGCAACACGATCCGGTTGTGCGGCATGTGCTGGTGCGGGCGGTCCGGCAGCTGCTCCATGCGCACTAGACCTTCATCGATCCACTGCTGGTAGGGCTCGGCCGCGGCGAGCTCCGCCTTGACCTCTTCATCGGAGACGATGCGGCCCTGCGTGGTGTCGACCAGGAACATGCGGCCGGGTTGCAGGCGGGTGCGCTGCACAACGGTGGACGGGTCCAGGTCCAGCACGCCCGCCTCGGAAGCCATCACGACGAGGCCGTCGGTGGTCACCCAAACACGGCCCGGTCGTAGGCCGTTGCGGTCGAGCACGGCGCCCACGATGGTGCCGTCGGTGAAGCAGACCGAAGCCGGCCCATCCCAGGGCTCCATAAGAGAGGAGTGGTACTCGTAAAACGCGCGGCGCTGCGGGTCCATGGACTCGTGCCGTTCCCACGCCTCGGGGATCATCATCAGCACCGCGTGGTGCAAGGGGCGGCCGCCCAGGTGCAGCAATTCCAGTGCCTCGTCGAACCGCGCCGTGTCCGAGGCACCGCGCGTACAGATCGGGAAGATCTTGTCGAGCTGGGCAGGCTCACCGAAAACATCGGTCTTGATGAGCGCCTCACGGGCCCGCATCCAGTTCTCATTGCCTGCGACGGTGTTGATCTCACCGTTGTGCGCCACCCGGCGGTAGGGATGCGCCAGCGGCCAGGACGGGAACGTGTTGGTGGAGAAGCGCGAGTGCACGATGCCCAGCGCGCTCTCGACCCGCTCGTCCTGCAGATCGAGGTAGAACGCCCGCAGCTGCGGAGTGGTCAGCATGCCCTTGTACACAAAGGTGCGACCGGAAAGGCTTGGGAAATAAACGGTTTCCTCGCCGAGGCTGCCCCGGCCGGATCCCTGGTTGCCCAGCTCGTGCTCGATGCGCTTGCGCACCACGTAGACGCGCCGTTCCAGATCGATGCCGGAGGCACCAGAGATGAACAGCTGCCGGAACGTCGGCATGGCGTCACGGGCGAGGGCACCCAGTGATGAGTCGTCGTGAGGAACCTCACGCCAACCCAGAACAGTCAAACCTTCTGCCTCGACGACCTTCTCGACGGCCTCGCATGCGGTGGCAGCGTCCTTGGACCCCTGGGGCAGAAAGGCGATTCCCGACGCGTAGCTGCCCTCGGCGGGCAGTTCGAACTCCACGACAGCACGGAAGAACTTGTCCGGGATCTGCAGCATGATTCCGGCGCCGTCACCGCTGTTCGGCTCGGCTCCCGCCGCACCACGGTGCTCCAGGTTCAGCAGCGCGGTGATGGCCTTGTCCACGATGTCGCGGCTGCGCCGGCCGTGCATATCCACGACCATGGCGACACCGCACGCATCGTGCTCGTAGGCCGGGTTGTAGAGCCCGGTCGCGGGGTGTGGCATGGCTGCTCGTCTCGTCTCCAGGGCCTCCCCGGGTGCATAGGCTGTATGCACCCGTCAATGCCCTCCTCGAAGGTGCCTCACAGACCGGCACGGGGTGGTGCTCAAAACCCCGTGGCTGGCCCGTTGGCCCTTGTCCGTAGCGTCCTTCTCGGCCGTCTGCTGGGTCTGCTCGCGGTGACGATGTAACACCCACCGGACACCGTTGACCAGCGGATCTCGTGCCCCGACGCGACAAGTAATCAAAACGATATGTCAGGAACCCCGGTAGACGCCAACTCGGGTGGTTAGATGGCGCGACACCTTGCGGCGTCATTCTCTCAACGCGTAGGTCAACACCCGTTTCCCCGATAAACGCCGGTGAACCCCGTACTGAACATCACGCCTTTTTCTGTGCACCTGAGGTGATTTACAATCTCCTCCATCACGTAAGCGCAGCGGTGCGCAGGATTCGGAGGATGCATGACATCCGGCAGTGCCCAGCGCAACAGCCTGGTATTGGTGACCGGTGGCGGAAGCGGTATCGGCCGTGAAACGGCGCTCGCCTTCGCCCGCCAGGGCGCCCGTATCGTCGTCGCCGATATCAACCTGGACACCGCCAATGAGACGGTCGGCCTCATCGAGAAGCTGGGCGGCACCGCCCACCCCTATGCGCTGGACGTTTCCGATGAGAGTGCCGTCACCGCATTCGCCGACGAGGTGTGCACCACCCATGGCGTGCCGGATGTCCTGATCAACAATGCCGGCATCGGCCAGGCCGGACGATTCTTCGATACTTCGTCCGCAGATTTCCAGCGGGTGCTCAACATCAATCTGGGCGGAGTCGTCTACGGCTGCCGTGCCTTCGGGCCGCGGATGGCCGAGCGTAAGAGCGGCCACATCGTCAACATCTCCAGCGCCGCCGCGTACACGCCGATTCCCGAAATGGGCGCCTACGCAACCAGCAAGGCGGCTGTGTTCATGTTCTCCGACGTGCTGCGTGGCGAGCTCGGCCGCGACAAGGTCAAGGTGAGCACCATCTGCCCCGGCATCGTCAACACGAACATCATTCGCACCACCCAGTTTTCGGGCCTGTCGGCCGAAGACGAGGCACAGCGGCAGCGGCAGGGCGCTGGGCTGTACGCCAAACGCGGATACGGCCCCGAGAAGGTGGCCAGGGAGATCGTCAACGCCGTCACCAAGGGAAAGTCGGTCGTCCCGGTCACCCCGGAAGCGCATGTTCAGTATCACCTCAGCCGCCTGGCCCCAGCGCTGAACCGGTTCTTCTGGGGCAACCTTGGCAACAAGCTCAACAAATAGGAGGACACCATGGCGCGCAACACAACTGAGGCCACTGGCCTGCACGTCGTACCCACCGAGCCCGGTGAGGTCGTGCTGCGGCCGCGCAATGTCCAGTTCGACACGAGCCACACCCCGCTGCACTGGATTCCCAATGAGCCCATCGTCTCGCACTTCATTTCCGCCTTCAATCTGCTTCTGCCAGAAGGAGAACGAGCCTTCGTCGACACCTTCACCCGCGCGCTGCCGTATGTGAAGGACGACAAGATCCGGGAAGCGATGATCGGATTCATGGGCCAGGAGGCCGTACACGCCGAGACCCACAGCAAGGTGCTGGGCGACTTCCTGGAGAAGAACGGGATCAACGTCGCGCCCGCGATCACCCAGATCGAATACATCACCCACATGCTGGAGCGGACCAACGAACTGCGCAGCGAGAAGCTGCGCTACCGAGTGATGGTGGAGAAGCTGGCCCTCATCGCGGGTATCGAACACTTCACCGCCGTGCTCGGCGACTGGGTGCTGAACCACCCCTTCGAGAAGTTCCACGCCGACGCCGAGATGGTGGATCTGTTCCGCTGGCATGGCGCCGAGGAGGTCGAGCACCGCAGCGTCGCGTACGACGTGGCCCGGTACTTCCAGATCCGCCGCGGGCACATGATGCTGACCTTCGTGCTGGCCACCCTGCTGCTCGTGGGAGTGATGCTGCGCTACACCAAGTTCTTGGTGCGGCAGGATCCGTCGCTGCCCAACTACGGTGTCTTCGGCGTGCTGCGGCAGATGAACAAGGCCATGAAGCGGGGAGCGTTCCTGCGGTGGCGCGAGCTGGCCAAGTCGGCCATGGAGTTCATGCGTCCGGGCTTCTCCCCCGACCAGGTGGGCAGCACGGCACAGGCGGTGGCATACCTGAGTACGTCACCCGCCGCGAAGGCCGCGGCCGGCTACTGATGTTCGATCGCTTTCGCCGCACTTCGCAGCCCACACCCCAGCGCAAACGGCCCTCGCTGCCGCCGACGCTGTACGGCACCCTGCCGGTTTCACCCACGATTGCGCTCGGCACCGTGCTGTTCCCGGTCGCGGTCCGGGCCATCGGCGCACTGCTGATTCTCAAGAAGCCGCCCGAGAACCACGTCGACCGGACGCTGACGCTGGTGGTGAAGGACCGCTGGATCGAGGCCAAGGACCAAGACGTGGCGAGCCTGGTCTTGGCCGCGCCCGACGGGGAACGGCTCCCGCCGTGGCATCCCGGCGCCCACTTGGATCTGCTGCTGCCGTCGGGCCGCATGCGGCAGTACTCGCTGTGCGGTGACGTCTCGGATCCCTTCCACTACCGCATCGCCGTGCGCCGCATCCCCGAGGGCGGCGGCGGCTCCATTGAGGTGCACGACACACTTCAGATCGGGTCGACAGTATCGGTCATGGGGCCGCGCAATGCGTTCCCGCTGGCCATGACCCAGCCCGGGCCGCGCAAACTGCACTTCGTGGCCGGCGGCATCGGCATCACACCCATCCTGTCCATGATCGCCTTCGCCGAGCAGCTGGGTAAGCCATGGACCATGGTGTACACCGGCCGGAACCGCGATTCACTCCCGTTCCTCAACGAGCTCAAGCGATTCGGCGATCGCGTGATCGTGCGCACCGACGATCAATCGGGACTGCCGACCGCAGACGACCTGCTGCCCGAGGTGGGCGAGAACGACGCGGTGTACTGCTGTGGCCCCGCGCCGATGCTTGCCGTCCTGCAGCGGCGCCTCCTCGAAATGCCCTCGGTGGAGCTGCATTTCGAGCGGTTTGCCGCCGCACCCGTGGTGGACGGTCATCCGTTCGAGGTACAGCTGGGCCCCGGCGGGCCGGTGCTCGATGTGCCCGCCGATCGCACGGCGCTGGACGTCATCAAGAAACGGCTGCCGCATGTGGCGTATTCATGCCAGCAGGGTTTCTGCGGCACCTGCAGGGTGAACGTGCTCGCGGGCACCGTCGACCATCGGGACCAGATTCTTACCGAATCCCAGCGCGACGAGGGCCAGATCCTCACCTGCGTATCCCGCGGTGAGGGGCGTCTGGTGCTGGACCTGCCCGCCGAGTAACACCTCTACGCCGAGACCGAGGTTGTGGCGAGTTTGTGCGAGACATATACGCCATAACCTCGGTCTGAGCGGGACGCCTCCGTGTCGGTTCACCGAGCGTTCATCGGTTCACAGGAAACTGTGCCGATGCGCATCTCCCACGCAGCCACGGCCCTCACATCCGCACTGATCCTGGCGCTGGCGCCGTCCGCTGCCGCCGCCCCACCCTCGGATTCCCCCGAGGTACCCGTCGGCGATATCGCCAAGACCGGGGGCGCCAACCGCACCAAGGGCGGGCGCGACGGCGACAAGGCAGCGGATCTGCGGGATTCGGTGCTGGGCCGCAACGCCAAGAACGTCATCCTGCTGATCGGTGACGGCATGGGGACCTCGGAGATCACCTCGGCGCGCAACTACCAGCATGGTGCCGCCGGGACGCTTCCCGGACTGGACGCGCTGCCGATCACCGGCGAGTACACCACGTTCGCCCTCACCAAGGACGGTCCCGAGAAGGGCAAGCCGGACTACGTGACCGACTCGGCGGCCTCCGGCACCGGGTGGGCGACCGGGACCAAGACCCACAACGGCGCCATCTCGGTGGACCTCGACGGCAGGCCGCTGGACACGATCCTGGAGATCGTGCAGAAGCAGGGCTTCGCCACCGGAAACGTCACCACCTCGGAGCTGCAGGACGCCACCCCGGCGGTGCTCACCGCTCATGTCACCGACAGGGACTGCAAGGGCCCCAAGGAAACCCTGGAGAAGTGCTCGGGTAACGCCATTGACAACGGCGGGAAGGGCTCCATCTCCGAACAGCTGGTGAGCACCCGGGCCGACATCAGCCTCGGCGGCGGCGCCAAGTACTTCGAGGAAACCATCACCGCCGGTGAGCACAAGGGCAAGACCTCGCTGGAGGTCGCCAAGGCCACCGGTTACCAGTTGCCCACCACCGCAGGCGATCTGAACAAGGTGAGCAACCTCGACAACCCGGTACTGGGCGTCTTCGGCAAGGGCAACCTGCCGGTGCAGTGGGACAAGGTGCCCGCGGCGGTCCCCAACGGCGGCAAGCTCCCCGCGACCACCTGCCGAGCCAACCCCGAGCTGCCCAAGGATCAACCTCAGCTCTCCGCCATGACGACCAAAGCCATTGATCTGCTGGTGAACTCGAAGAAGGGCCAGGACAAGGGCTTCTTCCTACAGGTGGAGTCGGCATCGATTGACAAGCAGGATCACGCGGCCAATATCTGCGGTCAGATCGGCGAGACGATCGCCCTCGACGAGGCCGTCGCCGCTGCCCTGGACTTCGCCCGTAAGGACGGCAACACCCTGGTGATCGTCACCGCCGATCACGGACACTCCTCGCTCATCGTTCCCGAGGACTTCGATAATCCGACCGCACTGTCGGTCGCGGTAAAGACTGCCGACGGCGCCACCATGCGGATCATGTACCCCACCGCGCCCGAGGGTGAATCGCAGACACACACCGGAACTCAGGTGCGCATCGCGGCCTACGGCCCCGGTGCGGCGAACGTCTCCGGCCTCACCGATCAGACCGACAACTTCAACACGATCGTCGGGGCGCTGCTCGGATCCAAGAGCCCGGACGCCTCGAACGGCCCGTCCTGGTGGCTGGCCGGAGGAATTGCTGTGGTCGCGGCAGCCCTGACTGCCGCGGTCGCGTTCTTGCTGGGCAGGCGCCGAGCCTAACGTCGGCGAACATCGCACTACCCGTGCCACTATGGATTCGTGTGGGGTGAGGGATTCCGTGGGCGGGTTGCCTTCGCGGTAAGACGCGTCGCAAGGCCGAGCAGCTGGGCCGCGGTGTGCTTACTCCTACCGGCGATCGCCCTGGCGACATACAGCCTGCGCGCGACCGGGCCGACCGGGCAAGGACCGCAAGTCTGGGCCATCGAAAATTCGCTATGGGGCGTCCAGAACCCGGGGAACATCGCCGGATGGGCGCGGGCCTTCGCCGCCGCGGCACTGGTCGCCCTCGCCGTCGGGTGGGTCAACCGCACGGTGTCCAAGCTCCTGACCCGAACCGTCGCGGTCGTCGGGCTGTTCCTGATGTGCACCGCCACGTATTCATTGATCAGGTTCTACCTGCAGGTCTCATCCGAATACCCTCCGACGCAACAGATCCCGTTGGCCTACGCCGCGTGGTCTCTGACGATCTTCGGCCTGATCGCGACGCTGCTCGCCGCTCCGCCCGCCGACACGCCCGCTCCATTGTCGTGGCGGACGGCGGGTACGGGTGCGCTCGTGGGTGCCCTGGTGTCCGTCCTGGTGACAGGATTCGCCTACTACGAGAGCAATGACGGTCGCTTCGTCGATGCGACCACCGCCGCACCCAGCGCGCCACCGGCCCCGCTCACCGACGTCGACCAGCGGATCTTCAGCATTTCGATGGGACCCGCGCCAACTCCAGACCTGCCCACTTCCGACCTGCAGATCGTCAGCACCACAACAGGATTTGCGGTTCTGCGCGCCAACCGTGTCACCGCCTACGGTCCACGCGGACAAGAGCGCTGGCACTACGAACGAACCGGTCCCACCGATGTCCTCCTGCAACGAATACAGGTTTTCGATCAGGGCACCACAGTGGTGCTGGACACCGCCACGTGGGGCCTGTCCGTCGCGCCCCTCTACATCGGCCTGGACGCCGACACCGGGCGGCTCCTGTGGACAAGCAACGCTAAAGAGCTCGGCGATGTCTTGCAGCTCGCCGAACTCGGCCCTACCTTGCATGCGATCAATGGGGACTACGGCGGCCGGCCCTGGACTCGTGTCGACACCCGCACCGGCCAATACGCGCAGACCGAGGAACAACTCCAATGTGACGGTGACCGCCAAGACACACCCACTCTGGTTGTCCTCATCGGTGTGTGCGAGCCAGATAAGGCCACCCGGGTCTACACCTTCGACCCCGCAACCGGAGCGCGCGGCTGGACCTCCCCACCCGTGCGATACAACCGCGGCAGCGATGTCGTCGAATCGACGGGACCGAACTCCTTCCTGGTCAGTTCCCATGAAAGGCCCACAACGGGCCCGTACGGGATACCGGAGACCACGGGTGTGACGCTCGTCGATATCGCCCACCAACGCGTGGTGCCGCTGAGCAAGCCGGGGGAATCGAACTCCAGCGCGGACGGGAACGGCTGGTTCGCGTTAACGTCGACGAGGTACCTCTACAACCCGTCGGGGCAGCCGCAGTGCCGGCTACCCGAGATCGCGTTCGCGATGGGCCAACTGCCATTCGGCAGCCATCTCTTCGCCGCTGCCGGCAACCGGGTTCTCATGATCAACTTCATGGATCCGCTGAACCTACACATCATCGAAACCGCGCACTGCACCGTCGAACACCGGGTCTCCACCAGTGCATTTGTCAACAAGATGCTCATGGCACCTGGTGTGCTGCTGGTCCTGCAGGAGAGCGACGGCGAATTGCACCTCGACGGGTACGCACGATCCCCCGGGCTGAACTAGCCCGCGACGGCGGCCAGTTCAGCGCGAATGGCCTCTCGGACAAACTGATCCGTTGTCATCTCCGGCGACAGTCCTAGCGCCTCGGTCGAGTGCGTGAGCAGTGTCAGGACGACGCCGTTGATGGTCGAGTAGAGACTCGCGACATCGCGGCCGGTCGGGCGCAGCCCCGCGGCCTCCAGCAGGGCGCGCAGCACCGGCAGCACGGTGTCGAGTGCCGCCGCCAACAGCGGGCGCACCTCGGCCGAGCGGGTGCCCTCCAGGAAGAGTTCCATCATCGCCAGGGTGCGCGCGCGATTGGCCGTCATCCCCTGATCGACCAGCAGCGTCAGCCTGTCCAGAAGTTCCTCCATCGACAGCGTGCCGATGTTGTCGATGGCAGCGTTTTCGAGCTGGCCCGCCAACCGGCCCGCACACTGTTCCGCCACTCCCTGCAGCAGCGCCTCACGCGTCCGGAAGTACCGGGACGTGGTCCCCGCGGGCTCACCGGCCGCGGTATCGACGGCCCGGTGGGTCAATCCCTTCAGGCCTCGCTCGGCGAGCACCGTGATGGCGTTGTCCGCCAACGCAGATCGTCGTTCGCTGTTGACCGGTGGCACGGCGTCTCCTATGGCTTTACCTATCGCTTTGAGGCAGCCTGCGGTGCCCCGAACCATTGACTCAGCACGGACGGCAGCTCTCGGCGCACCTGAGCCGCGTCGGCGTCGGTTGCCCATCCAACGTAGCCGTCCGGTCGCACCAGAATGGCGGAAGGTCCCTTCACCGCGGGGTTCATCGGGAGCACATTGACGCGTTCGGACCAGGGCGCGGCTGCCCCCGCCAGCTCACCACCGGAACCATCCAGCAGCACGAACTTCCCGTCCCGCATCACCTCGTAAAGCCGAGGAACCGATCCGAAGTCACGCACGCGAGTGCCTACCATCTTGTGCTCTCCGGGCTTGTGCGCGTAGGCGATTCCGATGCCCGTTCCCCGCCCGATGAAACGATCGCGAATCGGTGGAATCGTCAAAAGGCCTCGCAACAGCCAAGGCTGAACCACTTGGCGGATGCGCGAGCGACTCAGGGCCAGCTTGGTCAACCCATCGGTGAGGGCAAGAACCTGTGCGCCCACCGGATGCCGCTCTTCCTGATAGGTGTCCAGCAGCTCGTCGGATGCCTGTCCGCGCAGCACCGCGGTGAGCTTCCAACCCAGGTTCATCGCGTCCTGGATGCCCGTGTTCATCCCTTGCCCGCCGATGGGGGAGTGCACGTGTGCGGCGTCTCCAGCCAGAAACACTCGTCCTACACGGTATTTCGCTGCTTGTCGGCGTTCGGAGAGGAATCGCGACATCCACCGCGGATCGCGTATGCCGTAGTCGCTGCCGCCCACCCGTCGGGCGACGGACTTCACCTCGTCCAGTTCCAACGGCTTTTCCAGTGAGACGTCCTCGTTCTTCAGATCCCACGCGATCACGCGAAAGTAGCCGTCCTCGAAGGGCAACACGAGCACCAGCCCCTCCCTGTTGAACCGTGCGAACATCGGCGAGTCCTGCGGAGGGTCCAGCCGGACGTCGGCCAGCATGATGTGGGTCTCGTACTGCTCTCCCACGAAATCGACTCCGAGGAGACCGCGAACCGCGCTGTGCGCGCCGTCGCATCCGACGACAAATCGGGCGGATTCGGTACTGCCATCGGAGAATCGCAGGCGCACCAGATCGTCCTGCTCCAGTCCAACCAGCTCGGCGCCGCGGACGATCTCGACCCCCAGCTCTCTGGCCCGCTGTTCGAGGACTGCCTCGGTCCCGCTCTGGGCGACCATGGCGATCATCGGGAAGGGGGAGTCGATATTGCCGAGGTCAACCGATACCCCGGGCGCGGGAGCGAGCTGATCCATCGCCTTACCGCGGGCCAACACCTGCTGGGCCAGGCCGCGGGCGTCCAATAACTCCAGAGTCCGAGCGTGCACCGCGAATGCCCTGGTGATGTTCGGAGCGGTCGTCCGGCGTTCGAAGACCCGGCAGCTCACCCCGCGCATCGCCAGTTCACAGGCCAACATGAGCCCGGTCGGGCCCGCTCCAACAATCCCTACATCGATCACTGCGACCTCCTCAAACCAACGTGACGCTACAAATGTAGCGCTACATTAGTAGCGCTGGCAAGAGGTGTGTGCCAGCTCCCAGCAGACTCAACCGCCGCGGCCCTACGCCACCAGCCGCTTCGGGTTGTCGATCACCGAGTAGTCGCTGGCGTCTCCGGCGATTACCCGGCTGCTCTCGCCGTTGACGCCGACCGGCACGTCACCGGCAAGCGTCACGCGGTGCATCCGGCGCCGCTGATCGCCGTAATCCGAGACGGCGTAGTGCTGGGTGGCGCGGTTGTCCCACATTGCAACGTCGCCAAGCTCCCAGTTCCACCGAATCGTGTTCTCCAACCAGGTAATCCGATCCTGGAACATACGGAACAGCGCTTGCGACTCGCTGCCGCTGACGTCCAGGATTCGCTTGACGAAGTTGCCCAGCAGCAGCGCCTTCTCTCCCGTCTCAGGATGCACCCGGACCACCGGGTGGTGCGCCTCGAAATGCGTCGCCCCGAATTCACGCACGTACTTGGATCCTGGTCCCGCCTTGGCCAAGAACTCCGCCACCTTGGCGGGATCAACTTGAGCGTAATCGAATTGGTTGTTGTGCATGGCCCACAGATTGTCTGCCAGCTCCTGCAGGGCCCTGGGCAGCTGCCGGTAGGCCGCGACCGTCGAGGTCCAGGTAGTGGTCCCACCGTACGGCGGAAGCTCCACCGCGCGCAGGATCGAGGCCTTCGGAATCCGGTCCACGAAGGTGACATCGGTGTGCCACTGGTTGGCACGGCCACCCTCCTCCGAATCGAGCCGCATCACGCGCTCACCGTCGAATTTGAGCGTGGGATGCGCCGAGGTTGGCGCGCCCATGCACCGAGCGAAGGCGAACTGCGCCGCGTCGTCAAGGTGGTGCTGGCGGCGAAAGAAGATCACCTTGTGCTCCAGCATCGCCTGGTTGATGGCGGCCGCCGTCTCGGCGTCCACCTCTCCGAGGTGCACGCCCTCGATGCGGGCACCGATGTTCTCGCCCAGCTTCACCACATTGAAATCGCTGCTCATGGCCTTTCCTTCCGTCCGACAATCCGGTGTAGTCAACTGACTACACTTGGCTCGTCCGCTACTGTACACACATGACTACATCGGAGGCAACGGATGCCAAACCCGTCGGCAAGGAGGAGGTCGTGGAGGCCGTCCTGAATGCTGCCTCCGAGCTCTTCGCCGAGAAGGGGCCGGCGGCGACGTCGATCCGGGAGGTCGCCACCCGCGCTGGCGTGAATCACGGTCTGGTGCACCGCCATTTCGGAAGCAAGCGTCAGCTGCTGGCAGACACCTTGCAGCACCTAGCCGACGCCGCAGCGGCATTGCGTGAGGCCGGGGCGCCCCTGGAAGAGCTGGAGGCGGCACACGATCTGCAGCTGCGGGTCATGGTTCGCTCCACTCTCGACGGCTTTCCCATCGAAGAACTGCAAGAGCGCAAGCCCGGCATGGAATGGCTGCTCCAACAGATACGCCCTGCCCACGCCGACGATCGCGAGGCGCGGCTGGCCGGGGCCCACGCGATTGCGTTACAGCTTGGCTGGCGACTGATGGGTCCCAGCCTGCGAGCCGGGTTCGGTCTGGACGACATGTCCGACGCCGAAATTCGATCCGAGGTTGCCCAACAGATCGCGAAACTCGTTACACCGCAATAGAAGCGGCGTTACCCCAGCTCGAGCAGCGCGGCCCCGATTCTCGTCAGTGCCGTGTCAACGGACGTGATCTTGCGCAGATGAGGCGTCAGCGAGATGTGATTCATCATGGTGTGCACCGCGTGTATCCGCATTCGGGCACGCACCGAGTCCCACTCCGGATGCAGTTGTGTGAGTAGATTCGCCCATTCGGTTGCATACGCGCGACGGGTAACTCGGACGCGCTCGCTCTGGTCCTCCGGTAACTCGAGCAACTCCGAAACGAGCAACTGGGTGAGATACGGGTTGTCGCATACGAAGGTCCAGTAGTCCTCGAGCAGCCGAAGCAACGCATCCCGCGGATCTGCGGCGCGGGCCAACGACCGGTTCATATCCATCTGCAGCCACTCGGCGCCGCGCAGCATGATCGCGATCAAGATCTCGGACTTACCGTCGAAGTGGTTGTACAGGCTCGGCCCACTTGCTCCGACTGCGTGGCCGATATCTTCCATGCTCACGTTCGAGAAGCCCTGTTCACCAAAGAGCCTGGTGGCTTCGGTCAGGATTGTTTCGCGGCGCGTGGACGCACGGAGGTGGGGGCGGGACTCGACGGACACCGGCACCGGGTCCAGCAGTGGCATGGGCACCGCCAGTGCGTTGTCGACCAGCGCCGTGAGTGTCGCCGCGAACTCTGCCGCGGGCAGTTGCAGCCGGTGATACGAAATGCTCTGTGCGATCGCGAGTGCGCACCAGGACAACAAGTCCGCCTGGGTGTCGTCAAGTGCCGGATACTGCCTGCGGACCAACGCGGCGATCGTCACTCCGATTGTTCTTGTCTGTGAACGCAACTCATCGCGGATTTCGGCGGGCAGATAGCGACCCTCGCGCTGCCACAACACTCCGGCGGCGCGATTGCGCAGGCTGACGGTGGCCAGGGTGCTCCCGGCCACGCCGGCCGGATCGGCCAGCGCCGCCACGAGCGCACTGTCCAATTCGACGACAGCATCCCCCACGACCGTGGCGAGCAGAGACTCCTTGTTCCGGAAATGTCGGTACAGCGCAGACGGTCCCATCGACACGGCATCGGCGATGTTGCTCATGCTGACATTCGCGTATCCGTTGCGGTAGAACAGGTCCGCCGATGCCGCGGCGATCAGTTGACGCCGATTGGCAGGTCGGGTGCCACGCGCGGGACGGGTGGCAGCATGACCCTCGAGTCCGTCAGCCACTCCGCTTTTCCCCACACCATCCCTTCCGTCCGCGCACCACCGTGTTGGTCGATCGTAGCGGCGGATACGAAATCGCTTAGAGCGAGCGCGCGATGAGTTCCTTCATCACTTCGCTCGTTCCCGCGTAGATCTTCTGAGCACGTGAATCGACGTACCTCCGCGCGATTGGGTACTCGAGCGTGTACCCGTAGCCTCCGAAGAGCTGGACGCACCGATCGATCACCTCGCACTGCACATCGGTCGCGTATAGCTTGGCCATCGATGCGCTGGTGGCGTCGAGCTCACCGCGCAGGTGGCGCTCGATGCAACTGTCGACGTACACCCGCGTTACCCGGGCAAGGGTCGCGCATTGTGCGAGTTCGAAACGGGTGTTCTGCAACTCGATCAGGGGAGCTCCGAAGGCGTGACGTTCCTTGGTGTACCTGACGGTCTCGGCGACGGCGGCTTCGGCCATGGTCGCCGCCATGTCGGAGATGAGAACCCGCTCGTGAGCAAGTTGCGTCATCGCATACGCATAGCCCTTCCCCTCCTCGCCGAGGAGGTTGGCCACCGGAACCCGCATGTCCTCGAAGAACAACTCCGCGGTGTCCTGCGCCTTCATACCGACCTTGTCGAGCACCCGGCCGACGCTGTATCCGGCTAGGTCGCGCGTCTCGACGACGAGCAGCGACACGCCCCGGACTCCGGCCGCCGGATCCGTCTTGAGCACGAGGATGACAATGTCGGCGCTGGCGCCGTTCGAGATGAAGGTCTTGGACCCGTTGACGACGTAGTGGTCGCCGCTGCGAGTCGCCGTGGTGCGGATCGCCTTCAGATCCGACCCACCACCGGGCTCCGTCATGGCGATGGCGCCGATGAATTCGCCGCGGGCCATCTTCGGGAGCCAACGATGCTTCTGTTCTTCGGTTCCGTACACGTTGATGTAGTTCGCGACGAGCCCACTGTGTACCGAAGCGCCTCCACCGAAGCCCATTTCGGTGAGCTCGAGCGCCGCCTGAAAGATCACGAGGTCGTGCGCGAACGTGCCACCCCCGCCCCCGTACTCTTCCGGAATCGCCGCACACAGCAGCCCGATTTTGCCGGCCGCAAGCCAGAATTCACGGTCGACGTGTTTCTGCTCGATCCATCGTTCGCGATGCGGAAGTGCCTCGCTGACTATGAACTTCGTCGCCATTTCCTTAAGCGCAACGACGTCGTCGTCGGCCCATGGCGATCGGTACTTTGGTTCGGCGACGGTGGTCATGTCGTCCTCAGATGTTGAAGCCACCGCCACAGACCAGTGTCTGCGCGCTGACGTAGTCGGACTCGGGGATGCAGAACAGGTAGACGGCCCCTGCTGCTTCGGAAGGCTCGCCGCCCCGGCCGAGCGGGATCATCTGCTCCATCGCGGCGAGAAGGTTCGGGTTGACGCCGACCTTGATCTCCTTGCCCGCGACGTCGATCGTGCCGTCGCCACCCGCAGGTGTCGAGGTGAGGCGGGTCTTGATCAGACCGAACGCGACAGTGTTGACGGTCACGTTGTAGCGCCCCCACTCCTTGGCGAGCGCCTTCGTCAGCCCGGTGATGCCGGCCTTGGCCGCGGAGTAGTTGGCCTGGCCCGCGTTGCCGCCGGTACCCGCCATCGAGGAGATATTGACGACCTTGCGGCACGGAATCGGCTCACCGGCTTCCTTGGCCTTCTTAACCTGGGCGGCGATGACGGGCTGGGCCGCGCGCAGAATCCGGAAGGGCGCCTTGAGGTGCACATCGAGAATTGCGTCCCACTGCTCATCGGTCATCTTCTGGATCACCGAATCCCAGGTGTAGCCGGCATTGTTGACGATGATGTCGAGCCCTCCGAAGTTGTCGACCGCGGCGGCGACGAAGCGCTCACCGAAATCGGCGTCGGTGACGCTGCCGATGCACGCGACGGATTGCCCGCCCGCGGATTCGATCGCGGCGACGGTTTCCTTGGCTGGTTCGGCATCGAGGTCGTTGACGACGACCTTCGCCCCTTCACGAGCGAGCTTCAGCGCGATCTCGCGACCGATGCCGCGGCCCGAACCGGAGACGATCGCTACCTTGCCTTCAAGAGTTCCCATGAGGTGCTAGCCCTTCTAGATTGCGACGACAGCGTCGCCGGTGAGTGTGACGGTTCCGTCTTCCAGCATGACGGTGAGTTCGATTGTGGCCAGACTATTTTCGATCGAAATGACCTTGCCGGTAGCGGTCGGCTTGCCATGTACCGGAGTGATGGCAGCGAACCGGACGCGGTACGAGCGGATGCTCGCCGGATCGAAGTTGTCGGTCAACAGGCGGCCCAGGTAGGCCATCGACAACATGCCGTGCGCGAATACGTCCTCGAGCCCCGCGGACTTCGCGACGTCGATATCGATGTGCATCGGGTTGTGGTCGCCGGATGCCCCCGCAAAAAGGGCAAGTGTGGTGCGCGAGATGGGTTTCAGTTGCAGGGAGGGCAGCTCGGCGCCGACCTCTACGGATTGGGTGGTAGTCATTTTCCAACTCCTGGATTCCGAACGACGATGACGGACTTCAGCTCGGCGACCAGCGTGCCGTCGGACCTCGTCACGGCGGTGTCCTTGACGATGAAGTCCAGCGCGCCGCCCTTCTTGCTGTACACATCGGTGATCGTCGGCGAGGCCGTCAGCACATCCCCGGCATAGGCCGGCGAGTGGTACGTGAAGGCCTGCTCGCCATGCAGGACGTAACGAAGGTCGATACCCAGCTGGTCAGCCCATGCGAACGGGTTCGGATTCTCGAGCTCGATAGAAAACAGAAACGTCGGTGGCACCCGCAGCTCGGGGTCGACTGTGTCTCCGATCGCCTTCGCGAAGAAGCGCAGTCGTCCTTCGTCGACCGTCAAAGTGGTTGGTGCAAGCTCGGTTCCGATTACCGATGGATCTACTGCCACGGCTAGCTCCCATTCTCGTGGAGAGTGCCGACGGCGCTGTCGCCGATTGACGCCCTCGACCCGCCGGGCCTACGCCAAGCAAGTCATTAATCTATCTTCACTTAACGATAGGTGCGAGGGCTCGACGAGGCAAGAGCCAGTATTTATATGCCGAACTACGTAGCGATGCGTCCGAGGACGACTATGATCAGCACTTCACATCTGCGATGCGGTCAGACGGGCTTCGCCTCGGGGAACACCCACCGGCCGTCGAGAATCTGAGGCTGCGCGCGGTACAGCCTGACCGTGTAGTTCCAGCCCGGGGTGATCGGCAGGCAGTTCACCGTGGTGTCCGTGCATCCCCCGAATTGCACGGTGGTGTTGCCGCCGTTATCCCGCTGTGCGGTGACGTTGTTGAGCGAGTAGGCATTCCGGGAATTTGGGGTGAAGTACCCGTCCTTGTTGTAGACGGTGACCGACCAGAATCCGTCGACCGGCACCTGTCCCACGGTAAGCCGATACACCGTGGCACCGTCGTTCCTGGCGGGATTCACCGTGAGATAAAGGGCGTCCTTCTCGGGGTTCCCGCCCCAGGCCGATGCGGTGCCGATGAGATGGCGTACGGGGTCCGTGGTTTCCCTGGTGCCGAAGGTCGCCTTGGTATCGGGAAGCGTCGCGGCGAGCTGGAGCAGTCCGTCGCGAACCTTTTGTTGACTTACATTGTCCCACTTGGGTACAACGAACTCTCCCGGGCGGTCTTGCCGTGCGACGACGGCGTCCTGCAGGGCGTGCACCTGTGCGAGGTCAGCCTGATCACCCGGGTTCACCAAGGTCCGCACCGCCGCGGCAACATAGCGGGTACCGGTCTGCTCCTTGGTGATGGTGTGCTCGCCCTTGCCATAGAAGACCGCAGGCACATAGTGGTCTTCGGTGATCAGCTGCAGCGACATGAACCGCTGCCCCGGATCCGGCATCGAGATCGTGACCGGGCCCGCGTCCAGGTCGAAGACCGCCGAGGAATAGAGCGTGTCGCGGTTCTGCCGGATGACCAGCTGTCTATCCAGCGGTGACAATTCACGGAGGTGATGGAAGGAACCAAAACCGCCGTCCTTCACGATATTCCCGAAGTACCGGTCGGTCTCCGCGCGCACGAAGTTGTCCGGAGTGACGATGATGGCACCCTCTGCTGTGCGTCGTTCAGGGGACGGCGCGCTCGGTGCGCTGGACGGGACTGCCGACGGTGGGGGTGCCGAGCACCCGACGAGCACTGCCGATACTCCGACCACCGCACATGCCGCGAACCTCTTCATAGCACCGAAACTACTCGCAGCATTCCTCGCGGACGCGCGGTTCAGCAGGTGGTCGCATCGTCACCCGCGATATCGCGCAGGGTTTGGAAGAGGTCGCCGCGCTGCTGTGCCGAAATACCCGATAACAGACGTTCTTCGGCCTCTTGCGCCAAGACGTCTGCCTGCTTGAGCAACGCGGCACCGGAGCGGCTCAGCTGCGCCGGGCGCGCGCGGCCGGTGTCGACGGTGTCCGGCCGGGACACCAAACCGGCGTCCTGCAGCGCCTGCAGGACGGTGTTCATGGACTGCGGCGTCACATCCGTCGCACGGGCCAGATCCGCATTGGACCAGCCCGGATTCTTGGACAGCACCCTCATGCACACGTACTGCGGGAATGGCAGATTCAGCGGCGCCAACGCCTCCGCAATCTCCGAACGCAAGGCCGCCGACACGCGGTACACCAACGCGCCGAGCGGTTGCCATTCCTGCTGATCCATATCAGCCATGTTGACACAGTCCCCGTCCTCCCGCTGAGCGGCCCCGGAGCACCCTCGCCGGCATCCCACGTTGCTACCCTTAACCGATGGCAGCAACCAGTTCGCCCGACGAACCAAATCTTGCTGCCACCAGCTGGACCATCCTCGGCATGCTCTCCTACGAGGAAGAGGTCTCCGGCTATGACATCAAGAAGTGGGCGGACTGGAGTATCAGCTACTTCTACTGGAGCCCCTCTTTCAGCCAGATCTATTCGGAGCTGAGGAAACTCGAGAAGATCGGATATGCCACCTCCCGGGTGGATCACGACAACGGCGCCCGCAGCCGTCGGCTGTACAAGATCACTCCGGCGGGCATGGCGGCCATGAGCCAGTGGGCCAATGAAACTCCCGCCGAGCCACAGGTCCTCAAACACAGTGTGGTGCTGCGCGTCATGCAGGGACACTTGACCGATCCGGCGAGGCTCAAGGAGATTCTGGAACGACATATCGAGCACTCCGAGAACATGCAACGGCGCGCGGCACTGGATGCGGACGGCGCGGCGGCCCAGCCCGCCTGGGCGTACTCACGCGTGGCGCTCAAGTGGGCCGAGCGCTACTACGCTGCCGAGCGCGATCTCGCACTGATGATGATCGACGATCTCGCCGAGGCCGCCGAGGAGTTCGACACAGCCGACCCGGATGGCGGAACGCCTCGCCTCGTGCCGGGTTACTGGCGCGAGGTCGAAAAGCAGGTAGACGCCGAAAAGCTTTCTACGCAAAAAGATACGTCGGAGTAGTCACCGTACCGCCGCATCTTGCGCGGCGATGTAGCCATACACCAGCCCCTGGGCAATCGTGGCCCCCGCGCCCGGATAGGTAGCGCCGAAGGCATTGGCGGCCGTGTTGCCGATCGCATAGAGCCCCTCCATGACGCTGCCATCCTCGCGCAGTACACGCGCGCGCTCGTCGGCGCGCAATCCGCCGCAGGTACCCAGGTCGCTGAGCACCATGCGAACCGCATAGAAGGGCCCGGCGTGCAGTGGCCGCAGGTTCGGATTCGGGGTCACCGTCGGATCGCCGTAGTAGCGGTCATACGCGCTGCGGCCCCGGTGGAAGTCGATATCGTCACCGGCAGCCGACGATTCATTGAATCGCCGCACCGTGGCCAGGAATTCGTCCTGCGGGATCCCCGCCATGGGTGCCAGTGCGGCCAAACTATCGGCACGGTGCGCGATCCCAGCCTCGAACCAGGCTGCCGGTATGGGCATGCGCGGATAAAGCTGGCCCGCAAAGACATAGCTGTTGCGATACTGCTGGTCGAAGATGATCCACATCGATTCCACCGGGTCACCCGAGCGCTCTCGCTCCAGCACCCGCTGTCCGAACGACATGTAATCGATGGCCTCGTTGATAAAGCGTCTTCCGGTCTGATCGACGATCAACGATCCCGGCAGCGATCGCTCCGCCAGCATCACCTTCGCGTCGCCGCCAGGCAGTGGTGACACTGCCGGGAACCACCATGCCTGGCTCATGGAATCGATTGCCGCTCCGCAATCTTGGCCGATTCTCAGCGCATCGCCGGTGTTGGTGTTGGCGCCCAGGCTCACGTTCTCTCCCAGCGCCGCCGACTGAAATTTGTGCCGCATCTCCATGTTGTGGTCAAAGCCGCCGGCCGCGAGCACCACGCCGCGGCGGGCGGTCACCGTGATCTCGCGGCCCTCATGGGTGACTACCGCACCGCTGACGCGTGCGCCGTCGGTGACCAGACGCACCAGCGGTGTGCCGGTCCAGATCGGGATGCCCATACGCAGCACGCCGGCAAACAGCCCCGCGGCCAGTGCCTGGCCACCCGCGAGGTAGCGCCTGCCCAGGACCACCCCACCGACTCCCTGTACGATTCGTTTCACGATGAGCGGCAAGGCTTTACGCGGAAGTCGCGCCATCAGATTCATCCACCGATAGTCGGCGCTGGTCACGGGCATCGGCACCGCGGGAGGCTTCATGACGCCCGGTTGCAGTCGATTTCGGTACGTGCCCAGCACGGAGGCGTCGAACGGGCGGCATTCACACGTACGTCCGGCCGGGCTGCCGCCGGGCTCCTCGGGGTGATAGTCCGCGTAGTCACGGCACCAGGTGAAACGCATGGGCGTCAATCGGGTCAGCATCTCGACGGTCGCCGATTCGTACTCAAGGAACCCGTCGCTGCGGGCCTCCGGCGCGCTTCCGGCGACCACCGATCGCAAGTAGGCACGCGCCTGCTCCCGGGTGTCACCCGTCCCGGCGGCCCGCAGCACCGGACTGGCCGGGAGCCAGAGGGCTCCTCCCGAGCGGGCGGTCGACCCACCCACATAACGCGATTTCTCGACGATCAGCACAGACAATCCGAGTTCGGCGGCCGCCAGCGCGGCGGCCATGCCTGTCCCGGTGCCGACAACCAGCAGATCGACCTCAGTGTCATCCGCGACGGTTCCGGTCGGGATCAGCCCGTGGGGTGCAGCCGCCATCTGTGCATACCTCCGTCGAATTCGTGTGGACGGCAGCGAGGCTATGCCGCTGTGCCCGTGCGGTAGCCGCCCATTCCCTCCCAGTGGGACACCGGCTGCGCGGGGCCACTACCGATGTCCGGTGAGCGGACCAACCCCCTGCTGCGGACAGAAATTCGCTGTTAGAACGAATCCATGACGACAGCCCAGTCCGATACCGATCGTGATTCTGTGCAGGTGCGAAGCATCGAGGCGGACGCGGCGCCCACCCGGTTCGCCCGCGGCTGGCATTGTCTAGGCCTCATCAAGGACTTCGGAGACGGAAAGCCACACTCCGTCAACGCGTTCGGTCACAAGCTCGTGGTCTTCCGGGGCGCCGGGGGAAAGATCAGTGTCCTGGACGCCTACTGCCGGCACATGGGTGGGGACCTCAGCCAGGGTGAGGTCAAGGGTGATGAGATTGCCTGCCCGTTCCATGACTGGCGCTGGGGTGGCGATGGGCGCTGCAAGAAGGTGCCGTACAGCCGCCGCACCCCCAAGCTCGCCCGCACGGCCACCTGGACCACTCTGGAACAGGACGGCATGTTGTTCATCTGGAATGACCCACAAGGGAACCCGCCCCCGTCGGATGTCACGATTCCCCGGATCGAGGGCGCCAACAGCGATGAGTGGACCGATTGGCACTGGTACACAACGGTTGTGAACACCAATTGCCGAGAGATCGTCGACAACGTGGTCGATATGGCGCACTTCTTCTACGTGCACGGCGCGCTGCCGACCTACTTCAAGAACATCTTCGAAGGTCATGTCGCCACGCAATACATGAATGGTGGATCCCGGCCGGATGTGCCGAGCCCCGAGGGTGTGGAGATGACCGGGCAGACGTCCGTCGCGTCGTACTACGGGCCCTCGTTCATGATCGACGATCTCACCTACCACTTCGTCGGAGGCGATCAGCAATCGATCCTCATCAACTGCCACTATCCGATTGACGCAGATTCTTTTGTGCTGCAGTACGGAATCATCGTCAAGAAGTCCCCAGCGCTGCCCGACGACGCCGCCATGGGCGCCGCTGTCGCACTCGGCGATTGGGTGAAGATCGGGTTTGAACAGGATGTGCAGATCTGGAAGAACAAGGCGCGCATCGACAATCCGCTGCTCTGCGAGGAGGACGGTCCGGTGTATCAGCTGCGGCGCTGGTATCAGCAGTTCTACGTGGACACCGAGCAGGTGGCCGTCGAAATGACCGACCGGTTCGAGTATGAGGTGGACACCACCCGCCCCGGGGAGGCCTGGAAGTCACAGATCGAGGAGAACCTCGCGGCGATGGCCGGGAGCGCATCCTCGTGATCCGCGCCGATAACCGTCTGGCGGACTCACCGATGGTACCGGTGGGCTGTCAGCGTTGTGGCGCAGAGGTTCTGGCGCGCAAGAGCAGCTGGCAGCAGACCAGCGTGCAATGGAATGCCGAAGCCGAATCGCGGTGTCCGCAGCGGCGGGACTGCACCGGATTATTCCTGGTCTGCCCGGAACTGCGCGGCTCGATTCTCGATGCCGCACGCAGCGGACGGCTGCCCGTTCTCGCCGAAGAGTACGGCGCCTAAGCCAGCAGCTCGTCGATATCGCGGCATAGCCGCTCGATCGCGGCGCCGGCCAGATCCAGGCTCGGCATTGTCATGAACCCGTGAATGGCGTTGTCGTAACGCCGATACCGCACCGGGACCCCGGCCTGCTTCAACGCCCGCGCGTAGGCCTCACCCTCGCTACACGGCGGGTCGTAGCGGGCGGTGATCACCACCGCCGGCGGTAGCCGATTCAGATCCGCACGCAACGGCGCCGCGTAGGGGTGCGTGCGCAGAGCCTGATCGGGTAGGTATTGGTCCCAGTACCACTGCATCGCGGCGCGAGTGTTGTAGTAACCGTTCGCATACTGCCGATAGGAATCGGTGTCGAAATCCGCGTCCAGCACCGGATAGATCAGGATCTGGCCCGCGAGTACCGGCCCGCCCAAGTCGCGCGCCATCAACGCGGCGACCGCGGCGAGGTTGCCGCCGGCACTGTCGCCGCAGACGAGCACACGCTCGGGGTCACCACCCAGCGTGCGGGCGTTGCGTACCACCCAACACGTTGCCAGAAACATATCCTGGGCGGCCGTCGGCCACCGGCGTTCGGGTGCTCGTCGGTAGTCAACCGACACCACCACCGCGGGCATCTGGTTGGCCAGGCGCCGACACAAGCCGTCATGAGAGTCCACGTCGCAGAACACGAATCCGCCACCGTGGGCGAAGACGACGATGGGCAGCGGACCCGTCGCATCGGGGCGATACACCCGGATCGGTATCTCACCGTGGGGCCCGGAAGCACATTCATCGGTCACCGAACGCATGGGCAGCGGCTCGGCAGGCGGGGCGTATCGGGCACGTATCGCGGCGCGTGCTTGTGCACCCGTCATTTCTTCGACGCGCGGAAAACTCTCATTCAGTGCCGGAAGTAGTGCCGCGATCTGTGGATCGAGGGTCACGCGTACTGCACTGCGCGCGAAGTCATCTCAGCACGCGCCGGAGAGCGGGTGGGGGAGGGGCTACCCCGCAGCGGTCGGATCGGCTGCAAGGTCGGGGCAACCCGGGTCGGACCGTTCTCGACATTGCGCCAGATGCCCATGGCCGTCATCCGCACCGGAGCCACCAGTCGCTGATCGAAGGTCATACGCGGCATGGGCCCGGACACCGACACCGCGGCAACGGCATCACCGATGCTGCCGATCGGAGCCGCCACGCAGCCGATGCCCTGCTGCAACTCCTCGCGGTCAAAGGCCACGCCGTGCCCACGAACCTTGTCCAGCTCCGGGCGCAGCTGCGCCGCCGAGCCGATGGAGTAACGCGTCTTGCGGGCCAACGCGGTGAAACCGTCGAGCGTCTCGCCCCGGTAGGCCAAGATCGCCTTACCGGAGGCCGTACAGTGCGCCGGCTGGCGACCGCCGATGCGGGTGGCGACCGCGACGCCCATCCCCGCGCCGATCTTCTCCAAGTACACGACGTCCGTGCCGTCGAGGATCGACAGGTGGACCACCAGGCCGGTGGCGCGATGCAACTCGTGCAGCATCGGCAGCGCCGCCGCGTGCAGCCGGTCTTGGTGCACCGCCAGGGATCCGAGCTCGACCAATCGCGTGCCCAGCTCATAGTCGCGACCATCGCGTCGCAGCCAGCGCAGCTGCACCAGCCGCTCCAGCATGCGATGCACCGATGAGCGGGGAAGACCCGTACGCCGTACGAGCTGCGCCAGCGTGAGGCGGCCCGGGCCGTCGAAGGCGTCCAGCAGCAGCGACACCCGGTCGATGACAGCGCTGGGGGTGGCCGGCTCAGCGGTAGTGGTTGTCATGGTGCCCTCCCACGGCGTTGGGGTCTCGGTCACATATGACTATTAGTCATATAACTGTTTGTACCATGGGTGTGTCCGCCGACACAACCCGGCGTGCCCCCCCAACGCGAACAGACGCTCGGTGCGTGTGCACCAAGCGTCTGTTCGTCGGGAAGCGATAGAGAGGAGCTACATGGCAGCCAGCGGCTCGCTGCCCGACCAGTCGTGGCCCCAATAGCTGTCCGCCGTGATTTCCTCGGCGGTGTAATACGTTTCGTCGACCCGCATACCTTCGGTGCCGAACTCGATATCCCAGCCGCCCGGGGCCCGGACGTAGAAGGACACCATCTTGTCGTTGGTATGCCGCCCCAAGGTGGATGAGAGCGAGTAATCGTCCTTGAGCACCCGATCCAGGGCCTGACCCACGGCATCAAGGCTGTCCACCTCGACCATCACGTGCACCAACCCCGGTGCACCGCCGTGCGGTGCTGGGCAGAGCGCCAGGCTGTGGTGGCGCTCGTTGATACCCAGGAATCGCACCCGCATCGGGCCGAACTCCGGCGGTGCGGGAATGCGGAACGCTCCCCGTGGCCGGAACCCCAGCACTTCGGTATAGAAGGTGAAGGCGCCGTTGAGATCCGTGACCGGCAGCACCACATGTCCGAGCCCCTGGGCGCCGGTGACGAATCGTGCACCGAAAGGCGTCACCACCGGGCTGTGGTCCAGCACCGGGCCATGGAACACCTCCACGATGGTGCCGACGGGGTCGCTGAAGGTCACCACCTCCTCGACCCGCCGGGCGTCGGCCTCCTCGACAGACAGCTGCTTCACGGCCGTGCCGGAGGCCTCGACTGCCTGCACAACCTCACGCAACGCCGCACCGTCACGCACCTCCCAGCCGACCGTGACGACCTGATCGGCATCACCCGGCAGCACCGCGATGCGCGCGGCGCGTTCATCCATGCGTAGATACAGCGCATCGGGATCGGCTCCACTTCCTTCGGCGAATCCGAGCACTCCCAGCGCGAAGTGCCGCCAGCGGTCCATGTCCCGGGTCTGGACGGTGAGGTAGCCCAAGCTCTTCAGCATCAGATCATCGCCCTCAGCGGGCCCTGCGGCTCGATGCCCAGCGCGCTCAGCGCCGACGCGTGGAACACGGTGCTGGGCACATGAATTGCGTGAGCGAGCCCGGTATGCGCATCGCGCCAATAGCGCTGCAACGGCTTGTCCAGACGCATCGCGTTACCACCGGAGCGGGAGAAGATCTGATCGACGGCCATCACCGCGCGCCACGCCGCGCGCACCTGCGTGCGACGACCCGCGGCCCGGTCCTCGAACGTCACCTCCTTACCGGAATCGACGATGTCCCAAATCTTGTCGACATTCGCCAGGATCTCCTGGCGGGCGGCGTTGATATCCGCGGCGGCCTCGCCGATCGCGAAGAGCACGTACGGATCGTCCTTGACCGCCGTGCCCTGCGCCCCGACCCGCTCGCGCTGATAGTCCAAGTGCGCGGCCAGCGCGCCTTCGGCGATACCGATTACCGCCGAGCTGATACCCAGCGGGAACATCGTCGACCACGGCATCCGGTACAGGGTGTCGGTCATGCCGGCATTGCGCTGCGCGGTGCCGTCGATCACCTCGTCGCCGTCCATCACGCGATAGGTCGGCACGAACGCATCCGTGACGACGATGTCCTTGGAACCGGTGCCACGCAGCCCCACCACATTCCAGGAGTCCTCGACGATGCGGTAATCCGTCCGCGGCAGAATCATGTGCAGCATCTTCGGCGGCATGATGGGCGTGCCGTCCGCGTCGCCGAGTAGAGCACCCAGGATGATCCAGTCGCAGTGATCGGTGCCGGAGCTGAACTGCCACCGTCCGTTGAAGATGTAGCCGCCGTCCACCGGCTTGGCCACCCCTGTCGGCGCGTAGGGGGAGGCCATCCAGATGTCCTGGTCGTCACTCCACATCTCCTCGGCGACCTGGGGGTCGGCAAAGGCGACCTGCCACGGATGCACGCCGACGACACCGCAGATCCAGCCGGAGGCGGGATCCAATGCGGCGGTGGCCATGACGGTCTCGGAGAACTCGCGGGGGTGCACCTCGTAGCCGCCGTACTTCTTGGGCTGAAGCAGCCGGATGGGTCCGGCAGCCCTGAGCATCTTTGCGGTCTCATCGGGCAGCGTGCCCAGCTTCTCCGCCTCCCACGCCTGCTCACGCAGCTGGTCAGCGAGATCGTTGATGCGATCGATTACGCGTTCGGTCATGCGCTTGATAGTGCGCCGGTCACGGCATCCCTATCGGTTGTTTTCCCGATCAGCGGTCCGTTGGATCCGATTGACCGGTCACTGGGAACGGCGCCCAGGGGTGTGGTTCGCGCGCTTTAGCGTGACCCATCGTGAAGAACTTCGATGTGGTGGTGGTCGGCGCCGGTTTCGCCGGCCTGTACGCCCTGCAGCGTCTGCGGTCTCAGGGCCTATCCGTCATCGTGTTCGAAGCGGGCCCGGACGTGGGCGGCACCTGGTTCTTCAACCGGTACCCAGGCGCTCGTTGCGATGTGGAGAGCGTCGACTACTCCTACTCCTTTTCCGATGAACTGCAACAGGATTGGGACTGGACCGAGAAGTACGCCACCCAGGCGGAAATACTGCGCTACATCAATCACGTCGCCGACCGATTCGACCTGCGCCGGGATATCCGGTGCGGTACCCGGGTCACGTCGGCGATACTCGACGAGGACCAGATGCAGTGGTCGGTGCGTACCGACCGAGGTGATCAGGTGACCGCGCGATTCTGCGTGATGGCCACCGGTGCGTTGTCCACCGCGAACATGCCCGATATCCCCGGCCGTGACGCATTCACCGGCGAGCTGTACCACACCGGACACTGGCCGGCGGCCGGTGTTGACTTCGCCGGCAAGCGAGTCGGGGTCATCGGCACAGGGTCATCGGGCATCCAACTGGTCCCGATCGCCGCCCAGACCGCCAAGGAGCTCTTCGTCTTTCAACGCACCGCCAATTACAGTGTGCCCGCCGGTAATACCGACATCACCCCCGAGCGTCGCGCCGAGGTGAAGGACACCTACGACGAGCGTCGCAGACAGTCGCGGGAAAGTGGCGGCGGCTCCCCGCATCAAGCTCACCCCGAGAAGACGCTGGAAATCAGCGCCGAAGAACGACGCGCCGTGTTCGAGAAGCGCTGGAATCTCGGCGGCGTCCTGTTCGGAAAGACCTTCCCAGATCAAACAACTGACATCCGAGCCAACGACGAGGCCCGGGGCTTCTTCGAGGAAAAGGTACGCGCCGTGATCGACGATCCCGCCGTCGCCGATATCCTGATCCCCACGGACCACCCCATCGGAACGAAGCGAATCTGCACAGACACCAACTACTTTCAGACGTATAACCGCGACAACGTGCACGTGGTGGATCTCCGCGCCAACCCCATCAACTCGATCGAAGTACACGGAATCACCACCTCCACAAAGCATTACGCTCTTGACATGCTCGTGTTCGCCACCGGATTCGATGCCATGACCGGCTCCCTGAACCGGATCGACATCCGGGGGCGCGGCGGACGGCCGCTCGCGGACACCTGGCGGGCGGGTCCACGCACCTACCTGGGTCTGGGGGTCGACGGATTTCCCAACCTGTTCATCGTGACCGGGCCGGGCAGCCCCTCGGTACTGGCCAACATGGTGCTGGGCGCCGAACAACATGTCGATTGGATCGGCGATCTACTGAATCACATGACAGAACAAGGCTTCTCGACCGTGGAGGCGCAGGCGCAGGCAGTCAGCGACTGGGTGGCCGAGTGTAATGAACGCGCCGCCTCCACCATGTTCCCGCAGGCCAATTCCTGGTACCTCGGCGCGAACATCCCCGGCAAGCCAAGGGTTTTCATGCCATTCATCGGCGGCTTCGGCGTGTACGGAACCATCTGCGCAGATGTTGCCGCCAGCGGGTACAAGGGCTTCGCTCTCAGCAGGGGCGGCGCATGACACGGCTCTCGGGGCGGGTTGCAGTAGTCACCGGTGCCGCAAAGGGCATGGGACGCACACACTGTGAGCGCCTTGCGGAGGAAGGCGCGGAGGTCATCGCGATCGACCTGCCCGGCTCCAGCGAGCTTGCCGACACCGTCAAAGAGGTCGAGTACCGCGGCCGCCGCTGCGTACCCGCCTTCGCCGATGTCCGCGACCCAGAGTCGCTCACGCAGGCCGTCGACGTCGGGGTGGAGGTGCTGGGCCGGCTGGACATCGTCGTCGCGAACGCCGGGATCTACGAAAGCCTCTCCCCATCATGGGAACTCACCGAAGACGCCTGGCGTCGGTCGCTCGACGTGAATCTGACGGGGGTCCTGCACACCATCCAGGCGGGAGTGCGGCACCTGACGACCGGCGGATCGGTCGTGGTCATCAGTTCCACCAACGGACTCAAGGGCACCCCGCACACGGCCCACTACACCGCGAGTAAGCATGCTGTGGTGGGTCTGGCCCGCACTGCGGCCAATGAGCTTGGACCGCTGGGCATCCGGGTCAATACTGTGCACCCGGGTGCCGTTAACACCGGGATGATCCTCAATCCTGAGGTCATCGCCCGCCTGCGCCCGGACCTGCAACACCCCACCGAACAGGACGCCGCTGAGGCCCTGGCGGCGCGCACCCTGTTGCCGGTGCCGTGGGTGGAGGCGGTGGATATTAGCAATGCGGTGGTCTTCCTGGCCTCCGACGAGGCGCGCTACATCACCGGCACACAGCTGGTGGTCGACGCCGGATTGACGCAGAAGGCATAAGGCATCACGTGACTGGACGATTGGCGGGCAAGATTGCCCTCGTGACGGGTGCGGCCCGCGGTATCGGGCGCGCACAGGCGGTGCGCTTCGCTCAGGAGGGCGCCGATGTCATAGCCCTCGACATCTGTGCGCCGGTGCACACCACCGTCACGCCGCCCGCGGTGCGCGCAGACCTCGATCGGACTGCCGACCTGGTGGAGTCCTACGGCCGGCGGGTCATTCCGGGGGTCGTCGACGTGCGCGACCTCCGGGCACTGGAAACCTTTGTCACCGATGCGGTTACCTCATTCGGTGGACTGGACGTCGTGTGTGCCACCGCCGGAATCACGTCGCGCAGCATGATCACCGAGATGACCGAAAGCGTGTGGCAGACCATGCTCGACGTCAACCTGACCGGAGTCTGGCACACCACCCGCGCCGCGATTCCGCACCTGATCACCCGTGGCGGCGGCTCAATGGTGCTGGTGAGCTCGATCGCCGGATTGCGTGGCCTCATCGGGGTTTCGCATTACGTCGCGGCCAAGCACGGAGTGGTGGGGCTCATGCGTTCACTGGCATCGGAGTTGGCACCGCACAAGATTCGCGTCAACACCGTCCATCCCACCAACGTAGATACCCCGATGATCCAGAACGACAACGTGCGACGGATGTTCCGGCCCGACCTCGAGGAGCCGACTCGGGAAGAGTTCGCTCATGCGGCCAAGACCATGAACCTGCTCGACGTGCCATGGGTGGAGCCGCTCGATATCGCTAACGCGTCGCTGTTTCTGGCCTCCGACGAGGCGCGCTACATCACCTCGGTGAGCCTGCCGGTGGACGCGGGCAGCACGCAGCGATAGCCCTGATCGGCGGTACCGTTTCGGTATGGACGTGCTCATCTCGGCGGCCGACCTCGCCGCCCGCCTCTCCGAGGTCCGGCTACTCGACGTGCGCTGGACCGTCATGGCCCCCGACGGCCACCCGGCCTATTTGGAAGGCCACCTTCCCGGCGCGGTCTTCGTCGATCTCGATGCCGACCTCGCCGACCACTCGGCGACGGGTCGCGGCCGCCATCCACTGCCGACGCCCGAGGCTTTTCAGGCCAGTGCCCGCCGCTGGGGCCTCAACAGTGGTGACGCCGTGGTCGTCTACGACGACTGGAACGGTCAGGCGGCCTCGCGCGCCTGGTGGCTGCTGCGCGCCGCCGGAATCACCGACGTTCGGATTCTCGACGGCGGCTGGTCGGCCTGGCAGCGCTTCGGCGGCCCCGTGGAGACGGGAGAGGTTGTCACCGAGACCGGCGCGGTCACCATCTCTTCGCTGGACGGTGTGGCCTCCGTCGATATCGCCGAGGTCGCCATCCAATCGAAGTGGGGGGACATCCAAATTCTGGACGCCCGCGCTGCTGCGCGCTACCGCGGAGACGAGGAACCACTCGATCCGCGTGCCGGGCACATTCCGCGCGCCATCTCCGCGCCCACTGCTGAGAACCTCAATGCCGACGGCACCTTCCGATCCGCTGCCGAACTTCGTGAACGCTTTGGCGCGCTCGGCGTCGCACACAGCCCCGTCGTCACCGTGTACTGCGGGTCGGGTGTCACCGCGACACATCAGATCGCCGCCTTGGCCATCGCGGGATACGACGCCGCCCTCTACCCCGGGTCCTGGTCGGAGTGGTCGAGTGACACGCAGCGTCCGGTGGCAACCGGACCCGACCCGTTCTAAACGGTCAGAGCGCCAATCCCACGGCCAGAACAACGATCCCGAGAAGCGGCGGTACCAGCTGCTTCAGCGCGGCCGACGCCTTGTCCGGCGACGAGATCAACAGCACCAGCCCGGCGGCGACCATCGACCCCGCGCCCGTGAAGACCAGTGTCGCGCCGACCGATGTGCAACCACGCGCCCACAACACCGTCCCCACCGCGATGGCGATGGCAAGAAACAGGTTGTAGAAACCCTGGTTGAAGGCAAGCGGTTTGGTGATCTCGGCTTCCTCCGCAGTGCGGACACCGAACACCTTCCGGGTCTTCTCGCTGGTCCACGTGATCGATTCCAGATAGAAGATGTAGACGTGGATGAGCGCTGCGATTCCCGTCAGTACCAACCCTGCGATGATCATGCTGCGAGAGCTTATCCGTCCCTCCGCTAACGCAGTGCCGACTGAAGCGTTCCTTCGGCCTGCACCGCCTCGACGTGCGGCCGTTCACAGATATCGGTACGCGAGTTCATCGCCACCACCGCCGCACAGATCGTCGCGAGCACTGCTCCGCCACCGAGCAACACCGGATGCGTCAGCGCCGGTAGTGCGCCGCTGATCACCGTCAGCATCATCGGCACTCCGAAGCCCAGGTAGGTCAGTCCGTAGAAGACGGCGGTGAGGCCGGCCAGGTCCGTGGGCCCGGCGATCCGGTTCACCTCCTGCAGCCCGCTGACCAGTGCTGTTCCGTATCCCGCGCCCAGCACCAGTGCGGCGATCAGGACCAGCGGGATGGTGAGCGAGTACGCGGCAAGCGCGGCCAGCGCCATCCCCGAAGCGATCAGCACCAACCCGATGATGCCAAGCCGGGCAGTACCTGCCCGGTCGATCCTGGGCGCGAACATCTGTGCGGCGAATCCGCAGCCCAGACACACCAGACAGCACAGCGCCGAGAACGCGATGCGGTCGCCCGGAAGCGTCGGCGCGATGAGCGTCGGTAGCACCGCGTAGGCCACCGCCGCCGAGCCGAACACCCACGGCGCCAACGGCATAACGACGAACAGGAACCGGCGGCGCCGGGCAGCGGGGATCTTGAGATCGTCCAGCAGCCGTCCCGGTGCACGCTCGGCCGCAGATTCCGGAACCGAGAGAGCCAGCACCGCACCGGGAATCGTGATGGTGATATTGACCAGGAACGCCAGGTGCTGCGGCCAGGGGCCCCACTGCGCCAATGCCCCGGCCACGGCCGCACCCAGCGCGAATCCCGCCGTCAGGCTCATCGCCCCGCGCCGCGCACCGGCGCCGGCACGGTCAAACGGGGGAGCCGACAGTTCCTTGACCCATGAACTGCCCGCGGCCATCGCCAGGCCCAGCGCGATACCGGACAGCACGCGCCCCGTAAAGAGCAGCGCGAAGTGCTGTGCGCCCAGCGCCAGCACCAAGGACCCCGCCATCGAAATGAACGGCGCGGGCAGCATCACCGCGCGTCGGCCGTAGCGATCTGAGAGAGGCCCGCCCAGGAAGAGCGCCGGGACGATACCCAGCACATAGGCGAAAAGCAGCGTGTCGACGGAGGCCGCGGACTGCCCGGCCTGCCGGTACATCACCAGCAAGGGGGTGAATTCGTTACCGCCCCAAGCAATTCCGAACATCGCGAGCGCTACCCGCTGCCAAGGCGCCAGCCGCGACAACAACCGGCTAGTCACGCTCGGTCACCACTTTCATGTGCTCGACCAGCTCGACGCTGAAGCGTGGCGCATCGCCCGCCGCAAGCGCGTCCACCAGCGCGCGGTGCCCGGCAACTGACCGCGCGACCCGCACCGGGTCTACCCCGATGGCGGCGGCCGCCATCCGACGCTGGCGCTCACGAAGACTGTCGTAGAAGTTCTCCAGCAGCGGGTTGCCCAGCTTGGCAACGATCGCGCGGTGAAAGTCCACATCGGCCGCGGCGAAACCCGCGGCATCGCCCTGCGCGGCACGGCCCAATTGCACGTCGATGAGTGCGGACAGGTCAGACAGGAGTGCCTGAGACGCGCCCCGCTCGGCGATGCGCGCGGCCGCCGCACTCTCCACGACGCGGCGCGCGTCGACCACATGCCGCCGTTCCTCGGGGGTGATGGGCACCACCAGGGCCCCACGCTTGGGATAGAGCCGCAGCCAGCCTTCGGTTTCGAGCCGCAGGAAAGCCTCGCGTACCGGGGTGCGGCTGCATCCCATCCGCGCCGAGATCTCGCCTTCGCTCAGCAGCTCGCCTCCGGGGATGTCACCGCTGAGGATGCGCTCCTTGACGCAGCGATATGCCTCTTCACTTGCGGAGATGGGGGCCGTACGAATGATAGACACAACATGTATCTAAGATGATGCGAGTAGCTATCGCAAGCCGAAAAGGGCACTTCACGGGGTGTTCAGCGTCACGTCGAGGGCTCGTGCGCGACCGCCGTCACCGGATGCGGGATCCGGTCTAACGGCCCGCCTGTTCCTCGGCGATCCGCTCGTCCAGCTTTGCGTCGAACTTGTTGGCAAGCGTCCCGCACGCCGTCGGGTCAATCATCGGGTTCGGGTCACGTTGCACCGCGAGCCTGTTCAACTTCGTGATGTCATCCGCTTGTTCGGGATGCACGGAGAACAGGATGTCGCAGGGCAGCGCGCGCACCGTCTGAATGCTCTGGCGGAACCTCGACACGTGACCGGGCACAAATCGGTAGTTGCCGGTGGCGACGGCATTGAGGCTGTCGGCGTAGACCATGTCCAAGCACCGCACGCCCTCACACGATTTCCAGGTCCAGCTGACACCGCCAGGTGTGTGGCCCGGCGTGAAATGGGCTGTCACCGAGACATTTCCGAGCTTCAACACCTCCCCGTCGGCCACCTCCCGAACTCGTTCAACGGCGGGGAAGGCGGCGTTCGCGGTATCGGAGGCCTGCGGATCATCGGCAGACACGTGCCCGGCGCGCAGCGACTGGGCGCCGAGGGGGCTCGATACCGCCGTGGCGCCGCTGTCATGGACCACCGCTGCAATACCGCCCGCGTGGTCGACGTGGGTATGAGAGGACAGCACGTACTTCACGTCCTCGACGGCGAATCCCAGCGTGCGAATGTTGTCCTCCACCTGGGGGGCCGACTGTGGCATGCCCACATCCAGAAGGATCAGACCATCGTCGGTCCGAACCAGCACCGAACTGATGCCCTCTGTCCCGACGTAATAGGTGTCACCGTGCACGCGGATGGGTGCACGCGGCTGCGTCCATACCGGATCGCCCGCCACCGGGGCAGTCAGCGAGTTCCCGTGTTCGTGCTGTTCGGGCTCCTCCGACGGGGCGGTACATCCCGCGACGAGGACGGCGAGAGCGGCAACGGCGAGCAGCTTCATGGTCTCCATGCCTACCACCCCACCGAACACCTCAGCACGCGGATTTAGACGCGTGCTTCGATAACACCATGCAACGCACTATCTACACCGAGGACCACGACGCGTTCCGGGAGTCCGTGAAGGCATTCGTGCAGCGCCACGTCGAGCCGCGCGCCGAGAACTTCATCGAGCAGCGCTACATCGACCGCGAGCTGTGGTTGGAGGCCGGCAAGCAGGGCTACCTGGGGCTCGACGTGCCCGAGGAGTTCGGAGGCAGCAGCGCCGGCGACTACCGCTACAACGCGGTTCTGCAGGAGGAGCTGTCCCGCTCCAGCGCGGCGCTGGCCTCTTCGATGTCCATCCATTTCGATATCGTCGCGCCATACCTGGTCGAGCTGACCACCGATGAGCAGAAGCAGCGCTGGCTGCCGAAATTCTGTAGCGGCGAGATGATCACCGCCATCGGCATGACAGAACCTTCGGGTGGCTCCGATCTGGCTGCCCTCAAGACCACCGCGGTCAAGGACGGTGACGACTGGGTCATCAACGGCTCCAAGACGTTCATCACCAACGGCGCCCGCGCCGATCTCGTCGTCGTCGCCGCGCGCACGGCCCCCGAGCTGAAGGCCAAGGGCATCACCTTGTTCGCCGTCGAAGAGGGCATGCCAGGCTTTGAGCGCGGACGCAAGCTGGACAAGGTCGGCCAGCCCGAGGCCGATACCGCCGAACTGTTCTTCACCGATGTGCGGGTGCCCGCCGACAATGTGATCGGCGAGGTAAACCAGGGCTTCATCTCGATGATGCAGCGCCTGCCCCAGGAGCGCATGGGCTGTGCGGTCGCCAACATCGCCCACGCGGCTGGCGTGCTGGAGGAGACGATCGAGTACGCCAAGGAGCGCAAGGCGTTCGGTCAGCAGATCGGCAGCCTGCAGTACAACAAGTTCCTCATCGCCGAGCTCGTCACCAAACTCGAAGCGGCACAGGTATATGTCGATCAAGGTGTGCTGTCGCACAGCAAGGGTGAGCTCTCGGCGATAGACGCCGCGAAGGCCAAGTGGTGGTCCTCGCAGGTGCAGAACGAGGTCATCGACGCCTGCGTCCAGCTGCACGGCGGCTACGGCTACATGAAGGAGTACCGGGTCGCGCGGGCCTGGATGGACGCCCGCGTCACCAAGATCTGGGCAGGCTCCAACGAGATCATGAAGGAGCTCATCGGGCGCGACCTGGGCTTCTGATCTGACCCCGCCCGGGCCGCTAACGTCGAATGGGAATCTGGCGAGGCATTTGGTCGGAATTTCCTCGTGAGATTCCCACTCGGCGAAAGGGCACCATGACTGACGACGGACGGATACGAGTTCCGGCAGACCTGGACTCGGTGACGAACATCGGCAGCGGCGATCAGGCCGAGGACCACTCCGGGATCGACCCGGCCGCCGTCGAACGGATCTGGCAGGCGGCCCGGTACTGGTACCAGGCAGGTATGCACCCGGCGATTCAGGTGTCTCTGCGGCACAAGGGAAAAGTGATCCTCAACCGTGCCATCGGACATGGCTGGGGCAATGCTCCCACCGATGCGGCCGACGCCGAGAAGATCCCCGTCACCACCGACACACCGTTCTGCGTGTACTCGGCCGCCAAGGCCGTCTCGACGACGGTGGTCCACCTGCTGATCGAACGCGGTGCGCTATCGCTCGACGACCGTGTCTGCGAGTACCTGCCCACCTTCACCAGCCGCGGCAAGGATCGCATCACCATCCGTCACGTGATGACGCACAGCGCGGGCATTCCGGTGCCCACCGGACCGCGGCCGGACGTCACCCGGATGGATGACAGCGAGTACACCCGCGAGCAGCTCGGCCAGCTGCGCCCGCTCTACCGTCCGGGCCTGGTGCACATGTACCACGCGCTCACCTGGGGACCGCTGGTGCGCGAGATCGTTCTGGGCGCGACTGGCAAGAGCATCCGCGACATCCTTGCCACGGAAATCCTTGATCCCCTTGGGTTCCGGTGGACCAACTACGGTGTCGCGCCGGAGGACGTACCGCTGGTGGCACCGAGCCATCCCACCGGCAAGCCGCTGCCCGCGCCCATGCGCGCGGCCTTCCGGGCAGTGGTTGGTGGCACCATGCACGAGATCATCCCGATGTCGAACCAGCCGTTCTTCCTCACCGGTGTGGTGCCGTCGTCCAACACCGTATCCACCGCGAACGAGCTGTGCCGATTCGCCGAGATGCTGTGTCGGGGAGGGGAACTCGATGGCGTACGGATCATGTCTCCCGAGACCATCCGGGCCGCCGCGGCACCTGCCCGGCGCCTGCGCCCCGATATGGCGACCGGCGGCATGCCGATGCGCTGGGGTACCGGATACATGTTGGGCTCCAAACGATTCGGCCCATTCGGCCGCAACTCTCCGGCAGCGTTCGGACATACCGGGTTGGTGGACATCGCCGTCTGGGCCGATCCCGCACGTGCCCTATCCGTCGGTGTCGTCAGCAGCGGTAAGCCAGGCAACCACAAGGAGGCCAAGCGCTATCCGGCGCTGCTGGACAGCATCGCCGCGGAGATTCCGCTGGTCGGTTGACCTCGCGGCGGTTAAGCGTACTGTGTAAACAAGGGCCGGGGAACAAGGTCGGGGATCAGTGCACGACTGACCCAAAGAGAGTTGCCATGAAGCTCCAGAACGTACGCACACGCCAGATAGCCCTCACCGGCGCGATCAGCCTCTTCGGAGGATTCGCCGCCGTCGTCACGGCTCCCAGCGCATTCACGGCGCCGGACTGCAGCCAAGAGAGACTGTCCGACACCGTGGGAACCACCACGTCGGCGACACGCAGTTACCTCGACAGCCACCCGGGCGCGCGGGCGGTGTTCGATGCCGCCCCCAATCAGTCCCGGCCCGAAGCGGCCGCCGACATCCGTACGTACTTCACCGCTCATCCCACCGAGTACCACGAGTTACGCGGCATTCTCGCCCCGATCGGCAACGCCCAGCGCGAATGCAATGTCACGGTGCTACCCGCAGGCCTCGCCTCTGCCTATGACGAGTTCATGGCCGGCTGAGCTAAAGCTCCAGTCCCAGTAGCGCATTCTCGATCAGCTCGGGTAGTGCCGGGTGTATCCAGTACTGCCCGCGCGCCATCTCGCGCACCGGAATCGAGAAGCTCATCGCGGTGATCAACGACTGGATCAGCGCCGATGCCTGATAGCCGACGATGTGCGCGCCGACCAGCAGGCCCGTCGCGCGATCCGCGATCAGCTTGCACAAGCCCTCGGTGTCCTCCATCGCCCAGCCGTAGGCGACGTCGCCGTATGTCTGAACCTTGACTGCTACGTCGATCCCGCGCTGTCGCGCCTGGTCCTCCGTCAGTCCGACCGACGCCACCTGCGGGCGACTGAACACCGCACCCGGCACGAACCGGTGGTCACTGGCGGTGGTCGGCGAGTCCCACCCGGAAAGCAGATTCGCCTGCACCACCCGCGCTTCGTGATTGGCGACATGCTTGAGCAGATACTGCGAACTCACATCGCCCAGGGCATAGATGCCGCGCACCGGGGTGCGCTGATACTGGTCGACGGGGACGCGTCCCCCTTCGTCGAGCGTCAATCCCGCCGCCGCCACATCCAGCTGGTCACCATTGGGGGTACGTCCGGTGGCGACCAGCAGCACATCGCCCGTCACCGTTGATCCGTCCGTGAGTTCCAATTCGACTCCACCGGTGCCGATCTCGCGCGCCGCCACCACTTCCGTGTTCAGCCGCACATCCCACCGGGCCGACACCACCTCGGTGAAACGCTGCGAGATCGTCTCATCCTGGGCGCGCAGCAGCCTCGGGCCGCGCGCGATCACCGTCACCGCCGAACCCAAGCCACTGAATACATGCGCGAATTCGGCGGCGATGAAGCCGCTGCCGACAATCACCACACGATCGGGTAATTCCGGCAGACGCATGATGTCGTCATTGGTGTGAAAGTCCACGCCGCTCTCGGCGATCACAGCCGGGATAACCGGGCGCGATCCCGCGGCGATCACCACCTGTCTGGCCTCCAGGACGGTGCCGTCCGCCAGCCGGAGCCGATGAACGGGGTCGCCGTCGGCATCGGCTCCCGGCGCGACGAATCGCGCCTCCTGCCGAAAGACGGTGATGTTCGGGCAGTCCTCGACGCGGTAGCGCAGCCCACCCGCCGCGATCGGGTCGATCCGACCGAACACACGCTCGCGGATATCGGCCCAGCGGGTCCCGCTCACCGAGCTGTCCACACCGAGCCGGGCGCCGTCACGCGCCTCGTCGGCCAGGTCCGCGGGATAGACGAACATCTTGGTGGGTATGCATCCGACATTCAGGCAGGTGCCGCCGTAAGCACCCCCGTACACGCCGCGATCGACGATCGCGATCTCCTGATCCGCGAAGCGGTCGTCGGGCAAGGAGTTTCCACTGCCGGAACCGATGATGACGAGGTCGTACACCTGTTCTCCATCTGTCGAGGACCCGCTCTCGGTACCGAGCGTCCCCCTTACGCTGCCATATCGGCGAGCACCGTGACGGACACCCTGGTGCCCGCACCCGGCGCCGACACGATCTCGACGTTGCCGCCGCTGGCCGCGATCGGAACCGTCAACGAGGCCAGCCCGATATGCCCGTCGGCGACCGACGAGCTGAGTCCGCGCGGATCGAAGCCCCTGCCGTCGTCAGCGACCACGAGCGTCAGAAGATTCCCGTCCCGAGTCAGCTCGACGTGAATGTTCTTGGCACGCCCGTGTTTCACGGCGTTGGTCAACAGCTCCTTGGCCGCGCGGTATACCAACGGCTGCACCGGGAGACTGCCCACCTCTTGCAGTGCGGTGCTGACCTCCGCTGTACCCCGCGCCGCGCACTGTCGGCCCAGTTCGCGGATCGCCGCCGTCAATCCCAGCTCGGCGAGCACCTGCGGGTGCAGTGAGGACACCGCACCCCGGAGCTCCGCCGCCGTCTCCCGCAGGGAGGAGTGCACCGCCTGCAGTATCGGATCCGGTTGGCGTTCAAGCACTTCTTCGATCTCCAGGCGCGCCGCAAGCAGGTTCTGCAACGGACCGTCGTGCAGTTGTTCGGCGACCTCGCGGTTATGCCGCTCATCGGCCCGCATCGCTTCCAGGACCAGCTGCTCGCGTGTGTGCAACAGCTGCCCCACGTGTTCGGAGCGCCGTTTGAGGACGAAGCACATTCCCGCAGTGGCGGCGGCCAACCACAGCAATGTCGCCACCGTCACGTACTCGTCGCCGGGGATGCTGTCGATATTGCCATTCCTGGTGTAGAACACCAATACACCCAAATACCCTGCAGCGGTGATGCTTCCAAGGATAGCCGTGACGGCGGGCCGCTCTTGAAAGGCCACCGAGACGGGTAACAGGAAGAACACCGGGAGCAATTCCGACGTGCCGTAACCGGAGGCCACGCACAGCGCCACCACGGCGGCGATGTCGACAGCCGTGGCGGCGGGGGCCACCCATAGCGGGACGTGTCCGCGAACCGCGATCACCACCCAGACGAACGCAGACACGGTGTACACCGCGAGCACCGCGTAATACACCCCGACGTGCCACATCTCGATGTTCGGGTTCGACCCCAGCAGCACGATCAGCACGATCAGCGGCAACCGCAGCCAAGCCGAAACGCGCATGGGTTCGGCGGTGAAGTAGTCGGCAATCCGGTCCAGTCCGATCGCCACGGCTACTCAAGCAATCCGCGCCGCATGGCCTCGGCCACCGCGGCGGCACGGTCGCCGACACCCAGCTTCTCGTACAGCCGCTGCACGTGGGTTTTCACGGTGGACGGGGCCAGGAACAGCTGCTTGGCGATGGTGGGCACGGTGAGTCCGTCGGCGATCATCCGCAGCACCTCCCGTTCACGGGCGCTCAGCGACGGACCTGCCGGTTGTGCGCGTTTGCGGATCTCACCGGCCAGGCCGGCTGTCAGGCTCGCGGTCACCACGTCGCGGCCCCGCGCGCAGTCGAGCACCGCGCTGACCAGTTCCGCGCGCGTGGACTCCTTCGACAGAAAGCCCGCGGCGCCTTCCTCCAACGCGTGATAGACGATCGCCGCATCATCGTGTGCGGATAACAAGAGCACCCGGGTGGGCAGCTCATCGCGGCGCACGGCGGCAGCCACCTGTGTTCCATCGAGCTCGGGCATGCGGTAGTCGACAAGCGCCACATCGGGCAGGTGCTCCCTGATCAGCGCGAGCGCGCCGGCACCATCCTCGGCCTCCGCCACCACCTCTATCTGGCCGCTGCCGGTCAGCGCCCGCACCACGCCCTCACGAAAGAGGGGGTGGTCATCGCCGACCACCACCCGCACGAGCCCGGCGCTCACCTGCACAAACGCAAGCTTGGCACGCCAAATCCGCGCGTGTCCCCCAATTGGTGGACATCAAGATCCTCCCCCGCATCAGGCGATCGCCCGACAGACATTCCGGCTCCCACGCCGCATCGTTGAAGTAACACCAAGCAACCCGGTGAACCAACTCAAAGATCAACTGGCACAGGAGAAATCATGAAGAAGTACATCATCGCCGGAACCGCCGCCGCCGCTCTCGCGCTCGCGCCCCTCGGTTTCGCCCTCGGCACCGCGTCCGCCCAGACCGACAGCTCCAACGCCCAGCAGACCGTCAGCGAGCTTCAGGCACAGGGATACAACGTGATCGTCAGCAAGACCGGATCCAAGGCCCTCACTCAGTGCACCGCCAGCAGCGTGCGCCCCGGGCAGACCACCACTCGGTCCGATTACGGCCTGCCGAGCAACAAGCGTCCGGGCGTCTTCACCACCACCACAACCACCAAGACCATGTACGTGGATGTGACCTGCTGATTTAGCGCCGGTACCGAGTGCGTACCAACCTCATCCCATTTGATGCCGATTCAGACACGGGTGGGTAACGGCCCTCGCCAACCGCGCAACCGCCATAAGAGACTGCGAATGCGACGGGTCTCATGCTGCCCGCGATGCAGAACGAAAGTGTCGGAGCGCTGGGGCCAAACGGCTTCTGGTGGAGGAGGAGATTGTCGTGAGTGCGCCCAACGATTCCCCGGCGGACGGCTCCGAGGAGGAGATCCTCGACCGGACCGGACCCATCATCCCCATCAAGCTAGGTGCACACGCCAAACGGCAGCGCGCGGAGGCAGCCGCACAGCAGCAGCCCGAATTGCGGCCTCTGCCACCGCCCTTGCAACTGCCACCGCGCGGCCCGCTGTCCATCGTGGACGCCGTGCCGCCCCACGATCCGCGCGTCGATCTCCCTCCGGCCATCGGCGACGCATTGGGGGCCCAGCTTCGCTCGGAAATTCTGCCCCCGCCGCGTCGGCCTGCTTCGGTTGGTTGGCGTAAGTGGGTGTACCGCGGCAGCTTTGGTGCCATCAATCCCGGTGAGTCCCGCGAGGAGGCTGAACTTCGCGAGCTCACCGCCGTGGTGCGCACCCCGTGGCGAGGCATCCACTCTCTGGCGGTCCTGGGCGGCAACGGCGGCGTCGGCAAGACGATGATGACCGCCGCCCTCGGTTCGGTGCTGTCCGAGCTGCGCCGCAAGGACATGGTGCTGGCCACCGACGCCGATCCTGGCCAGTCGGCCAATCTGGCGTCATGGATCGACCCGTCCGCGTCGTCCACCTTCGCCGATGTCCTGGCGCAGAACGAACCCGAGCGCAACTTCGACCTGCGCTTCTTCGTCGGCCAGAACTCTGAGACCGGGCTGGATGTGCTTGCCGCCAACGCACATTCGGTGCGTCCGCGCGGAGAACTCAACTCCGAGGTCTACACCCAGGTCCACGATCGGCTGCAGCGGCTCTACAGCCTGCTCATCACAGATACCGGCGTGGACTTCTGGCATCCGGTGATGCCGGGCGTACTACGCTGCGCCAACGGTGTGGTGCTGGTGGCGGCAGCGACGCCGGTCGGTGCCGAGGGCGCGGTCCGCGCGATCGAATGGCTCATCTCTGAGGGCTACGAGTACCTCATCCCGCGCATGGTGGTGGTGATCAACCACGTCCGCGGCTATGACAGTCGGGAAGATCGCAGGAACTCCGAGCGCCTGGTGGCGGCCATGGTCGCCCGGTTCCACCGCTGGATCTCGCCGAACCACATCGTGGCCGTGCCGTATGACCCGCATATCGCGACCGCGGGTCCGCTGGACATCCAGCAGCTGCAGCCGGAGACCTGGCACGGGCTGCTGACGGCCGCGGCGTCGGTCTCTGCCGGCCTGGCGAGCGCCTGGAGCGTCTAGCGCAGCGAGTACCCGCCATCGGTGTACAACGTTGAGCCGGTTGTACCTGTGTTCAGCAGCAGGTAAACGGCAGCCTCGGCCACTTCGCGCTCCGTGACGGCCCGACCGAGTGTGGCCGCCGCCGCGATATGTTCAAACGCCTGGCGGCGCACCTCGGGCGCGCGCTGGTTCCACAGGTGCCCGTCCACGGTGCCCGGCGAGAGCGCGTTGACCCGGATCGGTGCCAGCTCCAGGGCCAACCCCCGGGCGAGGCCCTCGACGGCGGCATTGGCCGCGACATACGCCGGTGCGCTTCCGGCGGGACGCACACTGGCCGCCCCCGACATCAACACCACCGAGGCATCCTCGGCGAGCTTCGGCACCGCCGTCTTCACCACGCGGTACTGGCCCCAAAACTTCGACTCGAACGGTGTCGCGGCTTCCTCGATGGACAGCTCGGCGATCGACCCGGTGACGTAGGTCGCGGCGGTGGTGAACAGCCCGTGCACCCTGTCGATGTCCGCGAAGAACTCGTCGATGCTCGACTGCTCCGACGTGTCGACCAGATGCCAGCGCGCTCGTGGCCCGAGCTCGTGGGCAGCGCCGGCGAGGGTTGCGGCGGTGCGCCCGCCGAGCACGACCTCACCGCCCGCCGCGGTCACCAACCCGGCCACACTGCGCCCGATGCCGGTTCCGCCGCCGATCAGGACGACGGTGCGTCCGGCGAAGGCTGTCTCAGACAAGAACCCGGTCACCGGTGCGAAGTTACCCGCGGCGCCCCGACAGGTCGTTCCTTCGGCGCCACCGGATTTGAATCGCTATTGACTTCTGCGCGCCCCGGTAGCAACAATCAATCGTATCTGCGAACAACTGTGTGCAGATATGATTGGTCCCGTTTCTCAGCCCGAGGAGCTCACGATGACCCTTGCCGACAGCCGTGTGGCCGACGCACTCAGGATGTATCTGCCCGCGCGGGAAACCCCAGGTGAGATGGTGTTACCACTGACCGGCTCGGTGCCGCACGAGCTTCGGGGCACCCTCTATCGCAATGGCCCGGCCGATTGGGACCACGGGGGCTTTCGTGCTGCGCACCCGTTCGACGGTGATGGACTGGTCGTGAAGTTCACGATCACCGACGGCTCGGTGCGCTTTCGATCACGCTTCGTCGATACACCGAAACGCCGCAAGCAGGCGCGCGGTCGGGGTGCACATATCCGCGGGGTGTACACGCAAGGAAAACACCTGTGGGACAACGCGGGACAACAACCCGCCGATGCCGCGAACACTCACGCCGTGGTCCATGCCGACCGGCTACTGGCGCTCAGCGACTCCGGCAGGCCCTGGGAGATCGATCCTGGCGACTTGAGCACGATCGGACCCTGCACCTTTGACGGGCGCCTGCCACGATTCTCCCGGTTCTCACCGCATCCGCGCATCGATCCGGACACCGGCGAACTCTTCAATTTCGGGCTGGATGTCTCGCCCTCGCTGACGGGCCCCGCCCTCGCGTGCCTCCGGTGTTTCCGGGTTGACCCGAACGGGAGATTGACACAGATCGCCAAGATCCCCACCGATCACATCTACATTCAGCACGATTTTGCCATCACCCCAACCTATTTGGTGTTCGCAATGGCGCCCATCACCGTCGACCCCCTGCGTGCCGCGTGGGCGGGCCTGGGCTTCGCAGCGCTCGGTGACAGCGCGGACTACCGGCCCGAACAGGGCATGCGGATCGTCCTGGTTCCGCGCGACGGGGGCCCGCACCGCATCGTCGAATGCGACCCCCTGGTCTACGTCCACGTCGACAATGCCTACGAGGACCGCGGTGACGTCGTGCTGGACATCGTGCGCCACCAGGACTTCGACTTCCTCACCGCCGGGCTGAAGCAATTCCGTACCCAGGTACCCACGCTGGGCTGGCCGACACGACTGCGCATCACCCAGGCGGGAACGGTTCACATCACCGATTACCCCAGCGCCCCTGCGGAATTCCCTACTCATGACGAACGGCGCACCGGGCGCGAACACCGCTACACCTACCTGTCCGCGCAGACCCGAGCCGACGAGAACACCATCATCAAGCTCGACCGCACCAACGACACCCAACGTCACCACACGTTCGCGCCCGGCCTCGTCGCAGGCGAGCCTCTCTTCGTCCCGAAGTCGCACTCCGCGGCCGAAGACGAAGGCTGGATACTCGTCGTCGTCTACAACAGCGGTGAACACCGAACGGAACTACATATTCTCGACGCCCACGCCATCGAAGACCCCGCCCTGGCCATCGCGACCCTTCCGGGCCACCATTTTCCCGGATTCCACGGCAGCTTCACCGACAGAATCTAGAGGCGACCAGCGGGACTCTGCGCAACGCGGCCTATCCTTGTCCGAGTGTCCGAATTGTCCCGTCCCGCGCTGCGCACGCGCCTCGATGGACTGACTATTCGCGACGCGTCTCGCCTCGGGCGCCGTCTGAAGAATCAACGTGACGCGGACCCCGTCGCCTTGGCGAAGCTCGCCGAACAGTTCGCGGCCGCCGAGGCGCTGGTCGCCACCCGAACCGCTGCGATCCCCGTCATCACGTACCCGGATCTGCCCGTCAGTGCACATCGAGAAGAACTCGCCCGGGCGATCTCCGCGAATCAAGTTGTCGTCGTCGCGGGTGCGACCGGGTCGGGAAAAACCACCCAGCTTCCCAAGATCTGCCTGGAGCTGGGCCGAGGAATCCGCGGCACCATCGGCCACACCCAGCCGCGCCGGCTGGCCGCACGCACCGTCGCCGAGCGCATCGCCGAAGAGCTGGGCACCCCCCTCGGTGAAACCGTGGGCTACACCGTCAGATTCACCGATCAAGCCAGCGATCGCACCCTCGTCAAGCTGATGACCGACGGTATCCTGCTCGCAGAGATCCAGCGCGACCGCAGGCTACTGCGTTATGACACGCTCATCCTCGACGAGGCACACGAGCGCAGCCTCAACATCGACTTCCTGCTCGGTTATCTGCGCGAACTGTTACCGCGGCGACCCGATCTGAAAGTCATCGTCACCTCAGCAACGATTGAGCCCCAGCGATTTTCGGCGCATTTCGGAGACGCGCCCATCGTCGAAGTCTCCGGCCGGACCTACCCCGTCGAGGTTCGGTATCGGCCACTGGAAGTCCCCGTACCCGGCGGCTCCCGTACGAAAGCTGACGACGAACCAGATGACCCCGATCACGAGATCGTCCGTACCGAGATACGCGACCAGACCGAGGCCATCGCCGACGCCGTCCGTGAGCTGGAGAGCGAGCCGCCCGGGGACGTGCTGGTGTTCCTGTCCGGCGAGCGTGAGATCCGCGACACCGCCGAGACCTTACGCGGCGCCTTTCGCAACACCGAGATACTTCCGCTGTACGCGCGGCTGCCAACAGCGGAGCAGCACAAGGTCTTTCAGCCTCATACCGGTCGGCGCGTGGTACTAGCCACCAACGTCGCCGAAACTTCGCTGACCGTTCCCGGCATCCGGTACGTCATCGACCCCGGCACCGCACGCATCTCCCGCTACAGCCGGCGCACCAAGGTGCAGCGCCTACCCATCGAACCCATCTCTCAGGCGTCGGCAGCGCAACGGTCCGGCCGGTCTGGACGGACCGCGCCCGGCGTCTGCATCAGACTGTACTCCGAGCAGGATTTTGAGGCCCGGCCCCGCTACACCGATCCGGAGATCCTGCGGACCAACCTTGCCGCCGTCATCCTGCAGATGGCAGCCCTGCAGCTCGGTGATATCGAGAACTTCCCCTTCCTGGATCCGCCCGACAAACGCAGCATCCGCGACGGTGTGCAACTGCTGCAGGAATTGGGCGCCTTCGACACCGCGGACACCATCACCGACGTGGGGCGCCGGCTGGCGCGTCTACCCCTGGACCCCCGCATCGGGCGGATGATTCTGCAAGCCGATGCCGAAGGCTGCGTCGAGGAGATCCTGGTGCTCGCAGCGGCCCTGTCGATTCCCGATCCGCGGGAGCGCCCGGCAGACCGCGAGGATGCCGCCCGGCAAAGACATGCCCGGTTCGCCGACGACCATTCCGACTTCAGTGCCTACCTCAACCTCTGGCGGTACATTCAGGATCAACGAAGCCAACTCTCGGGCAGTGCATTTCGGCGTATGTGCCGCGATGAGTTTCTGCATTACCTGCGTATCCGGGAATGGCAGGACCTGGTGGGTCAGTTGCGCAGCATCGCGCGCGACCTCGGCATTCGAGAGTCGGGCGAGCGAGCCGACCCGGCCCTTGTCCATGCCGCGTTGATCGCCGGCCTGCTGTCCCACATCGGGTTACGCGAAGGCGATACCCGCGACTACTCCGGCGCGCGTAACACCAAGTTCGTGCTGGCTCCCGGTTCGGTGCTCACCAAGAAGCCCCCACGGTGGGTGGTCGTCGCCGACCTGGTGGAAACCAGCCGATTGTTCGGCCGGGTCGCGGCACGTATCGAGCCGCAATCGGTCGAGCGAATCGCCGGGGATCTGGTGCAGCGCGCCTACAGCGAGCCGCACTGGGACGCCGAGCGCGGTTCCGTGATGGCCTTCGAGCGGGTAACGCTGTACGGGCTGCCGCTGGTGCCCCGCCGCCGCGTGGGTTACGCGCAGGTCGATCCGGAGCTGGCCCGCGAATTGTTCATCAGGCACGCCCTGGTGGAGGGCGACTGGCAGAGCAAACACCACTTCCTGCGAGACAACGCGCGGCTGCTGGAAGAGCTGTCCGAACTCGAGGACAAAGCCCGGCGCCGCGACCTGCTGGTGGGCGATGAGGAGATCTTCGCGCTCTACGCGGCGCGTATTCCCGCGGATGCGGTGTCCGCACGGCACTTTGATGCCTGGTGGCGCAAGCAACGGCACAACACACCGGATCTGCTGACATTCACCCGTGACGATCTGTTGCGCGCCGAGGACGCGGCCACCGACATGCCCGATACCTGGAGAGCGGGCGATGTGGCGCTACCGGTCAGTTATCGATTCGAACCGGGCGCGGCCGACGATGGCGTATCCGTGCACATCCCGGTGGAAGTCCTTGCCCGTCTCGGTGGTGATGAATTTGCCTGGCATGTACCGGCTTTGCGCGAGGAGCTGATCACCGCCCTCATCCGCTCGCTGCCCAAGGATCTGCGCCGCAACTTCGTTCCCGCACCCGATACCGCCCGAGCAGTGCTGGAAAGCCTCGAACCCGGTGCCGAACCACTGGTGTACGCACTGGCGCGCGAACTGCATCGGCTCACCGGCATCCGCGTACCCACCGATGCGTTCGACCTGGACAAGGTGCCCCCGCACCTGCGGGTGACGTTCATCGTCGAGTCCGCCGACGGCTCCGAGGTGGCTCGCGACAAGAATCTGGAAGCCCTGCAACAGCAGCTCGCGGGTTCCACCCGCCAGGCCGTCGCGGCGGTGGTGGCGGGGGAGTGGGAGCGCCACGGTCTACGTGGCTGGCCCGAGGACCTGGCCGAATTGCCCCGCACCGTGGAACAAGTCAGCGGTGGACACACCGTGCGCGGATACCCGGCCCTGGTGGACACGGGCACCGCCGTGGATATCCATGTGTTCGCCAACGCCTCCGAACAACGGGCGGCCATGGCTGCCGGCACCCGGCGCCTATTGCGGCAGTCCATTCCGTCGCCCATGAAAACCGTTGAACGAGGCTTAGATCCACGCTCCAGGTTGCTGCTCTCCTCAAATCCGGATGGCTCGCTGGCGGCGCTGCTCGATGATTGCGCCGACGCAGCGGTCGATCTGCTGGCACCCGCACCGGTCTGGACCCGGGCGGAGTTCATCACGCTTCGAGAGGGCGCCGCACAGAATCTGGCGGCGACCACGCTCGATATCGTGCGCCGTGCCGAGAAGGTGGTGTCGGCCTGGAGCGAGGTGCAGGTGGCCCTGCCCACCAAAGCACCTGCGGTGCAAGCCGATGCGATCGCCGATATGCGCGACCAACTTGCCAGGCTGCTCGAGGGCGGGTTCGTCGCGGCCACCGGCGCGGCGCGGCTGGCAGACCTCGCACGCTACGTCACCGCGATCGGGAATCGACTGGAGCGCTTACCGCAGGGCGTGGAAGCGGACCGTGAGCGCATGCAGCGCGTGCACGCCGTCGAAGACAGCTACGACGACCTACTGCGCGATCTGCCCGCCGGGCGCGCGGACGATCCCGACGTCAGGGACATCGCATGGTTCATCGAGGAGCTCCGCGTGAGCCTATGGGCTCAGCAGCTCGGCACCGCGCGGGCGGTCAGCGAGCAGCGAATCCTGAAGGCCATCAACACCGCTCGCTGAGCGACCGCGACGCTTCGGATGGCGACTTATAGTGGCTTCGATGGAGCTGCGTCATATCCGCTACCTGCTCGCTGTTGCCGATCATGGGAATTTCACCCGCGCGGCAGAGGCGCTGCACATCTCCCAGCCGACACTGTCGCAGCAGATCAAGCAACTCGAGCGCACACTCGGGGTGGTGCTGCTCGACCGGTCGGGCCGCACGGTTCGACTGACCGACGCGGGTGAGGCGTACGCGCAGCACGCACGGCTGGCGTTGCGAGATCTCGACGCGGGCGAACGCGCGGTCCACGACGTACAGGATCTGTCGCGCGGACATCTGCGGATCGCGATGACACCGACCTTCACCACCTATTTCATCGGACCGCTAGTACACAGGTTCCGCGCCGCCCACCCCGGCATCACACTCACCGTGCGAGAGACCACCCAGGAACGCATCGAGGCGGACCTGCTGGCAGATCGGCTCGACCTCGGGATCGCGTTCACCGGACCCCATCCCGCGGGGATCGATCACGTCGCGCTGTTCACCGAGACGCTGCGGCTGGTGGTGGGCTCGGATCACCGACTTGCGGCGAAATCCGAACCGCTGCCGGTGGGGCAGCTCGCTCACGAAGCATTAGGTCTCCTCAGCGCGGACTTCGCGACACGGCAGGACATCGACACCTACTTCGCCGGCCTCGGGGTCACGCCGCACGTCGCGGTCGAAGCCAATTCCATCAGCGCGCTGCTGGAATTCGTCAAGCGTGGGTCACTGGCCACTGTGCTTCCCGATGCGATCACGCGCGAATACCCAGACCTGTATCTGGTGTCGCTGGACCCGCCGCTGCCCACCCGAACCGTGGAGCTGTTGCGGCGCAACAGCTCCTATCACTCTGCGGCGGCGCGCGTGTTCGCGGAGTACGTCCGCACGGAAGCCCAACAGCATTGACCCCCAACAACTATTTGCTCTGCCAATAGTTGCCATTGAATACAAGTATTGGACTCTATAGCGCCAGGTAACGCAGGCTGGAGGCACACCCGCCTACATCTCGTCCCCGAGAGGAATGCCGCACATGGTGCACGCACAATTCGATCCCACCAGTCGCGAAGAACTGGCCATCGCCGCTGTCGAGGCCAAGATCGCCAAGGACCTCACCTGGCAGCAGATCGCCGACGCCGCCGGATACTCACCGGCCTTCGTCACCGCCGCCGTGCTGGGTCAGCATGCGCTACCGAAGCAGGCCGCCGACGCGGTCGCCGATCTCCTAGGGCTCGACGCAGGGGCGGTCGCACAGCTGCAGACCATCCCGACCCGCGGCTCCATCCCCGGTGGAATACCGACCGATCCGACGATCTACCGCTTCTACGAAATGCTCCAGGTATACGGCACCACACTGAAGGCGCTGGTTCACGAGCAGTTCGGGGACGGCATCATCAGCGCCATCAACTTCAGACTCGACGTGCAGAAGGTTCCCGATCCCGAGGGCGGTCACCGCGCGGTGATCACCCTGGACGGCAAGTATCTGCCCACCGTTCCGTTCTGACCGAATCCCCAATCGCCAAGCATGCCTAAGGATCCTCATGGACTTCGCACAACGAACCATCGACCTCGCACTCCGCAACGTCGAGGAGGGCGGACGACCCTTCGCCACCGTCATCGTGAAGGACGGTGCGATCCTGGCCGAGAGCCCTAACAAGGTCGCCCAGACCAATGACCCGACCGCACATGCGGAGATCCTGGCCATCCGGGACGCCTGCACCACGCTGGGCACCGAACACCTGGCCGGGGCCACCATCTACATCCTGGCCCTGCCGTGCCCCATGTGCCTCGGCGCGCTTTACTACTGCTCGCCCGACGAGGTCGTCTTCCTGACCACCCGGGACGCCTATGAACCGCACTATGTTGACGATCGAAAGTACTTCGAGCTCAACACCTTCTACGACGAGTTCGCCAAGCCCTGGGACCAGCGGCGGCTACCCATGCGTCATGAATCCCGCGATGACGCCGTAGACGTCTATCGCCGATGGCAGGAACGCAACGGCGGCAACCGGCGCGTTGCCGGAGCGCTCACTGCTTGAAGATTACTCAATGCATAAGGGCCAGAGACTTTTAGAGTCTCTGGCCCTTATGCATTGAGTTGCTAGTC
>MAFD01000026.1:0-68683 GCA_002013775.1 Mycobacterium sp. D16R18
CAGCGCCGGTATCCCGGGGCCGCGTGGCGGCCAGGGTGGGCAAGGATCGTCGGCTCAGCAGCAGGCCCATAGTCTGCGCGTCGACCAGGAGGCTGCCGATCGGGTGCGCGGGTTGACTCGACCGGCACCCTCGCCCCGTCAAGGCTCAGGGGATGGCCCTGCGGCGTGACGGGCACCGGCAAGAACAGCCACGCGCCAGGAAGCAGCCTGGCGGCGCTGATGGCCCTGGTCGACACCCTGTTGGCCGACCGCGAACCAAGTCCCCCGGCGGCACTGCCACCACTGAACTCTCCGATCGGGCCCGCGGGCCGCTCTCTGGCCGGGTTCCGACTTGCTGTTCAAACAGTTCTTATCGCCGAGCACGCTGCATCGGTCGCGGCCTGGCGCCGACGGCAAGACACACTGCTGAGCTGGCGCACGCATCTGGTCGACGAGGACAAGAAGCCCGCTGAGGACGTCACACACCTGGTGCACCTCATCGCCGAAGGTCAACGACCTGCCGAGAACGACGAGCTGCGTACATACTTCGCCGGCACCCCTCGTTTGGGGCCTGTGATGGCCGAGCTCGCCGAAATGACCCACTGGCGTATACGCCGCGAGGGCGAATCGCACCACAAGCAGACCGTGATCTCGGCGTCCACTGCCGCTGTCGCCGAGGTCTTAGACCGGCTCAAAGCGCGTATATCGAGTTTCGGGTTACCGCCGGCCGCCGCCGTCCCGCCAGCGGGCGTAGCGGCCGCTCAGGTGGCCGCAAGACGCATCGATCACTACACGCGGGTCGTACTGGATCTCGACGAGAACCTATCGCCTCTGTCAGTGGATGCCTGGCTGGGACAGCGAGACCTAAACCGGGACTAATACCCGGAATGGTTGTGCGTCACGTGATCGCACCTCACCAGGACCTCGAAGTCCGGATTCTCCTGTTGGATTCTGGATCTCAGGTAGCTGGTGCGGTGCCTGCCATCGCCATAGTCCCGAATGCCGTTTGCGTAAAAGGTGATGCTTGGTGGCCAATGAACCCAACGGTGAATTGGGCGCGGTAGCTCATCGACCGATTTGGGTAGTCCGGTCCAGTAGCGGTGAACGGCATCGGGTTCGCCGTAGATCCGTTCTCCGAGAAGCGGATTGCTCTGCGCGGCGGCCAGCGCTCGTCGGGCGTTGTCGACAATGGAGCCGTTGCGATCGAATTCCCGCGGCAAGTGCTTGTCGATCAAGTGCTGGTATTCAGGTGTCCAGAAGGCGGCTTCGTTGACGTCTTGGCGGGTCTGCCGAGCGCCAAGGAGCCGTTTCATATCGTCTTCGAGGTCTGGGTAGTCGCCCTTGCCGAGTCCTTGCGGATAAGGCAGATCGCGTACCGAGATAGCTTTGAAGACTGTGTATCCGCCGGTGGCGGCCTCTGGCGTGATCATTTGTCTTCGCCCGGTGTCTTTAGGTAGCGCTCGATCTTGCGGAAGCCTTCGGACATGTACTCGATGTCGTCGACGATCTCTGTATTCTCGCGGTGAAAGCCTGGCTGCGTGATCGCGCGGGCGTGTCCGATGATGTCGTGCAGATGATCGAGATAGACCCGCTGCAGGCCGGGGTTGTCGCCAATCTGGTCACCGAAAGCGGTCATAAAATCGGCGTGCTGAGTGCGCAGTGTCGTGAGCGCATCACGTGCGCCGAGACCGAACTCGTCGACGTCGGCGCATTCTCCAAGCAGCTCGTCGACAAGCACGTACCACTCACGAAGCTTCGGCGGAATGTTCTCCGGTAAATCTGCGGTCACTGGGCATTCTCCGTCTGCTGGGGGGTAATGGTGCTGCTAGCTGCGATGGCTGGCGTGGTCGATCCTGACTAGAACCTCGAAGTCTGGGTCTTGCTGCTGGATTCTGGATCTCAGGTAGCTGGTGCGGTGTCTTCCGTCGGCGTAGCGGCGAATACCGTCTTTATACAGGGTGAAATCGGGTGGCCAGTCGACCCAGGTTTTCACGTACCGGGGTTGTTCCTCACCGATGTCAGGCAGTTGTTCCCAGTAGCGTTGACTGGGGTCGGGTCGTCCGTAGATCCGTTGTCCGAGAAGCGGGTTTTCTCGCGCGATGTTCGTGGCGCGGCGGGCAATATCCACAATGTCACCGTCGCGGTCGAACCGGGGCTTCAAGTACTTCTCGATCAGCCCTTGATAGTCGGTGGTCCAGAACGCCGCTTCATTGGCTCTTTGGTTTTCGTGCAGTCGCGGGCCAAGTAGCCTTTCCATGGCTCGTTCGAGTTCGGGGTAGTCATGTTTACCCAAACCGTGCGGGTAGGGCAGTTCATGGATGGGAATTGTTGTGTAGACACTGAATTCGCCGGTCAGCGCATCGGCGGGCATGGCGGTTTGGGGCGCTGTTGGTCGCGACCATGGCCACCGGAATCGCGTCACCGACCGGCCTCGGTGCGGCCAATCGGTGTGATGTCGTAGTCCTCGATACAGGCCATGGCCACTTTCCCGGGGCCGTTGGTGTCGATCGCGCCGCGCTGGCTCATCAGGTGGATTCGGAACGCTGATTCCTCGTCTTGTGCGACGAGTTTGTCACAGACAATCTTGCCGGTGAGGCGATCGGTGATGGTCCATTCCTTCATCGGCATCTTGCCCTGGGGGTTTGTGCTCAACAAAGCTGCTAGATCAGGGTGGCGATCCGACCAGTTCTCTGACGTGCTGGATTTATTCATTAGTGTCAATCTCCTTGATTAGCAGATGATTTGAGTATTACTGTCGTCAGAACAGTTGCACGGCCTGCCATGTCCCGTGTCGTGCGATTAGGGCCAGGTCGGTGCCGAGGTTTAGGTCGTCGACGAAGGGATACCACCGCACGGCACTGAGGGCGGCACCGGTGATTCCGTCGAGGATCAGATAGTTTTCTGTCATTTCAATGATGCTGTGCCCCATATCCGATAGGACGTCCGGCAGGCGTGATGCGCCATTGTGCAACAGCAGATCCCCCGGTTTGGGGTTGATGGGGGTGTCACGTGCGTCGTCAGTTTTTGGTGCGGCCCATTGGACGCCGGTTTGCAGAGGGTGCCCCTCGGTGAAACTGATGTCCCACTCGTCACTGGCCCCGTCGTCAATGCTGAATGTGCCGCAGTGCACGTCGACCGCCTGACGCAACCGTTCGACCGAAGGTACGTCCGCGCGTAGCCGGCTGGGCAGCTGCGTGATCGCTTCATCGCGTTCGCGGCCTATACGGTCGTCCTCAGCCTCAAGCCAGGCTGTGTATGGCGATTGACCGTCGACGGTTGCGATGGCGTTGGCCAACAGAATTGCCCAGGCCAATGCAAAAGTCGTCTCATCGCGGCCCGGAAAGAGACGAAGCGCCCGGTTCCGGGCTTGCGCGAAGCTACTTATGCCGGCCATCGGGTCGATGCGTCCTTGCGCGTTGCGATACGCCTGGCAGCCTGCATATTTGGACCAGTCGTCCTCGGCGCGGTCCGCCAGTTCTCGCCTCTGGTCGTACACCGTGATAGCGGTGTGGGCGGTGGCCAGGCTGATCGCGACATCGTGAAATGGGTGAGGGCCGTTGTGCGCCATGATCCGCCAGTACGTTCCCTCGTCGTCCCTGAGTGATTGGCGTGCATCAAGAACGCCGTCAACGTCGGCGTCACTGGGTACTGGCCACGCCCCGGGCGCGCATATGGCGTGGGCGTGTACGGCTGTGCCATCGAAGAGATCCACTCCCACAACAAGGTCGGTCAATTTCTGCGGCCGCAGATTTATCGCGTTCACACGTAGTGCCGCTAGCTTCCGCCGGTTAGCTTCGCGCTGTGAGCCGACGTCCTCGCGATCAAACCTCGCGGCCGTGGCCAAAGCCATCAGGAAGCTGTCGGTTTCCAAGGCGGGGAACTGGCGGGGGTTGAGCTTGTTGTATCCGGTCTCATATTTGTTGATGAGGTCACCGGTGATTTCGGTGTCTGCTCCACGTTCTATTTCGCCCTGCCGGGTTGCCGAGGGCCCGCCTGCTGCCGCCAGGGCGTCCAGGGATACGTCAAGGCTCTGCTCGCGGATTGATCGCAGGTGCCGACCGAATGCTTCGGTGTTGCGGATAGTTGCTGCCATAATCACTACAGTAACGCCGAATATTCTTTACCGCAATGACCGGCGATCACCGGTATGCAGGTCAGATTACACACCCGTGCCCGGTGATGCCCGGTCGTGCATCGGTTGGCAACGCACTTGTTGCGGTCATTACCCGATGACTCGGGCTCCGAGGATCCCGCCCAGCAGCACCAGGGCATTCTTTTCGTCCTCCGCGGCCCATGCGGTGCGCGATTCAATCTCGTCGAGCGCGGCGTCGGCCTCGTCGTAGGCCGGCGGGCCGGTGGCCATCCTTGATTCGGCGATATCGCGCTCGATATCGGGGTCTGCATCTGGGTTGCCGGGCCGTGCAGCAGTATCCGCATCGGTGGGCGCGGAGTTGATCGCGGCCGAAATTTCCTGCTCACGTAGATCAAGCCAGGTCCACCATTGCTTCCGCTCGTCGGCGTACTGCTCGATCCGTTCGGCCTTGAGCTCGTCGACGCGGTGTTCGTCGCCGATGGCATCGAGTGTCTTAGGCCCGCAGTCGACGGTGCCTCTTCCTGCGCGCACCAGCAGCCCAATCGCGACGAGTTCGTTGATCGTCGCGTTCCCGGTGCTGGCAGACACGTGCGCGGCCGCGAACACGTCGGCGGTAGCCCGCAGGCCGAAATGTGCCACCAGCTCATAGATTCGGCGTCTATGGTGTCCGATGATCTTCCACGCCGGGTGTACCTCTTCCACACGTGCTCTGGTCAGTCGAACCGGATCGGTTTCGACGATGTTCTGCATGGTCAGGGCGTAGCAGTCCGCGTGACGGCCCATACCGCTGCGCACGAGCATCAGGGGTGATCCTTCGCGGTCCCGAATATCTTGGGCCACATTCCACATCGTGTGTTCAGACAGCAGTCCTGAGCCCAAGGCCAGTGAACGCCCGCCCACATCGACCACGGGGGTTCCGTTCACCACCTTGCCGCCCATCAGTGCGTGAAACACCGCAGTCTGAAAGTAGGAGTACACCGTCCACCGGTAGCGCTGCCCTGCGAACTCTTGATCAGCCCATGCGAACGCGTTGGCAAGCCAGGCCCGGTGGTGCTGTGGACCTCTAGAACCCGCCTGTCCCCCCGGAGAGTCTTTCCTCTTGTGCCGCTGACGCCGGTCTTTGATGTGACCATTGACCAACCACCCGACTGCTTTGGTGAATTCCCTGGCCAGTAGCCGTTTCCAGGGCCGGGATTTTCCGTCGCGGTCCTCGCGGTAGGACTGTCCCAACCCGTCGTGCCAGATCTGGCCCGGGGCCATCAGGGCCTCGATGGTGGCCGGGCTGTGCCCGCGCCAGATCGCCGCGGTGAGCGCCGCCATACGGGCTTCTGAACGTGATGGCCATGCTCGGTTGAGGTGGCCGTAGCGGGCGAACGCCTCTACGTCCTCGGGGTAGGGCTCGTAGGTCAGCCACGGAGCGGCCAGGCGCATGTCCTCACCGTGGCCGCGGGTGTAGTCGCCGTTCTCGATCGCGGCCGCGGCGGCCTCCAGCTCGGCCGGAGATGGTTGGATCGCGCCGAGCAGCACATACAGCCGTGGCAGCAGATCCGGGCGTGAGCGGGTGGCGAACGCTTCGACGGCGGCTGACAGCGGCCCGTCGAGCAGCCGGTAGCCGTCGCGCTTCTTGGTCGGCGAACCGGGCGGGGTCAGACATCCCTCCGCGCGGCCTGTGGCCGGCGAGATGTCGAGCGTCGGTAGACGGGTCTGCAACAGCTTCATCAGGTGCGATATCTCGGCGGCGGTGGCCGTAGTGCCGTGTGCCAGCGGCACCAGCAGATGGCGGCCGGCGTTGGATGGGTTGTAGTCGCTGACCACTACCCCGCCGCACTGCACTACCCATTCGGCAGCCTGGGCCATATCGGCGCTGACCTGCGCGGGTGTGCCCCTAGTGGTGTCGAAGTCGAACGGAATCCAGTCCGTCGTTTCGGCCTTCGTGAAGATGTAGACGGCCGAGGCCTTCGCCGGCAGCTTGTCCGTCAGCGGGGTCGTATCGCTGTGCTTCTTGGTGCCCTCGTTGTAGACACGCATGGTGCCGCGACCGGGCGCAGCCAGCAGCCGCACCATGGTCTTCCACACCTGGGTAGGCGAATCCGCAGGTGGAGCAACTGGTGTTTCCCGAATCGTTACCGACGCGCCGAGGGCCGAAGAAGGCTCAGCTATTGCAGTCCGTAACTGATACGAGGTACCCTCATACCCGTACGTGAAAGTGCCCTTTCAAGAGGTAGATCCCGGGTCCTGCTAATGAACTGGAATCTCGCGAATGGCGCCGAATGTGGAGAACGAAGCGGCTACTTCGTTCATGTGAGCCCTCCTAGTTTCTAGGGGGGTTTTCACATTTCTGCACTAGATTCGGCCGTGATAAATGCTGGGCGCTATAGAGCGCCACCATGTTTTATCCGGTCGCTGCAAGCACCTCCTGGTAGCCGTACGCGCCGACCTTGTGGCCGCCGTTGACGAGTTCTGTGCAAAACACCGCCACATAGGTTGTCGGCGTTTGGCCGACATCGCTGGCACGTTCGCAGACGAGGCCATAGACCTCGACGTCGCATCGCACCGTGGTGTTCCGTGAGTTCGTATCCGTCGCCGGGGTCAAACTGGCGAGAATGCCCTGACCAAGTTCACGAACAAGGTCCGGTCGCCCGACGTGTATTGCCAGCCTGTCCGCAACGTACTGCGACGCACTGAGCCCGAATTCGCTTGCCTGCGAAGCGATTCCATTGCGCACGAATGAATCCAGCGACAGCTTGAGAGTGTGTCGCGTTCCCTTGCTTGGCCTGGCCATGAGGCAAGTATTCACCCCAGACGGTTTCTGATACCGCAGCGACACGCGGGAACATTGAGGCAGTTGTGGCCGCTGGGATAAGTATGGCTGTTGAGTTCAGCTGTTGAATGTATGACGGCCTATCTGTTTCGGGGGACCATGACCAGCCGTGATAGCCGGAGCCGACGCGTGATACGCGGGTTTCGGCGTGACAAGCTCATCAAATACCGTGAGCGGGCCAAGTTTTCTCAGGTGGATCTTGCCCGCATGGTGGGGGTTACGAAAGCGGCTGTGTCGCACTGGGAGCGCGACTCCACTCCAGAGGTTGAGCGGCTAACAGCGATTGTGGAGGTGCTTTCGGCTGCGCTGCCGAAGTCAAAGATCACGCTCGATGACTTGGTTTACGTCAAACCAGCCGAGCGGATGCCCTCAGATCTGCGGGTCAGGCTGGCTATGGGACAGGTGCAGCTTGCGGCCCGGGCGGGAATGAGTACGACGGCGCTGGGCGGGTTTGAGCGCGGTGAGACCCACTGGAATCAGGACTACGCCGAACGGTTGGCACCGATCCTGGAAGTGAGTGTCGATGAGCTGCGTGCGGCGTGGGATCGGGCCCGGTTGCGGCCGCCGGGTACGCCGCCTTAACGCGCTGGTGGTTGCGCCGCGTCGGCGAGCTCACGCACACGCGGATCGACAGGACGACCGGTCTTCTCGCTGGCCTTGACAGCAGTGATGGCCGCTGCTCTGCGCACGGCGAGGCTTCGGCGTGACTTGCCGTTACTCTGCGCTTTCACTGCCATCTGCTTCCTCCTGGCCGAAGTCTCCGAGAGCTGCATGCTCGGCGATCACCTGCACGAACTCGAGGTCGTCCTTGGTGACCAGTCTACTTCCGACCAGCGCCGAAAGCATGGTCCATCCAAGCTGAGCTTGGCCGTCATCGTCGCTGAATGTGCGCTCAAAAGCCCACGTTGTGCGTCTCCACCATTCACTGCGCCTATCTGCACCGTTCTTCTGCTGCCAGGTGATGAGCACACCAATAGTGGCTAGACCACCGATGATGAGTGTCACCCACGCTGATGCGGGCATTTAGGTCTCCGTGTTGTTTCGTCGAACCGATGTGCTGGCGGCCGCCGCCTGGTCGGAGCATAGGTGCACAGGGCGTTGCTGACCTGCTCTGACCCGCGTAAGTTGAGGCAAAACAGGAGGGACAAGGCTGTGAACACCGGATATGACGTGCGCTCTGACCAGCCCGCGCCTGGCGCTGGTGTACCTGGCCTTGCCCTGGGAGTGCCGCCACGGCGTACTGCGCGGCGCACCATCGCTATCGCTGCGGCGGGGGCTTCCGCGGCGGTGCTGGCAGCCGCTGCGGTAATCCTGATCTTGGCAGACAACAAAGACTCTTCCGGGCCCTCCACGCCTTCGGTGCCAGGGCCTCAGCCGGTGAGTGCCGCCGAGCGCCAGGCAGCTGCGCAGGAACGTACGTGCGGTGTTTTGCGGAATGGCTACGAATCCGTCGCAGCCGCAATCGACGAACGCAACAAGTACAGCCAGAGCCCGTGGACGGACCCGGCACTGCTGACGGCTTCGGGGAATGTGGCGTCAACAACCGAGCGTCTTGCCAACGATCTCGATACATCACTGCTCGCCGGGGATACACCACCCGTCCTACGTTCGGCGGTCGTCAATTACGTTGCGGCGCTTCGAGCGACCAGCGTGAGCGAACAGGGCCACGCCTCGGACAAGCAGTTGAACGGCATTGCTATGTATTACAACCGCGTTGTTGATGCACCCCTGAACATCTGCGGTATCCGGGGGTAGCGGCATGGAAGTCACGCCCGCACCGGCGCTGGCCGCTTTCGGGACGGTCGCGGCCGCTAGCAGTGCAGCTGCCGGATCTGTGACCGGCGCATTGGACCCTATGTGCGCTGCCGACGCGGCTGGTACAGCACCGGCATTGGCAGAAACGACCGCCTTGGTGACCGCTGAGGCTGGTCGACAAGCTGTGTATGGCGCGAAGGGGCAGACGTCTGTCACCGAGCTCGTAGCTCGGGACAAGGAGGCCGGTGTTGCGTTGGCCCCCAAGGGAGTTCTGGTCTGATGGCTCCTAAACCGGCCCGCTCGATCGCCGCGTGGGTCGTGGAAGGCATTTGGCCCGAGGACTCGTACATTCAAGCGCGCCGTCAGCAGGTCCAGCAGTTCGAGCAGCAGGCGACTCAGCATCATGCCCGTGCCGATGAGCTTGAGCAGACCCACCACAGCCTCAAAGAAAGCATGAAGTCCGAGAAGTGGGACGACAACATGCACCGGGAATCTGCGGTGCTGTACATGTGTGAGCGCCATATCGCCGAGAATTTCGACACGATGGCATCGCAGGGACAGATGAATGTCGATGAGATCTGTTCTGGTCAGGCTCATCTCGCCGACATTGCCAACGCGACAGCTGACGAGGTTCAGCAACTATGCGAGGCTGGTGCGCAACAGTTGGGGGCTGTTGCGATGTCGCAAGGCAAGGTCCGCGCCGTTACGGCCGCGAACAAACACGCTGCCACCATCACCGCATGGAACGCCCAAATGAACGCCAAGCTCTGGAAAGGGCGTGAGGTCTCCGGTTACCCCGCGCCGCCCACCGCACCTGAGCACCACACGCCAAGTATCGGTAACGGTGCGCATGTGTCGCCTATGGACCATACGACGGACAAGGGAAGCGAAGGGACCGACTCAAACAAGACCGGTGGTGGCCGCCAGTCGGAAGACAAGGCGAACTCAGACGGCAAAAACCCTGACACCACCGACGAAGCCAAATCAGGCCAGGGCAGGCGATCTGAGAGTGAAGGTCACGTAGGGAACAGCGCCGGTCAGGGCCTGAATGACTCACACGGCAAGATCGAACAACGCTCTAGTGGAGGATCTTCGGCCGCAGGTGCGCAGGCCCCGGCGATGCCATCTGGTGGTCTGCCTGGTTCCGGCGGCGGTGGTTCTCCTGCGAGCAGTCTTGGTGGATTGACTAGTGGTCTCGGCTCTGGGATGGGTTCTGGTTTGAAGTCTCCTGCTGAGGGTTTGGGCGGTGCGGGCCGGTTCTCGCCGCCCTCGGTGCCAGCATCCGGGCTAGGTTCAGGTCTCGGTACCGGCGGTTCAGGTTCTAGTGGTGGTGGCTCCGGGTCGGGTTCTCCGTCTGTGAGGTTGTCTGCGCCTGCCACTCCTCCCCCGCCGATTGTGACGTCTCAGGTGGCTCCGACCCCGAATGTGTCGTCGGCTGGTGCGGGCGTGGTTGCACCGTCAACGGCTGCGGCACCGGTGTCCGCGACTTCGCCTGGCACATCGGGTGGTTTCATGGGCGGGGGTCCAATGACCAGTACTGCTGCTCCTGCGGGTCCTGGTGCACCTGCTGCTCCTTCTGTGGCTCCTGCACCATCGTCGACTGCGGGCACCAGCACTGCTAGTGCGGCCGCTGGTGCTGCTGGTGCGCAGGCGGGCGCGAACCAGGCCGGTGGACCGGCGCAGGGCGTGATGGGCATGGTTCCGGCTGATCTTTCCGATAAGCAGGCCGCGCCGGGTTCTCGGGATCGGTTCACTGAGCAGGCGGTGGCCGCTGTGGAGGCGCTGTTGCCTGGCGTGGCGGCCGTGCCCGGTCTATTGGTGGCGGCGGCGATTATTCGGGTGTCCGGCGGTGTACCGATGACGGTGTTCACGACCAATGACGGTGCCGGGTTCCTGCCGTCGGGGTTCTTTACACCGCAGTCAATGATTCACGCGGGCACAGATATTGGTGATGTCGAGTTCTTGCGTTTGTGGTACGGCTGGGCTGATCCGGCCGCGGTGCTGCTGGCGTATGCGGACACGCGGCAGACGAACAGTGGCATGACGGTGGAGGTGCTGGGCCTGGCGTCCGCGGGCCCGGTCACCCCGTTGGTCAAGGAGCACTTCAGGAAGGTCGTCCCCTCGGTGACGCCACGGCCGGGTTCATCGGCGTTCGGCGAGGAAGGTGGCCGGAACGCGCACCGGTTGAAGGTGTTGTCGCCAAGGATCTTTAACGATCTGATGGGTCTTGAACCTCGGCACCGCCCTATTGTCGCGGCGCGAGCTGTGGCGGCGGCGATGAATACCGCTGCGGCGGTGCCGCTTACCGCACCGGGCGGTGTCTGGCAGGAAGTGGCGGCGGGCCGTGTGCCGACTGTGCAGCAGTGGGACGACTTGGAACATTGGTACCGCGCTGAGCAGGTGAACTCGGGTGCGCGGCGTCCTGGGTGGCTCGCCGATGCGCGACCCGGTATCGACACTCACGGTTACCGAGAGGGCTTCGCACGGCTGTGTGCGGCGGATGCCTTGTTGGCGTGGAGAACTGATCCGCCGGCCATCCCTGATGTCGTGTATAGCGCGTATTGCGCGGGCGCGGATATCAGCCGGATCTTTGGAGACTGAGGGTAAATGTCAACTGACCCGTATGAGCAGCTGTTTGAGCCTGAGCGGACCGTAAGTGGTGAAGACACTGGGCGTCCGACGTTCTTCCTGCACAAGGTGTACGACAACATCGACCGATTTCATGCACACCTGGCAGACAACCCTGAGGCCATAGAAGACATCAGGATCGAGTACGTCGCCGAACCGATCTCATTAGAGATGATGGCGAATATGGACGGGCTGCGGTCGGTGTGCTGGGCGGTGGCGCGCACCGGGGCCTCCACGTTCGGCGATCGCTTCCCCAACGTGGAGGTGCCCGATGGCTTTTACTCGGCGGCGTTCCGCGCTGTCGAGAAGCTGCATCCCCTGGTCCCCGGCGACCAGAGCGCTGGCCCGCCGCTGGGGCCTCCCGATGTGGCGGTGGCGATGGCCAAGGCAGCCTTAGAGCAGCGCGACTGCCCAGACTTGTCCGGCCTGGAACCCTCACGGGTGGCTGGGTTGATGCTGCAACAGCTGATCATTTTCGGGTTGCTCTACGCGAACGGCAGGGCCCACAAAGCCCGCTAAAACCAGGCGGCACGTGGCGTTTTCGCACGTGCACATGGTGTCGCGGAGGGCCTTTTTTCTAGCTAGGGTTTTCGTTGTGAGCAACGAAGACTCGGCGGCGCAATCCTCGTCGGAGGACAACAAGAGCCGCACCAATGAACGTGTGCAAGGACTGATGGCCACGTGGCAACAGGTGACCGCGCACTGGTTCATGCAGACGCGAATGGGCTATGCGCTGGCAGTGCATAACCCGGCGATGCAATTCAACCCGGCCAAGCCGCGGCGCGACATCATCTGGGTGGCGCTGATCGTGGCCGTGGTACTGAGCATCGGGGCCACCGTATACGCGAAAATCCATCCCGCCGGCCAGATCAGCGGTGCCCGCGTAGTCATGGCCCGCGAGTCAGGGGCCTTGTACGTCAAGGTCAACGGCATGTTGGTCCCGGTGCTGAACTTGGCGTCTGCGCGGCTGATTGCGGGCACCGCTGAGGCTCCGACTGTCGTGCCCATCGCCACGATCAACCAGGAAGGCACCGGCCCGAAGTGGGGTATCTCCGGAGCGCCCTGGGATATGCCGGTCTCGAACCCGTCCATGGTGACGGTCTCTGTGTGCCAGAAGGTCCCGACGAACTCGACATCCACACGACCGGTGGTGACGCTTATCAATGGCGCCGTGCAACTGGGAACCGGCCGGGCCGACGAGCTGGGCCCAACCTCTGCGGCGGTTGGCGTCCTGAATGATCAGACCTTCTTGATCTGGGGCGGCCGCAAGATGGTTATCGATCCTGCTGACCGTATCGTTCTGCCCGCGTTGGGTATCGATCGCGCGCTGGCGGCCACGGCGGGTCCGCTCACTCCTGCGGTGGGTAACGTGATCCCCTCAGCCCAGCCGCTCACCGCGCCGCAAGTTCCCGGCTCTGGCGATCCCTCGCCGTGGGCAATACCAGCCCCGGCCACCCCGATCGGGACCGTGGTGACATCAGATCTCCCCGGACACGGCAAACAGTTCTTTGTGGTGCTGCGTGAGGGTGTGCAGCAGATCCCCGAGACGGTCGCCGCGATGCTGCGGGCTGAGAATTCCTTCGGCGCAGGCGCGATCCCAGTGGTGGGACCTGACGTGGTGGCCCGAGCCCCCATGGTGACGATCCTGACTGTCGGGCATTACCCCGAGCATCCGGTGAAAGTGGTTGACTCCCAAACCGATCCGGTTCTGTGCTGGTCATGGGAGCGGGGCAGCACAGCCACAACATCCTCGACACAGGTGATCTCGGGGCGTGAGCTTCCGATCTCGCCGTCATCAGATCGGTTCGTGGTGAAGGTTTCAGGCAGTGGCGGTGACCCCGGAACCGCCGATCAGGTGGTCATGGGGCCAGGCTCGGCGAACTGGGTGACCTCCACAGGTATCGGTGCTCAAGCGGCCACCAAGGAATCGGCCTGGTGGATATCGCGTGAGGGAACACGCTTCGGCGTCGACAACGATGCGCGTGGCCGCGAAAGCTTGGGGTTGTCCGCGCCTCCAGAACAGATGCCGTGGCAGGCGATCCGGCTGATACCGCGCGGCCTGCCAGAAGAGACCGCATTGACTCGCGTGGATGCCCTTGTCTCACATGACTCGTTACCGATGGACCCGAAACAGAAGGGTGTCAGTAAATGACGCAGCCATATGTGCGGCCCGATGAGGCTCCCAAGTCGCCCGGGAAGTTCACCAAGGACTCAGGCACACCCAACGTGAAGCTGAACCTACCCATGGTCATTCCGACCGTGGTGGTGTCAGTGCTGAAGGTGGCCCTTCCGTTCCTGCTCATCCTCGGTATCGGCGGCATGCTCTACATGGGATACAAGAACGGGCGGGTCTTCAACGGCTTCGGCATGATGCTGCCCGGCGTCGTGCTGTTCTCCGTGATCGGAATGATGATCCGCGGATCAAATTCTAATGGTCCAGATGGTGCCGAAATCCGTTCCAAACGCGCCGATTACCACCGATATATAGACGGTGAGCGTAAGGCCGCGATCGAAGTGGAACGCAACTACTATCTTGACGCACAATTCCACTACCCTGACCCCGCCACGGGATTGCTCGATCTAGTGAACGACAAGTCGCGGCGCATGTGGGCTCGGGTTCCCGGCGATGAGCATTTCGGCCGCACCCGTCTGGGTCGCGGGGTCGTGGCCTCGCCAGTCACCTTCGACACCATCGAAATCGGCAACCCCAAGGAATTGGACCCTCTGGGCACGACCGTGCTGCATGACTATTTGACTGCGCACGTAGATCTGTGGAACGTGCCACGACCGGTGTCGTTGACGCGTGAAGCGTGCTGGCGTTTCACCGGCGATATGGATGTGGCCAGGGCCTCGGCACGGGCATGGGTCATGGAGCTGGCTGCGCTGCACTCCCCCGAGCACGTCCAGATCGTCGCGTTGACCGATGAAAGCCGCGGCCCCGAATGGGATTTGCTCAAATGGCTGCCTCACCACCGCCGCCGCGACGCAGGCATGGAACACCTGATGACATACCGTTCGGTGAGCGATCTGAGGTTCGGCCTCGGAGAGAATTTCAGCTCCCGCGCCGGACAGATCGAGCAGCGCAACATTCTTGACGGTGGCGCATCCCTCGCGGCCGTTGCGGGACAGACCGCCGGCACGAGAGCGACTGCCGCGGCGGGGCCAGGTCTGGTCGTGGTCATCGTTGATACCGATTCGGTGGACTGGAAGACACTGGCCACCGACAGCGGCCGGGAAGCGGTGTGCTTCCTTGATCTGACTAATGGCCCTGTGCCTCAGATGATTCGGAACAAAGCGTCACGGACCTTGAGGTATCGTTCAGACGGCAGAATCGACCGCGCCACCGATACTGAACCCGACGAATTCGCATTCGCCGGCACCGCGGATCAGCTATCGGTGGAAATGGCCGAAACGATCGCCCGGCGCATAGCGCAGTGGCGTCCAGGCCTCAAATCACAGCGCCTAGCCGGAGCATCGGCAGACCCGGCACTGAACAGCCTTCGGCTACCGGATCTGCTCGGCATCGAGGACGCCGCTACCTGGAATCCGGCCGACACCCAGAAGCGTGCCCAGGACGAACGCAACATCATGCGTACGGCGGTGGGCCGCAACATGGACACCGGCCGCGTGTTCGAGATGGACATGAAGGAAGCTGGGAAAAACGGTGATGGCCCACACATGGGATCAGCCGGTACGACCGGATTCGGTAAGTCAGAGCATCTGCGGGCGAAGGTCCTTGGGTACGCGGCCCAGCACACCACCGACGACTACACCTTCGTCGGCGCAGACTTCAAGGGCAACGCCACATTCCAAGGGCTAGAAGGCATCCGGCACGTCACCACGGTCGTAAACAACCTGGATACCAACCCCGACCGCATGGAACGGTTCTTGCAATGGTTGCAAGGCCAGGTTGATTACCGCCAGGGCCTCATCGACCTGGCCGGCCCCACGGTTAGCAATATCTTCGAGTACCGCGCCGCTCGTGCACGGGGAGCACTGGGCACAGATGGCAATCCATTGCCACCGATGCCGTTCTTGCACCTTGGTTTCGACGAAATGGAAGAAGCCAAGTCCCAGTACCCGAACTTGGTTCTATACCAGGCGGTGTTGGGACGCGTGGGCCGCTCGCTGGGCATCTGTGTTGATGTCACCTCCCAGAAGCTTGACCCCGGCACCCTCGGCAAGCTGGGCACGCACCTGCGTGGCCGCAGCAACTTCTTCATGGGCGATCCGTCCGAGTACCGCGAGCTGATGGGTTCTTTCAGCGCGCCCGGTCTTCCTGAACGTCCCGGTGTGGGGTACTACGCCTCCGGCAAGGACCCCAAAGAGTCTGTACAGCGCATCGAATTCGCATACGTCGGAGCCCGGTACCGGCCACCAGTGGTCAAGAAATCTGACGAGCAGAAGCGTTCTGCGGCCGGATATCACCGGCCGACGCTGGTATCCACGATGCCCGACGCGGTGGCCTCACGCATCGAAAGCAAATACCCCCAACCTGCGCCCGAAGATGACGGCGATGGTGAGAAGAACGCACCCGTCCCCGAAGTCGAGGACACCCGCAGCGACCTAGAGGTGATGGTCGATCGGCTCAATACGTGCACCTGCTGCAATCGCTGGCCCTTCCCTCCCGAGCTCGTCAACCAACCCGCCGCCTCCGACGTGATGAGCCTGTACGCAGCCGAAGGTGAGCAGATACCGCCGATGCACGTACCGGTCGGCGTCGTCGACAAACCCCGCGACCAGGGCGCACAGCCCCCGCTATATTTGGGGCTCGACAAGAACGTGATCATCGCCGGTAAGTCCGTAGAGGACCGCTCGGCGGTCACCGTGGGATGGATCTTGGCGACCGCGCTGTACTACGCGCCTGAACGGATGCAGTTCTACGGCCTGGACTACGCCGCTGGTGGGCTGATGTCGATCAGAGACCTCAAGCACGTGGGCGAGATTGTGCCACAAGGAAATACCTACGGTGCGCGCCGACTGATGTCGTATCTGCGCAACGTCATCCAGTCCCGCCGAGATGAATGGCGGGCCGTGGACATGTTCAATGTCGCCGACTGGCGTCTAGCGATGTTCGAGGGCAACCCGATGGGTGTAAAGCTGCCCAAACCTGACGGTCACGGTGAAATCCAAGTGGTCATCGACGGCGTTGAAGGTCTCGTGAAGGACATCCCCGAGATGCAGGACGTCATCAAGTTCATTCGCGACACCGGCCCCGGATTCGGCGTGCACCTGATCATCGGCTCCAAAGGCTGGCTCAGCGACGGAGCTTTTAAGATCGAAGAGAACATCGAATACAAATTCGAGATGGCCCTTGATAACTCGACCACCTCGAAGATGTCGCGCGCCTACAACGAATCCATCCCCGCAGGCATCCCCGGCCGGGGCCTTGTGGCCGTAGGTGGCGGCGCGGCGCGTCGCCAAATCAAGACCAGCGGTACAGAGCGCGTTGACCCACCCGATGCCTGGCATGTGCTGTTCGTTGCACCAGCGGTGCGTATCGGCGAAGGCCCGGAGGGCGTACTCGAAGGGCCCGCCGCCGCGGCCTCGGTCAACGGACTGTGGCCCGATAGCGAGACTGCCCCCAAGCTCCCCGTGCTGCCCGATCAGGTGAGCTATGCGCAGGTCGCCGACGCAATCACCATCCCACCGTCACCGTCGATGGTGCTCGGTATCCGCGAATACGACCTCGGCCCTCAGCTGTGGACGCCGGAAAGCGACGGGCACCTGTACGTCGTGGCGGGTGCAGAAGCCGGAAAAAGTAGTGTGCTGCGGTTCCTGGCCGAACAAGCCGACATGGACGCCGAACGCCTGGGAGAGGCGCACGCCCGCGACGAGCAGCGCGTCTACATCTTCGACAACCGCGAATCGCTGCTGGGTGCGTGCGTCTCAGCGGACGCCTACGTTGTCGACAAGGCCCAAGTACCCGAGAAGGTCGAAGAAATCGTTGGCCTGCTACAGGGCCGCGAGGTGGCCGACAACATCGACCAGGCCGAGCGGATGCGCCGCCGCGAGATCGGCGGCAAGGGATACGAAGGCCCCAAGATCCTCGTGTTTGTCGACAACCTGACTGACTTCGTGATTGCGGGCCTGCCCGACCCGTTCGCGCCGCTGCGGCCCTTTGTGGCCAACGGCAAAAAGATCGGTCTACACCTGATCGTTTCGCGTATGGGTGACCTCAGTGCAGTGGTCGCGATGAACAACATGCAAGCGGAGCTGATCAACTCTGGTGCCCCGGTGTTCATCATGTCCTGCCCTGACACCGTGGTTTACCAGAAAGTCAAGGCCAGCAAGCTCCCTGCTGGCCGGGGCATGCTCTTTAGCCGCGATGGAGCTGTCATGCCTGTTCAAACACCCTTGGTCAACCCGTTGGATCCGGTGGACCGGCGCAGTGACCGCGGGCATTAGCAGTTGAGTTCAGCTGTTGAGTGCTCATGCTGGTGGCGAACGTACTTGCGGAACGTTTCTACGTTGCTATCGTCAAATCGATAACCCATTTAGTACCTCGTGAGCTGGGCGGGAGTGATTAATCATGGTGCAAGGCGTTCGTATTGAGGGTGTCGGCGTCATCGGCGCGGGCGGTGCCGCAGAAGGCGTCGCCGGTGGTGCCGCCGCAGGGACCGTGGCCGCGGCCACGACCACGACAATCGTGGCCCCTGGCGCATCGACACCGGTGAGCTTGTTGACGGCCGCGCGCTTTTCCGAGCACGGCGCGGAGATGGCGGCGACCGGCGCTGCCGGTGCAGCTGCGTTAGCCGCACTTGGTGCAGAGCTGCAGGCGGCTGGACTCGGGTTCTTGATCACCGAGGCCGGGGTTGCCGCTCGCTTGGCTGTGCTCTAACAGCGCAGCATGCTCGGTCCTGACGCGGCCCTAGAGCCGCCAGAAGAGAACTCCTGGCTCGTCCATACCGGCGCGGGTCCGGCACCGATGCAGGCTGCCGCCGCCGGGTATCAGGTCCAGGTCGCATCAGACACGGCCACGCGGTCGGCGCTGCAATCTCTTGAGCTGAGCTTGCAAGCGCAATGGGAAGCGCAGTCCGCGGAGGCGGCCTTGCTCAAAACGCAGCAGCAGATTCTTTTCTACGACGGCCGAATTGCCAACGGTGAAACATCGGCGGCAGGTGCCGAGGCCGCTGCGGCCGCGCTGTCTGCGGCCCTGACGACCACGCCGCACTACCTCGACGTCGGACGAAATCGTGTGCACTGCGCACAAGCGGTGTCGACGAACTTCTTTGGTTTCCGCACCTTCGAGATCGTGGCCGATAACGTCGAATACGGCGTGATGTGGGGCCGTGCCGCCCTCGGCAGGGGAACGCTGGATAGCGTGAACGCGACGTCAGCGACTTCGTTGATGAGCTGGTCCCCTCCGTCCTCGCCCGGCAATATTGCGGCTGCTGGGGGTCTGGTGGCCCGCGCTATGGGCAGTGCTGCAACGGGCGTGGCATCGACGGTCGACGGCTTCTTCGCGGCGGCTAACAGCATTTACGGAGACATGCTGGTGGGCAAGGCCGCGATCGGCGACGGGGTGGAAGTTGGTCAAGGCCCTGGTACCGCACCGCTGACTCAAGCCGACCGCCAACGCGGCGATGGCGTCAACAAACTCGGTGAAGGCGTACAGAAGACGGGCGAGCTCGGTTCGCAGGCTGGCTCCATGGGTGGCCAGATGAGCGGCATTATCAGCGCGGTCACGCAGGTGCCCTCGCAGGTGGCCAGTCAAGGCGGCCAGTTGTTACAGGCTCCTATGCAGGGTGTGAGTCAGTTCGGTTCAATCCTGCAACCGCTCATGTCCGGTGGCGGCCTGGGTAAGGGCTTGGGTGATCCCGCGTCGTCGGCGGCCTCAGGCATAGGTCCATCGGGCTTCGCCACCGGCACAGGCAATCTCGCCGCATCGGTCACCAGACCAGCTTCCTTTGGTGGCGGCGGTCTGGGCGGTGGCTCAGCGGGTCTGGGGCCCGGTATCCGTCTTCCGGCATCCTCGTTGGTCAACGCGGCCGAAAAGGCGCTAGCTCCGGCCGCGGGAGCTGCGGGCGGTGCGTTGGCCGGCGGCGCGGGCGGTGGCTTCATGGGCGCACCGATGGCGGGACATGGAAACCGCCAGGGCAACAAGGGCACTGTGGACGAATACGCGCGTGCGCGCGAATTCGGTCCCCAGCCGGGAGGCGCGCCTATCGAATGATGCGACATGTGCTTGCGGACACCGAAACCGGCCCGCAGACTTTCTAACTGACGCACAAGTGCCCAGCACACAAAGGAGACCAAATAATGGCACAGTCAAAAACAGACTTCGCGCAGCAAGCTGCCGCCGCGCAGGAAGTCCTTCGTCTCGGCGAAGAGGTCAAGACAATCACCGCCCAGCAGAAGGGCCATTGCGATGCCACCGTGTCGATTTGGCAGGGCGATGGGCAGACGTCGTACCTGCAGGGCTCTGCGGAATACCACAGTGAACTTGACAAGTTCAGCACTCTGGTCGACGACATCGGCCAAAAGATCGGCACCGCAGGCGTGAAGTACGAGGGCGTCAACTCAGGCGTGGCCACCAAGCTCGCGAGCTTCGGCCAGTAGCCAACTAGACCATCTACGAAAGGAGAGTTCCTCATGGACCATATGGACTATCAGTTCGCCTTGATCTACGAGCACTGCGACCAGATCGACGCGGGCAATAAACTGTTGCAGGGCAAGACCGAAGAGTACAAGAACGCCGTGATGCGTCTCAGCACCTTCTGGGGCGGCGGTGCGCAGGCGCAGGCCGAAGCGTTGGGCCTGCAGATCCAGACCCAGGGCGCTAACACCGTCGAATCCGGTGAGCAGTACGCCGCCAAGACACGGGTTGCTGTCGGTGAGGTGGAAGCTCAGGAACACATGACCGAGCAGACCTTCGCCACCTAGTAGGACTGTTCACCGAGAAATGCCACTAGTGGGGAGCGGGCCTCAAAGGCCGCTCCCCACTAACCATTTGATCACCAGTACCCGGCAAGGAACGGACATCCCCGATGAGCGCACCCACCTCGGCGCTACCGCAGCAGACGTACAAGGTCTCCGATGTGCTTGCGCTGCAGAAACTTCTACGAATCTCCCTGCTACCGGCGCACTTGGCGATCCGGGCAGTTCTTCTGGTTGGAGACATATCCGATGCTGAGCGTGACTCCTTGACTCGCGGCCACGCGCTTCTGGCCGGAGAAGTCGACCCGGAGGTGGCCGTCATCATGAGGGCGCTTGTCCACGCAGACACCGAGATTCAGATGACACTTGGCGCGACCGGACGAATGGACACCCGAATCGTCATCGCACGAAGTAACAAGCTCATCGTGATCGCAAGCCACTGCGGCGATGACGTCACCATTGACGCATATTTGAACGTCAACACCTCAGCTGATCTGGCCCGTTTGATCTTGGCGACGGCGCACCCGTACATGTTTGGCGATAATGTGCCCTCCGTGCTGCCATTTCGCACTGCACACATTCCAGCCGCGGCCACCTTCCGCACACTCAACGAGTACGCGCACACCGAATGGGTCGAAAACCTGAACTACGCGGGCGTGCCCGCTGATATCGCTGGATATCTTCACGACTCGGAAACCAACTTGAAAGCACGCGTCGAGGTGGCGGCCGCGCTGTGCCGTGAAGGTTCCTACATTCATGGCAGTTCCGTCTTGAGGGCGACTGCAATCAGTGGCGGCGGCATCCTGACTTCGGTTGTCATCGACAACGGCGGCAACGCTTCGCTACGGGTTGACCCCTATGACCTGGACACATTCGAGCAACTGATTGTCTCAACAATCGATACCGTGGGCGGCGGTATTTGGTTCGCGCATCGCCGCACTGACCCCTCCTGAAACAGGGCGATCCGGGGCTCTTTGGTGTGTGCACATGTGGTTGTGTGGTGCTTAGTTAGTCCGTAGGCTCAAATTCGTGAGTGAACAACTTCCCCCAGGTGGGCGGCACTGGTACCCCACTGATGAGCAGGCAGTAGATCCGCGTGGGCTCGACCAGGAGCCGTCACCATCAGGCGAACTCACCGACGCGCCGAACACCGCGCCGCACGGGCAAACCTATGAACCCAATAGTCAGGGAAGTCCTGCGAGACCCTGGCTACATGATTCCGAAGCGATCGGGCAAGAGCCACCGCCCACATTAGGCGGCTTTGGCAGCTCGGATGTGGAAGCTGAACAGCCCTGGAAGCCCCACGGCATTGACTGGACCACGTTCGATTCAGGTAGCCCCGAACACGTGCAGTATCAGGGATCGGCTGATGAATCAGAAGGCACACCAACTGATTTAGCCTCGGCAGCACCGGACGCGGCTGCCCCGCAAGTTGATTCGGGGGTTGCGCCGGTCAACGGTAGCGCTGCCGAGCAGCTTGCGCGTGATCAGGTCCTCGACATTCTCGACCAGGCTGGGAACCCAGAGAATGTTCTCGGTATCACCGGTGACGACGTGAACTACCGGAGTCTCGAACAACCGATTCCTGGATCGTGGTCTGCCCCACAGATCCCGGTGCAGGACTCATCTCCCGCGGCCGAGGCTAGTCAACCCATCTCGGCGCAGAGCGCGGCCCCCGCGCCCCCGCCGCTTCCGCCGCATGACCCATTTGCGCCGCAGCTTTCCCACAGCGATAGCACGGATCCGTCACGATGGACGACACCCGAATTCAGATCTACACCACCAGGATTCGTGCCAGGGCCGCAGAACCCCTATGGCACTCCCCCCGGGCAGTTTCATCAGGCCGCGCCGCCCGCGTGGCAGCCCGCGCCGCCGGTGCCGCACGACCCGATGTTCAGTCCGCAGCCTGCCGCACCGGCGGCCCCCGCTGGCCCTGGGGGATTGAGTAGCGGCCCAGATTTGTTGCAACATTTCGGGATCGCTGAAAGCTCGGACCCGTTCGGTGGACGGCCTGGGCCGGTGCCGGGCGGCGGCTCGCAGGGATACCCGAACCCTTATGCGCCGGGTGGCTGGCAGCAGGGCCCCGGCCCTCAGGGTCAGTACGGGCAGTACCGGGCACCGCTGCCCGCTATGCCAGCGATGCCCACGCAGATCGACCCTGATTCGGTCGCCACGAAGAAGGCCAAGCCAGTATCGAAACAGTTGTGGCGTAAGGCCATTTACTACGGCAGCGGCACTGTCATCAATCCTGGCGAATCCAAGAATGAGCGTGTGGATCGTGACCGTCGCGGCCACGTGCAGGATGAGTTCGGTGGCCAGTTCGTGTTCGCGACCGCGAATCCGCGGGGTGGTGCTGCCACATCGACCATCATGGCCACCCTGGGTTCGCTATTCGCTGTGGAGCGTGGGGCCGAAGCGATCGCAATTGACGCGAACGACGAACGCGGAAACCTGGCTCGACGAATCAACCCGAAGGCACGGTCCACATTCGCGCACATGCTCAACGCGGTAGTGCCTGCGGTGCGATCCGGTGAAGTGAATCTGGCGCAGGTGATTGGTTACGTGCGCGATCACACCGCCCGTAACAAGCACAAGCTTGATGTGCTTGCCTCGGACAGCAATCGGCACGACCCAGTGCGTTACTCGCCGCAGACCCTAGAGCAGACTGTCAACGTGCTCCGCGCAGCACAATTCAAGCTCATCGGAATCGATGCTCCCAATGACCACTTGGATCCGGTGTTCACCAAGATCCTGGATTTGGTTCAGGGACTTGTGGTTACGTCTTCGGTCTCGCTACTCAGCGCTGAGGAAGCCCGCGAGCTGTACGTCTATCTGGCTGAATCAGGTCGTGCAAGCCTTCTGCAACGGTCCTTCTTGATCTTGTCGGATCGCGATCCTGGTGGGGCTCCAGAGAAGGTCCGCAAGGCTGTCTTTGATATGTTCGCCGAGACCTATTGGCGTAATCCGTTGGTTGTCCCGTTCGATCCGCATCTGTATGAGGGTTCGGTCATCGATCTTGACCTGCTGCGCCCTGAGACGTTGCGTGTGCTGCTGCAGGCCGCCGACAAGCTCTCAGAGTGGTTCCGGTTGCCGGCAATGCCCGCAAGGCGTGAGCAGTGACGGCCGAAACCCTGGCCCCGGGGTCACCAGTCAAGACAGCGGCAGCGACGGCCGACATTCGGGTGGTCGTGGGCAAGGGCACCCAGGTCGACTTGCGGGTATCCAGTGACACCAGCACGGCCGTGGTGGCCACCGATGTCGCGGAGTACCTGACGACGTATCTGGCCGAGTCGGGTGCATCAGATGCAGTGCCGGACTCCAACGGGCTCGGCTACCAGTTCCGAACCACCAAAGGTGTTGTCCGAAAGCTGGACCGGGAAAAATCGCTTTTGGAGGAACAGGGTTGGACCGGCAGTGCCCTGGAACTGGTGATCGCCGATCCGGTCGAAGAGTTCTCGCCGCTGACTGAGGCACCGTCAACGCTCGTGGCGCAGGTAGGCCGCAAGTACTACCCGCCCGCACGGGTACCTGAGCTTCGCACCATGTTCGCGGCGGCCGGCGGGGTGTTCGCGGCCGCGGCGCTGGTGTGTGTGCTCGTATTGGCCGCCGCATCGCGCGGGACATGGCTTGGCGCAGGAATACTCGCCGCCGCAGTCGTGATACCGCTCTCGGTGTGGGGCACATTGGCCTTCCAGCATAAGAAGCTCGCTGCCGCCCGGGTGCTCCCGCTGCTGTTGGTGACGGTGCCTACCGCGTTGGCGCTGGCGGTCTCGTGGACCTCGCCGCTGAGCGGGCCGGCGCTGGTGGCCGCGGCCGGTGGCGTCGTGGGTGTTTCTGCCATTGCCATTCTCTCAGGGCACGACCTGGCCGCCTATACCGCATTGGCGTTGACCGGTATCTTTACGGCCTTCTCTGAGCTGTTCGCGATTGACACCCTGTTGCCCGGTGACGGTGGCATGTATCTGGTGATCATCGGCATTGTTGTTGTCCTTTCGCGTGCGGATCTCTTGGCGCAGCGTCTTGCCGCTCTTCCGATCCCGCGCTATCCCTCCTCGACGCTGGCCCATTTGTTTCCGACCAAGCCAGGCACGGTGGAAGGGACGGTGGCTCCTTCTGAACTATCCATGTCCAGCGAAGAGTTGGTGACGGGGACGATTCGCGCGCACCAATTTCTGGCCGGTCTGCTCGCCGGTGCGGCGTTGAGCGCGGCCGGGGTGGGCGCTGTGATCGGTGTGCGCCATGGGTTCTCGACAAGTTGGCTGGTATATGGCTACGCCCTCACGAGCCTGTTCCTGTATTCCATGTATCACTTCGCACCCAAGCTGCACCTGAGTTGGCTGCTCGCCGGTTTCACCATGTCGGCGCTGAGTCTGACGATCGCGGTCGGTGTACAACGCGGCTTGCTGTTTGCGTTGGCCGGTACCGCTGTGGCATTGACGGCGATGCTGTTGGCACCCGGGGTAATCCCCACAAAAGAGCGTTCACAGAAGCCGCTGATCCGCTGGTTCCGAATGCGCTCGGAGAACGTGGTGCAGCTCTACGTCCTGGTCGCACCGCTGCTGATGCTGCGGCTGGTGCAGTTCATTTACAACGCGATGTCGCAGTAAGGACCGGGAGACACCAATGAACAAGACATCGATCAGGTGTGCAGCTGTGGTTGCGGTATCTGTTCTTTCCTGGCCCGCAATGACACTGGCGGTGCCCCCAGTGGCTTATGCCGTCGACCCACCGACCATTCCGGCGATCGACACCCCACCACCGGACCCCGATCCCTCACCGGTGCCGATGACAATGGATCAACGCGGCTGCCGCGTGCCCGGCGTAGCACCAACCCCGCCACTGGGCGACCCTCCGCAACCCTCAGTCATGATGAATCTGGCTGAGCTACACAAGCATGGATTCACCGGTGCAGGGGTGAACGTGGCCGTCATCGACACAGGTATCACACCGAACCCGCGCCTTGATGTGGAAGGAAAAGGCGACTGGATCATCGCCAAAGACCAAGGGCTCTATGACTGCGACGCGCACGGCACACTGATTGCTTCGCTGATCGCAGCCAAACCCGCACCGGGTGATCAGCTGGTTGGTGTGGCCCCGAATTCGCACCTGAGGAGTTACCGCCAGTCCTCCGTTGTGTACCGGCCCTCGATGCCCACCAGCGGCGGCAACCCCATCCTGGAAGAACGCGCCAACCATGTGGCTGGCCTGGCCGCCGCAATCGTGCGCGCCGCCAACGACGGCAATCGGGTCATCAACATCTCGTTGGTGTCCTGCATGCCGACAACTCAGATGCTCGATCAGACGGCGTTGGGATTGGCTGTTCGGTACGCCTCGGAAGTCAAAGACGCCGTGGTGATCGCGGCCGCCGGAAACGTCGGTGGTCAGTCGGCCGCAGCAGGAGGGCAGTCCGATGGCTGCGAGCAGAACCCTGATTTCGATCCTGGCCGCCCGTTGAACAAGGCCGGGAACCCTGACCCCCGCAACTGGGATGGGGTGGTGGCTGTATCGAGTCCGTCGTGGTTCAAGCCGTACGTCCTCAGCGTCGGTGCCGTCGACCCCAACGGTGCCGCCCAGAACAACGCCACGTCGGCCTCGAACTACTCGATGTACGGACCCTGGGTTGATCTGGCCGCCCCGGGCGACAACGTGATCGCACTCGGACCTGACGGGTCCACCATCAATGCTCTGCCTGACCAAGGCGGGGTACTCAGACCGATCCAAGGCACCTCATTCTCGGCGGCGTTCGTCACGGGTGTGGCGGCACTTATTCGCGCGAAGTATCCCGAACTGACCGCCGCTCAAGTTCGGCGGCGGCTGACCCAAACCGCCCACGGCGGCCCGCGCGGGGTCGACAACATGGTCGGGTACGGACTGGTCGACCCATGGGCGGCCTTGACCCAAGAAATGAATGACGCAGGCCCCGCTCACGATCCCGAGCCGCACCGGGTGCCGGTCGTCGTCATTCCGCCGAGGGCACTACCGAACCCTGGACCTCACAGGGCTGCCGTGGGCACCGCGGTCGGTATCGGTGCCGCGGTCATCGTGGCCGCCGCCGTAATGCGCCGTAGGAGGAGCAACGCCACCACCGACCTCCCCAACGTACTGAACCGCAGGGGGTCCTGACATGGCCGGCGTTGGCCAGCGCATAGGCATCACGGGTGGCCCAAGCGCCGTCGTCGTGACAGTTCTGGTAGCGGTTGCGATCTCGACCTATCCGACGAGGTGGTTACCCGGCGTACTCATCGCCGCGGGTACCGCGCTACTCGTCTTGCTGCTGGGACTGATGACCATTTCCGGCTTCACGCTGCCGGTCTGGCTGGGACGCCGCGTGAAGATCGCATGGACAGCTCGCCGGACACGACGCCGCGCTGCGTCGAGTTCGCCTGGGCGGCACTCGACGACATCTATTACCACCGAGGACATCGCCGCCGTCGAGCACGATGAACACGACGTCGACGACGACGAGATAGACGAGAGCCGCGCGGCCGCGCCACCGGAAGGGGTGGTAGTGCACCGCATCAACGGCATTCCGGTTGGCGTGCTGCCGTGCCGTTCCGCAGGTCGGGAACTGATCGCTGTGCTACGCGTGGACGGTCCGGCGCTGGACGTGCACACGGTGTCAAGTCGCGTGGTGACGCACGGTTCCTCGGTGATCCCCACTGAGGTCCTGGAAGCAGCAATCGGAGGCCTAGACGGGGGTGCCCCCGATACATACGACCTGGCGATACCAGGTCGACGTATCGCGGCCACCTGGTATTCGGCCGTCTACGAGCGACTGTTGCCCGGCCCGGTCGCCGGTGAGCGTACCGCCTATGTGATTTTGCGGTTCGTTCCCGAAAACGACCCATGGTATTTCGGTGCGCGGCCCGCACCATTAGAAGCCGTGGCCGCCAACGTGATCCGCATCTCTCGGGCACTGCTGAACGCGGGGTGCGCGAACGCTCCATTGGACGATCACGAGCTGGCGGCGCTGCGCGACGAATCGGCCGTCGAAGGCATCGAGCGGTGGAACAACCTTGAACCGGCCACTGTGCGCGGCACATATGAGACGACCTACAGCTTGGATCTACACAACATCAGCGACAAGCGACTTGGCGAACTGTGGGGCTTAGCAGCGTCGGCCGTCACACTGACTTTCCACCACAACGCGCAAGGCTGGTTCGGGTTCGTCCGAATCCGCACCGCCGCGGCGCAACTGGCTCCCCCTCTGTCCTACCTGTATCCGATTCCCGGCCAGCAGTGCGGCGCAATGCATTTCGGGAACCTCAAGGCAGTTCCCCGGTTTACGTTCACCAGAGAACCGCTATCGAGCCTGAGCGCGCGCATCCTGCCCACCGGCGCAGACGGCCAGGTATTCGGTACCACCGTCGATGGCACCTCGATCCTGCTGCCGCTGGTGCCCGCCCCTGGCTGGCGCATCGAAGCACGGCAAAGTCACCTGCTGAACAGTCAGCTCGTAGTGCGCGCTGCGGCCGCAGGTGCCGAAGTCACCGTCATCACCAACGAATCGCGCCGATGGGATCATCTGGCGGATCAGCGCATCCACGTCAGCGCCGGAACTCCCGCCGAGGTGACCGGCCGATCCTTGTTCGTCTACGACGAGGGCACACCGGTTCCGGAGTCGAGCCTTGCCAGCGTAGTTGTCCTCGCTGATGGGCATCGCGACCGCAAAGAAGACGGCACATTGGAAACCCCATTGGAAGCCAAGGAGTTTCTTATTGAGGAGTTTCCTGATGAGCGCCTGCTCGTCATGGAGAAGGGGCCGCACCGCTGGGTGGTTGGGCCATCCGTCGACCAGGCCGAAACTCCCATCCTTCAACCTCTGCATCAGGAGAGCCCGGCATGACCAGCCCCGCTGACGCCACGAACGCCGATCGCGCCGCGCAACTGTTTGAAGCGGCCCTGTTGAACCTGGGTCTGCCGATCAACGGGGATGTAGAGCCGCAGAACATGCCAGAGGCCCGCCGCAACCTGTTGAGTGCCACCACCCACGCCCCGAGCCTGGCCGATGGCTGGCTATGCCGGTACGCCCTGGGTGAACAGAGCACCGAGGTCCTTTCTCAGCTGTGGACGCACCGTGACAACCTCGGCAAAGCGCTGGCATGGTTCGGCTTGCGGCCGAGCACCATTGGCGCAAAGTTCAACACATCGTTATACGTCACTGATGCAGTGATTCAGTCTCCTGACGAGGTGACGGCCGCATACGCGAACGCATTGATCGGGGAGCGTCGCTATGCCGAAGCCGACAAAGTCATTGGTACACCCACTATCTCGGCTCCCCTGACCTGCTACACAGCTCTTGTCCTCAACAGCCGCACCGAACGCTGGGATGATGTGATCCGGGTCGCCGAACTGCTCAACGAGTATCAGCAGCGGGCCATTGCCGCGCCCGCCCGCGCGATATGTGTTGTCGCCCAAGCACGATTGGGCTTGTATAGCGCCGCATTGAGCCTTGCTCAGAGCCCGCTTCTGGATGTCGACGGCATGGGAAACACCGTCAGTAAAGGCTTGCTGGATCTGGTTCCCGGTGCCAGAGCAGAGCTCTACTACATCGTGGGTATGTGCCTTCGCCAACAAGGCGATCACGGCGGCTCGGACATGGAAGCGTTTCGACACGCCTTGACCGCTGATCCCAACCACGCGGGTGCCATGGCCGCGCTCAACGACGTCGCGCTGCGGCTTGTGACTACGACCGCGGCGGTGATCAATTCGCGCACCGATCCATGGGACCCCGCGACCGCCATCGATCCCGACGAGTTGAATAAGGAGGAGCTTGAGGCCGCGCGGCGTGATGCTCTTTCCGACGCGGAAGCCAAGCTAGAGACCCTGATCGGCCAGCGAGAGGTGAAAGGCCAAGTGCTGCGGCTCAAATCGAGCATGCGCATCAATATCGAACGCGTCGAAGCTGGGCTTGCCCCGACGACGAAAACACACCACCTGGTTTTTGGTGGTCCACCGGGAACCGGAAAGACCACGATCGCTCGCATCGTCGCCAAGATCTACTTCGCGCTCGGAATTTGCAAAACACCCAACGTGCGTGAGGTGAGCCGCGCAGATTTCCTGGCCGAACATCTTGGCGGCACCGAAGCCAAAACGAACCTCGTAATTGACTCGGCGCTCGACGGTGTGTTGTTCATCGACGAGGCGTACAGCATCATCCAAAAGGGCCTGTCAGGAGGCGATGCGTTCGGAAAGATCGTCGTCGATACGCTGCTGGCCCGCATGGAAAACGACCGCGACCGACTCGTGGTAGCTATTGCCGGGTACAACAATGAACTTGACCGGTTCCTCGACTCGAATGAGGGCCTGGCGAGCCGCTTCACTAAGAGAATCCTGTTCCCCTCCTACACGAGCGCCGAGCTCGTCGAGATCGCCGAACACATGGCGTTCAACGGCACGATGCCCGACGCGGCGGCCCCGGAAATGGTGATCGAACAAGCTGCCCAGCTGGTGCTAGCGCGGGCATGCGATCACCTCGCGGCGCGCTACTACCCCCCGCTCCCGGTGGAACTGGTCAATGAAGGAGTGCTCGAACCAGTCGACGGCCAGCGCCCGATGATCGACATTGCCGGTAACGGCCGGTTCATTCGGAACGTGATTGAGAACGCGGTCGAAGAACAACAGTTCCGGTTGGACACCAACCCAGGGCCACGGGGGCCTTCGGAACTTTCCACGCTTCTGACCAGCGACATGGAGGGCGCGGTGCGGTACACGCTCATGATGCAGAACAAGCCCGAGTTCCTTGCCGCGGTCGGCTAATGATTCACCAACGACACTCAGCGAAATAGTTAAACGCACAGCCCCGCAGAGTGTTTGAGACAAGGAGGACACCATGAGCTATCCGTTGGGTGAGCCCGATTACCTGCGGGTTTCGCCCTCATACACCATGCCGATGCCCACCCCGTACGCGGGAATCATGCTCGACGAGAAGACAGATAAGTACTTCGCACCCGAGACCGCTGCGCATCTTCTGGTGTTGGCCAAGACCGGTGGCGGCAAGACACGAACTGTCCTGGCTCCCAACATGATTGTTCACCCTGGCCCGGCGATCGGTATCAGTAGTAAAGACGACCTGATGAAACTGGTGATGCTCGGTCGACCAGGCAAGATATACCTGATTGACCTGCGCCAGATGGAATCTCCCGACTACGGAGACAACGTCACAGCCTGCCGGATCGACCCGACGATCTTCATCAAACGCCATGACGACGCCCTGAATCTCGCCACATGGCTTCATCGCACCGCCACGCTGAGTATGGGTGGCCGCGTGACACAGCAGGCCGATCCTTACTGGACCGCGCAGATCGTGCCGTGCCTGGCTGCGATCCTGTATGCCGCGTCACCTCGCGGGAACGGTAAGGGGATCGACTGGGCGCTCAACGCCGTCGAGAACCCTTTCAAGCCGTCTAAGGCCGCTGCGAAACTGCCGAACTTGGCGGCCGCGGAACGCGCTGTGTCGCTGGCGGAAAAGAAACTGGCCATGGAAGTTCAGTGGGCCACCCTCGTCGCCGGAATGCTCGAAGACGTCGACGGCCAGAGCCCCACCGGCAGCGACGATCTCGACGGCGCGGCCAACAGCGAGCTCGACGACCAGACCGGTGAAACCGGTACACCAGGTGAGGACGACGAGCTCGACGAGGACCAAAAATCCGACACAACCCAAGCAGATCCGGCCGAGACCGCCGCTGAGGATGCAAAGACTTCGGCAACGCGGGGCAAGCTGACAATGGACCTGCGCCGCGCCGAGTACGCCGTCGAGAAGGCTGAGGGCGATCTCGAGCTTGCCAAGGTAGCGCGCGACGAAGCGGCCGACGCTATCAAGGCCGCCGATGAGGCGCGGGCCGCCGACGAGGCCGCCGGCAAGGAAAACCCGAGCTGGTGGGAAGTCCGCAAGCACTTCCAGGCCGAGTACCCACGCTCGCTACTGCCCACCCGTCTTGAGCGCGTGGCATCACTGAACGACCGCCAACGCGACTCGGTGGCGCTGGGTATGAGCGCCGCACTGATGCCGTGGCTCTACGAATCAGTGCGACAGGGCGACCAACCGATCTTCGACCCAATGTGCCTCGTCGATGATCCTGACGCGACCCTGTTTATCCTCGCCGAACCCGAGGGCGGCGGCGTGGGGGCGGCCCTGCCGCTGATCGACTACACCGTAGGGATCTGGCGGCACCTCACGTCCACCGAGCAGCGCACCCACAACCTGAACATCACCGCCGACGAGTTCACGAACACGCTCCCGCTGATCACCGCCGATATCACCTACTCAGAGGGTCGCGGCAACGGAATCAATTTGGTTCTCGCCGCGCAGTCCAGCGCCCAGATCGCCAACCGCTACGACAAACAGTTCGCCGACACATTGCTGGCTATCGCGCCGGTAATCCTGGTCATGAAGGGCTCCCCGGAGTACGACATCTTCGAGAAAGGCTCGTTCAACAGCGGTTTGACCATCCGCACGACGGAAACCCGAGACCAGTCCTCAGGACACCGCGTGATGAGCATGGCCGAGGGCCGAAAATGGTTGCCCGAACAGATGGTTATCAACGAAGACAACGTGGGCAACCTGTTCTTCCTCGGCGAGCCGCCATACCCCGTGAAACTGCCCGATATCACCGAATTTCTCAAGAAGCTCGCGGACCGCGAGGTCGAGGGTCTGGAACGGATCTAACGATGAAACTTCCTCACTGGCACTACAAATCAGGCATCGCCCTGTACGCGGTCTTGATGCTGTGGATGCTCTGGCTCGTGGTCAGCGGTCTCGTCGGCCACGCCGTCGACAGCGTCATACCTGAGCGGCCTGCCGGGGAGCTGCTGGTGCCTGGATATTCGATATCGGACGGAGAACGCTGAGATGGCCTGGTACCCGATAACCATGCTGTATGCACGCAAGCGGGGCGTGTGGATCGTCAACCACGCCGGAGAGTTCGTCTCGCAAGCGGCTCGCGGCCAGGCCCTCATCCGGGCCGTCGACGAACAGGAACGCGACGCGCACGGCATCGAGCAAGCGCACGTCGAGGCGATGCCCGCGGCCGCCGGCACCCGCGTGTGGAGCCAAGCAACCTGGATTGAATGGTTCGTGATCTTCGGCGGCATGCTGGTGTTCCCGATCGCCTGGCCGGCAGGACGGGCGTTGTACAAACACTTCACAACGTGGATCGCTGACCGCCGGCTACAGGCCCCGCCCATCGTCGCGCTGGTGTGGTTAGCCGCAGCAGTGCTGGCCCTGTTCGCGTTGATCGTCGACGGCGACCACGACGCGCTCTACGGGCGGGGAAGCTCAATGACTTGGATGGTCATGTTCCCGTGGCTGGCCGTGCAACTGTCCGGAACCTTCCTCATCGCCGGTGTCTACGGCCTGGTGGAAGGATGGCTTGCCATCCCCGGGGCCACCGACGTGTGGCCTACAACCCCGCCACACGCGCCCGGGCGCGAACCAAGCGGACCCATCGACCCCGGCCCCAAGCGGCTACACCGCCCAGGTGAAAAGCCGCGACCGTAGAGGCACACGACCATGACCGTCCAATGGTGCCCGGAAGTCGAGAGCATATTGACCGCAAGCGTTCTCTCATCCGTGGCCGCCAGAACAACCCAATACGAATGCGCCATCTGCCATCAGCGCGGCGACGCCAGGAACTCCCCCACCAACGTCCTCGTCTACACAAGGCACCGGCGTATACAGGCAATCCACTACGCACACAACGCTTGTGGCCCTTCGCGTGTGATACATACGCGTGAAGGCCCACCTAGTGGATCCGGCGCAGCCAAACAAGATCTGTACATCGCGGCATGGCTGGTCGGGCACCCTGTGGGTCAGCTTCATTACCGATCCTGCTTGGTACTGGACTCTCAAAGCCCGGTGACCCGCCTCGACGAGTTCGGCAACCAATCTGACGTGCTCCTGGACGCACTTCTGGAACTGGGTTTCGATCGGATCGGTGGCCTACTGGGCCCCTACCCGAGCGTCGATGAAGCAACAGTCAACTTATGCAGCGGCAGAACAGGATTCATACACGATCCCGAATCATTCGGCGGTGTCATCATCCCGGCATTGCCCGAACTGGATCCGGTATGGATCGCCACCGCCCACAAATCCGGCACCGTCGACGTCATCGCGGGCCGGTTCAGGTTGTCGACTCTTGCGCCGAGCCACCACCAGAACGTCGTGATCAACACGGCCCGCACCGGGTACTGCATCGGCGCGCAGCTGCGGGTCAGTCGATAGCTACTGGCTACGTGCACATGTACTTTCGCAATCATGAATTGATGGAAAAATTGAGAGCATGCTGATCGACGCGAAAAACCGCTACCTGAACCGCCGCGCCCTGGCGGCGATCACGGCCGGTTCAGTGGCCCTGTCCCTGTCCTTCATACCGGCGTGCACGACCAAAAGCACCGCGCAGCCACCCATCGAGCTCAACGCCAAGGTCGTGAAGGTCGTCGACGGCGATACCGTGGAGGTCGAGACCACAGATCGCAGCCGAATCCGTATACGAGTCATCGGTATGGACAGTCCAGAGCGGGTTAAGCCGCACTACTCAAAAGCGTGTTGGTCCTGGCAGGCAAGCGATTTCGCGCACCGCCTGCTGGACGGCAAGCCAGTCGCCGTGGTCACCGATCCCGGTTCGGATGTGCACGACATATACGGGCGCACGCTCGCGGGCATATTCCTGGCCGATGGCACCAACTTTGCAGTTGAGTCCGTACGGCAAGGCAACGCACACGCTTATGTATACGGCCATAAGCCGAGCATCTGGGCCAACGAGATCCAGGCCGCGGAGAATGAAGCCAAGTCCGCTGGCCGGGGCCTGTGGGGGCCGACATGTGGCGGGCACACCGAGAGCGTCCGGGTGGAGGACAACTGACATGGCATCGACTCACGGGATCCAAAGAGCCACCACCGAAAACGAATCGACGCCCGAGGCAGATGAACCAAGCGCTATGACTTGGGATCAAGCCCCGGGAAACACTGACCGGCGCCACTTCACGGTGGGCGATGAAGTGCAGTTCGGATTCGAGGCGACCGACGACTACGGCCTGGTGCTCGTCGACGAACCCGACGAGGCTGGCTGCGTGCTGTTCAGCGACGAAACCGGAGCTTGGGGCCGTCGCGAAAGCCGCACGCATGCCGGCAACCTGCTCCATCGGTCGACGTGGCCATGTGGCGTATGCGATGCATTTCGCGAAGCCTGGAAGGCACACCAAGACAAAGTGTTTGACGAGCACCGGGCCGATTACGCACAGGTTGCTCTAGAACGGGCAGACAACCTGCGAGCCGATGGGCTGACTCTGGTGTCCACCGGCGGTAACCGCTGTGGACATGGCGATGTGTACGCCCTTTCTGGCGGAGCAGACCTCCCCGGATCTGTGCGGGGCGCACTGCTTGGTGCGGTTTTTCAAGGCCCGGAAGGTCCGTGGCCGAACTGGGGTCGCACCCATCATCCAGTGAACTGGCCGGTGCTCATCGCACAGAACCCCAATGATGCAGCACCGGACCATGGAATGCTTCAAGGAAACTTCGGACCGAAATGGCTTGCCGTCGTGGAAGCATTCGCGTTGGTACGTGCGATCGACCAGCATGCCTACATGGACGTCGGGCTGTGGGTCGATGAGCGAGGCCGGATCTTGATCGAACCGATGGCATTCTTCTCCACCATCGACATCGATTCATCGACAGCTACCCGTGTCGACGACATCCTGGCCGATGGTGGCCGCCCTCGCGCCGAGATCCATCACGAAGAGTTCGCACCTCAGTACAGCGGATGGATGCTGACCTGTTGAGAACTGAATACACAAGCCCGGTGGTTCCGGCCTCGTCTGCGCATCGTTTCATTCAGGAAGCCTTGTTGGTCCAACAGACGCGGCCGGAACCACCGACCTATCATCGGCAAATCCCTCAGGCAGAACCTATTTCGTCGCCGCTCAAATGGTGACGGCTCAGTGGGTGGACTTTTTCGTCGAGCTGCTACCCCCCGGTGAGGTAGCGGCTCAGCCGCTACCGGCCGACTTTAGTCGGCGATGGATCTCAGATCGGCTCGGAGCACCACAAGTAACGAGGATGCCGATGCGTTCGGGACTGGACTTCTGGTTTGACCCCAACGCCAGCGAGGCTCCTATCAACTACGCCGCGACGGCTGTTCTGTCCCAACTTTCAGAACTAGCGGCCAAGGCGGTCCCGATCCTGCGCGGGACGGTCATCATCACCGGCCGCCGCGGCGATAAGCCTGCGGCGCTCTCACCGGAGGAGAACGCGACCCTCGCCGAATTGCCGAAGCTCAAATTGCGCCAGCTCTTCACGTTGGCGCAACGCGTCACCAACGACCGCCTCAAACGCCGTCTACGTGAATTGGTTTCAGCCACCCGCTAGTTAAGAGCCTGCGGGCTTTCATCATTGCCGTGAAATGTCAGAGCGCACAAGGAGAATGCTACCCATGACGGATCGGCGCACCGCCCCAACTGACTACGCCACTCGCGCAGCGCACTATCGCCACCAAGCCCTTGGATACCGGGCCACCGGAGAGGCTGAGCTGGCCATCCAGTGCGAGACATTCGCCGATCGCTGCGACCAGCTCGCGCACACAAACCAAGGAATGCCCAACCGATGTGGGTGGTCCATGATCGTTCCTCTAGAGGCTAAACCTGTTGTGACCGAATAAGAGCCGCGACTACGACTCGTCGCGGGTTTCGGTGGCACTGTCTCCGTCGACGCTACGTTGCAGGACTCTGCTTCGGCGTGGTCGTTTGAACTCGACGGGCGGTAGGTCTCGGATCTTGCCCCGGCTGATGCACTTACCCCCGCAGATCCCGGTGTACAGCGGATCGCCTTCCATGATGTAGCGGCAATCGTCTCTGACTGTGCAGGGCCCGCACCACCGGTGTAGGGCTTGCTCGACCAACCCAACATCGGTTTGGCGGTCCTCGGAGGTCTTGCTGAACAGGCGCTCGGCGGCGGCTTCCACTACCGCATACTGCTGGCGGTCCTGGATGCAGACAGCTTTGTCGAGGTAGTTGTAGTAGTTGACCTCACGTGCCGCGGAGTCCTCATGCTCCTCAGCTGCGCCGCGACGTTGTTTTTGCGCGTCATAGGACGGCCGCCGCTCGTTGTTGTCCTGATTCATTGCACCCCCAACAATCTGGCGGACATACAGCAGTTCGCCCGCCCCCACCACGGCATCGAGTACGTCGGAGGACGCACTCAGGACCAGAGTGCTGAGGTCTTTCGTACCTGCAGTCCGCGCCATTGCCGCCCTCCTTCCTCGGTCTGGCTCGATGCCCCCATCCGCCAGGTGATCGACCCCTCGGCGATCAGCTGACCAAACACCCCAGACGGTCGACATATGAATATCAGTTTCAATTCGATGCGTCAAGATGAAACTGAAATTAGGGTCGCACCGCGTGCGTAGTCGTCTACCTGGGTATTCATGTATGCATACCCCGTGGACTGTTGTAACATCAGTTTCATCATCCAATCATCGACCGAAACTGGAGTTTGACGCCATGGACGGGTCCGCAAACCCCGGCGGCGAGATCGAGGATCCAGATCTCGCGGCGAAGCTGAACAAGCTGTTCGAGACGATGCACGCTGACGGGGCTAAACCGGACTCCAACGAGAAGGTTGTGGCGGCCTTGGCCGCCCGGAATGAGAACGTGCGCATCACTTCTCAGTATCTTGGCCAGATCCGCGCCGGTAAGAAGACGAAAATCAGCGCGCATACTCTGCGGGCGTTGGCTGAGTACTTCAACGTCTCCCCCAGCTACCTGATTGAGCCTGGCCCTAACAAGGACATCGAGAAGCAGCTGAGCTTGATGCGGCTGATGCGCGATGAGAAGGTGCGCTCGATTGCCACCCGAGTTTCGGGACTATCAGATCAATCGGTGACTAGCGTGGAGGCCATGTTGGAGCATCTGCGCAGCCTCGAACGGCTGCCGCCGGTAGAATCGCCCCCGTCTGGGGGTACTTAATGGGTCTGACAAGCGAAGAGATGCTGGCAAAGGCCAGAGAACTCCCGATCCCCGACCCGTGGGACCGGGATCAGTTCATTTCGGATCTCGCTAAGGTCCGCGGGCGGCCGATACGGCTCGTCCCCACCGACACGGCAAGTTTGGTGGGGAGCCCGTGCGGTCTGTGGGTTGTGCGTGACGACGAGGACATTATCTTCCACGAGAGTGACACCTCGGACTATCACATCGACCAGATAGTCCGTCACGAGATCGGGCACATGATGCTCGGTCACGATAAGACCGATTCTGGTCCAGGCCTTTCCGCGGCCTCTGCCGAGCTGTTCCGTGTTCTGCTACCGGACATCAACCCTGTCGGTGTGCACGCCGTTCTCGGCCGAATGGACTTCGCCAGTGAGCAAGAGCGTGAGGCTGAGACCTTCGCCAACCTGATGATGATCGCCGCCCATGAGAAAGAAACCAGCGGCTCGATGATGCGCAACGTGTTCTTCCGCCGCCGCAGCCGATGACGTCCACGGTCCCAGGCTGGATTGCCTGGCCGGTAATTGCCGCAATGATGATCACCTTGGCGCTGCGCTACACCTGGTTTAACAGGAATCTCTACGACAACTACCTCAACAACACCGTGGCCTGGATGTTGCTCACCCAGCTTCTACGGGAACATCTAGTTGAGCAGCTGCTTTCTAAATCGGCGTTGATGAGTGTGACACTGGCACAACACTTGTCGATGGCCGCAATGTCGTTCATCGCCGCCGAATTCATGGGTTTTGTCACGCTGTGGTCGAAATTGACCCCTGCTGTCACTCGCCGCAGGCAGCGATACCACCGAATGGCTGCGGTGGTATTCGCCGTCGCATTCTTAGCGGTAACCACTCGCACCCGAATCAACGGCCAAACCTTAGAGATATCCGGTGGCTGGGATAACGTGCTGGCCTGGGCGTTGTTCTCGGCGATGCCGGTCACTCTTGCGGTGCAGATGATGAACATGTGCATCTCTGAATACCGCAGACGAAGTGCAGCACCCCGCGAACGGCTCCTGTCCGTAGGAGCTGCCTTGATCGCCGGTATTGTTGGAATCAACTGCCTGGCAGCGCTTTTACTCGCAATTCTTGAAGAACTCGGCCTGGCGCACAGCATCGACTACCGGCTCAAGACCCACCCGGTCTACTTCTTCCTGGTGGCCGCCGGCACGACTGCCGCCGCAGCGATGCCTTGTGTCCTGGCTCTGATAGCGCACCTGGGTTGGGACCGAACCAGCCGCGACTGGCGTCAGCTTCAACGTCTGCGGTCAGATATGAACGCCGCGGTCCCTGGCAGCCAATTTGAACTCATGGAAGCCCACCAGGGTCGCCGCAAGACCGTGCTGCAACTCCATCAGACAACCGTGGAAATACGCGACGCCATCCTGCAACTACGCCCCTACTTCCACACTATCGACGCCGACGATCAAACGAAGTTTCTGGGAACGTGCTCGGTCCCTACAAGCCAGGTGAAAGATGCCCTCTTCGCACTTCAACTCGCGTTGGCGGTGCACGACAAAGCCGGTGGCACGGCTGCACCATCTCTGATTGACGCCACCATGATCGTAAAATCCCGCTCGACAAATCTCGATGAAGAGACCTCCGAACTGCTGCGCATATCGCGCTGGTGGCCACAAGCCCAAACGGCCACGTCATCTACAGTTTCATAAGCCCAACTCAACGGAAGTGGATGCACTGTGACCTCAACTCAATCGGCGACTGGGACTACGAGCCTTCCGCATCCGCGGTTCCGGCTGCCGCTACTCGGGGACATCCTCACCGTTGACTTCAACAACCCGTGCCAGGGCTTACTCAAGGAAGCTCAGCGGCACGATGGGATCTTCGTGCAAAATTTGTTCGGCCAGGACGTCAAGGTCGTCACGGGTCCCGCGCTAGCCAACGAGGTTTTCAAGGCGGAGCACTGGGAGAAGAACAGTGGCCACATCGTGCGCAAGCTGCGTGATGTCGCAGGCGACGGCTTGTTCACTGCCTTCAACCGTGAGCCGAACTGGGCAAAGGCCCACAACATCTTGCTTCCGGCCTTTGCGAAAGCGGCGATGGTCGGCTATCACAACAGCATCAAGGCCACGGTCCGAGAGTTCATCAACGGATGGGAGAAAGCCGCCCACAACCGAACCTGGCTCGCGGTGCCTGAGGCATCTAACCTACTCACCACCGAAATCATCGCCCGCGCGGCTTTCGGGACCTCTTTCAACAGGCTCGATGACGGCAGCGAAAATCCGTTTGTTGGAACGGTTTTACGTGAACTGCATTACGCCAATCGGCGCACTGATCTGTTGCCGCTCTACGAAAAGATATTCACCAAAAAGCGCATCCAACAGCACCTGGCCGACAAGAAGTTTGCGCGCGAATACGTGGATCAGCTCATCAACGAGCGCCGCCAGAATCCGCATACGGGCGATGATCGGCAAGACATGCTCGATCTCATGCTCACCGCCGCCGACTCCGATTCCGGCGAGCAGCTGGACGACAACAACATCGGCAATCAGATCTTGACCTTCCTTGCCGCAGGCAGTGAAACATCTGCTAACGCAATATCTTTCGCGCTACATTACCTTTCCACAAGGCCAGATATTGCCGCTCAGGCTCGCGCCGAAATCGATGACCGCTGGCCAGGTCGAGACTTCCCCGACATCCAATACGAGGAAGTTGCCAAGCTGCGCTACCTGCGCCGCGTCGTCAATGAAACGCTGCGACTGTGGCCGGTGGCGCCGGGCATTTTCCGTCAGCCCAAGCACGACACCACGATCGGTAACGGCCGGTACGCCTTCTCGAAGAAGAAAAAGGACTGGGTGTTTGTGCTCCTGCTGGCAGCGCACCGAGACGCCAAATGGGGCCCGGACGCCAACGAATTCAACCCCGACCGCTGGCTGGACGTCGACGCAGAGTTCCTTAACACCGTGACCTACAAGCCCTTCGGCGTCGGGGACCGCGCCTGCATCGGCCTTCAGTTCGCCCTGCACGAGATCCTGGTCGCCCTGGCGGTGATCCTGCACCAGTACGAGCTGGAACCCCGCCCCGGATATCAACTCAAGGTCACCGAGGGCATCACCCTCAAGCCATCGGATCTACGTCTGCGCCTCAAGCGCCGCACATAGCCGCACCGCCGCTCCAGCCCGCCCGGGGGGCGATTATGGTCACTTTTGAGGATATTTTCGCGATACCGGGCTAGTCTGGCCTACATGAGTAGCGGTAGTTTCGCTGCACCAGGGTCCGACACAAGGGGTGATCTGCTGTGGATCTGTTGACACGGGTGTGCGACGACACGGCCCGTATGGACAACCACGAGGTCGTCGCCTACCTGCTCAAGCGGCTTGGACGCACGCTCACCGCCTACATCGCCGGCTCGCGCAGCCGGTCCATGCCGGCCCGGTGGGCGACCCCGCCTGGTGCTCCATTGCACGCCACACCCTCAGATGACAAGACCACACGCCTCAAGGCCGCACACTCGGTCTTTCACCTGATCGAGGAAGCTGAGAACGATCAGGTGGCCCGCTCGTGGTTGATCTCTGCGAACCCGCGCTTGGATGGGCATACCCCGGTCGAGATGATCCGTGAGGACAAGATTCCTGACGTGTTTCGCGCTGCCACCGCGTTTATCACTGACGACTACTACGCCTGACCTTGGCGCGGCCGCTGCGCCGCTTTGGCACTGCTGTCCGGGCAGCTCTTTATACTCATACGCCTGACTGCCCGGCGCAAGGAGGCCCTGTTGGTTGTTCCGATCGGCGCGGACGAACGCGCCGACGTCTGTACAGCCTCGGGCCTGAACATCGTGGCCAGCGTCGGCCAGCGCATCTACCGGGTCGCCAGAACGAGCTATGGGGCGCTGAACCCACCGGTACGTGCCGCAGGTAGCGATCCGTCCGAATGGTCCCGGTGGGATACACCCGGGCGCACCATCTACGGAGGGTCGACGGCGACCGGCGCATTCGTCGAAGTCCTCGAATACATCACACCGGACCCGCCGGCCACGCCACTGAGTGAACTGTTCGACGATGTCGACCAAAACGACGCGGCCACCCTGGCCGCCCAGATCGCCCGTGAGCTGCCCGGTCACGGCGCAATGGAGTACCGATCAATTCCGAAAGGGTGGAGAACCGAGCGCACCCTCTACGAACTGGCGCTCCCCGTCGACGGGTGGTTCGTCGACATCACCGGCGCCGCCAGCATCTCCGTTATCGGCCGCGAATTGAGGCCATTGCTGGTTCAGTGCGGTATCGGACAGCTGACCATGAGCGAGTTGACTGCCACCTCCGACGAGATGAAGAGGCTGACAACAGGTATCGCGACCTGGATCCGCCGTGAGGTGGTTCTGTACGACGGTTCGATCCCACACGGGATCGTCTACCCCTCCAAGTGGGGTAGCACGATGCAGAACTGGGCCATGTGGATGCGCCGCACCGATGACGGGACGGGCGCGGAGCCGGTCAGGACCGTGGAGGCGTCCGATATCGGTCAACACACCGGCGGGTTTCCTGACGCTGCCCGGCTGCGTCAAATGCGAATCCACTGAGCGAGCCAAAGGGGTTGTCGTGTCTGCGTCATGTGCTGGCGGCCGCCGCCACGCTGAGTAATCTCAGATTCGGTCCACAGTGCGGGACCAGACCTCTCGATTCAGTCCGGCCGCCCACACCGGCCGGGCAGCTCCGGCGAGAACAACGACCCAGCGGGCGGCGCACACAGTCAGGTGAACCATCCGATCACGTCGACCAGAGCTCGAGAACCCAACAGTGTGGGCACCAGGTTCTCGAGCACCGTCCGTGACAAGGAGAACTCACAATGGCCGATCCACATCACGCCCCCAATGCCCGCAAGACGGCTGCCCGCTTGTATCAGCGGGTGCGCCCGGGAACCCACTACACTACGGCGGCCCGTGAATCCCAATGGCTCATAGAGATTGGGAATGCCCCCTATGCGCCGCAGGACGACGGAACAATCGATCGCCAATATCTCGCGCTGGCCGATTTCGCCGGCGGCGTATGCGTAATCGGCGGTGCGCGCCCAGGACATTTCAATCTGCGCGAGCTGCTGGCAGCGAAATGGAGAGCCGCGGGCGCTCGGGTGATTGCCGCCGAACACCCTGTGTACGCACTCTATGGTGCGGCCGACCACCTCGGCACGGCTGGTGTTGAGACCGTTACTCAGGCCGAGCTAGCCGATCTCCTAGCGAGCTACACCCCTGGGCCCGCGCCGTTGGTGGTGTTCGTCGACGACCTTCTGATGGTCGACGAGGTTCCGCAGCTGCGCGCCCAGCGAGCGCCGGGACTGTTCCTCGTCGACGTGAGCGGGCGGCCATGGCCAGATGGCCGCACCTGGTCGGGCCGCAGCCAGCGCGTGCATATCTCGCCGGGTCGCGGCATCTACGAGGAGCCGGCGACTATCACCATGCGTGGCGGCAGGCCAGTGCAATTCTGGCCCGACCGCGGACCCACGCTAGAAGGTCTGTTTCAAGCTCGCGAGAGCAGGGTGCTGGCAGGGCTGATGGGTCGAGATGTTGACGCCGCCGATAAGGCATCCGTGTCCATCGCGCAGGCTAGGTCGTCGGCGGTCGCGGCGGCGGCCGCCGCAGTGTTCGGCGGCGCGAGCGTAGAGGATGCCTACCGTTCGGCCAATGTCTCGTTGCCGCCTCTGGGCCATGGGGTCAAGGGCACCGTGTCGCCGATGGCCGCTCAGGTTGGGGACGTGGCGGTATTCACGGACAGGTACGTGATGTGCGCGGGCGACGGCAAGGTCTATCTGAACGGCCAGATACGGCCAGTCGCGGCGTTATCGATCCTGACCGGATTCAAGGGCATCATCGCCGCCCCGCCGCCGGGCACGGGTGATCTGAGCTCGCCGCCAAGCGGCTAGACCAGCAGTTCTACCGACAGCTGGACAGCGACATGTTTTGACGCTGCGATCGGGCTACAGCTCGGGTGTGTTGTCGTCCTCGTCGCGACTGCGGTGGCCACCGTCTTGGATCGCGCCGCCGTCGTCGGCATCCTCGTAGGTGATGTCGTATTCGGCGTTGCGGTCGCGGTCCCGCTGGATCTCCGATGCCCGCTTGTACTTGGCTTGCTCGCGTGCGTGTTCCTGGGCGAGCTCTCCGCGTTCGGCGAGCTCGTCGGCGTACTGAGTCGATAGGTCGCGCAGTGTGTCGTTCCACGCGAACACCGTTTGCGCCACATAGGGGTCGACACCGCGGAAGTCGTCTTTGTACAACTCGGGGTCTCGGCCCGCGAGCAGCATGTCGCGCAGGGCTTGTTCGGCGTGTTCGAGGGCGGTGATGTCGGTGCCGCGGCGGGCGACGGCATCGGCGAACAGCTCGCGCGCCTTCTCGCTGCTGTAGACCTCGGGGGTGAATTCGATGGTCTCGCTTTGCCCGACGTGGTGTTCGTCGTAGCCGGCGATCTTCTCGGTGATGAACACCAGGTTTTGGTGGGTGCCTCGGGTCATGCCGGGGTACAGGGCGTGACGACTGAGAGTGTCGGCGCTGCCGATCGCCAGGCCGGTGTGCACGGTGGCTCCTTGGGCGGCGTGGAAGGTGCCGACGTATCCGAGCACCACGCTCTCCTGGGTGTACTCGGTGTTCAGGTGCGCGGTCGCGTTGTCGTGTAGTCGACGCACGTGCATGGAGCCGTCGTTGTTGATGCCGGTGACTAGCCACCGGTCTTTGTTCGACACTCCGTCGACGTCGTAACCGGTGCGGCCGTTGGCGTCGGTGACCACTTGGTCGTAGTCGTTCTTGGTCGTCATCACCAGATCGCCGACGCGAGCGAATGCGTCGTGTCCGATCGCGATGACGGGGGCTTGTTCGGTCTTGTTCGCGACGGCGAAGATGCGTTGGATGCGCAGGTTCAGCGGGTCCGCGATGAGCCAGGTGTCGGCGAAGGCCATCACGTCGTGGTCTTCAAGGACGGCATCGAAGTACTCGCGGATGAGCGAGTCGGCCATGCTCCACTCGTCACCGGCGCGGATGCGGTCATGGGCGCTGTACCAGTCGGCCACTTCGTTGACGGTCTTCATGGTGTTCGCGTTACGCATCAGCAGGCTCATGGTGCGTTCCTCGGGATCGACTTGGCGGAACACCTCGCCGAAGGACTGAGACCAGGGAAGCTGCTCGAACAGTCGGCTGAACAATCCGCCGCCGGCCCGCACGGGCTGCAACTGCTGGGAGTCGCCGATCAGGATCACCTTCGCCTGTGCCTCGGCCGCGGCTTCGATGATGTCGTGCAGTGCGGTGTTGCCGGTCATGCCCGCCTCGTCCATGACGAGGACGGTGTTCTTGTCCCAGTTGAGGGTGCCCATCAGTTTGGCTAGCCGCGCGGAGGCGATGGTTCGCGCTTCGGTCGATGCCCCGGCCCGCTTGGCTTCGTTGACGGCGGTCTTGGCGGTGGAGACCAGAACGATCTTCTTGCCCTGGCTCTCGGCGCGCTCGCGCAGAGCCTTGAGGGTCGTGGTCTTGCGTGACCCGGCCGGACCTTGCAGCACATTGATCAAACGCCGCGAGGTCGCGAGCTCGGTCATGACGCGGGCCTGCTGCGGGGTGCAGCCGCGCTCGGTGAACCAGTCCTCGGTGACCGGGATCGCCATGCTGCGGTGCTGCACCTTCACCAAGTCGATCAGCCGGGTTTCGCGCTCCAAGGTCATCGCGTCGGCGTAGCGGACCTTGCCCTCGCGTTCCCACGGTTCACGGTTCTCGGTGACCTGGTATCCGCCCTCGGTGATGAGCCGGTCAACTTCGTTCTCAATGTCGTCGAGTGTGGAAACCCGGTCGCCATCGAACGAGCGCCAGTAAGCCACGGTGGCTTCCACGAGATCGGCGCGAGTCCACGCTGCGGTTGTCTCCCCCAGATGCGCGTACACGACGTCGGCCAGGTCGTTGTCCCATGACTGCTTGTGATCGTCCGGGTCGTACTGATCGAGCATCGCCTTGGTGTCAATGCCTTCGGCGCGCGGGTCGGCTTGCCATTCGGCACGCAGCTCGTCGTAGTGCAGCGCCTCGCCCTTCTTCTGGCGGGTGTCTTTCTGCGCGAAGTCGAGACGCTTTTGGTTGGTGCTCTTGATGCTTTTCGCGGCACGAAACAACGCGGTCTCGTCATCGTTGACTTCGGCCAAGAGGTCTTCGAGACGGTCAGCGCCGCTGGAGGGATGCTCAGCTGCCCAGTCCAGTAGCGAGGTTCGCCGCCGCGACCATGCCTTCACGGTGTCGCGGTCGAAGCCGACCAGTTCGGCTATACCGGTGTTGCGGTCGACATCACCCCACGACAGGCCAAGCTCTGACTGGCTCAGATCACGCAACGCCTTCTGCACGATCATCCCGGCCGCCTTGGCTTCGTGGTACATCGACTTGGTGTCGATCGAGACGAACCGGCCGTCCTTGCGGGCGATGCGCCCGGGCAGCAGGAAGTGGATGTGTTCGTGCGGATCGCATTCGGTGAAGTCCGGGTGCGCAGGATCGGGGCGCGCGGGCCTGGCGGTGTGGTGGTAGTACGCCACCACGGGCATCGCGGGCAGGTGTTCCAAGTCCTTGCGCTGAGGGTCCAGCTTGTTGGTCACTCGTGTGTAGCCCGCGTGCTTGTGCAGGTATTGCAAGCCCATTTCACCGGCGCGCGTGATGATCGAAACGATCTTCGCTGCGGTCTCGGCATCGGATAGGGCCGCGTACGCCGACAAGCTCTTTGGCACGGACACCAGCAGGTCGTGCCCGGCCAGGCCGCCGCGGGTCTTACCTACTCCTGGGCCTGCCGGGGAGATCGCCTCGTTGAACCATGCGGTGACCTGCTCTTGCGAGATGCCCTGGCCGTGCTCGACGCCCATGGTCTCCTTGGCAAATTCGCGATCCCCCATCACGAAGACGGCGGGGGCGCGCGTATCGCGCTCTGAGTAGTACTCCGAGAGACCGCCGCCGTACTCGTCGCCGCGTACCGCGGTCGACTCGTAGTACGCGATCGACCACTCTCCCAACGACGCTATGCGAAGCATTTAGGTCTCCCTTCGATCCGCGACTAAAAGCCTCCGTGGCCTGCGCTACTTAGGTGACCCTAAGATTTCTTGCACATTTTGTGCCACTCTGGTCAAGCTCTGAAAGAGCATAGCAGTCAGGAGGGCGTGGAGCCGAAGGCGGAACACGATTGGTGGCGGTGAGAGGGCTGGTGGGTGACGATGGCACATGTGGTGGTGAAAGGAGAAAAGAAATGGGACGATCAGGGCTGTGAGTGGAACTGAGACCCCGAATCTTTCCCGCGAAGCGTTGGCCGCAGCGTTTCAAGCCGACATTGAGGGCGACATTCAGCTTGTGCTTGATGTCAGCCAGCTACATTCCCGTCTTGATGAGCTGGCTGCGCAGGTCGCCGAGACGTTGAGCGAGGCCAAGGCCAAGCACGCTGAGGCCGCCTTGCGGCCAATGGCGGATGCGAAGCTGAAACAGGCTGGCCTTATCAAGTCGAAACTTGATAAGTACGACGCCCTTGCCCGTTCCGCCGCTGCGAAGAAGGCGGCACCCGCCAAGGCCGCCGCGAAGAAAGCGGCCGGTGCGCCGCCGAAGCAGAGCGCCGGTGGCGAGGCTCCCCCGTCGCCTGACGAACATCAGGATCAAATGAGCGCGTAAGGCGCTCCCCGACCGAAGTCACACGAAGCGGCCCGAACCGTCCCCGGATGTGGGGAGGCTCGGGCCGCTTCTGGCTTTCCGGGTGGCTAGCCAGTGAGGCGGGTGTAGGTGCGCCCGGCGATTTCGTTGATGTCGCTGGCGCTCTGGCGTAGCAGGCGCGCGATGTCCTCGGTGAGCCCCTCCGGGTAGTAGTCCGTGTTCTCGAAGCGAGTGAGCGCAGCGAGTGCGCGCATGCTCGCGGCGTGTAAGTCGGCGGCGGTGGCCGTGAAGTCGAGGCGTTCGGCGGTGGTCCTGCCGATGACGCTGGACATCAGGGCGTCGGTCTCGGTGTCGGTGTAGCTCATGGGGGTGGTCCTTCCGTCATGTTGGTAGTGCCGCGGGATGCGGTATGTCGACGGTGGGAACGACGGTGGACCGGCGTGCCGGGGTGCAAGCGGTCGGCTGGATGCGAATTTCAGCGACCGTAGGGAGCACGCTCTGAAATTCGTGGGAGCCGCGCGGGCGCAGCGCAGCGGAGAACGCGCGAGCCAGGGACAGCGCCCGGCTAAGACGTGTTCCCGTCGTTCACGCTGGGAGACACCGCAGACAAGGCAAGGTGAGTGGGCTCCCAACCCTTTGGACGCCGAAGGCGGCCGTCACGCGTAAGCGTGGCTCTTGCTCGGAGCATGAAGTGACCGCGAGAGCGGGCGACTCCGGTCCTCTGGTGTCGAGGTGGCGTCGCCCGCTCGAGGGTGTGTCAGAAGGGCGGTACGTCGGGCTCGTACTCGGCGGTGACGGTGTAGTACTCGCCGCGCGCATCGTGGCCGTTACCCGAATGTGTGTCGCGAGTGCGAAGCGTCAGCAGCGGGAAGCAACGATGTACGAGGCTCATTGGTGCGGGCTGCGATTGGTCGGCCCGCACATATTCGACGACGACCTTCTCGGGGTTGGTGACGCTGATGGCGGTGAATTTGAAGCCGGTGGTTCTGAACATGGGTTACTCCTGTGCGTGATGTGTGGCCGCTTGGTGCGGTTCACGCATGCAGCGAGCACCCCGGTCCTCTGGTGAGGTGGGGTGCTCGCTGAGTGGGTTCGGCGGCGGTGTCGCTGAGGTCCTGGGCGGCGTGCTCGTCGCGGCCGCGGTCGCGGGACTGTGAGTAGGTGTGGTTGATGTAGCGGTCGTGGGCGTTCATCGGTGCTCCTTCGTTGAGGTGGTGGTGCGGGCGGCCCGGTCCTCCGGTGTGGAGGTGGGCCGCCCGCTGGCGGGTTAGGCCGGTTGCGGATGTAGTGCGGCGACGATGGCGGCTACGTCGCGTTCGGGCTGGCGTAGCTGCTCGGCGGCGGCGCGCTTGCGGACTGCTTCGGCTCGTAGCTCGTCGGCCCCGGTGTCGTCGCCCCAGCCGGTGTAGAGCTGGGCGAGGCGGTCATTTTGGGCGGCGCTGTCTTCGAGTTGGTCCGCCCATTGGGCGAGGTGCGCCTCGTATTCGGCGGTGATCTGGCGGCCTCGGGCCTGGATTTCTTTGGTCTGGCGGGCGATGCGGCGGCACCAGATCACTTCGTGCATCGTGGTGGCGACTGCGATGCCTGCGGCGGTGGCGGCGGCTATAGCGAGGGTGCGACGAGTGGGCATGGTGGGTCCTTTCGTTTGGGATGCGCCGCGGGCTGCGGTGTGTCGACGGTCGGACTGATGAGGGGTCCGGCGCGGCGGGGCGGCGCGGGGCCGTGGCTGGATGCGAATTTCAGCGACCGTAGGGAGCACGGGTTGAAATTCGTAGGAGCCGCGTGGGCGCAGCGCAGCGGAGAACACGCGAGCCCGGACGCGCGACGCATCGGTGAAGCCGTGATCCTCATCAGTCAGACTGGGCGACACTGCAGTCAAGGCTTGGTGAGTGGGCTCCCAACCCTTTGGACGCCGAAGGCGGCCGACCTCGGTTTAGGTGGTGCCGGTCTGCTGCTGCTTGGCGCATTCAGGGCACAGGTCGCGGCCGCGCGTGCGGCGCGGCTGTTCTCGAGGATTTCGGTTGCGCAGCCGCAGTTGTCGCATGCCACGCCTACCCAGTGATCAAGCGCGAACGTGTTTAGCGGCGGTCCGGGGCTTGTGGCGTTCGTCGATTGTGATGGCGTAGCCGGTGAGCGATGGCGAACGAGGCAGCACTGATGGTCATTGCCAGCACCGTAAGAGCCAGGTACGGCGACGTCACGACATTCATGACTTCATGGGGGATTTCCATGGCGGTCCTCCTAGTCCGACGCTCGGCGGCGGTGCATCGCTACCCGGCGTGAGCGTTCGGCATCGAGCTGGCGTTGCAGTCGTTCCATTTTCGCCGGGTCTTCGCGCAGCTGCTCGATCGCGGCCTCAACGTGCGGCATGTTTTCCAGCTGTTGGAAGGCAGCGGATTCCCTGGAGTCCGGCACAGAGAACATGGGTTCTTCCTTACCTGCGGCCATCTTGGCTTCTCTCATATCAACGGATCTGCGGATTGATTAGTGGGCACCCAACCCTTTGGACGCCGAAGGCGGCCATCATCTGTTCACGGTTGGTGTCGCGACGGGTCAGGCGGCGTTGCAGCTGACGCAGGGTTGGCGGGCAGCTCGCCCTTGCAGCTGCGGCACCTGCGTCCTGATCGGTTTCTGAGGTCGGCGGCTCGGGTGGTGTGGGCGCTGGCTCCGCAGCTGGTGCAGTCGTAGGTGTAGGTCCGGCGTATGGTGCGCGTTACCTTTCGGCTTGCCGGTGGCCGAAGGCAAGGCGTGCAATCGGGAGCAGGACAGGGACGATGACAAACACGATGGTGAGCACCATCAGCGCCGGGTACAAGTAGGCGGCGGCGAGGTCGATGAAATGTCGTGCGCCCAGAGTCAGGTAGGGATCTATGATTGCCTGCCCGGTGCGGATCCGCGGAATGATGCCGTCCCAGTAGACCAATGTCGTGGTCATTGGTGGCGGCGTGATCGTCTTGCCGCTGGCTGCGGTGTCGCAGGCAGCGAAACCCAGAAGCATCACCCCCATGCCTTGCACCATGGGGGTGAGGTCGGTGGTGGTCGACGGCCGGAACGGCTGGCGCTTGGCGATGATGAACCAAATGTTGTATCCGGCGATGATGGCCAGAACCAGGGCCGCGGCGCGTTCGTTCATGCTGACCTCTCCAAAGGTGTAGGTGGGTAGGTGACGATGGGGCCGAGGTGATCACCGATAGGTGATCGCGAGGCGTAGGCGAGGATTTCGAGGGTGGCCAGCGGTTGGTAGTAGGTCTCCCCGGCTGCGGTGTCGTGGGCAACGAGGATGCCGACGAGCGCGTTATCGCGCGGCCGGATGATCGGGCCGCCTGAGTCTCCGTGCTGGGACAGGAATCCTGCGATGACACCGACGCGGTTGGATGCCTTGGTGATCGTGCCGCATTTGGCACCGCTGGTGGTGCCAAATAGGCACACCTGATCGCCGGGCAGACCGGCCGAAGGCCGGTCGATCGGCACGCTCGGGGTGATCTTGTTGGTGGCGTCGACGCCATCAGCCAGGGCCATGATGGCGTAGCCGTAGCGGTGAGCGTTGTAGTCATCGGGTGCGGTGGCGACGTAGCGGCCGATAGTGCGCCCTTGCAGGTCGGTGACGACTGCGCCCGTGCTGCCGCAGTGGCCGGCGGTGACGGCCAGGCGGTCGCCGTGGGCGTTGCGTGCGGTGAATCCGAGGGTGCAGCGCACGTTTCCGTCGCCGACTTTCTGGAAGATGGCCATGCCGGGCGCAGCCACGGCGGCGGCCTCGGCGTGCGCCGTCGCGGCGACGGCGATGGAGGCTGCCGATGCGATAGCGAGGCTGGCCGTCGCGGCGAGCATGCGGGCCTGGGTGCGGATGCTCATGCCTTCTTCTCCTCGGTGTTGGGGAACAGCGGTAGTTGGCTGCTCTGGTCGTCGTCGACGTCGGCGTTCTTCTTGCGGGGCCGTTTGAACTCGACGGGTGGCAGATCTCGGATCTTGCCCCGGCTGATGCACTGGCCCCCGCAAATCCCGGTGTACAGCTCGTCGCCTTCCATGATGTAGCGGCAATCGACTTTGACTGTGCAGGGTCCGCACCACCGGTGTAGGGCTTGCTCGACCAGCCCGACGTCAGTTTCGCGGTCCTCGGAGCTTTTGTTGAACAGTCGCTCGGCGGCGGCTTCGACGACGGCGTACTGCTGGCGGTCCTTGATGCACAACGCTTTGTCGAGGTAGTTGTAGTAGTTGACCTCGCGTGGGGCGTCGGCGGCTTGCTCTGCGTCGGCACCGCGGCGTTGCTTCTGGGCGTCGTAGGACGGTCGGCGCTGGATCTCCTCGCTCATGGCTCCACCGCCGATTGCTCTGGGTCATCACCGCGTGCTGCGTGCAGCAGCGTGGTCAGTTCGTCGATGCCGAGCGTTTGCTCCACCGTCCAACCCATGATGGTCAGGTTATGCCTGAGCTTGGCATCTGGCACAAATGAACTCAACACCTCTGCACAACTCGCCCATCCGCCGCGGTCCTCGTAGAGGTGCCAATTGCGTACGTTGCGCTCTGAATCGCGCAGCACCCATCCCTGAATACCCAGCGCATCGGGCTTGTACTTGAGGTCGACGAGGGCCTGGTAGTGCTGGGCGGTCAGCGGTTCTGGGGTGTAGAGGCTCATGGTCAGCTTTCCTTTCCCGTGGCCAGGTTCAGGCCGGTGAGCAGGTCTTGGGCCTGCTCGGGGCTGATGGGCAGCAGTCCGCCGAATTCGGCGGTGCTGTCCCAGTGGCCTTCGGTGACGTGATCGGTGAGGTCCGCTTTGGCGGCCGTGGCCGCTGGCAGCAGGATTTCCAGTTCCGCAGCGTGTGGGGCCAGCTGTGCGTGCAGGGCGATGGCCCGTTCGTATCCGGCGCGGTCGCGGTCGACGATGATGGCGACCTTGCGGCCGTGCAGCTGCTCGGCGAGCTCGTCGGGGAATCCGCTTGAGCCGTTGGGGTTGGTGGTGGCCACCTTGCCGCGCTTGGCTGCGGTCTCGGCGTCCTTCTCGCCTTCGGTGAGCCACACCCATTGCCTGGCGTCTGCCCGGGCGAGTTCACGAGCCCGGTAGAGCACGGGTGTAAATCCTTCGGGCGCTTGCCATTCCCAGTTCCGCCCGGTGCGGTATCGCTGCACGAATCGCTTGTGCGTGCCCTTGTCCGCGCAGGTGCATTCCTGGCGGATGGTCTGCTGAACGGGTTGGCTGGCGGCCGTGAGGTAGGTGTAGACGATGCCCCAACGCCACTGGTGGCGCTCCTTGGGTTCCGCGGCTTTCGGGACCGCCGGCAGAGCCTTGGGGGTCGGGCGCGGTCGGGCGTGACGACCCGCGACACCGGCCGCCTTGGCCGGTAGCGGGTTGTCGAACAGGTCTGCCAGGTGAAGGCCGATCGCGGCCGCGACGTCGGCGGCGGATCCGGTGCAGCTGAAGCAGTGCATGAGTACTGCTCCCCCGGTGTCGCTGTGACGGCCTGGTTTCCAGGTGACCGACAGGGACGGATCGGCGTCGGGATGCAGTGGGCACGACGCCATGAACGAGTACTCGCCGCGCATCTTGATCGCGCCGCGGTCCTCGAACACCGCACGTACGGTGTCGAATGCTTGTCCGGGCCTGGTCATCATGGCGGTCACAGCACACCTGTCCAGTACCGGCGATCGGCAAGGCCTGCGGCGCGGGCGCTGCCCCGTACGGCGATCACGACGTCGTCGACGGCGGTCTCGAGGTCCCAACCGATCGACCCGTAGATGCTGTAGGTGGCATCGCTTTTTGCGAGGACATGGGCCCGTGAGGCTGCCTGGATGAGTTGGCGGTGCGCGGTGCGTAGGTTCTCGTGCAGGTCGTCGATCGTTGCGCCAGTTAGCGTTTGGGCTGAGGTGGGCTGTTTCGCCCAAAAGGTGGCCCATTTGCCGGTGAGTTCGTGCACTGTCACCAGGTTGATCAGGGTTGTCGTTGCGTGATCTATGAAAGGCGCCATGTCCCATCCGATGGCGTATCTGTGGTCCTGGTTCCCGGCAAGAAAGGCTGTGGATAGGTTGCGGGCGTGGGTAATCGGCCGGTAGGCCTCTACGAGGACGTCCGCGAGATCGTCGCGGATGGCAGCAACACTCCCGCTCTGAGGTTTGCGCAGAGTCATCATCGGTTCGTCTCCTTGCTGGGACGTGTTGCCCGGTAGGTGCTGATGAAGTAGTCGGCAGACCAGCGCAGGCTTCGATAAGCCCAGCGCTTGCCGGGGTGCTTGCCCAGCTCGCGCAGGCTCCTGATCAGGCTGTCGCGGGCATCTGCTCGGCGTAGCGGGTCATGGAAAGCACGCTCGACTTCCCGGCTCGGCGGTGCCTCGTTGGCGCGGATGGCCAGGTTGACGGGGCAGTTGTCGATGTCGGGGCAGTTGCACCACTCCGGACTGTCGTCGGGGTAATCGGGGCTTTCGGGGCAGATGCCTTTGTTGTCGGCATTGGGGCAGGTGTAGTCCATGCAGGTCCAGCACGGCGCACCGGCGTAGGTGATGGTGTCTAGCGAGTAGTTGCCGGTGTATTCCTCATCCACGAAGACGGCTTGCCATTCGTGTGCCAGCGGCACAACGACCGGCTTGGGGCTGTCTGTGAAGTGCAGGATCGCGAAGCCTTGCTTGCGGGCGTGATGGCTCCAGCTGCGCACCTGGCGTGAAACTCCCTCGTGCAGCACAACGTCTCCGGGCTCGTCGACGTAGGTCTGGTTCAGCTCACGGGTGGTTTTCTGCTCGGTGTAGGTGATCATCGGTTGTTGTCCTTTGCGGTGAGGTAGGCCTGGACGCGCGGGCTGTGCGCTGCGTGCTGGAGGCCGTTGGCTAGCTGGTGCTCGATCGCGACGGCGGCCGGGAAGATCAGGGCCGCGATGGCGAGCAGCTGGTAGGCGGCGTTCATGATGTGGCCCGCTGATTGGCGTGTTGCAGGTTTTCCAACCGGATGCTGGCGTGGACCACTGATCCGTCATCGCATCGGAAGTTGACGTTGGCCACTGCGTGGGTGAAGTCAACGAGTGCGAGTGATCGGACTACCCCGATTTGGTGAGGCTGGATGGCACCGATGGAGTACCGATGGAGGGCCTTGACGGTTACTCGGTCGCCGATCTTGAACTTCGGTGCGCTGGCGGTTGTGTTCATGCTGGTACCGCCTCGGTGTTGGCGGCTGCGAGCTTCTTGATGCGGTCGGGCGAGAACCCTGACCATTGGTCGTCTCCGGCCACGACAACGGGGGCCTGGAGGTATCCGAGAGAGAGCACATGCTCGCGGGCTTCGGGAACCTCGGTAATGTCAATTACCGTGTATTCAATTCCGGCCTTTGCGAGGGCTCTGTAAGTGGCGTTGCATTGCACGCAGTTGGGCTTTGTGTAGACGGTTACCGTGTTCTTCATGGCCTTCTCCGGTTTCGTATGCGGTGCTTTACTCTTATTCTTATTATACGCTCTAGCTAACTCATTAGGCAATGCGTTTCCGTTGTTTTCTTTATAAGTTTTCGGTAAAGAAATGGGTGCCTGCCTGCTGGTTTGCATGTTGTTTATGGCCATTGGATTCGCCTCCTAACGTGCGTTTTGGTTGGGGCTGTTGGTTTTCTGCTATTTCCTCATAACTGCGAATTCTTGGCGGCTTGAGGGGAGGACAAAACGACGACTGGCAAATTATTTCAGCGATATAAGCGACTCAGTTAAAGTGGTCCGCGCGTAGCGCGGTCATTATGGGAGCGCGTTGAAAAAATTTGACACAAAGCGTTTTGGCCGGACCGATGGCCGTAATAGAATCCGCAGGCTTAGGAAATAGCACCTGGACGTGAGATGGGTCGCCGAACCGGCCGAGTGCTCGGCTTCTTTGTCGTTTAGGTGTGGTGCTGCCCAGCGGTGCGCGGTGGTGCTGGGTTATTGGTGCCAGGGCCGCCCGCCACCGGCTCCGCGGCCGGGGCGTTGGCTTTCGCCGTGGGTTTCCCAGTGGTCGATGGTGGTTTCGTACCAGTAGGGAGTTCTGCCCTTGGGGCCGTCTGGTTCGGGTAGGTCCCATGGCTTTTCGGTGTTCTCGCGCCGGTTGCGGCGGGCGATCCAGAGCAGCTTGCGGGCGTAGTTGTATGTCCAACCTTTGCGTGCGGCGAGGTCGGCCAGGTCGAGAAGGCGGGCGTCTCCGACTTGCTGAGGCATGCAGGCATCGTACGGGCGCTCGGTGGTGGCGCTGGGCATGCTGGGTGCCTTCTTCCGGGCGTTGTTCGGTGGCGGTGGTCATGGTGTGTCGGGCTCCTTCCATTGGTCGATGTAGGGCTTACCGGGGCTTTTGGCGTAGGCGTCGGCCAGCGCGGCGCGTGCGGCGCGGCTGGCGGTGGCCATGGTTGCGTCGATGCGGTCACGCCATTGGTGCCCGCTGAATGGGGCGTTGGTGTTGACGAGGTGCTGGCGGGCGGCGATGGGTACGCCTTCGGCGAAGGCGTGGATCTCGGGCCGGTGTTTGGGCCGTAGGACGGTGACGAGTTCGACGCTGATCATGGGCGCTGGCCGATGGGCGATGTAGTCGGCGATGGCCGCGCGGTCCACTCGCCAGCTGCCGCCCCGATCGGCGGGTGTCCAGGTGAACAGGTGTGCGGGCAGGATGCTGACCAGGGTGATCATGGCTGTGTCGCGTTCGTAGCCGATGGGTGTGGTGCGGTCGCGGGTGTCGAGGTGGTCGATGGCTTGGGCGTCCATGTAGTCGATGAGCCGGCGGCCGGCGCAGGCTTCGACGTGGTGGCCGATTTGGTCGGCGAGCTCGAACAGCGCGGTGAGGTCGGTGTCGAGCTGCATGTCTGGCATCGGCATGCCGGCGCGGGTGTCGGTGGATGCGCTGGTCACGGGTAGTTCTCTCTTTCCGGTTGGGTCGGCTGCTGTACATGGGTTCGGTTTCGTGGGGCCGTGGATTTGGCCGACGCGTCAGCGGTGGCCGTCCCGCCGGGGTCGCCCTGCGACCTCGGCGGCGCTGGGTCTGGCGGGTCGGTGCGGTCTTGTGGGCGTTGGTTGGGATCTGTTGGTGCGGTGCTGGTTTCGATGATGGCGATGATTTGGCCGGTGGTGTTGTGGCCGGTGATGGGGCGCAGGGTGCCGCCGATGCGGGCCTGGGGGCGGCGCGGGCGTCCGGTGAGGGTGTATTGGGTTCCCACGGCCAGGTCGTCGGGCGCTGGTGCGCTGTACACCCATGTGTATCCGTGGTTCTCGACGGTCCAGCCCGCATCGTGGGCGGCGATGTCGATGCGGGTATGGGCGCTCATCCGAGCACTACCCATGTTGGTCGCATCGGGTCGGTGAGTTCAGTGACCCAGGTGGGTGGGGTTTCGCGGGGCGTGTAATAGCTGCTGTAGATGGTCGCGCCTTCGGTGCCGTCGACCCGGATGCGTGGACCGGACAGCATGTACACGGCTCGGTGCGCGCCCTGAGGCGTCGTGCGATGGCTTACCCATATGCACTGAATTTGTGTGGGCCGCAGCGTGACCCGTGTATCGGTGTCCTTGGCGATCCGGTTCGTGTTGGCGGGGCAATCAATGGTGATTGTGCGCTTGTCTTCAATGTGGCTGGTCATGGCGGGTTCACTTTCGTGGCGCTGCTTTTTTGGTCACGGTTTTGATGCGATCGGCGTAGAAGGATCGGAAGCCCCCTGGGCCGGTGAAGTTGCACACGATCTTTTCCTCGACGGTCAGGTGTGTGTCTTGGAACGTGAATGTGCCGCGCTCGCGTTTGATCTGCACTTGATCGCCGTGCGCGAGGGTGTGGCCTTTGACGGTCACTTCGGGGCCTGGTTCCCGTTGCTTGGGTTGGATTATCTTGGTGGGCTTCATGATTTGCCCTCGTGTTCGGTGCCGAGGAACTGCCGTATGGCCGATCTCTGGCGGTGCAGCTCGTCGAGTTCTCTGCGTTCGGCTTGCGCGGTCTCGACCCCTTTGCGTATCGCGTCGCTGAGGTTGGTGAGCACGTCTATCAGTGCCGCGAAGTTGAGTTCGTGTGTCATGCGGCGGTGCTCGTGGTCGTAGACCTCCGTCACAACCGATTTGAGTTGAACCGTGGTGTCCCCGCTGTAGGGGAAACCCCCGAGGATGCGGCGTATTGCGCCGCGTTGTTCGGCGGTGACGATCACTGTCTGATCGGGGTTTTCGGTGGACATTCGGGACTCCTTCGGGTGTGGGCCTGGTTGATTGGTTGATTGGTGGGCGTCAGGGCGTGGATGCCTTCGGTGTGTCCTCGCGCGTGGCGGCGTCGGCGAGCGCGAGTGTGAGCTTCGCGCGAGAGCCATCGTGCGCGCCGTCGATGTCTCTGGCCATGTACCAATTGCCTACGCGGCCAATGGCGCTGTCGACGATGTGGTGGCCGTTGCGGTTCAGCAGTCCTTGTGCTGTTCTCACGATTTCCTCGCGGCGGGTGGGCGTCGTCCATACCTGGACGACCGGCCCGCCGTAGTACATGAGTTCGGCGGTGTACAGCGACAAGTGCGGGTCATAGTTGAGCAGCACGGGCGCTTCGTCGTCGTGGTTCTCGAGGTCGGTGCACCGGACCTGCACGTTGCCGTCAGTCATCAAGTATTGGTCGTCCATGGCCTCGATGCGGATGGCGATTTCGGCGGCGTCCTGGTTGGGGTCGTACGTTTGGGGTACCTGGACGTACATAGCGCATCGCTGCATCCATTCGACTTTCACGGTTTTCATCGCAACTTCGGCGGTAGTCATGGCTGGGTGTTTCCTTCCAAAGTGGTTGGGCTAGGCCGCTAGTGGGCTTGGGTGAGGATCAGCCAGGCCGCTGCCGCGCGCTGGCCGGGTCGGATGATCGGAAACCGATCGTTGTAGCGGGCTTCGGCGGTGTCCTCTAGGAAATCGCCGCTGTCGCCGAGGGATTCGGTGGTCTCGGCGAGGATCTGGGCGTGGCGTGCGGGTATGAGCCATTCACGCAGCGGCGGCGGGTTCCGGTTGCCGTTGTTGGGGATCAGCTGGGCGGTGTAGAGGGCTAGATCGGGGTCGATTTCGACCAGGACGGATGCGTCGGGGTTGTGGTCGGCGGTATGCCAAGCGATCACGGTGCGCTGTTCGTCGGCGATGTCGTCGGAGTCGATTTGCCCGACGAGTAGCGCGAGCTCGCCGAGGTGCTTGCCGGTGTCGTAGGTTTTGGGCACCTGGACACACGCACGTTTACGTTCGGTCCACTCCAGTTCAACGGTCACCAGTTCAACGGCTTCGGCGGTCATGATGTTGCTTCGCTTTCTTGAGTGAGGTCCTGGGCTGCGGGCGGCACGAATTCCTCAGCGGTCGGGTCGTTCTCGACGGGCGTGCAGGTGATGCCGTAACGCTCGAATCTGACCAGGCCGGGATCGTCCAGCGTGGCCAGCTCGTCGTAGATCGCTGGGTCATCGACGGGTCTGTAACCCTTGACGATTTGCAAGACGCGGCGGTGCGTGCTCTCTTGGTTCCATTCCAATGCAACAGTTTCCATGTCGTCGGCGTTGTCGTCTGCGGCACCGGGGCTGTCGAGCCGGTCGCGGATTCTCATGACGTGGGCCAACACCTCAGTGATCTGCCCGTGCACGGCGTCGAACTTCCAGTTGCGGGCGATGCGTTGGGCGTCGCGCAACGCGATGATCATTTCGCTGTAGGCGTTGACTGCGGTGTAGTCGCGGGTGTTGATTTGGCCGCTCATGTGTTCTCCGTTGATGTTTGGGGCTGCCGGTGCCTCGCGGGGTGTAGGCACCGGCAGCCGGTCGGTTAGACGGTTTGCAGCAGCTTGAAGGCGTCGATCTTGAGGCCCTGGGCGGTGCTGCTGGTCAGGGTGCGTAGAGCGCGCTTGTCCTGTGCGGCCTGGCTGTTGCGAACTCCGGGGATCTGCTGCACGTGGTCGACGTACTCAGTCACGGCGTTGTACAGGCCCCAGCGGGTGCCGCTGATGGGGGCGACGGTCGGCGAGCTGATGTAGAGCTTCATCACCTGGCGGGCCTGCTCGGCGCGGTTGCGCGCCGCTTCGTTGCTTGCCGCGTCCTTGACCTTGAACAGGGTTCGGGTGATTTCGGTGGCCTGCTCGGTGTCCAGCGCTGCGGCGTAGAGCGCTGCGGCCTCGTTCTCGAACTCGCCCATGTAGCGGTGCGCGAGCTTGAGGGCTTCGCGAGCGGCAACGATCTTGCCGGTTCCGCTGCTGGTGTGCCGGATCGAAAACGATGCCTTGGCGGTGCGTAGGGCGGCGGTCTGGGTGTTCATGCATACGATGCGAATCGGGGTGATCAGGAACCGGAAAGCTGAGCTGCCGTCGTGCGAGTTCAGTGCGGCTATGTACCACTCGGTTTTGTCGCTGCTGCCGTCGCGGCCCTCGAAGGTCATGGTTTCGGGCAGGCGCATGGTGACGAACGTCTGACGGCCACCGAGCAGAGCGCCAGCGGTCTCGAAATGAGCACCAGATTCGTCGACGAGGGTGTCAAGGAGCTTGGCTGATTCCTCGTTCTGAAACACGGTGTAGCGCTCCCCCACTGTGCCCAGCACCTCGACGGCCTTGGTGACCGGGTTTGTGCGAACGGTGGCGTACTCACCGGGCACGGCCAACGGTGCCGGGGTGGTCACACCGTCTTCGGTGATTACGGCGGGCAGCGGCACAACCACGGGCATCTTGCGGACGTTCCAGTTGGCCAAGTGCGAGTACTCCATGGCCTCTGTGGCGGTCATGGTGCGACCGACCTTGGTGCCGAGCCGGTGCCAAGCGTCTGAACGTGAGTCGGCGAACGAAGCGATTCCGTGGGTGATGTCGAGGTTGTGAGCCATTTGGGGGTTCCTTCCGGGTTTAACCTAGGTAACTTGATGTCACCTACGTTAATCTGGATGAGTGGAGGTTGTCAAGGGGTTCAGTTAAGAAATCTTCGAGAACTTAGGACGGGTGAATGAGGCTGGTGCACAGCCCTATTGGGAATCTTGGTGCGCTTCTTGCCTCGGCAGATCGTTCCAAGCCTGACCGTCCTGGGATAGGTGCGGGCCGTCGTGATGGTCGATGCGCCAGCAGCGCTGATACCCGAGTGTGTCGGGCCGGATCGCCAAGCACACTCGCCCGCCATCATCGAGTGCTGCGGCTTCCTTGTCTGTGATGCGCGGGTGGTCAGTCAGCTCGTAGGTAACACCGAGCTTGGATCGGGACATACCTTGCATGGCAGGCTCTTTCAGGTCATGGGGTAAGGGGTGCAGGTGGCCCCGACACCGGGGGTTGGAGTGAGGCCACCTGCGCCCGGCTCTTACGCGACTCGATCGACCTCGCCGGTCGCGTCGTCCTGGCCGCTGTCGGCCTCCTGTGGCTCCTCGGGGCTCAGGTCCGCTGCTGCGGTGTCCTGTGCCGCCGGGGTTGCCTTCTTGCCCTTGCTGGCCTTGGCGGCGTCCAGTTCGGCTGCTGTCTGCTCGTACAGAGCGTCCGAGTTCATCTCTCCGAGTACCACTCGTTCGATGTCGGCCAGGTCATAACCATGGTCGGCAAGGAATCTCAGATAGTCGGCGCTGTGGCTGCCGTAGAGGGCCGCGCGGGGCGTACCCGCATTGCGCCAGACATCCTTGGGCGTGTACATCTCCAACGAACCGATAACCTGCCCCAGGAGCAGCACCGTGGCCCGGCCCTCGGCCCCTGCAGGCAGCTCGGCCAATTCGTCACCGATCGCCTGATACGAACCCTTCTGCAAGCCCAACAGCTCCCGGCCAGTCTGAGCACCGTTGTTCTTGGTCAACAGATCGGAGTGCTTGGTGAGCTGCTGAGCGATGAACATGACGGCACCCTTAGGGGCGGTGCGCCCCGCGACCAGGTTCTCCTTAACCCAATGGCGGCGAACCTCTTCGGCGGCCTGACCCAGCTTGTTCAGCTCTCGCAGCTTGCGGCGCTCGCGACGTTCCTTGTCCTCCGCGCTGATTCCCTCAGCCGGGGCCTCGTCGGCATTCCCCTCGGTCTGGGCAGGGACCGCCAGGACGTAGCCGTGAGCCTGCGGGTCGGTGCTGTAGAACGCGGCGAACCACACCTCCTTGCGGTCGACCAGGTTGTAGTGAACAAGCCCTGCTGCGGCGGGCTGGTCATCGTCAACGTCCTCGTCAATGCGGTCGTCCTCGATCACCTCGCCGCTGTGGATATGCACATTGGCGTATTCCTGGTACAGGTGCACAGCCCACTGTGCCGGGTTCGCGTCGATCTGCTCCTGCGTGACGGGTTGACCGTCAGCCTCGGTAACCAGATCTTCTACCGAGATGTACACGCCGTCATATTGCGGGTCCGCGTCGTGCTCGATAATCGTAAACCCGCTGTCGGCGTAATCCTTTGTCGCCTTGACGTATTCGGCTAGCTCCTTGGCTTCGGTCCGCAGCAGCGAGGCAACATGATCCAAGTTGTACCGCGCTGTGTTGTTCAGTCGCGCTAGAGCATGCTCATCGCCTTCAAACTCGGCAATGATGAGCGCTTCCTCCATGGTGAGCTGCCGGTGTTCCATCGACGCCATGGCGCTCTCCGACTTGGTGAGCTTGCGGAAGGCAGAGACCTCCTTGGAGGTATAGCCGAGGCGCTTGGCCACAACGTCGTTCTTGGCGGCTTTCGTCGCAAAAAGAGCCTGCATGGCTCGCATACGCTGGGTCTTGTTGATACCAGCGCGTTTATCGGTGGTCACGAGCTGCGTGATGATGCGCTCGGCCTCTTCGGCGGCGGGCGTTTCGACACCCTCTGGCCACACGAGCACTGGGACCGTGGCCACGCCAGCCTCACGCGCAGCCAGCATGCGGCACTGACCGTCACGCACGACCACGCGGCCTTCGGCATCCCAGCGGGCCAACAGGGGCAGATAGACACCGTTGGCCTGAATGCTCGGAATCAGGTACTCGTAATCGGGATCGGTACGAACGTTGTCCTCTAACAGCAGCTCATGCGGGTCGATCTCCTTGTAGACGGGCTGCGGGGCCGTCTCAGCGGGGGTGTTCTCGTTTTCGCTCATGGTGCATGCGTTCCTTTCGGCTATCGTATTTTGGGTATGACGGGTCAATGCGGCTCAACCGCAAAGTCTTTGGTTGTGAGGGGATTTCGTGGCGGTGGCGGCGTCGGTGCTCAGGGCCTGATGTTGTGGCGGCTCCATCTGCCCGTGCGGACCAGCCACCGACCGACTTGAGCGCGTAGGAACGCGCGGTTGCCGCCGGTGATCGGTCTGCCGATTAACTCGCTGGCGCGGTGACGGGCGTGAGCGCTCGGATACTCCAAACTCTCACCCGGAAACATCCGTGATGTTTCGTGACTAGGCATGTGCGCGTTCATGATCGGTGCCTTTCTAGAGGTCTCTATGGGGTCACCAGATGGCCGGAATGCGACCCTGAGGGACGGGGAACGATCTGCTTTCGAGGTCGTCGCTTGGGACGCTTTCGGCCGTGAGGTGGTAGTTCGCGGTTCGGCCCTGGCTGGGCAGTTCGCGCACCATCTGACGCAGCACTGCCAGTTCCAGTGCTCGGCAAAAGGCGTGCGCCCGGGTCTGATACCACCCGCTGAGGTGGCGCGACTGAGTTTCGTAGCACTGGATCGCGGCCAGGACCTCAAGGAGGGACCAGTCGGGCTGTGCCGGTGGGCGATACCCGTACACGCGGGGTTCGGTGTCCCCTACAGCTTTCGCATTCGCATCAAGCAGCATTTGCCCGACGTAATTGACGGTGGGTGGTTCGAGCACATCGGTCACCACTGAATGCGGATCGGTAGGAAACTCTTTCCATTGCACGGCTGCGCCCCGATGAATTCCGATGCTCATGCCTGCCCACAACATCACGTTGAGGTGTTCTGGATCGACTAGGTAATTACGCATGATTAGGACAACCCCCGATTGGTTGAATGGATAGAAATTGCGTTTACTGCGTGGCCTGGGCCGGAATCGAACCGGCGCCCTTTCGCTTTGATCAAACGAATGCTCACACCCACTGAGCTACCGGGCCTTGGTGACTGGTGTAGCGGGAGGGGTGCGGGACCGGCCTCCCGCTACACCAGATGTTCTGTGTTATCCCTGCTTGCTGCGGGTTGCCTTGGTGAATTTGGCGGTTGCCCACTTGAACGATCCGGCGATTTCGTCTGCGACGAGAACTACACGGCCCTTGCGGGTTTCGCCTTCCCTCTCGTAATCGGCTTCCTGCTCAAGGTGTCCGACGACGACGACGCGGGTGCCCTTGGTGATGGACTCGGCGGTGTTCTCGGCCTCCGGTCCCCAGATCTGAACCTTCTGGAAAAGTGCCGTTCCGTCGCCCCACTCGTTCGTTTCTTTGTTGACTAGTACACGAGGGGTGCTCGCGACCGTCAGGTCCAAAACTGCACGGCCCTTGGAGGTAAAACGAAGCTCGGGATCAGCGGTGACATTGCCGATGAAAGTAATGGTGTTCTCGGACATTTCTGGTTCCTTTTCTTAGTCGGTGAGGGTGCCTCGTCAAATGGTGTGTGAGGCTTTTTTGATCTACTTATAGAATAGTAGCTGAAACCTATTCAGTCAAGGCCTTTGGCAAACTTTTCTGCTTTTATTTTGGGGTAGTTTTAGCCTTTATTCGATGTGTGGTGAATTGTCTTGAATTACACGTCTGAGCCATCTTCTGAAGTCGAGGCCCCGCCCGGAGGGCATCTTTCTTTTAGGTCAAAAGGCGCGCGAAGCGCGGCCATTCATCACCCGGAAGGTATCGCTGACCTGCTGGTTTGTGGTTCCTTCCTCGTCTTCGGCGTGGTCCGTATAACCAGGTCACCGCAGCGGGGAACGACTGAGTGTAGGAAATACTTTCCGCGAAATAAGCGACTCTTTTTAATTCGCCGCGCGTAGCGCGTCCTATTGGGAGCGCGTGGAAAGTATTTCTGTAGCGAAGCCGCAAGCCGTAGGCGCAGCCCGTTGCGGTGAACTGGTAGGACCCCTGAGCCGCAGACGAGGAAGGAACCTACCTGCGGACCTGATGGGGTTCTTGTGGTGCCGGGGCCTTGTGCCTCGGCACCACCTGCGCGGCGACGCGATGTCGCTGGTGGTTGCAGGGGGTTATTTGCGCCGATACGTTCTGGTGGTGGATGGCTGGTTGATGGGCGTAGGCATGGCGCTGGACGCGACGCGTTCGGTCTTTGCCGGTGGCTCGACGTCCACTGGCAAACAACCGCAGTTTGGTGGCAGGTTCGCCGCTGACTGGGGTGGGGCGTCTGCGGATCAGGAAAATGAGCAGGCTGAGGACATCGACCACGAGACTGCCGACATCGGTGAGGTGTCGCGGGCCTTGGATGAGTGGAGCCGCCAGCTTGCCGCCGATTCTGCCGCGGGCCGTTCTTCTGCCGATCGCATTCGCGATGGCGCTGACGCGGCGGCTCGGGCTCTAGGTTCGGCGGCCGCCGATAATCCTGCGGCTAAGGCCGCGCTGGTGCGGTCGATGAACGCGCACCTGGACGCGGCGGGGAACCTGGTGAACAGCCACGCGGGCACTGTCAGTGCCCGCCAGCAAGCGTTGCTTGCGCTGCTTAACAGGGGCAAGGCTGGTTCGGGTGCCGACACGTTGAGCCAGCTCTTTTCCCGCGGTAGTGGGTCCGGTGGTGGCGGCGCTTCTCCGTCTTCCGGTGCTGGCGGCGGTGGGTTCTCGCCTCCTCAGATGAGTGCGCCGCAGATGCCGGATCTGGGCTCGTTGCTGACCGGCGCCGGCCACGGCGGCGGTGGCTCGGGCGGCGGTGCCGGATCGATGTCCAGCGCCGGCTACAGCAGTCCCATCATTGGCGGCCCCTCCCAGTTCGAGAACTTGGACGCCAAGCAGATGGACGTGGCCAAGGCGATCGTCGCAGAAGGCGTGCGCCGACGCTTGCCACCGCAAGCGATGCAGATCGCGTTAGCGACGGCGCTGCAGGAATCCGGGTTGCGCAGCCTAGCCAACCCAGCCGTTCCGGCGTCGATGATGCTGCCTCATGACGGCGTGGGCCGTGACCACGATTCGGTCGGCCCGTTTCAGCAGCGTCAAACCTGGGGTCGCACAGTTGATTTGATGAACCCGGCGGCCAGTGCAGGCAAGTTCTACGACCAGCTCGAAAAGCTTCAGGGATGGCAGAAAATGCCGGTGACTGTGGCCGCCCAGCAGGTGCAGCGCTCTGCGTTCCCTGACGCCTACGCCAAGCACACACGTCAGGCTGGGGCACTCGTCAACGTGATTTTGGGCGGTGGCCAGGCATGACCCAAGCCATCCCCGCAATTGAAAGTTTCCCGCGAACGAAAGGACGCATCCAATGACGACACAAGAGAACGACACTAAGCCAGGACTGTTCGACTGGGTGATGCCCGGTGCCTCCGGCGTGCTGTGGCTCGTCGACAAGGCTGTGGGCTGGTTCGGGTCCGGGGACGCCTCACAATCGAGTGGCGGTGATGTTCAATTCCGTGGCGGTGGCGGCAATTTCGGTGATGCCGCCGACGCGCAAACCGCGGAGGCCAAGGAACTCAAGGCTGACGTCGACCAGCTGGAACAGCTGCGCACCAAGCTCGACACCATCTCTCAGCAGATCGTGGAGGACAACGCAGGCAGCAAGGCGAAGCTGCTCAAGATCAAGGACGAGATTGAAAAGGAACTCGAGTACGCCAAGGGCTCGGACGACAACCCGACCAAGGCCAAGAACCTGAGCAAGTTCCTCGTCGAGAAGTCCGACGAAATCATGAAAATCATGACGGACGCCGCTGCCGGTGTAGGGACTCGCGGGGACGAAATCAACGCTCTGATGCAGAATCCCGGCCTGCTCGATCCATCCACGATGGGCTACGGCGTGCCGCCTGGCGGCACCGGTGGTGGATACGGTGGCGGCGGCGGTGGCGGCACGGAGCCACCCGCCGCGCAAGGGCAGGTTCCTGGCGGACCGTTGGATGCGCTGGGGTTAGGCCAGGGCCAACCCAATGCGATGGACTCCTTCGGCCAGGCAGCCGGGCAGGCTGCCAGTGCCATTCCCGGTGCCCTGTCAGGGCTTACCGGCGGTGGCGGCGGCGGTTCGATACCTGACATCGGTTCCATGATCGGCAGCGCCATGGGATCGGCACGTGATCGCGGCAGCGACTTCGATCGCCGCGATGATCGGGACCGCGACGACACCCGAGACCGGGACCATGAGCCCAAGTCCGAAGACCCGAAGCCCAAGGCTGAGGACCCGACGACGGACGGCAAGACGCCACCGGAGGGCACCACACCCCCTGCCGGTGAGGGACAAACCCCGCCAGCTCCCCCGGCTCCGCCCGCTCCGACCATGGTCACTCTGCCCGATGGCACACCGGTGCAGGCTCGTTCAGCGCCGGTCGCCGCTGCAGCCCGGGCGGTGTTCGGCGGTGCGACCGTCGAAGACGCATACCGTGCCGCGAACGTGTCGCTGCCGCCTTTGGGCGCGGTGGTCAAGGACACCATCTCGCCGTTGGCGGCCAAGGTTGGAGACGTGGCTGTGTTCGCCGACAAGTACGTCATGTTCGCCGGGGACGGCAAGGTCTACCTTGACGGCCAGGTCCAGCCGACGTCGGCGATCTCGGCCCTGGCGGGGTTCAAGGGCATCATCGAGGCGAAGCCACAACCGGGTACGGCCCCGGCTGTGGCCCAACCCGGTTCGCCTCTCTAACGCGGCGGACTCGTCGCCTCCACGCCTTGTGTGCGTGGGAGAGATTCATTCAGAAATGTCGACGTGCACAACGTGCCCCGGCCCGAAGGGTCAGGGGCACGTTGTTTATGGGCACGTCGTATCCGAGAGATCAAATGGCGTCCTGCTGGCCTGCCAGCACGTGCCACTCCCCCCGTCCCCAAGCAGGGAACACCGATCGGCCGCGATCGGCAGCCACAGCGCATCTGAGGGCCAATACGGCCACCCGGTGATGCGTCGCTGTCGCCGCTGAAACTCGTTGAGTGCGTGGTCGATTTCGCGCCGCGCGCCGCCCGCGCCGCCGGTGTTCCATGTCCTTGTGGAGGCCCCGGCTGCGCCGCAGAATTCTGGCATGAACACACCTGACCCGACGGCTGCGATCGTCGACGCCACCAGTGCACTGGACACCGCGGCCGCGCTAGTAGCGAAGCTGGAGCCGCACGCCGAACCACATTGGGCGGTCGCCGCGGTTGCGCCGTTGGCAGCCCTGCTCTACGACGCATCACCGGCCGGGGCCGGCGGTGGGATCCAGCGGGCTCGTGCGCTAGCCGCAGACCCGGCCCGCTGGCACGAAGCCGTTACCCCTGCGGCATCGGGATTGCTTACGCTACGTCTTACTCGACTTGCGAAATGGAATGACCGGCAACGTAATAGCGTACGGAAGCTGCTGACCGACGCGCTTGCCTAGCCGGTGCTTATCGAGCCTTAACGCTGATCGGCACCAGGCGTGTCACCGGTCCCGTTGATGAACTCCAGCGACGTGGGGATGGTCTTGCCGAAGCCACCCAGACCACGCATACCCGCGTGGCGGCCGTCTCTGCCCGGAGCCTGCCTGCGGTTATCGACTCCAGTCAGCTCGGCAATCGTCATGTCCAGAAACGATTTATCGCTGTCCGATCCATGACCGTTCATGCGCCGCCCGAAACAATCAGAAGCTGTAGAAGCTGCACCGTGGCCTCTTGGCTCATACCAATTTCCTTTTCGGGCTCACGGCAGAACCGCGTCGAGTGCTGCTGTCACGACCTCTGAACGATCCGAGTCTTTACGAGCTGGATGGCCTTCTTTGATGATGTTGCTGACCCAGGTCACAATCCGTTCAAGCACGTCGAGTTCCCCTTGATTGGGCCGCATATACAGCCCGGTCTTGGGGTCATCAGTCGTGGTCTGCACCATTGTGCGACGTCGAAACGGGAACGTACCGCCCTGCTGTTCATCGGGCCTACGGCCAAGCACAAGCTCGGGCAACTGCGACAGCGAGTCATGGACCGCTTGCAGAATGATTTCGGTGTGCTTAGCACTACCGGGAAGCTCCGCGAACTGCCTGAAACGGGTGACAACAGAGTTCGGAATACTTAGCCGGGCGTTCTTTACGATGTGGTTATCCGGATCGGTCCAGTCGACGTCGAGGTTGGGCAGTATTCGTGCCTCCACGGGCGACGGCTCGACAGGCGACGGCTCCACGGGCGACGGCTCGACAGGCGACGGCTCCACGGGCGACGGCTCCACAGGCGACGGCTCGACAGGCGACGGCTCCACGTCGACGACGGATACTGCTGTCGGTTCGACAGGCGACGGCTCCACGTCGACGACGGATACTGCTGTCGGTTCGGTATCGCCGTCACCTGGTGCAGGGTTAACAGGGTGGCGCGGCGCTGGGATGTTCCGCCCTTTGCGCCGATTCTTCCGTAGGTCTGATACGCCGTTCATAGTTAGACCCTCTCCTTATCGGTGGTAGCGGAATCATTCACGCCGACAGCAACATTGGGCCCGCTGGCGGCATCTGATGCGGTAGATGCGAACTCGCTCGGGTCTGCTGCAAACAAAATGACTGCCTTAGCGACGTTGTAAATCTCGTCGACGAAAGCCTCGTGTCGGCGCGGGATCAATCCGGATCGGCCGGGGGCTGATACTGCCATCGTCTTGTGGCGGGTCTTGAGGTATGGGTGGTTGTAGATCGGGGGTCCGACCGGGATTTTGTAGGTCGCACTGATCCGTTCCAGCCATCTCACGAGTGTTTCTGGCGCTGATTCAATTCTGTTGGGTATGAGGATCATTGGGTACCCACCCTGTAACTCTTCCATCATCTGCTCAACGCCACGCAGCATGTTGACTTCGAGATTTACGGGCACGACGACGACCCTGGCCGCCGAGACCGCGCCGAGGGTTGAACTCACCCCGCCCGGGTGGGTGTCAATAGCCACCGGCCGGGCCCACGCAGCTTGCCACTTCTCTAGGTGACTAGCCATCTGATCCGAGGGCGGTTGGTTGTCGACAAAATCTGGGTGCGAAGGAACGAGGTCAGCTCGCACTCCCCCACCACTCAAGGGCCGGGGCACCCGGCCCGTTTCTATCGCATCAAGCAGCGGTGCGTTCACACGGGTCT
>MAFD01000027.1:0-66914 GCA_002013775.1 Mycobacterium sp. D16R18
GGGAAAGGCGGTGGCCGTTGTTCCTTCTTCGGCGAGATCTGAAACCAAGGCATCGAGCGGTTCGCGGCGGCGGCCCACCACCGCGACGTGGAAACCTTCGCGGCCAAATCGACGAGCCACCGCCGCGCCGGTGCCGCTGCCTGCCCCGAGCACGAGCATGGTCCTGTCCATCCTTAACCTCCTGGTCGTATCATTTCTTCTGATATGTGCGTAGCACCATCATGGAGAAGTTTTGGACCTCCTACAAAGCGCACACGCGTGTGCGCTGGCGAACAAGGATGTGCGTAGTGACGGAACGTGCGAGAACATCGGCCGACCCTGCTTTGCCGAGTATTTGCGCCGGAGTGGGGCTGGCCGAGGGTGAGTTCATCCGCGAGGTCCTGGATCGCGTCGGCGACAAATGGAGCGTGCTGATCATCGCGACGCTGCACGACGGCCCACGCCGATACACCGAGCTGCACGACGCCGTGCCGAGCATTTCGCAGCGCATGCTCACCCGCACCCTGATGTTGTTGCGCCGTGACGGACTGGTCACGCGCACCGCATTCGCCGAGGTACCACCGCGGGTGGAGTACGCATTGACTCCGTTAGGACTCGATCTGCACAGCATCTCCGCAGCCTTGGTCCTCTGGGCCCGCGGCCATCACGAGGTGATTCGCGGTCACCGGGCCCTATTCGAGGCCAGTCTTGACAATCCTTCGATCGCGAAGTAGCGAGGTTTCATGGGTATCGCGTTCAACCACACCATCATTCATTCACGTGACCGTGACTCGTCCGCACGCTTCTTCACCGAGGTCTTCGGGCTGCCTTCCGCACAGGAGATCGGTCCGTTCCTCAATGTCACGCTCGAACACGGCGGCAATCTGGATTTCGCGACCATCGCAGGCGATGACATCACCCCGCAGCACTACGCCTTCCTGGTCGACGAGGACGACTTCGACGCAATCTACGGCCGCATTACCGCTCGCGGTCTCGAGCACTGGGCAGATCCGCGGGGCCAACATCCGGGCGAGATCAACCGCAATGACGGCGGCCGCGGGGTGTACTTCCGGGACCCGTCGGGCCACTACCTGGAAATCATCACCCGGTCCTACGGATCAGGGGAGACGTCGGGGTCGTAGGTGCTGTCGCCCCCGTTGCTTAGGGTAGGAGGGTGACTGCGCCTGTAACCAAGACCGAGACCAAACAGCCGACCCTGCTGCTGCTCGACGGTAACTCGCTGGCGTTCCGGGCGTTTTATGCGCTCCCGGCCGAGAATTTCAAGACACAGTCCGGCCTGACCACCAACGCGGTATACGGCTTCACCTCGATGTTGATCAACCTGCTGCGCGATGAGACGCCGACGCATGTGGCCGCCGCCTTCGATGTTTCGCGCAAGACATTCCGCTCGGAGCGGTACCCCGAATACAAGGCCACTCGTTCGGCCACGCCCGACGAGTTCCGCGGGCAGATCGACATCGCCAAGGAAGTGCTGAAGGCCCTCGGCATCACGGTGCTCGCCGAAGAAGGATTTGAGGCCGACGACATCATCGCCACCCTGGCCACCCAGGGGCAGGCCGAGGGCTTCAAGGTCTATGTGGTCACCGGTGATCGCGACGCGCTGCAGCTCGTCAATGAGGACGTGACGGTGCTGTATCCGCGCAAGGGGGTCAGCGACCTCACCCGGTTCACGCCGGAGGCAGTGGTCGAGAAGTACGGGCTGACACCCACCCAGTACCCCGATTTCGCGGCGCTGCGGGGCGACCCCAGTGACAACCTGCCCGGAATCCCCGGCGTCGGCGAGAAGACCGCCAGCAAGTGGATCCTCGAGTACGGATCCTTGCAGGAGCTGATCGACAAGGCCGATACGGTGCGTGGAAAGGTCGGCGACTCGCTGCGCGCGAATCTGGCATCGGTTGTCCTGAACCGCGAGCTCACCGATCTGGTGCGGACGGTGCCGCTTCCGTATGTACCCGCCCAGCTCGCGCTGGCGCCCTGGGACCGCGACCAGATACACCGCCTGTTCGACGATCTCGAATTCCGGGTGCTGCGCGACAGGCTGTTCGAGACCCTGGAAGCCGTGGAGCCCGAAGTGGACGAGGGTTTCCAGCTGGTGGGACAGATGTTGGAGCCGGGAACTGTCGCCGAGTGGCTGACCGCGCACACCGCCGATGGCCGCCGTAGCGGCCTGGCGGTAGTCGGGACGTACACGCCCTATGACGGTGATGCCACGGCCGTGGCCATCGCGTCCGCCGATGGAGATGGTGCGTACATCGACACCACCACGGTCACCCCAGAGGATGAGGCCGCTCTGGCCGACTGGCTCGCCGATGAGGCTCGCCCCAAGGCCCTGCATGAGGCCAAGCAGGCGAGGCACGCCCTGGCCGGACGTGGGTGGCCACTTGCCGGCGTTACCTCCGATACCGCTCTCGCCGCCTACCTGGTGCGCCCCGGGCAGCGCAGCTTCGCGCTCGACGACCTGTCGTTGCGGTATCTGCGCCGTGAGCTGCGCGCCGAAGACAATGGAGAACAACAGCTTTCGCTGCTCGATGAAGAAGGTGCGGACGGAGCCAAACAATCCCAGGCTCAGATGCTGCGTGCCCGTGCCGTCATCGACCTCGCCGATGCACTCGACGTCGAACTCGAACGCATCGAGTCGGCGGCACTGCTCGCCGAGATGGAACTACCGGTCCTACGGGTGTTGGCGGGATTGGAGTCGGTGGGTATCGCGGTCGACACCGACCACCTGACCTCGCTGCAGAACCAATTCGCCACCGGTATCCGGGAGGCCGCCGACGCCGCCTATGCGGTGATCGGGAAGCAGATCAACCTGGGCTCTCCCAAACAGCTCCAGGTGGTGCTGTTTGACGAGCTCGGTATGCCCAAGACCAAGAAGACCAAGACCGGCTACACGACCGATGCGGATGCCCTGCAAACGCTCTTCGACAAGACCGGGCACCCGTTCTTGGAGCACCTTCTCACTCACCGTGACGTCACCAGGCTCAAGGTCACCGTCGACGGGCTGCTGAAATCCGTTGCCGCGGATGGGCGTATTCACACCACGTTCAATCAGACAATCGCGGCGACGGGCCGGTTGTCATCGACAGAGCCAAATCTGCAGAACATCCCGGTGCGTACCGAGGCGGGGCGTGAGATTCGCGATGGCTTCGTGGTCGGCGGGGGCTACTCCGAGCTGATGACTGTCGACTACAGCCAGATCGAGATGCGCATCATGGCGCATCTGTCGGCCGATGAGGGTCTTATCGAAGCGTTCAACACCGGCGAGGACCTGCACTCGTTCGTGGCTGCCCGGGCATTCGGGGTGCCGATCGACGAGGTGACTGGCGAGCTGCGCCGGCGGGTCAAGGCCATGTCCTACGGCCTGGCGTACGGGCTGTCGGCCTATGGCCTGGCCACCCAGCTCAAGATCTCCAATGACGAGGCCAAAGAGCAGATGGACCAGTACTTCTCGCGGTTCGGCGGTGTTCGCGAATACCTGCACGCCGTGGTGGATCAGGCCCGCAAGGACGGATACACCTCGACGGTGCTCGGTCGGCGCCGCTACCTGCCCGATCTGGACAGTGGCGATCGCCTGCGGCGCGAGGCGGCCGAACGCGCCGCGCTCAACGCGCCCATTCAGGGCAGCGCCGCCGACATCATCAAGGTCGCGATGATCACCACCGATAAAGCGCTGCGCGATAAGGGATTACAGTCGCGCATGCTCCTTCAAGTGCACGACGAGTTGCTCTTCGAAGTGGCCGATGGCGAACGGGAAACGCTGGAAGCGTTGGTACGCGAGACCATGGGTTCGGCGTATCCGCTCGATGTGCCACTTGAGGTTTCGGTGGGGTACGGCCGCAGCTGGGATGCCGCGGCCCACTGAGTCGCGGGGCTAGTGCACGTCCGGGGTGTGTACGCGCTCCGGACGCAGGCCTCTGCCGACCGCGATCGGCGGCACGAACTTGAGCGGGCCCCGTCCGACAAAGAATGGCAGTTTGATGGGGGACAGGTCGCCGGTGAGGACCGGCTTGATGACGTTGTTCTGGACGAATACCTGAAATGCTTGCACCACCTTGGTCGGCAGTTCGCGTCGGCGTTGCACCCTGGCCAGATCCTCGTCGGTGACATGCCCCTTGCGCAGTGGATCCACGAGGATGTTCGCGGCTGCCACCGCATCGGCGACAGCCAGGTTGATACCGACTCCGCCGGCGGGCGACATGGCATGTGCGGCATCGCCTATGCACAGCAGACCGGGACGCCACCAGGTCTTGAGCCGGTCGACCCGGACATCGAGATGGCTGGTGTCATCCCAGGACCGCAGATCGTTCACGTGCTCGCGCAGCTGCGGGCGGGCCGTGATCAAGCGCTCCTTGAATGTGTCGAGCGAGCCGTTATGCGGACCGGCACCCTTGGGCATCAGATGGGCGACCTGCCAGTAATCGCCGCGATGGATCATCGCCAACAACAGACCTCTACGCAGCACCGCAAATGTCTCGTCGGGGTCACCCGGTCGCCGGTTCAACCGGAACCACAGCACGTCCATCGGTGAGCTCTCGTTGGCGGTTTCTAGTCCCGAAGCGGCGCGTACGGCAGACGTGCGACCGTCCGCCGCGATGACCAGCTCGGCATGCACCTCCAGATCGGGCGTCCGCACGCCTGTCACTCGGTCGTCGTCGACGATCAGATCGCTGACCGCCGCATTCCGGATGAGCCTGAATTCCGGGTATTGCTGGGCTTTCTCAGCCAAGAAGTCGAGGAAATCCCACTGCGGCATGAACGCGATGTATGGCTGCTTGTATCCCAACCACGCGAGCACGCGGAAATCACCGAAGGTGCGCAACCGCCCGTCGCCGTCGAAGGCGATGTGATCGACCTTCTGGTGTGGCAGCCGCAGAAACTCGTCGATAAACCCGAGATCATCCATGATGCGCATGGTGGTGGGGTGAACGGTGTCCCCGCGAAAATCGCGCAGAAAGTCGGCATGCTTTTCCAGGACGACAACGTTGATCCCGGCCCTCGCCAGCAGCAGGGCGTGCACCAAGCCTGCGGGGCCTCCGCCGGCGACACACACCTGAGTCCGCAACACTTGCGTCATACCCGGACGCTACGCCCGAACCAGCTGTGGTGGGGGTATCCAGTCGGTCGTGCCGTCGGCGTGTTTTCGGGTGCTCCAGCCGTGCTCGAGCAGGCGGTGATGCGGCCCGCAGGCGAAGGTGAGGTTGTCGATGTCGGTGGGGCCATCGGCCGCCCAGTCATCGATGTGGTGGACCTCGCACAAGTATCCCGGGACGTGGCAGCCGGGGTGGGTGCAGCCGCGGTCCTTGGCGTGCAACACAATCCGCTGATCGGGGCTCGCGATCCGTTTGGTGCGTCCGAGGTACAACGGGCGGCCGTCGTCATCGAAGATCGTCAGATAGTGGTGGGCGTGGGCGGCCATGCGGATCAGATCGCGTACGGGTAGCCGGGTGCCGGCGCCGGTGATCGCCACCCCGGCGGCGCCTTCAATCTCAGCCAGGGTGGTGGTGACCACGACGTTCACGGGCAGTCCGTGATGCGAGCCGAGCTGCCCGGAGGTGAGCGCCATACGCGACGTCGCTTTGAGGGCGTCGTGGTTGCGTTGGGCGCTGCTGCGGGTGTCACGCTCGGCGGCCCCGGGGGCCGGTTCCCCGTCGACCATCGGTGATTGATCGTTCGGGTTGCACATGCCGGGTGCGGCCAGTTTCGAGAACACCGCATCCAGATATGCACGCGTCTCGGGATCCAACAGTCCACTAATCGGTGACATGCCATCAAAACCCTGCTGCCCGATCGTGACTCCGCGCCGCCGCGCTCGATCCAGATCGGAGAACTCACCGTCCGGGTTCAACAACGCCATCATCCGATCGGCACCGATACGCAGCGCCTCGGGCCCAAACCGGGCAGCCATCTGGGCCAACTGATGTTCGGCCGCCTCGCGGGTTGGCGCGTCCACCACGGTGGGCAGCTTGTCGAAGAAGCCACGGATGATCCGCACATGCTCCTCGCCGATATCGCCTCGACCCAGCGCGACAGCCACATTCGGCAATGCCGGCTCCAGCACCTCACCGGTCAACGCACGCCGCGACGCCAACTGTTCAGCATCAGCGATCCGACGCCGAGCCGCCCCCTTACTGATATGCAGGCGCTGCGACAACACATCGGCATACGAAGTGCCACCGAGTTCTACGGGCGAGGCCTGACCTGTCACCTTCGGCACCAGCCCTAAGCCATGGGCCGACAACCGGCGCTGCACAACCTCCAACCGGGCCATGAGCGTCAGCGCATCGGCTGCGGTCAGCTCCTGAATCGACTCAGCGCAGAAAGCATCAACCGCCACCTCCAACACCCCAATCGAACTCATGTTCGAATACTAATCATGCCCACCGACAAAACAGCTCCCGATGTGACATCAGAAACCAAAGTGGCACAAGTGAACTAGCGCAGCGGCATGGCATCCACGTACCGTGCGAGTGCGACCATCGTCGAATCTTGGCTAGCGACTTTTTGCACGTGCGGTGAGGATGTGGTCGAGTTCTTCGGCATAGGCAAGGTGTTTGCGCAGCCGGGCGATGCTGTCGTGGGTCTTGGCCTGGCAATGCTGCAGGTAGTCGGCGGCGGCGGTTTGTTGGGCTGCGGTAGCGGTCGGTTCGTTGAGGGTGTCGATGGCTTGCAGGAGGTCATTCATTTCGGTGAGCGTGAAGTCGAGGGGCTTCATGCGCCGGATGACTAAGAGCCGTTGGACATCACCTTCGGTGTACAGGCGAAATCCCCCTGTGCTGCGCGCTGACGGCGTGACGAGGCCGACATCGTCGTAGTGGCGGATGGTGCGGATCGACAGTTCGGTGCGGGCGGCGACTTGCCCGATCTGCATGTTCGCGTCGTCTGAGTCAGTCACCGTGCTGCGCGCCTCCGGGCCTCTGTACTTGGCTGTTCACGTGTTGCTTAACTCTAGCCAGGCCGTGAAACGAACGACCTGGGCTAGTGACCGGCACCGAGTTGACCGGTGAGGCGGTCATGGCGTACGGCCGAGTCTTGATTGAGGCCAACGATTTCCGCCCGCTTGCCTTTAGCACGGTACTTGGTGGTGACCGCGTCCAAGGCTGCGACGGTGGAAGCGTCCCAGATGTGAGAGTCGGTCATGTCGATGATGATGTGGTCGGGATCGCCGGCGTAGTCGAACTGGTAGATCAGGTCGTTACTGGAGGCGAAGAACAATTCTCCGGTGACCCGATACACCACCGTGTCTGGGTGTTGTTGGGGTTGTTCGGTTTTGTGGACGGTGACCATATGGGCGACGCGGTGGGCGAACAGGACCATAGCGGTGAGCACCCCGACGATGACGCCGTAGGCTAGGTTGTGGCTGATCACGGTCATTACGACGGTGACGGCCATGACCAGGGTTTCGCTGCGCGGCATGCGGCGCAGCGTCATCGGGTTGATGCTATGCCAGTCCATGGTGCCCACAGACACCATGATCATCACTGCTACCAGGGCGGCCATGGGGATGCGGCCGACGATATCGCCAAGTCCCACAACCAATCCGAGCAGGAACGTTCCGGCCAAAAAGGTCGAGATGCGAGTGCGCGCGCCGGACACTTTCACGTTGATCATGGTTTGGCCGATCATGGCGCAGCCACCCATACCACCGAAGAAGCCGGTGACCACGTTGGCCACGCCCTGGCCCCAGCCTTCGCGGGTCTTGTTGGAGTGGGTGTCGGTGATGTCGTCGACCAGTTTGGCAGTCATCAACGATTCCAGCAGGCCCACCAGCGCCATCGCCAGGGCGTAGGGGGCGATGATTTCCAGGGTGCCCATGGTCCACGGCACGTGCGGGATGAAAAGCGTTGGCAAACTTGATGGCAGGGTGCCTTCGTCGCTGACACTGGGCAGCTTCAGGGAGAACACGATCACGGCAGCAGTGAGCGCCACGATTGTCACCAGCGGTGCTGGCACGGCAGTGGTGATCTTGGGAAGCAGCACGATGATCAGCAGACCCACTCCGACGAATGGGTACACCAAGGCCGGGACGCCGATCAGGTGCGGCAGTTGGGAGGTGAAGATCAAGATAGCTAGAGCGTTCACGAAGCCGACCATGACACTGCGCGGGATGAACCGCATCAGCCGCGCGACCCCCAGAGCACTAAGCAGGATCTGGAAAAGCCCGGCCAGGATGACCGTGGCGATGAAATAGTCCATTCCGTACTGGCGGACCACCGGAGCAATTACCAGGGCCACCGCGCCGGTGGCCGCTGAGATCATCGCCGGACGCCCGCCGACTACAGCGATGGTCACCGCCATCGTGAACGATGCGAACAGGCCAACTCGCGGATCTACTCCGGCGATCACCGAGAACGAGATCGCCTCGGGGATTAGGGCCAGCGCTACCACCAGCCCGGCCAGGACCTCGGTGCGCATCCGCGGCCACGATCGCAGCGCCGCCCACACCGAGGTGCTCGTGTCCTCGGCCTCGCGGCCCACCGAGGCGCCGGGCGTCTGTCCAGAAGTCACGTTTTCTCCATTCACATTGCAGCACAACAAGACCCACCTCGGTGGGTGAACATGGGATAGGGGAGGTGCGGCGCTGCACTGCCATCAGCAAGCTGGCCGCCTACAAAGCTCGTTCTCAGCAACTGAAACGTAACTCTACCCTAACGGAAGGGTAGAGTTGAAATCGTCTAGTTGGGCTCGGATCAAGTCGGCTTACAAATGGCACGCGTTGAAGCACCCGAGGACGATCCGAAGCTTGACGGCCGGCCAGCAGTGAAGTCGCGAAACATACTGGACTTCAATTCTTTTCACAAAAGGAAGGACTCAGCGACGATACCTACGGTAGCGACAATTACTGTTGCTACGCCACAGAACACTACCGACTTCGCCAGCAGCCAGTTGTCGTGCACTATCGCCGGATCTGCCGCACGCCGCCGGTGTGCCGACCCGCGATCATTGTTCAACGTATCTAGGTTGGACATGGCTTAAGGATGCCGGATGGGTGCTTATGTTTCACTGAGAATGACGAATATCAAAAAGGTTGCAGGGCAAGACCATTCATGACACTATCGTCACAGTGACGTAATGATTGAGAGCAAGGGGGAGGGTCGAACAGTAGGGTAGCGCCGCTTTCGCGACGGTCTACGCGATAGCACAGCTTCGGTTCGTAGATCGAGCCGCGCATGACAGACATCCACCTTTCCCGAAGAGTCGTCATTTCGGGCTTGGCACGAATCGGATGAAGCATTAAGCGATCGCGGTTGACCGTCATGCAATCGCTGACGCGCTTGCACCGTTCGGCGACGGGCTCGATTAGGGCGTCGACGCAACCTTATCGTCACAGTGACGTTTTGAGGGTGTGGAGCTGGATGGCCGGAAGGTCCACCTAAATCGTGAAACATGCCGCGCCCGCAGGCTTTTAGGCGTTAGCGCGCGGTTTACTAGATCCAGTGACAGCGAGCCGCTCGCTGAGTACCGCGTGTCAGTGCCGTGTCGATCGGTGGCTAGTAGCGACGCGAGGTGGCGACTGGGCGAGGAGTCGAACGCATGCGCAGAAAGATGCAGATGGGCGACCTTTCGTTGTCGGCCCTGCGCATATCTAACGCCGATAAGACACATTATGTCAGATAATTGTCTGATTATTGCAACGGATACACGATCCGCCTCTGCCCTGGTTGGCGGCTGACTCGGCAGATGTGAGGGCTTGGCCTGCGTCTACCTGCGTGCGCTGGATCCTGCGTGGATGGTGTCGCTGTTCATCTTGTGGATATGCAATGTTGAACTGTATTGCAGCTCAGTGGTATTGCCGTGCTGGTTGCATCAGATGCAGGATATGTGCAGTTGATGAACGCCTTATTCGGGAGGTTCGGTGGCTGTTGACGACGCTGGTCGGGTGCTTGAGCTCGCGGGCGTCCGGTATCTCAATCCTGCTGATCAGGTCTTTGAGGAGATGCTGGAGGGCTGGCGTAATCAGCAGTTGAGCCGCAACCTGGCCTTCTCCACTATCGAGCAACGGCTCGCGCTGGTGCGCCGCTTTCAAGCGTCGGTGAACGAGTTTCCCTGGCAGTGGTCGGCGGCGCATGTCGACGAGTTTTTCGGTGACCAGCGGGCTGAGCGTGGATCGACGCATTCGACGTTGCGCTGCTATCAGAACGCGCTGCGCATGTTCTGCAGCTATATCTGCCACCCTGACTATGGATGGGATAGGCTGTGCGAGAGTCTATTTAATGCACTTCCGGCGCAGGTGTGCTTTGAATGGAACACCGCTCGCCATGTCCAGGACAGTGAACGACGCCCGAAGAAACGGGCGTTTACCCGCCGCGAGCTGCAGGACTTCTTCGACCGTGCCGACGATGAGGTGACGCGGATCGCAGAATCGGATCGTAAGGGCTGGCGCGCGGCCCTGCGGGATTCGGTGATGTTCAAGACCGCCTATGCCTGGGGCCTACGCATGAACGAGACCAGTCATATTCAGACCGTGGACTTTTCCCGAAACCCCCACGCCCGTGAGTTCGGGCGCTTCGGTGTAGCGCACGTGCGGTTTGGCTAGGCGATGCGCGGCTCGCCGCCCAAGGCCCGCAGTGTCCTGACGGTGTTCGACTGGTCCGGCGACATTGTCGAGGAATGGCTCGACCGTGGTCATGACGGCGGCGGGCTGGATCTGTTCACCACCGAAAGGGGAACACTCGTGTCCGAGCCAACGCTGCTGCGTCGCTTCCGGCGCTATTGCCAAGACCTTTCCCTCTCAGACGGATTGGACTTGCATTCACTGCGTCGCTCCTACGCGACACACCTGATCGAGTCCGGTATGGATCCGCTGTTCGTGCAGCACCAGCTGGGCTACGAATACGCCTCCACGACAGCCCTGTACACGTGTGTATCGAGTGATTTCCGGACCAGCACGCTTCGTCGGGCGCTGGATTCCACGCTCCACGAGGCCCTGAACCGCGGGGAATAACAATGCGACGCGAGATCGACTACCGTTGGCGTCTCCCGGAGCTGATGGCGGCCCGCGGCATGCACAACAGCACCGACTTAATCCCCTACCTGCGTGAACGCAATATCGACCTGTCCGCTTCCCAGGTCTACCGCCTCGTGACCAGCAAGCCCGAACGCGTCTCACTCAAACTCATCAGCGCCATTTGCGACATATTCGGTTGCGGCCCAGAAGATCTGATCACGGTGACGGCCACCGACGCGCAGCGCCGTAAGGTCGCGTCCTCCCCTAACGTTGTCGAGATCAACAAGTCCGCGCGGCCACGCCGAGCCCGAGTGATCAGCGACGATGCCTAGACCGGCGCGGTCACGGGTGCGGGGACGCCCCAGAGTCACCGACGGCGCCGAGCGATGCACTCGCTGCGGCCGCAGCGCCAACAAACTCCGTATTCGGTGGCCCGGTGATGGGTTGTGCAACAGTTGCTTTTACACCGCGATGCGCACCTACGGCATCTGCCCGCGCTGTGGTCATGACGGGGTGCTGCCGGGGCGCGCCAACTGTACTGACGAGCGGCCCGTTTGTCTGGGCTGTGCGGGTATCCCCGGCAACTACCAATGCCGCACCTGCGGCGTTGAAGGCGAAATCATGCGTGCCGGCCATGGGCCGGCGAAACGCAACCTCCCCCGCTGCTGCCACGTTCATGGCACCAGCCACGTCACCCGGGCTCGGTGCGGGCCTGGGCGACGGAGCGTCACGGGCATCGAGGCCTACAGGCAGCATGCCCTCTAGGTCGACTTTGACGGGTTCGCCGAGCTCCGCGGTGAAGACCCCGCCAATGCGCCGGTCCGGCTGCGTCATCGTCCAGAACTCCCCCGCAGTCACCTCGTCTCCTCTCGCCGCGCCGTAATCCGACGTACTGGCACCACCCGCCTCCGCCCCGCTGTGCAGTCGAGACAGCCTGTCAGAGATTCCCCTGCCGCCGCTTGCGTCTGCTCATCCTCGGCGAGCCCGAAGGCCGTTGTCCTGGCTTCGGCTTATCTGGCTCCGGCGGTCGCAGATCGGCGGAATTGGTTCGATGTCGATCCGGTCTGCCATCGAGTTCGATGTCACCGTACGGGAAGCGATTCAGCCCGGGGACAATCGCAAATGGCCAAACCGGCGCCACCATGGCGTCCAATGCGTGGGCGAGATCGAACAAGTCTCCTGCCAGCTGCTGCAGCATTTGCAAGGTGGGGTGCATTTGAGCGGGAGCCTGCGGTTGGTTCTTCTTTTGTCGGAAGTAGCGCGACGAAACGAGCCCGTCTGTACCCATGGGGATCAGCCACCAACAGCCGTGCACCACGTCGTTGCGCCCTTCCCGCAGTTCGCCGACGCCGGCGCCGCTGAGGAGTTCGAATACCGCCTTCTGCAGAGGCGTCTCTTGGGGTTTTGAAGCCTTCTTGAGCTTGTCTTCGAGAATGCTCCACTCAGCAGGCACGTCCTCCCCCGCTAGGTCTGAGTTGCGGCCACCACGTAGCGTCACCAGCACGCGCTTCATCGCCATCTCGACGTGGCCACCAGCGACCGTGACCGCCCCAACGGCGTGGAAAAGCCTCACCTGGTGTAGCGCGTCTGCCTGTCGATTGGGTTTAGCCATGATGCGGACCGGACGCATCGAGGCGACGTCGATGTCGTCACCGCCTGGCGGCTGGACGAATGTGTAATCCACCAGCACCTTCGCGCCTGCCGTCTTGTGCATGGTGTACGGGATTGCCTTGTTCGCGCTTCCTGGAAGGTCAGCGCTGTACGCGCCGTTCTCATCGCTGACGATGTCGACAACCTTGTTGTACTCCCGACGGCTTTCGGCGTCGTTTGGTACGTCTGAGTCGGTGAATAGCGGAATTGCGTGACCGTCAACGTGTAGGAACATGTGTCGAGCATGGCATCGAGGGGTGCAGGGTGCCTCTGATTTTGGAGCTGCTCACGTTCAGCCCTGAGATGTTCGTCCGGCCTCCGAGATCGATCGTCCGCGCGCCGAATGCACAGCGTCACTCAACGTAGCTTCTCGACGGTCCGGTCGCGGTGCGCACTTCAACTGACACACCGGGACAACAACCGCAAGGATGTAGCGACTTGTCGGACAGCACTTCTACCCTAGATTGCATGCAGACCCACAGAGACATCGACGCCGAGCCGACGTTGCCCGTCGCCCTGCGCCGATCAATCCGCGAACAGGACGGTCGACCCGCCTATTCGACGAGCTCGTCGAACGAGAGCGGTATTGCCACCGATGGGTAAAGGCGCCCGGATCCGGAAGGAGCGGGCCGAGAAGCGCGACCAAAAAGCCGCCCAATTGAAGCGTGGGAAGGCCAACCCAAAGGCGACGGCAAATCAGCCGCCATGGCCGCCGCCAGCAAACATGCCGCAGTTCGGGTTGTCTGGGGTTTCGCCGTCCGATGATCCGATCTCGAAGGTCATGTCGTTCCTGAATTCACAACCGCAGCTGATCGTCTGCGGCCTGTTCGGGCTGGACCCGCTGCCATACGAGGAGCGTCGCGAGCTGCTCGGCGGCGCCAGCCTGTACGACGCCCTCGAAACCGTCGCGCGGGTGCAGACGCAATGGGACGTGGCCTACTCGACCACCCGGGGCGTGCGTGACGTTGAGGGCGACTTTCTCACCTCCGGTCGCGAGGGTGGCCTGTGCGAGAAGGTTCTCAACCGAATCATCACCTACGGCGACATGCTCATCTCGCCCCGTGCAACGGCACAGCTGCAACGCGAGATCATCGAGTACGCGTCAGCGGATCACGCAGCGCCGGCGATCGATCGCGACACGCTGATACACCTACTGCTGTCGATCACGACGGAGCAGAATCTCAACTCTGAGTTCGCGGGCGACGTGCCCACCGCGGATGAAATTGCGAAGCTTCAGCACAAGCTGCCGAAAATGGGCCTCGAAGAGATGCACGAATACGCGAAACCGCTCATCCAAGGCGAAATCGCGTCGGCACTCTTCAACTCGCCACTGAGGCTCGAGATCGTACTTTCAAACACCTACGACCTGTGGTTCACCGAGTGGGCACCGCGATCTAAGACCACAGGTCTGGGCGCGACGCCCGCCGAAACCTTCAAGATCGCCACCGACGTCGAGCTGATCGACGTCATGCGGCTGGGGCACCGCATCATCAAGCGCAGTACCACGAATCAACAGGTTCGGTTCACCCGCGATGAACTGCTCGCCGACGGCGCCTCCGAGGCGGCGATCGACTATCTCTTCGCTAACATGGCGCTCAAGCTGGACGATTTCAAGGCCAAGCTGCAGGAGGATCGCAACTCCGGGGAAATCGGCCACCAGCGATACACCCTCACGCGGTACCCGTTCCTCGCCGTCGACGACAACACATTCGTCACAATCCGCCATCAGTGGGCCCTCGACCGCCTCTGCGGCAGCCAGCTCTACTTCGAAGCGTGGGCCAGCCTCTCGGGATCGGCCCGAAATCGGTTCAAGTCCGTGATGAACGACGCCTTCGAACAGTTCGTCGGCGTCATACTCCACCGCATCGTCGACAAGTGCCCTCATCTACTCGCGATTGCCGACGAGCCCGACCTACAGACCGCATGGACGCAGAAGAAGGGCGAAAAGCCGTCGGTTTGCGACTGGATTATTCTCGGCAAGGATCACTGCGTAGTGATCGACGCGACAAATCACGCGGTGAAAGGGGATGCAGCGCAAGGGCTGGCCAGTTGGGAAGCCTACAGCGCCGATGTCGAGAAGATATTCATGGACACCGACCAAGGCAAGTACGGTCAGCTGCTGTCCACCATCGACCTCGTCCAGAAGCACGGCGGCTGGAAAGGCCAAAAGGTCGACAACAAAACGATGTACGCCCCACTGGTGATCGTGCCCGATGCCGGCGTTACCAACGGACTGTTGGCTCAGTTCGACATCAATATCCGAAGTGTCAAGGCGTTCAAGCATCTTCAGCCGCAGGTGTACGCCCCCGGCATCGTTCCGCTGTCAGACCTCCAACTGCTGGAGGGTATGGCCGACATCGGGGCGAAGGGCGGTAAGAACCCAAACATGATGGATTTGATCGCGAAATGGCGCACCGGAGCTTCGAAATACGGCATGGCGTCTTTGCAGCTCTACCTACTCAGCTACGGCGCGCCGATACTGCCGGTGAGCGACCACATCATGAAGAACAGCCGAATGGTGATGAACCTGCTCAGCGGCCACTAGGCCAGGGGCAGATCGTGGCAACGGGGAGCACGAACTCGCCGCTAGGGCCGCCGCCAGGCTCTCGGCGTGCCACGGCGGTAGATCACTGCGCCGCAAGGGTGATGTTGGCAACCGCTGGCGAGGCCATATCAAACATATTGACGGTAGCGCGACGAGCAACTGCACCCCGGTGTAGGTGGGAGTCTCGTCGCTCGAATCGACCGAACCGAGGGAACGCTGATGCACCACGCCCATTGCACGCTTCAGCAAATTAACTTGCCTCGAACCTCTGCAGGGACTTTCCGGTTGATCCGGCTGCAGCCACTCCGGCAATCAGTGCGTCTCCCCCGCCGCATCTTGAGTGATGCACTGCGGTGCATGGGAGGAATACGACGGAATCGAATATGGCGGGTTACCGGCATAGTTTGGCTATTGCATCTGATGAATCATCATCCGTCCCCTTGCCGGCTGCCGCTTCTCCTGCTCTTTCGCTTGCGGCACATAGCCTTCCGATCGCCGTCTCCATGTCACTGACCCGTGGCGGTCGTAGCCAGGCTTCACCCGACGCGATTCAGGCGACACGGCCACCTGCCAATTACGGATCGGACCGCACTTTCCGCGTATTCATGGCCACTTGGGTGGCCATGATCTGACGTATCGTCCGAGAGGTGTGAAGCGGGCTCCTCCCACCGAGAAGGCTCGTCAGTGCGGTCGCGTTCACCATGTTCGACATCGAACGCACCGTGCTCACGACGAGTTCCGAATCGAGCGATCAGGGCGTCATTTTGCCGAACTCGGCGTAGACGTGTAATCGCGCTTGTTCGTCGAACGCCAAATTTGTTTGACTACAAGCACTATGGTTACGTGTGGCTCTGCCAGTCGGGCGATGTCCACCCGCATCGGTGCCGAAATTCGATCTACCGGATCTGTTAGCTAGATTGAATAGTGGAGGGGAAACGCGTGGTTGGCGAAGATGACGACTTCAGGGATAGCCTGGCCGAAGCAGTAAAGCACCTCACGTTGGCAGCTAAGCTCACCGCGCTAGCGGCGCAGGCAGTGTCGCGTCAACGTGGTTGGGAACCCGGCAACGATATTGCTGAACTTAACGCGACGTGGGCTACGGAGAAGTTGCCCGATCCGGTCACGGTCTATCACCGTGTGTCGCGTGCCTTCCTGGAAGGTGTTGGCGACCTGCTGTCAGGGCTAACACTGGCCCTGCAGGGCGGTCAGCCGCTGCTGGTGAGCATCGCGAGCCTGGCACGCCCTGTCCACGAATACTCTTCTCGTGCGGCCTTTCTCACTGATCCGAAAGTTGCCGTGAACGATCGCCTGGCCCGTGTCGCCATCATGATCAACGAGGGCTTCGATAACGCGGGCGGCAAGAACCCCAAGGCCCACGATCAAGTAAAGGCCACCGCGTCTCCATTCTATGACTGGTACAACACCAGAGGCCCAGATTTGACGGATCGCGTCAAGAAATTCAGCAAGTATCTGCGTAGCGACGCAGTTTTCGCTGAAACTCTCGGCACGGCGTATCAAGAACCTGTGTACAACGACCTGAGTAACTTCGCGCACGGCAACGGCCCAGCAGTGCTCGCACTCTATGACGCGGCACTTCGACCTGATGTGGACGGCCCAGCCTGGAGTGCTGTCAATTCGTTGGGCCGGGTCTTCTACGCCCTGGACTGTGCGCTGCACGCGACACGGAAAGTCAACCACTTCACTGACCCCAACGATCAGCGGGCCGTCAGCGCAATTCTGCCCTATCTCGCTGAACTGGAGGAATTGGGTGCTGTGCGCCCAGATGCGCTCCTTGCCATAGCCGATACGCAACGACTGTTTGCACAGAGTCATTGGAAGCACTGCTGCGCACTACTTGTAGAGGCCCGTGACGCAGAGAAGTAGTCGCAGCGCTCCCCTGATCTCGTAGGGATTGCTAGCAAATGCTGAGCAGCAGGCAACCAGCCTGCTGGGCGTTGCGCTACCCCCAGCGCCTGTATCGCGTGAGAGTCTCCCGGTACAGGTCGAGATGGGAGTCGTCCCAGTCCCCGTCGCTAGGCACCAGACCTGGGATCGGGCCGCGGGATGCAAGCCGGGTCCGGAACCGCACTTCACTCGCCGGAACCGGGGGTTCATCGCGAACCCAACGACGGTCGATAACGAACTCACCTGAGTTGGCACGAAGCGTTCCTGAGCCGTGCCGCAGTTCCTGAACCAACCCAGTCAAATATTCGGCGTCGTCCGTCAACGTCTCGTATTGGCCCGATCCGCTTAGGTATTGAGCGAATAACCCCGACAAGTCAGTACGCAGCAGATGACTTTGTGGGTATAGCCACGCGCTACTATTACCCCAACGTGGTAGCTGATTAATCCAGCCACCGTCCAAAACTATCTGTAGGTGAAGAACTTCCGCGGGGAGCTTCGAAGCCAGTGAGTTGGTAGGGTTCTCCCACTCGGGGGTGGTGAGTAGCTTAACGACGAGGTCCTCACGCCCACGGTTGATCGCTACGATGCTCATGGTCCGGAGTGCGAGCAGAGCCGGATAGTGCTGCAGATTTATCGGGATTTGATACCCGGTTAGGGTGACCCTGGCGTCGAGAAGCCGTTGCAGGACATCGATCCAGAGCTGCGTATGAACGCCCGCGTCATCATGGTGCACTCCCGTGACTAGGAGGTGCAGCAGCGGTGTGCTGACAGCCAGAAGTTCCGTTAATCGTTCGTCGAGTGAGTTGAGGTCAGAGCTATTCACCCCCATCTCTGCTACTGCGACGGCGAGCTGTTCAGCGGAACCCATAACCAGATCATGTAGTTCTATCCGTCGCACTGGGTTAGGCAGGCATCGTTTCAGTCGCGCAACGGCCATCGCCGTGGTCAGGGGTGGTTCGGCAAGTTCAGCAAGTGCCTCGACGCTTGCTGAAAGGTCTGCGAAGAGTTCGTCAGCGGACCCCGCATCGATACGGTTACCGCGGTGCACGCCTATGAGCTGCTGCGCCACTTCACCTTTGGATGACCTATGGTCCCAATACAACGGGTAACGAAGTGGTGTCGATTGCAGAGAGTGGACGAGTGCCTTGTCCCATTCACCAGACCAGCCGGAAATCACCACGCCATACTCGGTAAACACCCGCCGAAGTAGGTCCGTCCACTCTTCAGGGTACTCCGTCAACTCGTCGATAGTGTTACGGCTGTCGAGCTCTGCGTAATCACCGTGGAGTTTGATCACGGTGGCCGAGGCATGTGGTAGTGGTGTCATGCCGGCGACGGCTTCAGGGCGCGAAATGACTTGATACTGAACGCCTGCTGCGTCAAGAGCCTGTTCTGTCAAGCGGTCGAAATTCGTCGTGAGAATAACCTTTACGACGCCTCGCTTCACTAGCTGCGCCACAGAATGGTGCGCAGGGCCGGGGACCTTCAAGTTCTGCTCTCGGTCTTCTTCCGTGGGCACGAAGTAGTCCTGCAATATCCCTTGTCTGGCGGCCGGTGTCGGGGCCATCGCGGCAAGCAGAGAGGAGTAGCCGAGTTCCCCGACACCATGCTCTGCCCACCAAGCCTCCGGGTTTGAGGAGGCGAGAGCGTGTGAGTCGGTGTCATTTGGGTCAGCGGCTACGGCGGCCCGCGAAACGATGTTGGTGACCACGCCCCAGCCGGTCGGGATTCCGGCGCCCGTCGAAACGCCGGACCCTAGTAGTAGCGCGTAGACACCTGGCTGGGAGTGCAACGCAGTTGCCAGCATTACTCGCGCCGAGAGGGCGTTGCGAGGGTTCACAGCGGTCATTCAAAGGCCTCCAACCAGGCCGCAGCTACTCGGGATTGAACAACTGTGGTCAGGTGCCAGCGCGAGCTTGGAGCGGGGCACCCGTTCCTGCTGACGGTGACAGTTCGCACAGTGTGCATGACGATCGAGTTTAGGGCGGAGTTGTGACAGGTTCTTCTAACACTCGCTACTCGTTGACCGCGAAATTGGAGTCTCGCCTGCAGATCGGTTACAGGATGACCAGCCCCAGCGACGGCGCTGAGGCAGCCAGGTCACGCACTGCGGCTGCCTTCTGGTCAGCATGTTCAATGGTGAGGCGGAGTTGATCGAGATCCCCAACCATTTATTGCGTTCGGCTTCCTTAACCTGCGCTTTGAGATTCACCCAGATCTGATCGACCTATGCCCTTGCTTAGGCTCGACCTGAAGGAAGTCGCAACTGATGCAGGCGTTCGTGAATGGCAATCAGAACCACATGCGTGCGATCCGGCGGGTGTACTGTCCGGTCAGTAACTTCCGTCTTCATCTGATGAATCAGGCCACTCCTCCATTTGTCCGCTCTCACTCATACATGGCAGTCCCTTCTTCATTGCAGCACAACGCGGCGACAGCAAGGGCGACATCCACGCTCGTTATAAGACGGACCGGTTACACCAAATAATTACTTAATGCCCTGTAACGCAGTGTTTTTGGTCGTGCTCCGGATCGGTAAGCATCGTGTCGACACAGGTTATCCCTTCAAATGGATCCCGGCGGCCGCAGGGACGGTGAAGGAGTAGTTAGGGTAGCGAGCATGACTGTGCACGATCGGCTCGCTGAGCTTTCCCAGCGGATCACCGCGCTGACGGGGCAAACCATCAGCCGCGACCAGGTGAGGGCAGTGGCCGACCAGGCCTTCAAGCAGCAGATCGATCTCGACGACGATGGCCAGCTGCGCACGCTGGTAGCAGAACTCGCTGCACCGCTGGCTGCCGGTGGACCCGCAGTGCCAGGCGTACAGTCTGGCCAGCCTGCTGTATCGGAGACCGCTGCCTCGACCTTGCCGGCACCCACGCCTTCAGTCGCGGCGCCCGGGAACCGCCGGATGCGATGGGCTGTAGTCGCAGCTGTCGCAGTACTAGTGATCGCGGGGGGCACCACCGCCTACTTCGTGATCCGACGCGCCTCGAACCACTGCGACACTACGGTCGCCGCCGCCGAGGAGGTTGCCCACCTGAGCTTCGAGTTCACCGGTCTCGCAGATCAGAACCTGCCCGCGCTCAAGGAGCGTGTATCCCCTGAGGTTTACACACAGTCCGAACAGGCATTCCGCTCCGTCAGTACGATTCCGGGCTCAGATCGATACGTCTCGCATATCGCCGAGCTGACCAGCAAGCAGGTCGAGTGCTCCGGTACCAACGCCCGCGTTGAGTCACAGATCGCCTGGTCGGTAACGACACCTAGAAACCCTGCACCGCAGACCGCGCACGGAACCTGGGCCACCACTCTCGAGCTTCAGAAGAACCGGTGGATCGTCACCAAGGTTGAGTACGCGTCTTAGCACTAATGTGGCCGGTCCTGAGCGATTTCGCCGCAGGCAGGCCATTCTGCCCGTGTCCAGGCCGTTGTCCGGGTTTCGGCTTATCCGGTTCCGGAAGTCGCCGACCACCGGAGTTGGTTCGGCGGTGGTCCGCTCTCCGGTCCGCGTCGAATAGTGCCAAATCGAATATGCAGGATTACCAGCATATCTGGGTTGTTAGTTCACCCGATCAATAGCTCCGGCCGCCCCGATAACAGTCCACCGCGAGACGCCCACCCCCGCGCGCCGGACGGTTGACGGCGTTTCTCCCCCATCGCAACTCAACTGAATCGCAGGTACTCGTTGTAGCTTGCTCGCTGCCGCTCGAGTCACGCGCCGACCGCCGGGGCCGTCCGCATTTTGCTCAGCGGAAAAAAGGTTCAACCGTGCCACTGAGCTTGACGACCATAGGATTTCCGCGGCGATCCTTCGCGGTGGGGACTTCAACACGCACCCACCCCTCGGCCACGTTGTATTCGTGAACATTGGTTTTCTCGACGCCATTAAAGCGAATACCCACGTCGCGGCGAAGCACCTCTTCGCTATAGAAGGCGCTGCGCGGATCGATGGAGAGGTGATTCGGTGGAACGTCTGTGTTCTGATCCTCGGACATGATGGCCTTCGTTGAATGCTGCGTTAAGCGCTCGGATTTTTCTCAAAGAATCTACGCGACCCTGCAGTAGCGGGTTGCGCGTAGGTCTTAGGGGGCAGCTCTAGCGGCTCTTCCTAAGATATTCGCGTCGACCCGGCCACGCGATGCCGCCAACCCGAGCCGCTCCCCTGCCGCTTCTGATGAATTCCGCACCTTCGTATCGGGAGGAATGCGACGGAACCGAATATGGCGGTTTTGCCAGTAGGTGTCGCCACAACGACCCGCGCTGTGGCGGAGCCACGGGGAATTGAACCCCAATCATCCTGCCGAGGCGGATGGCCAACCTGAATGTCTCAGCAATGAGATCAGTCGCCCAGTTCGCCACTGACAGAAGAACTTAGAACGGATATCCACTGTTGTCCGTTCTCGCTCAACACGGGTCTGGTCTCGGGGCGTGATTCACATGAGGCCACTCTCCTGCACGACCTCAGGACGTTGCTGGCGAGGAGCCAAGGAAGTCGAGAACCTCCGGTACGAACTCATGGTGGTACTGGAAGACGCCACCGTGACCGGAGTTGGGGTAGATCCGAAGGCGGGAGTCCGGGAGCCGGGCGGCCATATCCTTGGAGTGCTCGCTGGCGACCATCAGGTCATTGTCGCCGTTGGCGACCAAGACGGGGATTTTGATCTGTGACAGGTCGTCGGCGGGGTGCAGTCCCGCGCTGGTGATTGCTCGCACCTGCGCGAGGCCGGCCTGTGAGGATATCGGCTTGTCCAGATCCGACGTGCGCTCCGCGAGCCGCTCGAAGTAGGCGTTGGCCGCTTCTTTGCCCTTCGTGGTACGAGGGAAAAACAGGAAGTGGCGCGGGTCCTTTCGGGACAGGAACGCCTTGGTGTAGGCGCCACCGACGATGAACGGCATCTTCCAGATTCCTCCGCCGCCGCGCGGGCCGGTGCCCGCGAGCACCATGCGGCGTACAAGGTCAGGAGCCTGGAGGGCAACCATCTGGGCCACGCCACCGCCGAGCGAGAAACCGATCAGGTCAACCTGCTCGTACCCCAGCGCACGGATGAACGCGATCGCATCGGCGCCCATCTGCTCGATGTCGGTTGGCACACGTCCGGCGGTAGCCCCCACCCCCCCGGTTATCGAACGCGATCACATGGTGATGAGCGGCGACGCCATCCAGGACGCGCGGGTCCCAGTCGTCGAGGACGGCAGTCAGGTGGTGCAGGAATACCACCGGTACGTCGGCGGGCCTGCCCAGCTCGCGGTAGGTGAACGAGGTGCCGTCCACGTCAATTGTCTTGGTGGGCGCGGTCTTCCAGGTAGTCATGACTCCTTCTTTCGTCAGGGTGCTGTGGGGTTGGGCGGGCATGCGCAGGACCGCGCGTCGAGCGGATCGGCAGACGCTGCCGTGAATGCTCTGATTCCCTTGCGGCGACTTTTATATTATGATCATAATGCTATGGTATTGACAAGCCCAGGAAGGAGATCCGCGTCATGGTGAGATACAGCCCGGAACACAAGGAAGCGACCCGGCGCCGGATGATCGAGTCCGCCGGACGCAGGTTCAAGAGCGACGGAATCGACGGCTCCGGCATCGCGACGCTGGTCGCCGACGCTGGCCTGACCAACGGCGCCTTCTACGGCCACTTCTCCTCGAAGGACGACCTAGTCGCTACGGTCGTCGCGCAACAGCTCGAGGACCAGGTCGCCGTCGTGAACTCGCTGCCGGCCGGGCTTGACTCGGTCGAGGCGTTCCTCCGGGAGTACCTCTCCCCCGCACACCGCCACGATCTCGCTGGTGGCTGCCCCTCCGCGGCACTGCTGGATGAGATCGGGCGGTGCGATGTCACGGTCCGGGAGGCCTACACCGACGGCGCCCGTTCGATGATCAAGGCGATCGCCCGCCACCTCGACGACGGCGACCCGCAGCGGACCAACGAGCGTGCGATTGGCCTGTTCTCCTTGCTCGTCGGCTCGCTCCAGGCCGCCCGCGCGGTCAGCGATCCAGAGCTGTCCGACCGCATCCTTGCTGCGGCTTTCAGCAACGCGATGACCCTTGCCACCGCTCCGCAACATCCGATTCGCGCAACCCGACAGGAAACAGAATGAAGGCCTTCGTCGTCACACAGTATGGCCCTGAAGGGCTCCAAGCAGCCGATGTCCCGACGCCGAGCGTTGGGCCTCGCGACGTTCTGATCGATGTCCGGGCGGCTAGCATCAACCCTCTCGACAAGATGGTCCGCAACGGGGAATTCAAGCAGCTCATCAAATACAAACGGCCCTTCATCCTCGGCCACGACCTGTCCGGCGTGATCACTAAGGTCGGTGCCGAGGTCCGCGGGTTCCAGGCCGGCGACGAGGTCTACGCCCGACCGCGAGACTTGCGCATCGGTGCCTTTGCCGAGCAGGTAGCCGTCGATGCTGACGACGTTGCTCTCAAGCCGGCCTCTCTGTCGTTCGAGGAAGCGGCCGCTGTGCCTCTCGTCGCGCTCGCCGCTTGGCAGGCGTTAGTTGACGTGGCCACTATCCGGCCGGGGCAGAAGGTCCTCGTCCACGCCGGCGCAGGCGGGCTCGGTTCCACGGTGATTCAGGTCGCGAAGCACCTCGGTGCCTACGTTGCGACTACTGCGAGCTCCAAGGACGTCGACAAGGTGCGCAGCCTGGGCGCCGACGAGGTCATCGACTTCACCCAGCAGGATTTCACGCAGGTCGTGTCTGGATACGACGTCGTGCTGGACTCCCTAGGTCTGGCGAGTCTGGAGAAGTCGCTGACCGTCCTGCGGCCTGGCGGCCTGGCGATCAGCGTGGTCGGCCCACCCGACCAGGCCTTCGCCGACCAACTCGGACGGCCTCTCCTCAAGCCGGTCATGGCCGTCCTGAGCCGCAAGATCCGGCGCCAAGCGCGCAAGCTGGGCGTTCGCTATTCGTTCTTCTTCATGCGGCCCAGCGGTACCCAGCTCGCGTCGCTCGCGTCGCTCTACGACGCTGGCACGCTGCGTCCCGTCGTCGACCGTGCCTTCCCGTTCGACCGGACGCTCGACGCCATGGCCTACGTCGAGCAGGGCAAAGCTAACGGCAAGATCGTGGTGACCCGATGACGACTTCGACGGATCACCGACGCATTATTCGCCAGCGCCACCACATCCTAAGGAGTTCTCTGTGACCGACAACAGCAACGAGGCCACCATCACCTCGTACGCGCAGGGCCCGACTCGTACTATCACCGTCGGCGATACGAAGTACGCCTACCGTGAGCTTGGCCCCAAGGGCGGTGTTCCCGTCGTCTTCTTCGTCCACCTTGCGGCAACCCTCGACAACTGGGACCCCCGCATTGTCGACCCCATTGCACAGAATCGACACGTTATCGCGTTTGACCAGCGCGGCGTAGGCGCCTCTACCGGACGGGTGCCCAACACCCTCGAAGAAGCCGCCGATCACGCCTATGAGTTCATAGCTGCGCTCGGATTCGAGAAGATCGACGTTTTCTCCTTCTCGATGGGCGGCATGATCGCCCAGGACATGATGGTCAAGCATCCCGATCTGGTCCGCAGGCTCGTCCTGACCGGGACTGGACCGCGTGGCGGGAAGGATATCGACAAAGTCGTCGGAGTGACCTACTGGGACATCCTCCGCGCAACCTTGACGCGGTCGGACCCGAAAGAGTTCCTCTTCTTCAACCGCGATGCAACAGGGAAGTCCGCAGGAAAGGCATTCATCAAGCGGCTCCAGGAACGCACCACCGACCGGGACCAGAAGATCAGCATCAAGACGCTGCGGACCCAGCTGAAGGCGATTCAGAAGTTCGGCCGCTCCGCTCCCTCAGACCTGTCCACGTTCACCCAGCCAACGTTGATAGCCAATGGCGACCACGACCGCATGGTTCCCACCGTCCTGTCCGAAGAGCTGCATCGCCGCATCCAGGGCAGTCAGCTGATCATCTACCCCAACTCCGGTCACGGGGGCATCTTCCAGTTCCACGAGAAGTTTGCCCCCGTTGCCGCCGAATTCCTCGCCGACTGATTCGCCGGGGCTTCCACGGCGGACCCCGTCGTATACCTGAAGTGCTTGTGCGAGTTCTTCCCCGGGGCCGGTGAAGCCGACGGCGAAGATCGAGCACTAGTCCCCGCTACTCCGTCTGATGGTGAGCCAATGCGACTAAGCGTTCAGCTAGTTGGGCGCTTGCCGGCCCGAGCCGAGACTCTTCCGCCGAGGCGAGGTAAATACGCCACATGATGGCAGGGCGTACCGCGAGAGCGCGCAAGTGCGGAAAGCGTGCGGCCTCACAGGCGGGCATGAAAATGGTGCCCAGCCCATGTTGGACCAAGCTCGCGGCAATCGAATACTCCAAGGCCACTTCATGCGGTGTGAACGCTGCAACGCCGGCGGCTGTGAAAGCATCCTCGACCAAGCGCCGCAAGCTGAATTGGGCCGGAAAGCCTATGAGGTGTTCAGCGGCGAGTTCGGTTATGGCGACGTGACTTTGGTTCGCAAGCCGATGGTCGGTTCGGCACACGAACACCATGGGCTCTTCGCATAGCAACCGCATCTGGACAGTGGCCGGAAACCGATCCGGCGCTGAGACGAGGGCCAGGTCAAGGGTCCCGTCGGCGATCGCCGACAGATATGCGTTCGAGCCGGTCTGACTCTGCCGCAACCTGATTTGAACCAGCGGATAGTCGCGGTGGAATTGTCCGAGCACCTTGGGTACATCCAGTGGACCGAAGGAAATGAGTGCACCGAGATCAACGGTGCCGGTGAGCTCGCCGCGGAAATCGCCGATGGAATCTTTGGCGTACCGAGCGGTCTGAATCACGCGGGTGGCGTGCGTGCGAAACAGCTCTCCGGCTGGCGTCAACCGGATCTGCTGCCGCGTTCGGTCGAACAGCTCGACCCCGAGTTCCTTCTCCAGCTTGCCCACCGATGTGGACAGTGCGGACTGAACAACGTGAACTCGCTGAACGGCTCGGGAGAAGCTCATCTCGCTGGCAACGGCGACGAAATGCTCCAACTGTCGACGTTCCATCCCCACACCTCATCTGTTTTGTAGATGAAAGATATCAAAAGTATCTGTTGGACTAGATAGCTTGTGGCGGCTGTGATGGAGAGACAACACGGATGAGAGGGCATACATGCCGGCCACAGGGGATGTGAAGGTCATGAAGGCGATCGTTGCGAAACAAGGCACCGGGCCGTCTTTGATGGACGTGTCCTATCCGCATGCCGCCGAAAACGACGTCATCGTCCGAGTGCATGCCGCCGGATTCACGCCCGGTGAACTCGAGTGGCCAGGAACGTGGGCCGACCGTTCGGGCCGGGGCCGTAGTCCCAGCATCCCTGGCCATGAAGTCGCGGGCGTGGTAGCCGAACTAGGCTATGGCACAACAGGACTAACGGTAGGTCAGCGTGTTCTCGGTATCACCGACTGGACGCGCAATGGGACGTTAGCGGAGTACGTCGCGGTGGAAGCACGGAACCTGGCACCGCTCTCGGCCGATGTCGATTATGCGGCCGCCGCAGCACTCCCTATCTCTGGCCTGACAGCCTGGCAGGGACTGTTCGTCCACGGCCAGATTGCCGCGGGACAGAGCGTGCTGATCCACGGTGCGGCAGGCGCAGTCGGTTCCGTTGCCGTGCAGCTGGCGCACGAGGCAGGCGCCCACGTCATCGGCACCGGGCGCACCGGCCAACGTGATGAGGTTTTGGATCTCAAGGCAGATGATTTCGTCGACCTCACCACTGACAGGCTCGACGACATCGGCAAGGTCGATGTCGTGTTCGATGTGATTGGCGGAGAGATCCTCGATCGATCAGCGCAATTGGTGCGCGCTGGAGGTTCGCTTGTCACCATCGCCGAACCCCCACGTGTCATCCCCGAGGGTGCGCGGGCGATCTTCTTCGTCGTAGAGGCAGACCGCGCGCAGCTCGCTCTTCTGGAACACAAACTGCGCGAGGGAAGAATTCGTCAGAACATCGGATCGGTTCTCCCCCTTGAGGGTGCGCCGAGCGCGTTCAACCCTGACCGCAAGACTCCCGGTAAGACGATCATCCAAGTAGTCGCTACCTAGTCCATTAGTGCTACCTGGTCGCGTTCAACTCACCATTCCGATCCGAAAGAGGTTGAGGCCACATGGCCCCGAGAATTTTGCTTGCCACACTGAGCGCCGTCATGATGCTCGCACCAGTTGCCTGCGCCGAACCTGCACCACAGAACCCAGGTGAAAACCCCACCGTCCGAAAAGTATTCGATCAGCCGACCAACATTCCGGGCAAGTCATTGATATCCGTTACCGTCAGCTATCCACCAGGCACAAAGAGTGAGGCTCATCATCACGCGAAATCGGCGTTCATCATGGCCTACGTGATCTCCGGAGCGATCCGCAGCCAGGTCGACGAAGAGCCTGCGCGGGTGTATCACGCAGGAGAGACCTGGCATGAGGCCCCGGGCGCGCACCACACAATTGGTGAAAATGCCAGCACCACAGAGCCTGCGGAGCTACTCGCTGTCTTCCTACTCGATACTGGAGACGGCCCCCTCACAGTCGACGACACCACGCATGCGCCGCCCAGCTAGAAGTGAAAAATGTTCGTGCCATAGGGCATCGACAATGTGTGATACGACTACCACGCAGCAGGAGCATCCATGTACAAGTTTGACCGGATCTGGCTCGTCGAGATAGCGCTCCGTGTGTCGCTCGCGTCAGCCTTCCTGTCCGCTGTTGCCGACCGATTTGGGTGGTGGGAGCCGTTCGGACAGGGCGCCTGGGGAAACATGGCCTCCTTCGCGAACTACGTCAATCAGCTGATTCCGTTTGCTTCCGGATGGGTGTTGACGGTGATTGTGTGGGCGTCTACGGCCGCCGAAGTGATCCTGGGAGCACTGCTGCTGCTCGGGTGGAAGCCAAGACTCGTCGGCGCAGCAAGTTGCTTGCTACTCATAACATTTGGAACGGCGATGGCGATATCGCTAGGCGTGGAAGCGCCGCTTAGCTACAGCGTCTTCTCCGCAGCGAGCGCCGCAGCGGCGTACGCGATACTCGGCCCCACGTCGCCGTCGCACACGATTCGAAGCGCTTGAGGTGAAGGCCCCACGGTAGTGCTCCCCATTGGTTAACGGGCGCATGGCCGACATCAGGCGTGCCAGCGCCACAACGCTTGACTTCCATAAAATTCTGCCCTACATTTCCGATTAGTCGGTAGCCTTTCCGTGCAGTTGCCACGCTTGTTAGCGTCGGATCGAGGCAGAACGACTGTCCCCCATACGAGTCAGACGTTGGTTTGACTCACTTCACACCGAGATCACGTTCTACACGTCAATCTCATTCTGAAAATCAACCCACGCGAGGTTGATAGTCCGGGGCGCGACCTTCATCGGCGGCCCCACATTCCCACTGCTTCGTGCTGCTCGATCCAACACGGTTCTCCTGAACTGCGACAGCCGAAGTCTTCCATTGAGCTGCCCTAAAGAAGGGAACATTCATGACAAACGAGGACTTAACCACCGTCACGAGCCTCGATTCGGCCATCCAGTGGCCACCCGAGAGTGAAGACAAATCTTCTGAAATAGTCACTGCAGCAACCGAACTAAACACGGATGGCCTTGCGAGCCGCGGCGATCCGAGCGAAAGCAAGAGCAGGAGCGGTCGCCGAATCCGCGATCGCAGTCGAGGACGAGAGCAATCCTCCCGAATCACCGAGGGCCACGCGCTACGAACATTCGCGGGGATTGTGGACATTCGGAATGGTCGCGCATTTGTGTGCGCCTCGGGCTATCTGGCAGGTCCCGATGATCTACAGCTGTCGATGAGACAGGTCCGCGACAACGGATTGCGCCGTGGTGACGCTGTCACTGGCGTCGCCCCGGCTGTTCCTGAAAGAGAAGTCAATGGCAACCGTCAAGGGCAGAAGTTCAGCGCGATGGTCCGTCTGGATTCCGTCAATGGCCAGAGCATCGAAAAAGCCAAGGCGCGGCCAGATTTCAGCAAGATGACCCCGCTCTATCCGAATGAACGATTGCGCCTGGAAACAACATCGGATCGGCTCACTACCCGCGTAATCGATCTGATCATGCCGATAGGCAAAGGGCAGCGTGCGCTGATCCAGTCGCCCCCCAAAGCTGGCAAGACGACCATACTTCAAGACATTGCCAACGCTATCGCGGTCAACAACCCCGAATGCCACCTCATGGTGGTGCTCGCCGATGAGCGTCCAGAAGAAGTCACTGATATGCAGCGCTCGGTCAAAGGTGAGGTGATCGCATCGACATTCGACCGCCCACCCGCGGACCACACGCAAGTGGCTGAGCTGGCGATCGAGCGCGCCAAGCGTTTGGTCGAGTACGGTAAAGATGTTGTGGTGCTTTTTGATTCGATCACCAGGCTAGGTAGGGCGTACAACAACTCATCACCTGCCTCGGGGCGGATTCTGTCCGGCGGCATCGACTCTTCCGCGCTGTATCCGCCGAAGCGGTTGCTTGGTGCGGCGCGCAACATCGAAGACGGTGGTTCACTGACAATTGTCGCGACCGCGTTGGTGGAGACGGGTTCTCAAGGTGACACGGTGATCTTCGAAGAGTTCAAAAGTACGGGCAACGCCGAACTCAAGCTTGACCGCAAGGTCGCTGAACGACGCGTCTTTCCGGCAGTCGACGTGCACCCTTCCAGTACACGCAAGGACGAACTCCTGATGTCTGCAGAGGAGGGAGCGATTGTGCAGAAGCTGCGCCGGGTGCTGTCCGGCCTTGATTCACAACAAGCCATCGATCTTCTCGTGAGCCAGCTCAAGAAGACACGCAACAACACCGAATTCCTACTGCAAGTGCAGAAGGGAGCACCACCGGAGTCCAATTCAGGAAGTACTGCTTGAGACGAAGACCTCGCGGCCGTACTCCCCTTCAGAAGCCGCAGCTACAGCCCGGAAGGTACAACCTTGTCGTTGACCGTTACCTCGACCTGGCCGGTCTTCGTGTTGTATTCGATCTTGCCGTGCTCGAACGTCGACACGAGTAGATCACCATCGGCGTTCTCATCGCTGGTGGGCAGGCCCAGCGGACCTGCCGACCCGTTATTGCCGGTGATCGAGGGTATGCCGTCGGGGCCGCGCTGGATGTTCCACGCGTCCCGGATCTTGCCCACGACGATGTACGCGGGCGTGCCTGTCTGGTTGTTCTTGGCGATGATCGCGCCGCCCTGGAACTGCTGGAACACCGCGCCGCTCTCCCGTGTGCCCGCGTTGCGGTCACCCGTGAGCGCCTTGCCGAGGGTCTGCTTCTGATCCTCGGTTGCCAACGAATACTTGGCAGCGATCGGGCCGGTCAGCGTCACCTCGACGTCTCTATCCCCGATGAGCTTCACCTCAGCGGGCTGCGCCGGAGCCTGCGACGACGAGGTGACGATCAGCGCGACCCGCGGCGGCGTCGACGAGTCGACACTCTTACCGTCGCTGCAGCTCACAGCGACCAGAACAACGGCGGCCAGACTGGCGACTGCCGTGCTGCGGTGTGCGATCGTCTTCATGAGCTTCCTCTCGTGTCTTGCCGTGGTGCAGCCCGAGTTACGGCTGAACCTCTCGCCCGGCCGACACTACAACCGAACCACTTAGGTCGCGCGGGTGATCGCGGTCTTCGTGGCTGAGGAACGCTACCGGCATTGAACTCCGGGATTGTTGCAAGACTTTCCAATACCGCCGCTATTTCTTCCACCAGTGTCGAGCTGTGGATCACCCAAGACCTGCCACGAATCGGGCGTGTAGGTATTCATCGCTCCGTGTCCGATAAGGAATTCAGCCTCATCGTCCCAGGAATCTGCACGATATGTCACAGAGGCCGCATCGCCCCCCGCGATAGATGTCGCGTCAAGAAGACCGGACGCTACGGGGGCTACGGAACCGATAAGAGCGAGTGCCAGTAGCAGACGAAACCTAGATTCTGTACGCATGACGAATGCGCCACCTCTCTTCAGGCTCAATTGATGTCAGGGCCGGCGGAGACGCCGCAACGTTCCTTGAAGTCGGTCACCGGCTGGCGGATTCCTTCGAGATCGCTACGGACATCTGGATTCGCGGTCATGTACCCGTCGATCGCCGTACGTATCTCGCTTCTCGATTTGCCCTTGAAGCCGTTGAAAAACTCGTTCACGTCGGGATGTGTATGCAGATAGACAGATTCTACGGCCGCAACCCCGGACACCACTCCCAGCAGGTCCGCCGCACTGCAGTTGGACGCATCAACTCCCGCGTCATCGGCCGAGGCTAACGGCATTCCAACGCCGGACAACCCCAAGGTAGAGGCGGCAATTCCGGCGTAAACCACAAATCTTGATGCAGACGACATACGAGCTCCTTCCGTGAGAAACAGGCCATGGAGCGAACTCCCTGATAAAGGAAACAGTAACGCAATGGCTAGGTTTCGCCTGTTTGACCGTAGGAATAGTGCATCAACTAACACCGCGCCAGCATGGCTTCGTCACGTGCCTGGATGCCGTGCTGGTGCACTGCCAGCGCCTCTAGCTGCAGGGATATTGTCCGTTGAGCACACAATTCAACGGCGGTGTGTAGGAACCACTCAACACGCCCCTTAGCCCACCTGTGGCCGAACCTCCTGGCGCGATGATGCGATTCCAATTCGCAGGGCCCAGAACGTAATGTGTTCCGGATTGCGCAAGAGTGCTACTCCACGTGTGCCGGACGGACTCCCCCATCGGCAAGTCGAATTCGAGTCTCCAATCGGTGAGCGGCACCGTGCTCAAGTTGGTGATGGTGAAACTGGCGATGAATCCGGTCTGCCACGTCGATGTCACCGACAACGTCGCCGCGGCTGCAGCCGCATGAGCTACGGGCGCGCTGGGGATTCCGAGAACGGCAAGTATCGACGCCGACACGGTTACGTGAAACGCTGTGCGCCAGCGTTTCACGTAATTTTCAAGTCGGGCCATAACAACCAACACTAAGGCCAAACAGACGATATTGGCCCTCGCGCCACAGGTAAGCCGCAGTACCTTTGCTCAACTGAGACCGTCATGAAACTTAGTTTCGCTGCCCTGCTCGGCCTCGGAACTTGGCAGATAGTAGCTGATTCGGGGCGCCTCGCGGGTCTCGCTGGACAAACAGGGCGGAGTGCCCGGGGCCGGTACGGCCTCGGTGTAGCAGTCGATGCGGATCTCGCCCGAGATCCAGTCGATTTCGTCCGCTGCGTCTTCGAGAACGGGGATGACCCAGTCGGCAAGGGCGCCGGTGACGAGGGACTTGTTCGGCACTTGGTGTAGCGGGCCGCAGTGGAGTGGTTTCCAGCCAGGGTTACGGTCTTCGGTGCACATCACCTGGTACCAGTACGACTGCCAGTACGGGCTCATCGGAGTCACTTCTCCCGGTTCAACTCAAGTTGCGGTGATCAGCCTAACGGCGAGCTCTGTTCGGCATCAAGCAGTTTGAGTGGATCGCGCCGCCCCCAGTGTTCGGAATCCGATTGTCAATTCAAGTTCCGAGGCTCCCCGATTACCGCAGGTCATTGGTTATCGGGCACCACCTCTGATATGGTGAAAGTGGTTGATTTTCTTAGTGACACGCTCGCGAAGATTTTCCGCGGCGGACACATACCCAATCTCCGTGACTTTTGCCGGTTGCTTTGATTTCGCGTACCTCCGCAGACCCAGGGTCGAACGTCGATCCCGCAATTAGATACTCAGGAGAGTTATCGCATGGCTCAAGGCATCGTGAAGTGGTTCAACGCCGAAAAGGGATTCGGGTTCATCACCCCGGACAACGGCAGCAAGGACCTCTTCGTTCACTTCTCGGCCATCCTCGACAAGGGCGGCTTCCGCAGCCTCAACGAGAACGATCGTGTCAGCTTCGAAGAAGAAGCCGGCGATCGCGGCCCCCAGGCTGTCTCAGTGCAGACTGTCTAAAGTCTTACAGCGCAAGATAAATGCGCTGAGCTGGCCGTCCAGGAATCCTGGGCGGCCAGCTTTTTTGTTCACCGCCCGGGCCATTTCATCTACCCGCTCAGAGTCTCGTGCGGCGCTCGATGAGATTGGACCCTTGCGATGCCGCATGCCTTTTCGCGGCGTACATCGCGCTGTCGGCCTTAATGAGCAGGTCCGCGACCACCACGGCCAGCGACACGGGCTCACTATCGTCGGTCCGCGATAGTTCCTCGGATGCGACGCCGACACTGGCATCCACCTGGGCGCCGTCGCCGGCGAGGACGTCTTCGATCGTGCGCTGGTAGTCGAGCACGCAGTGTTCGTCGAGAACGGCAACAACACCGAACTCGTCGCCGCCGAGCCGAACAAGCCACGTGTCGGGACCAGCCAACGACTGCAGCAGCTGTGCCGTTTGCTGCAGCACTTGGTCACCTGCGTGGTGCCCCTGTTTGTCATTGATCGATTTGAACCCGTTCAGGTCGATCACAGCGACCGCGGCGTGCTTGCCGGTTGTGTCACCGACCCAGTCCACACAGGCTTGCTGAAGGCCACGGCGGTTGAGTAGGCCGGTGAGTTCGTCGTGGCGGGCAAGACGATCCTTGTCACGGGCGACTGCAGAGAACTGAGTCATGCCCACGTAGATAGCCCAGGCGGCGACCGCGTTGACCAAGATCACGGTAGCCACGGTGGTGATGAGTGTCGGAGTGCTGGCATCTCCGCGGATCACTGCCCCGCCCACCGTCAGAGCCGTCGCGAGTGCCGTCACGGCAGCCTGCAGTGCCATCGCCAGCCGGCCGTGAAATGCGAACGCGTAGGTGTTGGCGGCTACCAGCCACACCAGCTTGAGGAACGCGATACCCGTCTGGGTGACGACGCAGACACCGACTGTGATGGCTAGATCGCAGTACACGATGTAGGCGATGGACTCCGTGTAGGTGATGGGCCTTTTGAGGGCGTACCGAATGCCCCAGGCGAATGCCGGAATCGAAATGGCGAGACAGACGAGTGGGACCGAGGACATGCCTTCGAAGGCCAGCGTTATCGCTGCCGCACCGATACCCGGTGCGCAGATAGCCGTGAGTATCCAGACAGGGCGTAGCAGCCGAATTCCCTCAAGGATCTCGGTATTGGCCGCATAGACCTGTTCCGCCCGATTGCGGAAGCTCATGGCATAGCTCATGTTTTCCGCCTAAGAATCAATACTTCGCTATGAGAACGTCGATACCGCGCTGGACCTCGGACGCGCGCCCGAACCAGGCAAGCGACATCGTAGCCTTCCTCCTTGACGCGCGTGTTTCCAAGCGGTTGCTGATCAAAGGGCCCTGCGGGAATGCAGTCCTTCTGAGGACGGAAACCACTCAGAGAGGCGACGGCAGTTCGGTGATAGCTGTGCTTCACGGCTGGCACGTTGACTAGCCTGAACGTCGATATCCAGACACCGACGTAAGGAGATGTCATGCGCCTATCGACACGTAATCAGCTGACGGGAACCATCACTGAGGTGAACGTCGGAACCGTCATGGCCATTGTGAAGATCCGGCTCGACGGCGGCGATCAGATCGTCACTTCTTCGATCACCAAGGACGCGGTGGCCGACCTCGGACTCACTGTCGGTCAGGCCGCCACCGTATTCATCAAGTCCACCGAGGTGACTGTGGGGGTTGAGTAATCAGGTTCGCGGACACGTTGGGGATGTCGTTCTCCCACATAAGTCTCATGCAAAGGTGCTGCGCCCGAGGTCGGTGAAATCCACCTCTATCTCGTCTCCGTCGCGCCGAGTCTCGCAGTAGCCATGGCGGCGAAGCTCATCAAGAGCAGCCCAGGGCGGCTCTTCGTCAGGCAGGTACCAGCCAATGGCCGTCGGCCATTCGCGGTCGTGATGGTGGTCGACGAGCTGATCGACCACAGAAGTGGCCTCGGGGCTGAGCTGAACGGGCTCGGGGCGTTCGCTGCGCCTCCGTGAGAACCACTTCATTGCAGCAGTTTACGAGTAACGCGCCCGTTCGTGGCATCAGGCTTCCCCGGACATCACCTCGGCCGCCGCGCGCTCCCCTGACCGGATGGCACCGTCGACCCACCCCAGCATGATGGCCGAACTTTCGGTTCCGGCCCAGTGGATGCGACCACACGGCTGGCGCAGCGCAGGCCCGAATTCCGTCAGTACCCCGGTTGGCGCATGACTGATCATTCCGCCACCGGAATACCGCTCGGCGGTCCAGTCCTGCTCGTGATAGTCCTGCGGCGAGGCGGCTTTGGCGCCGAACCGCTCCACGAGTTCCTTGATGACCGTCGCCCTGCGCTCGGACTCGTCGAGACGCCCAAGTGCCCGTGCGGCGGGTCCTTCGGTAATCACACACATGATGCCGGGCACTCCGGTGTCGGTGCACGCGTCGATCGTCAGTGTTGCGGGACTGCCTGGCGCCGCGGATTGTCCGCACAGCCCGTCCCCACGCCAGAACGGCTCGTCGTAGATGACCGAGATCTTGATGACCGCACCGCCGGGCATCCGTTGATGCAGACAGTTGCGATTCACGCTCAGCATCGGCTCGTAGGCAATCTGGCTGGCGATCGCCAACGGAACCGTCACGATGGCCCGCCGTGCCCGAATCGTCAGATTGTCGGCACGGACCGTCACCCCGTCCGCGTCCTGCGTGACGGTTCGTACGGGCCGCGAAAGATGCAGTGCATCAGCGAGTTCGGTGGCGATCGGTCGGTAGATCGCGCCCATCCCGCCCACCGGCCGCGCGTCCTGTGAGCCGCCCTTGGCCGAGATGACGAAGACTGGGCCGCCGCCAGAGGCCATCTGGCACAGCATCCATAACATCGATGTCTCCGACGCCGCCGAGGTGTATGTGCCGGCCAACGCCATCTCGAGCATGTCGCGGGCCTGCCCGGATCTGATGCGGGTGTCAAGCCAGTGACCGACACTGATTCGATCCCACTGCGCGGCTCGCTTTGCGTTCCATGGTGTTTCGAGCGGAATCGACTTGCACATCTGCATGACGTCGAGCAGGCCGGCGCCAAGGTTCGCGATTGCCCACGGGCTCATGCTCCACGGAATGGTTCCGGAGTAGCGATGCGTCTTTCCGTCCACGATCATCATGGCGTCGCCATCGGTGTATTGCTTGTACTCGGCGACGCCGAACTCGTTCATCAATGCGTAGATTCGGTCCTGGCCGGGACCGATCCAAGCGCCTCCCCGATCCACCCATGTCTCTTCGGGTAGCACCTCGGTGAATGTGCGCCCGCCCACCCGGTCGCGGGCCTCCAGCAGGGCGACGGACCGTCCGGCTTGTTTCAGACGCAGCGCGGCGACCAGACCGGCAAATCCTGCGCCGATGACGCAGTAATCAGCATCCGTCATCATCCACCTCGCATTGGCAGTTGATCCGGTAGTTCCTCTGTGGAAGTTACTCGCGAACCGACGGCAACAATGCTCGATTGAGCGAGCTGTTAGCGTGACGACCGTGAACTCTTCGCGCGTGTACCCATCCGTCGCACTTGCGGCCTGCGCCGCCTCGTTCGTTCTGACGCTCGCTGCGTGCGGGTCCGATACGGAGGCAAAATCCGCACCGGCCGACCCGGCAACCGTAGCCAGCGGATGCCCAACAGCGGCACCGCAGACCGGTGGCACGCCCGAGTGGACGCAGGCCGGGAGCACCGGCAATGTCGCGGTCAGCGGATCCACGGACACGGCGGCGCCGTCCGTCAACGTCACCGCTCCGTTCAGCGTGACCGAGACCCAGGTGCACACACTGCAGGCCGGCACCGGACCGATCGTCGGAGACATAGCCACGGTTTCGGTCTGCTACATGGGCGTCAACGGACGTGACGGGTCCGTGTTCGACAGCAGCTACACCCGGGGCGCCCCGGCTCAGTTCCCGCTTAACGGAGTCGTGCCGGGCTTCAAGAAGGCCATTGCCGGACAAAAGGTCGGGTCCACCGTCGCTGTCGCAATGGTCCCTGCCGACGGCTATCCGGCCGGTCAGCCCAGTGCTGGCATCCGTGCGGGTGACACACTCGTCTTCGCGATCAAGATCCTCGACGCGACAAACTGATTCAGTGGGCCGGCTCTGGTGCCGTCGACTGCGCGTTCTCGACGGCACCGAACGCGGCCACTGCCACCGCCGCGACGACCGCAAGCAGGAACGCCAGGGCGACAAGCCAGCCCAATCCCGGGCGGGCGCCGTCACCTAGGAGTACAACACCGGCAACGCCCGGCACCACCGTCTCCCCCACGACCAATGCCGCCGCCGCGCCGTTGACCGAACCCACTTGCAGCGCAACGGTAAACAAGTAGAAACCGCCCACCCCCGCAAGAATCACCGCGTAGGCCGCGGGATCGGACAGCATCACCTTCACACGCAACGGCTCGAGCCCATCGAGCACTCTGACCGCGACAGCCATTGCCCCATAAAGAATCCCGGCGCACAACCCCGCCGGGATCGCGGCGCGGGCGCCGAGCAAGCGGATAAAGCCGAGGCCGGTGAGCAGCACCACCGCCGATGCGATCAGCACACCCCAGTGCATGGCTACCGGTGCGGCATCCTCGCCGCGATGGCCCGCTGTAGCTGCGAGGACACATAACGAGAGCAGCACGGCCGAGATCGCCAGCCAGTCCCGTCGTTGCAGACGCACCCCCAGCACTGCGATGCCGAGCACCGCGGTGACCACCAGGTTGGCACTCATGATCGTCTGGGAGAGAAACAGCGGAATCAAGCGTGCCGAAACCAGGCTGCCCGCGAACCCGACGAGATCGAGAACCATCCCGGCGATGAATGCGGGAGTCAGCATCGCGGCGATTGTCGATTTCAGCGGCGGGGCGCCGTCGCCCGTCGGCCCGTGAGCTTTCGTCGCGGATTCACGGGCACCGTAGCCCTGCAGGACCGACGCCGTTCCATACCCAAGGCACGCGAGCACCGCGGCCAAAATGCCGATCAACATGGAATAGCGGTCTCATTGCGTGTGGTCGTCGACATCGGTTGATTCTATTCGCCATGCCACGCGGCCCATGCTGCTCGGATTTCGCCTTACTGACAGCAGGTGGGATCCAGCACTGTGCACAGCGCGGTGAGCGCATCCGGAACCGGCCGGTGATAGACATTCATTCCGCGACGGTCGGATTCCACCAGCCCCGCCTTGCGCAATTGATTCATGTGGTGACTGACGGTTGACTCTGTGAGTCCGAGGATGCCTGCGAGGTCTCCGCTGATGACCTCCCTCTGGGGTGCGCCGAACAGCTGGGACATGATCTTGACCCGCACGGGATCGGCAAGTGCCTTGAGGCGCAGTGCCACTTCGAGGGCTTGTTCATCGGTCATCGGGCCGGCCGCCACCGGTGCGCAGCACACGGGGCCGGTGGTGTCTACCACGGGAAGAGCCTTGGGCATGGTTCCAGCATCCCCAATGCTTTGACATATGTCAAAGACGTGGCACACTGAGCGCATCCGACAAGTTCGATGAATGTCTCATTAGTTGCGGAGGTAAACCGTGTCCCGTGTGCAGCTGGCCCTCAACGTCGACGACCTTGGTGCGTCAATCGACTTCTACTCCAAGCTCTTTGGAGTACCGCCGACCAAGCGCAAGCCGGGGTACGCGAACTTTGCGATCGATTCCCCACCGCTGAAGCTGGTGTTGTTGGAGAACCCGGGTCGCGGCGGCACGATCAACCATCTGGGAGTGCAGGTCGAATCCAGCGAGCAGGTACATGCCGAGATCGCCCGCTTGACCGACGCCGGCATGTTCACCGAGGAAGAGCTCGGCACCACCTGCTGCTTCGCGACACAGGACAAGGTGTGGGTTACCGCCCCCGATCGCGAGAAGTGGGAAATTTACACAGTTTTGGCCGACTCGGAGACCTTTGGCACCAGTCCCGAGCTCCTCGCTCAAGACACTGACTGCACGTGCGAGCACCCCGAGTGAGCGCAGCCGCCGTAGTAGGGAGATTGTCGACGCTGGACCGGTTCTTGCCGGTATGGATCGGCCTCGCGATGGCTGCCGGGCTGCTGCTGGGCCGTTGGATTCCCGGACTGGACAGTGCGCTGGAAAGGGTTCAGGTCGACGGGATCTCACTGCCCATCGCGATCGGGCTACTCGTCATGATGTATCCGGTCTTGGCGAAGGTCCGCTATGACCGCCTCAATGCCGTCACCGCCGACCGCAAGCTGCTGATCAGTTCGCTGGTCTTGAACTGGATGCTCGGCCCGGCCTTGATGTTTGCGCTGGCATGGCTGCTGTTGCCAGACCTTCCCGAATACCGAACCGGCCTGATCGTTGTCGGCCTGGCTCGCTGCATCGCCATGGTGATCATCTGGAACGACCTGGCATGCGGTGACCGTGAGGCCGCAGCGCTCCTCGTCGCATTGAATTCCGTCTTTCAGGTACTCATGTTCGCGGTGCTGGGCTGGTTCTACCTATCGGTCCTGCCCGGTTGGCTGCACCTGCCGCAAACCGCCATCGACACCTCCCCGTGGCAGATCGCGAAATCCGTCCTCCTCTTCCTCGGAATCCCCCTCACGGCCGGCTACGTATCCCGCCGCCTCGGAGAACGGATCAAAGGGCGCGCGTGGTACGAAACACGATTCCTGCCGGCCGTCGGCCCCTGGGCCCCATGCGGGTTGCTGTTCACCATCGTGATCTTGTTCGCCCTCCAGGGCGCTCAAATTTCCTCTCGGCCATGGGATGTTGCCCGGATTGCGATGCCGCTGCTCGCCTACTTCACCATCATGTGGGGCGGCGGATACCTGCTCGGCGCTGCCCTGCGATTGGGCTACCCCCGCACAGCCACGCTTGCGTTCACCGCCGCCGGCAACAACTTCGAGTTGGCCATCGCCGTCGCGATCGCCACGTGGGGCGCCACCTCCGGCCAGGCACTGGCCGGCGTCGTCGGTCCGTTGATCGAAGTGCCGGTCCTGGTTGCGCTCGTCTACGTTTCCCTGGCGCTGCGCCGCAGATTTACCCCTGTCCCACAACAGAATATGTCCGAAAACATGCGCGAGGAAGCGGTTCAATGACCGAGGGTAGGCCCACCGTACTTTTTCTGTGTACCCACAACGCTGGCCGCTCCCAGATGGCGCTCGGATTCTTCACACATATGGCCGGTCATCGAGCCGTTGCATGGTCGGGCGGTTCGGAGCCCGGACACGAGATCAACCCCGTTGCGGTCCAAGTCATGGCCGAGCGGGGCATCGATATCACCGGTGAGTACCCCAAACCTTGGACCGACGAGATCGTGCGGAGTGCCGATGTCGTGGTCACCATGGGATGCGGCGACACCTGCCCGTACTTCCCCGGGAAGCGCTACGTGAACTGGGACCTGACCGACCCGGCCGGCCGACCCATTGAGGCCGTACGTCCTATCCGAGACGAGATAGAACAGCGGGTCCGCGGCCTGCTGGCCGAGCTCAACATCACACGCTAGGCGGCCATGATGATCCGGAGCGCGGCGGAGACTTCGTCCTCCTTGGGAGAATCAAGCAGGGGCAATTGTGCCGCCAAGCGCATGATCACCCTGGCGAGAATCCGGTTGGTACGCGCCGGCACCATGAGAATCCGGACAGTCCGATGCTCACCCTGGAGTGTGACTACCCAGTGGAACGATCGGTTCGCGAGGGTCGGAGGCATCGCCGCCGACCTCATGCTTGACCGGGGCGACCCGGCCTTCCAGTTCAGGGATACCTGACTGACCGGACCGATCTGCCCGGAGAGCTCTTCAATCAAGGGTGACAGTTCCCGCGCGATCAGTCCGTCGTCCTGCGGCCACCACGCGCCATTCATCCTGCCGGTCTTACGCGGACCTAAGGTAAAGCGGATCGGCGGACCAGGATACTCGGCCTGTGTCATACGTACTTCCTTGTTGCTCAGTGGGACTCAGACAAGGGAATCCGTATGAGCCGAAACAGTTGGTGCTGGGTACGTGCCACCGCGATAGTTATCTATCGAATATTACCCCCTTTAGACAGCTCCGTTGGCGCTGGTTTGTAAATGGTTGACGCTCAACAATTTTGAATATGTCAAGAGATCGCGATTGGTCGGCGCCGCCGACGTTCGGAGGACTATGTCGACCGAACTCGGGGACGGTCACGGAATGCTCTCAATTGGGATAGCCCTCCACGTATTCACCCATTCACAGGGAGAGCATGCTAGATTTCTGTAACTGCTGGATACGTGTACTGCTAGTTGCAGTATCCGTCTGGCTCCCCGATCTGAGGAACGTGTCCATGCAGAAGGCCTTCACAGACCTTGAGTTGCTCCATGAGCTCGAGCCCGTGGTCGAGGAGAACGTCCATCGCCACCTCGGGGTCACCAAGGACTGGAGCCCCCACGACTACGTTCCGTGGTCCGACGGCAAGAACTACAAGGCCCTGGGTGGGCAGGACTGGGATCCAGAGCAATCCAAGCTCTCCGAGCTGGCCAAGATCGCGATGATCACCAACCTGCTCACAGAAGACAACCTGCCCTCGTACCACCGTGAGATCGCGATGAACTTCACCATGGACGGCCCGTGGGGCACCTGGGTGAACCGGTGGACCGCCGAAGAGAACCGCCACGGCATCGCGATCCGCGACTACCTTGTCGTCACCCGCGCGGTGGACCCGGTAGAACTCGAGAAACTGCGGATAGCGCAGATGACGAGCGGGTTCTCCCCCGGGCAGAACCGGCAGAACGTACCGTTCTCGGAGGGCCTGTTCGACTCGGTGGTCTATGTGACCTTCCAGGAGCTGGCCACCCGTGTCTCGCACCGCAACACCGGTAAGGCATGCGCCGAGCCGATCGCCGACGAGCTGCTCAAGCGCATCTCGACCGACGAGAACCTGCACATGATCTTCTACCGCAACATGGTGGCCGCCGGCCTGGAGATCGCCCCGAACCAGGCGGTCCAGGCAGTCCATAAGGTGCTCGACAACTTCACGATGCCCGGATACACGATCCCGGGATTCCGCCGTAACGCCGTCACCATCGCCACCGGCGGCGTCTACGACCCGCAGTCTCACCTCGAGGAAGTGGTGCTGCCGGTGCTGCGCAAATGGCGCATCTTCGAGCGTGACGACATCACCGGTGAGGGCGAGTGGTACCGCGAAGATCTCGCCCGTATTGTCGGCGACCTCAAGAAGACCTCCTCCGACTTCGAGGAAGTCAAGGCCAAGTACCTGGATCGCCAGGCCAAGCGCGCCGAACGCAACGCCGCCAAAGTCCTTGTGTAGCTAGGTACGGCGAGGGCAGGTGCCCGCCACCGCGTGAGAAGTACTGCATGCCTACGATTTTCGTGGACATGTGTCAAGTCGGGTCTAGTAGACATCCCGAAGGTAGCGCTTACTGGCGACCAGTTCGCGTTTGTAATCGTGCGCACCCTCCGCCGAGAGCCGCCCGTGCTTTTCGATAATGGAGGTCAGTGCGGTGTCGACGTCTTTGGCCATTCGTGATGCGTCTCCGCATACATAGAGGTGGGCGCCGTCCTGCAACCATGTCCATAACTCGGCGCCGTTGTCCAGCATCTTGTGCTGCACATAGACCCGGTCCTTCTGGTCGCGGGAAAAGGCGACGTCGAGCTTGGACAGGAAGCCGTCATCGGTCATCGCGGAGAGGTCGTCGCGATAGTAGAAGTGCTGTGCCGCATGTTGGTCGCCGAAGAAGAGCCAGTTCCGGCCGGTGTGGCCGAGTGCGCGCCGCTCGTGCAGGAATCCGCGGAACGGCGCGATTCCAGTCCCCGGACCAATCATGATCATCGGAGTCCGTGACTCCTCCGGGGGACGGAAATGCGGGGACTTCTGCAGAAACACGGGAACCGGGGTGTCGTCGGCGCGATCCGCCAGAAAGGTCGAACACACTCCCCCTCGTTCGGCGCCACTATTCCCCCGGTAACGGACGACGGAAACCGTCAGCTGGATTTCATGCGGGCTGACAAGCGGACTGGACGAAATCGAATAGCAACGCGGAGTGAGCCTCACCAGCACGTCTTGCCACTGCTCGGCGGTGGCGTGCACGGGAAACTCATGCACCGCATCCACGCCATTGCGGCCAATCACCCACGATGCAAGATTCTTTCGCGCATCGCGCAGATCCTTGGCCGCCCTGGTGTCCGTGATGTTGTCGGCGAGGAAGCTCAGCAGATTAGGCGTTACCCGGCCGATGTCGTACGCATACGTCAGGGCATCACGCAAGGTCCGTTCTGCGCCGTCGACCTCGATGATGTCGTCGGCGCCCAGCCCAGTGCCGGCAAGCCATGCGTCAACGGCGCTATCGCAGTTGGTTGGGCACACCCCGAGCGCGTCGCCGGCGCTGTAGGTGACACCGTGCTCGGCGATGTCGAATCCGAAGTGCCGCACTTCCTTTGAGGAGGAACGCGGTGTCAGCACAGTGTTGCGGCTAAGACGCGCCGCGACGGGGCTGTTGCGGGTGAACGGTTGAACTGTCCCTGCGGCAGACGGGCTGGGGGTCGGGGTGGCCGGTACCGCTACAGCGACGGGCTCCTCGCGCGTGGTGACCAGGCTGGTGACCTGCCGAGCCCATTGCGCCAGAGGTTCGTCGTCGTAAATCTCGCAGTCCAACCGGTCTATCAGCCGGACCGCGCCCAGACTGGACAGCCGTTCGTCGATGGATTTCGCATGGCCGCAGAAGTTCTCGTAGGCGCGGTCGCCAATACCCAACACGGCGAAGCGGAGCCCAGTCAATTGTGGCGCATCGGGGGTATGCAGGCGCTCCCAGAAGCCGGCTCCATTATCCGGCGGGCCACCGTCGCCGAACGTGCTGGTAACGACGAGAACATCGGTGGCCGCCGCGAGGTCGTCGAGCCCACAGTCATCCATGTTGACGATCCGCGGCGGCATACCCGTGGAACCCAGCTGCGAAGCCAGATTGGTGGCGTACTCCTCTGCGTTGCCGGTCTGGGATGCCCACAGCACCAACGCTGTTGGGCGGGCGGCGGGCAATGGCATGTCGGCCGGGACCGTTGCGCCGCCGGTGGTACGGGAGTACATGCCGGCCAGCGCGCCATCGACCCATAGTCGTACCGCGGTACCGACCGGCGCGCCCGCGGGCAGGACGGGAACACCCTGGGCGCCCTGCTCGAGCGTGGTGAAAAACCCTGATAAATAAGACTTTTCGCTTTCGGCGAGAGTGGGTATCGGCTGCGGCATCAGGCCGAGGGCTTGTGCGACGGGGTGCATAGACGTTGCCTCCGGTCGGTCCGGTTTCTGGATAACCATGGCGGGTCGCATGCTGACCGCACACACTTTGAGCTCCGGCTGTAGCGAATCAGGGTCCACGGCATCACTCGTGAGCGCGTTGATCGCGAGGTATTCGCCGTGCTCGTCGTTCCAATGAAAGGGCACAAAACAGTTTCCGGGCCGCACCCGGTCGGTGATGACGGCGGGCAGCACGGCTCGTCCGCGCCGCGACTGTAATTCGATCGGCTGCCCCTCAGCGATGCCCAGTCCCACGGCATCCTCGGGGTGAATTTCGACGAAGGGGTCACTGTTGAGCTTGTTGAGTTTGGCTACCTGCCCCGTCTTGGTCATGGTGTGCCATTGGTGTTGCAAGCGGCCCGTGTTCAAGATGAATGGGTAGTCGTCATCGGGCAGCTCGCGCGCATCCATATGCGGGCGCGGGTGGAAGACCGCACGGCGTGAGGGCGTCGCGAACGCCAACCGCGGTCGATGCCCCGTGGCGTCCTCGAAAAGATTCTGGCTGATGCCGTCGTTGAGGTAGCGAATGGGATGGCGATCATCGGTATCGTCCGGCGGGCAGGGCCACTGCAACGGAGTCTCGCGCAGGCGCCCGTAGCTGGCACCGCGAAGGTCGTAGCCCGTCTTGGGATTCCAGAACCGACGGATCTCGTTGAACACATCTTCACTGGACGTGAAGCTGAACTGGTCACCAAATCCCATCGCGGTAGCAACCTGGCAGATCAATTGCCAGTCGGGCCGGGCTTCGCCGATCGGCTCGACCGAGCGTTGGAGCAGGGTGAGGTTGCGTTCCGAGTTGATCATCACCGCGTCTGCCTCTGCCCACAGCGCGGCGGGTAGGACGATATCCGCGTAGCGATTTGTGGCCGTCGCCGTGTAGGTGTCCTGGGTGATGACCAATTCCGCGGTCTCCAGACCAGTGATCGCGGTTCCGCGGTTCGGCACTGTAGCAACCGGATTCGTGCAAATGATCCAGCACGCCTTGATGTCCCCCGCCGTCATGTGCTCAAACATTGCGACGGTTCCTGGGCCCACCTCGGTTCGGATGGTATCCGGCGCGAGGCCCCACTCCGTCTCTACGAACGTCCGGTCCTCGGGGCTGACCACGGATCGCTGACCGGGCAGGCCCGGACCCATGTAGCCCATCTCGCGCCCTCCCATGGCATTGGGTTGGCCGGTCAGGGACATCGGGCCGCTGCCCGGGCGACAAATAGCACCGGTCGCGAGGTGAAGATTGCATATCGCGTTCGTGTTCCAGGTGCCGTGGGTGCTCTGGTTCAAGCCCATGGTCCAGCACGTCATCCACTCGCCGGCCTCACCGATCATCGTGGCGGCGGCGCGGATATCGGATTCAGGGATGCCGGTGATCTCGGCTACCACCTCGGGTGGATAGTCGGCCAGGAACTCGGGCATTGCCGCCCAGCCCTCCGTGTGCTCGGCGATGAACTCCTCATCGATATCCCCGGACTTCACCAAAAGATGCAGCAGCCCGTTGAGAAGCGCCAAGTCGGTGCCGGGATTGATCTGCAAGAACAGATCGGCTTTGTCGGCGGTCGCCGTGCGCCGCGGGTCCACCACGATCAGTTTTGCGCCGGCCTTGAGCCGGTCGGCCATCCGTAGGAACAGGATTGGATGGCAATCCGCCATGTTCGCGCCGATGACGAAAAATACATCAGCGCAATCGAAATCGGTGTACGACCCCGGCGGGCCGTCTGCCCCGAGTGACTGTTTGTATCCAGTCCCGGCGCTGGCCATGCAGAGTCGTGAGTTCGACTCAATGTGTACGGTGCGGATGAATCCCTTGGCCAGCTTGTTGGCCAGGTACTGAGCTTCGATCGACATCTGGCCCGATACGTACAGCGCGATCGCGTCTGGTCCGTGCTCATCGAGAATTGAGCGCAGTCTCTGCCCCGCCTCGGTCACGGCGACGTCAACGGGCGTCTCGACAAGCTCTGCGCCACGCGATGGGCGGACCAAAGCGGTTGTCAGCCGACCATCGACCGCAGCCATGAGCTCGGCGTGGGTGGCACCTTTCGTGCATAAGCGGCCGAAATTGGTCGGATGAAGCTTGTCGCCCGATACCCGTGCGATCACCGGGCCCGTCGGACCGGGCTTCGTGTGGACCTCGATGCCGCAGCCCACCCCGCAGTACGAACACGCCGTACGTGTCCACGTACCCCCATCCCCTGGACCGGCCATGTCACCACAGTCGCCCAGATGTGTTTCCCCATGGTTTCCGTGGGCATTATGTGCAGGAAAAACACACCTCACAGTGCGTCCGGTGCGTGTGTAAGCATCCGCAGTCGAATGCACTCCGGTGCGGTCTGCGACAGAATCGAGGTGTACTGCGTGACGAGAAAGAGGGACAACGAATGACCGATTGGGATGTGGCGGGCCGGGCGAACTATGTGTCGTTTACGAGCTATCGCAAGGACGGCACGGCGGTGTCGACACCGGTCTGGATAGCCCCGGCCGACGGCAAGCTCTACTTCTTCTCGGAGGTCGGCGCGTACAAGGTCAAACGCATCCGGCGCAATCCGGCGGTGACGTTGCAGCCGTGCAGTGTTCGCGGGCAGCTCACCCCTGGTACGCCGGTCGTGGCGGGTACCGCGCGGGTGCTGGACCTCCAAGACACTCCGCGGGTGCGCAAGATTGTCAGCCGCAAGTATTGGCTTTTGGGGCCGTTGAGTGAGCTCGGAGTCTGGATTGCCCGCCGCCAGCAGGCATCGGTCGCCATCGAAATCTCCCCCGGTTCGCCCGCTTCGCCGTAACTGGGCTGCTTCGCGCAAACTCCGATCAAGATCGCGTGGCGATATGATCAACGTGTGAGCGTACGAAGCCTAAATCTGGACGATTTACGCTGCTTCGTAGCGGTTGCCAACAGATTGAATTTCACCCAGGCGGCACGAGAGCTGCATCTGACTCCGTCTGTGCTGAGTAGGCGGATAAGCAACGCGGAACGACTTCTCAACGCAAATCTTTTCCTTCGCGACACACGAACGGTCGTGCTGACAGGCGAAGGTGCGCGGCTACTTCCGTTCGCGCAGGAGATCATTGAGAAGTTCGACAAGATGCCGCATGAAATCTCCAAGGGTCCGCTCCCGGTGAGGAAAATTCGGTGTGGCATCCCTCCGTGGTTACCTCCGGCATTACAAGCCAAGCTGACCACGTTGGGGGAAAACAGCACCGAGAAATTCAAGTTCACGCAGGCACCGCTCGCGAGCCCGGACATCATCGAAGGGATACTGCACGAAAGGCTGGACTTCGGGTTCGTCAGGCCCAATTCGCATGCGACCGTGCTGTCCTACACGACCGTGTGGAAGGAACGAATCGGCGCCGTGCTCTCGCGCGAGCGGTACGAGAGTCGTGACTCCATCTCCGTCGCCGAGCTCCTCGCCCTTGATTACATCGGTGACCGGCGTGACAGCGATACCGAGTATCGGCGCCATGTGGAAACAGAGCTCGAGAAGCAAGGGCGACTCAAGCGGGCGGAATTCACGCTCGGTGACGTCGGACGGGTCAAGCAAGGAATCGCGTCAGGTCAGGCCTTCAATCTGGCGCCCATCCCGTCACCCGGGGAACCGAACGTCTTGGAATACGATGAGTTTGTTCTTGTTCCGATATCGGATCTGAACTTCAGACTCTTGACATGTCTGGCATACCGGGACGACACGGCAGTACGTGATCGGGAGCTGCAAGAGATTCTTGACACGATAATTCTGCTGTTCCGCGAATAGCCGGATTGGAGTGCCCCGCCCTGGCGGCAACCGACCTGCCGCGGTCCGCGGTGTCGATAGCGTCCAGACCATCGCCTCGGACGCCCCGCGCGCCTGACTCCTCCCCTCCTGTTATTTGCCTTGACCAATGTCAGCACACGGAGAATTTGCAGTATCGACTCCTGTGCACACGCCTTATGTTGTGCTACAGACTATTTCCGTCGCCCTCCCGATGTCATTTAGTAAAGCGCATTGCGGAACTCGTCATATTCGCTCGCCCGATCTCAGAAACGCTCTGATAACTCGCAAACACCTTGAGGATCTAAGACGTGGAGATTCTCACGGCAGACGTAGAGCCGGTGCTGGTCGAGATTGTGCAGTATGTTCATTCGCAAAGGTAAAAGCACAGCATCGGCGCCTCGAGGAATTATGAAGCTTGGGCAGGTATTCGATAGACACCACAATGCTCTGACCATGTGGCGTCTCGTTCTGGCGATCGGAGTGATCCTCTACCATTCCTGGCCTCTTACCGGTCGTCAGATTGACTACGAGCCAGCGGTGCGACTGCTCAGCAACATATTTGCCGATGGATTCTTCGTGATCTCGGGGTTCCTCATCACCGCTGCGTGGGTGCGTCGTCCGTACCTCAAGGAGTACTGGGCATCGCGCGTACTACGAATCTTCCCGGGCCTGTGGGTGTGTCTGCTCGTGATCGCCTTCGTCATAGCCCCGATCGCGGCCAAGGTCCAGCACTCCACAGTCACCTTCTCCTCGGAGCTGGCATATGTCGTCAACAACGCCCTGCTCAACGTGGCCTATTTCGACATCGACGGCACGCCCACGGATGTGCCGTATCCAGGGGTCTGGAACGGATCCATCTGGACACTATTCTTCGTTCTGCTCTGCGACGTCATGGTCTCCGTGCTTGGCATTGTCGGCCTTCTGAAGCGCCGCTGGGTTATTCCGACTCTGTTCGTCTCGGCGGTAATCTGGGCCGCCTACGTTTCCTACACTCCCCCGCTGTACAGCTGGCCGCAGGTGCTGGCCCGATTCTTCGTCGTGTTCCTCGCGGGCGCCATGCTCTACCAGTACCAAGATCAGGTGCCGGCTCGCTGGTCGTTGGTCGCGTTGAGCGTCGCCATTGTCGCGGCGTCGGGATTCACGCAGAATTACCGAGTCATAGGTGCCTTGCCATTGGCCTACGCGGTCATCGTCTCCGGTGCCCTCATCCGCAAAACGCGCCTACGCAACGACTTTTCGTACGGTGTGTACATCTACGCATTCCCTGTCCAGCAGATGCTGGCCGGCTTTGGGCTTACCCGGTTGAACCCGTTCTTGTTCTTTCTTCTTGCCACCGCAGCCACCCTTCCGATCGCCGCACTGAGCTGGTTCGTGGTGGAGAAGCATGCCATGGCTCTCAAGTCTCGGATCCGCAGGAAGCCAGTCCAGCATCCCGCTGCGCACAGGGTGGCGATGTCCTGACGGTCGCGCCAGTTGCGTTGGGGTCCAATAACGTTGCGAGCGCCGATGGAAGTGTTCATGTGAATGGCAGAACAATGCGCGATCTTGGTGCTAGCTTCTGCTCTTGTGCTCCCCTTCACGCCTCGCCTGATCGTCGAGCCGGATGACGGCCTGGAACCGGTTCACGAGTTCATTGAGAGCGCAGAGTCATCGCTTCTCATCAAACAATTCACCTTCACCGAGGAAAGCCTGATCGGGGCGGTGATCGGCCGTTGTCAGGCCGGTGTGGACGTTCGGGTGATGCTCAACCCGCAACGGTCCGGCGGTGACCGGGCCAATGACGACACGTTTGAGGCGCTCGCTGCGGCTGGGGTAAACGTCGCCTGGTCCAGTCCGAAATTCTATGTGACACACGAGAAGTCGATCGTCGCGGACAACAAAGCGGCACTGGTGGCCACCTTCAACCTGTGCGAGAAGTACTTCACGCGGACTCGCGACTACGGCGTGGTCACTGTGGTGCCCAGCCATGTCAGACAGATCGTCGAAGTGTTCGAGGCCGACTGGGAGCACCGGGATTGGGTGCCGTCGGTATTCGAGGGGCTGTTGTGGAGCAATGCGAACTCGCGCTATCACATGGCGGAGTTCATCGATGCGGCCGAACAGCGGCTCGACATCCAACATCCGAAGTACGTCGATGCGGTCATCCTGGACCGTGTCGCAGCAGCCGTGGACAGAGGTGTCCGTGTGCGTGTGCTGTGCGGAGGCAGACACGGCATCAGCGAATGGGACATTCTCGACACGTTCGCGTCGCTACGGACACTGCGCCGCGTCGGGGTGAAGGTGCACAAGCAGAAGAATCTGAGGGTGCACGCCAAACTGCTCGTCGTCGACAACGCCCACGCCCTGGTGGGCTCGATGAACATCGATCGCAGCGCCTTCGATCTGCGCCGCGAACTGGGGATTACGATCACCGATGAACTTGTGGTCGCCCGGTTGCAGGATGTGTTCAACACTGACTGGGGGCTGTCTCATCAATATGACCCCCCGGATCCGCTCGATCCATACCCACACCACGAGGACGACTTCCCACACGATCCGGAATTGATGCATGAGTAGCGGGGACGTCGACCCCCCACTGCCGCGGGTATCCCTGTTTCGGCTGGCCTGGACGTTCAACCACATCGCGCTGGCCTCATTCGGTGGCGGCCTCTCGGCATGGTCGCGGGAGGTGCTCGTCGTCGAAAGGAAGTGGCTGGGCGAAGAGGAGTTCCTGTCCGCGATGACGATGTGCCGAATTCTTCCGGGTGCCAACCAGATCAACATGGCCGTCTTTGTCGGTACCAAGATGCGTGGTGCCCCGGGTGCCGTCGCGGCGGTCGTCGGCCTATGTCTGATACCGCTGGTTCTGGTGTTGGCGGTGTCCTACTTCTACTTTCGCTTCAAGGAAGTACCCGCCGTCAAGGGCGTGCTGCATGGCGCCTCCGCCGCCGCCGTCGCACTCACCCTGGCCATGGTCATCAAGACAGGCCAGAAGTGTCTGACCGGTCTGATACCGGTTCTCTTGTTCGCTGCCAGCTTCACGCTCAACGGATTGATGCGCTGGCCCCTGCTGCTGACACTGGCGCTACTCGCGCCGCTGGCCCTCTTCTGGGCGTGGCCCCGCAAGGTGCCCGCATGAGCACCTACTGGCAATTGGTGGTGTTGTTCGGATCGCTCTCGCTGATGTCCATCGGCGGCGGCAATGCAGTGCTGCCGGAGATGCACCTGCGTTCCGTGAGCGGCGAACACTGGCTGACCAATTCTCAATTCGCCGATATCTTTTCGATTTCCCAGACCACCCCGGGCCCGAGCATCCTGATCGTGGCGATGGTCGGGTACGCCGCCGGGCTCCCGGTCGGTGGCGTCGCTGGGGGCATTCTCGGTGGGGTCATCGCGACGGTCGCCATGGTGTTTCCCGCCGCATCACTCGTGTACGCCGTCACGCGATTCTGGCAGCGGGCACAGAAATCAAAATGGCGCGTCGCGATGGAGAAAGGCCTGGCGCCGCTGACCGTTGGGCTGATCCTGGCGACTTCGCTGGTGATGAGCCGCGCGGCGGATCACGATTGGCGTGCGTACACGGTGACCGCCGTATGCACGCTGATCTTCGTCGCCACCAAGACGAATCCCTTAATTGTGGTCGCTACAGCGGGAGTGCTCGGCTACTTCGGCCTGGTGTAGTGCCGGCGCCCTGATCAGCGCCAGCCATAGCCGGGTGCGCCAAACCCGTACCCAAATCCGTCGTCGCCTGCCCACATCCACGGCGAAAGGTCATCGTCGGTACTTTGTGTGCACGCGGCGTCGGGGCCCAGGCCTCCCGAGAACTGGCACGGGGGTTCGGCCCTGGCCGGTGCGGCCAAGGTCACCGCGGCCACCAATACTGCTGTGACACATGCGCTGTAAGGCATTCCGTACCCCCTCATTTCGTGGCAATAACGTGCGGGGCTGAAATCGAGATTAGCACCGGAATCGGTGACCCGCCGGGGGTTGAACCATGCATTCCGGTGGCCTGATCTGCGGCGCGACATTCACTTGCGACAATGGCTGCATGGTTGAGCAGAGCCTCTGGATGCAAAAAGTCGCGGCCGATCCACACCATTCGCATTGGTACATCGAGCGCTTTCGTACGCTGGCGCGTGAGGGCGCGGATTTGGCGGGCGAGGCTCGCTTTGTGGACGCGATGGTGCCGCGCGGCGCCCGGGTCCTCGATGCCGGGTGCGGCTCCGGCCGGGTAGGCGGATTTCTGGCGGCGGCCGGTCACCATGTGGTCGGTGTCGATGTCGACCCCGTGCTCATCGAAGCCGCCGAGCAGGACCATCCCGGATCGCGTTGGATTGTTAGTGATCTCGCCGATCTGGACCTGCCCTCGCGCGGTATCGACGAGCCATTCGAGGTCATCGTGTCGGCGGGCAACGTGATGGCATTTCTTGCCCCCAGCACCCGTGTTCGCGTGTTGGCTCGGCTGCGTGCGCACCTGGCGGACCATGGCCGCGCGGTGATCGGCTTTGGTGCCGGCCGCGACTACGAGTTCACCCGCTTCTTCGAGGATGCTGCCGAGGCCGGCCTCATCCCAGATCTCCTGCTATCCACCTGGGATTTGCGGCCCTTCGCTGATGACTCCGACTTTCTCGTCGCGCTGCTTCGAGCAGGAGACGCCCATCATGAACTCTGAGGCGCACAGCGCGGCCGTCACACGGAGCCGGCAGCAATCACTGGCGTTGGTGGGCTTCGCTTACCTCATCGCCGTGTGCGTGGGCGCCGGTTGGCTTGTCTGGGGGCCAGGTACGGGACGCATGTGGCTGGACACCTTGATCGCCGATGTGCTGGCTACCGTGGTGATATTCGTATTCAGCAGGCTGTACCGCAATTCGAGCTTCTACGACGCCTACTGGAGCGTGATACCCCCGCTGCTGCTGATCTACTGGTGGTCTCAGTCCGGGGTAAACGAGTTGCGGTGTTGGCTCATCGCGGTGGTGGTCATGGTGTGGGCAGTGCGCCTCACGGCCAACTGGGTGTATGCGTTTCCCGGTCTGCACCACGAGGATTGGCGTTACCCCATGTTGCGTGCCAGCGCTGGGCGATGGAGCTTCCTGGCCGATCTGGTGGCGATCCATCTCATCCCTACGCTGCTGGTTTTCCTCGGGATGCTGCCGGCGTATGTCGCCGTCACGCGCCCCGGAGGCGACGTGGGCTGGCTGACCGCGATCGCCTGTGTCGTTGGTCTCGCGGCGGTCGCCCTGGAGCTGATCGCTGACATGCAAATGCACCGGTTTACCCGTAACCGTCGCCCCGGCGAGGTGATGGACCGTGGCCTGTGGTCATGGTCGCGGCATCCAAACTACTTCGGAGAGTTCAGTTTCTGGCTTTCCCTTGCGCTCTTCGGCATAGCGGTTTCCCCTGCTGACGCATGGTGGCTGAGCCTGGGTGCGGTGGGCATGTTGGGAATGTTCCTGGGCTCGAGCATCCCGATGATGGAACAGCGCAGTCTGCGACGTCGCCCCGAGTACCAGGGCGTGATCGCGCGGGTGTCACGATTCGTGCCTCGCCCGCCGCGGAAATCGGCGTGAGCCGTCGACGGGTCGTGATCGCCGGGCTCGGCGACAGCGGCCTACTCACCGCGATCCGGCTCGCTCGCCACAGCGATGTCGTCGGAATCTCCGTCAAACCCGGGTTGGTCAGCGGACAAGAACTGGGCGTACGGCTCTCGCGCCCGGAAGAATGGGCGCAGAACTACTGGGTCCCGTTCGACCGATTCCGCAGGCTGGACCGCGTGCGCACGGTGCATGCCCGGCTTACTGGCGTCGACCTCAGCGCCCGAACGGTTTTCGGCCAGAACAGCGACGGTGCACCGCTGGCGGAGCCGTATGACACGTTGATCATCTCGACCGGCGTCAGTAATGGCTTCTGGCGACAGCCCACCCTGCAGTCGAGCACCGAAGTGGCCGCGGACCTGCATACGGCACACCACCGTCTGGCCTCCGCGCACACAGTGATCATCATTGGTGGCGGGGCCGCCGCCGTGAGCAGCGCCGCCAATCTGGCGATGACATGGCCGAACCTACGAGTCGACCTCTACTTTCCCGGTGAGCACGCGCTGACACAGCACTCGCCGAGGGTGTGGGACCGGATCCGCCAGCGGCTGAAGGAACTCCGCGTGGGACTGCATCCCGGGCATCGTGCACTCATCCCCGATGGATTCACGTGCGACCGGATTACCGCCGAGCCGGTGCACTGGAGCTCCGGGCAGTCGCCGGCGTCCGCCGATGCGGTGGTGTGGGCCATCGGTCGCGTCCGGCCCAATACAGGCTGGCTGCCGGCGGAGCTACTCGATGAGCAAGGCTTCGTGCGGGTGACACCACAACTGCACGTTCCGCACCACCGGGATGTCTTCGCCGTCGGAGACGTCGCGGCAACCGATCCGCTTCGCAGTTCTGCCCGCAATCGCGCCGATCGGCTTGTGGCACAAAATATTCAGGCCGGATCCTCCGGGCGGCGATTACGTACCTACCGCCCGCCCAGGTACCGGTGGGGTTCGGTGCTCGGCATGCAGCCTGAGGGACTGGAGGTCTTCGCACCCTCTGGCCACGCGTTCCGCTTCCCCGCATGGTCGATCGAACGCGTACTGCAACCCTGGATCGTCAGACGCGGTATCTATCGCGGCATCCGCCACAACCGGCCGCTTCCGTCCACTAGCGAAGCGCTCGAGCCTCCACCGAAGGACTGATCGCATGGGTACCGGAAGCACAATTGTCGTCGCGGCGTGCGCCGGGCTTGCTGCACTCACTGCGTCGTGCGGATCCGCGACGACACAATCCGAACGTGAGCCGGTGAGCCGCAACGACTTACAACGTCACGATCTGAGCATCCCGGGCCGCGAGGCGCTGCAGACACGTGTCGATTTTCAGCCGGGAGCCCAAGCCGCTCGTCACAAGCATCCAGGCGAGGAGATCATCTACGTGCTCAAGGGCACGCTGGCCTACGACATCGATGGTCAGGGTTCCAAGACCGTCACTGCCGGCGATGTGCTGTTCGTCCCCGCCGGTACTTTCCATTCCGTCCGCAATGTCGGTGATGACGAGGGTTCGGAACTGGCGACCTACGTCGTCGACAAGGACAAGCCGCTCGTAGTGTTGGCCAAATAGGCCGGTCAGCGCTGGATCTCGTGGCGGATCTGGCCGTTCATCATCGTCATCGCGACCGTCGCCTTGTGGATGTCGTGTGGGTCGCCCTCGAGGATATTCCGGTCGAGCACAATGAGATCGGCGAGCTTGCCGACCTCCACCGAGCCGACCTTGTCGTCCATCCGGATCTGATAGGCGGCACCCAGCGTGTTGGCGTGTACTGCTTGCGCCGCCGACAGCTTCTGGTCAACGGGACGCAGCACCTCGGCGCCGGGCGTGCCGATGAGTTGGCGAGTGACACCGATCTGGATTGATTCGAGTGGCTTGTAGGTGGAGAAGTAGCCCGCGGCGGGCCAGTCTGTTCCCAACGACACCCTCCCGCCGGTTCGCAGTACGTCCTGGATCCGGTAGAAGTTGTCCTTGCGAGGTGCGCCGTAGCGGACTGCCATGTTGACCATGGTGTCGGGATCGGCGGAGAACCAGTTCGCGGAGAACTGCGCGCCAACCCCTAGCTGTGCGAACCGTGCGTTGTCCGTGTCATCGACATAGATCAGGTGTGCGATCGAATGCCGGCGGTCGCGGGCTGGATTCCTGGCGATCGCCGCCTCGAACGCATCCAGAGCCACCCGAACCGTGCGCTCTCCGCACGCGTGCACATGCATGTCGATACCCGCGGCATCAATCTGGCCGACGAGCCGCCCCCACTGCTGCTCGGTGAACGGTGACGTGCCGATCGAATCGGGTTTGTCCGCATAAGGATCGAGCAGCCAGGCGGTGTAGCCGCCTTGGGTGCCGTCGCCCATGATCTTGATCATCCCCACCTGAACAAGGTCGCTCGCGATCTCGTCACGAGTCTGGGCGAAGTTCGCCACCGCGTCGTCGAAGGGAGGTGCTTTGACGACGTAGGACGCCACCACGCGGAACGGCAATCGGCCCCTGCGCTCAATGTCGGTGTATAGCCCAAGGAGCGCGGCCTGACTCCCGACCGGAGGGACGCCGGCGTCGAAAATCGACGTAATGCCGGCTGCCGATGCTTTGGGCAGCCAGTCTTCAAGCGCTCGTTGCATGCTTTCGGCAGTGATCGGCTCGATGGCATCGATCACGTCGAGCATCGCGCTGATCTCCAAGATGTAGCCGCTTGGATCGCCCTTGCTGTCTTTTGCGTAGTAACTGAAGCCCGGGACTGGGTCGGGCGTATCGCGATGTATGCCCGCGACCTCTAGAGCTTTGCTGTTGGCCCACATACTGTGTGCATCGACGGCGAAGAAGAACCCGGGCCGGTCGGGCAGCACGCTGTCCAACTCCTGACGCGTCGGTCCCTCCGGCCCGAACATGTCGATACGCCAACCAAATCCGCGTATCGGCCCATCCGGATTCTCCTTGGCGTACGTCGCAATAGCTGCCAGCGCCTCTTGCTTGGATGAAACCTGTAGATTCACGCCGCTGCTGAGGAAGGCGCCGAAGAACGGATGGATGTGTCCTTCGACGAATCCGGGCATGAGCAGCTTGCGTCCCAGATCGATGACGCGGGTGCTTGGGCCCACCATCGCCATCGCGCCGGCCTCGTCACCAACGTGCGTGATGGTGTTGCCCTTCACGGCAACCGCTTTGGCCCATTCCCGCTTTCCGGCCACTGTGTAGACGCGTCCATTTCGGAAGACGAAATCCGCCTCGACACTGTCCGAGTTGGCACTACCTGCCGTGGACGACGAATCAGTCGCGGTCGAGCACGCAGCGACGGCGCCCGCCCCGAACGCCGCCGCGGCCACAGCGCGCAACGCCGTCCGGCGAGTGGCCTTGGTACTCAACGACGAGAAATGCGGGGCCCACTCACACGCGATGCACATATCCGCACGATACCAGTCTTGACTGAATTTTCAGTTTGTTCTACCGTCCTGTTATCCACCACAGGAGGTACGCAATGCCCGAATCGGGATTCATCGTCACAACTGCGTTCACCCCGCCGACCTCACTAGCTCGCGTGCGCACCCCTCAGCGCCCGCCGTTGCGCGTGGGCCTGGTACAGCACCGCTGGCTCCCCGATCCGCAGCAGCTGCGCGACCAACTTTCCGAAGGTGTCCGTCTGGCCGCTGACGAGGGCGCAAGGGCGGTATTCCTGCCGGAACTGACGCTGTCGCGTTACCCGGCGGATGTTCGGGCAGGTGCGAACCCGGGCAATAGTGCCGAGCAGCTGCTGTCGGGTCCGACATTCGCTTTCGCCGCGCAGGCCGCGAAGGAGAACGGTGTGCTGGTGCATGCGTCTCTATACGAGCGCGCAGATGACGCCGACGGCCTCGGCTACAACACCGCCATCCTGGTGTCTCCTCGCGGTGCGCTCGTCGGGCGCACCCGGAAACTGCACATTCCGGTCACCGAGGGCTATTACGAGGACACGTACTTTCGCGCAGGACCCGCCGAGGACGCGTATCCGCTGTACCGCGTGGCCGAACTCGACGATGCCGCCGTCGGGATGCCCACCTGTTGGGATGAGTGGTTTCCTGAGGTCTCGCGGATGTACTCGCTGGCCGGCGCGGAGATCCTGGTCTATCCGACGGCGATCGGTTCGGAACCGGCGTTTCCAGCTTTTGATACTCAGCCGCTCTGGCAGCACGTGATTGTCGGGAACGGGATTACCGCAGGGACATTCATGGTCGTGCCCAACCGTTTTGGCAATGAGGGAAGTGTGAACTTCTACGGTTCCTCGTTCATTTCCGATCCCTACGGCCGAATTCTCGCGCAGGCACCACGCGACGCGGCGGCGGTGCTGGTGGCCGATCTGGATCTTGAGCAGCGCCAGGATTGGCTGGATCTGTTCCCGTTCAACACAACCCGCCGGCCCGACACCTACGCCCAGCTCAGCGCACCTGTCGATATGGCCAATCCCTACGGGTCGCAAGCGTCATGACCTGGCTCATGCCGCCGGAAACGGCCCGGCAGGAACGTATCTGGATGGCATTTCCGTCGCAGGGGGCGAGCGTCTTCGAGAACGCGGAATCCACGCACCAGGCGCGCACCGCGTGGGCCGCGGTCGCGCACGCCGTCCTCGACTTCGAGCCGGTCTCGATGATCGTCGACCCGGCCGATCGCGCAGCGGCGCGGACGTACCTCTCGCGCGAGATCGAGGTGTTCGAGGCGCCGCTCGATGATGCCTGGATGAGGGACATCGGCCCCACCTTTGTGCGCGGCGCAGATGGCGGCCTGGGTGCGGTCGACTGGGTGTTCAACGGATGGGGAGCCCGCGACTGGGCGCGTTGGGACAACGACGCGCACATCGGTGGGCTCGTCGGTCGGCTCGCCGGGGCGCAGATTGTCTCCTCCCCCTTGGTCAATGAGGGCGGGGGCATCCAGGTTGATGGCGAGGGCACGGTGCTGGTCACCGAGACAGTCCAGCTCGACCCCACCCGCAACCCGGGGTTGGACAAGGCCGCAGTCGAAGCCGAGCTGGCGCGCGCGATCGGCGCGCGGCACGTGATCTGGCTGCCGCGCGGCCTGACTCGTGATGCGCAGCGGTTCGGTACGAATGGCCACGTCGACATTGTGGTCACCATCCCGTCACCGGGACGGCTGCTGGTGCACACACAGAACAACGCCACACACCCGGACCATGAGGTAACCAAGGAGATCATCGAACTGCTGACACAGAGTCACGATGCCCAGGGAAAGCCATGGGAGATAACGCAAATCCCGGCGCCCGAGGTGTTGCGCGACAGCGAGGGCTGGGTGGATTACAGCTACATCAACCATCTCGTCGTCAATGACGGCGTAATCGCCTGTCGGTTCGGCGATCCAGCCGACGACACCGCTAAGGCCATTCTCGCCGAGGAGTATCCGGGTCGCGCAGTGGTGACCGTAGATGCGCGTGAGATCTTCGCGCGCGGCGGTGGTATCCACTGCATCACCCAGCAACAGCCAGCCCTGACCTGATGGCAACACGGCGCGGGGGCGGGGCCGTACCCGGCCGCCTTCCCTAGCATGTAGCGAGCTGTCGAGAGCGGAAGGGAAGTGCGTCGGGTGACCAGTCGACAAGAAGCGATCCTGCAGGCCAGTGCCACCGCTATCGCCGAGAACGGCGTCCGGGGCCTGCGGGTCAGCGATGTCGCACGGGTGGCTGGGGTGTCGTCGGGTCTGCTCTACTACCACTTCAAGGATCGCGATGGCCTGCTCGCGGCGGCCCTCACCTACATCAATGACCAGGCACGCGCGTACCGGCAAGCCGCCAGCGGTTCCGGAGTATCACGGGAACAGCTCATTGCGCATATTCTCGGGGAAATCCAGGATTCCGCCGCGGTGGTGGAGAACTCGTTGGTGTGGAATGAGTTACGTGCTTCGGCGGTCTATGAGGAACCGTTGCGCGAACCCCTCGCGCGAACATCCGAAGAGTGGACGCGTGAAACCGCCGCCGCCATCCGAGCCGCTCAGGACATCGGCGAGGTGGCCGACACCGTGGACGCCGACAGCACAGCCTTGGTCCTCAACGCACTTACCGAGGGTCTGGCGTCCCGCTGGCTCTCCCAAGAACTCACCGCTGACGAGTCACGCGCGCATCTGCGCGCCACCGCCCAGTTGATGCTTCCCGCTATCCCGTCGTCGGATTGGAGTACACCCGGCGAGGCGTGATGAGGACGGCCGCGCGTCGTTCCTCTGCCATCACACGGTCGTAGGTATCCCAGTCGTCGTGAGTGCCACCGGCCGCCTGAAAGACGTTGCGTAACAAGAGGCGCAATGCTTCGCTGTCGACCCCGGGTTGCGGGTCGTCGGGACCGATGATCTCCGCGGTTCCCTCGACGGTGGCCCATTGCCACCCGGCCCGCACGACAATGGTGGCGCGCGGGTCGGCCCGCAGATGGTCGAGCTTGCGGGTACCCCCCGCCGCCACCAGCGCGACGATCGGCTCGCCGGTTTGGGGATGCCCCATGACGCCGGCATTGATCACCGAGGACTGGATGCTGCCGTCGCCTCGAACCGTGCTGAGCACGCACAGCCCGTGATCGAGATGAACGAGCTCTGCGAATGTGGATATGTCTGTCACGACTGAATCCCTTCCGTGAGCTGTCACGAGCGACCTACCTCACTGTAGGCGCTGGTTGCGCCGGGGCTTGGGGACGCATGCAATTATTTGAATCTGATTCAAATACCTCTTGACGGCAGAGCTCATCGCCGTTAGTTTCTGAATCAGATTCAAATACTGGAGGTGTGATGGTCGGCAACAAACGGGGCGTGGCGTCGCGTGCCGCGCTACTGGAGGCCGGCCGTGTCGCCTTCAGTGCGCAGCGGTACGACGAGGTATCGATCGTGGACGTCGCTCGCTCCCTGGGCGTGGCCGCCGGATCGATCAGTTATCACTTCGGCGGCAAGCGCAGCTTCTACCTTGCAGTCGTCGAGCAGACCGCCGAGGAGTTTTGGAGCGATCTCGTACAGATGCGTGGCCCCGCGCTGGAGCGACTGTCCGATGGCGTCGGCAAGTTCCTGGACCGCGCGCAGCAGGAACCAGGCGCCTTCGAGGCCCTGCTTACCGATGTCGCCGATGCCGAGGTCCGGCACATTCGTGAACAACATCGGCAGCGCCTCGCACACGCGCTGGCCCTGGAGATTACGGGAACCGAATCGACACCGGTGCTGCGCGCCGCGATCAGCGGCTGCCTCTCGTTCATCGAAGGCATCGTGCTGCATTGGATGCATACCAAGGAGATCTCGCGCGATGCGATTCGCGACCTGATCATGGCCAACTTCTTCGGCACCGTACTCAGCGCCGTCAAGTCGGACCCCGATATCGAGCTCAGCCAGCGGGTGGTCGACGTCGTGGTATCCGACCCACAACTGCTATCCCTGCTCACGGATCTGGCCTCGACAAACCCCTTGACCAACAACCCTAAATAGCCGAAAGCACCGACATGTCAATACTTCTGCCGTCAGGACCCTCCCCCGTCGTTCATCATCCGGTCGCACGTGCCGCCTCATATCTGATCGGGCCGCGTGGACTACGAAACATCGACCGGTTGCGCAGTGAGGTCGCCGGCAAGGTTGTCGTCGTCACCGGCGCCTCCTACGGACTTGGCGCGGCCACCGCTGAGCTCTTCGCGCAGGCCGGTGCACGGGTAGTACTGGCCGCACGGTCCACCGAGCAGCTACGGCAGGTTGCCGCAGGCATTGCCGAAAAGGGCGGAGAGGCAGAGTTTTACCAGCTTGACTTGACGTCCGAAGAGTCGGTTGCCGAGTTCGCGGAGGCGGTTCTCCATGACTTCGGCGGGGTGGACTATCTCATCCACAATGCCGGTAAGTCCCTGCGCCGCTCGATACACCTCTCCTACGACAGACCCAAGGATGTCAACGCCACATCCGGTGCCAACTACGTGGGACCCATGCGGCTCACCCTGGCGCTGCTACCCGGGATGCGCGCCCGCGGAACGGGTCACATCGTCAACGTGTCGACGGTGGGCGTGATGTTCGGGGTGGTTCCCAAGTGGGGCTTCTATCTGTCGTCCAAGGCGGCGTTCGATGTGTGGATGCGGGCAGTCGGTATGGAGGCCCGCGGCGATGGCGTGACCCTGACGACCTTCTATGCGGGCCTCATGCACACCAGGATGAGCGCCCCCAGCCGCTGGATGCGGATGCTTCCGGGCCAGACCCCGCTCGATGCGGCGCGGGTGATTGCCCGTGCCGTGGTGCAGAAGCCACGCACGCTGACCCCGTTCTACGGACACCCCTTTGCGATATTGGCTCCGGTACTGCGCTTTCCGATGGAGCCGATTCTCGGGTTCGTCTATCGCCGGTTGGGCGACACCCAAGCCTCGTTGGCCCGGGTGGCCGCCGGCCAGCCGGTGCCGACCGGTGCCCAGATCTCGGGCAAGGTTGGCGCTCATGCCGAATGAGTTCAGACAAGGCCTCCGACAGTGGTGTGCCGCGGTGCCCGCGGCACTCGCCTCCGGTGCGCTCACCCCGGTCGGTCCGCGTGCCATCGCCACGCTCGCCCGTGCTTTCTGGCAGTACGGGCCCACTCCTGCGATGTTGTTGGGGTCCAGTGCGATTCGCTTTCCCGACCGGATCGCACTCATCGACGATTCGGGGCAACTCACCTATCGTGAACTCCACCAGCGCGCGGAGGCGATTGCCGCTTCGGTTTATGCGTTGGCACCGACGGCCCCCCGGTCGGTCGGGATCGTATGCCGTAACCACCGAGGGTTCATCGAGGCTATGCTGGCCGGTGCTCAGCTCGGCGCAGAGGTCATCTTCATCAACACCGAACTGACTCCGCCACAGTTGCACGCGATTCTGCAACGTCACGAACCCGACGTGTTGATCTTCGACGCCGAGTACGCCGAAGCTGTCGAGGATGCCAACTATCAAGGCCTGCGCGTGCTGGCCTGGCACGAAGACCTGACTGCAGACGGACTCCCGACGTTGGATGTGCTTGCCGGTCAATCGCATCCGAAGCCGCCACCGGTGCGCCGTCCCGTGAAACTGACCCTACTCACGTCCGGCACCACCGGCCTGGCCAAGGGGGTGTCCCGTGCGGTCAAGCCCCGGCAGGTGGTGCTCATGTGTGTGACCGCGATGGGAACGGTACGGCTACGCTCCCGCGACCGGGTGTTGGTGGCGCCGCCGTTCTTCCACGGATTTGGATTGGCCGCGCTACTGGGGCCGATGGCACTCGGCGGAACCGTGGTGTGCCGGCGACGATTCGATGCCAAGCAAGCCATGGAAGACATTGCGCGCAAGCATGTCACGGTGCTGTTCGCGGTGCCGGTCATGCTACAGAGGTTGTTGTTGGCGCTGCCGGAGGCCGGTCAGCAGACCATCTCCGCGCCACCGCTACGAATGATCGTTACGGGGGCGGCGCCGATATCCCCGGCCACGGTCTCCGCCGTGCTGGCCGCCTTTGGTCCGATACTGGTGAACGGGTACGGATCGACCGAGGCCGGTGTGGTGGCCATCGCCACCCCCGAGGACCTCATCGCTGCTCCGAACACCGCGGGACGCAAAGCACTTGGGGTGTCGGTGCGTATTCTTGGCGCCGACCGTCGGGAAGTTGCGGCCGGTGAAACCGGGATGATCTTTGTGCGCGGGGGCCTGGCGTACGAGGGCTACACCCCCGACAAGACAGCGCGTCCCGCCTCCAAGGAAATCGTCGATGACCACGTCAACACCGGCGATATGGGTCACTTCGATGCCGATGGCAGGCTGTACGTCGACGGCCGGTCCGACGACATGATCGTCTCCGGTGGAGAAAACGTCTTTCCCGGAGAAGTTGAGGATCGCCTCACCGCACATCCCGCCATCGCCGATGCCGTAGTCATCGGAGTACCCGATGACGAATTCGGGCAAGTGTTGCAGGCCTTCGTTGTTGCGGCGGCGGGCGCCTCGGCTCCCCCGGACGACGCACTCAAGGCCCACGTGCGCGACGGGCTGGAGCGCTACAAGGTTCCGAAGCGATTCGTCGTCCTCGACGAGATTCCCCGCAACGCAAGCGGAAAAGTGCTTCGCGGACAACTGCATTCGAATGGAACCCGTTAGGCGTTACCTACACCCGAGGACAACGATGTCTCAGACCGCTGTGCGCACCCGCCACGCACGCCATCAGTTCTACCATCCGCCGTATCTCGACGAGAGCGGGTCTCCCGGTGATCTGCTGCGCGCCGCCCCCATGACGGCCCGGGTATTTCCAGGCGTGGCGATGCCGGCCCGCGCATGGCGCGTGCTCTATCGCTCGACCACCGCTACGGGCGATCCCGTGGCGGTATCCGGAGTCGTGCTCATTCCGAACAGCCCAAACGCATCGCGATCAAGACCCCTGCTCGGATTCGCGCCAGGCACTCAAGGATTGGCGCGCTCTGCCACGGTGTCGCGTCTACTCGAGCTCGGTGTGGAGTATGAAGCAGGACTCCTGATGGCGGCGGTACGGCGCGGTTGGGTGGTGGCCGTTACCGACTACCCGGGGCTCGGCACGCCCGGTGTACATCCCTATGTCATCGGTAAAACAAACGGCCGCGCACTTCTCGATGTCATGCGTGCTGCAAGACATCTACCGCAGGCCGACCTCGACACGCAGGGTCCGGTGGGCATCTACGGTTACTCGGAGGGCGGCAACTCGGCCGGCTGGGCCGCGCAGCTGCAACCGAGTTACGCCCCCGATATGCCGCTGCGTGGCGCGGCCGTCGGGGCGGCCCCGGTGGATTTTCCCGAGCTCGCCACTGATCTGGATGGCGGACTGTTCGCTTTTCTCTTGCTGTACGCCGGGATCGGACTCGATAGCGCCTACCCGGACCTGCGGTTGCACAGTTACCTCAACCGAGGCGGACAGTTGGTCACTGCGCTGCTGCGGCGTACCCATATTGTTGCCGCGATCGCGCTGGGCTTGCTCTTACCCAAGAAGCGGCAGCGATATCTCTCGGGTGCGGACCCATTCGTGGAACCGGAATGGGTCGCGCGGCTGCGCGACAACAGTCTTGGACACATCGCTCCGGCCGCGCCGCTGCTGGTGGGCACCGGGCGACAAGACCAGGTGATCCCCTACCGTCAGGTCGAACTGCTGCTGCAACGCTGGCGCGCTCTCGGTGTCGACGTGCGAGAGCATCCGATCCGCTTCGGTGAACACATCACGGCTGCTCCGCAATTCGCCAGGGCTGGATTCGCGTTTCTGGCCGATCATTTCAGTAGGGCCGAATCACGCACGCCGGCAAGGAAAAAAGAAGCGGGATGACCCGAATCCGCTCGAGGTGATCCGCAGGACGCTCACAGATGTGAGCTAGCCGCTCTCACGTCGTTGTACGCGACATTCGGTACCCGGCGGCAAGTAGCAGCAGCCAGGCCGCCCCGACGATGAGTGCAACGCGGGTATCGGCACTGAAGGCCAGCAGGACCATGACGAATATCAAAAACCCGGTCGCGAACACCTGCAGGTACGGCCAGCCGGGCGCGGGAAAGACCGGGGCCGATGTCTCGCTGATACCTGACTGCGCCCGGAACCTGAAGTGGGACAAGAGAATCATCAGCCAGACAAAGATGGTCGCGAAGGTGGCGACGGACGCGATCATGACGAAGACGCGCTCCTCTATCGCATAGTTCAACACCACGCCGACGAGCAAGGCGGCCGTCATGACGACGACGGTCATCCACGGAACACCGTTACGTGATACCCGCCGCATGCTCGCCGGAGCTTGTCCCCGCTGCGCCATCCCGTAGATCATTCGCCCGGCGGCGAAGATATCGCTGTTGATGGCGGACAGTGCTGCCGTCACCACGACGATGTTGAGCACGGTCGCCGCCGATGTGAGCCCCAGACGTTCAAATATCTGGACGAAGGGGCTGCTGTTCGCATCGATGGATCGCCAGGGATTCAGGGACATGATGACAGCGAGTGTCAGCACGTAGAAGAGCATGATGCGCACCGGGACTGTGTTGATGGCCCGTGGAATCGTGTGCACCGGGTCCTTGGCCTCGCCCGCGGTAATGCCGATGATCTCCGTGCCGCCGAACGCGAACATCACGATCATGAAGCTGCCCACGAAACCTGCCAGCCCGTTGGGAAAGAACCCCCCGTCATTCCATAGATTGGCGACACCGTGCTGTGCGCCGTGATCCGCAGACGTGCCCCACAACAGGATCGCGATACCGCCGCCGATCATCGCGACGATGGCGAGGACCTTCACCAGGCTGAGCCAGAATTCAACTTCCCCGAACACCTTGACGCTAAGCAGATTTACCGCGCCGATGAAGAAGATGATCGACAGAACCCAGATCCAGCGCGGCACGTCCGGGAACCAGAAGCCCATGTACACACCGAACGCGGTGACATCGGCCAGGCAGACGACGATCATCTCCAGGGCGTACGTCCAGCCGGTGAGAAAGCCGGCCAGCGGGCCCATGTATTGAGTTGCGTACTCGCCGAACGATCCCGCGACCGGGCTGCGTACCGCCATCTCCCCCAGGGACCGCAGCACGATGTAGATGACGGCGCCACCCAGCAGATAGGCCAGGAGAACCGACGGGCCCGCTTGTCTGATCGCTTCTGCTGATCCATAAAACAGCCCTGTCCCGATGGCCGAACCCAATGCGATGAAGCGGATATGGCGAGCGGAGAGCCCCCGCGTGAGCGTCTCGGAGGTGCTGTTCACAGACCGAACTCCTATCGCGTGGCAGCACGCGGGTTTGTGGGCTAAACAGAGAAGTTAGCTGAGTTTAGGTGCTCCGCTGCTGAACGCGGGTATCGGAGCTGCCCGATGTCCTGATATGGGCTCCTCGTTGGTGAGAAGCGAGATTACGCAACCGTCAACTGGCAGGATCGTCGAGATGGCCGACGAACCCGCCCCGGGTGCTTTCAATGCGAAGATGGCGGACGTCGCGCGCCGAATGCAACAAGAGCATTCCAGCGTGGAGATGACGCTCAGATCGATTACCGCCGCTGCTCTCGAGAATGTGCCCGGTGTCGAGCAGGCGGGAATAACGCTGGTGACTGGCCGGTACACGATTGAATCCCGCGCGGCAACCTCGGAGCTGCCTCGCCTACTCGACCAGGTCCAAGAGGAACTTAGAGAAGGGCCGTGCGTGCAATCGGCGTGGGAGCACGAGACGGTGTACGCCGAGGACCTCGCCGAGTCCACGCCCTGGCCTGATTTCGCGAAGGCCGCTGTCAAGCTCGGCGTCCGGTCAATGCTGTCATTCCAATTGTTCACCTATGGGGAAAACCTTGGGGCACTGAATCTTTACGCGCTGTCTCCGCAGGCATTTGGAGCAGACTCGTATGACGCCGGACTGGCCTTGGCTACCCACGCGGCGATCGTGCTCGTCGCTGCGCAACGGGAATCGCAATGGGTCTCGGCCCTTGCGTCGCGTGACATCATTGGCCAGGCCAAGGGAATGCTGATGGAGCGGTTCGCCATCGATGCCTCGCAAGCGTTCGTACTGATGAGGCAGTTGTCCCAGGAATCCAACACCAAGCTCGTGGACGTCG
>MAFD01000028.1:0-64969 GCA_002013775.1 Mycobacterium sp. D16R18
TGTCTTAGAGGCTCCGCGCCTCCAAATCTGTTGTGAATAAATATTTCAGGAGGAAACACGATATGTCCGAGCAGATCTTTGCCATCAGCGGGATGCACTGCAACTCGTGCGTGATGGGAGTGACGGAGGCGCTGACCGCACTCGACCCGGTGCGCGAGGTGTCCGTAGACCTGGACCCCAAGGGTGCCTCGACGGTGCGCGTTCTGTCCGACAGTGTGCTGTCGGTGGAAGAAGTTCACGACACGCTTGTGCGTGCCGGTGGTGATTTCGCGGTCGCTGCCGGATAGCGCTTCCGGCGGAAAGTGCTAGTACCTCAGCCGAACTCGATCACCGTGTGCGGTGCGCGCAGCCGGTCCAGGCCGGGCAGTGCATACAGCAGCGGACCGGCCCAGCGCAGTACCTTGCCACGCCCGGCAGGCATCCGCAGCTCGCGTACGCTGCGGATGCCTGGGATGGCGCGCAGCTCTCCGTACTGATTTGCGGTGAACGAGAAGGGCATTGGCGGCACGGTGTATTGCTCACTGAGTCTCATCCCGCGTTGCGAGTGTGCGCTCAGGAACTTCGGCACGGAATCGAAGATCAGCCGACCGCCGGGAAAATGCTTGGCGCACTCGGCGATCAGGTCGAACACCGGCTCGCGCTCCAGGTACTGGAAGAGGCCCTCGGCGGTGATCAGCACGCCGCCGGAGCTGTCCACCTGGTCCATCCACGAATAGTCGAGCGCGGATTGCGCGCGGTAGTGCAACCGGTCGGATTGCGGGAGCAGCTGCCGGCGTAGCCGCACGATGGGCTCCAGGTCAACCGACATCCAGGTGAGCTCGCCGTTGTCGACGCGCCAGAAGCTCGTCTGCAATCCCTCGGCCAAGGCCACCACACTCGCGCGCGGATGTTCGGTCAGGTACTCCTGCGTGGCCTTGTCGAATATCAAGGCGCGCAAGGCAGTAGCTTGATGTGTGCGCCCGAAATGCTGAAAGTCGTAATCAAGGCCGGCGTGCAGTGCGATGGCCATTGGGTCGTCAATGATGCCGTCCGGACGGGCCGCCTCGGTCGAGCGTTGATGCAGCGTGAGCAGCGCGGTCTCGGACACGCCGTCGAGGTGTCGAGCATCGATGACTGACATGGGCCCGACTGTACGGGACGGTCACTGGACGTGGGAACTCCTGGCGCGCAACGATAAATGTGATTTCGGACGCTGATTCTGATTGTGCGGGAACTTTCTGGCGCAGGGTCCGACTACTCCCATGGAGACGCGAAACCGATTGCGTCCATTCAGCAGGGAGGCGGCGGGTGACGGCACCGATATGGATGGCGGAGCCTCCGGAGGTGCATTCGGCGCTGCTGAGTGCGGGGCCGGGTCCGGGTGCGGTGCTCGCCGCCGCCATGCAGTGGCAAGAGATCGCGGACAACTATGCACGCACGGCGGTCGAGCTGACCCAGGTCTTGGCCGGAGTTCAGGCAAGCAGTTGGCAGGGGCCCAGTGCCGCGGAGTATGTGGCCGCCCACGGACCGTACCTGGCCTGGCTCGAGCAGGCCGCTGTTGAGAGCGCTGTCATTGCCACGCAACACGAGACAACCGCGGCGGCCTACGGTGGTGCGCTGGCGGCCATGCCCACGCTTGCCGAGCTCGCGATCAACCACCTCACGCACGGGGTGCTGGTCGGCACGAACTTCTTTGGAATCAACACCATCCCGATCGCGCTCAACGAAGCCGACTACGTGCGCATGTGGGTGCAAGCGGCGGCCACCATGAGCACGTATCAGGCGACCGCCGAGGCCATGACGTCGGCGATACCGCCGACCCAACAGGCGCCCCCGATTCTCGGGCTCGGCGGTGAGGGTCGTAGTGACCAATCGGATGTCCCGGGTTCCCCCGACCAGATCATGAAGATGCTGCAGGGCTTTCAGCAGTGGTTCGAGAAGATGGGCTTCAACCCGGCGACCTCTGCCGTGCTCGCCGTGATCATGCTCTTCCTCTACGACCTGCTCTGGTACCCGTATTACGCCTCGTACCTGCTGCCGTTTCTCATTCCCGCCCTCAGTGGGCTCAGCGGTTTGGCGGCACTGGTACACCTTCGGCCCACTCCGGCAGCGGTTCCGGCACCGGCGGCAGCGCCCGCTGCCGACAGGCCAGCGCTTCGGGCCGTGCACCGCCCGGAGGCGAGCCTGGCCGCTGTACCCCTGCCGGCCATGTCCGCCGCCCCGTCCGGAGGCGCGTCGCCGGCCACTCCCGCGCCGAGCACGCCGGCGCCGGCTCCATCCGCCCCTCCGGCATCGATGAGTGGGATCACCTATGCCATACCCGGTTTGGTGCCGCCCGGGGTGAGCTTTGGCCCCAAGGGCACGGCGAAATCGTCGGATTCGGCCGTCGACACCATCGATGCCGCCGCAGCGGCAAGTGTTACGGCGGTGGCTCCCATTCGGCGCAGGCAGCGCAGCAAGAGCAAGGCTCGCATCGGGGGCCAGCGCTACGAATACCTGGAAGCGACAGCCGGTATGGGCGCAGCGGCCGGGTACTCCACCGCGGCCGGCGAGCACGCTGCGACCAACAGGGGTGCCGGCCCGCTGGGTTTCGCGGGCACCGCGCCCGCCGCGACCAGTACGCACGCCGCCAGGGCGGTCAGACTCGAATCTGATGACACCCGGCAGGTGGTTCCTATGCTTCCGAGTACCTGGGAGCCCGACAGCACGGACCAGTGATAGCCAATCTACCTGTGTTTATAAGCAAAACTTTGGGGCCGTTCACGGATTAGGCACTACTCACGGGCGTCTTTGCGCAGAACAATCGAAGACAGTCACCGGAAGCATCAGCGGTGGCGTTCCTAGATTTCCACGCGAGAAGGGCAGAACAGTGAGCGAGTACGGATGGACAGTGGTCGGTGCGGGCCCCGCAGGAATTGCGGCAGTGGGGAAGCTCCTCGACCACGGAGTGCCGCCCGGCTCGATCGCCTGGATCGACCCGGAGTTCGCCGCGGGCGACTTCGGCACGAAATGGCGCGCCGTGCCGAGCAATACGTCGGTGAAGCTGTTCATCAACTACCTCACGGGCGCGCAGTCCTTCCGGTTCGCCCATGCACCGCATTTCGCGTTGAACGACCTCGCGCCCACGGACACCTGTCTGCTCGGGGATGTCGCTGATCCGCTGGTCTGGATTACCGGGCAGCTCTGTGACCAAGTGCGTGCCCTGCGCGCCATCGCGACGGGTCTGTCATTGCAGGGCGGCCGGTGGACCGTGCGGACCGACATGGGTGATATCACTTCGAAGAACGTGATCCTCGCGGTTGGTTCGGTTCCCAAGACGCTCGATTACCCGTGGTTGAACGAGATCCCGATCGAGGTGGCGCTCGATCCCGAAAAGCTTGCCGCGCTGCCGCTGGAGGGCGCCACCGTCGCCGTCTTCGGTGCGTCGCACTCGAGCATGATCGCCTTGCCCAACCTGTTGGCCGGCCCGGCGGCCAAGGTGATCAACTTCTATCGCGGCCCGCTGCGTTATGCGATCGACATGGGGGACTGGACGCTGTTCGACGACACAGGCTTGAAGGGCGAGGCTGCACGGTGGGCGCGGGAGAACATCGACGGGGTGCTGCCGGACCGGTTGCAGCGGTGCCTCGTTGACAGCCCTGAGTACCTCGAGCTGCTCCAGAGCTGCGATTACGCGGTGTACACCGTCGGGTTCAGTCCGAGGCCGATACCCGCTGCGCCGCAGTGGGGACACCTGGAGTGCAACGCCGCCAACGGGATCATTGCTCCCGGTCTGTTTGGGGCCGGAATTGCATTCCCCGAGTATCGGATTGACCCGATGGGCTTCGGTGAACACCGCGTGGGACTGCAGAAGTTCATGGATCGCCTCAACAAGGTACTGCCGTTATGGCTGAAGTACGGCTCGTGACTGTCGATGAATCCGTTGGCGCCGAACCTGATTACCGATTCACGCTCGCCAACGAGCGGACATATCTGGCTTGGGTGCGTACCTCGCTGGCGCTCATCGCCAGCGGGGTAGCCCTCATGCAGTTCGTTCCGGAGTTCTGGATTCCGGGTGCTCGGCATGTGGCGAGCATCCTGCTGGTCATCACGGGTGGCGTGCTGGCGATGGCGGCCGCGCGCCGGCGGCGCCGGGTGCAGGACGCCATGCGCCGCGACGCGGACCTGCCACCGAGTCATATGCCGACGTTCCTAAGCGTGCTGCTGCTGGGGATGGTTGTGCTGCTGGTGGCGCTGTTGCTCAACGGCTAGCGATGTACCTGGCTGCGTGGGTGGGTTCCAAACATGTCATCGATGGAGACCGCTAAGCTGTTCGACGTTCCAACGCCTCCGTAGCTCAGTGGTAGAGCACCCGCCTTGTAAGCGGAAGGTCGTCAGTTCAATCCTGACCGGGGGCTCCACAGGTATCCGAGTTGTCAGTGCTTGCCCGTAATTTCGCCCCATGAGAATGTGCCTCGGCTGTGGCAGGTCACTTTCCAAGCGCAGCCAGAAGGTCTATTGCGGCAACGCCTGCCAGGCGATAGCCAGGCGTGACGAAAGCATCAAACTCTGGCTGGTATCCGGAGAGGCATGGGTCGACAGTCGTCGCGGACATTACGTCCGTGCGTTTCTCGCCGAGGCTCAATCGGGCCGTTGCGCGATCTGCGGTGGAGCGAGCATGTGGGAAGGCTCCGCGCTCGTGCTGGTCTTGGACCATATCGACGGAAACCCGGCCAACAATTGTCGAGAGAATCTCCGGCTGGTCTGTCCGAACTGTGACTCGCAACTGCCGACCTACAAGAGTCGCAATCGCGGCAATGGCCGTAGTTTCCGCCGCCAGCGCTATGCCGACGGTAAGTCGTACTAGTCCGCCGACTAGATCTCACCTTCGATAACCCGCTCGGACCGTATCGGCCGCGGTGAGCTGGACGGTCGCGACGGCCGACGGCGTGGCAAGAAACCGCCCAGCGGACCGACCACGGAGCTGAGCGCCGAGACGGTATCGGTCAACAGCTCGATGGTAGGTGTCAGCGCGTCGATATTGGGTGCCAGCTTGGCGGCCGTCTCCGACAGGTTGGCCAACTGCTGCAGCGGACCGTCCTTCGCGGTGAATTTGTCCAGCACACCCTCTTCGCGCATCAGCCGTTCGAGGATCCCGTCCTCGGCGAGCAGCTGGTCTACCAGCCCGCCCGGTGCCAGGGCTCGGTCCAGAGCGCCGTCCTGTGAGGTGAGTCGATCGACGGGCCCGTCCTTGGCGAAGAGCCGGTCCAGGACACCACCAGGTTCGGTGAGCCGATCAGCAAGCCCGCCTGGCGCCATGACGCGCTCTACCGGTCCACCCGGCCGCAGCGCCCTGCCGATGGGCTTGTCCTCTTCCATGAGCTCGGCGACCTTCATCGCCGAGCTCAGCGGACTCTTGCGGCCGACCAGCCCCAGCAGGGATTCGACGGTGCCGACCAGGCCCGATCCGCGGGCGTCAGGTTGGCCGTCGTGGGGCCGTCCGTCGGGCAGTTCGGCGAGAATTTCGCGCCCGGTATCGATCGCCTTCGCGGCCACTGCCAAGCCGGTATCGGCAACGGCCAGCGAAATCTTGAGCGGCGCGGTGATCAGCGACACCAGCTTCATGGCACAACTCTAGGGCGACTTTGCAGGGTTGGCTGACAATCTCCTGTGAAGAACTCACAGGAACCTCACAGCGAAGATCCAGCACACCGTAAATTTTGAGGGGAAGATTGTCAGAGGTGAGCATCACGACTGAGACACACCAAGGAACGTTTCCCGCCAACGGCACCACCCCCGCCAAGGTGCTGGTGGTCGACGATGAGTCGAACATTGTCGAACTGCTCTCGGTCAGTCTCAAATTCCAGGGGTTTGACGTCTACACCGCCGACAGTGGCGCCGCCGCCCTGGATCTGGCCCGCACGGTTCGCCCCGATGCGGTGATCCTCGACGTGATGATGCCCGGAATGGACGGATTCGGCGTGCTGCGCCGCCTGCGGGCCGACGGTATCGATGCGCCGACGCTGTTCCTGACCGCCCGTGACGGTCTGCAGGACAAGATCGCCGGGCTGACGCTGGGCGCCGATGATTACGTGACCAAGCCGTTCAGCCTGGAAGAAGTGGTCGCCCGGCTGCGGGTGATCCTGCGTCGCTCCGGGATGGGCTCGGAGCCGGCTCGCAAGTCGCGACTCAGCTTCGCCGATATCGAGCTCGACGAGGACACTCACGAGGTGTGGAAGACCGGCGAGCCGGTTGCGCTCTCGCCCACCGAGTTCACGCTGCTGCGGTACTTCATGATCAACGCGGGCACCGTGCTCAGTAAGCCCAAGATCCTCGACCATGTGTGGCGTTATGACTTTGGCGGCGATGTGAACGTCGTCGAGTCGTACGTCTCGTATCTGCGGCGCAAGATCGACAACGGTGAGAAGCGGCTATTGCATACGCTTCGTGGCGTGGGATACGTATTGCGCGAGCCGCGGTGAGTACCCGCCCCGGCGTTCGTCGGGGTGTACCGCTGCGGGTGAGCCTCGTGGTCGGAACCTTGGTTCTGGTTGCGCTGGGGTTGGTGGCATCTGGCATTGCGGTGACTACCACCATGCAGCGCACCATGATGAACCGCGCCGATCGCGAGCTGATCGACGCTGCGAATGGGTGGGCGAACCGGCCACCTCCACCCCCGCCTGCCTTCGACACCAATCGGCACCGGCCCCCGTCCTTGTTCTTCATCCGCACCACCGATGACCGTGGGCGGGTGGTCATCATGCTCAACGATCGCGCCCGCGCCGATCCGGACCTACCGCTCGACAACGATGTGGGCGGCCGTCCCGTGACGGTGCGCTCGGCCGACGGCACTACGGAGTGGCGTGCGGTGTCCCGCCACGACGCGCTGGGCGGGTACACCACCGTTGCCCGGGACATCACCGATGTGCGCACCACGGCCCGCGACCTGCTGTGGTTGCAGGTGGCGATAGGGATCGCGGTGCTGACTGTGCTTGGTATCGCCGGATATTGGTTGGTGCACCGCAGCCTGCGTCCGCTCGCCGAAGTAGAGGCGACGGCAGCCGATATCGCCGCGGGTCATCTGGATCGACGGGTACCGGAGCGCGACCCGCGCACCGAGGTGGGCCGATTATCGTTGGCGCTCAATGGAATGCTGGCGCAGATTCAGCGTGCGGTGGCCGATTCGGAAAAATCGGCCGCAACCGCTCGAACTTCGGAGGAGCGCATGCGCCGGTTTATCACCGATGCCAGTCATGAATTGCGCACACCGCTGACCACCATCCGCGGCTATGCCGAGCTCTACCGTCAGGGTGCGGCCACCGACATCGAGCTGGTGCTTGGCCGCATCGAAGGGGAGTCGACCCGCATGGGCCAGCTCGTCGAGGACTTACTGCTGTTGGCGCGACTGGACGCGCATCGGCCCATGGAGCAGCGGTTAGTCGACCTACTGGTGTTGGCCACCGACGCCGTGCACGATGCGAAAGCCACTGCGCCCGAACGCGATGTGGAGCTGGAAGTTTTTGATGGCCCCGGCACCCCGGAGGTCATCGGCGATGAGCTGAGATTGCGCCAGGTGCTGGGCAATCTGGTGAGCAACGCGCTCGGACACACCACCGCTGCCGTCCGGGTCCGGGTGGGCACCGAGGGAGATGACGCCGTTCTGGAGGTCATCGACGCGGGACCGGGCATGACGAAAACAGACGCAGAACGTGTCTTTGAGCGGTTCTATCGTGCGGACACGTCACGCACCCGCAGTAGCGGCGGTACGGGGCTGGGGCTGTCGATCGTCGACGCCCTCACCGCCGCGCATGACGGCACTGTCACCGTGCACACCGCGCCCGGTGCGGGCTGCCGGTTCGAGGTGCGGCTGCCGCGCGCCGATATGACCGACGAGGAAACCGAGATCGAGGACGTCGATACCGAGGTGGTGGAGGCTGAGGCTTCTGCGCCAAAGATCGTGCGGACTAGTCGATCTCAGCCAGCGCAGCCTTGATCTTGGCCTGCGCCTCGTCGAGGGATTCCGCCGAAGCGTTGGGGTCGGCGTTCTCGAAGCTGAAGTCGGTCAGCGTGAAGCCCGGGAAGACATGGATGTGCAGGTGCGGCACCTCCATGCCCGCGATGATGTAACCGGCCCGCGGTGCGTCGAAGGCCTTGCGGATGGCGCGGCCGACGCGCTGGGCGACGAGATTGACCTTCGCGAAGACATCCGCGTCGATGTCCTGCCACTGGTCGATTTCGGCACGCGGCACCACCAGGGTGTGGCCCTGGGTGATCGGTGCGATGGTCAGAAACGCGACGACATCGTCGTCCTCGTAGACGAATCGACCGGGCAGTTCTCCGTTGATGATCTTCGTGAACACGCTGGACATGTTCTTAGGTTAGTGGCCCGTCGTCGGGGCGCAGGCCGCGGACAGCTCGCGGGGCATGGGCGCGTGCTCCCCACCTCGGGGCGTGCGTGCGGCCGGGCGCGCTGTCATGCCGATCAAGCAGCCGGCGATCACCACCGCCGCTCCGGCGAGTTCCAGGGCAGTCGGCTGCTCGCCGAGGATCAGCCACGACGCGGTGATACCCACGACGGGGACCAGGAGAGAGAACGGTGCCACGCGGCTCGCCGGGTACAGGCCCATGAGGTACGTCCACAGGCCCAGGCCGACGACGGTGGCCAGCAGCACGATGTACACCAGCCCGCCGAGGGCGATGAGTCCGCTGCGCTCACCGATCGAGCCCACCGCATGCCAGCCTGCCGACGGTCCCTCGGTGACTGCCGACAGCGCGAACAGCGGGATGGGCGGCACCACCGACATCCACAGGGTGAGGCGCAGCGGTGTGCGCGGATCGGTATTGCCCGCCATGGCCTTTCGGCTCCCGATGTTGCCGAAGGCCCAACCCAGGGCACCGAGCAGCGTCAGGATTACCGGGACCAGCGCGGCGGATGCACCGTGTGCCGCGCGATCGGCCGCGATGAGCGCCATCCCGCCGACGGCGAGAGCGATGCCCGCGACCTGACGGCCCGACATCCGCTCGCCGAGCAGCAGCACGCCCAGGATCGCGGTGAAGGGGGCCGAGGCCTGCAGCACCAAGGAGGCGAGCCCTGTCGGCATCCCGTTCGCCATGGCGAGGAACAGGAACGCGAACTGTACGGTGCCGAACCCGACTCCGTACAACAGGAACCATCGCATCGGAACCCGCGGCCACGGAACGAACAGGATCACCGGAACCGTCAGCACCGCGAACCGCAGCCCGGCGAAGAAGACCGGCGGGAAATGTTCCAGCCCAGCGTGGATGGCCAGGAAATTGATGCCCCACAACACGGCGACGGTCAGTCCGAGGAGACGGTGCCGGGTTGTCATGTCGTCGATCCTGCGTACCGAATCGATTCAGCACAATCTAATTAATATGCACTATTAATGTAGATTTTCTTCATGGATGTGCGCCGCCTGCGGATTCTGCGTGAGTTTGCCGATCGCGGCACCGTCGGCGAGGTCGCCGACGCGATGAGGCTCACCCCGTCGGCGGTATCGCAGCAGCTGAAGGTCCTGGCGCGGGAAGCGGGTGTGTCACTGCTGAGGCAGGACGGGCGGGGTATCGCACTGACGGAGGCCGGCCGCGCGCTAGTGCTGCGCGCTGACGAGGTGATTGCCGCCGTCGACCGGGCGGCTGAGGAGATGGTGGCATACCGGGAGGGGACACAACCGGTCGTGCGGATCGCGTCGTTCCCCTCCGGCGGGAGCCTGCTGCTGCCCAGGCTCGTGGCAACCGTCGAAGGTGTGGCGGATGTGCGTCCGGGCGACGAGGACGTGCCGTACAGCGAGGCTCCCGGTCTGCTGACCGAGTACGACATCGTTGTCACGCACCTGGACGAGCGAGCCGCTGCCCTGCGGTCTGCTCGGGTGTGGTCGATGACGCTCATGCGAGAGCCGATCGATCTCCTGGTCCACAACGATCACCCGCTGGCGGGGCGTGGTTCGGTGACTCCGGGTGAGCTGGCGGACGAGACCTGGATCAGTGTCCCCGAGGGATTCCCGGTAGACGATGTTCTGGTCTCACTCGGGGTATCGGCGGGCATTCGGCCTCGAGTCCGGTTCCGGTTCAAGGATTTCCAGATTATCGAAGATATGGTGGCGCACGGCCATGGCATCGCGTTGATGCCGCGATACGTGAGCCGGAGCCCGCGGGTGGCGCGACTGGTTATCCGTGAGGTCCGGGCAGGGCGGCTGTACGAGGTGCTGGCCCGTCCCGGCGCCCAGCACCGACCGGCAATCGCCGCGGCCATCCGCGGATTGCAGGACGCTGCGGCGGTACTGGAATCCCAGTAGGCGCTAGGACGAGTGCTCGGCGATGTGTTCGAGGACCAGGGCCGCCGTTTCGTTGGGCCGCTCCTCGGCGATCCAGTGGGACACGCCTTCGAAGACCTCGAAACGATAGGGCGCCTGGACGTACTTGGGGTTGGCGTCGGCGGCCGCACGAGTCACCGCGGAGTCCCCGTCGCTCCAGATGAACAGGGTGGGCACCCGAACTGCCCGCACCGGTGACCGCAGTGAGTAACGCATCGCCCGATACCAATTCACCGTCGCGGTCGTGGCTCCGGGCTCGCTGAACAGCTCCCGTATGCGCTCGGCGAGCCTGTCGGAGACCTTCATCCACTTCTTGCCGAACTTCTGGAACGATTCCCTGTCGTTGAAGCTGAACAGCCATTCGGGAAGCCGGGGGATCTGGAACAGCAGCATGTACCAGGAATGCAGAATCTGGCCGCGTGGCATGGCATCCCGGAAAGCCCGCGGGTGCGGTACCGACAGCACGGATGCGGTGCGCACCCGCTCGCCGTGGTTTCCGGCGAGTTGCCAGGCCACCGCGGCACCCCAATCATGGGCCAGCACATGGAATGTGGAAACTCCGGCCTGATCGGCGAGGGCCAGGATGTCGCCCGCGAGCTTGTCCAGGGCGTAGTTACGGACGCCGATCGGGCGAGCGCCGGGGGAGTAGCCACGCTGATCGGGTGCCAGCACCCGGAATCCGGCGTCCGTCAGCTTCGGAATGATCTCCGACCACATGGTTGCCCGCTCCGGGAAACCATGTAGCGCAACGATCACCGGTCCGGCGATGGGACCTTCGTCGATGACGTCGAAGGTCAGGCCGTCATTGGTGAACGTGGACAGGCGTGTCGCGGCGTTCATCGGACGGCGAGTTTCTCACCGGCCTTCAGGTACCGGCCGGTCTGCAGGTCGTGCCCATAGCCCTCGATGAACTCACCGAGACGGAACACCACCTTGCCGCTGACCGCGGTGGCCACGACGGTCTCGTCATTGCGGTTCACCATGCGCGACAGGTTGTCGAAGAACGGGGCCTGCGCCTCGTTGTACGCGTCGACGCTGCCATCCAGCTTCTCCGGATCGATGATCACGAAATCGGCGCGGTCGCCCTCACGCAGGTGCCCGGCGTCCAGCCCGAACCAGTCGGCCAGTTCGCCGGTGAGTCGATGCACCGTGTGGCCAAGGGACAAGACGGGTTTCCCGGCCTTCTGGGCGTCGTTCATGCGCTTGAGGAAGCGCAGGTGGAAGTTGTAGAACGCCATATTGCGCAGGTGCGCACCGGCATCGGAGAAGCCCATCTGGAAGTTGGGGTCCTTGGCCATCTCGTCGAGCACCTTGGGCCGGTGATTGCCGACGGTCGTTGTCCAACGGACGTTCTTCTCTCCGTTCTCGACCAGGACGTCCAGGAAGGCATCCAGTCCCTCGATTCCGCGCTCGTCACCGATCTGACCGAAGGTCTTGCCGATCAGCGAGGCATCGGGGCATTCCACGATGACGGCGTCGTGGAAGTCCTTGTGCCACAGGCCTGGCTTGTGCTTCTTGATGGCGAACTCGCGGCGGAATTTGCGGCGATACTCCTTGTCGGCCATCAGCTTGTTGCGCTCGAGCTGCTCCTTGATGTGCAAGGCGGCGGTGCCCGCACCGAACTCCTCGAACACCGGCAGATCGATGCCGTCGGAGTACAGCGTGAACGGCACGGGCAGGTGCTGGAACTTGACGTTGGACTTGAAGATCTTGTTGCCGATTCGGGCTGCGGCGCTGAAGAACACGTTGGCGCCCTTGATGCTCTTGGAGTCGGCCGCGACCAGCAGGCTGACCGGAACAGCCTTGCGGCGCTTGAAGAAACGTGTCCCCGTGGACAGGAAGAACAGCACCGCGGTGGCCGGATTGTTGATGTTCGGGGCGCTCTGCAGGATGCGATCGCGCTTGCGCAGCACGTTGATGAGGCGCCACCGCTCATGCCACCATGCGTAGGTCGACGGCAGCGCGCGCGAGCGGTAGCGGTCGCCATCGAGCTTATCGATCGGGGCGTCCATGCCGGACATGCCGAGCATGCCGGCATCGAGTGCCTTCTCGAGCATGTCAGCCATGCGGTCGAGTTCCGTGCGGGTGGGGAACGACCAGTTGTTGGTAGCGCGGCCCAGTCCCATGACGGCGGTGCGTAGATCTGAATGTCCAAGGAACGAGGTCACATTCGGGCCGAGCGGCAGCGCGTCGATCTTCTTGACGTAGCTTTCCGGATCGGTCCAGTCCTGGAACTCGTTGAGTGCGCCAATCACATGCTTGCGCGGCACTGCCTCCACCCGGCTGAATAGGTCGGCGGCGTCGTCGGGCTTGGCATAGACGGTCGACATGGAACAGCAGCCCAACACGAGGGTGGTGACGCCGTGGCGCACCGACTCGTCGAGGCCGGGGTTGAGCAGCACCTCGGCGTCGTAGTGAGTGTGCATATCGACGAACCCGGGTAGAACCCACTTGCCGCCGGCATCGATCACCTCGGGGCAATCGGTCTCCTCGAGCGGGGTGGTGGAGACGGTGGCAACCCGCCCCTCCTTGATGCCGAGGTTGGCCCTACGGGGTTCGGAGTTGGTGCCGTCGAACCAGAGGCCATCGCGAATGATCAGGTCGTAGTCGCTCATGGGGGCTGCCCTTCGTTGGGTGTTACGGCGAGTCTAAAAAAGATGGCAACCAATCACAATGTTAGTGATGGGCGCCACATTGGTGTCGCATTCCTCTAGTGTGCACCCGTGAGTCCCACCCAGGCCGAGCGCCGTGAATCCACGATCGCCAGGCTGCTCGATTCCGGTATCGGCACCATCGCTGAACTGGGATATTCGCGTGCCTCCGTGCAGCGGATCGCGAAGCGTGCCGGGCTCTCCTACGGGGCGCTGTTCCGGCATTTCCCGACCGTCGGCGAGTTCATGGCCGCGGTGGCGCGGGAGACCCTGCGCCGGCAGCTGGCCACCGTGCGCGCGCAGTTCGACGAGGCGGGCGACCGCCTTACCGAATTCGAGGATGTGATGGCGGTGATGCGATCCCTGAAGGAAGAACCCATCAACGCCGTGCTCTATGAATTGATGGTGGCCGCGCGCACCGACTCCCAGTTGCGGGAGACCTTGCAGGTCGCGGTGGCCGAATACGGCGCTCAGATGGTCTCGCTGGCGCGATCTGTGCCGGGAACCGACCGGTTATCCGACGCGGACCTCGTCACGTTGGTCTTCATGATCACCGATATGTTCGATGGCGAGGCACTGGTAAAGACGCTGCGTCCGTACCCGGAGCTCGTCGCGGGCAGGGACGAGCTGCTTGCCAAGCTGCTGCGGGGATACCGCCCGGATGCATAGCCAGGCCCACCCAGACCGATAGGGTCTGGGGCATGCGCGTCCTTGTCATTGGGTCCGGTGGCCGTGAACACGCTTTGTTGATCGCCCTCAGGCGTGACCCGAACGTCGACTATCTGGCGATAGCCCCGGGCAATGCGGGCACCGCAGCCGTGGCCGAGCAGCATGCCGTCGACATCGGCTCCGGAGCAGAGGTCGTGGCCTTGGCCGCCAAGCTGAACATCGACCTCGTCGTCATCGGTCCCGAGGTGCCGTTGGTGCTCGGCGTTGGTGACGCTGTCCGTGCGGCGGGTATCGCGTGCTTCGGCCCATCTGCGGAAGCCGCGCGCATCGAGGGTTCCAAGGCGTTCGCCAAGGACGTCATGACCGCCGCGGGCGTGCGCACCGCACGCAGTGAAATCGTCGACAACCCAGCGCATCTGGATGCGGCGCTGGACCGATTCGCGAGCGAGCCGGCCTGGGTGGTCAAGGATGACGGGCTGGCCGCGGGCAAGGGTGTGGTGGTCACCGATGATCGCGCCGCGGCTCGTGCCCACGCCGCGAGCCTGCTCGATGACGGGCATCCCGTGCTGCTGGAGTCCTTCCTGGACGGGCCCGAGGTCTCGCTGCTGTGCATTGTCGACGGCGAGACGGTGGTGCCGCTGTTGCCGGCCCAGGACCACAAGCGGGTTGGCGACGGCGACACCGGTCCGAACACCGGTGGCATGGGCGCCTACAGTCCGCTGCCTTGGCTGCCCGATGAGACCGTCGCCGAGATCGTTGATACCATCGTCAAACCCGTTGCCGCTGAGCTTGTTAAGCGCGGCAGCACGTTTACCGGGGTGCTGTACGCGGGGCTTGCGATCACCTCGAACGGCCCCTCCGTCGTCGAATTCAACTGCCGTTTCGGCGATCCCGAGACGCAGGCGGTGTTGGCACTGCTGGAATCGCCGCTGGGGCAGCTGTTGAATGCCGCCGCGACGGGGACTCTCCACGACTTCGGACCGCTGCGTTGGCAACACGGCAGTGCCGTCACCGTGGTGCTGGCCGCCGAGAACTACCCGTTGCGCCCGCGCACCGGCGACGTGATCACCGGCTCCGAGGCCGAGGGTGTGCTGCACGCCGGGACTGCCCGTCGGGAGGACGGCGCCGTCGTATCCTCCGGTGGCCGCGTGCTGTCGATCGTCGGTACCGGCGCGGACCTGCAGGGCGCACGCGCGGACGCCTACGCCAAGATCGAGGCAATACGCCTGCCTGGCAGTCACTTCCGCAGCGACATCGGACTGGCTGCCGCCGAGGGGCGCATCAGCCTCTAGGGCCAGGTAGATGAGATATCGGTGGGTGATCACGGGGGTTGCCGTGGTTCTCGTCGCCCTCGTGCTGCTGGCGGTGAGCTGGAGGTCGAACAAGTCGCAAGCAGCGCCGGCGCCTGACGTCCATGAACTGTCTTTGTGTACAGCCTTTCTCGCCGTCAGTGAGCGTGCCGCACCCGAATACGACGACTTCTCGAAAGTGACGAAGGGGCGCACGTGGTCGTGGCAGGACGAGCGGATCGGACCTGCCGCCTCGGCATTCAGCCAAGCATTGCGGCGTGAGGCGGAATCATTGCGGGTGTTGATGCCCGATGGTCATGCCGACCATGGACTGACGCTGGAGGCGGACATCCGTGGGATGGCGGAGGACGATGTTGTGCTCGCCAACAAGCTGGCTCGGCGTGACGGCCTGCTCTCGATCGACGCGCTGGTCCTACGTTACGAATTCGCTCATCAAGCGGCGGCGCGTTCCTGTGAAATGACCCGCGAGTTTGACGGCATCAGGCAGAAGCAAGTGCGTCAGTGCGAGGACCGACGGTCGGGTTCGATTGCCAACTGGTGGACCGTCCGTTGTGTTCAAGCGCCCAAGGAACCCTCGATGACCTTCGAGATCCCCCCGAATCCGGGACTTTAGGCGGCCAGGATCGGCGCGATCCAGCCCAGTGCCTGCGGGACCTGAGATAACCAATACCCGCCCTCGTGCGCGCCCGGGCCAAACTCTCCGGCAGGTGGCGCCGCCAGCTGCTCGGCGAAAACCTTACTGGCCGTGAAGAACCTGTCGTCATAGCCGGACGACACCCACACCGGCATCCCGTTGAGTTGGGGTCGCCCGAAAACCGAGTTCTCTTCCCAGTTCTCCTCGTTGTCGAAGGCGTCGGCCGTGGCCTCGGGGTAGGACAGCCATATCGACGGGCTCACCGCGGCGACGGCGGCCGTCCGGGGCCCGCCCAGGCGAGCACCATTGAGCAGTGCGCCGTAGCCACCCGCGGACCATCCCATGAAGGCGACGCGAGAGATGTCGAGCCCCTCCTGCTCGGCGAGCATCGGCAGGAACTCGTCGATGATCATCGCGCCGGGGTCATCGCCGTTCTGGTGTGGATGCCAGTAGCTGTTGCCGCCGTCGATCGCGGCGACGGCGAAGGGCGGGGCCCCCGCCGTAACCAGATCACCGAGCATCCGCTCGTAACCCCAGTAGATGGTCCGCTCGGCGTTCTCGTCGCGGCCGTGCAACATGATCACCGGACGCACCGGCCAGTCGACTCCGGGCGGTCTGGCTACCTTCCACCCCGTGGGGATGCCTCCGCGGGCTTGAGAGACAAAGGACCCGCTGGTGACATCGGCGGCGGCTCGCGCGGGTGCCGCGAGCGTCGGAAGAAGTGCAGCACCAGCCCCGAGTGTGGCACCCATCTGCAACAAGCGACGTCGGCTGATTTCGGTCACGGGATCGATGATGCCAGCGGATGGCTAACCCGTCGAGGTCCAACCGGTTGACGAGTCTGCGCTTGGCTACGCTTTTGGCCCCGAAACCGTCGTGAAACTCAGACTCGGCAGTGCAGCGGCATCATGCGGTGAGCAGCGGCGACATCCACGCCAGTTCGGCGCCGATTTGCGAGCTCCAGAAGGAGCCGTCGTGGCCACCTGGACTGAACCCGCCCGCGGGAGGGTTCGGAAGCTGGGCGATGAACTGCTTGGTGGCGCTGTAGAACGGATCGCTGTCACCACAGTCGATGCGCAGCGGGATGGAGTTCAGTGCGGCCAGCCCCCATACCGAGTTGGCGGCGTAGTCGTCGGCGCCGTCAAAGGCGCCCGGCGCCGCCGCGCCCGAGGATGTCCACAGCGCCGGACTGACAGCGGTGATGGCGGCGGTCCGCCCCGCGCCCAGACGTGAACCCAGGAGCATGGCGCCATACCCGCCCATGGACCAGCCCAGAAATGCCACGCGCGACGTGTCCAGTCCTTGCTCGGCCAGCAGCGGGATGAATTCGCTCAGCACCATGGCGCCGGAATCCTCACCCGAGGCCCGCTTGTGCCAGTAGCCGCCGCCACCGTCGACGCTCACCAGGGCGAACGGCTTGGCGCCCGCGGCCACGGCCTGGGCCAGCATGTTCTCCACGCCGCCTTCCATGACTCCGGCAGCCGTCTGGCCCTTGCCGTGCAGCGCGATGATGGGCCGGATGGGGCCGGTGACACCGGGTGGCCGTGCGATACGCCATTCGGTGCGGACCCCGCCGCGCGCCGCGGAGACAAACGAGCCCGCGGTGATGGCGCCGTCGGCACGGGCCGGGAAAGCCCCCAGGCCCGGGATAGCGGCTAGTGCGGTACCGGCACCGGTTGCCGCGCCGAGTTTAAGTAGGGAGCGTCGGGACAGATCGCGCATGTCGACCATCATGCCGGTTCCGTCCAGATCCCAGACATTCGATAGCGTCGCAGCCGTGGTAGGTCTCTCGCGGCGCTCGGACGTTCCGCCGTTCTACGTCATGGACGTGCTGACGGCCGCCGCCGCGCGCCAGCGCACGCACGGGGACATGATCTCCCTGGCCGCCGGACAGCCGTCTACAGGTGCTCCCGCAGTGGTTCTCGACGCGGTGCGCCAGGCACTCGGCACCCACGTGCTCGGATACACCGAAACACTCGGACTGCCGGAACTGCGCGACGCGATCGCCGGGTACCACCATGAGCGTTCGGGCATCGAGGTCCAGGCGGACGACGTCGTCGTCACCACGGGATCCTCGGGGGGATTCACGCTGCTGTTCCTTGCGGCCTTCGACGCCGGCGACACCGTCGTGATGACCCGGCCCGGATACCCCGCATACCGTAATTGTCTTGCCGCACTGGGCTGCCGGGTCGTGGAGATCGACTGCGGCCCCCAGACGAGATACCAGCCGACGGTCGCGATGCTGGAGGCAGTCCTGCAGGAGGAAGGGCGGCCACCGGCAGGTCTCGTCGTCGCCAGCCCCGCCAATCCCACCGGCACCATCATCGACGCGACCGAGCTGGAGGCCCTCGCGCTCTGGTGCGAGGCCAACGGCACCCTGCTGATATCCGACGAGATTTATCACGGACTGTCGTACGGCGACCAAAAGACCTCCAGTGCATGGGAATTCAGCCGCGAAGCGGTGGTGATGGGCTCGGTGTCGAAGTACTTCTCGATGACAGGCTGGCGGCTGGGTTGGATGCTGGTGCCGCGCCGGTTTCTGCGGGCCGTCGATCGACTGTCTTCCAACTTCACCATCTGCCCGCCGGCCGTATCCCAGTACGGCGCGCTGGCCGCCTTCAGCCCCGAGGCGCGCGTCGAGCTCGACGGGCACGTGCGCCGGTACGCGGCCAACCGGACCCTGCTCATCGACGGCCTCGCCGCGGCGGGAATCTCGAAGATCGCGCCACCCGACGGTGCGTTCTATGCGTATGCCGATATCGAGCACCTGACCGGTAATGCCGAACAATGGTGTGCGGACCTGTTGGCGCGCACGGGGGTAGCCGTCGCGCCCGGCATCGACTTCGACACCGTGCACGGTCACCACACCATCCGTCTGAGCTTCGCCGGAAGCCCCGATGCGATAGAGGAGGCATTGGCGCGGCTCGGCCGGGGCTGATGGCGACCGCTTGCATGAGATAGCGCAAAACGCCCGTGGGGATGCGTCGCTGCTGGCAGCATGACATGACGTGACGCTCAGGCAGCAGGTGGAGGTGTTCCCGGACGGGAATGCCGTGCACCGTCCGCAAGCCACCCCTAAGGGGGAACGCAGGCGGCGTGCTCTGATCACTGCTGCCGCTGATCTGTTGCGGGACAATGGTATTGATGCGGTGCGACACCGTGCCGTGGCGCAGCGTGCGGGCCTGCCGCTGGCGTCCACCACGTACTACTTCTCCTCACTGGAGGACCTCATCGCACGGGCCGTCGAGCATGCGGGGGCCCACGAGCTGGAACAGATCCAGGAACGGCTGTCGTTGGTTCAGTACCGGCGCCGTGGTGCGGCCGCCACCGCCGAGGCGGTGGTGGAACTGTTGTTCGGTACGCCCGGCTTCGGCAGCGGGGAACAGCTGGTGTCTCGGTACGAGCGCGAGCTGGCATGTAGCCGCCATCCCGAACTACGCGAGGTGCAACAGAGATTGCGGGGGCAACGCGACGACGCTGTGGCCCAGGTGGTACGCCGGTCCGGTCGTTCCATCGACAACGACCGTGTCGCGGTGCTGATTTCGACGGTCGACGGGGCGATGGTGGGCGCGCTCACCGAGGCCGCCAGCAGTCCGCAGGCGACGGCGACATCGATGCTGGTGGACGTCATCGACGTGCTCGCTCCCCTGGAAGCCGAACAGCTGGCCGAGTCGATTTCCTTCCCCCCATAGACTCTAGTTGTGCAAATCCCTAACGTTCTGGCATCTCGGTACGCGAGCGAGGCCATAGTTCAGCTGTGGTCACCGCAGTCAAAGGTGGTGCTGGAGCGCCAGTTGTGGATCGCCGTGCTGCGTGCACAACGCGACCTCGGCATCGATGTTCCCGACGGCGTCATCGAGGACTACGAGCGGGTGGTCGAGAACGTCGACCTGGATTCGATCGCCGCGCGCGAGCGCGTCACCCGCCACGATGTGAAGGCCCGCATCGAGGAGTTCAACGCGCTCGCCGGGCACGAGCACATCCATAAGGGCATGACGAGCCGCGATCTCACCGAAAACGTGGAGCAGCTGCAGATCCGCCGGTCGGTGGAGTACGTCCACGCCCACGGCGTCGCCGTGGTGGCGCGTCTCGCGCGTCACGCCGTGGAGTACCGGGATGTGGTGATGGCCGGGCGCAGTCACAACGTGGCGGCACAGGCAACCACGTTGGGTAAGCGGTTCGCGTCGGCGGCCGATGAGACCCTCATCGCACTGACCCGGCTGCGGGAGCTCCTCGACCGGTATCCGCTGCGCGGGATCAAGGGCCCGATGGGTACCGGGCAGGACATGCTCGACCTGTTCGACGGGGACACCGAGAAGCTGGCGCAGCTGGAAGAGCGTGTTGCGGGCTTCCTGGGGTTCTCCAGCACCCTGACCAGTGTTGGCCAGGTGTATCCGCGCTCGCTGGACCACGATGTGGTGTCCGCGCTGGTGCAGCTGGGTGCCGGCCCGTCCTCGCTGGCGCACACGATTCGTCTGATGGCCGGGCACGAGCTGGTCACCGAGGGCTTCGCGCCCGGGCAGGTGGGCAGTTCGGCGATGCCCCACAAGATGAACACCCGCAGTTGCGAACGCGTCAACGGTCTGCAGGTGATTCTGCGCGGGTATGGCTCCATGGCTGCGGAACTGGCTGGGGCGCAGTGGAATGAAGGTGACGTGTTCTGTTCGGTGGTGCGACGTGTCGCGCTGCCCGATGCCTTCTTCGCCATCGACGGGATGATCGAGACCTTCCTGACGGTGCTCGACGAGTTCGGTGCCTACCCGGCGGTGATCGACCGCGAGCTGCGTCGCTACCTGCCGTTCCTGGCGACGACCAAGGTGCTGATGGCCGCGGTGCGTGCCGGGGTCGGTCGCGAGGAAGCCCACGAAGTCATCAAGGAGCACGCCGTCGCGACGGCGCTTGCCATGCGTGAAAAGGGCGCCGAGCCAGACCTTTTGGGCCTGCTTGCCAACGATCCGCGGCTACCGCTGGACGCTTCGGTGCTGGAGGCCGCACTGTCGGACCGCGCCTCGTTCACCGGTGCCGCCGCAGATCAGGTCGATCGAGTGGCGGCTGCCGTCTCGGCACTTGTCGACACTTACCCCGAGGGCGCCGCCTACAACCCGGGTGCCATCCTGTAACTCATGGGCTGCGTGGCTCTCGATGGGGTGGACCTGACCGACCTGGACAACTTCGCCGGCGGGTTCCCGCACGCCCTGTTCGCGAGGCATCGGCGCGAGGCGCCGGTGTATTGGCATGAACCCACCGAGAACACCCCCGATAACGAGGGCTTCTGGTCGGCGGCCACGTACGCGGAAACCTTTGAGGTGCTGCGTGATCCGGCGATGTACTCGTCGGTGACCGGGGGCGATCGCCCGTACGGCGGCACCCTGATACAGGACCTGCCGGTCGCCGGGCAAGTGCTCAACATGATGGACGATCCGCGACACCGTCAGATTCGCAAGTTGTTGAGTTCCGGTCTGACGCCACGCATGATTCAGCGAGTCGAGGACGACCTGCGGGTGCGGTGCCGGACGCTGTTGGATGCGGTCGAGCCGTCCGTGCCGTTTGACTTCCTTGTCGATATCGCCGCGGAGCTGCCCATGCAGATGATCTGCATCCTGCTCGGAGTGCCGGAGTCGGATCGGCACTGGCTGTTCGAGGCTGTGGAGCCCAGTTTCGACTTCGGCAAGTCCCGTCGCTCACAAGTCACCAGCTCGTTGGGTGATCCGAGCTCCGGTATGTATCAATACGGTTCGGAGCTGGTCGCGCTGAAGCGCGCGGAGCCCGCCGATGACATGCTGTCGGTGGTGGCCAATGCGAGGGTCGACGATCTGCAGGCGCCGTCGCTATCGGATGCCGAGCTCTACCTGTTCTTCTACCTGCTGTTCAGCGCCGGCGCCGAGACGACACGCAACGCCATTGCCGGTGGACTGTTGGCGTTGCTGGACAACCCCGATGAATTCCATTCCCTGCGTGAGGATCTTGACCTGCTGCCGACGGCGATCGAGGAGATGCTGCGCTGGACTTCGCCGTCACCGTCCAAGCGCCGGACGGCGACCGCCGATGTCACGCTGGGCGGACAACAGATTGTCGCGGGCCAGAAGGTGGTGGTCTGGGAGGGCTCGGCGAATCGAGATGCGCTGGTGTTCGAACGGCCGGATGCCTTCGACATCACACGCAAACCCAATCCCCACTTGGGGTTTGGACAGGGTGTGCATTTCTGTCTCGGGGCGCATCTGGCCCGTCTGGAGCTGCGGGTGGTGTTCGAAGAGCTGCTGCCACGCTTTGCGTCGTTGCGGCTGACCGAGCCGGTGGAATGGACGCGCAGTAACCGGCACACCGGCATCCGCCATCTGGTCGTCGCGGCGTCCTAAGGCGCCGAGGTGCGCCACTCCTTCGGTGTACTGATACCCGCGGCCTTTAATTCGACGGTGGCCAAGCCGCGTATCGACGCGGTGTCCTGGGCGCGCCACGCGGCCACGGGATCGGCGGTGACCACCGCGAGCTTCTTCAGCGGCCGGTTGGCCAGCGCCCGCAGGGCCAACAGCTGTTCACCGGCTGGGGTCGCCGCGAGCTGCACCGCCACCAGCTTGCGGCGAAAGAACCTGATCCGCAGAAAGATCCAGGGCCCTGCGAAGGCAAGGATGGGTGGCGCGGCGACGGCGACCGCCAAAACGATCGCTAACCAGGTCGCCGTGGTGTCCAGATTGTGGCCCGCGCCGGCCAGATCGGCGGCCGCCTCGCTGGCCGCGCGCAGTGGTCCACCCACCTTGTCACCCACCAATGGAATCCGATGGGCGCTGTCACCCGCGGAGTTGAGGTTGTCCGAAATGCCGTCGGCGCCGTCCTTCACCTGCCGGCCGACCTCGGCGATTGTCGACACCGCGGCGTGCACAGCAAGCCCGACGAACACCCAGATCGTGGTCCAGATCGTGACCGCTACATCGCTGAACAGCTGGCCGAGCAACCGTCCCGGTCGGGTCGAGTAGGGCAGGAATCGCATGAATCGTAGGATGGCACGATGCGTCCTCCGCTGTCCGATTACCAGCATGTGGCCAGCGGAAAGGTCCGTGAGCTGTACCGAGTCGACGACGAGCACCTGCTGTTCGTTGCCACCGACCGTATTTCCGCATTCGATTTCATCCTGGATACGCCGATACCCGACAAGGGGCGCATCCTCACGGCGATGAGCGTGTTCTTCTTCGGGCTGCTGACCGTGCCGAATCATCTGGCCGGGCCGCCCGACGATCCGCGCATCCCCGAGGAGGTACTGGGCCGGGCGCTGCTGGTACGAGGGCTCGACATGCTTCCCGTGGAATGCGTGGCGCGCGGGTACCTGACCGGATCCGGACTGCTGGATTACCAGCGCACCGGCGCGGTGTGCGGCCATGTGTTGCCACAGGGTCTCGGTGAGGCCAGTCGGCTGGATCCGCCGTTGTTCACCCCGGCGACGAAGGCCGATATCGGTGAGCACGATATGAATGTCGACTTCGCCGCGGTGGTGGACCTTGTCGGCGGTGTGCGCGCCAACCAACTGCGCGATGAGACCATCAAGATCTACACCCGGGCGGCGGCGCACGCCCTGCACAAGGGAATCATTCTTGCCGACACCAAATTCGAATTCGGAGTTGATGTCGAGGGCACCCTGGTGCTGGCCGACGAGGTGTTCACCCCCGACTCGTCTCGGTACTGGGATGCCGCCAACTATCAGGCCGGTGTGGTGCAGGACAGCTTCGACAAGCAATTCGTGCGCAACTGGCTCACCGGGCCAGAATCGGGATGGGATCGCGCGTCGGACACACCGCCGCCGCCCCTGCCAGAAGCGGTCGCCGTGGCCACGCGTGAGCGGTACATCGAGGCATATGAACGTATTTCGGGGCTGAGCTTCGCTGATTGGATCGGCAAGTCGGCGTGAGCGGGCCCGTACGCCCGCCCACCGCGAACCGTGTCGACACTGCGCGCGAGTACCACGGGGACACCTTCGTCGACCCGTACGAATGGCTGCGTGAGAAGGAAAGTCCTGCGGTCATCGCGCACCTGGAGGCCGAGAACGCCTATGTTGACGATCAGCTCGCACACTTGGAAGAGCTGCGCAACACCATCTTCGGTGAGATCAAGTCCCGCACCAAGGAGACCGATCTTTCGATACCCACTCGAATGGGGCAGTGGTGGTACTACGCCCGCAGCTTCGAGGGTAAGCAGTATGGCGTCCATTGTCGTTGCCCGATAGGCGATCCTGGCGATTGGAAGCCGCCGACGCTCGACCACGATGTGTCGGGGGAACAGGTCCTGCTTGACGGTAACGCGGAGGCGGAAGGCCACGACTTCTTCTCCCTCGGCGCCGCGACCGTCAGCCCCGACGGGAACACCCTGGCGTACTCGGTCGACGTCGTCGGCCACGAGATGTACACGCTGCGCTTCAAGGATTTGACCACCGGCGAGATGTACTCGGACGAGATCGCCGACATCGGCGCGGGCGCCACCTGGGCGATGGACAGCCGTACGTTGTACTACCCCGTGATCGATGAGGCGTTCCGCCCCTACGCTATTCGGCGGTACACGCTGGGTAGCGGCGTCGATCCGGTGGAGGTGTTCTCCGAACCGGATGAGCGATTCTGGATCGGGGTGGGCCGCACCCGCAGCGACCGATTCGTCGCCATCAGCTCACACTCGTCGGTCACCTCCGAGGTTCTGATTGGTGACGCCGCTGATCCCGTCACGGCCTTCACTCCAATCTGGTTGCGCCGCAGTGGCATCGAATACACGATCGATCACATCGTGGTCGGCGGCGAGGATCGATTCCTGATCCTCCATAACGACGGTGCCGTGAACTTCACGCTCGCCGAGCTGCCGGTGTCCGCGGTTGCGGACGGCCCGGTCGACCCGGCACTGGCACGCACCCTGATTGCCCATCGCGACGATGTACGTCTGGACGGTGTGGAAGCCTTCGCGGAGCGGTTCGTGGTCGGCTATCGACGAGAGGCGTTGCCGCGCATCCAGGTATGGCCGATAAGTGGCGATGGGTATGGCGCGCCGCAGGAGGTCGAGTTCGACTCGGAGCTCATGCTGTCCGGGTTGGGTGACAACCCCGAATGGAACTCGCCGCTGCTGCGTGTCGGTTGTACGTCCTTCATCACACCGACTCGGGTCTACGACCTCGATGTGCACACCGGCGAACGCACGCTGCTCAAGGAACAACCGGTGCTTGGCGGCTATTGCCGCGAGGACTATGTGGAGCGCCGCGAGTGGGCGGTCGCCGACGATGGCACGCGGATACCGTTGTCCGTGGTCCACCGCAGGGACATTCGTGAACCGGCTCCGACCCTCCTGTACGGGTACGGCGCTTACGAGATGTGTGAGGACCCGCAGTTCAGCATCGGTCGGCTCTCGATGCTGGATAGGGGACTTATCTTCGTCATCGCCCATGTGCGCGGGGGTGGCGAGATGGGCCGGCTCTGGTACGAGGACGGCAAGATGCTGCACAAGAAGCACAGCTTCACCGACTTCGTCGCGGCGGCAAGGTATCTCATTGACGCCGGAATTGCGCTGCCGGACAGGCTCGCGGCCTGGGGTGGCAGCGCAGGCGGTCTGTTGGTGGGTGCCGCGGTGAACCTCGCGCCTGACTTGTTCGCCGGGGTGTTGGCGCAGGTGCCCTTTGTGGACCCCGTCACCACCATCTGTGACCCGACGCTTCCGCTCACCGTCACGGAGTGGGATGAGTGGGGAAATCCTCTGGAGGACAAGGACGTCTACGACTACATCAAGTCATACTCGCCCTACGAGAACATCCGTGCCACCGAGTACCCGACCATTCTCGCGATGACCTCGCTGCACGACTCTCGGGTGCTGTATGTGGAACCCGCCAAATGGGTTGCCGAGCTGCGACATACGACTACCGGCGATCGCCCCATCCTGATGCGCACCGAGATGACGGCCGGGCACGGCGGTATCAGCGGGCGCTATGAGCGTTGGAAGGAGTCCGCCTTCCAACTCGCCTGGATACTTGATGTCCTTGGGGCCGGGGACGAGGGGTCGGATGTCTGACGAGGTTGTCGTAGTCACCGGTGTCGGTGGGATGGGTAAGGTCATCGCCCGCAGGCAGGGCATCGGGAAGACCCTGCTACTCGCCGACTACAACGAAGATGCGTTGCAGGCGGTCGTCACGGAGCTGAAGGCGGACGGGCACAACGTCATTGGCCGCTGCGTCGACGTGTCCTCACGCGAGTCGGTCGCTGATCTCGCTGCGGCCGCAGCGGAGCTGGGGCGAGTTACCCAGCTGGCGCACACCGCGGGCCTCTCTCCAGCGCAGGCCCCGGCACAGGCCATCCTTGCCGTCGATCTGGTTGGGGTGGCCCTGGTTGTGGAGGAATTCGGCAAGATCGTTTCCTCCGGCGGTGCGGGCGTGGTCATTGCCAGCATGGCCGGTCACATGCCCATGGAACTCTCTGCCGAACAGGAGCAGGAGCTCGCGACCACGGGCGCCGAGGATCTGCTCGCCCTACCGTACGTCCAGAGCATTGAGTACCCTGCGGTGGCCTACCAGTTGTCCAAGCGCGCGAACCACATTCGCGTTCGTGTGTCCGCCCGGCAGTGGGGGGCGCGGGGGGCTCGCATCAACTCGATCAGCCCGGGGGTGGTGTCCACCGCGATGGGGCATCAGGAGCTTGCCTCGGATACGGGCGCCATTACGAAGGCCATGGTCGAGGGTTCGGCGTTCGGACGCATCGGTACATCTGACGATGTTGCCGCGGCATCGGCATTCCTGTTGGGGCCCGAGTCGTCGTACATCACCGGGACCGATCTGTTGGTCGACGGTGGTGTTATCGCGGCCGCACGGTCCGGTCAGCTGTTCAGCTGATCACCGAATCCATATCTTCCAGTGTTCGGCCCTTGGTCTCCTTCACCCAGCGCGCCACGAAGACAAAGGACAACACCGCGCAGATCGCGTAGAACCCGTAGGCGATTCCCAGTGTGTCACGCAGCGCGGGGAAACTGACGGTGACCAGCCAGTTGGCGGCCCAGTTCCCCGCCGTCGCCACTCCCATGGCCGCGGCCCGGATCCTGTTGGGGAAGATCTCGCCGAGCAGCACCCAGACCACCGGGCCCCATGACATTCCGAATGCCACGACAAACAGGTTGGCGGCGACCAGGGCAACGGGCCCTGCCACGGGGCCGAGGTGCGGTTTGCCGTCGACGATGGTGGCCGTACTGAAGACAATCGACATGGTGCTGAGCGTCACGGCCATGCCGGCCGAACCGATGAGCAACAAGGGTTTGCGGCCCACCCGGTCGATCAACGCGATGGCCACCAGCGTGGTGGCGATGTTCGTGATCGAGGTGATGACCGTGATGGTGAACGACGAGGTCTCGCCGAACCCGACGGCCTGCCACAGCACGTTGGAGTAGTAGAAAATTACGTTGATGCCGACCAATTGTTGAAACACCGCCAGCGCCACACCTATCCAGACGATGGCGTACAGACCACCGGTGGGCTTGCGCAGATCGCGCCATGAGGGCGCGGTGCTCTGATCGAGTGTCTCTTGTATCCGGGTGATCGTGATGTCCAGGTTCTTCTCTCCGAGCAGCCTCGTCAACACCGTGCGTGCCTCGGGAATTCGGTGCGTGGCAACGAGATAACGTGGCGACTCGGGGATGGTGAACGCCAGGGCGCCGTAGATGAGCGCTGGTAGCGCCATCGCGAGAAACATCCAGCGCCACGCCGGTAGGCCCAACCACAGTTCACTGCGCGAGCCGCCGGCCAGATGTGCCAACAGCCAATCAATGGTGAGGGACGAGAAGATCCCGGTGACGATGGCCAATTGCTGCAGAGAACCCAAGCGGCCGCGGATGTTCGACGGGGACGTTTCTGCGATATAGGCCGGTGCTATCAGCGAGGCGACGCCCACCCCCACCCCGCCGATTACGCGAAAGATGACGAGCAACTCGATGTTCGGTGACAGTCCGGCCCCGATCGCGCTCAGCAGAAAGAGGGCGGCGGCGATCTTCATGACCGCCACTCGCCCGATCCTGTCGGCGACGCGTCCGGCCGTCATGGCACCGAGCGCGGCCCCGAGGAGCGCGGAGGCGACCGCGAATCCCAGCTCCGCGTCCCGGATGGCGAACTCGTCCTGGATGGCCTGTACGGCTCCGTTGATGACCGCACTGTCGTACCCGAAGAGCAGTCCGCCCAGTGCCGCCACCGACGCGATCCGCAGGGCACTGCGGCCTGAGGAGAATTCGTTCTCCTCGCTCATATGACCTCCCGCAACGTTGCGTAATGTGCGAACAGTCAACCATCGCAACACCGGTAACGTGGTGAGCATGACCGATCTCGCCTCCATTCCGTTGACCGCACTCGACGGCTCCGAGCTGTCACTCGCCGATTTCGGCGACAACGCCGTGCTGGTCGTCAACGTCGCCTCCAAATGTGGTCTGACCCCGCAGTACGCGGCTCTGGAGAAATTGGCCACCGAGTACGCCGACCGCGGTCTGACGGTCCTCGGGGTGCCCTGCAACCAGTTCATGGGCCAGGAGCCCGGGACGGCGGAGGAGATCCAGACATTCTGTTCCACCACATATGGGGTGAGCTTCCCGCTGTTGGAGAAGATCGAGGTCAACGGTGAGAACCGGCATCCGCTGTACGCCGAGCTCACCAAGACCGTGGATTCCGAAGGCGCCGCCGGGGACGTGCAGTGGAACTTCGAGAAGTTCTTGATCGCGCGGGATGGTTCGGGATCTCTCCGGCCGGTCAACCGGTTTCGGCCGACGACAGTGCCGGATGCTCCCGAGGTGATCGCGGCCATCGAGAAGGAGCTGGGTTAGCGCGCCGGAGCGTTCTTTTCGATGCGGGGTGTCTGACACCTTGCGTACATCTGAAGTTGCCACACTGGCGGCATGGCAGGACAGCTGCTGGTATCGGTATCGGGAATCTGCGACCGCACTCTCGACGAGATCGCTGTATTCACTGAGGAAATGGATAAGCGGGCGATTCCGCTGTCATTCCTCGTGTCTCCCCGCTTGAAGGGCAAGTACCGCCTGGTGGAGGATCAGCCGACGGTTGACTGGTTGGCTGCGCGCCGCTCGCGTGGTGACGCCATCGTGCTGCATGGGTACGACCAGGCGGCGACCAAGAAGCGTCGCGACGAGTTCGCCGCGTTGCCCGCGCACGAGGCCAACCTGCGTCTGATGGCCGCTGACCGGGTGATGGAGCAGACCGGGTTGCGTACGCGCCTCTTTGCGGCGCCGGGTTGGACGGCCTCCGCGGGAGCGATAGAGATGTTGCCGCGCAACGGTTTCCGCCTGAACATCGGGCTTTCGGAGATTTCTGATCTGGTCCATGGCACCTCGGTGCGCGCTCGGGTGCTGGGTATCGGCGAGGGATTCCTTTCCGAGCCGTGGTGGTGCCGGATGTTGGTGTTGTCGGCGGCGCGCACTGCCCGCCGGGACGGGGTGGTGCGAGTCGCGATCTCGGCCAAGCATCTGCGCAAGCCCGGCCCGCGACAGGCCATGATCGACGCCATCGATCTGTCACTGCTGCACGGTTCGGTGCCGGGCGTCTACGAGTGGTTGCCCAAGCAGGTATTACACAGCGTGGCCTAGTCGGCGCAGTTTGCTTCGCGCTTCACGTGAGGCGGCGATGGCCGTGACGAACTGTGGTTTCTGTGGGTGTTCAGATCACCTGTCGCGTGAGCTACCTCGGCACAGGGGATATGGCTTTGTGCTTTCACCACAAGGAAGTTGGACCTTTTAATCGTCAATCGTCCCCGCTACGGTGAACCGGTGAGTGACGCGAGTACCGATGTCATTGTCGTGGGCGCAGGTCTTGCAGGGTTGGTGGCGACCTGTGAATTGGTGGATCGCGGCAAGAATGTCGTCGTCATCGAGCAGGAGAATGCCGCCAATCTGGGTGGGCAGGCCTATTGGTCCTTCGGTGGCCTGCTCTTCGTCAACAGTCCCGAACAGCGCCGCCTGGGGATCAAGGACTCCCATGAGCTGGCCCTGCAGGACTGGCTCGGTACCGCCGGATTCGACCGACCGGAAGACCATTGGCCCCGTCAATGGGCGCACGCGTACGTGGACTTTGCGGCGGGTGAGAAGCGAAGCTGGTTGCGCGCCAGAGGTTTACAGATATTCCCCGTGGTGGCGTGGGCCGAGCGTGGCGGCAAGGATGCCCTCGGGCCCGGTAACTCGGTACCGCGCTTTCACATCACCTGGGGTACTGGTCCTGGTCTGGTGGAGATTTTCGCCCGGCGCGTGCTCGCCGCTGTAGACCGAGGCCAGGTGCGCATCGCCTACCGGCACCAGGTCGACGGACTGATCGTTGAACAGGGCGCCGCGGTCGGTGTTCGCGGCACCGTGCTGGAGCCCTCGACCGCAGCGCGAGGTGTCGCGTCTTCACGAACAGCTGTGGGAGAGTTTGAATTCCGTGCGCAGGCCGTGATCGTGACCAGCGGTGGTATCGGAGGTAACCACGATTTGGTCCGGGAGAACTGGCCCGAACGCATGGGACGTGTTCCCTCCCAGCTGTTGACCGGGGTGCCCGCTCACGTCGATGGCCGCATGCTCGGGATCTCGGTTGACGCGGGCGCTCACTTGATCAATCGCGACCGCATGTGGCACTACACCGAGGGCATCACCAACTACAACCCGGTCTGGGCGGGCCACGGGATCCGCATCCTTCCGGGACCATCCTCACTCTGGCTGGACGCCAATGGATCTCGAATACCGGCGCCGCTGTTTCCGGGGTTCGACACCCTGGGCACGCTGGAACACATTTGCCGCAGCGGGCACGACTACTCGTGGTTCATTCTGAACGCGCGGATCATCGCCAAGGAGTTCGCGCTGTCGGGACAGGAACAGAACCCCGATCTCACGGGCAAGGATGTGCGCGGGGTGCTGCGTCGCGGGAAGGCGGGTGCACCGGCGCCGGTCCAGGCATTCATCGACAAGGGCGTCGACTTCGTCAGTGCCTCGAACCTGCCCGACCTGGTCGCCAAGATGAACGCGCTGCCGGACGTCACACCGCTGGACTACGCGACCATCGCGCAGCAGGTGACGGCACGCGATCGTGAGGTGGCCAACCCGTTCGGCAAGGATCCGCAGATCGCCGCCATCCGTGCCGCCCGTGCCTACCTCGCGGATCGGTTTACCCGAGTGGTGGCGCCGCACCGGCTCACCGATCCGAAGGCGGGCCCGCTGATCGCGGTGAAGCTGCACATCTTGACGCGAAAGACGTTGGGCGGTTTGGAGACCGACCTCGACTCGCGGGTACTGCGCGCCGATGGAAGCTGCTTCGACGGCCTCTACGCGGCCGGTGAGGTTGCCGGGTTCGGCGGCGGTGGTGTGCACGGGTACCGCGCATTGGAGGGCACGTTCCTGGGCGGCTGCATCTTCAGCGGACGGGCCGCGGGCCGGGGAGCCGCCGAGGACATCGGCTAGCGCTCGCCCATCGAAACCGAGGTTTTGGCGAAAGTGTGCGAGACGATCCCGCCACAACCTCGGTCTCGGCGCTTAGAACAACACCGCGTCCTCGTGGGGCAGCACCTGGAAGTCGGCATCGGACATCTCGCGAAACCGTGTGTAGAAGAACGGGTATGCGGCCTCCTGCAGGATGCCCTGGTGAATGGGCACCGCCCGGGCCGGGTTCACCGCGCGCAGGTAGTCGATCGCCTCGGACACCTTCATCCACGGCGCCGCCGCCGGTAGCGCCAGCACGTCGACCTGCTCGCCGGGTGCGAAGAGCGCATCGCCGGGATGCATCAGCCGCGCGGGATGATCTCCGTCGCCGATCAGATACGAGGTGTTGTCGATGAGCGGGATCTCCGGATGGATGACCGCATGCTGGCCACCCACGCCGCGCACACTCAGTTCCGCAACGGTGAAGCGATCGCCGGCGTGCACCGCCTGCCACGGCTCGCCCAGCTGCGCCGCTGTCATCGGATCGGCGTAGAGCGCCGCCCCCGGATTGGCGTCGACCAGCGCGGGCAGCCGCTCCAGATCCACATGGTCGGGATGCTGATGGGTGATCAGGATGGCTGACAGACCGGTGATGCCCTCGAATCCGTGCGAGAAATTGCCGGGATCGAACAGCAGAGTGGTGCCGCCAAAATCGGCCAGCAGGCACGAATGCCCGAAGTGGGTCAGCTGCATGAGGGGAGTCTAGGCGGGATGTGTCCCGGCCCACACGGTAAAGTCAGCCCGTGGCCCGAGTCGTCGTAAACGTCATGCCGAAACCCGTGATCCTGGACCCGCAGGGACAAGCCATTGTGGGCGCACTCGCGCGCCTTGGCTATGCCGGCGTGGCAGACGTGCGCCAGGGCAAGCGCTTTGAGTTGGAGTTCGAGGGAGAGATCGGCGACTCCGATCTCGAGTCGATCGCCGAGGCGTTGCTCGCGAACACCGTCATCGAGGACTGGGAAATTGTGCGGGAGTCCGAATGACCCCACGCATCGGTGTCATCACTTTCCCCGGCACCCTCGATGATGTCGACGCCGCTCGGGCAGCCCGACTCTCCGGTGCCGAGGCGGTCTCGCTGTGGCACGACGATGCCGATCTGAAGTCCGTCGACGCGGTAATCGTGCCCGGCGGTTTCTCCTACGGTGACTACCTGCGCGCCGGGGCCATCGCGCGCTTTGCGCCCGTGATGCGCTCGGTGGTCGACGCCGCCGCGCAAGGTCTGCCAATCCTGGGCATTTGCAATGGCTTCCAGGTGCTGTGCGAGGCGGGTCTGCTGCCCGGAGCATTGGCCCGCAACGCCGGTCTGCACTTCGTATGCCGCGATGTCTGGCTGGGTGTCGACGCCAACAACACTGCGTGGTCCTCCCGGTACGAGCAGGGGGCCGACATCCTGGTGCCGCTCAAGTCCGGCGAAGGCCGCTACGTGGCCTCCGACGATGTGCTCGACGAGCTGGAGGGCGAGGGCCGGGTGGTCTTCCGCTACCGCGACAACCCGAACGGGTCCATGCGCGATATCGCCGGGATCTCCTCGGCCAACGGCCGCGTGGTCGGGCTCATGCCGCACCCGGAACACGCGACCGAGCCGCTGACCGGCCCCAGCGACGACGGGCTCGGCATCTTCTACTCGGCGCTCGACGCCGTGCTGGCCGCCTAGGCAGATAGCGTTGTAGTGACCGGCTCCCCGTCCAACGAGCGGATGGTTGCCGGAGTCGCTGCTGCAGCCGTCGCCCTTGGGGCAGCCGAGTTGGTGGGCATCCCGTTCGGAACATCGGCCAATGCCCGCGGCGCGATCGGGGCGGCGATCGTCGACCTGACGCCGGGCCCCATCAAAGAGTTGGCGATCCAGACGCTGGGCGCCCTGGACAAACTCTTCTTGGCCATCGTCGTACTGGTGGTGATCGCGGCGATCGCGGCGATCACCGGAACTCTCGAGACTCGGCGCCGCCCGTTTGGCAGTGCCGCGATCGCCGCGGCAGGCGTTCTCGGATGCGTTGCCGTGCTGTCGCGGCAGGGTGCAACAGCACTCGACACGATCCCCACCGTCGTGGGCACTGCCTGCGGTATTGCGACCCTGCGCTGGCTCACTCTGCGGTTCTGGCCTGATGACCCGGCAGACCCGGAAAGCGGCGCTGACCATGATGGGCCGGATGCAGGTAGGCGCAGATTCGTTATCGTCGGAATACTCGGCTGCGCTGCGATCGCGGCCTCTGCGGGCGCGGTCATCACGCGGCTGGTGCATTCGGTGGCCGCAGACCGCAGCACGTTCACGATTCCCCGGCCGCGCGTGGCCGCACCACCGATACCCGCGGAGGTGCAGCCACAAGGTGTTGCGCTACCCAGCTTTATCACCGACAGCGCCGACTTCTACCGAGTGGACACCGCACTCAGCGTTCCGCAACTCAGCCGGGCCGACTGGCGACTACGCATCCACGGCATGGTCGAGCGTGAACGCACCTACAACTTCGATGACCTTGCCAGCTTCGACGTTGTCGAAACGGTGGCGACGTTAACCTGCGTCTCAAATCCTGTTGGTGGTGAACTTATTTCGACGGGGGTCTGGACCGGTTACCGGTTGGTTGAGCTGCTGGCAGCGGCAGGCGTTCAGGCTGATGCCGAGATGGTGCTCTCGACGTCGATTGACGGGTTTACCGCGGGGACGCCCGTAGACGCGCTCACCCGCGATGCGCTGCTGGCGGTCGGTCTCAACGGGCAGCCGCTGCCGATCGAGCATGGCTACCCGGCCCGGTTGATAGTGCCCGGGCTCTACGGGTACGTGTCGGCCACCAAGTGGGTCGTGGATCTGGAGCTGACCCGCTTCGACAAAGCACAGGCGTACTGGACGCGGCAGGGCTGGGCGCCGCGTGGCCCCATCAAGACCCAATCGCGGATCGATATGCCCAAGGGTGGCCAGAAGGTGCCGACGGGGCCCGTCGTGTTTGGGGGCGTCGCGTGGGCGCAGAATCGTGGCGTGCGGTCCGTGGAGGTGCGCATCGATGACGGCGCATGGCAGCCCGCTCAACTGGGCGCCAGCTACTCCGATCAGACGTGGCGATTGTGGAGCTTCCGGTGGCAAGCGGAAAACCCTGGCCGACATGCCATTACCGTGCGTGCTACCGACAACAGCGGAGCCACGCAAACCGCGGATCAGGTGGGTACGGTGCCGGACGGCGCTACCGGGTGGCACACGGTGAACTTCACCGTGTCGGGCGTCTGAAGCCCTACTTCGACGAGAGTTTCCGCCAGCTGAGTACCGCAACCACGATGCCGATGAGCGCCGTGATCGGGCCAATGATCGACCAGGTTGTGGTGTTGCTCATCGGACTGCCGCCGAGCACCCCGAACCCCTGCAGCGCCCAGATCAGACCGAACAGCGCCACGATCAGCCCGAGCGCGAAGGTAATAACGAAAGTCCGACTTCCCATACAGATATCCTACGGTCGCAAAGGGGCTGGTGAGGTTGTGCTCGCCTAGGGCCGCAGCGCGACCGAGGCCTCGGCGGTATAGCTCAGGAACGTCAGGGTCTCCTGCAGGTACAGCTGCACGCTCTCGGCGTCATGGGACAGGTAGCCGATGGTGACATCGGTGCCCAGCTGCAGATCGAAATCCCCGCCGCGGCAGCTCAGCACGAGTGCGCCATCGATCGCCGGCGCCCAGAGGATCTCCCCGGTGACCAACCGGCCAAGGTGCTCGCGGATCGGGTACCCGCGATCGGAGGCCTCGCTCACCTTGGTGTACTCCTCAGCCGACAACAGCACCGAGTACGGGCCGTCAACACCCGCCAGCCGCAGTTCCGAGAGTGCCTGCGCAACGACGTCGGGGTACTGGCGGACATCGTCGGGCAGCTTGAGTTCGGGGTTGGAGCTGGATTCGCGGATACCGACGATCGAGGCGGCGGGATAGCCCTCGAAGATCGCGCGGTCCTCTGCGAACGCCAGCTTTTTGGCGGCCTCCTTGACCGGGTCCCAGTCGGAGTCCTGAGAGCCGCGCTCCACATCGTCGATGGCGGACCGACTGATGGTGAAGGGGACGCGCAGCCGCACAAGCGGTTTACTTTCCCGCAGGTGGGCTTGCACGCCGTCGGCGGGTGCCGCCACGTCGAGTAGGTGTCCGGTGCTCACGGCCGCGCTAGAGGGACCGCCCGGCTCGCTGACGTCAACCACCCGGCGTCCGGCGATATGGCGTTTGAAGGTACGGCTGGCCTCGGTTTCGATCTCCGCCCACGCCTCGTCCGTAATGGGTGCGAGTTCGCGATACAGGTTGTTCATGCCGACGTTCCTTTCAGGCTGCCGATGGATAGGGATCCTTGGTACTCAGTGGATTTCGCGGCCGCCTCGGTGGGCAGCGGCGGGGGAGCGTCGAGGAAGTCGGCGGACGGCGCGAAGAACAGCCCGCCGGTGACCGCGGTCGAGAAGTCCAGGATGCGGTCGGTGTTCCCCGGTGGATCCCCGACAAACATGTTGTGCAGCATACGTTCTGTGACATCAGGGGTGCGTGAGTAGGCGATGTAGTACGTCCCGAACTCGGCCCTCCCGAGTTCACCGAAGGGCATGTTGCGCCGCAGGATCTGCAGCTCGTTGCCCTCGTCGTCCTCGATGACATTCAGGGCCACATGTGAATTCGACGGTTTCACGGCATCGTCGAATTCGATGTCATCGAGTTTGGTGCGTCCGATCACCTTCTCCTGCTCATCGACGGGCAGCGCGCTCCAGGCGGCCATATCGTGCAGGTACTTCTGGATGTGCACGTAGCTGCCGGCGGCAAAATCGGCATCCTCGGCGCCGACGAGGGCAGCCGAGGCGGCTTCTTCACCATCGGGATTCTCGGTGCCGTCCACAAACCCCAGCAGGTCCCGGTTGTCGAAGTACTGAAAGCCGTGCGTCTCGTCCACCACGGTGATGGCGCCCGCCAGGGTGGTGGTGATTCGCGCGGCCAATTCGAAGCAGCGGTCCATGGTGCTTGCGCGAATGTGGAACAGCAGGTCCCCGGGCGTGGACGGGGCGGTGTGCCGCTCACCGCGCACCTCCTGGAACGGCCACAGCCGGGCGGGGCGCGGACCGGAAAAGAGCCGGTCCCAGGCATCCGACCCGACTGCGGTGACCAGGGATAATCGCCGTGCCGGGTCGCGGAATCCGATGGCTTTGGCCAGGCCCGACAAATCGGGTAACACGTCGTGAACTGCTTGTTCGGCACCCTCGTCGACGGTTACGACCAGGAAAATGGCCGACGAGGACAGCGGTTCCAGAACAGGCTGTGGCACGGGATCGGTCACGCCTCGACCCTAGACCCCATCCGGTCAGCCATCATGGGAAGCGTGACCGCGACCGCAACAGGACTGTGCCAATTCGTCGACGCCTCGCCGTCGCCGTTTCACGCCGTGGACACGGTGGCGCAGCGCCTCCGTCAGGAAGGCTTCACCGAGCTGTTCGAGGCGCAGCGTTGGCCGGGGCACTCGGGTGACTACTTCACGGTGCGCTCGGGATCGATCGTGGCCTGGCGCGGTGTCGACATGGCAGACGATAACGCCTCCTTCCGGGTGATCGGCGCTCACACCGACAGCCCGAACCTACGGGTGAAGGCCAATGCTGATCGCGTGCAAGCAGGTTGGCCCATGGTTGCTCTGGAGCCCTACGGCGGTGCGTGGGTGCAGACCTGGCTGGATCGCGATCTGGGGTTGTCCGGACGGGTGCTGGTACGCGACGGGGATACCGTGCGGTCGACACTGATTCGCATCCAGCAGCCGATCCTGCGGGTGCCGAACCTGGCGATCCACATGGTCAGCGCCGAGGAGCGCAAGAAATGGGTGATCGACCCGCAGTGGCATGTGAACTCCGTGTGGAGCGGTGGTAAGGGCTTCGATGAGTTCATCGCCGAACAGCTGGGGGTGGCTCCGGCCGATGTTCTCGGACGCGATCTGATGGCACATGATCTGACCGCGGCCGCTCTCATCGGCCCCGATGAGAGCCTGGTGAGCGCACCGCGTTTGGACAATCTGGCCAGCTGCTACGCCGGATTGGAGGCATTCCTGGCCGCCGAATCCAGCTCGACTCTCGTCCTCGCACTCTTCGACCACGAGGAGGTCGGTTCGGTCTCTGATCACGGCGCCCACTCGGACCTGCTGTCGACGGTTCTGGAGCGGATCGTGCTGTCCAGCAACGGCACCCGAGAGGATTTCCTACGGCGTGCGTCCGCCTCGCTGATGGTCTCGGCCGACATGGCGCATGCCACGCATCCCAACTACCCAGATCGGCATGAACCGGGCCACCAGATTGCCGTCAACGCCGGACCGGTGATCAAGATTCACCCGAATGTCCGCTACGCCACCGATGGTCGGGGTGCGGCGGCCTTCGCCCTGGCCTGTGAGCGGGCCGGAGTTCCGTTCCAACGGTACGAGCACCGCGCGGATATGCAATGCGGCTCGACCATCGGTCCGTTCGCGGCGTCACACACCGGCATGGTCACCGTCGACGTGGGAGCGGCGACACTGGCCATGCATTCGGTGCGCGAGTTGATGGGTGCGCGCGACGTTCCGATGTATTCCGATGCGCTGCAAGCGTTTCTGGAGCTGCCCGCTACATCGTGAAGCGCAGGTTGGTGATGATCTTCCAACCCAGGTCGGGATCGCCGTCGAGCGCGAAGCCATTGCGGTTGGCGCTGGCGCGGCCACCCAGATGCCGGGCGAACTCGCAGGTGTCCGCGGTGAGCGTCACATGTGGGGTGTCCCAGGGCTCCGAGAACTGAGCCACGATGCGGGCCCGGTCGGGAATTTCGATATCGACCTTCTGTGCACCAATCCCGTTGAGTACGAACCGGATCCGGCTGCCCTGGGGTGCTCCCGCCCGCTTACCGATGAGGAACGGCAGCGCATTGATCAGCTCGGTGAGCGCGGGTGTGGCCGCGACCGGGTCCGCCGGTGCGGGCAACCCGAGGCTGTCGCGCACGTCCAATTCGTGCATCCAGCAGTCGAAATCACGGATCTGCATGAACCGTCCGTAGCTTTCCGGCCCCACCGGGGTCACCGTTTCGGCGTTGAACTGTTCCTGAGACAGACCCTCAAGGATGGCCAGACGGGCGCTGGTCACGGTGCGCAAGTCGTTCAGTACCGCCACAGGCGGCAGCTTGCGGTAGTAGGTCAGCCACCGTTCGTTGAGGACACCGACGGGATTGTGCACGTGTGGAAGACCGGCGACGGCTTCCTCGGTGCTGGGGATCGGATCGCCCGACAGCAGACGTTCGGTACTCACCACGTGCGCGATGACGTCCTTGACGGTCCACCCCGGCAGTACGGATGGCGCGGCCCATTGGTCGTCGGTAAGGGCAGTGCCCAACTCGTCGAGCGCGGTCCACTCGGCACCCAGAGCGGCGACGACGGGATCTTTGGCGACGATCGTGACGGTCATGGCCCCGAGCCTACGAGAGCCGGTGAAGGCCTGAGCGATGAATTTCGTCGATTGTGTCGGTCGGTCTCTCTAGAGTTGTTTCATCGGGGATTTCGAGAAAGGAATCTCATGTCCGTCACATCCACCTTCAGTGAGAAAACGACGCCGGAGAAGATCGGCATCGCACTGAGCGGCATCATCCTGTTGTTCCTGTTGGGTGATGCCATACCCAAGATCTTCGGCGCGGAGTTCGCCCAGAAGGCGACCGAGCAGCTGGGTTTCCCGGTGTATCAGACCGCCTTGATCGGCTGGGTGTTGTTGGCGTGCACCATCGTGTGGGCGATTCCGCGTACCTCTGTGCTCGGCGCCGTGGGGTTGACGGGCTACCTGGGCGGCGCGGTCACGATCGATATGCACGAGGAAGTGTGGTTTGCGGTGGTCTTCGCGGTCGGCTTCGGACTGCTGATCTGGGCTGCCATGATCCTGCGCCGACGTGAACTGCTGAAGGTACTGATCGGCTAGCTCGGGCAGGTCTCGTACTTGCCGCGCAGCTCTTCCTCCACCGCAGAAGTGCGTTGCGAGGGAGGCATTTCCCCCATGCAACCGCCCAGCCACACGGTGACACTGGCCTTGTTCGCGTGTAACTCGTAGATGCCGGGCTGCCCGAACTGCTTCAGCAGTTCTAGTTGTTGACGGGCGATATCTCGGAGCTGTGCTTCGCTCGCTGCGGGCACCTCCGCGTACGTGGTGTTCAGATAGTGCCGTGCCGTCGAGTACTGGACATCTTTCTGGTCCTTGCGGGCCGAGCGGGACGTGAACCTTGAGGATGTCGGGGTGACCGCATTGAGCCGTTCCCACAGGACGACCGCGCTGATATCCGGAAAGCCCCGCTCCGTGGCGAGGGCCGGGTAAACGCCGACGACGGGTCCGACACGCCACGCGGCGCCCGACAAGGACGCAAAGTCACCGGCGATCTGACGAAAGGCCGCTGTGATGTCCCGGTAGTCGACGGGCGTGCCCGTCTGATGTCCCTTGACGGCGACATCCATCGTGACGCGCGGTGCGGGACCGGAATAGGCGTCAGACATGTCCACACCGCCGATGTTGGGCAGTTGTCGCAACCGCACCCACTCGGCGAAGGGCGGAGCGGGTTGCTGTTTGGCCCCCGGATCGACGGCCGCGGTGACCTTGCTGCAGCCCGACGTGGTGTCCTGGGTTGTGCAGGGCGTCACGACCGTCAGCGTCACGTCGTGCTGACTGAACCCAACCTCGCGCACACGTTTGGTGAACAGGTCCCATACCGCCGTCACTTGCTCCGCGGTCACAGCAGGAATCACCGTGACCGTCAGGCCGAACCGTTGCCCCTTGGTGAAGACATTGGCGTAGTCGTGGGTGGTCTGTGTGACGCCGGGGAGCGTGCCGATCTCCGTGGAGATCTGCTGCGACTCCTCGGTGCGCTGAGGTGCGCATCCGGCCGCCAGCAGAATGACCGCGCTGGCAAATATGGTCCATGCACGTCCGCGCCCCCATTTCACGCTGCCTAGTATGCGCCTGGAGCGTTTGTCCAGGCCCGCATCGACCACATATAGAATCTGTTCGTGACTTCACGGGTTGATACGGTCGACAACGCAACAGCCACCCCCGATCACCCACAGCCCTTCGCTGAATTAGGGCTCAAGGACGACGAGTACACGCGCATCCGCGAGATCCTCGGTCGCCGCCCCACCGACGCCGAGCTGGCGATGTATTCGGTGATGTGGAGCGAGCACTGCTCGTACAAGTCCTCCAAGGTGCACCTGCGTTACTTCGGGGAGACCACCACCGAGGAGATGCGCTCGGCGATGCTCGCCGGAATCGGTGAGAACGCCGGAGTGGTGGACATCGGCGACGGATGGGCTGTCACCTTCAAGGTCGAGTCGCATAACCACCCGTCGTACGTCGAGCCCTATCAGGGTGCCGCGACGGGTGTAGGCGGGATTGTTCGCGACATCATGGCCATGGGCGCGCGCCCGATCGCCGTCATGGACCAGCTGCGTTTCGGTGCCGCCGACGCCCCCGACACCCGTCGTGTCTTCGACGGCGTGGTGCGCGGTATCGGCGGCTACGGCAACTCACTGGGGCTGCCGAACATCGGCGGCGAGACGGTCTTCGACGCCTCGTACGCCGGGAACCCGTTGGTGAACGCACTGTGTGCGGGGGTGCTGCGCAAGGAAGATCTACATCTGGCCTTCGCCTCGGGCACCGGGAACAAGATCATCCTGTTCGGTGCACGCACCGGGCTTGACGGCATCGGCGGTGTGTCGGTGCTCGCTTCCGAGACATTCGGCGGCGACGAGGCCGACGGCGCATCGCGCAAAAAGCTTCCCAGCGTGCAGGTGGGTGACCCTTTCACCGAGAAGGTTCTCATCGAGTGCTGCCTTGAGCTGTACGCGGCGCATCTGGTGGTCGGCATCCAGGACCTCGGTGGTGCCGGTTTATCCTGCGCCACATCGGAACTGGCTTCGGCCGGGGATGGCGGCATGCACATCGATCTGGACAAGGTGCCGCTGCGCGCGACCGGGATGACGCCGGCCGAGGTGCTCTCCAGCGAGTCTCAGGAGCGCATGTGCGCCGTGGTGACCCCGGACAACGTGGACGCCTTCATGGCGGTGTGCCGTAAATGGGATGTGCTGGCCACAGTCATCGGTGAGGTCACCGATGGCGACCGGCTGCGGATCAGCTGGCACGGCGACACCGTCGTGGATGTGCCGCCCCGGACCGTGGCACACGAGGGCCCCGTCTATCAGCGTCCGGTGGCCCGGCCGGACACCCAAGATGCGTTGATCGCCGACAGCACAGCGGGTTTGGCGCGTCCGGCCACCGGTGACGAGCTGCGGCAGACGCTGCTGGACATGATCGGCAGCCCACACCTGTGCAGCCGCGCCTTCATCACCGAGCAGTACGACAGGTACGTCCGGGGCAACACCGTGCTCGCCGAACACGCCGACTCCGGTGTGATTCGGGTGGACGAGCAGACAGGGCGTGGAATCGCCTTGGCCACCGATGCTTCCGGTCGGTACACGGTGCTTGATCCCTATAACGGCGCCCGCTTGGCGCTCGCCGAGGCGTACCGCAATGTGGCGGCCTCCGGTGCGACCCCCGTCGCGGTTACCAACTGCCTGAACTTCGGCTCCCCGGAGGACCCGGGCGTCATGTGGCAGTTCTCCGAGGCGGTCCGCGGCCTCGCCGATGGCTGTGTGGAGCTTGGCATCCCGGTCACGGGAGGCAACGTCAGCTTCTACAACCAGACCGGCACCACTGCCATCCTGCCCACCCCCGTGGTCGGGGTACTGGGTGTCATCGACGATGTGAACCGGCGCATCCCCACGGGATTCGGCACCGAGCCCGGCGAAACACTGATCCTGCTGGGTGACACCGCCGATGAGTTCGACGGTTCCATTTGGGCGCAGGTTGCGTACGACCACCTCGGTGGCACCCCGCCAAAGGTCGATCTCGCCCGCGAGCAGCTGATTGCCCAGGTTCTCACCGCCGCATCGCGAGACGGGCTGGTGTCCGCCGCTCACGACCTGTCCGAAGGTGGGCTCATCCAGGCCGTCATCGAGTCGTCACTCGCCGGTGAAACTGGTTGTCGCATCCTGCTTCCCGAAGGGGCCGACCCCTTTGTGGCGTTGTTCTCCGAGTCCGCCGGGCGTGTGCTGGTCGCCGTCCCGCGTACCGAGGAGAGCCGATTCGTGGCGATGTGCGAGGCGCGGCAACTGCCTGCTGTTCGCATCGGCGTCGTCGACGCCGGGCCCGCGGGCGAGGGTGCGTCCGTTGAAGTACAGGGACAATTCTCGATCACCCTGGCCGAGCTGCGCGAGATTCACGAAGGTGTGCTGCCCGGATTGTTCGGATGAGCGAGACTCCTGGAGTCCCCGTCACGACAAGCACCGTCGATCCCGATGACTGGATCGGCCGCAGCTGGCTGGCATTCCAGGAGCTTGAAGAGCATCTCGAGCACCGGCACCCCTTGGTGGCCTGGGCGTGGAATCTGCTGCGGCTGGATTTCTGCGGAATAGCGTTCGGCGCCTTGTTCTTCTGCTTGTCGCTGACGCCGTCACTGATGCCGCGTACCTGGCTGTTCCAGGGCCTGATCGGCGGTGCCACCGCGACCATTGGCTACGGCATCGGTGTCGCTGTCTCCAAGCTGGTGTTGCGCTTTTGGCTCCGTCACCAGACATGGTGGCCCTTGCGCGACCGAGTGATGGTGACCACCAAGCTCGGAGTGGTGCTGCTCTCAGCGGTGTGCTCGCTGGCGATGATCGTCCCAGCTGCCCGCTGGCAACGCCAGATCGCGACCCTCATGGAGACACAAGGACCATCGACCCTCGAGTACTCCAAGTCCTTCGTTGTTTCGATTGTTTTTGGGGCACTGCTGATCTCGGTGGCCCGAGTGCTGCGAGATCTGGTTCGGCTGCTGGCCCGTTTCTTTATTCGCCGCTTGCATCTCAGTCGCGAAGTGTCGCTGCTCATCGGTACCGCCATCGTGGCGGTGCTGACCATCATGCTGTTCAACGGTGTGCTGGTGCGCGGCTTCTTCTCCGCCGCCAACGCCTCGTTCGGCCCACACAACGACACCACCCGTGCCGGGGTGCAACAGCCTGTCCAGCCGGAGCGTTCCGGAAGCCCGGCATCGCTGGCCTCCTGGGAGAGTCTCGGTTTCGAGGGGCGCAACTTCGTCTCCGGCGGGTTGCACGCCGATGAGCTGACCAAGGTGAACGGTCGCCAGGCCAAGGAACCCATTCGGGTGTACGCCGGACTTGAGACCGCCGACACGGCGGAGGAGCGCGCCGACATATTGGTGCGGGAACTGGAGCGCACCAAGGCCTTCGAGCGCAAGGCGTTGATCATCGTCCCGACCACTGGCACCGGGTGGGTGACGCCTGCTGCCGCGCGCGGTATCGAGCTCATGTACAACGGCGACACCGCGATCGTCGCCACCCAGTACTCGTTCCTGCCCAGTTGGATCTCGTTCCTGGCGGATAAGAAGAAGGCACTGGCCTCGGGCAGGCTGTTGGTTGACACCGTTCAGAAGCGCTGGGCACAGCAGCCAGAAGGGCATCGTCCGAAGCTGCTCATCTATGGCGAGAGTCTGGGATCTTTTGCGGGACAAGGCGCATTCGACGGACTTGGTGATATCCGTACGGCGGGAGTCGACGGTGTGTTGTGGACCGGTCCGCCGAACTTCAGTCAGATCTGGAATGAGCTGGTGTCCAAGCGGGACCGGGGCACGTTGGAAGCCCTCCCCGCGTATGACAGCGGATTCACGGCGCGTTTCGCGATTGGTCCCGATATCGACGCGCTCGCTCGACCGCCGTGGCAGAACCCGCGCGTGCTCTTCGTGCAACATCCGTCCGATCCGGTGACGTGGTGGTCCACGGATCTGCTTTTCAGTGAACCGGATTGGCTCAAAGAGGCGCCGGTCGGCGATCGCTCTGCCGCCATGCGCTGGTACCCCATCGTCACCTTCTGGCAGGTGGCGGCCGACCTGGCCAACGCCGTCGGAGTGCCCGACGGGCATGGCCACAACTACGGCATCTCGTCGGTCAACGGCTGGGCCGCCATTGCGCCGCCGGAGGGCTGGACCCCGCAGGACACCGAACGCATTCGGAAGGCTCTCGTCGACACCGCGTCGCTCGACGGCCCCGACACGTGATCGCTCGCGCGCGAGCCTGGATCCTGGCCGTTGCGCTCGTCACCTGGCCGGCGCTGTTGGAACGGTTCCCGCAACGCTGGCGCCCACTGGTGGGTGCGGGCGTGAGCACCGCCCTCGCAGCCGTCGCGGGTACACCGCTCGGGCTGCGGCAACCCCAGCTGGGGGCCGGTGTGCGTCTGGGCGGAGTCGTCGCATCGGCCGTCGCGGTCGTGGTCGGTGCCTCACCTGTGTTGAAGCCGGTGCGTACCTCGATGCGGGAGCGCAATATCGGTCTTCATCCGGCGGCCTGGCTGGGGTTGCACATCCCGGTGGGCACGGTGTGGTCGGAGGAGCTCGCGTTCCGCGGAGTGCTGCAGCCGCTCGCGGCAGAGGCATGCGGCCAGAGGCTCGGCGGTGTGGTGCAGGCCGTGGCGTTCGGGCTCGCTCATATCCGGCCCGCCCGCGCCGCAGGAGATTCCGTACCGGCGACTGTGCTGGTCACTGGCTTGTTCGGCTGGTTGTTGGGCTGGCTGCGCGAACGATCGGGGAGCGTGGCGGCGCCAATACTGGCCCACCTGGCTCTCAACGAGGCCGGCGCGGTGGCCGCACTGGCCGTGCAACGGACGACACGCGGACCGCTGTGACCATGGATGTAGTGCGGTTTTTCCCCGAAGCCCGGACTCCTGGGTGTTGGCTGTAGATAATCGGCGGATGGCCTCGAACTGGAGAAGCAGGGCCGGTGTAGCGCTGGCGGGTATGACGATCGCCGCCGGATTAGCACTGGCCGCACCCGCCGGCGCAGACCCCGGGCAGGGCGCCTCGCTGCCCGTGTTTGTTCCGTACCCCTCGGATTGGTCGCCGGACACCTCGGTGTTCCCGTTCAACATGTGGCAGAACCGGGCGACCGACGAGCAGTTCACGGCGCTGCGCGAATCCTGCCAATGGTTCAACGCCCAGTACGGCACCTTGATGGGGTCGGTGTACGGATTCCAGAACTACCTGCGTGATCACCGCGACGTCTGGGCTGCCTCCGGATCGGACACCGTTGGGAATGTGGTGACCGCGAACCTGGATCAGTCGGCGGCATTCCTGGATCCGCGGGTGCACACCCTGTACATCACCAATTACCCGGATCAGAGCCAGTACTCACCGCTCTACAACGGCGACTCCTTCTATCACCTGTGGTTCCAGTTCACCCAGATCAGCGACAAGATGAAGCAGCAGCTGCCGTCCGGGGTGATCAACGCCAATATCGCCACCGCCACCGTGTACGGCAACACGATTCGAGACTCGGGAATCTGCAACGGGGCGTAGTTCCTCGGCCGGGCGCGGACTTCCCCCGGATAGGGTGGCGGCCATGCCAGCTCGTGCACCGGATGCCGCCTCGACCCGGGCGGCAGTGCTCGCGGTGGCCGATTGGCTGCGTGACCCGCAGGTGCCCGAACCGGCGCGCGCCGTCCTTGCTGACGCGGTCCGGTTCACCGCCCGCACTCTGGCCGCCGATGCTCCGGGCGCCTCGGTGGAGGTGCGGGTGCCGCCGTTCGTTGCGGTGCAATGCATCTCGGGTCCCCGTCATACCCGGGGAACCCCACCCAACGTCGTGGAGACCACCCCGCGGACCTGGCTGCTGCTGGCGACGGGGCTGCTGACTCTGGATCAGGCCACCGCCGACTGCGCTGTCACCGCGTCCGGATCGCGTGCCACGGAGATCGCCGACTGGCTGCCGTTGGTCCCGCTCAGCTAGCGGAGGACCGGTGTCACGACGGGGGTACGGCAGTGGCTTCGGTCACTTCCGTGAGGGCACCGACGGGCCGTTTTGCGGGGATCGGCCAGCCGATTCTGCGTTCAGCAACCTTCCCCGTAAACTGGACTGGTCACCACCCCACGCAGGACTCAGCCAGGGAGCCGCACCGTGACCGCACAGCCGATCGAGTTGGAAAACGACCCTCGCGAAGAATGCGGCGTATTCGGGGTCTGGGCTCCCGGCGAAGAGGTGGCAAAACTCACCTACTACGGCCTGTATGCGCTGCAGCACCGTGGCCAGGAGGCTGCCGGTATTGCCGTCGCGGACGGCTCGCAGGTGGTGGTGTTCAAGGACCTCGGCCTGGTCAGCCAGGTATTCGACGAGCAGACCCTCGCCGCCATGCGGGGACATGTGGCGGTCGGTCACTGCCGTTACTCCACCACGGGTTCGGTGACCTGGGAGAACGCCCAGCCGGTATTTCGGACGACAGCCGCGGGCACCGGAATCGCGTTGGGACATAACGGGAACCTGGTCAACACCGCAGAGCTCACCACGCGGGCGCGCGACGCGGGCCTGATCAACTCCAAGACCCCGGGTCTGGCCACCACCGATTCGGACATCATGGGCGCGCTGCTGGCACACGGAGCCGCGGACGCCACCATTGAGCAAGCGGCCATGTCGCTGTTGCCCACCGTTCGCGGCGCATTCTGCCTGGTCTTCATGGACGAGAACACCCTGTACGCGGCGCGCGATCCGCACGGAGTCAGGCCGCTGTGCCTGGGTCGCCTCGACACCGGCTGGGTGGTTGCCTCCGAGACCGCGGCCCTGGACATCGTGGGCGCCTCCTTTGTCCGGGATATCGAGCCGGGCGAGCTGCTCGCCATCGACGCCGACGGGGTGCGCTCCAGCCGGTTCGCCAACGCCACGCCCAAGACCTGTGTCTTCGAGTACGTGTACTTAGCCCGGCCCGACAGCATGCTCGACGGCCGCTCCGTGCACTCCACTCGCGTCGATATCGGGCGCCGGCTGGCCGCCGAACATTCGGTGGACGCCGACCTGGTGATCGGTGTTCCCGAGTCCGGTATCCCGGCGGCGGTCGGATATGCACAAGGCTCGGGCATCCCGTATGGACAGGGACTGATGAAGAACGCCTACGTGGGCCGTACCTTCATTCAGCCATCGCAGACCATCCGTCAGCTTGGTATCCGCTTGAAGCTCAACCCGCTTCGTGAAGTCATCCGCGGCAAGCGGCTTGTGGTGGTAGATGATTCGATTGTCCGCGGCAACACCCAGCGGGCGTTGGTGCGGATGCTGCGCGAGGCCGGGGCGGCCGAGGTGCACGTGCGTATCGCCTCCCCGCCGGTGCGCTGGCCATGCTTCTACGGCATCGACTTCGCTTCTCCCGCAGAACTTATCGCCAACGCGGTGGAGTCGGAAGACGAGATGCTCGATGGCGTCCGTACCGCGATCGGTGCCGACAGCCTCGGTTACATCTCGGCCGAAGGAATGGTCGCTGCCACCACGGAACCCCGTTCGCGGTTGTGCTGTGCGTGCTTCGACGGCCACTACCCGATCGAGCTGCCCAAGGAAACGGCACTCGGCAAGAACGTGGTCGAGAACATGCTCGCTGCGACTGCGCGGGAGACATCAAGTGACAGTACGGATTCCGTTCAGGCGCATTAGGTGTCGCGTCCCCGCGGCGGGTATTCCTCGACGACGGTGACGTCCCGAAGTACCTCAGAGCTCCTCTTGATGAGTTCGACCTGGGTGTCGATCATGCCGTCGAGTGCCGTCATGAAGGAATGCTGAAGGTCTCCGGTCAAGATCACTTCGTCGATAAGCACGAACAGTTCCGCTCTGACCGAGGAGGACTGCTCGTAGACGTTGAGCACGACGGTGGCTGTCGCCCCCTGCAGTCCTTTCGACACCACCTGGTAGCGGCCCCGACGGGCACTGAGAAGTTTTGCCCTGTGGGTGATTTCGACGATCACCCATTCGATGGGCATCATCAGACCGGCGATTGCGGCCTGTGTGGTGAATTCGTCTCCGACGGCGAAATCGCTGAGTCGCCGAGCGCTATCGGCGAAGGCGAGGGGTGCGTGATTGCCGGGTTCGATATCGCTGACCGACGGCAACTCGAAGCTGGCGACCGAAGAAACTTCCTCAAGCGTCCGAGAGAACTCGAATCGCCGCTCAGCCGATAGCAAACTTCCCCCCTCGGATTTCCTTGGCCCGAGGTTATGTGATGGATGGGGAGCGTGCGATGACCGAATTGGGCGAATTACTTGACCGAACGTGCACCGTTTCGGTACTGGGCCGGGGAAGCGCCCGTCCAGCGCCGGAAGGCGCGAGTAAAGGCGCTCAGCTCCGAAAAGCCAAGGCGGATCGAGAGATCGCTGAGAGATTCCGTTCTGCCCTCAAGACTTCTGATGGCCTCAACGCGCAGCGCGGTATCTCTGATCTCTCGCACCGAGGTGCCGAACTCGCTTCGGAGCGACCGCTGGAGCGCGGAGGGTGTCATGTTCAGTGCTGTCGCGATATCGCCCACGGTGGGAATCCCTTGCCCGATACACGATGCGACGATTCGCTCGACGCGCTCGGGTAGCTGCTGGTGGTAGTCGCGGACATCGAACCAAAGCTGCTCCGGGTGCTCGAGGATGGACGTGATCTCTTCCTCGGTGCGCAGAATCGGAACGTCGAGGAGCTCGGCGCCCAGAATTATTGCGGCCGAACCACTACCGAATTCGATCGGAGCCTTGAGGATGTTGCTGCGATCGGATCGTCCCGCCGTGCGAGCCTGGGGGAGGAGAATGCGTTCCGCGCAGATCGGCCGCATGATCAACCAGCTCCAGATTTGGACGATGAGTGACAAGGCCCATTCGGTGACCGTAGCGTCGTGCAATCTGAGCGTCGATGCGTCTATCGCCACAGTCGCGAGATCGCCAGATCTGGCCACCGTCATGTTCGGTACCAGCGGCATGGCGTCGCGGAACGCAGCCCAGCGGGCGAAAGCGACGCCGGCCGTCTGAGATGTCGCGAGACTGAACATCAGGATCTGGAGCGTCTCGGTCGGGATCGGCGCCGGGCTGATGCCAAAGGACAGGTCCCCCGTGCGGGCGAGGATCTCGCGCGCCATGGCGCGAAGCTGTTCGGGGCTGAGCACCGCAGGCTCGCCGGCGAGGAACCGTGGTGAAACCTGTACATCCATCAGCATTTTGGCCGCGTCTATGCCCTGCTGCTGTGCCAATTCCGCCACCAGGGTGCCCCATCGCGGCGGGATAGACAGCTGCTCCACGTCACCTCCTGAATCAAGATCCGAGAGGTGATCTTGGTATAGATTGTTGCCAGTTTCAACTACCCCGGTGGTGCGGCACGTCAATTCCATGCGCGCGCAGGGCCTCTGCCACCTGGGTCGGCAGGCGTAGCAGTCCCAGCTGTTCCCTGATGGGAGATCGGATCTCCCCGGTGCCGAAGTGGTGCTCCTCGCCCCCGCCGCGCTGGGCGGAGCCAGGGAATTCGCCGAGGTCGCTCAGCGGGAACCTGGCAACGCCGCGATGCTGGGGTTAGAGCCGACCTGAACTGACGAAGAAGTCGACGAGTTCGGTGACCGTGGTCTCGAGCGGGCGCGGTTCGTAGCCCAATTCGGTGCGTGCCTTGGTGATGTCCGCGGTGGGCGACACGGTCAGCTTGTTGAATGCGGCGCGGCTCAGTGCGTCGTTCTTGAGCAGCTTCCCGATCGGTTCGATGACCGGAACCGCTGCGTTGAGCAGACCCATCGGCAGCGCGAACAGCGGACCTCGCTTGCCTACATGCTGTGCAGCCAGGCGACACACCTGCAACAGGCTGCCCATGTGGCCACCGAGCAGATAGTTCTCGCCGGTGCGTCCCTTCTCCCCGGCCAGGTACAGCCCGTACGCAACATCGCGGGCGTCGACCAAGTCGTACTTGCTGTTCACCATGGCGGGCAGCCGCCCACGCGCACTGTCGAACAGCAGCTGGTTCAGACGAGACAGGTTGGGTAGATCCACCGGGCCGTAGACGCCGGTGGGGTTGCCGATGACGGCGTCCAAACCGGACTCGATGACCTCGCGCACGGCTACCTCGCCGCCCCACTTCGAGCGCTGATAGACGGGCAGGTCGGCACCCGTCGAGCGCGGTGAGTTCTCGTCGAGGGTGGCCACGCTGTTGGAGTAGGAATCAACAGAGCTGCAATGCACCATGCGACGGGCGCCGACGGCCAGGGCGGCCTGTGCGACGGTGCGCGCGCCCTCGGTGTTGATGCGCCAGCACACCTCGTCCTCGTGCTTGAGGGTGATGACGGCCACCAGGTGGTAGACGACCTCGACGCCTTCGAGGGCCTTCGTCATCGAGCCCAGGTCGAGAACATCACCGGAGACCCAGGTCACGGCCTCGCGAGTCTCTGGTGAGCTGGGCGCCACGCGATCGATGGCGACCACTTCGTGCCCGTGCTCCACTAGGAGATTGACTAGGTTGGTACCAATGAAGCCGGCGGCTCCGGTGACGGCAGTCTTCATTTCTGTCCCTTGTGTGGCTCGGGTGTCGTGACCGCCGGGCGCTGACGCGGACGACGGGATCGCAACCAACCTACCTAACGCTCGCTTGGTCGGTCTTGTGACATGTATTGCACCGCACCCCAGCAGGTTGGGGCAAGTGTTGCCATACTCGTCGGATGCGCAAACTGGCCCTGGCCGCATCCGTGCTGCTCGTTGCCGGATGTGGAGTGGGTCGGCCACCAGGAGCCGTCGACGGCGAGTACCTCACCGTCGGTACCACGGACCGCGTCTCCACACTGGACCCTGCCGGGGCCTATGACAACGGCTCGTTCCAGGTCGAGAACCAGGTCTACCCGTTCTTGTTGAACTTCACGCCGGGCACAGATGACCTCAAGCCCGATTTGGCGGCGTCGTGCGGTTTCAAGAACCCCACGCTGTACAGCTGCACACTCAAGCCCAACACGGTGTTCGCCAACGGGCACAAGCTGACCTCATCGGACGTGAAGTATTCGTACGACCGTGAGCGCGTGATCGACGATCCCAACGGGCCGCAGTCGCTGCTTGCCAACCTAGATCGCATCGAGACGCCCGACGAGTTGACCGTCGACTTCCGGCTCAAACTCCCCAACGACCAGACCTTTCCTCAGGTGCTGGCCACCAACGCCGGGCCCATCATCGATGAAGAAGTCTTTCCGCCCGACAGGCTGCTCGATGACGACGCCATCGCGCGGGCCGAACCTTTTGCGGGCCCGTACACCATCACCTCGCACAGTAAGAACCAGCTGATCGGCCTGCGGGCCAATCCCACATACGTCGGCGGGCTGGGTAAGCCGCAGTGGGAGCTGATCGGCATCAAGTACTACACCGGTGGCGAGAACCTCAAGATCGACATCGAGAACCGTGCCATCGACGTTGCGTACCGGAGCCTGTCGCCGAACGACATCGAAACCCTGCGGGTCAATCCGCGCCTTGCCGTGCACGAGGGGCCCGGCGGCGAACTCAGATACATCGTCTTCAACCTCAAGACCATGCCGGGCGGCACGGACGCTCAGAAGCTGGCCATCCGCAAGGCCGTCTCCTCTCTGGTCGACCGCGAAGCGTTGTCCCGCAACGTGTACAAGGGCATCTACACCCCGGTCTATTCGGTGGTACCCGACTCGATGTCGGGCTCCGTGGAGTCGTTCAAGACGCTCTACGGAGCCAAACCCGATGTAGAGCTGGCGCGAAAGTTTTTGTCCGATGCCAAGATTCCAGTCCCGGTGCTGATCAACCTGCAGTACAACCCGGATCACTATGGGAGCAATTCCTCGGAGGAATACGCGGCGGTCAAGGGGCAGCTCGAGTCGTCCGGCCTCTTCCGGGTGGATTTGCAGTCCACCGAGTGGGTCGCTTACCAGGAGCGGCGGTCATCGGACTCTTACCCCGTGTATCAGTTCGGCTGGTTCCCCGATTTCCCCGATCCCGACAACTATCTGACCCCATTCTTCATGCCGGACAACATGTTGGTGAACCACTTCGAGAACGACACGATCACGCGGCTCATCACTGCCGAGGCCACCGAGCCGGACCGGGCCAAGCGTCTGGGCATCATCGGACAGATCCAGGATTTGATGGCGCGCGACTACATCTCGACGCTGCCGCTGCTCACCGGAAAACAGATTGCGGTATCGGTGAAGAATGTCGAGGGGATCAAGCTCGGTCCCTCGTTCAAATTCCAGTTCACTCCGCTGAAGAAGACGCGTGGAGCCGCATGAGCGCCACGCTGCTGCGTTATCTCGGAGTGCGCCTGGCACTGATCATTCCAACGGCGTGGATTCTGATGACGCTGGTGTTTGTGCTCATGCGCGGTATCGGCGACCCGATCACCGCGCAGGCCGGCGGCCGACTTGCTCCGGCCGAGATCGCCAAACGCAAGGCTGAGGCGGGATTCGACCGGCCCATCTGGACCCAGTATTGGGAGTACCTCAGCGGCGTACTGCGCGGGGACTTCGGGCGTACGTTGACCGACAAGCGCTCGATCACCGACATCATCCTGGTCAACGGCGCCGCCACCCTAGAGCTTGCCGTCGGTGCGATCATCTTGGCGCTGCTGGTGGGGATCCCCTTGGGCCGTTTGGCCGCTACGCACCGTGACAAGATCACCGACGTGTCGTTGCGGCTGGCGGCGGTGTTCTTCTACGCGGCCCCTGTGTTCTTCGTCGCGATCCTGCTCAAGCTCTTCTTCTCGGTGAAACTGGGGTGGTTGCCTGCCTCTGGGCGAAGCACCGTGGGGACCGAGATCGCGCTGGATGCCATGCCGCACCGCACCCACCTATTGCTGGTGGACACCGTGTTGTACGGCAACAGTAGATATTTCGTGGATGCGCTCAAACATCTGGTGCTACCGGTGCTGGCGCTCGGGCTGTTGACAGCAGGGGTGTTCTTACGGCTGGTGCGCGTCAATCTCTTGCAGACGCTGCGTGCGGGGTATGTGGACGCCGCCCGCGCCCGCGGGCTTCCGGAGCGAGTCGTCGTGGGGCGGCACGCCTTCCGGAACTCGCTGGTGCCGGTGATCACGGTGATGGGTATGCAGATCGCCATGCTGCTTGCCGGTGCCGTGCTCACCGAGACGGCCTTTGAGTGGAATGGGTTGGGTTCACAGCTGGCGCACTATCTTTCGGCGCGCGACTTCGTAGCGGTGCAGGGCATCGTCACCGTGATCGCGATCATCGTCGCGGTGATGAGCTTCGTCATCGACGTGGTGGTCGCCCTTATCGACCCGAGGGTGAGGTTCTGATGACGGCATCGGTCAGGGAACCCCGCGGGGACCGGCTGCGCAGGCTGCCGGGCGTGAGCCTGTTGCGTTCCACGCATGGCCTGCAGCGGTTCACGCTGGTGGCCGGCCTGGTTCTGGTCGTGGGATTTGTTCTCGTCGCGATACTGGCGCCCTTGCTGGCGCCGTACGGATTCGCGCAAACCAGTGCGGACGGTATCGATTTCGTGCGGCAGCAGGCCCCGTCCTGGGAGCACTGGTTCGGTACCTCGGTGCGAGGTGAAGATGTGCTCTCGCGCGTACTGTTCGGTGCCCGCACGGCGCTGCTGGTCATCGTGACCTCGCTGGTGGTTTCCCTGCCGGTCGGTGTGGCGCTGGGCCTGACCTCCGGATACTTGGGTGGCTGGCTGGACCGTGCGTTGGTGCTGGTGACCGACGCGCTGTATGCCATGCCCTCGCTCCTGCTGGCCATCGTGGTGTCGATCGCCGTCACCGGAGGTCAATCCAGCACCGGCGGGGGCATTATTGCCGCAGCCATCGCCATCATGGCCGTGTTCGTGCCGCAGTACTTTCGGGTGGTACGTAATGCCACCGTCGGCATCAAACAAGAGCCGTTCGTGGACGCCGCACGGGTCACCGGGGCCAGCACCCCACGAATCCTGTTCCGGCACATACTGTCCAATGTCACCTCATCGCTGCCGGTGATCATCACGCTCAACGGCGCCGAGGCCATCCTCACGCTGGCCGGCCTCGGCTTTCTCGGCTTCGGTATCGAACCCACCCAGGCCGCCGAGTGGGGGTATGACCTCAACAAGGCGCTCTCGGACGTGGCGAACGGCATTTGGTGGACGGGCGTCTTTCCCGGTACCGCCATCGTGCTGGTGGTGCTCGGGATGACGCTGGTGGGCGAGAGCCTCAATGAGGTCATCAATCCGCTGTTGCGGACAAGGGGGGGGGACGCATGAGCGAGAAGGAAGCGTTGGCTGCTCTGTCGTTCCAGTCGCTGTCGGTGACATTCAGCACCGACAGTGGTCCTGTGACCGCAGTCGAAGATGTGTCGTTCGACGTCAAACCGGGGGAAGTGCTGGCCGTCGTCGGCGAGTCGGGTTCGGGCAAGTCGGTGTCCTCGCGCACGGCCATCCGGCTGCTCCCCGACACCGCGCGCATTACCGGTTCGGTCCTGCTCGACGGCCGCGACGTGACCACACTGTCGGGCCGGGAGCTGACGGCCATGCGCGGCAAGGACATCGCGATGGTCTTCCAGGAGCCCGGCTCGGCACTGGATCCATTGTTCACCATCGGATATCAAGTGAATGAGGCCGTTCGCGCGCATTCGGATATGAGCCGTGCGCAGGCCCGTGCGCGTGTCATCGAACTACTCACACTCGTGCAGCTGCCCGATCCGGAGCGCCGCTATGACTGCTATCCGCATCAGCTTTCGGGTGGGCAGAAACAACGCGTGGTCATCGCGATCGCCATTGCGTGCGACCCCACGGTCATCATCGCCGACGAGCCAACCACCGCCCTGGACGTGACGGTGCAGGCCGAAATCCTAGAGCTCCTGCGGGATCTGCGCGACAGGATCGGCAGCGCCATCGTGCTCATCACCCACAACATGGGGGTGGTGGCCGATATCGCAGACCGAGTGGTGGTGATGAAGCAGGGCAAGGTCGTCGAAATAGCACCGGTGGAACAGCTTTTCGCCGAGCCCGCCGAGCCGTACACCCGCGCGTTGCTGGCGGCGGTTCCGCATCTGGGGCAGGGAGATCCCGAGCATGCGCCCGCGCCGAGTCCGGAACCGGCCGAGCCCGTGCTCGAGGTGTCCCACCTTGTCGTGGAGTTCCCTGGCCTACTGGGCCGTTCGTCCTTTCGTGCGGTAGACGATGTGAGCTTCAGCATCGGGCGGGGTAAGACCCTGGGACTGGTGGGGGAGTCGGGATCCGGGAAGTCGACCATCGGCCGATGCGTGGCCGCGCTGCAGCAGCCTGCCTCGGGATCGGTGCGTATGCTTGGGCAGGAGCTCGTCGGCATGAGCCAACGCAAGCTGCGCCCGCTGCGCGCCAAGTTCGGTTTCGTGTTTCAGGACCCGGCAACTTCGCTGAATCCGAAAATGCGCGTGGGCGACTGCATCGCCGAACCCATGCGGGTGCACCGATATGGCGATCAGCGCAAGATTCTGGGCCGCGTTGCCGAGCTGATCGATGCCGTGCAGCTTCCGGCCGGCACCGAAAACCGCTATCCACATGAGCTTTCGGGAGGTCAACGGCAGCGCGCAAACCTGGCCCGAGCCCTTGCTTTAGGGCCCGACCTGCTGGTAGCCGACGAGCCCACCAGTGCGCTTGACGTGTCCGTGCAGGCGGCGGTGTTGGACCTGTTCGAGGAGCTGCAGCGGCAGTGGCAGTTCGCCTGCCTGTTCATCAGTCACGATCTCGCGGTGGTGGATCGGCTGGCCGACGAGGTCGCGGTGCTACGTCATGGTGTCCTGGAGGAGCTCGGGACGCGCGGCCAGATTCTGCACAATCCGTCGACCGAGTACACCCGCACATTGGTCGCCGCCGTGCCCGTGCCGGATCCCGTAGAACAACGGGAGCGGCAACGCGCGCGGCAGCACAATCGCTAGTACAAGCTTCTAGGAGTCACCTGCGGCGTGCTCGTGGGACGGCCCAGTGGTGGACTTCTTGTGGTCACCGACACCCGCGCTTGGGCTGGTTTCGGAATGCCCGGGCTTGCTGTCACCTGCCCCGGCCGCCGATCGCGAGGCTGTCGAGCGGGACGAGCCTGCACCATCTTTGGCTGCGGAAGACTGTTGTCCACCAAGGCTGCTCGACGATCCAGGGTGCCCGGGGGATCTGTTCGGGGTGTGCGCACCGGCCTCAGCACTCGTGGGGGTCGTGCTGTTCTTCTCGGTCGCCGTAGATGACTTCGCCGTCTTCGTCGACTCTGAATCGGTTGCCTGGCCGGCGGTCGAATGATCGGCGGGTCTGCCGCCCGCCGTTGTCGGGCCGCGGCCGGCTATCCCGTTGGCGCCGATGCCGATTTTCGGCGTGATGCCCACAGTCTCGTGTGCTGACGGTTTCTTGTCGGTATCCGGCTTACCTGCCGCCTGGCTGGCTTTCGTATCAGCATCCGACGGAGAGGATTTGGCGGTCGCGCCCTGGTTCGCCTTGGCGGGATGATCCGGCTGCGGGGAGATCTTGGCGCTCGATGACTGTTCGATCGGGTTATTGGCAACCGTCACGCCGTGAGTTTCGCTGATGGAAACCGATTGGCCATTGCGTTTCAATGTGACATCGCGCCCCGCAACCTCAAGGGTGGCTCCCGAAGGCGTGGTGGCGGTGGTACCGGTAGTGGCCTTGCCGGTTGATTCGCGAGATTGCTTGGCAGTGTTCTGCTTTACATCGGATCGGTCGTCGACGGTCGCGATGACCTTGCCGCCCTCGGACACGGTTGTCGTGTCGCCGTCCCTGGTCAGAGTGGTGCCGGGATTGGCCTTGACCTGGTCGGCGGAGCGCGGTGCCGTCTGGCTGGACTTGAGGTAATTGGTCACCGCCGAGATGACGTCCCCGGTGTTCAGGCCGTGGTCGACCACCCCGTCACGCGGTACGCCGGGCAGTGCATGCGCTTCGATGTTGACCGCAGTGGAACCTGGCGCCGCGGTGATGAATTGAGACTTGTATGGCGTGGCCACCACATCGTCCTTGGTGCTCACTACCAGGTAGTCGACGCCGGGTTTGGTGTCCGGCAGTTTGTTGAGCTTCTCAAGGAAACGGCTGCCGACGGTTTGTTGCGACAGGGACGGCCAGCCCAGCGTGCCCGCGGCCCCGTAGATCGCATCCTTGATGGGCTTCCAGCCGTTGATGTCGACGGAGTTGCCCACCGGGCCAACGAAGTCCGCCAGGCCACTGAAGGTGGTGCCGTGGGTGGACGGGGCAAGCTGAACGACATTGGCCACTCTGTCGGATTTGTCCTGCGCCACGAAGTTCTTGATCAGTAGGCCGCCCTGGGAATGGCCCACGAGGTCGACCTTGCCCGCCCCTGTTCGGTCCAGGACCGTCGCGACTTCGTCGGCGAGCTGCTGGGTGGATACCTCGACATCACCGAAGCCACGCAGTCCGACCTTCTGTCCGATCGACCCGACGAGACCCTGAAATCCAGTCTGGCCGTACTCGAAGGTGAATGCCTTCATCCCGGCGTCGTGCAGGCTCGTCTTCATCGAATCCCAGTACTTCTCATTCTCGGCGGTCCCGTGTACCAGGACGACGGGGATGCTGCCCGGTGTGAGTTTGTCGGCTTCGGAAGGGGAAGTCACAGATTCTGACGTGATGACAGCATCGAGTCCTTGGCCGTTCACGCCCGGGTTCAAAGACACGGTGGCCCGTTTGGTGATCGTCAAGGTGGGTGAGGAATCAGAGACGCCGTGCTCCACTCCGAGTGGTGTCGAGCTCGAGGTCAGAGAAATGAACCCGGACTCCACCGTCACTGTTATCGGCGCGGAAACCGGATTGACCGGGGTCGTGTGGAGTGCGGCCGGCGCCTCGTCCGTGACAACCAACGATGCGACGAGGGATGCGGCCAGCAGAAGGCGCAGCCTGTCCGCACGTGGGTGCTGTGAAGGGGAATTCCGGAAAATACCGCTCGCTCGATGCGATGCCGTCGGCATGCACCAAACGGTAGGTGCTCAGCCGGTAGATCGCATGTCGAGCGTCCCAATTCTGTTGCAACACTGACAATTTGTGACTGGTGTCACGGTTGAGGGTTGGATGTGGCCGGATGGTCGACTAGCCCAGAATCGAGAAGGGCCGCGCCTCCTCGACTTCCAGGGCCAGCTCAAGCAGCGTTCGCTCGCTGCCACGGCGGCCGCTGAACATCACGCCGATGGGCAGACCGTCCGGATCCTGGCCGAGTGGAAGCGATATTGCCGGAGCGCCGGACGCGTTATGCATCGGCGTAAATCCCACGTATGAGCTGAGCTTGTCCAGCAGCACCTCGGGATCCTGGTCCGGGGTGAGGTACCCGATGCGCGGGGTGGTGTGGGTGAGCACCGGCGTCAGCACGGCATCGATACCGGTGTCGAATCCGCGTTCGTATACCCGGCCGGAGGCGGCCAGCCGGGCCAGGAACAGCGGCGTGCGATAGGAGCGCCTGACAAACCTGCGGCTGAGTCCGAGCGTCAGCGGGTCCAGTCGGGAGGCGTCGAATCCGTCGAACAGTCTGGAACCGCCCTTGGCGACGGCGAACGCCAAGAAGGACCAGTAGTCCTCGAAATCGGTTTTGAACGAGGGCAGCACCGCCGGTGTGTACGGCTCGATGCTGTGGCCAAGGGACTCAAGCATTTCCGCGGCGGAGTTCACCGTCTGCCGGGTCGCGGTATCTGTGGCCGGGGTGAACGGGGAATCCATGCACAGACCGATGCGCAGCCGGCGCTGCACCGGGCGGTCCACGCGGCCGATCGGCGTCAGTTTCGGATTGCGGTAGTGCAGTTCGGCCGCTTCGAAGAACCGAGCGCAGTCGCGGACGCTGCGTACCAGCACCCCATCGGCGACGATCTTCACGGGCGCCGAGCCGCTTGATGGATCACCCAAAAGCCTTCCACGACTTGGCTTTAGGCCAACCAGTCCGCAGACCGCCGCCGGAATCCGGATGGAGCCGCCACCGTCGTTACCGTGCGCGATGGGCACTACGCCGGCGGCCACCAGGGCCGCCGAGCCGCCTGAGGACCCACCGGCGGAGAAGTCGGTGTGCCACGGATTACGGGTAACCGAGCCTCCCGAACGTTCCGTGCTGGCAGACCACCCGTATTCCGGCATGGTCGTTGACGCGATGGGCACGACTCCGGTGCTGAGGAACTGTCGTGTGAACGGTCCGTCCACGCTCTGCAGTGTCGGTGCGATCGCCGCCGAGCCTTCTGTCAGCGGCATCCCCGCCACATGGATATTGCACTTTGTCGCGGTGGGTACGCCCCGAAAGGCAATGAACGTCTCGGCGCCCTCTGCGGCTTCGGCCCGCTCTCGCGCCCGCGGAAAGTCCTTGAACTCCACAGCATTGAGCGCCGGATTGACCCGCTCCAGGCGGACGATGGCGGCCTCGGCGCACTCGCCCGCGGTGACCTCGCCGGAGGCGATACGCTCGGCGACCCCGGTGGCATCCAGGTCGCCAAGAGCGTCCTCGGTGAATGCCGAAACGACGTGCGTGCCCGTCATACGTGACCTCCTAGGTAGGCGACGATCGCGTTGGTCAGCCCTCGACGGGCCTCTTCCAGATCCGAGTAGGTTCCCAGCTGCTTTTCCGACACAAGCCCACGCATGGCGCCGGGAATGAAGGCCGCCACCTCGCGCACCCGGATCGGATCCACATTCAAGCCGTCGAACGCCTGCTCGCACGCTCGTGCCCAACGATGCTTCCATGACGCCAGCTCGGCGGCGGTGCGGGGGTAGAGCCGTTCCAGCTCGGCGGATTCATGTGGCAGTGCGCGGCGCAGGTTCTCAATGGCCCGGGAGTCCGGTGAGGTCAAACCCCGATAGAGGGTTTCGAGGATCGCGCTGACTCGGCGATCCAGTGGGCCCTCCGGGTCGGATCGCCAGGGCTGGTCGCCGCGGCGCTCGGCGGTGCGCTGCAACACCGCGGCCCACAGCCCGTCGATATCACCGAACTGATACTTGACCGCGCCCCAGGTGGCGCCGCATTCCTTGGCGATTCTGTTCGCCGACACCGCGGCCGGATCACCCGAAGCGAGCACACGCAATGCCGCGTCGAGCATGCTCTCGCGGGTCGCCAGGCCGCGACGATTAGCTCGTCGTCCGGTGGCCACCGCTTCGCTCATTTCAGTGATGCTAGCGGTCGGGGAATTTTTCACAGAAGTATCTGTGAAAAGTGGACGGATTGGATTACTGTCACCGCTTGAGGAGGTTCCGATGCCGAAGCCGCCGTTGTCGATGAAGCCCACGGGGTGGTTTCAGGTCGCCTGGTCCGCAGAGGTCGCGCTCGGCGCTGTGCACCGGATGACCTATTTCGGGCGCGAGATGGTGGCCTGGCGCGCACAGTCTGGCGAGCTCGCCGTCATGGACGCCTACTGCGAGCATCTCGGTGCGCACCTCGGGCACGGCGGCCACGTTGAGGGCGATCGCATCGTTTGTCCCTTTCACGGCTGGGAATGGAACCGCGACGGCAAGAACGTGTGCATCCCTTACGAGAATCGCCCAAATCCATTGCGGCGCATTCGAAGTTACCCAGTGGTGGAACGCAACGAGGCGGTGTACATCTGGCATGACATCGATGGCCGCAAGCCATACTTCGACGTCCCGGACGTCTTTACCGGATTCGCTGACGGCAGCAGCGCCCAGGACTACTACCCGGGATATCCGCATAGCACCCTGTATCGGGAACGGCTGCAACTGCATCCGCAGTACGTGCTCGAAAACGGGGTCGACTTCGCGCATTTCAAGTACGTGCACAAGACGCCGTTCATCCCGAAGTTCACCCGGCAGGAGTTCGAGGAGCCCATCTCCTATGTCGACTTCACGATTGCCTTCGACGAGATACCGGGCATGTCGGCCGAGGAGATGAAGAGCGGAGTGCAGGCCATCAACGGCGGCTTGGGGGTCGCCGTCACCAAGAGCTGGGGGATGATCGACAACCGCACCGTGTCCGCGGTGACCCCGGTCGATGACCAGACCTGCGATGTCCGATTCACCGTCTTCATCGGAAGACCTCCGGGGGACCGCGCCAGCGGGTCCGAGGAGCCGTCGCGGACCGCAAAGACCTTCGCGCAGGCCATCATCGACCAGTTCCTTGCCGACATCCACATCTGGTCGCATCAACGCTACTCGGACCCGCCGGCCCTGGTGCGGGCCGAATACGAAGGCTTCATCGCCCTACGGAAATGGGCGACCCAGTTCTATCCGGAGGAAGTCCGAGCATGAGTGGAATCAGGGTTTTTCAGGTGGCGACCGGAAACCTCGGCACCGAGATGATCAGGCGTATCGCTCAGCATCCCGAGCTGGAGCTGGCCGGATTGCATTGTTACTCAAGAGAAAAGATCGGCCGGGACGCCGGCGACCTCGTGGGGCTGGAACCCAATGGTGTGATCGCCACCGGCACCGTCGAGGAGATCATCGCCGCCAAACCCGATGTGCTGACCTTCCACGGTGTGTTCCCCGACGAGGATCTCTACGTGAAGGTGCTCGAGGCGGGCATCGACATCGTGACCACCGCCGACTGGATCACGGGGCACCATCGCGACCAGAACCACCCGCATCCCTCGGGCCGATCCACCACCGAGATCTTGCAGGAGGCGTGTGAACGGGGTGGATCAACCTTCTACGGCACCGGGATGAATCCGGGTCTGACGCAGATCCTGGGCGTCGTCCACTCCTGCGACGTCGCCGAGATCGAGAACGTGACCGTCATCGAATCAGTGGATGTGTCCTGCCATCATTCGGTGGACTCCTGGGAGATGGTCGGATACGGGCGCCCGATCGACGACCCGGAGATCCCGGCCCTCCTGGAGAAGGGGACCCGTGTCTTCGCCGACGGGGTGTATCTGATGGCCGACTGCTTCGGCCTCGAACTCGATGACGTCACGTTCTCCTATGAGCTGGGGGCCTGCACCGAGGACGTCGACCTCGGTTGGTACCGGCTGCCCAAGGGCTCCCTGGGTGCCAACTATCTGAAGTACCAAGGCGTCGTCGATGGGGTACCCAAGGTGGAGGTGCATGTCGAATGGCAGATGACCCCGAAGACTCAGCCGCACTGGAACGTCAAGGGCTGCTACATCACCAAGATCCAGGGCGATCCCTGCGTCTACAGCAAGCACATGGTCATTCCCAAGCCCGGCACGGACTTCTCCGACCCCGCCGCCTTCGCGTCCGTCGGGATGACCGTGACGGGTCTGCCCGCGCTCAACGCCATCCGGAGCGTCATCGATGCCCCGCCAGGCATCCTCACCTCGGCCGACCTGCCACTGCGCGGATTCGCGGGCCGGTTCAAGTAGGGCTGTGCGGACACCGGTGACAGCTGGGACGGGTAGCCTAAGGCCCGTTATGAGCGAGCGAGCCGACAAACCCAGTAATTCGTACGCCGCGGCCGGGGTGGATATCGAAGCCGGCGACCGGGCGGTCGAGCTGTTCAAGAAATCCGTCGCCAAGACGCATCGCCCCGAGGTGCTGGGCGGCATCGGCGGCTTCGCCGGGCTGTTCGCCCTCAAGGGCGGATACCGCGAGCCCGTGCTCGCGGCCTCCACTGACGGCGTAGGCACCAAGATCGCCGTCGCGCAGGCCATGGACAAGCGCGACACCGTCGGTCTCGACCTGGTGGCCATGGTCGTCGACGACCTCGTCGTGTGCGGGGCCGAGCCGCTCTTCCTGCAGGACTACATCGCCGTCGGCAAGGTGGTGCCCGAGCGCGTCAGCGAGCTGGTCGCCGGCATCGCCGAGGGATGCGCCATCGCCGGCTGCGCCCTACTCGGCGGCGAGACCGCCGAACATCCGGGCCTGATGGCTCCCGATGACTTCGATCTGTCCGCCACCGGTGTCGGCATCGTGGAAGCAGACCGCGTGCTGGGACCGGACCGCGTCCGTCCCGGCGATGTCGTGATCGCGATGAGGTCCTCGGGCCTGCATTCCAACGGATACTCGCTGGCTCGGCATGTGCTGCTGGAAATCGACCGGATGGACCTGTTCGGACAGGTTGAGGAGTTCGGTAGGACTCTTGGCGAGGAGCTCCTCGAGCCCACCCGCATCTATGCCAAGGACTGCCTGGCGCTAGCCGCCGAGACCGAGGTGCGCACCTTCTGCCACGTCACCGGTGGAGGGCTCGCAGGCAACCTCGCCAGGGTGATCCCCGATGGATTGGTCGCCGAGCTGGACCGCAGTAGTTGGACCCCCGGCCCGATCTTCGCGATGATCGCCCAGCGCGGCCGCATCGAGCGCGCCGAGATGGAAAAGACCTTCAACATGGGCGTCGGCATGGTCGCCGTCGTCGCACCCGAAGATGTCGACAGGGCGCTCGCCGTCCTGACCGCACGGCACATCGACTGCTGGACCCTTGGCTCCATCAAGAAGTCGGGCAAAGATTCAGGCAGCGAGAATGCCGTGCTCTTGGGCCAGCACCCGAGATTCTAAGGAGAGGTGCTGCGCCTGGCCGCTGTCAGCGGCGCCAGGCGTCCTCGTCTTCAGTCCAGCGGTCGCTGGTGCGGTCGTCATCCGGCTGAGATGACGGAGCGCCGGAAAGTTCACGGCGGAGCTGCTCGAGATCCGTGTTAGGAGAGCTGTATTTCAGCTCGCGAGCAACCTTGGTCTGCTTTGCCTTTGCCCGGCCGCGGCCCATGGGGGAACCCCCTCGCGCAATAGCGGAGCGGCCCAATTTCAGGGCGGCTCCGGTGGAGTGTTTTTATCGATCCTGACGATAGTTTAGCGTGCCGATCCACCAACTGCTGCACGCCCTAACTACCCGGTTGACCCGGCCCTTGTCGTAGACGGTTGATCGCCTCGCGTCCGCGCTGCTCACCCTGCAGGTCGGGCAGCAGATCGAGGTCGATAGCGGCCGGTGACGGGCCTGCCGTGAGGGGCGTCTGATCGCCGTTGGAGAGGGCCTCGACGACCGAGCGTTTGAGCAGAGCCAGGGCTATGGGGCCCAGGTCAACATGGTCGACCACCGAGCCCACCCGGCCGACGGAACGGCCGCCCGCCGCCACCTCGTCTCCGGTGGACGGCCGATCGGCGGAGCCATCGAGATGCAGCAACACCAGCACCCGCGGGGGCTTGCCCAGGTTGTGCACCCGCGCCACCGTCTCCTGCCCGCGATAGCACCCCTTTTCCAGGTGTACCGCCCGTGGATCGCCGTCGACCGCGATCCACGCCACCTCATGCGGGATGGTGCGCTCATCGGTGTCCAGGGTCAGCCTTGGGTGCGCGGCCGCGATTCGGAGCGCCTCAAACGCCCACAGGCCGGCGGGTCGTACACCAAGCCGCTCGGACAGGTCGTGTCCTGGGGGAACCAGGAGGTCGAACGTCGCATCGGGGAGCGGCCACGGCACGCGCCTGATGAGGCCGCCGCCGGGCAGGGCGACCGCGCGGTCGAGTTCGGGGAGAGCGTCGATCCCCAGCTTTTCGGCGAGGTCGACGGTGCTCGGTCCAAGCAGAGTGAAGAGCTCCAGCTCGGACGACGAGACCTCCACCTTCGCCCAGAACACCATCTTGGTGAGGAAGTCCTTGAGGGCCTGGCCGCGCCATGGCTCGGTGTCCAGGTAGGTGATGCCGTCCAGATCGGTTTGCACCCAGTGGTCTTCGACGCGTCCCTGTCCGTCGAGGCTGAGGTTTTCCCGCGTTTCGCCATCCTGTAGGTCGGTGACGTGCTGGCTGGAGATGGTGTGCAGCCAGCTCAGCCGCTCGGCGCCGGACAGGCCGATGACGGGGCGTGTCGACCGATCGATGAGGACGGCACCGGTCAGGGCCGCGCGCTGCTCACCGAGGGGGTCGCCGTAGTGCCACACCGCGCCGGCGTCGGGGTTGCCTTCAGGTACGTAAATGGCCGTCATCGGTGCCTAATGTTCTTCACGCAAGCGGCTCATCACATGTGCAACTGTACGACCGCTAATCTCATTGCCCATGGCGGTAGCGGTGCTGGTCACACTCGACGGTGAAGTGCATGACCCCTCGGGGCCGCTGTTGTACGCCGACGAGCTTGCCGCCGTTCGCGGAGACGGCGCGTTCGAGACGCTGCTGGTGCGCGGCGGCCTGGTCTGCAAGCTGGACGCGCATCTGGATCGGATGGCCGTATCTGCCGCGGCGATGGATCTGCCCGCGCCTGACCGGCATGCCTGGCGTGTGGCGGTCGAGGTCGGTGTGCAGCAATGGAACTCGAAATCGACCGGCGATGCGATGCTGCGGCTTGTCTACACCCGGGGTCGTGAAAGTGGC
>MAFD01000029.1:0-62005 GCA_002013775.1 Mycobacterium sp. D16R18
TCTGAGCCGCTATTTCTCGTGGCCGCAGGTCATGTGGCTGTCGGCATACTCAGCTGCGCTAGAAGCGATTTAAGCTGCCCGCGCTCCCCGTCTGTCAGCGCGACCGTTACTCGATGTTCTGCACACGCGACTTCCTGGCGGGCCATTTCAAGACGCCGTAGCCCTTGCCCGGTGAGGGAGGCGGGCAGCGTGCGGCCCTGTTCCGCCGATACTGGCCGCGTGACAAGCCCGTCGTCCTGAAGCTGTTGCAGCACATCGCACATCGCCTGTCTGCTCACACGTGCGCTGCGGGCTAGCTGAGAGTTGGACGATCCGGGGGCCGCGTGCAGAATCTGCATACAGATGAAGGCCGACAGCGATAGGCCAAGGGGTTCCAACCCGGCAGCCGCCTGTCGCTGCAGGAGTGCTGTGGTGCGGGTGAGTAGATAGCCGAGAGGCACTGCCGGTTCACTGTTATCCACCGACATCATCGGAAGACTTTCTCATCACGATGCCAGGCGGGGCCCGATGGATCCGGACGCGTTCTCCCGCTGAGTAAGGGCCTCCCGAACCAACGCGATACTTTCCGGTGCCGACGCTTGAATTGCTTGTGGCGCTGGGGTTTCCCGGCGAGTCAGACCGCTGAGCGCCCCCTTGCCCAATTCGATGCGAATGTCCGCACGGTGCTGGCGAAGCGACTGGGCGCAAAGATCCCATCGCACCTGGCGAGTCAACTGCCGGATCAGCCGGTGTTTGAGATCCAACGGGCCGGTGACAAGTGCGCCATCAGCATTCGACAGCAGCGGATGCCGGGCCGTCACCACGGCAGCACTGTCCAATGCCGCGCCGAACTCCGCCTCCGCAGCTGCCATGTACGGAGAATGGAAGGCGCCGGCCACCTGCAGCAATTTCACCTGAGTGTCGGCCGGAGGGTGGGCCCGCAAGTGATCCAGCTCATCGAGCCGGCCGGCGGCCACCACTTGTCCGGGACCGTTCACATTCGCGACGAACAGGCCCAGTTCCTCGACCGCACGGGTCACTTCGCACAGACCACCACCAACCACTGCCGCCATACCAGTGGGTTCGTGGTCGCACGCGCGGCGCATTGCCAGACCACGAAGCCTGGCCAGCCGGACGGCATCGCGCGGGGTGATGGCACCGGCGGCCGCGGCAGCGGCCAGCTCCCCCACGGAATGACCGGCGAAAATCATCCGATCCGGCAGTCTCAGCTCATCGCGAAGGCGCGCGAAGACCAGCAGCGAGGTAGCGACGATGAGCGGCTGAGCAATTGCGGTGTCGGTAATCTCGTCGTTCTCGGCCGCCGAACCATAGTGGCGCAGGTCAAGATCGGCGGCTTCTGAGAATTCGTCGATCCTGGCCGACCCGGCAGCATCCAGCCAGGGCGCAATCATGCCTTTGCGTTGCGCACCTTGTCCCGGCATCACCATTGCAAACATGTTCATCCTCCTGTATCCGTCAGACCGAAGTGACGACATCGTCATAAGCGAGGCGAGGTAGCCTCGGGTGCCAGGCATCTGGCCCGGGCTTGCCGATATTCACCACGACCAGGGACTGGTGAATCCCGTCGGGGAAGAACTCTTGATCAACGGCATCCGCATCGAATCCCGTCATCGGCCCCGCTGCCAGACCGGCGGCCCGGATACCGAGAATGATGTAGCCAACCTGGATCAACGCATTGGTTCTCGCCGACGCCGCTCGCGCATCGGCATCCGCGAAGTAGTCCTTCGCTTCGGGCAAATGCGGGAACTGGGTGGGTAACTCATCATGAAAGTTCAAGTCGGCAGCTAGAATTGCCACCAAAGGGGCCGCAAGGGTCTTGGCCTGGTTAGCGCCAAGCAGGTGCTTGACCAGCCGCGACCGTGCTTCACCGGAGCGCACCAAGACAATGCGAAGCGGCTGCTGATTCATGGATGTCGGGCCAAATTTGATCAGCTCGTAGATGACCCGCAGCTGCTCGTCAGAGACCGGCTCGTCGGTGAAGGTGTTGGCAGTGCGGGCCTCTCGGAAAAGCAGGTCCTGCGCAGCGGCAGGCAGTACCAGACCTTCTTGAGCCGTCGAATCCGGTGTAGCTACTGTTTTCCCTTGCAGGAGTGGCGAATCACTGTCATACCGAACATGCCGCGACTTCGTCTGCAGCTCGCCGTCGACGCGCACAAGCACATCGCGAACGACACAGCTCGGGTTGGCCTCGGCGGGCTTACCCGGCCTGGTTTTTATCACCAGGCAATAGACGGTCGAACGAATCTCGTCGGTATCGATGTATTCGAGGTCGATCATAGAGAAGTAGTGCCGTTTCTGCACCGGGTCGTGCTTACCCATCTCACGAAAGTCGTACAGATCGTTGATGATTCCAGCCCTCGTGACGCTGGCAGGCAGTGCGGCGGTGTGGTCGAAAATCGCGTCCTCGGTAAACGTGGCCGCATAGCCTTCGATATCCTGCCCGTCGAGTCGCTGCATCTGTCTGGAGTAGAACTGCTGCACCTCGATGTAGAGGCTCGTGCTGATGTCAACGGTCGTCACGGTCGGCTCCTTAGTCTCATCCGCCTGGCCTGGCACCTTCGGTGTCGACAGTTTCCCTAGCGGGGCTCGAATATCGGTCAAGGGCACTACACCCGGGCTTGACCGGAGCTATAGCGGTGCCGTGCATAGTCACTGTCATGACTTCGACAACGACTCGTAAAGTTGCTCTCATCACCGGCGCGACCAGCGGCATGGGTTTGACGATCGCGCAGCATTTGGCGAAACAGGATTTCGCGGTGTTCCTCTGTGCCCGTAGCGAGGAGTCACTCAGCCAGACCATCAAACAACTGCAGACCGACGGCTATGAGGCCGACGGCGTGACCTGTGATGTCACGTCGCCCGAGCAGATACGCGCTTATGTCGCCGCCGCCGTGGATCGCTTTGGGCCGGTGGACATATTGGTCAACAACGCCGGTCGCAACGGCGGCGGTATTACCAAAGACATCACCGACGAACTGTGGTTCGACGTCATCAACACCAATCTCAACAGCGTTTTCCTGATGACGAAGGCGGCACTCACCACCGGCGGGATGCTCGACCAGGGCTGGGGCCGAATCATCAACATTGCCTCCACCGGCGGCAAGCAGGGTGTACTGCACGGCGCACCGTACTCGGCGTCCAAGCACGGGATGGTCGGATTCACCAAGGCATTGGGGCTCGAATTGGCGAAGACCGGTGTGACGGTCAATGCCGTGTGCCCGGGATTCGTGGAGACGCCGATGGCCGAGCGCGTTCGCGAGACCTATGCCACCTTGTGGGGTGTTGACGCCGAGGAAGCCGGCAAGCGGGTCGCCGCTCGCGTACCCATCGGGCGATACGTCGACACCGAAGAGGTAGCGGCCATGGTCGACTACTTGATCAGTCCCGGCGCCAATGCGGTAACCGCTCAGGCCCTCAATGTCTGTGGCGGCCTGGGTAACTACTGAACCCGCCGCCAGGCAAGGATGCGCCGCTGCTCCTTGCCGCCCTGCTGGAGTGCACCGATCAGCGTCAGCGTATCGCCATCGAAGTCGTACTGGCGTGTCTGCACGGTGCCGGCCCAGGCAGGGTTGGAGCAGACCGCGATCCGATGCAGTACCAGCGGTCCGTCAACGTCCCAGTGCCCGGCGTATCCCATGAATGGGACTGCGCCGGGCACTTGTTCGCCGCGCATCATGCAGACCGACAGCGCACCTTCGGCCCCGTAATAGAGCAGACCGATCGGCGATTGACCGAGCGGCCCCTCGCTGGTGGCGCCACTCTCGTCGAGGTCGTAATACGACTCCAGCCGCCACTGCCCCACGAAGTGATCGGGCCGGACGGGCTCTCCCTCACTGCAGTGCATGTGCGGATCCGCTGCGGGCGTGCGCCGTCACCAGGTCATCAAGCACCGCTGCCAATTCATCAGGCTTGGTGATCATGGCGTCATGCCCCGTATCCAGGTCACGTACTGGTTCCCCGGCTGGTGGATAAGAACGTGGCATCAACTGCTGACGCAGGGACGTCCATGCTTCACCGCCACCCGAGCAATGGATGTGCGCTCGCGGGACGCGCTGCAGCTGCGCCGGATTGCCGAGCCGCAGAACGTCGGTGAAGGTGCGCAACGACTGCGGGCTCTGCATCGACCGCAGCCAACCCAGATCAGGCTCGTCGGTGACCCCATAGCAGCCTTCCACCCCGGGAGGCATGCCGGCCACCGGTACGCGCCAGCCCTCCCCTTCGGCCTGCGCCGCATCAGCGAAAGCCTGCACGTTGACCGGGAGGATATCGGCGACGGCCTCGCCGTCATGCGCGACGAACGTATCCAGATACACCAGCAAGGCTATGCGGGAAGGGATCTGGTCCGCGACGGCCGTAACGACGATGCCTGCGTAGCTGTGCCCCACCAGCACCACATCGGTCAGGTCCTCGTCCGCGATCAGACCGGCGATATCGTTCACGTGAGCGTCGAGACCCACCTCCGGAGTGAGCTCTGCGGCCCTGTCCCCCAGCCCGGTCAGCGACGGCGCATAGACCTCGTGGCCGGCTGCCTCGAGAACCGGGGTCAGCCGTTCCCAGCACCACCCTCCATGAAACGCGCCGTGTACCAATACATATGTCGTCATGTCTATGCCTCCATGGATTCTGACTGCGCCCTCACCAGAGGCGGGGGGATGGGTTCAGGCCGCAGGCCTTGGCCTATGACCCGCGCGATAAGCCTGGGTAGCACGGGAAATGCGCGGATCAGCCGTATCAGGAGCGGCCTCTCGGCGGGCGGACGGCCGGCAGTCGGATAGAGGTCGGCCAGCACATGCAACTGGGCCCACTGCACTATCCGCACCGGATACTGGCGCCGGCTTTGCACGCGAGCCAGCTGCGCTGTCGACGGCCTGGCACCGGAAGCCAGTACCGGGCCCAGCAGGCGTGCTGCGGCAATGGCGTCTTGCACGGCGAGATTGATACCGACACCGCCGGCCGGCGACATGGCATGTGCCGCATCACCGATCGCCAGCAGCCCTGGCCTGTACCAGTGCCGCAATCGGTCCACGTGTACATCGAGGAGATGGAAGCTGCTCCAATCGCGCAGCTCCTCGGCCAGCCGGCCGGCGAATACCGGATAGATCCGTGCGATCGCGGCCCGCAGTGCGTCGATGCCAGCACGGCGCGTCTGGTCATAACCACCCTTGGGGATCATGTACGCGACTTGCCAATAGTGGCCACGGTTGAGACAAACGATGAAGTACCCCTTGCCACTGCGTACCGCCGGAATCACATCACCGGCTTCGCGGCTGACCCGGAACCACAACACATCCATGGGTGCGGTGGAGGCAGCAAGGTCAAGTGATCCGGTGGTCCGCACGAGTGAACGCCGCCCGTCTGCGGCGATGACCAGTGTGGCGCGGATCTGCAGTACGCCGTCGGGGCCGTTGGCCCGTACACCCACTACATCCTCACCGTCGTAGATCAGTTCAGTGGCCTGAACTTGTTGTAAAAGTTGAAATCCCGGGTACCGACGGGCCGCGGAGGCGATGAAGTTCAGTACATCCCATTGCGGCATGAACGCGAGATACCGGTACTTGCCGGGTAGCGCACGAAAGTCCGCAAAGAGCAGCTGACCGGAATCTGTTGCTATCGGCAGTGTTTCAGCTTTGGCATGGGGCAGGTCGAGGAACTGGTTGATCAGCCCAAGCTCATCCATTGCCTGCAGAGTCGAAGGGTGAACTGTGTCGCCGCGGAAGTCACGGAGAAAGTCCGCATGCTTCTCCAGGACGGTGACATTCAGACCGAACCGCGCCAGCAGCAGACCGGCCATCAGCCCCGCCGGACCTCCGCCGATCACGCAGACGTCGACGGCTACGCCAGGCATTCGGGCACCTGCCCGTCGTTGAAGCTGACCATGTCATCGAACGCCGCGATCACGTCAAGCGGTGCCCCGAGCTCACTGCCTCCTAGCGACGCACCCTGCTCGGCATAGGCGCGGTACAGGTTACCCACCAGCCGTTCTGAGTCGATCAGCCCCGCGAACTCCCCCAGCTCGGCACGGCGCGCGGCCTCGAGCGGTCCAACGCCGTCGGCAGACCCCTCGGCGGCCAGATGTTGGATCCAGGTCAGATACGCAATGGTCTGCGCGAACACCTCGGGCCCCGTCAGTGGGCCATGACCGCACACCACCGTTTCGGCGCCGAACTGGGCCAGCTCACTGATGACCCGCAACGCACCCTCGACCGAGCCCATCAGGTTGAAAGGGGTCGCGCCCGAGAGCACGATGTCCCCGGCGAACAGAATCTTGTCCTGCGGAAGCCACACCACCGCATCGTTCGTGGTGTGCGCCGGGCCGAGATGAATCAGCTCGGCCGCTCGGTCCCCGATGTGTAGGTGGAGGCGATCGGTGAAGGTCACCGACGGCAAAGTGACTCTGACATCGCCCCATTCGACCTCGGGCCACAGCTGGGTGAGTGCCAGGCCGGCCTCGTCCATCTCTATCCGGGCACGCTCATGGGCGATAATCGTCGCCTGTGGGCCGAACAGGTGATTGCCGAAATGATGGTCGCCGTGGAAGTGAGTGTTGACCACGGTGCGGCGCGAGCCCGAGGCCAATCCGTCAACCGCCGCCACCAGCCGCCGATTGCGGCTTTCCGTGGCCAGGGTGTCGATGACGACCGCGCCGTCCGGACTCACGACGATTCCCGAGTTACTGAGGCACCAGCCCCCGGGTAGCTGCAGATACGCGTAGACACCGTCCGCGATCTCAGTGATCCGGTCGGTGCCCCGTGCCGCCAGCCCGGAGGTCAACTGAGGTTTTCCGCGAGAGACTCCGCCCAGTAACCGGCGTGGGCGAGGGTTGCTTTGCTATTGGCACCCAGCGCATTTCGCAAGTACTGCTGTGCATCGCCGATACCCTGGCCAGCACCCAGCACCGGGGCTATTGCCGCCGGGTTGATGGCGACCATGTGCCGCGAGATGGCGACGGCACCGTCCGGACCATCGGTGAACTCCCATACCCCGCTGTGCCCCAGCAGTAGCGCGGGCGGCAGTTGTTGCTTGTACACAATCTTGTTCGGGCTGAAACACAGCCGCACGGACCGGGTGGTGTGACTGCTGCCGTCGCTGGTGACGGTATCCATCTCCATGTCCTGCACACCGTCTGCGGTCTCCACCAGGTCGACCCGGCCAACGTGCGGCAACCGCTTCGGCCACAGGTCACTGCGTTCCACAAATGTGTAGATATCGGCGGCGTTTCCCGGCAGCTGCACGGTGTCCTCGAACACCTGGATGATTTCCCCAGGCAGGTAACCGCATTCGGCCACCAGCCCCAAGGCGGCAAGTTCCTTTTCACTGTTGTTGTTGACAGCTGTGATGATGGAGGCCTGCGCGGCATCGTCTCCGGCGACCGTGAAGTGATGGTCCAGCACCACCTTGGTGCGCCCGCCGGGCAGGCCAGTGAACCTCCAACTGCCACCCATCGAGGTAATCGGCGCAGCACTGCGCTCCTGGGCGAACTCTACGAGCATCGCCTGTGGGTCAAAGGACCTCCGCGAAACCCAATCCCGCACTGAGCCATTGACTGTCGCCCAAATGTGGAAACGCTCAGTGGTGTCACTGTGCTCGAACAGGTCCACGTAGACGGTCGGGCCGAAAATGACCGGCCACCGGGTCACGTCCGCCACCAGCGAATACACCGCCTCTGCGGGGGCCGCGATCTCTCGCGAGTGCGTCAAGGTATGCGTCACCTGGGATGTCATGCCGCACCAGCTAGCTGAGAATTGATGACATCCAGCATCTGCTGAGGCGTGGTCAGGTCAGCCAGGTCCTCTTCGGCGATATGCACCCCGTACTCCCGCTGCAGCCGGGCCGCGGTTTCCATCAGGGCCAACGAGTCGTAACCGAGCTCTTCGAATTCAATCGTCGCACTCTCCGGACTGATCTCGGTGTCGTCTTCGCCACCGGCGCAAGCCACGAGGATCTTATGCAGCTGAGCAAGCGTAACTTCGGCCATTTCTCTTCTCCTTCGGTGATTTTCGTGTTCAACGACGTACGACGACGGCGGAGTTGAATCCCCACCGGCCCCGCGCGAGTATCAAGGCGGCCGACAATGACGCCTCACGTGGTTGACCCTGTACAAGATCGATCTGGTAGCGCTCGGGAACCTCGGTGGTACCGATGGTCGGCGGAATGACGCCGTCCCGCAGGGACAGCAGGGCCGTCGCCACATCCAGCGGGCCGCCGGCCGCATAGAGCCTGCCGGTCATCGACTTTGGTGCGGTCACCGGGACGCCCCGAGGTGAGAAGACCGCCGCGATGGCCTCGGCTTCCGCCGCGTCGGTGCCGGTCACACCGGCCGCATCGGCGAAGACCACATCGATATCGGCCGGTGTCAGCCCAGCATCGGCGATCGCCATCTGTGCCGCACGGGCCAGCCCGAGGGGCAGGCCCGATCCCGGGGCCGGATCGAATGTGGAGGCATATCCGGCGATTTCCCCGTGGATGTTGGGGGCGTTGCGAGCCGCTGCGGAATCTGCGTCTTCGCAGATAAGGATGCAGCCCCCTTCACCGGGTACATATCCGTTGGCGCGCTGGTCGAACGGAAGGTAGCCCTGTGCAGGGTCGGTCGCTCTCGTGACATTGCCGGTCGAGATGTGCGAGGTCCAGCCCCACGGGTCAAGAGCCGAGTCCGCTCCCCCGGAGACGACCAGGGTGGTGCCACGCCGCACCGTGCGGCGCGCATGCCCCAGGGCATCCAGGCCGCCCGCCTGCTCGGCAACCAAAGCACTACTGGGGCCTCGCATTCCGTGCCGAATCGATATTTGGCCGGTGTTGACGGCATAGAACCAGGCAAACGATTCGTACACACTGACGTGCTCCGAGCCCTGAGACCACAATTTCTGGAACTCCCGGTGCGTGAACTCGAAGCCGCCCGAGGCGGTCGACGTGACCACACCCATCTCATAGTCGGTGAATTCCTCCGGATCTACTTTGGCATCGCCCAGTGCCCACTCGGCGGCCACGAGGGCCAGCCGGGTGGAGATGTCGGTCTGCGGCAGCAGCCGTCCCGGCAGCATCTCCTTGGCATTGAAATTAGTGAGCTGTCCCGCCAATGTGCTTGTGTACCCGGAGACGTCGAATCTGTCGAGCGTCGAGATTCCGGTGTGTCCTGATACTGTTGCTTCCCAATAGTTTTCGGTGCCCAGGCCGTTTGGGGCCAGGATTCCGATGCCGGTGACCAGTACGCGTGTCATGCCGATGCCCCCAACATCTCAGTCGGGCGGCTCAGCACCATCGCGGTCTGGAATCCCCCGAAGCCACTGCCCACGGTGAGCACGTGTTCGGTGTGATGATCGCGTGCCGTGATGGGGACGTAGTCGAGGTCGCACTCCGGGTCCGCCTCATGCAGATTCGCGGTCGGCGGGACTACCTGGTTCTTGATCGCCAACAGCGACGCGGCGATCTCGACGGACCCAATGGCGCCGAGGGAATGTCCGACCATGGACTTGATCGAGCTCACCGGGGTGCGATATGCATGCTCACCCAGACTGCGCTTGAACGCCGCTGTTTCGTGGCGGTCGTTCTGCCGGGTACCCGATCCGTGGGCGTTGATGTAGTCGATCTTGGTGGGGTCTAGCCGTGCTTCGTCCAGAGCGATAGTGATGGCTTCGGCCATCTCCCGCCCGTCGATCTTCAGGCCGGTCATGTGATAGGCGTTGCATCTGGTGGCGTATCCCGATACCTCTGCGTATATCTGGGCGCCGCGGGCGCGCGCATGTTCAAACTCCTCCAGCACGAACATCGCTGCGCCCTCGGCGAGCACAAATCCGTTGCGAGAGCCGTCGAAGGGCCGAGAGCCCGTCTCCGGGGTGTCATTGCGGGTGCTCGTTGCTTTGATCGCGTCAAAGCAGGCCACGACAATCGGCGTGATCGGAGTGTCTGCGGCACCGCTGAGCATCACGTCGGCGCTGCCCTCACGAATCAATGCCACGGCATGTCCCACCGAGTCCAACCCTGACGTGCACCCGTTGGACACCATCGTCACGGGGCCCTGCGCTCCCACCGTCCAGGCCACCTCGGCCGGCATCACGCTGGGAATCATGTAATCGAACATGTGCGGGGACAAGGCTTTCTGGTCCGAGAGCCAGTTCCGCCCGGAATCCGACAGCACCAGATACTCCTGCTCCAAGCTGGTAGCCGCCGCTACCGCGCTGCCCAGGCTCACCCCCAGTCGATAGGGGTCGAGCGTGTTCACATCCAGGCCACTATCGGCCACTGCCTCGCGTGTGCAGACCACCGCGAACTGGGTGGCCCGGTCCATGCGGCGAATCTCCTTGTGTGACAACCCCTCCTGTTCGGCGTCGAAGTCGGCCTCACCGGCGATCCGAGACCGGTAGGGCGAAGCATCGAAGTAGGAGATGCCCCGGGTCGCGGTCCGTCCAGCGGCCAGCAGTTTCCAGAACTCGTCGGCGCCGCGACCACCCGGCGCGCGGACACCGATGCCGGTGATGACTACTCTTCGCTCCATCTCCCACCTCTCATGTGTATCGGTATTGCTGTCCGATACATTGTGCGGAGCCACTACTCAAAGACCGCTCAAGCAGTTGCATTTGCGATCAAACGGCCGGCCCCGGCCTAAAAATGGCAAGAAAAATCCACCAGCATTGCTGGTGGATTTGGCCGTGCTAATTTCTTATCAGGAAACCTGCGATGTCAACCCCGTGACGGTGTGCGGAATTAAACCCGTAAGGAATCTGCCATGCTCGGTTTTCATTCTATCGGCCACGGTATCGTCCGACGAGGCCAGTATATCGCCATGCAATCTCTGTAATTTCACGCAGGGCTCCAATCCGAGCCCCGCCGCGAGCGTCTTTCTTGCTAACTGGAATACCCCGAGCGCTTTATCCCGCCACCCCGCGAGACAAAGCGCGTACATATAATATGCATACAGTCGCTCGTGATACGGAAACCTGGACACCCATAAGGCAAGGTCGATCGCGGCTTCCCGGTATCTCTCGAGGCGTAGTTGAGCCTCAATACGTAATTCGAGATTGGCTAAGAAAATACATTCGACCTGATCCTTCTCGGATGCGAGCAGGCGTCCGACCTCGATATCGACAAACGCTGGGCCGGTCCATGTTTTCTCGGCATTGACAAACAAAAGAACAGCCTGATGATCGTTTCCTGACTCTTTAGCACATCGGGCCGATTCGATGAGACTTTGGTATCTCCGCAGGTCAAGGTTGATATCGTGCGGGCTAAACAAGTAGCCCATGTTCTTCGTCTGCAACATAGATGACGCAACCTGCGACACACTCATATCAAACTCTTTGGCAATCGTCTTGCGGATACTGAGGATGTATGTTTGCACGACAGTTGTGGCGCTCTTAGGTGGCTCGTCGTCCCATAGCTCGTCGATGAGGACTGCCGCCGGGACAAAACGCCCGGTCCGTGCCAGCAGCATGGCAAGGACTTGACGCTGCTTCTTCGCCGATGGTGTTGCATCCCGCTCACCAGATGACAAAGAAGCGGTCAGTGACAATGGACCGAGGATATTAGCCTCTGCGCGTATAACCATTCTGCATTACCTCCGCGTGGTACCATTCAGGGGCACGCCAATGTGCTGCTGGCCTATATTTATTGATGGTCTCTCAGTATCTTCCCAGCTTAACTGGTCACATACACATCCGCTTAGTACGAGAGTTACTGTACGATTAACATCATATGATCTCGGTGATAATATGTGACAGACTTCGTTACATATGACATATTCTCGCCCTACCTGTTGCCAAGTTCCGCTCCGCCGTCCGCTGTAATGATCTGGCCAGTCATATAGCTGACTTTTTCGCTGGCTAGAAATATCAGCATCTCCGCTATTTCCAATGGGGTGCCTATTCGGCCAAGCAACGACGATTCGGCCTCCGCGCGGCTCAACGGACTCAGGCCGGCGATCAGGTCGGTTTCGATAAGCCCCGGCGCTAGGCCATTGACCAAAATTTCCGGCGCCAGCTCCTTGGCGAGCGCCACGGTGAAGCTATTCAGCGCGGCCTTCGAAGCCGAGTAGGCCATACCCCGTGCGGTGGCCATGGACAGGTTGCCCCGCATCGAGGAGACGTTGACGATCCTTCCACTGCCATCGCGGGGCATATGGGGCGCCACGTTTTGGCAAAAGTTAAACACGCCAATCAGATTCGCAGTAAAGTGCTGATCCCAGTCTTGCTTCGTCAGCTCGACGAACGCGCGTGGCGCCGCAATCCCGGCACAGTTGATCAGCGAGTCGATGCGGCCATGGGCTCGAACAACTTCCTGAACCGCCCTGCGGACATCGTCGTGATCGCCAACATCAGCGACTACATACAGTGCGTCCATTTCGGCCGCTCTCTCGCCAAGCGCGGCAGAAACGGTACGTCCGTGCAGAACTACCTCGGCGCCAGCCGCTTTGGCAACGCGCGCCGTCGCCAACCCGATCCCTCTCGAGGAGCCGGTGATGAGAACAGTCCGACCCCGCATAACACCCCGTCCTTGAGCTTCCCTATTTCCTCCGCAGTTCGTCGCGTCCAATGTCCCTTCGATAACTCAAGAACCGCTCAAGCACTTCCATGCGCCGACCGGGGGTGGGTGAATGCCATTGACATGTGGTCAGCGGGTCTGGCGGGACAATGCCCTCGCAAACTCGATGAGCCTGTTCATCTGTGCCACACCTTGGTTCGAGTACTTTGAGAAACGGAAGTCCTCGACGCTGTGCCGATGCTCTTCTAACGATGTCTTCACACTCCGGTACGTCGTCGACGTGTAGACCGTGACGTGGACCGCAGTGAGAACCCTCGATCCATCGGCCTCCACGTCATACTCGGTAACCAGCGACTGATCGCTGATTTCCGAGAGCGGGAAGGTGCGCATCGTCACCGACAGTGTCGGGTGTGGAGCGCGCCCCCCATGCCCCGCACAGTGGCCGTCCTTACCGAACCACAGGATCATGCGGCCACCTTCCACCAATGCGACTTCGCACCAATGCATCTCGCCCCAGTCGTGCGTCTCGGTACCTCGGCTCAGCACGAATGCGGACACCCGCTCGAAGTCGACGACACCACGCAGCTGGTCGATCACCAAGTCTGCGTTCGGGGTGAATACCTCAACGGCGCTCTCCAGCCGCGGCATTGTTGCCCAATCTGCACCGGGATCAAACATGCTGAGCCACCGCCCGTCCGAATTGCAGGAGTCGTTCCATCTGTGCGAGCCCCCCGTCGACGATCGACTTGGCGAAATAGAAATCGTCGACCACCCATTCCGTCTCCGAAATTGAGACGGCACGTGTCTTGTCCGGTATCGCCGTGGATAACCAGAGTTCGACGGCCAACAACGAGCGCACGCCGTCAATGTCCTGGTACGTGGTACGCAACTCTTGCCCCGTGATGGTGGACAACGGGACCGTGCGAACCGTCGAGGTGAATTCCATGGAGTCGAACCGTCCCGACTTGTCCTCGCCATGCCACATGACGAGACGACGGCCGTCGACAAGCGCGACCTCCTGCCAGAGCCCTCGGGAATCTTCGGTGGGTTCACGATCCAGCGTGAAGACCCGAACATTCGACAGGTTGACGACGGCAGTCAACTCATCAAGGGCCACATCGGAATCGCGAAGCGCGATGGCAGCTGCCTCGACCAGCCCCGGATAGGGGGCCCAATCGTGATAGTCCGGTGTGCCGATTCCACGCAGAGAGGTATCGACAGCACCGACGAACGCACGCCACTGGCTCGCATCGCCGTCCTCCCAGAGGTCCGCCAGTTCACTGCCGGTGCCGGTCACTCGCGTGATCGCCGCACTCGCCAGTAGTCCGAGGGCGTGGGCTTGGGTTTGCTTGACCCGAATGTTGGCTACCGCGTCCGTCCAGGGCTCCACCGCCGGATCCACCGCGTCGGAACATAAAAGAGCAACCACTGTAGCGGCGGCGACGGCCGATGCACCCGCGGGCGCCTCGACATACTCGCCGGTCGCCAGTCGTAGGTATCGAGCCAGTTCCAGCTCGATATCATCGCTCTCCCTCAGGCCGCTCAGAAAATCTGCGGCATCGTCGTTGTCAAACGGCCCTTCACCCCAGGTACCCATACAGCTAATCGTGGCAGAACACCGCACATCATGCATTCCGAGCCGGGACCCGGGCTTTGTCGGACAAATCTTTTTGGTTGCTCACCTCCTGATCCACGACAGGCCGTTAGGCTCAACCCGTCACCGAGAGAATCGAGACCGCGATGACCGAACCATCAGGCACCGAGCAGTCATTCAACGAGGCCAACATCGCCGAGTTCCGCGCAAACGGCGGCAAGGTCGGCGGCCAGTTCGAGGGGTTTCCGCTCCTGCTCCTGACCAGCACCGGGGCCAAATCGGGCGCCGAACGCGTAAATCCGTTGGCGTACTTCGATATCGACGGCAAGGCCTACATCGTGGGCTCGTCGGCGGGCAGGCCGACGAATCCCGCCTGGGTGGCGAACCTGCGCGCCAAACCAAGTGTCGAGGTGGAGATCGGCGCGAATCCGAAGTCCATCGCCACAGCCGTCGAACTCCCCCGCGCCGAGCGAGATCGGATATTCGAGATCGTGAAGCAGCGCGCTCCCGGATTCGCCGAGTACGAGACGTTGACCGACCGGGTGATTCCGGTGTTCGAGATCCGGCTCGGCTAGCCCGCCGACATCGGTAGCCAGACACCCTCGACAGTCGATTAACAACTGCTGGAACACCATGCAGTCAGCGGAGCAACCGGCGCCGTGAAATGTGACGCCGGGCACAACCCACTGGCGGATGTGGCAAGAACGACGAGCGATATGACCCGTTCCCCATGTTACCGTTTGTTCAATTCGAGTGAAGAATGTCACTCATGGTCGCTTTTTCAGTGTTGAAAGGCGGTTTCATGACATCGATTCATGAGCCACAAGACATCACGATTCGTGCCCGAAACGTCTCGTTCGATTTGAGCGACACCCCGCTGCACTGGATTCCGAACGAACCTGCCGCGTCCAACACCCTCAGCGTCTTGCACATCATGGTCCCCGAAGGGGAGCGATGGTTCTGCGAGGCATTTGCTGAAGCGTTGCCATACGTCAAGGACGAAAAGCTCGCACATGACATGCGGGGCTTCATTGGCCAGGAGGCAATGCACGCCGAGGTCCATGACAAGGCAGTCGGCGACTTCCTTGAGGCGCGCGGCATCAACACCGCGCCGTACCTGCGCCATGCCGAGTACCTGTTCCGTAAGGTGCTGGCGCCCAAGCAAACACGGTCGACGCGGGTGCGTTACAACGATCTGGTCCAGCGCCTGTGGTTGATCGCCGCCATCGAGCACTACACGGCGGTGCTCGGAGATTTCGCCCTGAATGCCACCTGGACCGAACACGGTGCCGACCCGACGATGACCGACATCCTGCGGTGGCATGGCGCGGAGGAAATGGAACATCGCAGCGTGGCTCACGATGTGGCGAACTACTTCCATGCCAGCTACTTCCAGCGATGTCGAGCCATGATCCTGTCGATCATCGGACTATCCGTGTTGGTCCATCGCGGTGCGCTGTTGATCCTTCGCGAAGATCCGTCCATCAACTACTCCTATCCCCGGGTCTGGATCGAGTACTTCAGGGCCGCACGACGTGGGCTGTTACCCAAGCTCGGCTTCTTGGTCACCTCAACGCTCAGCTATTTCCGGCCCAACTTCCATCCCGAAGAGGTTGGCTCCACCGCTCAGGCGGTCGCCTACCTGGCGGCCTCACCCGGTGCGAGAAGCGCCGCACTATGACCACTGGCACCACAGCGACACGCCCCGGCGGGTCGTACTTTCTTCCTGCGGACACTGAGATCGCGAAGACTCCCCCCGATCTACGCGGAAGATACGCGCGCGATCCGCTGCTGGTAGTCGGTGGCACCGCGGCCAAGGCATGGCTCAGCCTGTTCGCGCGGCTGGCCAGGACCGCAGAAACCCGTGAGGTCAACCGGATACGCACCCTGAGAGTCATCCGGCGAGAGGTCGTCGCCCACGACGAGAACGTCGTCGCACTGACCCTGTCCGCGGCGGACGGCGGTGAGCTGGAGCCGTGGACGGCGGGCGCGCATCTGGACTTGCTGTTGGAGTCCGGCCGCATGCGGGAGTACTCGCTCTGCGGCGATCCTGCCACCCGAGACAGCTACCGAATCGCCGTGCGCCGGGTACCCGACGGCGGTGGGGGCTCGATCGAGGTGCACGACACGCTGCACACCGGATCCCTGATACGGATCAAAGGGCCGAGAAACGGACTGCCTATGGCCGTGCCTGGCCACGGGTCGCCTGCGTGTCGCCTCAGGTTCGTGGCCGGAGGAATCGGCATCACCCCGATACTGCCGATGCTGATGACCGCCGAACGACTCGGGCTGGACTGGTCGATGGTCTACACCGGGCGCAGCCGTGACTCGATCCCGTTCCTGGACGAACTCGGGATCTTCGGGGACAAGATCACCGTGCGCACTGACGACGAACACGGGCTGCCCACTGCTGCCGATCTACTCGGCGACGTTCCGGGTGCTACCGCCGTCTATTGCTGCGGCCCCGTACCAATGCTCGAACTCCTGCGCTCCGCGTTGATCGACCGCGACGACGTGGAACTGCACTATGAAAGGTTCTCGGCCCCACCGGTAGTGGATGGGGCGGCATTCACCGTCGTACTGGCTCGCAGCGGCGAACGGATCGCGGTGTCCCCCAACGAGAGTGCGCTGGCGGCCATTCTGCGGCGCGATCCGAACGCGGCATACTCCTGTAAACAAGGCTTCTGCGGAACCTGCGAGGTGAAGGTCGTTTCAGGCGCCGTCGACCACCGCGATACGTTGCTCACCGCCTCCGAACGGGGTGCAGGAGCCATGCTGACTTGCGTATCCCGCTGCGCGGACCGCTCAGGCAATGGAGAGCTCATCATCGACCTCTGAGGGTCATGGCGAACTACTGCGCGGAGCTGCCCCGAATATGCGGGGTCACCAGCATGAGCTGACCCAAAACGCCGTTCACGAAGGCCGGCGAGTCATCGGTCGAGAGCTGTTTGGCCAGCTCGACCGCCTCGTCGACGGCGACTACCTCGGGTACGTCCTCGGCATGCAGCAGCTCCCACACCGCGACCCGCATGATCGCGCGATCCACTGCGGGCAGTCGGGCCAATGTCCAACCCTGCAGGTGCGAGGCGATCAGCTCGTCGATATGGACGGCGTGTTCGGTGACACCATGCGCGACAGTCACCGTGTAGGGGTTCAGCGGTTCCACGTCCGACTTCGACTCCGCCAGCCCGCGGCGCTCGTCGGCCACCGCGGCGGCCGTCATATCCCGCGCCTCGGCCTCGAACAGCAGGTCCACTGCCCTCTTGCGCGCCTTGCGACGGCCTCCCTTGGCAGCGGGCCGGCCGGTCGAGCCGGTTTCAGCCATTCACACGGCCGAGGTAGCTGGCGTCACGCGAATCGACCTTGAGGCGGTCGCCGGTGTTGATGAACAGCGGAACCTGAATCTCGGCACCGGTTTCCATCGTGGCCGGCTTGGTGCCCGCGCTGGAGCGGTCGCCCTGCAGGCCCGGCTCGGTGTGGGTGACCACGAGCTCGACGGTCACCGGAAGCTCGATGTACAGCGCGGCGCCCTCGTTGAACGCGACCTGCACGGTCATGCCTTCCAGCAAGAAGCGCGAGGCGCCGCCAACCAGCTCCGGGGAAAGGTGGTGCTGCTCGAAATCCTGGCTGTCCATGAACACGAACGAGTCGCCGTCCCGGTACAGATAGGTGTTGTCGCGACGGTCGACGGTCGCGGTCTCGACCTTGACGCCCGCATTGAAGGTCTTGTCGACGACCTTGCCCGACAGCACGTTTTTGAGTTTGGTGCGCACGAACGCCGGTCCCTTACCGGGCTTCACATGCTGGAACTCGGTGATCTGCCACAGCTGACCATCGATGTTGAGCACCAGGCCGTTCTTGAAATCGGCGGTTGAAGCCACAGTCGTCTGTCTCCTTGCGTAACTGTTCAGTACTACTCAATTAATGACGGTGAGTTCCTTGGGGAACCGGGTCAACAGCTCCGGCCCGTCGGGCCGCACCACGAGCGTGTCCTCGATCCGGACTCCGCCCCGGTCGGGCAGGTAGACCCCTGGCTCGACTGTCACCGCCGAGCCAGCAAGCAGTGTACCGGTGGCGCCGGCGCCGATACCCGGTGCTTCGTGGATCTGCAACCCCACCCCGTGCCCGAGGCCGTGGCCGAAGTTCTGTCCGTATCCCGCGGCGGCGATGACATCGCGGGCCGCGGCGTCGACACCTTTCAGCGATGCGCCGGGTGCCAGCGCCGCCCGACCCGCCGCCTGCGCGGCCAGCACCAGCTCGTAGATCTCCCGCTGCCACGGTGATACCGAACCCAGCACCAGGGTCCTGGTCATGTCGGAGTGATACCCGGCAACCAGCGCTCCGAAGTCGATCTTCACGAAGTCGCCGTCTGCCAGCACCGCGTCGGTGGGCCGGTGATGCGGTATCGCCGAGTGTGGCCCAGCGGCGACGATCGTCTCGAAAGAGATACCGTCCGCCCCGTGCTCGCACATGAGGTTCTCCAGGTCACGCGCCACGTCACGCTCGGTGCGCCCGGGCCGGATTCCGCCGGTCTCGATCAACGCGGACAATGCGGTGTCTGCTGCGGCACAAGCCCTTTCGAGTAAAAGCACCTCGGACTCGTCTTTCACCTCCCGCAACTTCTCCACCCGGTTCGGCGCCCGGACAAGCTCGATATCTCCGGCCGCCGCCGTCAGCTTGTCGTATCCGTCGACCGTCACCACGTGGCTTTCGAAGCCCGCGCGCCCGGTCTCGGCCAGTGCGACCAGGGCCGCTCCGTACCCGCGGTCGATCAGGGCACGCAGGTCCGGCACCTGTGTGGCGGCCTGGGTGCGGTAGCGGCCGTCGGTGCACAGCACGGTCGCCTCCTCGTCCGGCCCGTCTCCGGCGGCCACCCACAGCGCCGCCGCCGACCCGGTGAAACCCGTCAGATAGCGAATGTTGACCAGATCAGTGATCAGAAGAGCATCGAGCCCGTCCGTGCGTAGCCCCTCGCGGAGCCGTTCCCTGCGGTCGGTATGGCTGAGGACGGTCGTCATAGGTGTCGACGCTACCGCGATACGCTGGGCCCATGTCCGACGGTGGAACACGTTCTATGACGACTCAATGGCTCACCCGTGGCGCCGTCTTCGCCGTCCTCATGGTGCTGATCCGTGTGGTGCAGGGACTGGCGATCAGTGTGTGGGACACCCACGGCACCGCGATCAACATCGTGCTGGTCCTGGTGTTCGTGGGGGCCGTCACGGCCTGGGCGATCACCGACGGCCGCGGCGATGCCCAGCGCAACCCCGATCCGGATCGACATGATGACCTTGCCATGTGGTGGCTGCTCAGTGGCATCGTCGCTGGAGTCGTCAGTGGCCTGGCGGTCTGGCTGATCAGTCTGTTCAACAACGGGATCTACGCGGCGGGCATCCTGGCCGAACTCACCACCACCGCGGCGTTCGTGTCGCTGCTGGTGTTCGCGCCGGCCATGGTCGGCGTCTTTGTGGGCCGACTACTCGTGGACCGCAAGGAAAAAGAGCACGCGGCCCTGCAGCAGTCCGATACCGATGTGTTCCAGGCGGTTCAGGAAGAAGCGGACGTCACGAAGTAGCGCAGGGCCAGCAGATATCCCTGGACGCCGAGCCCGACGATCACGCCGGTAGCCAGCGCACTGAGGTACGACTTGTGCCGGAACTCTTCGCGGGCATGCACATTCGAGATGTGCACCTCGATCAGTCCGGCGGTCAACTCGGCGCACGCGTCCCGCAGTGCCACCGAGGTGTGGGTGAACGCGCCGGCGTTCAGGATCACCGGATCCTTCGCGTCAGCAGCATCGTGAACCCAGCCGAGCAGTTCCGCTTCGCTATCGGTCTGCCGGACCCGAACGTCCACGCCCAACGAGCCTGCTTCGGATTCGATGAGCGACACCAGCTGCTCGTAGGTGACGCTGCCGTAGACGGCGGCCTCTCGTTTTCCGAGACGGCCCAGGTTGGGGCCGTTGAGAATCTGGATCGTCACAACATCACTCCCTCACCAGAGCTGGGGCTGGCCACCACCGAGTATGCGGCGGCCAGCAGCGACGGATCGGGACCTTCCAACCGTCCTGGCTTGGCCAACCCGTCAAGCACCACGAAACGCAGTATGCCCGAGCGGGTCTTCTTATCGCCCTGCATGGATTCGACGAGTTGTCCCAGCGCGTCGGCGTCGTAACGTGTGGGCAGTCCCAGGGCCGAGAGCACCCGCGCATGGCGATCGGCGGTCTCGTCATCCAGACGTCCGGCCAAGCGCCCCAATTCCGCGGCGAACACCAAACCAACCGACACCGCGGCGCCGTGGCGCCACCGGTACCGCTCACGCCGCTCGATCGCGTGTCCGAGGGTATGGCCGTAGTTGAGGATCTCGCGCAGCTCGGCCTCCTTCTCGTCGGCCGCGACCACCTTCGCCTTGACGGCGATGGAGCGTTCGATGAGCTCGCGCAGCACCGGCTTGGAGGGGTCGATCGCGGCCTGCGGGTCGGCCTCGATGAGGTCGAGTATCACCGGGTCCGCGATGAAGCCTGCCTTCACCACTTCGGCCATGCCGGCAACGATCTCGTTGCGCGGCAACGAATCAAGGGTCGCCAGGTCCACCAGCACCGCCCCCGGCTGGTGGAATGCCCCGACGAGGTTCTTGCCCGCCTCGGTGTTGATGCCGGTCTTTCCACCGACCGCGGCATCGACCATCGCGAGCAGCGTGGTGGGTACGTGCACCACCTTCACCCCGCGCAGCCAGGTGGCCGCGGCGAAGCCCGCGGTGTCGGTGGCGGCTCCTCCCCCAAGGCTGACGACAGCGTCTTTGCGTCCAATCCCGATGCGGCCCAGCACCTCCCAGATGAAGCCGAGCACGGCCAGGTCCTTACCGGCCTCAGCATCGGGAATCTCGACCCGATGCGCATCGATTCCTGTGTCGAACAGCGTCTTCCGAATTTCCTCGGCAGTGACGGCAAGCGTGGGCTGATGCAGGATCGCCACCTTGTCGGAGCCCTTGAGCGCACCCACCAACTCGCCCAGCAGACCCGTCCCCACGATTACCGGGTAGGGCGGATTCACCTCGACGGTGATCGTTGTCGGCTCAGCGCTAGTCATTGTCGGCTCACTCCTTGGTTTCGGTTCCGGAAGGATCGGTACGTGCGGGGGCGGCGATGCCCGAGGTACGGCGTCGCGAGCGGGGGCGTCGACGGGGACGCCGCCGCCGTGATGAGACGGGTGCGTCCGGATTCTCCAACCGGGAGACGATCATCCGCACCACAGCGCCGGGGTTTCGACGGTCGGTGTTGACCTTGATGGTGGCAATCTCGCGGTAGAGCGGCACCCGCTGCGACATCAGAGCGTGATACTTCTCGGCACGATCCGGACCGGCGAGCAGCGGACGCACCACGCTTCCCCCGGTGCGCCGAATCCCCTCCGCGGCACTGATTTCCAGATACACCACAGTGTGTCCGGCGAGCGCTTCCCGAACTCCTGGAGTGAGCACGGCGCCGCCGCCGAGCGAAACCACTCCATCTTGCTGATCAAGCGCCTGCCGAATCACCGATTCCTCGATGCGTCGGAATTCCGGTTCGCCGTCGGCGGCGAAGATGTCGGCGATGCTGCGACCGGCCGCTGTCTCGATGCCGTTGTCGGTGTCATAGATGTTGACGTCCAACGCTTTTGCCAGCCGACGGCCAATGGTGGACTTACCCGATCCGGGCAGCCCGACAAGGACGGCTTTGGGGCTCATCCCGCTGTGTTAGCCGCTCTTCGCGCAGGCTGCTCATCGGAAGATTCCCGGCGTGGCTCTCGCTGTGCCACCGCATCCAGGTACGAACCGACATTGGTCTTCGTCTCGGACAGCGAGTCGCCACCGAATTTCTGCAGCGCGGCGCGGGCCACCACCAGCGCGACCATCGCCTCGGCGACCACCCCAGCAGCCGGTACCGCGCACACGTCGGAACGCTGGTGAATCGCGACAGCTTCGTCACCGGTGGACATGTCGACGGTGGCCAATGCCCGCGGGACGGTGGAGATGGGCTTCATGGCCGCCCGCACTCGCAGCGGCTGGCCGTTCGTCATGCCACCTTCGAGACCTCCGGCACGATTGGTGGAGCGCAGGATGCCGTCGGGGCCCGGGTAGATCTCGTCATGCGCGGCGCTGCCACGTCGGCGGGCCGTGGTGAAACCGTCGCCGATCTCAACGCCTTTGATGGCCTGGATCCCCATGATGGCCGCGGCCAGCTGGCTGTCCAGCCGATCCTGCCCACTGATGAAGGAGCCAAGTCCGACAGGCAGACCCGCGATAACGACTTCCACCACCCCACCGAGAGTGTCGCCGTCCTTCTTGGCGGCCTCGATCTCACCAATCATCGAAGCCTCGGCCTGTGCGTCGAACGCCCGCACCGGGCTGGCATCGATGGCGGCAAGATCCGCGGCGCCAGGAACCGGCCCGTCGTACGGCTCGGAGTCGCCGATGGAGATGACGTGCGAGATGACATCCACGCCCAGGGCCTGCTTGAGGAAGGCCTTGGCAATGGTGCCCACCGCCACCCGTGCCGCGGTCTCGCGTGCACTGGCGCGCTCGAGTACCGGGCGGGCGTCATCGAATCCGTACTTGAGCATGCCGGCATAGTCCGCATGTCCGGGACGCGGCCGTGTCAGTGGCGCGTTGCGCGCGATGTTCTCCAGTTCGGCGGGGTCGACGGGGTCCGGAGACATCACGGTCTCCCATTTGGGCCATTCGGTGTTGCCGATCTCGATGGCCAACGGTCCGCCCAAGGTCAGACCGTGTCGAACGCCGCCGACCATGCTGACCTGATCGGCCTCGAAGGCCATGCGCGCGCCCCGGCCGTAGCCCAGGCGGCGACGTGCCAGCTGCCTGCCAATGTCCTCCGATGTCAGTTCGACACCAGCGACCATGCCTTCCAGGACTGCGATCAACGCGCGTCCATGCGATTCACCTGCCGTGATCCAGCGCAACACGTGAGCCATTGTCCCATGCGGGCACATCGGTCTTCCAAATCGATCGAGACAGTGGACGGTTCTTTGTCAGATACCGGGTGCCAGGGTGAACAACCCGACGGCCAATGCGGTCGCCAGACACATCGACGGCCCGTGCGGAACCGACACTCCTCGGCGTCCGCGGGCGAGGAGGAGCGCGCCGATCAGGCCGGTGAACAGCGGCGCGCCGATAGCCGCCAGAAACCACGCGTCCAATCCGAAGGCCCCCGCCAGGCCACCGGTGCCGAAGGCGAGCTTTACGTCCCCGGCCCCCATCGCACGCGGTGACAGCAGGTGCGTCACCAGATACACGCCGGTCAGTGCCGCCCCACCTACCACCATCGGTGGACTGCGGTCGAGTATCGCCACGGCGATAACCACCGCCGCCGCGGGCAGCGTGAGCCAATTCGGCAGCCTGCGATACCTGATGTCGAAATACGACAGCGCCGCCATCCAGCACAGCACTGCCGCCCCCACCCCGTAAATCATGTGGGGAATGTAGCGCCGCGAGGCTAGATTTGGAGTAGTGACGACGACATTGTGGAGCCCGCAGGAATACAGCCGATTTGGCGACGAACGCAGTCGCGCGTTCTACGAGCTTCTTTCTCGAATACCGGCCCGCGCTCCGCGTACCGTCGTTGATTTGGGTTGCGCCAGTGGAATCTTGACCGTCGAATTGGCCCGCCGCTGGCCCAACGCTTCAGTGCTGGGACTGGATTCCTCCGCCGAGCTGCTGGCCACCGCACCCGCCGACCTGCCCGCCAATCTGCGTCTCGAACAAGGCGATATTGCGGACTTTCAGGCAGACGGCGTAGACGTGCTGTTCACCAACGCGGCCTTGCAATGGCTTCCGCAGCACCGCGAGCTGATCGCCGGGTGGGCACAGCAGCTCAATCCGGGCGGCTGGCTGGCATTTCAGGTTCCGGGCAACTTCGGTGCGCCCTCGCATGCACTGATGCGCCAGGTGGCCGAATCGTCGCGCTGGGCATCGCGATTGGGCGGGGTGCTGCGCGGAACCGAGAGCACAGACGGGGCAGAAGGTTATGCGCGCCTGGCACTTTCCGCGGGCCTGACCCCGGATGCCTGGGAAACGACCTACGTCCACCTACTCGCAGGCGAGAATGCGGTGCTGAGATGGGTACATGGCACCGGGCTGCGACCAGTCGTGTCGGCACTCCCGGCCGACGAATTCGCCGAGTTCGAGGCGGAATACGCCGGACTGCTGCGTCAGGCCTATCCGCCTTCCGGTGAGGTGACACCGTTCGGATTTCGCCGGATCTTCTGTGTGGCATCCAAGCCGGAAGTGGGTCGATAGAATCGGGCGGTGCCGGATACCAATGCCAAGGAACGCTCGCTGACCGGGCATGAGGCACGTTGGGAACGGCACAACTCCGCCCGGCAGACCCGCATCGTGGAATCTGCCGTCGCGCTCCTCGATGAAACGCCGCCCGGCACCGAGATTCCCGTGCAGTCGATCGCCAAGCGGGCCGAGCTGGCCAAGTCCGTGGTGTACCGGCAGTTCGAGGGACGCGAAGACCTCGATCGGCGGATTCGCTCGTATCTGATGGAGGACTTCGATACGACGATCTCGTCGCAGCTCGATGTCACCAAGGGCTCAATCAATGACATTGCCACCAGAACAATTCGGGCGGTACTGGATTGGATGACCGACTACCCGCATCGCTATGAGTTCATGGGCTCCGGTACCACCGACGAGGATCCCGCCGTCGACGCGGTCAGTACGGTCAAGGGGCGCATGGAGCAGCGCGTCCGCGGAGTTTTGATCCCGATCACCGAACTACTCGGAATCGACTACAGCCCCTTCGAATCGGTCACTTACGCAGTTGTGACGATGGTCGAAGGAACCCTCTCTCGATGGTTACGGGAAGCCGACCCGGTGCGTAGCCGCGCCGAGATCGTCGACGACCTCGCGAACTACGTCTGGTACGTGCTGGACGGCGCCGGTCGTTCGATGGGTGTGTCCTTGGATCCGCAGACCGAGTTGATGGCCGCGATCGCCGAGCTGTCAGGCGCCAACCGCTAGCGGCGCGCCCGTGTGTGAACGGTCGGGCTCGCTGCGGTAGCGCGACGGACGGCCGTCGATGTGCATCAGCTTCCACAACGGGCGTACCCACCACGGCCGCATCCCGATGTCCTCGGTGAGTTTGCGCATATCCCCGAAGTACTCGGAAAGGGTGTGACGAGCGTGCTCGCTACGCCAGAAGGCCTGTTTGAAAACCTCACGCGGGATGCCGAACTCGGCGGCGAACGACCGCGGTGGAATCATGATCTCGTTCGCCAACAACTTCATGACGACCGGGAACAAGAGGGTGCAGAGAACGCGTTTGCGCGAGCTCATCAGCGGCATGTGCACGCGCAGGAATTCGCCCGCGAAGGAGATGTGCCGCGCCTCTTCGGCGACGTGGATTTCCATCGTGCGCCGGACGGCCGGCGGCAGGTCGACGTCCTTGCGGATCAACGACTTCTGATAGTGGTCGATGGGCTCCTCACCGCCGAGGATGCCGATGAAGAGCACCACATGGGCCCAGCCGCCGGCCACGCCGATCATCGGTGACATCCGGCGGAACCACTTGCGCATGCCCGGGACGTCGTCACCGATGCGGTTGACGAGTTCCTGGAACATTTGGATGTGGTTGCACTCCTCGGTCATCTCGTGGAGGCAGTACCGGAACTCGGGTGAGCCGTTCGGCAGCTTCATGAGGTACTGCATCATGCCGCGGATCAGGATGCTCTCGAAGGCAAGCCCCACCTTGACGCTATTGGCCAGTCGCCAACGGCCGATCTCGATTTGGCGGTCCAGCGGCAGCTCCCGGTACCACTGCGTGGCGCCGAGGGTGTCCAGCTCCGGGTGCAGCACCCAGCGGGGATCGTTGCGATCGATTTGGTAATCGGGTGCATCCCAGTCGATGTCCAAGAAGGGATCGAAGTGCAGGCGCACCGAGCCTTCGGACAGCGTGTGCAGTGTCTGTAGGTACTCCGCGTCGAAATCGCTCGGCCCGGGGACGGTGTAAAGCGGCATTGCTTCCTCCTCGAATTACCTACCAATTTACTGGGACACGGCATCCCATGCAACACCTGATGGGACCGAAAGTCCCATAAATTTGATTCCTGCTGGTCGCGCCGATTTGTGAGTCCGAATCTCCACGTCGGCCACGAGCCGGAAAGATCGGATTACAGACCGCTCAGCGCAGGGCGGCGGCCATCGCCGCACGTGGCGCGCGCTGCCCGGTAAACAGCTCCACCTGGGTGAACGCCTGGTTGAGCAGCATCTCCAAACCGCCGACCACTGCTGCTCCCCGGCGTTGCGCCGCGTCCGCCAGTTCGGTGGGCCATGGGTGGTAGATAACGTCAAGAATCGCGGGAGCGGCCCCCAGGGAATCCGAGTAAGGCGTCGCTGCCTCCGCGGGCACTGTGCTCACCAGCACGCCGGACGACGCACATACCGACGATAGCGCCGCGTCATCGAATCCGGTCACCGACGCGGGCACACCCACCCGCTCGGCCAAGTCGAGGGCACCCTGCGCCCGGGCGGCGTCTCGGGCCACCACCGTCAGGGACCGCACGCCCATCGCCGCGAGCGCGACGATCGCCGGCCGCGCGGTGCCGCCGGCGCCGACGATCACCGCCGTGTGCCCCGCAGGGTCGATCCCGGCGCCACGCAGTGCCCCGGATACACCGTCGACATCCGTGTTGTCGGCATGCCAACCGTCATCCGTGCGAACCAGCGTGTTGGCGGCTCCGATCAACCCCGCGCGCTCGGTGCGGCTCGAAGCGGATTCCAGGGCGGCGAACTTGCCGGGCATGGTCACCGAGAATCCCACCCATTCGGGCCCGGCCCCGCCCACCACAGCGGGCAGCTGCTCGGCCGTGCATTCGATGCGTTCGTAGGTCCAATCGGTCAGACCCAGCGCACGATAGGCAGCCAGATGTAGATCGGGCGAGCGGGAATGCCCGATCGGTGATCCGAGGACCGCGGCACGGCGAACGTCAGCCGTGCTCATGCTCTTCACCCGAGAGGCTCATCGCGCACTGTCCAGGATGCCGTTCTTCTTGGCCAGCTCGATATTGGCCAGGTGCTCGTTGTAGTCGGCGGTGAACAACGTGGTGCCCTCGGCGTCGATCGTGACGAAGTACAGCCAGTCCCCCGGCTCCGGATGCTCGGCCGCCTGCAGCGCCTCGGGGCTCGGCGAGGAGATCGGGGTGGCCGGAAGCCCCTGCGACACATAGGTATTCCAGAGTGTCTTGTTTTCCCGGTCGTGGTCGGTGGTCGCGATTTCTTGGCGGTCCAACGGATAGTTCACCGTGGAGTCGAACTCCAGCTTCTGATGCTTGGCCAGTCGGTTGTAAACCACCCGCGCCACCTTCGCGAAATCGCGAGGCTTGGCCTCCCGCTGCAGCAGTGACGCCACCACCAGCACCTCGTAGGGCGACAATCCGGCCGCGTCGGCTTGTAACAGCCCCAGCTGTTGGTACTGCGCGGTGCTCTCCCGGATCAAAGAGGCCAGAATCTGCTCCGGTTCAGCCATCGGGTCGAAGTCCCACCGCCCCGCCGCGATCAACCCCTCGATGCGGCGATGGTCGTCGCGCACGGCGTTGACCCCGTTGGACGCCCACTCCGGGACCGCCAGCTCGGCCTGAGACGCCGTCGTGGCGGCCTGCCGCAAGTCCGAGGCAGCCACGCAGTGCTTGTCTCCGTCCAGATCCACGCAAGAGGCACGGGCGATCAGGGTGAAGATCCCCTCGGTGACCGCGCCATTGGCCACTGCGGAGACGTCGTCGAGCTGACGCCCCTCGGGTATGACGAGCAGACCGACTCGGTTCTCTTGCTCGGCCAGGCGTGCGACGGCGTCCTTACCCGGAATCTTGGTGCGCAGCTTGTAGAAGCCGGGCTGAATCGCGGCGATGGCCTGATTGCCTTGCGCGGCATCGGTGAACGCGCTCGGGGTGGCCACCACTGACTCATCCTTCAGGCGTTGCCCGATGACCTTGGTGGTGTCGCCGGGGTGCACCTCGAACACGAAATCCTTGACGCCGGATCCCGAGTAGTCGGTCACGGGGGCGTCGGCACCGAACAGGCTGTCCCATAATGTGGCTCCGCCGACGACGGCCGCCACCGTGATGATGATGACCAGTGCGAGGCCCGCCAGTCCGGCGTTGCGCCGACGCCGGGCTGCTGCCCTGCGCCGCGCCCGTTCACGACGAGTCTCCCGGGGACGGGGACCCACCGCGACCGGTACGGCCCGGCGGCCGCCTCCCCAGTCGTCGTCGGGCTCCTGGCGATCGTCCCAGTCGCGCCAGTCGCTCAACGCGTGCCCCCTTCATTGCCGCACCGGCGCCGCTGCTCAAGCCAATCCTGCAGAATGGCCACCGCCGCCGCCTGGTCGATGATGCCGCGCTGCTGACGAGACCGTACTCCTGCCTCACGCAGGGAACGCTGGGCGGTAGTAGTAGTGAAACGCTCGTCTACTAAGCGCACCGGTACCGGGGCGATTCGCTGGCCGAGCTCGCGGGCGAACCCCGCCGCATCACGCGCGGATGCGCCCGTTCCCTCGCGCAAGTTGCGCGGCAGGCCGACGACAACCTCAACCACGCTCATCTCTTCAATCAGCTCCACGATACGGCGAAAATCACTGTCTTCCTTCGTATCCCGCGCGACCGTCTCTACCGGAGTGGCAAGGATTCCGTCAGGGTCGCTCGATGCGATGCCGATTCTGACGGTACCTACATCCACGCCGAGACGACGTCCTCGGCCCGGGTCGTCGGGTCCAGGACGATCCGGGGTGGGGACATCGCTTGCGGGTACTCCCGCAAGCGGCTCATCCATGCTGTCAGGCACTCGGTTCAGGCCTGGCGGATCTGTTCACGCAGCGCGCGCAGCGCCGCGTCAATGCCGGAGGGGTCCTTACCGGAACCCTGTGCCGTGTCGGACTTACCGCCGCCTCGACCGTCCACGGCCGATCCGATGGCGCCCACCAGATCGTTGGCACGAAGCCCGGCATCCTGAGCGGCCTGATTGACCGACACCACGAAGGGCACCGAGCCGTCGCCGGCTGCGATCAGCGCGACCACCGCGGGGTCACTGCCGAGGCGGCCACGGATGTCGCCCACCAGGCTGCGCAGGTCACCGGCACCGGTGCCGTCGGGCAGCCGATGCGCTACCACGTTTACGGTGCCGATACGTTCGGCGTTGTCCACCAATGTCGCGATGGAGGACTTCACCGAGGCCAAACGCGTTTGCTCCAGCTCCTTTTCGGCCACCTTGAGCCGCTCCACCAGGGTGGCGACCCGGCCAGGAACCTCCTCAGAGGGCACCTTCAGGCTTGCGGACAGCGCCGCCATCAAGGCGCGTTCCTTGGAGAGGTACCGGAAGGCGTCCAGCCCGACATAGGCCTCCACACGGCGAACCCCGGAGCCGACCGAGGACTCCCCCAGCAGCGTCACGGGTCCGATTTGGGAGGAGCTCACAACGTGAGTACCACCGCACAACTCCAGCGAGAACGGGCCGCCGATATCGACAACGCGCACGTTGTCGCCGTAGTTTTCACCGAACAGCGCCATCGCACCCATCGACTTGGCCTGGTCCAGGTTGGTGACGAAGGTATTGACGGGGTAGTTGGCCTCGACCGCCTTGTTGGCGACGTCCTCCACCTCTTGCCGCTGGGCCTCCGAGAGCGCGCCCTGCCAGCTGAAGTCGAAACGCAGATATCCGGGCCGGTTCAGTGAGCCTGCCTGAACAGCATTGGGCCCCAATACTTGCCGCAGTGCGGCGTGCACCATGTGCGTGCCCGAGTGGCCCTGGGTGGCGCCGTGGCGCCACTGCCGATCCACCGAGGCCACCACCTGGTCGCCCTCGACGAACTCGCCGGATTCCACCGTGACCTTGTGTACGAAAAGGGTTTTGGCGATCTTCTGGACGTCGGCGACCTTGGCCTGTGATGTCGCGTTGGCCCCGTCTCCGTGAATGGATCCGACGTCGGCGATCTGTCCACCCGATTCCGCGTACAGCGGTGTGCGGTCCAAGACGATCTCAGCTTCGGACCCGGCCGAGGCAACCGGCACGCGGGCACCGTCGATAAAGATGCCCAAAATAGTTGCCTGGGAATCTAGTTCATCGAATCCGGTGAATTCGGTGGGGCCCCCGTCGACGAGTTCGCGGTACGCCGTCAGGTCGGCGTGGGCGTGCTTTCGGGCGGCGGCATCGGCTTTGGCGCGCTGCCGCTGCTCGTTCATCAGATCCCGGAAGCCGTTCTCGTCCACCGAAAGCCCGGCCTCGGCCGCCATTTCGAGGGTGAGCTCGATCGGGAATCCATAGGTGTCGTGCAGGGTGAACGCATCGCTACCCGAAAGCGTGCTTTTTCCGGCCGTTTTCGTCTTGTCCGCGGCATCCTCGAACAGCTTCGAACCGGAAGCCAGGGTGCGGTTGAAAGCAGTCTCCTCGGCCACGGCGATGCGGCTGATGCGTTCGAAGTCGGTCACCAACACGGGGTACGACGGGCCCATCTCGTCACGCACCACGGCCATCAGCTCGCCCATCATGGGCTTTTCGACGCCAAGCAACTTGGTGGAGCGGATGATCCGGCGCAGCAGGCGGCGCAGCACGTAGCCACGTCCCTCGTTGCCGGGGCTGACCCCGTCACCGATGATGATCGCCGCCGTACGAGCGTGATCGCCGATGACGCGGTAGCGCACGTCGTCCTCGTGGCTGCCTTGCCCGTACCCGCGCGGGGCGACTGCTGCCACGCAGTCGATGACAGGCCGCACCAGGTCGGTTTCGTAGACGTTGTCGACACCCTGCAACAGGCATGCAATGCGCTCGACACCCATACCGGTGTCGATGTTCTGACGTGGCAGCGGCCCGAGGATCTCGAAGTCCGTCTTGGAGGTGCCCTCGCCACGCTCGTTCTGCATGAACACGAGATTCCAGATCTCGATGTAGCGGTCTTCGTTGGCCTCCGGGCCACCCTCGATGCCGTACTCGGGACCACGGTCGTAGTAGATCTCTGAGCACGGGCCGCACGGGCCGGGGATGCCCATGGACCAGTAGTTGTCGGCCATGCCGCGGCGCTGGATCCGATCCAGCGGCAGCCCGGCGATTTCCTGCCACAGCCCGATGGCCTCATCGTCATCGAGATAGACGGTGGCCCAGAGCTTCTCCGGCTCGAACCCGTAACCACCCTCGGAGACCGGGTTGGTCAACAGCGTCCAGGCCAGCTCGATCGCCTCGCGCTTGAAGTAGTCGCCGAAGGAGAAGTTCCCGGCCATCTGAAAGAACGTGTTGTGCCGGGTGGTGATGCCCACCTCGTCGATGTCCGGCGTGCGAATGCACTTCTGGACGCTGGTGGCCGTGCTGTACGGCGGAGTGCGCTGCCCCAGGAAGAACGGCACGAACTGGACCATGCCGGCGTTGACGAACAGCAGGTTGGGGTCGTCGAGTATCACCGAGGCGCTCGGTACCTCGGTGTGACCGGCCTTCACGAAGTGGTCCAGGAATCGCTTCCGGATCTCGTGTGTCTGCATGTCGTCCTTGCGTGTAGCTGGGGAATCTGACCGGACCACCCTACCGGTGTGCCTGCCTGCCGCCGGTATACGCCAAGGTCAGGAGGTACCGCCACCGAGTATCTGCTCCGTCACATTGCGCTCGGCTAACCGGAAAGAGACGCTCGACACACATGAACGGGCGCCGACTGGGTTCGCAGCAAGGCGGGTGCGCTCTGGGCCTTGGACTACTCGCACGCATTGCCGGATCCGGCTCGAACTGCCCAGATCGTGCAGTCGTACGGTTCTGGCGTGGAAACGAGTTCTGGGCTGAAAGACCTGATCGACCGCGCGGCGTTTCTATCTACCGAGCACCAACAAGACATGGCCGACGGCGTGGGACTCGCGGCCTGGAACGTCGAACTCACAGATCAGTCCTTTGTGTTCCACACGGACCCTCCGACGACGCTGTCCTGCCATTTCCTCGGTTCGACGTCGCTCGATGCGGACAGCTGGTTGTGGGGCTGGAAGAACATCAATGATTTCCCAGACGCCGCTGTTGCACTCGCGGGCTCTGTTCGCCGGTATGGCGAAGAGCACGGCATCCCCGAACTCACCGCTGAACAGACCCCGCTGGATGAAGACTCTGCACTCGATATTGGGCTCCGGCTGACGCTGGCAGCCAAGGCGATCTCCGGAAAGTACGCCCACTACTCGTGCCCATCAAGCGACCGTTCTCGCCGCACCTGGCTGCTTCTCGAGGGCCCCGAGGTGTCCTTACTCGACAAACCATCAGCGATCCGAATTCCCCGGGTGATCGTCGAAACGCTCGAGCAAGGAATCCTGGTCGACAGCCGTAGAGCACTGACTTCCTATGCGGAGTTGCGCGGCCTGAATATCCATTGGGACACCGATCGCCTCGTCTGTCTGACCACCCACGATGGCGAGCTGAATATCGAACTCGATGAGGGCGGACGAATCTCAAGGATCAACATTCACGCCGAAGGCACACCCGACGCACAGCCCGGGACGGGACAATCCCCCGCCTCGGAAGGCGGCGGGATCCGTGGGTGGTTGCGCCGGCGTAACCGCTAAGGGCCGGAAGGCGCGTCGCGAATCGAGCTGTCGACAGCACCGCCGATCGGCGCGGTTGCCAGCCCGGTGAAGGGTCCCAGGAAGGGACTCAGCAGGATGCCGGCTCCCGCCTCCGCAGCATTACCGGCGGCGCCCGCTCCGACGTCGCGGCCGTACTGCTCCACCCACGGATCAACCCCTGCAGGTGGCGGGGGACCCGGATCCTCGAGGACGGGCTCGGGTCCCGGTTCGGGTTCCCGGTCTGCCCACGCCGCGGCGGGCGCTGCCATCACCGCGAGCGATGCCAGCAGTGCGGCCGCGGCCACACGCATACGTAACGCCATGTCGTCCAGTATGCCGAGGCGTCAGGACCTCTTCAGCCCACGGCGAATGATGGCACGCAGTTTGTCCAGCCGCGATCCGATGTCACGTTCGTTGCCGTGATCGGTGGGCTGGTAGTAATCGGTGCCCACCAGCTCATCGGGCGGATACTGCTGCGCCACCACACCGTCGCGATCGTTGTGCGGGTACACGTATCCGACGGCGTTGCCCAGCTTTGCGGCGCCGCTGTAATGGCCGTCGCGCAGATGCGGCGGCACCAGCCCGGCTTTCCCCGCGCGGATGTCACCCATCGCCGCTCCCAGCGCGGCGGGAACCGCTCCCGACTTGGGCGCGGTCGCGAGGTGGATGGTGGCGTGGGTCAGGGTCAGCTGCGCCTCCGGCATTCCGATCAGCTGCACTGTCTGGGCCGCAGCCACCGCCAACGGCAACGCGGTGGGGTCCGCCATACCAACATCCTCACTGGCGAGGATCATCAGCCGCCGGGCGATGAAGCGCGGATCCTCCCCCGCAATCAGCATGCGCGCCAGATAGTGCAGCGCAGCATCCACATCGGACCCCCGGATCGACTTGATGAAGGCGCTCACCACGTCGTAATGCTGGTCACCGTCGCGGTCATAGCGCACCGCAGCGCGATCCACCGACTGCTCGACCACCTCGACAGATATGACCGAGCCCGCTCCGTCGGCTGTTTCGGCGGCGACTTCCAGCGCGGTCAGTGCTCGCCGTGCATCGCCCGCGGCCAGCTGCGCCAGCAGGCTCAGCGCCTCGGGGTCCACGCTCACCGCGCCACCGAGCCCGCGCTCATCGGTGATCGCCCGCTCGAGCACCTCGCGAATATCGTTGTCGCCCAACGGCTGCAACTGCAGGATCAGCGAACGTGAGAGCAGTGGAGCCACGACGGAAAAGGAGGGATTCTCGGTGGTGGCTGCCACCAACAGCACCACCCGATTCTCGACCGCCGCCAGCAGCGCATCCTGTTGCGTCTTGGAGAACCGGTGCACCTCGTCGATGAAGAGCACCGTCTGGCGGCCATGGACGGCGGCCCGGCGCGCATCGTCGATGACGGCCCGCACCTCTTTCACACCGGCCGAGAGCGCGGACAGCGCCTCGAACCGGCGCCCGGTGGCCCCCGAAATCAAGGATGCAAGCGTTGTCTTTCCCGTGCCCGGCGGTCCGTACAAGATGACCGAGGCCGCTCCGGAGCCGTCGACGAGGCGACGCAACGGCGAGCCCTGCTTGAGCAGATGCCCCTGCCCCACCACTTCATCGAGCGTCGCGGGACGCATTCGGACAGCTAGGGGCGCGTTGGGCGCCACCCCCGCATCCACAGGGGCCACGTCGAATCCGCCCCCGGGCACGTCGAACAGGCTGTCTGACACGTCTCAGGCTTACCACGTCGGACCGACGGGTTCAGCCCGCCGGTTGCGTGACGAAATCGATCAGTTCCTCGACACGGCCGATCAGGGCCGGCTCCAGGTCCGTCCAGGTGCGCACCTTGCCGCGGATCCGGCGCCAGGCCTCGGCAATCTCGGTCTGGCTGCCATGAGGCCAGCCGAGCGCCTGGCAGATGCCGTGCTTCCATTCGATGTCCCGCGGCACGGTGGGCCAGGCATGCAGGCCGATCCGTTCGGGCTTGACCGCCTGCCAGATGTCAACGAACGGATGCCCCACCACCAGGGTGTGCTCGCCGTACGGGCCCTTTTGCACAGTTTCGGCGATGCGGGATTCCTTGGACCCCTTCACCAGGTGGTCGACCAACACCCCGAGCCGACGCCCCGGGCCGGGCTGGAATTCCTTCACGATGGCCGCCAGGTCATCCACCCCGCCCAGGTACTCGACGACCACACCTTCGACGCGCAGGTCGTGACCCCACACCTGCTCGACGAGCTCGGCATCGTGACGACCCTCGACGTAGATTCGGCTCGCCAACGCCGTGCGCGCCTTAAGTCCTTGTACGGCAACCGATCCCGACGCACTCCTGGACGGCTTGGTGGGCGTGTGTCGCAGCGGCTCTTTAAGGATCACCGGTTTGCCGTCGATGAGATAGCCCGGCCCGACCGGGAATCCGCGGACACGTCCGTGCCGGTCCTCCAGATCCATCCGGCCGTACTCGATCCGCACGACGGCGCCCACGAACCCCGTCTGGGCATCCTCGACTACCAAGCCCTTTATCGCCGCGACCTCCGTGGATTGAGGGCGCCGCGGGGCATGCGGGTTGTTGGACAGGATGTCGGTGCCATAGCGATCAGCCACCCGGCGATCGTAGGAACGCGTCGGCGCCGCATCCGGCTGCGACGCGCCCGTGTGACTAGACCGTGATCGGAACCGCGTGCGCGTGCGTGCGAGTGGCCACCACCGAATCGGCGAGCGCCCCCTGCACATAGAGGTCGCGGGTACGAGAACGCTGCACCTTTCCCGAGGAGGTCTTGGGCAGCTGGCCCGGCTGCAACAACACGACATCGGCCAACGCCAGCCGCGTGCGATCGGACACCGAACGCCTGATCTTCGTGATCTGTGCAGCATTGTCGTCGTCTTCGCTCTTGCCAGATCGTTCGGCGGCGATCACCACCTGTTCGGTGACATCTCCCGGGACCGAGAAGGCCACGACATTGCCCTTCCGGATGCCGGGCACGTCCTCTACTGCCCATTCGACTTGTTGCGGGTCATAGTTGCGCCCGTTGACGACGAGGATGTCCTTCTTACGCCCGGTGACGTACAGGTCGCCGTCCACGATGAACCCGCGATCGCCGGTGCTCAGCCACCCGTCAGCACTGAAGGCATTGCGGGTTGCCTCCTCGTTCTCGAAGTATCCGGCCGCCACCGACGGTCCGTGAAACTGAACATCGCCGACACGTCCCGGCTCCAGCTCGCGCCCGGCGTCGTCGATGATCCGCACACGGTGCCGATCGTCGAGAACCTTCCCGCAGCTGACGAAGGTGAGAACGTCATCGCCCACTGCGGCGGGCACCACCAGACCCTCATTCCGGTATGCAGCACCGGAAATCGGCAGACGCTGAAACCGGCTGGCGAGGCTGTCAAAGGCGATCGCGAGGGTGGCCTCGGCCATACCGTAGGCAGGCATCACGGCCTCCTGCTTGAGTCCGTACGGCGCGTACGCCTCGATGAAGGCGTCCAGCACTTCGGCGTTGATCGGTTCGGCACCGCAACCGAAGACCCTGACGCTGGAGAAGTCCCACGCGCACTCCCCCGCCGACGGCGGCGCCGCCTTCTTGACCGTCAAGGCGAACGCGAAATTCGGTGCGAAGGAGACAGTTCCGCGATGGCGGGATACCGTGTCGAGCCAGATGCCCGGGTCACGCAGGAAGGCCAGCGTGGGCAGATACGTTGCCTGCAGCCCGAACAGCACCACACTCAGGAAATGTCCGATCAGTCCCATGTCGTGGTACAGCGGAAGCCAGCTCACCAGGCGTTCGGTGGGGTACCTCTGCGCCTCCAGGCAGCGCAGATTCGTCAGGAATGAGTGCGCGTTGGCCCACAGCGAGGCGTCGGTCACCCGGACTGCCTTCGGTTTTCCGGTACTGCCACTGGTGAACTGCAGGAAGGTGACCTGATCTGTGGCACGCGGGGCGGCATCCACGTAATCGCCACCGGCAGTGATCGTCTCGGTATGCACCACGGCGGCCACCTGGCCACCGAATCTGGTCGACAGGTTCAGCACCTCATCGACCCACTGCGGTGCGATGAGTCCACGAGATCCGCTGGAGGACAGGACTGATTCGAGAAAATCTAGGTACGCGTCCTGCTTACCCAGACTCGTCGGCGGGTACAACGGCACGGGTATGGCACCCAGCCACACGATCGCGAGGAACCCGGTGACGAATTCACGGATATCCGGCACCACCAGCGCTACCCGATCACCCGGCGCGATGCCCTGCGCCGCCAATGCGCCGGCACCGCGGGCCACATCACCCAGCAGCTCGGCGAAGGGCACCAACACCTCGCTACGGTCGTCGCCGATGAATGTCAGTCCGCGGGTGGTTGACGCGGCGTTGGCCTGAAGCGCCGTGACCAGTGACCGCGGGTTATCGATATCGAACATCGTCACGCTCCGTTCAGGTGCTGGGTTACGGGGTTGACAAGGTTCGCAAGGATTTTCACGGTGCGGTCGATCTGCTCGAAACTGTGGCTGGCCGTGACGAAGAAGCGCAGTCGTGTCTGATCGTTGGGCACGGCGGGGTACAGGATCGGATCGACATTGATGCCGGCTTCACGCAGCTGCGCGGCCAGCAGAAGCGATCTGCGCGAATCGCCCACTACGAACGGGATGATCGGTGTTCCGCTGCTGTCGCCGAAGGAGAGACCGGCGCCCGCGAATGCCGCACGCATGTAGTCGGCGTTGGCATGCAGCGCGGCAACGCGTTCCGGCTCTGCCTGCAGAATCTCGATCGAGGCGAGCGAAGCCCCGGCCGAAGCCGGTGGCAGCCCGCAGCTGTAGATGAAGCCGGGCAGGCTGTATTTCAGGTACTCGATCAGCTCGCGGGATCCGCCGAGGTAGCCGCCGCAGCTGGACAGCGATTTCGACAGGGTGCCCATCCAGATGTCGACCTGGGAACGGTCCACGTCGAAGTGCTCGCCGATGCCGCCGCCGCCCGCACCGAGAACCCCGATGGAGTGCGCCTCGTCGACCATGAGCAGTGCGTCATGCCGCTTGGCCACCTCGATGAACGCGGGCAGGTCCGCGATGTCACCGTCCATGCTGTACGCGCCTTCGATCACCACCAGAGCTCGGCGGTATCGGTCGCGAACGGTACCGAGCAACTGGTCGAGATGGGCGGCGTCGTTGTGTTTGAACGGGCGACGCGTCGCACCGGACAAGCGGCAGCCCTGCATGATGCTGTCGTGCGCCAGCGCGTCATGCAGCACGATGTCCTGCTCACCGATAATGTGGCCGATGGCAGTGACATTCGTGGAATGACCGCCAACGAGGGTGACCACGTCCTCGACCTTCAGCAGCCGCGCGATGGCCGCCTCCAGTTCGCGGTGCACCGGCTTCTCCCCCGAAAGTAGGCGACTCGCGGAAACCGAGGTGCCGTAACGACTTAACGCCTCTTGGGCGCGGGCGGTGACCCGCTCATCTCCCGAGAGTCCGAGGTAGTTGTAGCTCGAGAAGTTGATCAGCACACGATCACCCACGCGAGTGGTGTCGTTGACGACCTGCTCGTGCACCGTGAAGTACGGGTTCTCGGTGCCCTCGCTGTCGAGGTCTTTCAGCCGCTTGTCCAGCGCCTGCCACTCCGGGAAATCGGTGATCGTGCACTCACGCGTGACCCGCCCGGCAAGCACCTCAGCGGAGGGCTCGGGTTTCGCGACAACAACTGCGGTTTCGCCCGCTGCCAGCGCCACGACATTGCCCACCGTGAGTTCCTTGGCACTGAAGTCCTGCAGTGCCAAGTCTGGGTTGCCCTTCTGCAGCGTCTTGAACAGTTCCGTCAGCATCAGCGAGTCGAAACCCAGATCACCGACGAGGAGGTGTCCGGCGGCGAGCGCCGCCGCGTCATACGATCCAATGCGTGCGATCTCGTTGAGCGCATTGCTGTTTCGATTCACGGGGCTGTTTTGATTCGCGGGTTTACGCTGCGGGTTCGCCGCCGTGGGAGGTGCCGAAGCGGCGGGTATCGCAGGCACGGCCTGAGCAACCGGCGGCAGTTCGATGGTTTGGTTGCCCAACACCGTGGTGAGTAGCGCGGTCTGTTCGCGCCACAGCGAGATGATGTCCTGCACGAGGGGTGATTCCTTCCCGATAGGCGCGGATTGTGTCCGCTTCGCCGGAGAGCTGTCCTGAGGGTTCGCCGCGAGGGTGCGCCGCGATTCACGTTTCTTCACCGGCCAGAGTGACTTGGCGGGAACCGGCCGCGTGGTCAGCAGTGCACCCGGGTGATCGGACGTGCCGTCCAGACCGGCGGGCACGCCGACCGACCGTAATTGGGCCCGTATCCGATTGAGCAGACGTGCATGCTCGTCGGTGTCCACCGCCACCAGATGATCCACGGGAGCGCCCGCGGACCGTGCGAGGTTCAACAGAGCACGTCCCGCACCGATCTGAAGAAAGACGGTATCCGCGTCCCCAAGGGCACCGAGGGCCTCGGAGAAACGCACCGATGCGAGCGCGTGCTCACGCCACCGTGCGCGGATCCCCTCCGCATCGGTATACGCGGACGCCGAGATGCACGATATGAATCCGATTTCCGGGTTCCGGATAGGCAATTCTGCAATCAGCCCCTCGATGTCGCGGTTCGCCGGTTCCAGCAGCGGACTGTGGAACGCATGCGAGACGTTCAGCACCTTGTGTGGAACATCGGCGCCAATGAGTAGCGCACTGGCGCTGGCTAATCCGTCGGTGGTTCCGGCGAGGACGATCTGATCCGCAGCGTTGTGGTTGGCCACCCACACCGACGGGACACCCTCGACGAGGGCGCGCAGCGTGGCCTCGTCACTTCGGCACACGATCATCCCACCGGCCGGAATGTCGGCATGGGCAATCGCCTCTCCCCGCCGTGCCGCGAAACGCACCGCCTGCTCGTCGGAGAGCACTCCCGCGGTGGCGGCCGCCGCGAATTCACCGACGCTGTGGCCCAGTACCACGTCGGGAACGACTCCGGCGCTGGCCAGATACTGCGCGACGGCCAGCTGTGTGATCAGCAAAGCCGGCTGGCAACGGTCGGTGCTGGCGAGCGCGAGCGCGGCGGCCGGTGTGTGCTCGGCCGGATACATCACGTCGAGCAGTCCGGGGCTGTGTGCCGCGGCGGCAAGACGTTCGATGGTCGCATTCACCTCCGGCACCGCGGCTTTCAACGAGGCGAGCTCGTTGACGGTCTGCGCTCCCTGACCGGCGAACAGGAAGCAGACCCGCGGGATTGCAGCAGCCGGCTTGGCCGACCGATACCAGAGGTCATCGCCTATCCGCGTGGGAATTTCACCGCCCGCCTTGAGCACCGCGAGCGCGGCGCGCAAGTGTTCGTGGAGCTCCAGGATGGAGCCGGTCACGATGAGCAACTCCACTCCGCGGTCCTCCCGGCGCGTGAGCGTCCGGGCCACCTGCCCGAGGTCGAGGTCGGGGGTGGCGTCGATATCGTCCAGCAGATACTGGCAGCGCACCTCGATATCGCGCGCGTTCTCACCGCGAATCGGTATCACCCAGGAGTCCCGTGGTGTGCCTGCGCGCGCGACGTCACGTGGCTGACCCGCCTCCAGGAGCACGTGCACATTGGTTCCGCCGAATCCGAACGCGCTGACACCCGCCACGTGCGGCCGTACCGGCACGGCGGGCAGCGTGGTCGCCGATTCGGCGATGCGCCAACCGCGTTCCTCCAGGTTCAGCGCATCTCGCTTCTGGCGAATGTTCGGCTGCGGCGGAATGATCCCGGTACGCAACACCAGCGCCGTTTTGATCAGACCGATCAGCCCGGCCGCGGACATGGCATGCCCCACATTGGCTTTCGCACTGCCGAGATACCGCGGCAGATCCCCGCGGTGCGCCAGGCAAGAGCTCAACGATTCGACCTCCACCGCATCACCGACCGGGGTGGCAGTACCGTGTGCCTCGACATAGTCGATCTGACCGGGATCCAATCCCGCGTCCGCAAGTGCGAATTCGATCGCGGCGCGCTGCCCCGCGGCTTGCGGCTCCATCGGCCCGGCTCCGGCACCGTCGTTGTTGCATCCGACGCCACGCAACCAGGCATGTACCTCGCCCCGCGCGGGCAGGGTGTCCTCGCGGGTCAGCACGATGACGCCCACTCCCTCACCCAGCACGAATCCGTCTGCGCTCGCATCGAAGGGGGCGCAGACACCGGACTTTGAGACGGCACCGATCTTCGAGAACATCACCAACGAATCGGGCACCAGATTGAGGTGCACTCCGGCAACGACCGCCACCTCGCATTGCCGTGACCGCAGCGCGAGCACAGCGTTGTTCAACGCCACCAGTGATGACGCGCAGGCGGCGTCGACGGCCATCGACGGACCACGCAGATTGAATGCTCTGCTGATCATCGCGGCCGACATATTGAGCAGCGAGCCGGGCATGGTGAACGGTCGCACCACCGGAACGTCGGCGGTCAGCGCCCGCGAATCGATGTCGGAAAGATTCGAGGAATCTCCGAATTCACCCGCGCCCAGCTGCACTCCACGCAGCGGCGCACTCACCACCACCTCGCGGAAATCGGATGTCGAGATACCGACGTACACGCCGACGCTGCGGCCCGCGAAGCTCTCCTGATCGAAGCCGGCGTCCTCCAACGCCTCGCGCGTGGTTGTCAACAGGATGCGGTGCTGCGGATCCATGACTTCGGCCTGCCGCGGCGAAATCCCGAAGGTGAGCGGGTCGAATCGGTCGATACCGCTGACCGCGGCCATGACGTCGGTGTAGGTGGTGTTGGGACGCTTACCTTCCGGATCGAAGAACGGCCCATGCTCCCAGCGCTCCCGCGGGATCTGTCCGACGGCAGTTTCGCCTCGCAGCAGCATCTGCCAGAAGGATCGGACATCTCCGGCCCCCGGTACCTGGCAGGCCATCCCCACGATGGCCAGCGGCTCCGATGGACCGTTCCCGCGGTGCGCGTCCATCAGCCGGCGAGCTCAGCGGCCAGATGTGCGCGTACGACTGCGGCCAGGTCGGCGATCGTCTTCACCCTGACCAGCTCACGCGGCGGCAGGCGGATCCCGGTGACCTCTTCGATATGCGTCAGGAACTCGAGGGTCTGCACCGAGCTGTAACCCAGGTCCGCGATCTCCGATTCGGGGGTGAGCTCGGGAAGTGCCTCGGTGGCCACCGACTGCAGGGCCTCGAAGACGAGGTCAATCTCCTCGGAGAACACGATGTTGTTCGATGTCACCAGTCACCTCAAATATCTACGCGCGGATGATGTTTCGCAGCGATTGACAACGCTGTCATGGCGAACAGCGTTGAGGCTATGGAGATATGAGGTGCGCTATAAACCCTGCACGTCCTGATGTGTCAAGTCAACGGCACGACCGGCCTTGTATGTCAGGTTGAATGACGTACAGGTGTGATGCTGGACACGTTCGGGAATGTATCACCCGTTCCGGTCAGCTGAAAGATATTCGCGCACAGCCTGTTCGAGGACCTGTATCGCTGTGGACATTGTCTGCAAGGCGATGCTCTCGTCATAGACCGCCCAACCGTCATCTCCCGGGCCGAACGTCACCGCGGGTATGCCCGCATGCCGGAATCGGATGGTGTCGTTGAACGCGGGTTTTGTGTAAGTGCGGACGGACTCGCCGGTCACCTGCCGATAGGAGCGACGTATCGCCGTGACGAGCGGATCGTCATCATCCACGCGATGCGTGCCCGCGACAAAGGTCGGACCGTCGACGTATTCGACAGCGGCGGTGATGCCCTCCGGACTCTCCTTGGCCAGACGCCGGTCGAACGCACCGAGCAGCTCCCCGGCCGCCACCTCTGGCCCCACGTTCACCGCCGCGATACGCGCCGTAGCACTTAGCGGCGTGAACTGTGCCATTCCCGCTTCCCCCGCACCCAGGCCGACCACCGACACCGGCCAGTCCTGCACTGGACGGGTTCGCAGGCCCGCGAGAAATTCGACGAGGAACTGCGCCGGGTTGATGCCGGTATCCGGTCGCCAGATGTGGCTTGAACGGCCACGTGCGGTGATGTCCAGCAGTGCGTGCCCGGTTTGGGCGACCGCCAAGGCTATTCCGCTGTCGTCGCCATGGCGCCACGCGGTGGGTTCGACGGTGATGGACGCGTCCGGCCGCAGGCCCTGTTGCTCCACCAGGTACTGGGAGCCCTCGACGCCATTGCGTTCCTCATCCACTGTCAGCGCGACCAACAGCGCGCCATACAGCGGCGGGTCGTCCACGATGCGCTTGGCAGCCGTCAACAATGCCGCCAGGTTCGCACGGGTGTCCGAGGTGCCTCGCCCGTAGATACGTCCATCTAATTCCACTGCCGTATAAGGACTCTCGGTGCATACCTGCCAGCGGCTGGGCGGCCCAGACGGATAGGTGTCCAAATGATCGTTGAGCATGAGTGTCGGACCATCGCCGAACCGTTTGTACGCCAGCACATTCGGTCGACGTGGCGAACGCCCGACCAGCTCCACTGAGAAGCCCCAGCCTTCCAGTAGGTCGGCCAACGGGCGGGCGATGCGTTCTTCCTCGGGTGTCCGCGCCGGGCCATCGAGGCTGTTTTCACACCACGGCTGCCCCTTGGCCACCAACTCGGTGGTGAAGCGCGCAAGCTCGCGAACATCGGGCGAGACCAGCACATCGGTCACGGCCGTACCTCCGTTTCGATGAGTGCGCGCAGCCCGTCCTGGTCTCTGCGTTGTGCCACCCCAAGGGTGGTCAACAGTCGCGCCCGATGCGGCGAGACGCCATCGGCGAATTGTGCTCCGTGCGCAGCCAATCCGGCTCCCCCGCCCGGATAACCGTAGGTCGGGGCGACGCGAGCGTCCACCGCCCGCGTGGTGATCACGACAAGTGTGCCACCGTCGATCAGGTCGCATGCCGCCGCCGCCTGCCTCGGCGGGAGGTTTCCCGAACCGTTGGCGGCAACCACGATCACGGATCGTCCGTGGCCGGCTGCCCGTAGCAGCGCTCCATCGTCACCGAGCGCCCCGATCACCAGCGGTACCGGCTGCAGTGCGTCTTTCGGATCACCATGAGCAGCAAGGCGCTCCGGCCTTCGATGCCATCGGACTATGCCGCTGGCCACCGTCCCGATCGCGCCGCGACCCGGAGCATCGAATGCATCGCGCACCACCCCGGAGACCTTCACGACTTCCCGACCGGCAAGCACCTTTCCCGCGAAAACCACCACGGGATCGACATCGGCTCCCGATGCGGCTACCGCGAGCGCATCGGCGAGATTAGCGCGCCCGTCGCTGTCCGAGCGGGCTCCGGGAATCATCGAACCGGTCACCACCACTGGCACCGACCAGTTCTCGCGATAGGAGAGCCACGCGGCGACCTCCTCGATGGAGTCGGTTCCGGTGGTCACCACAATCCCGTCGGCACCCCGGGACACAATCTCGCGTGCACGCCGCACCAGCCGTTCCAGCAGGTCAAAGTCCACCTCAGACCCGCCCACCAACGCCAGGCTCTCGGCAGCGCTGAAACCCGATACTGCCGTGGTCAATTCGGCGGCATCGGCCACCGGAACCGCTCCGGCGTCAGTCTCGTGCATGGAGATGGTTCCACCAAGTCCCAGCAGCACGACACCGCTCATGAGTGGTTCTCCTGTACGAACGACGGCACGATCACGCTCTGATAATCGGGCAGCTTCTGATCTGCCGGAATCCGCCCGATACCCTGCGCCCACCGCGCACGATCAGCCAGGTCAGGTGCCAGCTCCGTACCGATACCGGTCTTGTATTCGAACTCCGCGGTGACTACCCCGATCAGTTTGGCCTCGAGTCCCACCGCCTTGGAGACAGCGGCGAGCGCCTCGGGCCTTCGCTCGGTCAGCGGTCCGTCGGCCCGGGCCACCGCCGCGACGAAGCGGGACACGGCAGACCTCTTGGAATCGATGGCATCTGCGTTGGCGAGAAAGAGGCTGTGCTGGTTGTACTTCTGGGCGCCCTGCAGCTCGATGACATCACCGCCGAGCGCGTCGACCGCCTTGCTCAATGCGGGCTGGAATACCGCGATCGCATCAACATCCCGATTGGCTATCGCTGTCACAATCTCGGCGGGTCCGGTGTGCACGAGGTTGGCCTCCACGTGCGCGTCGGAAAGGAACTTGCTGGCGAAGAAGTGGGCGCTACTGCCCAGCGGAACGGCGATCTTGCGGCCCGCAAGGTCGGCGATCGAATTGATTCCCGCCGATCGCCTCGCCACGAATCGTCCCTCAGACCAACGGGATCCGTCGGCGATCACTCGGATGTGTGGATTCTTCAGCACCGCCGCCGATGTCGGGACGTCGCCGCCGTTCGCGATGTCCACGGCGCCTCCGGCCAGCGCCTCCAGTGCCGCTGCGCCTGTCGGGAAGGGCACGATCTTGACGTTGACGTGTTGCTGCGTGAAGTAGCCGAGGTCACGGGCCACCGGGACCTGGGCCCAGGACGGGTCCACCACCCAGCCCAGCGTGAGAGATTCGGCATCGCCACTCTTGTCCCCCGCGCACCCCACCACGGCGCCCAATACGACCAGAGTCGCTGCTATCACCGTGGATAACTTCGTGAAGTTGGGCAAGGCGATCATGCTGTTTCCTCTCCGATGGATACCGGGTAATCGTCGGTGTGAAGCAGATCGTGCAGCCGCCGGCGTAATCCGGCATACGCGTCGAACTCGGCCAGTCGGCTCGCCGGACGCGGTCTGGGCAGCGGGTTGGCAAGGTGAGCAGCGATCCCCCCACTGCGATTCATCACCACAATCGAGGTCGCTATCCGGATCGCCTCGTCCACATCGTGAGTGACAAAGACGATCGTCGTCTCGCTGCGCCCCCATAACGCGATGACCAGGTCCTGCATCTGCTGGCGAGTGAGTGCGTCGAGTGCGCCGAACGGTTCGTCCATCAGGAGCACCCGCGGGCTGTTGGCCAACGCCCGCGCGATACCGACCCGTTGGCGCATACCGCCGGACAGTTCGTGTGGCAGCTTCGAGATCACATCGGTGTCGAGCCCAACTGCACGAATCAACTCGCGCGCCCTGGCGTGCCGTAGGCCACGTCCGAGCTTTCCTGCCCGCAAGGCGAATTCGATATTACTGCCCACGGATGCCCAGGGGAACAACACATCTCGCTGAAACACGACGCCCCGCTCGCGGCCCGGTCCAGTGACCACGGTGCCGTCGAAGCGCACAGAACCCGCGGTCGGCCGAACGAATCCAGCGATCGAGTTGAGTACCGTGGACTTTCCGCATCCCGACGGTCCCAGAATCGCGACAAACGCGCCGCCGTGGATGGTCAGATCGAGATCCTCCACGACTGCCGGACCGCCCTCGTAGCGCACCGTCAACCCGACGATGTCGATGCCGCCCGCCGTCATGCCTGCTCCTGCGCCCAGCGCACGCGCCGCCGGGTGAGCCGGTGGAAGATCTGGTCGGCGAGTGCTCCGACGACCCCCAGCGCCACCAGACATGCGAACAACCGCTCGGGCTGGCTGAATAGCCGGGCCTGGTCAAGCCGGAATCCCAGACCTTCAGTCACCCCGGATTGCTCCGAAGCCACGATCAGAATCAGTGACGCGGCGATGCCTTGACGAAGCCCCACCAGGACGAATGGCAGCGATGCCGGAATCACCACACGGCTGAATGTCTGGTAACCCGACGCACCGACGGATGCGGCGACCCGCAGATAGTCATCCCGAGTCGATGACACGCCCGTGTGGGTGTTCACCCAAACCGGAAAGAAGACGCCCAGGCTGGTGAGAAAGAGTTTGGACTCCTCCCCGATCCCAAACCACAGAATGGCCAACGGAACCAACGCGATCACCGGAATCGGCCGCAGCACTTGGATGGTCGGTTCCAGCAGCGCGCGAGCGATCCGGCTCCGACCGGTCAGGGCTCCAACCGTCACCGCAATGACGGATCCGAGGAGGAAACCCTGCAATGCCCGCCGGAAGCTCGCCGATGCGTCGGTGAGTAATGTGCCGTCGAGGTACATCTGACGCGCGGCCGCCACCACGGCGCCCGGCGACGGCAACAGTCGAGCCGAGAACAGCTCAAGGCGCACCGCGATATCCCATCCGGCGACCACCATCGCAAGGCTTATGAATGGCAGAACCAGAACCGCAACCCGCCGGATCTGGTTGTGCGACTGCACTTTACGCGATATCGGTCGCCGTGCAGTGGCGCGCCTGGCACGGGCAGAGGGTGCCTCGAGGAGCCCCGGACCGTCCGTCGACGCCGATACCATCTGCCTCCCTACGGACCGCCCTGATTGGCAGTGACGCTAACAGCGGATTCGGTTGCCGTTCAGCAGCTCACGCTGCAGGCACCGGCACGAGGCGTTGTTTACGCCACCGGCGGGAGAGGGTGACCTGCGCGGCGATGACCGGTGATGCGCAATGCGCCACCCCGGCCATCCTCGAGCATGATTCGATCAGACTGACCGAATGAAGTTCGAGCTCTAGCTCAGTCCTCGGTAAAAGTCTCGCCGCGCAGCGCCGCGATGACGTCTGCCGCATGGGCCGCCACGACAAGGTCACCCACACGCTCGGCGGCCGCATGTAGTGCCATCCAGCGCCCAAGAAGCGCGGGATGGCTGGGCGCGGGGTTTCCCAGGGCCACTGTGTCATCGTCGAGGTCAAGGTCGACGGTGAAGTACTCGTGGGTGGCGAGCCACACCCACATCAATCGCGCATCCAGGACGCGTCGCGCTAGCGTCTCGTCATCGGCCAGTGCCGGGGCGATCGACACCACATCGGAACGCCACGCTTCGGTCATCGCATCGTCGAGCTCGGCGACTTCCCCGCGTTCGGTGGCGCCGAGGAACTCCGGATAGACAGTGAGTGCGTGCGCGATGTCCAGCACAATGTCGCGGAATCCGCCCCACTCGTAGTCAAGGATTCGGACACCGTGTTCGGTGACCAGGATGTTGTCGGGCGCAACCTCGGAAGGGCTAAAGGCTCGAACGCCGCCCCTCTCGAAGAGTTCAGCTGTTTGCTGTAGGCGCGCAATCAGTGCCGGCGGCACCTCGAGGGAGTACTCGCTCCTCAGGATCTGCTGCAGTGGGGCGATGGTGTCCGCTCCGCCGAGGCGCTGCTGTGTCGGATCGACATCGGCCTTCTTGACATCGAGGCGCCGGAGCAGCGCAGCAAAGTCGCCTTCGCGCCCCACCGTGGCGACATGCATCCGCCCCAAGGCTTGCGCCCACGCCATCAATGCATGGTTTATCGCAGCACGATTGCGCTCTGCGAGCAGCTCGGACATGGTGGGCGCGGACCCCAGGTCGGTGAGCACGATGAGCCGTTCCGCGATCGAGTAGGCAACCAGCTCCGGGCCGGGCCGATGCTTGGCGGTCAGGGAGTTTGCGAACTGATACGACACGACCTCGCGCAGCACGGCGGCATTGGATCCCCCCTCGGGGACCTGCTTGATCACCATGGACTTCGGCAACGCAAACGGGTTCTGCACCGCGCGGACCCGAATAACGATCGCAGGCCCGCTGCCACCGAGATCTTCGGGTTCAGCCAACGTCACGGTCGCCCCCGCGCGCCTGGAGAGCAACTCCTCAGCTGTGGCGATAACCTGCGCGACGGGGTCTGCCAATAATGTCGTCATTACCGCCTCACCTTACCCCGTCTTTATAAGACTGTGGGGCGGCACACACTCATCTCGGAATTCACATTCATGCATTTGCCAGTGTTGGTCGCAGACGTTGCCCTTGCACGTCCTGACCGATCGGTCTAATTTAAGACCATGCGGTCTGCAGAGACGTTGACGTTCACAGAACGGGCCCGACGGGCACAGATAGTGGCCGGCGCCATCGAAGTGCTCGCCGGTGCGGGGTATCCACAGACATCGCTGGCGAAAATTGCCGAGCACGTCGGAGTGGCCAAGAGCGCGGTGCTGTACCACTTCACATCAAAAACCGAGGTCATCGAATCCGTGATGCTCGAAGTCTTCACTCGCGCGGCCACCATCATCGTGCCTGCAGTGCACGCAGAGAGCACCGCGCTCGCACGTCTCACGGCCTACATCAGAGCCAATATCGAGTTCGTGGCGAGTAACCGGGTGGCCGCTATCGCCCTACTGGAGATCATCACCGGTTACCGCAATCAGGATGGTCTGCGGTTCGACCAGGCAGCAGCCGGCGTAGCACCCCCCGCCGAGTTCGCCGCGATGGATCCTGAGGCGATTTTCACTGACGGCGTCGCGACCGGTGAGTTCGAGTCGGTGTCACCCCGGTTCATGAAGAACGCCTTGCGGGCGGCGCTCGATGGTGCCGTGTGGGAGCTGGGACGCGACCCGGACTATGACGCCACCGGATACGGAGAACAGCTCGTCGACATGTTCACCAAAGCCGTCGGTGTGGCGCCATGACAACGATCGTGCTCAGCGCATACGGCACCCGTGGGGACGTTGCGCCGCTGACCGGGCTGGGAAAACGGCTGCGCGACAGCCTGTCTGCGCACGTAGCCATTGCCGCGCAAGAACCCTACGCGCACCTGGTACGTGCGGCCGGTCTGGAATTCCGGCCGTTACCCGGCGATACCGAGGCGGCAACCCGAGACTCCGCGCACGGTCAGGCACTTGTGGACGGCACACGGATGCGCCCCTCGCGGGCAGCTCTCGCCGAGATGCGGGCCGGACTTGCGGGAGTCGGCCAGGCCATGGCCGAAACGGCGCACGATGCCGATGTTCTGCTGGCCGAGGGCCCAGTTGGCACCCTGCTCGGTTATCACGTTGCCGAGGCGCTCGACATACCCAGCGCAGGCCTCTGTCTTCAACCGGCCTGTCCCACTGCCGAATTTGCGCCACCGCCACTGACCGTCCGGTCGTTTGGCACCTGGGGTAACCGGCTGGTGTGGCGCCTTGCCCAGTCCGGGGAACGGATCTACACGCCACTCATCGATGATCTGCGCCACCACCTCGGACTGGCCCCCTCATCACTGCGCCGCTATCACGACGTCCGAGCCAGACGCTGGCCCATCATGCATGGCTACAGCCGTCACGTCGTCCCACGCCCCCTCGACTGGCGACCGCACTGGCATCTGACCGGCTACTGGTGGCCCGATCATGACGAAACCTGGCTACCTCCAGAAGAATTGAGCGAGTTTCTCGACAACGGTCCCGCTCCCGTCTTCGTCGGTTTCGGCAGCACCGCCACCGCCAGAGGACAAGAGCTGTCGGAAACCATCGCCCATGCGATACGTGTGGCCGGGGTGCGGGCGGTGGTGCAACGCGGGTGGGCCGGACTCGCCGGCCTGGGCGATGACGTCATCACCGTCGACGATGTTCCGCACTCGTGGCTGTTTCCACGAATGGCCGCTGTCGCACACCACTGCGGAGCCGGAACGACTGCGGCCGCGCTGCGGGCCGGCATTCCATGCATTCCCGTCCCGGGCATCATGGACCAACCGTTCTGGGCTCACCGATTGTCTGAAATCGGCGCCGCCTGTACACCACTGCCGCGTGCGTCGCTTCGCGCCGACGAGCTCTCGGCATCGATGACAGAGGTGATCACCGAGTCACGGTATCGCCAAGAAGCCCAACGTCTCTCACGACTCATTCACGGCGAGGACGGTATCGGGGCGGCGGTGGACGTCATCGCCGCAATGTTGGATGCCACGACGACGAAAGGTGCACATCATGGCCACTGAACTCCTCATGGGCAACGCACTACTGGCCGGAGCGATCACCCTAGCCGGCGGTGCGATCGGCGCAGGTATCGGCGACGGCATGGCGGGAGCGCAGCTCATCGCCGGGGTAGCCCGCCAGCCGGAATCTCAGAACCGCTTGTTTACACCGTTTTTCATAACCGTCAGCCTGGTGGAGGCCACCTTCTTCATCAATGTCGCGTTCATGGCCCTGTTCGTGTTCGCCACCCCGGGCGGGTAGTCACCCGGCCGCGGCATCTCCCACGGCCATGACGATCTCGTGGATCAGGCGCATCTTCTCCAGCACCGGACCGCGCAGCACGAACGGGTACAGATCGTCGCGCCCCATGGAGCGGTTGACCATGTTCAGCGACCACGCCAAGGGCAGCCACATCTCGATGATGGTGTCGAATCCGCTGGGGCCCAGCACCCTGCGATCGAAGGTGCCGCCCGCGGGCGCCAGCGCGAAGGCAGCGGCGGTGTCCAGCGTGTCCCGGACATGCAGGTAATGCGCGAAGGTCTCCGCCCAGTCCTCGGCGGGATGCATGGTGGCATAGGAGGAAACGAAACTCGCCTGCCAGCCCTCGGGCGCACCCTGCTGATAGTGCCGATCAAGTGCTGCCTGGTAGTCGGCATCCGGATCGCCGAACAGCGCGCGAAACCTCTGCTCATAGTCTGCAGAGGTTTCGACGAGCCGGTAATAGAAGTAGTGCCCGATCTCGTGACGAAAATGCCCGAGCAGTGTGCGATACGGCTCATCCATCGAGATACGAAGCTGCTCACGGTGCACGTCATCGCCCTCGGCGAGATCCAGCGTGATCACCCCGTTGTGATGTCCCGTCATCACCTGCTCGTCTTCACTGGACAGCAGATCGAAGGCCAGTCCGAACTCGGTGTCGACGTCTCGCCCCGTGACCGGTAATCGCAGCTCGGCGAGCTCGGCAATGAGACGGCGCTTCGCCCTCTCTGCCTCGGCGAAAGCCGGCAAGGCCGTGCCGTCAGAATCACTGGGCCGGGTGCGCGTCAGCACGCAGGACGCGCACAACGTATCCGTTCCGGTGCCATCCACCAGCCAATTACATTCGGCCACATGCAGGTTCGCGCACAGGTGATGATTGCCCGAGTCAACGAATCCGGGCCCGTCGTCCTGGGCGATGACCAGCAGAGCCTTATCCCCGAGTGAGAACCCCACATGACTGCCACAGGCCAGGCACACCGAGTTTTCGAACGCCAGATGCTGGCCGCACTGCGGACAGATGAAGTCACGCACGAGCGGGGCTCTCCTCACACGGTGCGACGTCCACCGAGACCTTGATCGTGCTGCTGTCGGAATCGGTATAGATGATGCCGCGCAAGGGCGGTACGTCCGCGTAATCACGACCCCAGGCGACGGTGACATACCGCCCATCGGCAATCGTGTCATTCGTCGGATCGAACGCGACCCATCCATCGGGCGGTACCCACACCGCCGCCCACGCATGGGTGGCGTCGGCGCCGACCAAGCGAGGCTTCCCGGGCGGCGGATTGGTTGCGAGGTAACCGGATACATAGCGCGCCGCGAGTCCCTGGGTGCGCAGCGCGGTGGCCGCCATGCGTGCAAAGTCCTGACAGACGCCCTCCCCCGCGGCCAGTACTTCACTGACCTTGGTGGAAATGGTGGTGGACCCCGACCGGTATTGGAAGTCACGATAGATCCGGCCCATCAGATCTACGACAGCTTCCCCGAGCGGGCGCCCGGCGGTGAAACTCACCGCGGCATAGGCGCGTACATCGTCGGTGATCTCGGGGGGCACCAAATCCAGCACGAACTCGGCAGCGAGTGCACCGGCCCCGGTTGATTCCCCGTATGCCGGGCGGGCCAGCTCCCACGCCTGCTCCCACCCCGCAGCGGGAAGCCGCGGAGCGCTGACATCCACGATCGAGCGGGCGGTCACGCTGAGCTCCCGGTGCGGCGTGGTGACGTGGAAGTACGAGCTGAGGTTTCCGTACACGTCCCTGCCGGTGGAACTGTCCGAGGGCTCTGGTTCGACGATCAGTTCGTTCGATTCACAACGCTGCCAATCGGTCTCACGCGGCGTGAGGTAGCCGCGCCCATACGAGCTGGTGACGTCGTCGGAGTACTTGTACAGGGTGCGGTGCGTCACCTGGTACCGGATCACGGGTGAGGCGCCCGCGCGGGGACCATCGGTCACGGCAATCTCCGCCTCGGGTCGGGGCCCCACAGTGGCTGCATACCGGTCGGCATCGACAGGTGCGTCTTGGTTACCACGGAAGACAATTCGCGCAACGCCTGATGGACGTTGTCGAGGGTATCTGCAAGTGTGTCGCGCTGCCCGTCCTCGCCCGCGAACTCCAGATCGGCAGGATCGATCCGCCGCAGCTGCGTCACCAAGTCCTCCACCAACCGCTCCGGGCGTGAGGTTCCCGAGGCACTCGGCAATGACTTGAGGTCGGTGCGTAACGACTCCACCTGATACAGAAGCGATCTCGGATTGACGGCATCGAACAGCAGCAGGTCGGCAACGGCCTCAAGGCTGATCTTGCCCCGAGTGCGACGGCGATACATCACCGAAGACTCGCACGCCACCAAGGTGGACTCGGTGACGGACTGCTCGGCCGCACGGCCGCGGACCGTCGTGAGCGTGGAACGCAGCAGGGCCGTGAGGCCGAGACCGCGCTCGATGCGCTTGCCGATATCCATGATCGTCCAGCCGATATCGTGCACCGTCGATTCCGCCGCCAGGCCTGCCAGGGCGAGAAGTCCTGCCAGTACCTGAGTTTGGGTGGCGGCGAGCACCGTATCGTCGGCACGGGTGGGGCTACCGCCGGACCGGGTGGAATCGTCGTACTCGACCCCCGCTGTCGCGATGGCCCGATCCATGCCGCCGAGCACCATCCAGGTGTCGTTGGACATCTGATCCCGAACCGCGCGTGCCGCCAAACCAAGCCGCTCCACCGATTGCGCCAGGGATCCGACTCGCTCCTTGTCGACCGTCAATGACCACAACTGGGTGCCCAAATCCTCGGAGCCGGTGTCGGTACCGGTGATGTCGCCAAGTGCCTTCAACAGCACCGGGACACATTCGCTGGCCTCCATGAACTGCCGATACCGATACTCGTGGAACCGTTCCCGGGTGACGGATAACAGCCGGACCAGATTCTCCGCACGCTCTCCATACCGCCCCAGCCAGAACAGGTCGGACAACACGCGCGGTGAGCTGACCGCGTCGGCGCCCGCCAATCGACCGGTGGGCAGATCCAGCGATGCCACCGTCAGGGCCCGCTCGGTCTGATCGCGATCCGGCTGTTGAACCCAAATATCTTTGGCAGCAATACTGTTGAGCGTCGATCCCGAGTATCCGGAAGCGGCGACGTATCCGAGACCGCCGATCATCGGCGCGTAACCACCGCGCTGTGCCACTGTGAACAGTCGCATACCGATCGGCGCCGCGGTGAGGGCGCCGGAGCGCAGATACGTGGGGGCCACCGACAGCTCGGGAAGTTCCTGACCGACCCAGCGCCAGGGCGCCGCCTCGATGCGCGCCCGCAATGTCTCCAGGGTCTGCACTGACTGCAATGGTCCGGTGTAAACCTCTTCCCCCACTGTTGATTTGACCAGCAGCGAGCCCACGTTCGCGAGCAGATGCGAGCGCTCCGCATCGATGCCGCCCCACCAGATTTGACCTACAGACAAGGCGAGCGGCTCGTCGAACAGCCGCTGCGACAGCTCCGGCAGGAAACGAGCCAGGCCCGGGTTCTCCAATACCCCGCTGCCCAGCGAGTTGACGACGGTCACCGCGCCCCGGCGAAGTACCTCGACCAAGCCCACGACTCCCAGCCGTGAGTCGGCGCGCAGATCCAGCGGATCGGAATAGGCGGCGTCGACGCGACGAAGTACCACGTCCACCCGGCGCAGGGTGCCCAGCGACCGCATCCACAGCTTGCCGTCACGCACCACCAGATCCGCGGACTCGACCAGCGGAAAACCCAGCACCGATGCGAGGTACGCCTGATCGAAGGATGTCTCCGAGTGGATACCGGGACTGAGCACCACCACCGACGGATCCTCGACCGACTCCGGAGCGACATCGATGAGTGCCAGGCGAAGTGTTTGTGCGAAGGATGAGGTCGGCCGCGGCGCCACCTTCTCGTAGAGATCGGGGGCGGCGTGAGCCACCACGCGGCGGTCCGCCATCGCATAGCCGGCGCCCGATGGCGCCTGCGTCCAGTCGGCATTCACCCGAAACTCGCCGGTGCCGGTGCGGCCGACATCACTGCCGAGCAGAAAGAGCTGATGCCTGCCGGGCAAGGCCATGCCGTGGGCCGCGCGGACATATCCGGGGTGTGCGAACAGCAGCTGTGGCGGAAGCGCGCCGGAACTGATCAACTCCTGCGGCCCGTACAGGTCGCTGAGGATGGCGTCTAGCAGCGTGGCCCGCTGCGTCAGACCAACCTCCAGGGCGTCCCAGTCGTCGGAGTCCACGAGCAGCGGGAGCCCGTCCAGACGCCACGGCACCGGATGAGTGGGTGCATCGGGCGCCGGCACAGATGCCGAGACGCGCCCGGGATCCATGTAGGTGATGCCGTCGCTGTCGACGAGGGTGCGGACGCGATCGAGCAGGCGGTCCAAACCGGGACGGCCGCGTTGCGCGATGGCGTCGGCCAGGTCGGTCCAGGCCGGGCGGACGCTGCCATCGGGCGCCAGGAACTCGTCGTAACCCGCCTGGCTGCCCCGCCGTCCGACCTCGAACAGTGACCCCTGGGCACGAATGCTGCGGTACTGCCCGATCAGCGGGTTATCGGCCAGAGAGAAGTCGGGTCCGACGGGAGCCCCCGAAGCAGGTGCTGCCACCGGTCGTACCTTCCTTCCCGTTACGCTGCCGTTCCTACGCCCAATCGACCGCCTACCTGCGCCCTACCGTTCTCGCACGGCGCAGATCAAGGATGCCGGGCGCCACGGCATCGGTAGACATGCGGGCTTGTTTCTCGCGCAAGTCTGACAAATCGACTCGACCGGTGGTGTAACCGGTGGCATCGAAGCGCCTCCCACGGCGTGCCTCGGCGGCCACCGCATTGACGGGCGGGTCGTCGTAGGACCGGCCACCCGGGTGCGACACGTGGTACGTACAGCCACCGCGAGACAACGCGTTGGCCGTGTCGATGAGCTCGAAGCGCAGCGGGTCGTCAACAGTGATGCTCGGATGCAGCGCACTGGGCGGCTGCCAGGCCCGGTACCGGACGCCGGCCACCTGAACGTCCGGGTTGGCGGTCGAGAGCAGCGGGATGGGCTCTCCATTGCAGGTGACCACATATCGGGACCGGTCGGCGCCGATCACCCGCACCTGCACACGTTCGATCGAGGAATCCACGTATCGCGCGGCACCTCCGGCGGTCGCCTCCTCCCCCAGCACTCGCCACGGTTCGATGGCACCGCGCAGTTCGATCTCGATGCCGTCGAACACCGCGGTGCCGATCCGTGGAAACCGGAACTCGGTGAACGGATCGAGCCAGCTGGTTTCGAAGGCGATGCCGTGCGCACGCAGTTCGGCAGCAACCTGCGCGATGTCGTGAATAATGAAGTGCGGCAACAGGTAACGGCCATGCAGGTTTGCACCATGGCGAATCAGCGGTGTGCGCAGCGGCTGCTCCCAGAACCTGGCCACCAGCGCGCGTACCAGCAGCGACTGAACCATTGCCATCTGGAAATGCGGAGGCATCTCGAATCCGCGCAGCTCCAGCAGGCCCAGACGCCCGCGGGCGCTGTCGGGGCTGTACAGCTTGTCGATGCAAAACTCCGCGCGGTGGGTGTTGCCGGTGATATCGGTCAGCAAATGCCGTAGCGCCCGGTCCACGTGCCAAGGAGCGGCCTTTTCGGAAGGATCGCGGTCGGGTGTCTTCGTCAATCTATCGATCTCCGCGAAGGCGATCTCCAACTCGTACAACGCCTCTTCGCGGCCTTCGTCGACGCGAGGGGCCTGCGATGTGGTGCCGACGAACCGTCCCGAGAACAGGTAGGACAACGCGGGGTGATGCTGCCAGTAGGTCAGCAGCGAGACGAGCAGATCGGGGCGACGCAGCAACGGTGACGTCGCTGGGGTCCGGCCCCCGAGCGTGATGTGGTTCCCGCCGCCGGTGCCGGTGTGGGTGCCGTCCACGTCGAATGATTCGGTGGTCAGCCGCGCCTTCCGCGCCTCCTCGTACAGCACCTGCAGCTGACGGGACTGTTCTGCGAAACCCCCGGTGGGGGTCACGTTGACCTCGATGACCCCCGGATCGGGCGTGACACTCATGACTTCGAGCCGAGGATCCGGTGGCGGTCCGTACCCTTCGATCACCAGCGGGCAGGTGACTGCGGCCTCGATGCGCGCGATGAGGTCCACGAAGTCATCGAGGCTTTGCACCGGCGGCAGGAACAGATACAGCAGCCCGTCGCGAATCTGGGCGACCAGGGCCGTGGGGGGTGCTCCGTCAGCGGGCACGACGACGGCGTCCGCGCCGGAACGTTGTGCGCCGAGTTCGGCGGTGGCGCTGAGAGGGTCCGCCTCGGTGGGGTGCGGCGCCGGCTGCCAGGAGATGGAGTCCAGTGGGAGCCGCAGACCTGCCGGGGACTCTCCTTGCGTCAAGACAATCCGTCCGCGGCGCAGTGTCCAGTCGGCGCTTTCCCAGCGGCCGCCGTCCTCCCCGCGGTGCAGGGGCAGCACGTACGCGGCCGGCCCGGTCACCTGATCGTCCAGGCGGGCCAGTAATTCTGAACGTCGGTCTTCCGAGTCTTCCTGCGGTGCTGGGTCATCGGCCGCCGCGACGGGATCTCCCTCGGGACGCCGAACGGATGCGGCGAGTCGACTCAACGGATCCTCATACGCCGCGCGAACCTGACTCTCGGGCAGCCCGATATCACCCGCCAGAGCGAGCAGGAGCGCGCGGTCGGCGCCCTCCGGGGTAGACCACTGACGGTCCTCGGCCCAGGGGTCGGCGAGGAGCTCGGGGTCAGACCACAGTGGCTGGCCGTCGCGCCTCCACTGCAAACCGATCTGCCAACGCGGCAGGGGTTCGCCGGGGTACCACTTTCCCTGGCTGCGCTGAACCAAACCTGTTGGTGCCCAGAGCGCTTTCAGGCGTGCGGTCAGGTCGGAGGCACGTATCCGCTTCTGGGGTCCGTCGGCCGCCGTCGTCCACTCCTCGGCGACCTGGTCGTCGACCGACACGAATGTCGGCTCGCCGCCCATCGTCAACCCCACTCCGGCGGTATCGAGCCGGGTGTCGATCTCCGCACCCAATGCGGTGACAGCCTCCCAGACCGCTGTCGTGTACGGCAGCGTGACTCGTGGATCTTCGTGCACCCGGGTGACGGTGTTGGAGAAATCGAGGGTGGACTCGCACATATCGGTTGCCCCCGAGATGGCCGCGGACGTCGACGGATGTGGAGTCGCCGAGAGCGGAATATGCCCCTCGCCGGCGAGCAACCCCGACGTGGGATCCAGCCCCACCCATCCGGCACCGGGGATGTACACCTCGGCCCAGGCATGCAGGTCGGTGAAATCCGCGACCGGCCCTGAGGGACCGTCGATTTCGATGATATCCGAGGTCAGTTGCACCAGATATCCGGACACGAAGCGGGCGGCAAGCCCCTTCTGCCGCAGGATTGATACCAGCAACCAGGCGGTGTCACGGCAGGAACCGATACCCACCGCCAGTGTCGTGTCCGGACTCTGGACGCCAGGCTCCAACCTCACCGCGTAACCGACATCCGAGCACAGCGCCTGGTTGAGCGTGACGAGGTAGTCGATGATGCGCGTGTTGGGCGCCATCGTGAAGTTGGACACCCAGGCCTGAACCAGTTCACCGGGACCCGAACCGGGCACGGATTCGTCCACCAGCTTGAGGTAGGGCTCCAGATCCGCCGCCAACGCCGCCGGATAAACAAACCCGACGTGTTCGGCCCACTCCTCGATGAAGAAGTCGAACGGGTTGACCGATTTCAGATCCGCGATGAGTCCGACGGTGATCGATAGCCGCCGGGTCCGCTCCGGAAACACCACGCGGGCAAGGAAATTACCGAAGGCATCCTGCTGCCAGTTGATGAAGTGATCGTCGGGGGCGATGCGCAACGAGTACGCCTCGATGGGAGTTCGGGTATGCGGAGCGGGGCGCAATCGAATCTCGTGCGGATGCACCTGCACGAGTCTGTCGAATACGTAGCTGGTCCGGTGCTCCAGCGCCACCTTGATGCCCATCGGCTGATCCCACCATAACCTGGCCTCACCCGCATGGCCTGCGATTCAGGGCACAATGAACCTGTGGCCACCTGGGATGACGTAACAGGCGCCGCATCGGGGCTTCCCGAGGCGCTCGAGACCTCCCCACGGGTGTGGAAGGTGCGCAAAAAACTGTTCGTCTGGGAACGGCCGTTGCGGAAGAGTGATCTGGCAGCACTGGGAGATTCGGCCCCCGACGGCGACATACTGGGCGCCCGCGTCGGCGATGAGGGCGTCAAACGCGCACTGATCGCCGAGGAACCGCAGGTGTACTTCACCACGCCACATTTCGACGGTTACCCGATCGTGCTCGCCCGGTTGGATGCCATTCCGCCGCCGGACCTCACCGAACTCATCACCGAGGCCTGGCTGTGCCAGGCGCCGAAGACGCTGGCGCGCAGGTTCCTCGACTAGCCGCGGCGCAACTCGAAGATCGGGATGGCGCGGTCCGTCTTCTCTTGGTAGTCGGCGAACACGGGAACCTGCTCGACAACCTTCGGATACAGCGCATCGCGCTCGCCCAGCGAAAGCTCGTGGGCCACCACCTCGTATCCGTCGGTTCCGATGTCGATATGCGCATGTGGATGTGCGCGCAGGTTGTGCACCCAGGCAGGGTCCTTATCGGCGCCGCCGAACGAGCCGACGATGTAGATCTTCTCGTCGATGTCGAAGTAGGCCAGCGGATTCAGCCGCTGCTGTCCACTCTTGGCGCCGGTATTGGTCAGGAGCAGGATCGGTACACCGGCGAACTGTCCGCCGACCTCTCCGCCGTTGGTGCGGAACTCCTGAGTGATGCCGTCGTTGAATTCGTTGATCACCGCAGCGGGCTGCTGGTTGAAGGGTGTGTCATCGGTCACCACACCAGAGTGCCACTGCTGCGCCGTGTTCTCAGGTTGCGCTGACAGGATGGCTGGATGACGGTGGCCGCCTCTTCGTCCCGACGCTGGTTCGGTTCGACCGAGATCCTGGTGGTGGCACTCATCGCGATGGCCCTGGCGGCGAGCTGGTTACGCGGGATTGTCGATGGCAACGAAAAGCTGGCGACCGCCGGGACGGTGTTCTGCGGGGTGTTCGTTCAAGCCGTCCCGTTCCTTGCACTCGGGGTGATCGTGAGTGGGCTCGTCGCGACATTCGTCACCCCGGAACGGCTGGCGCGGTGGCTGCCGAACCGATCCGTCGCCGCGGTGGCGGTGGCGGGTGTGAGCGGTGCAGCGCTGCCCGGCTGTGAATGCGGTTCGGTTCCGGTAGCGCGCCGACTGTACGGACCGGGATCCGTCGGTGCGGCCGCACTCACCTTCATGTTGTCCGCGCCGGCCATCAATCCGGTGGTGTTGGTCGCTACCGCGGTCGCGTTCCCCGGCCAGCCCAAGATGGTGCTGGCACGCGCGGTGGCCTCCCTGCTCACCGCCATGGTGATGGGCATGGCGTGGTCACGGTGGGGACGGGACAGCTGGGTCACTCGCAAGCTGCCCACCGCGCACGCCGGATCGTCTTCGCGCTGGACGACATTCACCGAGGCTGCGCGGCACGACTTTCTGCAGGCGGCCTCGTACCTGGCAATCGGCGCGGTAGCTGCGGCGGCTTTGCACGTGCTGGTTCCGGCCTGGGTGTTCGAGCATCTGGCGGGCAATCTTGTGGTGGGTGTGGTGACAATGGCGCTGCTGGCCGTGGTGCTGGCGTTGTGCTCGGAAGCCGATGCCTTCGTCGCCGCGAGCATCACGATGATGCCGCTGATTCCGCGGCTGGTGTTCCTCGTGGTGGGGCCGGCCGTCGACGTGAAGCTGATCGCGATGCAGTCCGGCATGTTCGGACGGCCCTTCGCGGCCCGATTTGCGCCGCTGACATTCGTGGTGGCCACCGTGGTCGCGACGGGTGTCGGACTGGCGGTGCTGGGGACCTCATGAGGCGCGACACGGAGAACACACTGCTGATACTGCTGGGGGTCAGCGTGGCAATGATCGCGGTAACCGGAACCTTCACTCGCTACGTCAAGCCCGGGCTGCTGCCGTGGCTCGCCGGTTCAGCGGTCATCGTGATCGGGCTCGGTCTGGCCGCCATCTTCCGCGATGTGCGTCGCGGCCACACCGACCATGACGATGACCACGACGGCCACGGGGGCCACACCCACAAGCACGGCGCCACATGGTTTTTGGTGCTGCCAATAGTTCTGCTGATCTTCATCGTGCCCCCCGCCCTCAGCGCGCGCTCCATCGCGCCGGCCAACATCGGCGCATCAGCCAACACGCCCCGGCGGGCCTTTCCCCCACTGCCACCCGGCGACGCGCCCTCGGTGCCCCTGCCGGAGGTCCTGATGCGCATTGCCGCCGGTTCCTCGGACACGCTGAGCGGTCGCACCATCACCGTCACCGGGTTCACGTTCAAAGAGGGCGAGCACACCGACCTGGCCAAGATCGTCATCGTGTGTTGTGCCGCGGATGCCCAGCTGGCGCGGCTGCATATGACGGGTCCGGCGGCCGCGTCGGCATCGGCGCTTCCGGAGAACACCTGGATCTCGGCGACCGGCATTGTGCCGGGCGGTCAGAGCTACCGCGGCCCGTCGTCGATTCCCGTCATCGAGGTCACCGGCATCACCCGCACCGATCCACCGAAGAGCACCTACTGAGCGGAGGCACGTTGCGGTACAAGGCATACCTGTTCGATGTGCAGGGCACGCTGCTGGATTTCTTCGAACCCGTGTCGCGCGCGGTTGCCGAGCACGCTCCCAGTGTCGACGCCGCCGGTTTCACTCGTGCCTGGCGCGCGGACTATTTCGACCGCGTCGCCAACCTGGCCCAGTCAGTGGACGACTGGACGCGGGTACAGGATCTGTACGCGCACGGCTTCGCCGATGTCTGCGAGACGTTCGGGCTGCCACGCCCGGACACTGCGACCGCCGAGCTCGTCGCGTCGAGCTGGCAGCGCCTGATTCCGTGGCCGGACGTACCCGCCGGCCTGTCGGGGCTGCGTGCACGGGCCGTCGTCGCCACCCTGTCCAACACCGATATGGCCACCATGGTGAATCTGTTCAAACGCCTGGGTATTTCGTGGGATGCCGTCCTCACCGCAGAGGTATTCGGCAGCTTCAAACCAGACCCGGTGGTGTATCGGCGCGCGCTCGGCTACCTCGGCATCAAGCCCGGTGACGCGGCGATGGTGGCCGCACATCCGTATGACCTGCGCGCCGCACGAGAGATCGGCATGGGGACTGTCTTCGTCTCACGGCCCTACGAGTACGGCGATCCCGCACTGGCTCATGGCGATCCCGACGAGGAGTTCGATCAGCGGGTTAGCGATATCGGCGATATCGCCTAGCGCAGCCCGCGCGGCCGCACCAGCAGCACCAACACCCCGGCCAGGACGATGCCGAAAAGGTTGACCGCGAGCTGCAGCACGGACAGCCCAGCGATTTCCCATTCCCCCACTGTCGCCGCCACCACCGCGAATCCCGCGGCCGGCACGGTGGTCACCGAGATGAAAACGCCCACCAGCGCCGCCGATTTCGCCGACATCAATGAGAGCATGCCGGCCGCG